>NZ_AYKT01000005.1 GCF_000496575.1 Geobacillus thermodenitrificans subsp. thermodenitrificans DSM 465 | reverse complement strand
AACGGAGGCGCCCAAAGGTTCCCTCAGAATGGTTGGAAATCATTCGGAGAGTGCAAAGGCACAAGGGAGCTTGACTGCGAGACGGACAGGTCGAGCAGGGACGAAAGTCGGGCTTAGTGATCCGGTGGTTCCGCATGGAAGGGCCATCGCTCAACGGATAAAAGCTACCCCGGGGATAACAGGCTGATCTCCCCCAAGAGTCCACATCGACGGGGAGGTTTGGCACCTCGATGTCGGCTCATCGCATCCTGGGGCTGTAGTCGGTCCCAAGGGTTGGGCTGTTCGCCCATTAAAGCGGTACGCGAGCTGGGTTCAGAACGTCGTGAGACAGTTCGGTCCCTATCCGTCGTGGGCGTAGGAAATTTGAGAGGAGCTGTCCTTAGTACGAGAGGACCGGGATGGACGCACCGCTGGTGTACCAGTTGTCCCGCCAGGGGCACCGCTGGGTAGCTATGTGCGGAAGGGATAAGCGCTGAAAGCATCTAAGCGTGAAGCCCCCCTCAAGATGAGATTTCCCATCGCGTTAGGCGAGTAAGATCCCTCGAAGATGACGAGGTTGATAGGTCCGAGGTGGAAGCGTGGCGACACGTGGAGCTGACGGATACTAATCGATCGAGGGCTTAACCTAGAAAAACGGCGGCCGGAGCTAGACAGGAGAAAAGCGGAGGCTTCTTCCCACCAAACGGTTATCTAGTTTTGAGGGAATGATCCCACAATTTCATATCGCCTAGTGGTGATAGCGGAGAGGAAACACCCGTTCCCATCCCGAACACGGAAGTTAAGCTCTCCAGCGCCGATGGTAGTTGGGGCCAGCGCCCCTGCAAGAGTAGGTCGCTGCTAGGCAATCAACAGGCAGCCAATCGTGTATGGTGCACGGTTGGCTGTTTTTGTTTTTATCTTCTTGGTCGGGAAAATTTCTATTTTTAAGAAGGAGTTTTTTGCAATGTAGGGAATGCAAGTATTAAACGGGCAGTTATAAATATAAGGGATACAGGATCAATCCTGTTGGAGGTGATTGCCATGGGTATTGTGGATCTGTCTAAACGGGAAGTTTGGCGTCGATTTGTCCAAGAGGGAACATTCGATCAAGGGAGAATAAATCGAAGAATTGAAGAATCATGGCATCTTTGCCGCCAGAAAAACGTGGATCCTTATGATGGGAAAGGAAAAGTATTTTTGACCGACCATCTATTGGTCGAAAAAAGAGAAAGAAATCAACGGTTATTCCGCTGTGCTGTTCCTGTTTTAGAGCGGCTGCAACAATTATTTCAACAAATTCCCGCGCTTTTTCTCCTTATCGATAAAGAAGGGTACGTGTTGTATGCGAAAGGACATCCACAGGCGATGAAAAAGGCAAAAGAAATCAACTTTTTAGAGGGAGTCAAATGGACGGAGGAGGAAGTCGGAACGAATGCCATTGGCATGGCTTTAAGAACGAGAGAACCGATTACGGTTGTTGGATTTGATCACTATGCGATAGCTTCCCATCAATGGGTTTGTTCCGCTGCGCCGATTTACGATGAAAACAAAGAGCTCCTCGGTATCATTGATATGTCCTACCCGATCCATCACGGTCTATCCGAAGCACAAGACCATGTACTCGCCACGATTGTCGCTGCCTCCTACACCATCGAACAGCAGTTGCGATTCCAACAAAAAGAAGATCTATTGGAACTTTTCCGGCACGGTTTTCAAATAGAAGATTCGACTTCTTACTCCGTTATATGTGATGAACAGGAAAACATTGTGTGGGCCAATGATCGCTTGCGTTCATTTTGCTCGAGCACCATTGAACAGCCGTTGCAACAATTTTGCCAACGAATGTGGAAAGTCTCCTCTAAAGTTCCTATTTTTTCCTCCGTTTACGGTCATCTGATCGGCTATAAAATCACTTTGCAAAAAGCCCAAGATGAGAAGTCTTTGTCTTACTCTCTACCGTCATTTCGCTTTGACGGAGTGATTGGAACAAGTTCGTCTTTTGCTGCTGTGTTACAAAGTTGCTCTAAAGTTGCTAAAACGGATGTAACGGTTTATATTGCAGGGGAAACCGGGACAGGGAAGGAGTTGGTTGCTCGAGCGATTCATCAAAATAGTTTACGGAAAGATGGTCCATTTGTCGCTATCAATTGTGGAGCTATTCCGAAAGAATTAATCGGTAGTGAATTGTTTGGATATGCAGAAGGAGCGTTTACCGGGGCAAAACGCACAGGTTATGCGGGAAAATTCGTCCAAGCTCATGGCGGAACTATTTTTCTCGACGAAATCGGTGAGATCCCTCAAGAAATGCAAATCGCGCTGTTAAGAGTGCTCCAAGAAAGAGAAGTTGTGCCGATTGGTGGAGCAAAATCGATCCCTGTTGATGTTCGAGTCATCACAGCAACGCATCGCGATTTGTACGAGCTAGTCAAAGAAGGGAAGTTACGAGAGGATCTATTTTATCGTCTTTATGTGTATCCGATCCAACTCCCCGCGTTAAGGGAACGGAAGGAAGACATACCGTTTTTTGTCGATTACTATTGCCGGAAGAACGGTTGGAATGTTTGTTTGCCTCATTCAATCATGAACTTGTTGATGGACTATCATTGGCCCGGAAATATTAGGGAGCTGTTTAACGTATTAGAACGAATGAGAATCGAGTATGGAGACGAAGTCCCTACAATCTCTAAAGTAAAGTCAATGCTAATTGGATTGGAAGACAGCCGTAAAAAGGGAGAGGAGTTGTCATATCGAGAACAAACCGAAAGAGAGCAGATGATGAACGTACTAAGAGAAACAAAAGGAAATATTAGCAAGATGGCCGAACAGTTAGGCATTTCCCGCAGCACGTGTTACCGCAAGCTCAAAAAGTACAAGTTGATTTAGAATGAAACAAAATAGTACAAATTGATACAAGGCTAAGAAATACGTGTGTGCTTTGGTTGTAAAACGCTTACAAATAAAGGTTTTGTAAGCGTTTTTTTGTTGGCATGGAATTTGCTTTAAATAAACATGACACTACTTAAATAAAGGGAGGTTTATGTATGACTGTTGCTCGATCGCAGTCTATTGCCCTTACGAAGGAAAAAGCTAGGTGGATGTATCAGAAAATGAACGAGATTCGCCAGTTTGAGGACAAAGTCCATGAAATTTTCAGCAAGGGAGTATTGCCTGGTTTTGTTCATTTATATGCGGGTGAGGAAGCCGTAGCGGTAGGAGTTTGCGCCCATTTGACGGACAAGGATTATATTACAAGCACTCATCGGGGCCATGGGCATTGTATCGCCAAAGATTGTGATTTAAATGGGATGATGGCTGAAATTTATGGGAAAGCAACAGGGTTGTGCAAAGGGAAAGGGGGATCGATGCACATCGCTGACGTATCCAAAGGAATGCTTGGCGCGAACGGGATTGTCGGCGGGGGGTTCCCGCTCGCAGTCGGTGCTGGATTAACAGCAAAATTAAAGAAAACGGGTGCTGTAACTGTCTGCTTTTTCGGAGACGGTGCCAATAACCATGGCACCTTCCATGAAGGGATTAATTTGGCGGCTATTTGGAAATTGCCGGTGATTTTTGTGGCGGAAAACAACGGCTATGCGGAGTCAACACCGTTTGAATATGCATCCAGCTGTCGAAATATTGCTGACCGTGCTGGGGCATATAACATTCCGGGGGAAGTCGTTGATGGCAAGGATGTTATTGCCGTATACGAGGCGGCAAAAAGAGCAATTGAACGGGCCCGCAACGGCGAAGGACCGACCTTGATTGAATGTAAAACGTATCGGAACTATGGACATTTTGAAGGCGATGCGCAAACATATAAAACTCCGGAAGAAAAACGGAGACACTTACAAGAATTAGATGCTATTGAAAAGTTCCGCAATTATCTCCTTGCTAGCCAGTTATGTTCAGAACAAGAGTTGGTGGAAATCGAACAAAATGTCGCCAAGGCGATTGAAAAGGCGGTAACATTTGCCGAAAACAGCCCATTTCCGACAGAAGAAGACTTGTTGCGAGATGTATATGTTTCTTATTAAAACGAAAGGTTAGGAGGGGAAAA
The DNA here is from genome assembly GCF_000496575.1 of Geobacillus thermodenitrificans subsp. thermodenitrificans DSM 465. Classification (GTDB taxonomy): domain Bacteria; phylum Bacillota; class Bacilli; order Bacillales; family Anoxybacillaceae; genus Geobacillus; species Geobacillus thermodenitrificans. Next base: position 260,238 of record NZ_AYKT01000005.1, on the reverse strand, counting down.
GAATGGCGAGAACGATTTCCTTCTCAACGGCATTGAACGAAGCGATGAGACTAGCGATGCAAAAAGATGAAAATGTCATTTTGTTGGGGGAAGATGTCGCTGGCGGTGCAACGGTTGATCATTTGCAAGACGATGAAGCTTGGGGAGGGGTCATGGGGGTTACGAAAGGGCTCGTACAAGAATTTGGGAGAGACAGAGTGTTGGATACGCCGATTGCTGAAGCCGGATATATCGGGGCTGCTGTGAGTGCCGCAGCGACAGGGTTAAGGCCGATTGCCGAATTAATGTTTAACGATTTTATTGGGAGTTGTTTAGATGAAGTGATGAACCAAGCGGCTAAACTCCGCTATATGTTCGGTGGAAAGGCGAAAGTGCCCTTAACGATTCGCACGATGCACGGCGCAGGGTTTCGGGCAGCAGCACAACACTCGCAAAGTCTATATGCGCTTTTCACCCATATCCCAGGGTTAAAAGTTGTCGTTCCCTCTACCCCAGCGGATGCGAAAGGGCTGTTGCTCGCTTCTATTTTTGATGACGACCCGGTTATCTTTTTTGAAGATAAAACGCTTTATAACATAAGAGGGGAAGTAGAAGAGGGGTTTTATACTATTCCTTTCGGAAAAGCGGACATTAAAAGGGAGGGAGATGATTTAACGATTGTCGCCATCGGCAAGCAGGTGCATACAGCTTTACAGGCAGCTAAGATGTTACAAGAAAAGGGGATTGAAACAGAAGTGATCGATCCGCGAACGCTGTCTCCGCTTGATGAGGAAACGATTTTGTTATCTGTAGCGAAGACAGGACGGCTCATTGTCGTTGATGAGGCAAATCCGCGCTGCAGTGTAGCTACTGATATCTCGGCACTTGTAGCAGATAAAGGATTTGATTATTTAGATGCCCCCATTAAAATGATCACTGCCCCACATTGTCCTGTTCCGTTTTCACCGGCGTTAGAGGACCTCTATTTGCCGACGCCGGAAAAAGTGTTGCGTGCGGCAGCGGAGATTATAGGAGACGAAACGATTGTACCAGTATAAATGATATTAGCGTGTTGCCGACAGGACGTGGCAACACGCGCTCCTTGTATTTATTGGAAAAGGGGAGAGGAAATGTGGCTGTGGAAATTATTATGCCAAAGCTAGGAATGAGCATGGAAGAGGGAACGGTCGTCGAGTGGCTGAAGAAAAAGGGGGATCCGGTGAAAAAAGGCGAATCGGTCGTTGTGATCAGCTCTGATAAAATTGAAAAAGATATTGAAGCACCGCAAGACGGGGTGCTATTAGAGATTGTCGTTCAACAAGATGAAACAGCAAAAGTGGGAAATGTGATCGGCTATATCGGGGAACGAGGAGAAGATATGAATAGAGCTGCTGAAGAGGCAGCAACCACGGTGGTGAAAGAGGAAGCCGAAGTTCCATCAAAACATATGTTGCGGGTTTCTCCGGCGGCAAGGAAGTTGGCGCGCGAAGCCGGGATCGATTTGCGTGACATTGTAGGAACAGGGCCAAAAGGAAGGGTGACGAGGGCGGATGTCGAAAAGGCGATTCAATCCAAACAAGCATCGTTATCCCACAATGATCAGACAGCCCCAAGTCGCCCACATGCGATCAACCATCGGAAAAATGTAGGCAGTGAACAACAAGGACTTCTCCAACTAGATGTCACTTCGCTTCAACATGAGAAGGTGACAATCAAACCCGTGACAGGAATGCGGAAAGTGATTGCTTCAAGAATGTTTGCCAGCCTGCAGCAAACCGCTCAACTCACTATTCATATGAAAGCAGATGTCACTAAGTTGGTTAACTTGCAAGAACAGCTGAAAAATGACTGGCAAGACGATCCGAATATCAAATGGACTATTACTGATTTTATCGCCCGGGCAACGATTTTAGCTTTGCAGGCACATAAACAAATGAACAGTCTCTATCAGGATGGACGTATCTACACGTATGAGTCCATTCATTTAGGAATCGCAGTAGCATTGGAAAACGGTCTTGTTGTCCCAGTCATACGATATGCAGAGAAGCTTTCGCTAAAGGAACTGTCGCAAAAAATTAAGGAATGTAGCACCAAGGCAAGGAATGGAGAATTGAGCAGTGAAGAAATGACAGGGTCTACATTCACGATCACTAGTTTAGGAGCGTATGGCGTAGAATTTTTCACTCCTGTGTTGAATCCGCCTGAGGTAGGAATTCTTGGTGTTGGAACTGTGACAGATATGGCCGTGTTTGTAGGAGATGCTGTTCAAAAAAGAAAGAGTTTACCGTTGAGCTTAACATTTGACCATCAAGTGATGGATGGGGCACCTGCGAGCCAGTTTCTTGGGATGATCAAATATTATTTGGAGAACCCTTATAAATTATTATGGTGACAGGGATGCAAGCGTAAAGATGCAGAAAGAATATAGACGCAAAAATATTACTTATCTGTTTCGTTTGCCGCAAATCTGTGGCTTGTCTTTCAAATTCGATTCAATCGCCCTGCAAAGACCAGAACAGGTCATTGTTAGGCAACCAATCGTGATGCACGGTTGGTTGCTTTTATTTTTTGGGATTCATGCTGTTAGATTGAACGGAAAGACATCGAGGATGCACACAAGTGGGGAAGAAGCAATACAATACGATAGGCGGCGATCAATATTGGACTGATGGACTCTTGGCTGTAGTGGCAGACATGTACTGCTTCTGGATGGAGTTCCATTGCCTGGCGAAAAATTTTTTCTTTAGAGTAGTAGCGAAATATTCAGCTATTTTGTAAAATTAATATAAAAGGAAACTACTAGCTTCTACTATTGAAAGATTTATCATGTAGTGAATATTTAATTATACTAATATATTTTCATGTTTATTAATAATAGTGACATACTATTAGTAAAATGTGTTATAATAAATTGTGTAACCGCCCTCAATAAGGTAAACGGGGGTATCAGTGGAATCATTTCGAGCGGTCGCTCACCGCTTTTGTAAATATTAGTAGATAGGGATGGTAAACATGGGCAACAAACAAACCAAAACTGATGTGATCTTAATCGGCGCCGGCATTATGAGCGCCACGTTGGGAACGTTGTTAAAAGAGTTGGCACCGGAGTGGGACATCACTGTATTTGAAAGACTGGAAGAAGCAGGAGTGGAAAGCTCCAACGAGTGGAACAATGCCGGAACAGGGCATGCGGCTCTTTGCGAGCTGAACTATACCGTTGAGAAGCCCGATGGGTCCATTGACATCAGCAAAGCCATCAAAATCAATGAGCAATTTTACGTTTCCTTGCAGTTTTGGGCTTATTTAGTGAACAGCGGGGTGCTTCGTGATCCAAAAGAGTTCATTCGTCCGTTGCCTCATATGAGCTTCGTGCAAGGGGAAGACAATGTCGCATTTTTGAAAAAGCGGTATGAAACGATGGTAAATAACCCGCTGTTTAAAGGCATGGAATTTTCTGATGATCCGAAAAAGTTGGCCGAATGGATACCGCTCATGATGGAAAATCGCGTTGTGAACGAGCCGATCGCAGCTACGCGGATCGAATCAGGAACAGATGTGAACTTTGGGGCACTGACGCGCAAACTGTTTGAGCATTTAAAACGGAAAAATGTCGAGATTCATTACCGTCATCATGTTGATGACATCAAGCGGACAAGCGACGGTCTATGGGAGTTAAAAGTGCGCGATTTAGATAGCGGCGCTGTTGAACGTCATGTGGCCAAATTTGTCTTCATTGGTGCTGGGGGAGGAAGCCTCCATCTGTTGCAAAAATCCGGTATTCCAGAAGGAAGAGGGATTGGCGGATTCCCGGTCAGTGGATTGTTTATGGTGTGCAACAATCCGGATGTGGTTGAGCAGCATCATGCGAAAGTGTACGGCAAAGCGAAAGTCGGCGCGCCGCCGATGTCGGTTCCGCATTTGGATACGCGGTTTATCAACAATCAAAAAATGTTGTTGTTTGGACCGTTTGCCGGCTTCTCGCCGAAGTTTTTGAAAAACGGGTCGATGCTCGATTTATTTACATCGGTCAAACCGCATAACCTTTTGACGATGTTGGCGGCAGGCGTGAAAAATATGGCGCTTACCAATTACTTAATCCAGCAAGTGATGTTGTCGAAAGAACAACGCATGGAAGAGTTGCGCGAGTTTGTTCCGACAGCCAAAAGCGAGGAATGGGATGTCATTGTTGCTGGCCAGCGCGTGCAAGTGATCAAAGATACGGAAGCTGGCGGCAAAGGAACGTTGCAATTTGGTACAGAAGTCGTCCATGCGGCTGATGGTTCGATTGCGGCGTTGCTTGGCGCCTCGCCAGGCGCTTCGACCGCGGTTCATGTCATGCTAGAAGTAATCACGAAATGTTTCCCGGAACGAATGAAAGAGTGGGAGCCGAAGGTGAGAGAAATGATTCCTTCCTACGGTGTATCGCTCATGAAAAACGAACGACTTTTGCACGACATTCAAGCCGCAACAGCGGAGATGCTCGGTTTAAGAGAAGGACTGGCATTGCAGCTCGTTTGAATGTGTGTGATTCAGTAGATTGCCGGCCTGTGGCGCTCAGCGCCCATAAACAACAAGCTGCCCGAAGACGAAGGGCAGCTTTTTTTTAGCAGAACTTTCCTGTTGTTGGCCGTTGCTGCATGGAAGGCTGAAATGAGCTATACTGTATAGACAAACAGATCAAATCAAACAGGTCGGCTTTTGTCTATATTGGCCTGATTGGTGCCGCGGTTTGGAACGGCATTGGTCAAGTTATCAGACAATGTTGTAGCGGTAAACGAATAGATTAGGATACAATGTCCCCGTGCTTAAAGGCAGAGGGGCCTTGCGCAGGTTTCCTAAGGGGGTGATGTAATGAGGTGGGTGTCGTCATTAGAAAAGCGTCACTTTTTAACTTCGTTTTTGCAAAATTATCGCTTAAAGCATCCGGATGCCCGGTTTGTGCTCAATTATTTGCTTCAACATCCGCATTTGCTTGAAAACGTCCATTTTACCGAAAACGGGCAAAAACAAGCACGGTGGCTGATTATTTCGGCTGCGACGGCGGAGGAAGAAGGGCTTGTTTTTTATCGCGGTGGCCAGAAAAGCACGGGGTTGGCGGCGATTATGGGCGATTTGGCGCTGCGCCCGAATGAACCGTTGTATTTGACGCTTTACTTTCCGGGGAAGGCCAGAAATTTTTCGTATCTTCGGCTGATTGATCATCGGGCATTTGAGAACGTTCGTCGGCATGAGCGCCATGAAAAAATGGCGAAAGAGGCCGAGCAAGTGTTGGATGAAGCGTTAAAGCGTCATGAAATATCAAGGTTAAGACTGCAAATTGACCAGGCGCTCGACCGTAAAGATATGGATTTGTTTCAGAAGCTGACCGAACAATTAAAAAAATACGAAGGACAAAGCTGACGAGCAGCTATCAGCTTTGTCGAAGCGGTGCAACGCTCTATCGAATTCGCAGTCGATAAGACCTTTGTTTGACGAGTGTGATGGCAATCGGCTCGGCCGGCGGCCGTTTATTTCGAACACGGCGCGGCGTTAGGCAAGCGGGGCGATGGCGCTCGTGACGTCATAGTCATGAGGGTCGAGTTCGGTCGGGATGCCGAGCACGAGCTTGGCTAGTTCCGCCCCTAAATAAGGGCCGACGGTGAGCCCTGAGGAGCCGAGGCCGTTGGCGATGTAAAGGCCGGTAAAGCCGGGAAGTACCCCAAAGATCGGGAGAAACCCAGGTGTGCGCGGACGGAATCCAACCCGCGTTTCGATATATGTGCAAACGGAGAGCCCTGGCGCAACGGTGAGCGCTTTGTCCAATAATTCGTGCATTCCTCCGGCGGTAGGGCGGACGTCCAAGCCTGCTTCATCTTCGTGTGTTGTTCCGATCACCATTCTACCTCTTGGAAAGGCGAGCATATACTGATTGCTCGGTGGCATGACAACAGGCCAATGGGACGTGTCGTGGTTCGGATGTTCTAAGTGAATGAGTTGTCCTTTTTGCGGTGTGACGAGCAGCTCGATGCCTAGAGGGCGAAGCAACTCGCCGGCCCAAGCGCCCGCCGTGATGATGACAGCTTCAGCGGCATAGGTCGTTCCATCCGCTTCCACGCCGATGATGCGCGTTCCCTGATGGAGAAGGCGAGCATTTCCACGAACATGAATGGCCCCGAGCTTTTGGGCTGCATTGAGAAGCGCAGTGCGCAGCGCTCGGCCGTTGACGCGAGCTCCCCCGCTTACATAAATGGCCTGATACCCATCAGCTAGTAGCGGAAACAACTCTTTTGCTTCCTTCGGATCAAGTTGCACGATGTCCCCGATTTCCGGTGCATCTTCGCGCCGTTTGAGGGCGCGCGCTTTCATCTGCTCAAGCTTTTGTTCATCCGTATGCAAGCAGAGCGTCCCGACGCGCGCATAGCCGGTTTCCGTTTCTCCATATGATTGCAGTTCTTCAATGAGGGAAGGATAAAACTTCGCCCCGCCTTTCGCCAATCGGTACCATTTTTGGTTGCGGCGCTGCGACAACCAAGGGCAAACGATCCCCGCCGCCGCATCAGTCGCCTGTCCTTTGTCACCGCGGTCGATGATCGTCACGGCAGCCCCTTCTTTCGCTAAGTGGTAGGCCACCGCCGCTCCTAAAATGCCAGCTCCGACAACGATGTACGATCCCATACTAACACCTTTTCCTTTTTTCTACTAGCATACCATACATAGTGCAAACGGAGAAGCTGCAGGGGAAGCTTGAATGGCTGATCGGTGAGCACAGTGCCGAAAAGCTTCCTTTTTTTAAAAGCCGCTAGGCATATTTTTTCCGTAAAAAATTTCGTCCATTTCTCTCTTCAGTTTGGCGGTCGTTTCCTCTACTTCTTGTTTAGATAAGGCATCTTTCGTATGTCCGAATAGATAGTTGTCTAAATCAAACTGCCGCAGCTTGCATTTTGTATGGAAAATGTTCTCTTGATAAATGTTCACGTCAATCATATCGTACTTCTCACGAATATCTTCTGGAATATAATTTTGAATCGATGTAATATCATGGTCAATAAACAATTTGTATCCGTGAATGTCACGTGTAAACCCGCGCACGCGGTAATCGATTATCATAATGTCGGCTTCAAACGACTGAATCAAATAATCGAGCGCTTTTAACGGCGAAATTTCTCCGCAGGTGACGACGTCAATATCGGCACGGAACGTACTAATTCCATCACTCGGATGGTATTCTGGGTATGTATGAACGGTAATATGGCTTTTATCAAGCGAAAGCACGACTGCCTCAGGAAACGGCGCCTCGGCTTGCGGCACTTCTACAACCGGCCCTTCGGAAACGAGCATCGTCACACTTGCGCCTTGCGGAACGTAATCTTGTTTGGCGATGTTTAACACATGGGCGCCGATGATGTCGGCGACGTGTTTCAAAATGTTTGTCAGCCGCTCGGCGTTGTAAACATCGTCGATATAGGAAATATACGCTTCCCGCTCCTTGGGCGTTTTCGTATAGCAAATATCGTACATATTGAAGCTGAGCGACTTCGTCAAATTGTTAAACCCGTGCAATTTCACGTGCGGTGTGTCGTTCATGGCTTAGATCATCCCTTTCGTTTTTTCTTAATTTGTCCGATTTGCACCCAATATAGTTGCTGTTTTGTGTAGAAAGGAATGGAGGCCAACTTCTCACTGCTAGATGGGCTCGATAGTTCCGTAAACAATCGGGCCTCTAGGCCAAAGTCGGCAAGAGCGGTGGACAAACACAATTATATAGAAAAAAGGACACCCCTTAGGCCGTGTCATGGCCGTTTGGGGTCGTCCCGCTTCAACTTGCTTGTTTTGCTTCATAGTCCCGAATCACCGAACGGACGATATGCAGCGAATCCCACTCGCCGCCGGAAAAAAAGATGATCGGGTACTTTTTCGGAAACAGGAGCGCCTGAATTTGTTTTGGCGGCGTTCCTTTTTCGTATAGGTCGATGATCGTGCCTTGGAGTTCAAGCAAATAGTCGAGCTTTCGCTGCAACGCCTCACGCCCGTTCGGGAGATAGCCGGCATGGGCGCAAAAGACGTCACCGAAATCGTACGTCAACACGTGTTGCAAGGAGGCGATGATCGTCGGAATGTCCTCCTCACGCAAGATGACTTTCGTTTTCTCTTGGCAGTATAAGTCGCCGCTAAACAGCTGCCCCGTTTCGCGGTTCAAAAAGACGACATGATCGATCGCATGGCCGGGCGTTGGGATCACATCCCACGTTGCGTTCCGGGAGGAAAACGTGGCGCCGATGGGTTTGGCGGCAAACGGGTCACGCTTTCCCCAAAAGATTTTCCGATACAATGGATAGTCCGCCTTTTGCCGGCAATACTCGATCATCGGCTCATTCATATAGATGGGCAATCCCATCGATCGCTGCAAAAACGCCGCACAACCGGTATGGTCTTCGTGAAAATGAGTGATCACGACTTGGTCGATGTCTTGCTGTTGGAAAAACGAGGTGAATTCGTTTTCCATCGATTTTGCGCCGGTGTCAATCAAGACGCCGTCAACGACGAAGCAACGGACGGCAAGCCGAACGCCTTGAAACATGGCCGTTCCTTTGGCGATATGCACATGTTGGACTATGTCCGTTTCAAACCGTTTTTTGATCACTTTATTGATCCACATGGTGAGCGTCCCTCCTTTTATGCGGAGATGCTGGCACCATTATACCACAAAGAATGAATGTTCATTCATTTTTTTGTTGTCAAATGGATCGATCAATCATCGTGTATGTCTGGGCGATATCAAAACAAAGCCTACGATAGTTCAACTGATTTCAATGATAAGTTGGTGAATATTCCTTATTTTTGGGGGAGTAGACGTTTGGTCAAGATGAACCATTAGAAAAAAGAAAGGGATGTTTCCTAGTACAGGAAGTATGGTAACATAATAGAAAATGATTTACATAGAAGAAGACACTCCATTTCGGCTTAACTAAACGAAAAAGGGAGAGGAAGAGGCGATGGATGCAGGGATGATAGCCTTTTTCGTGGCCATGGGATTTGCGCTTATTGTGCATGGCGGGCTTTGGTATTTGATTGTGAAGAAAAAGCGATATGAACTTATTTCCGGATTTGCGCTCCGTCCAAAGGAAGAGCAGGAGCTATTAATGGAAAACGGCTATGTGGAAGCAACGGGGAAATTGCTTTTCTATTCATGGTGGCTGCTGTTCATTGCCGTGTTAGCATACATATTTCGTTTACCGTATGTATTTGAGATTGGGTTAGCTGTTTTTCTCGTTTTTTTGCTTGGCGGCACTATTTACATTCAACGTTATGAAGTGAAACGGAAACGAAAAAAATATATTTGGCTTACAAGTGGGATTGCAGTAACGGTCATCGCTTTGATTGTCGTGCTAGGATATTATGGGTTCCGGGAAAACGAAGTAGTCGTCCAGCCCGGAAAGTTGATTGTCATGGGAGAATATGGGGAAGAGTGGTCGACTCGCGACATTGAAGAGGTGCAATTATTAAAAGAGCTGCCAGAGGTCGTCTTTAAGGCCAACGGATTTGCAGCATATGGCCGATTGAAAGGGGAGTTTGTTCTTGAAAAACCGTACGGCAGGGGCAAGTTGTTTATCGTTAAGTCATCTTCACCGTATTTGTATGTGAAGCGGAGAGACGGGGCATACATCATGGTTAATCGCCGCACACCGGAAGAGACAAAGGAATTGTTCCAAGCGTTACAACAGCAGATGGATGATGAGCGTTCCTCCCAGTAAACGTCGGGCGATAGCAAGGGGAAGGAGGTCAGGATTGCATCCGTCCCATGAACGGTTGGTTATATCATCAGAAACGATGTCGGCACGATCATCGAAAACGAATTCGCCGCTTTTAGGGAAATGAAGAGAAGCATTGTAATGAAGAAAAGCCATTCCGAAAAGGCATGAGTGCGTTCGGAATGGCCTTTTTTCGATTTGGACGTCAGTAGGCTGTCCAGCCGGAATCGGCGACAATGACGGCACCGTTGATGAAGCTCGAGTCATCAGAAGCTAGAAACAGGGCGATTTTTGCGATTTCCTCCGGCTCGCCGGTGCGTGGATTCAAATGGGCACCAGCTGTGGCCCGCTCCATTCCGAACGGATGGGGAGCGGTGATCGTTGCGCCGATGTTGGTGCTCACGCCGCCGGGAGCGATGGCGTTGCAGCGAATCCCTTCTTTCGCGTATTGGAAGCCAACGTTTTTTGTCAATCCGATGACGGCGTGTTTTGAAGCGGTGTAGGCGGCGCCGGCCCGCGATCCGTTAAGCCCGCCGACAGAAGCGATGTTGATGATCACTCCGCTTTTTTTGGAAAGAAAAATCGACAATGCTTTCCGGGTTGCTCGCATTACACTTGTGGTGTTAACGGCAAACACTTTCTCCCACCATTCATCGGTCACATCAGCGGCAGGTACAAAGTTGTCCATTATTCCGGCATTGTTGACTAAAATGTCGAGTGAACCAAACGTTTGCACTGTCTCATCGATCAACCGTTCCACATGCTCCTTATTAGCGACATCGGCGGTGATGCCGATCGCCGTGCCTCCATTTTCCGTAATTTCTTTGACAACCGCCTGTTGTCCTTCTTCATGAATATCCGAGACAACAACTTTCGCCCCCTCTTTGGCGAACAGCTGGGCGATGGCTTTTCCCATACCCGAGGCAGCACCTGTGACGATGGCAACTTTTCCTTCTAACTTCATGTTTTCTCCCCCTTATTGAAAACGATCCATCCGTCTGTATTTACCCGCTATGTACGCTAGGAATCACATTTTTGTTTGTCAAATTTGTGATCATACGATACTAATCGTTGGTGATCGTACACGTTTTTCATAATCATAGAAACAAGACAGGGAATTTTCAGTGTATGGTTCCTTTGAACATCATTCATTCCATCAGCCGATTCATGAACGATCAGGACGGGGAGCGGTTTGTGAAGGCGGACGGCCTCTTCATTTTTCGTCAAAGGAGAGACAATCCTAGCCGCTCATGAAAGATGGAGATGAAACAGCTCAAGCGTAGAATTTGTGAATGAGCGTTATGACATCCTTGAAGGGACGGGGGACGTGTGGGAACACTTCGAAGAATAGCTCCTCAAAAAGCTCCCGCAAAGTATTCATTCACTCTGAAGGAGGATCGGTTTTGCCTATTGACTCATCGGCATGGTAAAATAGAAGGGAATGATAGGAAAATTTTAGAAAAATCAATGGAGCAGCATTTGAGCCGCTGTGTTCGAGAGTGGAACGGCTTACTTTTGATCGTTGGAGGGATGTTCGGTGAAAACGATGATCCAGGCTTTCGCGATTTCGCTCGTTGCCCATGTCGTGTATATTGCGGTAACGATCAGTCTTGGGTACTGGAAAACAAAGATGTATCAACCTGACATCGCCAGCGCCTGGGAGAGCGTCGATCAGTTGTCGAACGAAGTGGTGTTCGGTCAAGCGGGACCACCGATTGTTTATGTATGGTCATTGATCGGAGTGACGATGATTAGTGCAGTGGTGCTGTATGTGTACAAAGCGGCTCGAAGATAAAGGAGAAGGTGACACAAAGGAGGCGGACAACGCCTTTTTCGCGGATCGGCCTCATACATGCGAGTAGCGCTTGGCATTTGTAGTTGTATTGCTTTATGGGGATGGGTTTCTTTCATACAACGAATGGATTCGCGCACGGGAATATAAAGAAGAAAAAGGAGAACAGGAGATGACTGTTCTCCTTTTTTCATGGTGCAGGCAGTGAAGGTGCCGCTTCCCCTCTCTGTGGAAACCTTTCATCCATGAGACGTGATATTCGTATTCGTTCCCCTTAGCGAGGGGAAAGGGCATCTGTTCATGGACAATGTCAAGTTTCCTTTTCATGAGGAAACGCTGTTAGAAAAGCGAAGCTTTGTAGTATATAACAAAATGGTAAATATAATTTTACTAAACAAGACTTTATTAGTTGAATAAAATTGATAATAGTAATAAAATGTTTACTAAGTGAGGTGTCTGCTTATGACCATGATGAAAGAAATCGCTGAAGAGTTTGTTGCTTTAATATCCAACTTGTTTGGCAGGTTTAGCGAGTTAAATAAAGGGGCAACCGAATTATCACATATGCAGAATCATGTCATGGAATTTATGTATATGCAACAAAGGGCAATGAATCTTAAGGAGATCAGTAAGGGGTTAAATGTAGCAAAGCAACAGTTAACAATCATCATTAGGAACTTAGAGGCTAGAGGCTATTTGACCAAAATGCCGGATCCGAAAGATAAACGGGCTGTTTTAGTTTCTTTGACCCCTAAGGGAAAAGAAGTGATCGAAAAAAAATGGACGTATATATACGAGAGATTTTTGGAAAAGTTCATCCGATTGGATGAGGAAGAGCAGCTGGATTTTCATTTTGCTCTTCATAAACTGAATGTGTTGCTGAAAAAAATGGAGGACGAAGCATGAGTATTCAAGGATAAGATCTAAGTCAGGAATGTTTGCCGCTGAAACGAGATGGGCTCATATCATGATTCTACGTGAAAAGTATGCGGAGGGATTTAACTATGGAGATAAGAGCTGATGGGGTTCACAACATTCATTTGGAAAACGAAAAAGAAACGTTGCTGATTACTCTGTATGCAAAAGCTTTGGATTATCACTCTAAGCATTCCATTCTGAATGATAAAAAATCGGCCGAGTTAGTGAATGCCATTGATTATGACTTTGAGAAGCTCAATCGCTTTCCAAATGGCAATCTCATGGTTGTGAGAGCCAAACAATTCGATACATGGTTGGCCGACTTTCTTCAAATTCACCCGAATGCCACTGTATTGAATCTCGGTTGTGGCCTTGACACGAGAGTATCAAGAATAAATCCTTCATCGAATGTGAGTTGGTTCGATGTCGATTATCCGGAAGTGATCAAAATACGCAAACAGTTTTATTCAAATCGCGACGGATATGAAATGATTGCCTCTTCGGTTACAGAAGAGGGATGGTTAGAAAAGATTCCTAGCGATAAACCAGTAATGATTATCGCTGAAGGACTGTTGGAATATTTTACAGTTGAAGAAGTAAAAACATTGTTGAATCGACTCACGAATCATTTTGTTCATGGACAGATTGCATTTGATGTGATGAACTCATTTGCTATAGAATCTGGGAAGGAATCTTTAAAAGAGGTGATAGGCGCCGAACATCGATGGGCTGTTGATGATACGAATGAAGTTGATCAGTTGAATGGAAAGATGAAAAAAATAGCGGACTTATCGATTTTTGAATCAACATTTATTAGTCAACTCCCGTTAAAATATCGTTTCATTTATGCTTTAATGTATAGAATTTCAAATTTTAGAAATATGATACGGTTACTTTTGTATCGATTTTGATATATAGACTCTCATGGGGCAAAAAATCATCATCAACGGAAGGATGAAAATATATCCCTGTTGAATGATGTCGTCTGAGATTTTATTTTGGAACCCGGATATGTTTGTAGACGTTTGAGACGGACCGTAGTTACATGACACGAATGGCAAATCGGTTGTGAAAAAGCTGAACGCAATATGGTACAGGTTAAGGGAAAGGAGGATGCCTTTAAAATGGAGAAGAGCCGCATTCGGCCCTCTCTCATAGTTCTCCTCTTATAGGCTTGTTCGTTGTCGGAATGGACAGCGGGAACATTGGAGGTTGATGTCAGAAAGAAAGGTGTTTGTCCCCCATCTTGATCAAAAACAAAACCCCACTTTCAAGCGAAAGTGGGGGAGAAGGTTAAGAAGCAGGGTCGTAGCCCACCACTGTCCATATGCCTGTCGCGTCTTGCCGGATCAGCCGTTTCAAGTATACGCGCTTGATAGGCGCGTTGTCGGCGTTCACTTCCACGACGGCTTCCTTGCCATTGTTTTGAACGATGCGCAAGTCTTCATAGCGAATCGGGTAGTCTCCGGTAATCCCTTCAGGAGACATTTGCAGGCTTACAAATACTTGGGCTACAAACACAGGATCTAGTTTCCACGGCGAGCTGCCCGCATCCACACTTTTTTGATCGTTTTTTTCCTGCTCCAAGTCAACAGGAACGTTCACTTTTGGTTTGGACGAGGATGGCTCCTCTTTTGCAGGCATTTCAAAAGCCCCGTTTGTCAGCTCTTTCGTGAATGCGACTAAATCCTCCAAATCGGCATGGCCGATGACGGCGTATTCGAACCCGTTTTGCCGCCAGCGAATCGAATGGAGGTCCGTCAGGCCGGCATACGGTCCTCCTGCCCCGAGCACGCCTGCCTCTTCCACAACCGGTGATTGAATTTCAGCGGTCTGTTGATGGATTTTCCCGACCATCGCGTTTGGGGCCAGTTTCCATTTGCCGGTGGCTTTTCCTTGGATGATGACGATCTCTTTGTTCGATGCCCGGTAATAGATTTTGACAAGTTTTTTGTCGGGTACGATCGCGATGCGATCTTGGACATAACCGGCTGGAATTTGGTTGATTACGTCAGGCAGAAATCCGATGATCTCATTGACTTCACCGATGTTGGCGACAATTTGTTCTGGGTTTTGGTTGATTTCTTGAAATCCTTTTGGCACATGATAAGCTAGTAGTTTTTCAGGGATCGCATCATTCCATTCGATTTTTGTGTACGTAATTTTATATTGGATTCCATGATGCATCGCATATTGTTTTTGCAACGGAAGATGTGTTTCCTTATCAATCCAGATCCGATAAGGCTCTCCTCCTTGCGGGGTGACTTCAACAACCCAAGATGGACGGTTGGCTGCCTTCTCTTCCCCGATGGTCTTTGTTGATACGGCTTGTTTAATTTCCTTGATTTCGTTCCCAAGTTCAAAGGCAAAACGGTACGGATCCGGAAAGGCAGAAAATCGATGAACTTGTTTTTCCGAATGATGGATCTGCCATTTCGTTTGCCCGTTATTGACGGTAATCAATCCTTTATTTGAACCCTCTAGTTCTTGTATATAATAGCGACCTTGTTTGTCGGCCCAAATTTCCAATTTGGCTTGTGTAGTAGTCTTGCCTTGGGCATTCGTTTCGACAATTTCCAAAAATCCATGGTAGGCGTTGACGTCTTGAAAGGCTTTTTCCATCGCCTTTACGATGTTGGGTTGGTCAAAAAGTGAAACGATATGCATCAGCAGCGATAGGGCCAGCACAGCAGCGATGCCGACGATGCTGGCCATCCAGGCCCGTTTTTTCTTTTTCGGTTTTGTCGGCACTAGCTGATCAGTAACTGTACGAACCAGTTTGGCCGGAAAATTCCGCTCCGGCATGGCAGGCTCCCTGAGACTGCGAACGAGCCTGACGGTATGAAACAGCTCTTGCAACTCGGGATCTGCCGCTGAATGTTCATGCTCTTTTGGTTTTTTCTCGGCGTTCAACTGGTCAATATAATCGGATAAGCGGCGTTCGTTGTCGTGCATCGATAGACTCCTCCTTCACTTCGTCTCGTCATGTAAAATGCGGTTAAGCGCTTGCAATGCCCGATGTTGCATCACGCGAATGGTTGTTTCTTTTTTATTCATGATTCGGGCGGTTTCAGCGACAGAATATCCTTTTATGATTCTCAGTTCGATCACGGTGCGTTGCTCTTTGCTGAGTTGATTTAATGCTTTTTCGATCGCTATGCGCTGTACACTCCATTCGGCAGGATCCTCGGAGGCCACTTCTTTTGGAGCGATGGCTTCCAAATCGGCTGTCGTTCCTCGGCGTTGGTGCTGCCGCCAGCGATCCCGGATGATATTCAAGGCCACTGTTTTTAGAAAGGCCATCTGTTTATCAGGCGGGACGCGGTTTTTTTGTAAATATGGGATGGCTCTGACATACGTTTCCTGTGTGATATCTTCGGCTTCTTCGCGGTTTTGGACCTTAAAATAGATCAATCGGTAAACCGATTCCCAAGTCGAAAGGCATAGCTGTTCAATCCAATTGACGTAGCTGTCTTCATTTATATGAACCATACATCGTAACTCCTTTTTTCCGGCCGGAATATTTACACTAATAAAAACGATAAAGTTGTTCAAAACGTTACCGGCATTCAATGTTTTTGAATCTATGCGCTTTCGCGTGCTTGGCGGCGTTTCCTTAACATGAACGGTTCACTAGTTGTCCTGTATGGGTGCCGCTGAGCTCGTTTTAGTAAGTGAACAGGAAGGCGTCATTGTTTTGATCATTGCGCATATCCCTGCCGCTTTGCCCATACACTGAAAAAAGAGAGAAGGCAAGGGAGGGGAGAGAGTATGCAATTTTATTATGGCCCACATATGCCGCTGCGTATTTTGGATGAAATTGAATTTTGGAAGCACCAAGAGGAGGAACATACAGTAGTGATTCGTGAGCTTGTGTCCGGATTGGAAGCACGATATGTAGATGCGTTGAAGAAGTGGGAAGAGGCCTTATCGGTTACGCACCAACAAGCGGTCCGCTATATCGAATCGGTGATCCGGGTCGGTTATTATGTTCCGGAACAACTGTATCAGCAAGTGCTCCATTTCGTTTCATTCTGCTTGCAACAAAGTCTTCAATTCATCGAATTGTGCCGACAAGTGAAAACGAAAAGTGCGGCCGTCGCCCAAAATCCGACGGCGAAAGTCGTGTTAGACCATATTATTCGCGAATCGGAGTATTTTATCGGCATCGCCCAGCTGTTGTTGTACGGAACCCAAACAGCGCCGGCTGCGCCGCGGACAAATTCGCAGGCGACGCCTGACGGCGAAAAGTAGTATAATAGAATCACGCGCTTTATCTATTTATGACGAAAGGCAAGGGGGCATTGTTGTGATTGTTACGACCACCAATACGATTGAAGGAAAAGAAATTGAAGCGTATTTAGGCATTGTGGCGGCGGAAGTCATTTTAGGTGCCAATGTCGTTCGCGATTTTCTCGCCAGCATTACCGATATCATCGGCGGGCGGAGTGGGACGTATGAAAGTAAGCTCGCCGAGGGAAGAGAATTGGCCATTCGCGAAATGGTGAATAAAGCAACGAAGCTCGGGGCGAACGCGGTCATTGGCGTTGATCTCGATTTTGAAACATTGCGTGATGGCATGATGATGTGCATTGCGACCGGGACGGCAGTGAAGGTGAAATAACGGCGTAGCGGATTCCCGTGCCATGGCTGCATGCAAAATAGAAATCGCAATGATAAGCGGCGGATGATGTCCCCCGCTTTTTTTCATGGTCCATCATTGACAAAGAGCACAAATGAGGCATATAATGCATATATATGAACATATGCTCATATATTAATTTGTGTGGAGTGAGGGAATGGCAGTGAAAACGGAAGATCATCTGTTTTTAGAAGCGGAAACAGTCGATGAAGTGTCGCGTCTATTTAAAGCATTAGCGGATCCGACTCGGATTAAAATGTTGTATTTGTTATCGCAGGAAGAGTGTCATGTCGGCCATATCGCGGAAGTGCTCGGCATGTCGCAATCGGCCGTTTCCCACCAGTTGGCGTTGCTTCGGACGTTGCGGCTCGTCAAATACCGCCGCGAAGGGAAGACATTGGTGTATTCTTGCGATGATGACCATGTGATTTCGTTGTTAAAGCAGGCGATTGACCATGCACAACACCGGTGAGGGGGAGTCGATTTATGCACCACCATGCGCACGGCCATTGCGACCATCATCATGGCCATCATCACCATGGCAGAGAAGGAAATAGAAAAGGGTTAGCGATCGCCCTTGGCATAACGACGAGTATTATGGTTCTTGAATTTGTCGGCGGGCTTGTAACGAATAGCCTTGCTCTTCTCTCGGATTCGGGGCATATGCTTAGCGATGCCGCTTCGCTTCTGTTGAGTCTAATGGCAGTATGGTTAGCGGCGAAGCCTGCCTCTCCAAAGAAAACGTACGGATTGTATCGGTTCGAGATTTTAGCCGCACTCGTCAATGGGGTAACATTGGTGGTGATTGCCGCCTGGATTATTTGGGAAGCGGTTGGGAGGTTCGTGAATCCGCCTGACGTAGCGAGCGGGCCGATGATGGCGGTGGCTGCCGTTGGGTTGTTGGCGAATCTCGTGAGCGCTTGGGTGTTAATGCGCAAAGCCGATGTCAAGGGGAATGTCAATGTCCGCAGCGCGTATCTGCATGTGCTCGGTGATGCGTTAGGTTCGGTCGGCGCGATCGGGGCCGGGCTTATCATGTGGCTGTTTGACTGGTATTTGGCCGATCCGCTTATTTCCGTGTTGGTAGCCATTTTGATTTTAAAAGGTGCGTTCGCTGTCGTTCGGCAGACGGTGCACATTTTGATGGAAGGAACGCCTGTCGCCATTGACCAGACAGAAGTGAAAACGGCGCTTTCAGGCATTGAGGGGGTGCTAGATGTCCACGATTTGCATATTTGGACGATCACCTCAGGTCTCGATTCGTTAAGCTGCCATCTGCTCATTGAAGATGGCCGAGATGCCCAAGCGATTTTGCAGCAGGCGATTGATCTGGTGGAAGCCCGCTTCCACATTCGCCATGCAACCATTCAAATCGAAATGCCACACATCCGCCATGGGGAGATGGAAGTGTGAAGGGCGGGTCATCAATGACCACGCCCTTCTGTTATTTGTTGGCGCCAGTCCAGTTGGTTTGCAACGTTTCAAGGAAAATGCGAACGTTTTGCTTGTTTTCCATGATCGGCGAATAAATATAGGAAAACATCCGGTAAAACGGTGGGTTTTTTAGACGGATGATCGACAGGTGACCGTGCTCGATGTCGCGGGCGACGACGCTGCGTGACAGGAGGGACAAGGCATTGCCGTTGATTAACGTTTCTTTAATGCCTTGGTTGCTGCTGATGATCATCAGCGACTTCACCTTTAGCCCGTTTGAACGGATAAAGTGATTGAAATATTCGCGTGTGCCGGAACCGATTTCGCGTGCTACCCATGTTTCGTTTTGCAAATCGGTGATCGTCACTTCCTCTTTTTGTGCCAATTCGTGGCAGTTTGAAGCAACGATGACAAGTTCGTCCTGCATGAACGGGTGAACGGACAGTTCTTTGTCGTTCGTTTGTCCTTCGATCAAACCGATATCCACTTGGTATGAGCGGACGAGCTCGACGATTTCTTTTGTGTTGCCGATCATGACTTCAAGTTCAAGTTCCGGATAGCGCTGTTGGAAGTCGAGCAAAAACAGCGGCAAAATATACTCCCCGATCGTAAAGCTGGCCCCGATTTTTAATTCGCCTTTCACCGAGTGGTGATGCTCTAAAATGTCTTGTTTCGTCTGTTCGTAGAGTGCCATCATTTGTTTGGCGCGGTCATACAGAAGTTCGCCAGTTGGCGTCATGCGCAGCCGTTTCGGGGAACGGATGAACAGTTTTGTTTGAAACTCTTTTTCTAAATTTTTGATGTGCAAACTGACACTTGGCTGGGAGAGATGAAGGATTTCAGCTGTTTTTGTGAAATTTTTCACTTCTGCCAACGTAATAAACGTTTTTAATTCGTCATAGTACATACTCATTCCCCCTGCCCGCGATGGCACCATCTAGGTGTAGAAGTTGATTAGAAATATTAATAGTCTTAATAATTTATATTTATTTTACTAATGTTTTGTTTTGCGGTAAAGTGTAAATATAATATAGCATTTAAAGTCTACTTGTTTTATAGGAATAATGGATGTTTGGCGGCCACACCGATAAAAGTCAGGAAGGAATTCCGCCATCATTCTATTTTATATTGAGGGGTGGACACGTTGCAGCTGCAAGTAACTAACAGTCCGTTTAGCCAGGAGCAGATCGAGCTCCTGAACCGTTTGTTGCCGACATTGACGCCGTCGCAAAAGTTTTGGCTGAGCGGGTATTTGGCCGCTGCCGAGACCGCGGTGGGCGTTCTCGATGCCGAGGCGCCGGCGCTGTTTGCCGGGGGCGGCAAGCCGGTTTCGAAAGAAGTGACCGTTCTTTACGGTTCACAAACCGGCAATGCGCAAAAGTTGGCTGAAAAAGCCGGCAATGCGCTCAAAGAGCGCGGTTTTGAGGCGAAAGTATTGTCCATGCTTAATTTTAAGCCGAACGAATTAAAGAAAGTGGAGACGTTGCTCATTGTCGTGAGCACGCATGGGGAAGGCGATCCGCCGGATAATGCCGTATCATTTTACGAGTTTCTCCACAGTAAGCGGGCGCCAAAACTAAATCATCTTCGTTTCTCCGTCTTAGCGCTCGGCGATACGTCATATGAGCATTTTTGCCAGACGGGGAAAGATTTTGATAAGCGACTGGAGGAGCTTGGAGGAGAGCGTTTTTATCCGCGCGTCGACTGTGATGTCGACTACGAAGAAGCGGCGGCGAAATGGCTCGATGGTGTTCTTGGTGAGTTAAGCAAACAAGCAAATGCCAACGGTGGAGCAGCTCCGCTCTTGTCGGCTGTGGCTGCGGCGCCGAAAGCGGAGCCGGCTGTCGTCTATTCGCGGAAAAACCCGTTCCTAGCTGAGGTGTTGGAAAACATTAACTTAAACGGTCGCGGATCGAATAAAGAAACGCGCCATCTCGAATTGTCGCTTGAAGGATCGGATTTGAAATATGAGCCGGGCGATGCGCTTGGCATTTTCCCGAAAAACGATCCAGAGCTTGTTGACCTTGTCATCCAAGAAATGAAATGGAACCCGGAAGAAACAGTGACGATTGACAAGGACGGAGAAGTGCGTTCGCTGAAAGAAGCGCTCACGTCCCATTTTGAAATTACCGTTTTGACGAAAGCGCTGCTGCAAAAGCTGGCGCCGCTATCGAAAAACAGCGCGCTTCAAGAGCTTGTTGCCCCGGGCAATGAGACAAAATTAAAAGAATATGCCAAAGGCCGCGACTTGCTCGATGCACTGCGCGATTTTGGTCCGTGGGACGCTGCGCCGCAACAAGTCATTTCCATCTTGCGGAAAATGCCGCCACGCCTGTATTCGATCGCGAGCAGCTTAGCCGCATATCCGGATGAAGTGCATTTGACGATCGGTGCGGTTCGTTATGAGTCTTACGGCCGTCTACGCAAAGGGGTATGCTCGACGTTCTGTGCCGAACGTATTCAAATCGGCGATACGCTGCCGGTCTTTATTCAGCCGAATCCGAACTTCAAGCTGCCGAAAGATCCGTCGACGCCGATCATTATGATCGGACCGGGCACGGGGGTGGCTCCGTTCCGCGCCTTTATGCAAGAACGTGAAGCAACGGGAGCGAACGGAAAATCATGGCTTTTCTTCGGCGATCAGCATTTTGTGACTGACTTCCTGTATCAAACCGAATGGCAAGCGTGGCTGAAAAGCGGCGTGCTCACAAGAATGGATGTCGCCTTCTCACGCGATACGGAGAACAAAGTATACGTCCAACATCGGATGCTTGAACGAAGCAAAGAGCTGTTCGGTTGGCTCGAGGAAGGCGCTGTCGTCTACATTTGCGGTGACAAGCAGCACATGGCGCGCGACGTCCATCAGACGCTCATCGATATTATTGAAAAAGAAGGCGGTATGAGCCGCGAGCAAGCGGAAGCTTATTTGACCGAAATGCAAAAACAAAAACGGTACCAACGTGACGTCTATTAATCTCAAAGAAGGAGTGGAATCGAAATGGCGAAAGTCGTGTTAAAAGCGCCGGATGGACCGCCAAGCGATGTCGAGCGCATTAAACGGGAAAGCCGTTATTTGCGCGGCACGCTCGCCGAAACGATGGAAGACCCGATCAGCGCGGGCATTCCGGACGATGACAACCGGCTGATGAAGTTCCATGGCAGCTACTTGCAAGACGACCGTGACGTGCGTACCGAGCGGCAAAAACAAAAGCTCGAGCCGGCATACCAATTCATGATTCGCGTTCGCACACCAGGTGGGGTAGCAACGCCGGAGCAATGGCTTGTCATGGACGAAATCGCCCGCAAATACGCAAACGGTACGTTGAAGTTAACGACGCGCCAAGCGTTCCAATTGCACGGCGTCTTGAAATGGAACGTGAAAAAAACGATGCAAGCCATTAACGGCGCGCTCATGACAACGCTCGCCGCCTGCGGCGACGTCAACCGGAACGTCATGTGCAATCCGAACCCATACCAATCGGAAGTGCATGCGGAAGTGTACGAATGGGCGAAACTGTTAAGCGACCATTTGTTGCCGAAGACACGGGCGTATTATGAAATTTGGTTGGATGACGAAAAAGTGGCCGGCACGCCGCAAGTCGACGGTGAGGAAGAACCGATTTACGGCCCGACGTACTTGCCGCGGAAATTTAAAATCGGCATCGCTGTCCCGCCGTCCAACGACGTCGACGTATTCTCGCAAGATATCGGGTTGATCGCCATCGTGGAAGACGGCAAACTCGCCGGTTTTAACGTCGCCATCGGCGGCGGCATGGGGATGACCCACGGCGACAAAACGACGTACCCACAGCTCGCTAAAGTGATCGGTTTCTGCACGCCGGATCAAGTTGTTGAAGTGGCAGAAAAAATTATGACGGTTCAACGCGACTATGGCAACCGCTCGGTGCGTAAAAACGCCCGCTTCAAATACACGATCGACCGGCTTGGCCTTGAAGTAGTGAAAGAGGAAATTGAACGCCGTCTCGGCTGGAAGCTCGGCGAAGCGCGCCCGTACCATTTCGAGCATAATGGCGACCGTTACGGCTGGGTTGAAGGCGTCAATGGAACATGGCATTTTACGCTTTATGTTGAAGGGGGCCGCGTCAAAGACGATGACGATTACAAGCTGATGACCGGCCTGCGCGAAATTGCCAAAGTCCATACCGGCGATTTCCGACTGACGGCGAACCAAAACTTAGTGATCGCCAATGTCACAAGCGAGAAAAAAGCAGAAATTGAAGCGCTAATCGCTAAGTATGGCTTAACCGATGGCAAACGGTACACCGCTTTGCGCCGCAACTCGCTCGCCTGTGTCGCGCTGCCGACATGCGGCCTGGCGATGGCGGAAGCGGAGCGGTATTTGCCGAAACTGCTTGATAAAATCGAGGAAATCATCGATGAAAACGGCTTGCGCGACGAAGAAATCACGATCCGCATGACGGGCTGTCCGAACGGTTGCGCCCGCCACGTGCTTGCCGAAATCGCCTTCGTCGGCAAAGCGGTCGGCAAATACAACATGTACCTCGGCGCCGCATTCAATGGTACGCGCCTTGGCAAACTGTACCGAGAAAATATCGGTGAAGAAGAAATTTTGCGCGAACTGCGCGTCCTTTTGGCCCGCTATGCAAAAGAACGACTTGACGGTGAACACTTCGGCGATTTTGTCATCCGCGCCGGCATCGTCAAAGAAGTCACAGACGGAACGAATTTCCACGATTAAGATGACACGGATTCATCCTGACCGGCCTCCCTTGTTTTGAGGAGGCCGGTTTTTTGTCGTTAACCCAGATGATGATTTGTCGCTTTCTCTGTCAAGATGGTAAATGCCATTGAATAAATCTGAATTTAAAAAACATTTTGGTCATAGTAGTATGATAGTGAAATCATGAACTCTTATTTTTTTAGGTGATGTCAAAGAAAACGTGTTTTCGGGGGTTGCTAGTAGTTGCGATAACGTTAGTGGAAAGGAGAATGTACAATGACAGCGGGAACGGAAAGAATCTATTTGAATTATATTAACGGCAAATGGACTCCTTCTTCCACAAATCAAATTGAAGCGAGCATCAACCCAGCCAATATTCGCGATATTGTCGGCTACGTTCAGCAGTCCAATATCGAGGACCTGAACGCTGCGGTGGAAGCAGCGAGACGAGCCCAAGCGGCGTGGCGGAAGTTGTCCGGCCCAAAACGCGGGGAGTATTTGTTCCGCACGGCTGACATTCTTGAACAACGACTTGATGAGATTGCGGAAACGATGACAAGGGAAATGGGAAAAACGCTCCCGGAAGCGAAAGGAGAAGTGCAGCGGGGAGTGAACATTTTGCGCTATTATGCCGGGGAAGGGATGCGGCACATTGGTGAGGTCATTCCATCCACTAACAGCGAAGCACTCATGTTTACGACGCGTGTGCCGCTCGGAGTGGTTGGGGTGATCACACCGTGGAACTTTCCGGTCGCCATTCCGATTTGGAAAATCGCCCCTGCCCTCATTTATGGCAATACGGTTGTATTTAAACCGGCGCAAGAAACGGCTGTCACCGCGGCGAAGGTGGTCGAGTGCTTTGATCAGGCAGGGGTGCCAGCCGGCGTGTTGAATTTCGTGGCCGGCAAAGGGTCGGTCATCGGCAACGCCATTGCTGAGCATCCGCATATTCACGCGATCACGTTCACTGGCTCTAACGAAGTGGGCAAAACGATCGCCCAAAAGGCCGTAGCGAGAGGGGCAAAGTATCAGTTGGAAATGGGAGGCAAAAACCCGGTTATCGTGCTTGAGGATGCTGACCTTGACCGCGCAGTCGAAGCGACGATTAGCGGAGGACTGCGTTCGACGGGACAAAAATGTACAGCGACAAGCCGTATCTTCGTTCAGAGCTCCATATATGAACCGTTTAAAGAACAACTATTAGCGAAGATCAAACAGCTGAAAATCGGCAACGGACTGGAAGAAGGCGTGTGGATGGGACCATGCGCCAGCCAAAAGCAATTGGAGACGGTTCTTTATTATATCGAAAAAGGGATCGAAGAGGGAGCGACATTGCTTTATGGCGGCCGCCGATTGGATGGCGGGGAGTTGGGCAACGGATTTTATGTGGAGCCGACGGTGTTTGAGAACGTATCTCCGAACATGACGATCGCCCGCGAGGAAATTTTCGGGCCGGTGCTTGCTTTGATCAAAGTGGATACGTTTGAAGAAGCGGTAGCCTTAGCAAATGATACGTCATTTGGTCTCAGCGCCTCAATTTTTACCCAAAATATTGCGAAGATGTTAACGTTCATTCAAGAGATTGAGGCCGGGCTCGTGCGGATTAACGAAGAAAGCGCCGGCGTCGAGCTTCAGGCGCCATTTGGCGGCATGAAGCAATCCAGTTCCCATTCACGGGAACAAGGACGGGCGGCCATTGAATTTTTCACTGCCATCAAAACCGTCTTTGTCAAAGGGTAAGAAAGTAGTCAAAGGGGTGTCTCTAGTTAACGGGGCACCCTTTTATCATATGCGCATGGAGAAAATGTGGCGTTTCTCTTGAAGAAAACCGTCTTTCTGAATAGCAGTTGTTTGCTTTACGGAAGTTTCGTAGCACGCGCTTTGGTTCTGCCATTACTGGTGCGCTAATCTGTTGCGTACCATCCTAAAGCACGGCACGCAATAACCGGTTGATCAAACAACATTATGATGAGAAGGAAATGAAAAACAATGAAACCTATTGACAATGATAATTTTTATCAATTAAAATGATGTTGTGGTATTGATAATCATTCTCTATGATAAAAGGTTTGTGAGCCGATTCGTTCTCACATTCTAGTAAAATATGTTGGCTAGGAAGCGGAATGGTGGCCGGATGCTTCAGCAAGGGGTTGTACGACAGAAAGAAAAAGGATACATAGTTAGGTTGCGCTCGGTTGTCACTTGATTGAGTTTTTATGAGGCGGTTGAACGAGTGGGATGAGCGCAGATAAAAGAAGACAAACGGTAGGATGAGGACAATGAAAAAATGGGTGTTGTTGCTTTTTGGATTATCGCTTCTTTCCTTATTTGTCGGGGTGCATGATTTATCCCCCCGTGCGCTATGGGAGGGAGACCGTGATGCGTGGGAAATTTTCTTGATCAGCCGGTTGCCGCGGCTCGTCAGCATCATCATCGCTGGGGCGAGCGTCAGCATTTGCGGCTTGATTATGCAACAGCTTAGTCAAAACAAATTCGTGTCGCCGACAACGGCGGGAACGATGGACTGGGCGCGGCTCGGGCTATTAGTGTCAATGATTTTGTTTGCCTCGGCCTCGCCGATCGTAAAGGCCGCCATTGCTGTGTTGTTTGCGTTCACCGGAACATTGTTGTTTATGACGGTATTGGACCGTGTCAAGTATAAAGATTCGGTGTTCATTCCGCTCGTCGGTCTCATGTTTGGTAATATCATCGGCTCGGTGACGACGTTTTTAGCGTATAAATATGATTTGATCCAATCGGTTTCCGCTTGGCTGCAAGGCGATTTTTCGGTCATGATGCAAGGACGCTATGAGATGTTATACATTAGCGTCCCACTTATGGCGATCGCTTACGCGTACGCCAACCGATTTACCATCGCGGGCATGGGAGAAGAGATGGCCACGAATTTAGGGCTTCGTTACCGGTCGATTGTGTATACAGGACTGATCATTGTCGCGGTCACTTCATCGATTGAAGTGTTGACAGTCGGCTCCTTGCCGTTTTTAGGGTTGATCGTTCCGAATATTGTGACGATGTATTACGGTGATCATTTACGCAAAGTGCTGCCGGTCACTGCGCTTGCCGGGGCTTTGTTCGTGCTTGTTTGCGATCTGTTTGGTCGGATCGTCATTTATCCATACGAGATTCCGATCGGCTTAACGGTCGGGGTGATCGGGAGCGGCGTCTTTTTATATTTGCTTATAAGGAGAACGAAGCAATATGTCTAACCGGATGAAAACAGCAGCGCTCGTTGTACTGGCCTTAGCTTTTATTGCGTTGTTCTTATTTACGGAGTTGCGCGGCAACATTGAGTATGTTTTACGCTCCCGCGGTGAAAAAGTGACGGCGATGGTGCTTGTTGGCTGGGCGGGAGCGATTTCAACCGTTTTGTTTCAAACGATAACGAACAACCGTATTTTAACGCCAAGCATTATTGGACTTGATTCCGTGTACATGTTAATTCAGACGGCGGTTGTGTTTTTGTTCGGATCGACGACATTGACGATGATGAACGATACGGTGCATTTTCTTCTTTCCGCCGGGGGCATGATCGGCTTTTCGGTTTTTCTGTATTCTTTCCTCTTTCGACGGGAAGGACAGACGGTGTATTTCATCCTGCTTGTCGGGATGATTCTTGGAACGTTTTTTCAAAGCGTGACATCGTTTATGCAATATTTGATCGATCCGAATGAATTTTCGATTATCCAAGACCGCATGTTTGCTAGTTTCAACAATATGAAAACCGAGTTGCTTTGGCCTGCCGGTATTGTCATTGTGGTGGCTATATGGTACACGTACCGGCATCTTCATGAACTGGATGTGTTATCGCTTGGCAAAGACCATGCGATCAACTTAGGCGTCTCCTATGAGACTGTCGTTAGGCGGATGCTAATGGTTATCGCGGTGCTTGTTTCTGTATCGACGGCGCTCGTTGGGCCGATCATGTTTTTCGGTTTGATTGTTGCCAATGTCGCTTACGCGTTTTTCCAAACATATGAACATCGCTATTTGTTGGTGGGAGCGGCCCTGTTTGGCATAATCGCTCTTGTCAGCGGTCAATTCGTTGTTGAGCGGGTGTTCACCTTTTCGACGACATTGTCCGTCATTATCAATATGGTAGGCGGGGTATATTTCCTATATCTTTTGTTAAAGGAGCGAAAAGCATGGTAGAAGTAAAGCAAGTATCGAAACGATATGGCGGAAAAAAAGTCGTTGATGAAGTGTCGCTTTCGATTCCCCGGCGCCAACTGACATCGCTTATTGGTCCAAACGGGGCGGGGAAAAGCACATTGCTGTCCATCATGAGCCGCCTCATTCCGAAAGATAGCGGCGAAGTATGGATCGATGGGAAAGAAATCAGCCGTTATCGGACAGAGGAACTGGCGAAAAAAATTTCGATTTTAAAGCAGTCAAACCATATTGCTGCTCGGCTGACAGTGAAGGAACTCGTTTCATTCGGCCGATTTCCGTACTCGCGCGGCCGATTGACGCGCCAAGATAACGAATATGTGCGCGAAGCCATTCACTACATGGAGCTCGATGACCTGCAACACCGCTATCTTGATGAATTGAGCGGCGGGCAGCGGCAGCGGGCGTATATTGCCATGGTGCTTGCACAAGATACCGATTATATCTTTTTGGATGAACCACTAAACAACTTAGATATGAAACATTCCGTGCAAATGATGAAAGTATTGCGCAACTTAGTGGATCAGCTGGATAAGACGATTGTTATCGTCATGCATGATATTAATTTCGCTTCCTGTTATTCCGATTACATCGTTGCCTTAAAGGATGGAAAAGTCGTTTCCGAAGGCGATGTATCCACTATGATGCGCAGCCAAGTACTGCGTGGCATTTACGATATGGATGTTCATATCCAAACGATTGAGAACAGACGCATTTGTGTATATTTTTAAGATCGATCATGCCAATGGTGAATATGGCTCGGCGGCTTGTTCCGACGAGACGAAGCTTGCGTGATCCATAACGTGGAGGATTGTGCGCTCGTTTCATTGTCGGCACGAAACGCATGGTTTTTTAGATTTCTACGGTTGATTCAGCTTTTGCGTTCGCTCAGGCAAGATTGGGCGCCCCTTGCCAAGCAGGCGGAAAAGCTGTCAACATATACATTTCGCTTATGTCGATCATCATACAAATGGGGGTACAAGCAGATGAAAAAGTGGTGGTTATCGGTTGTTGCTGCATTGCTTCTTGTTGTATTAGCCGCTTGCGGAAACAGTGAAAATACAAGCAGCAATACAAGCAATGACAACAACGAGAAAAAAGCAGCTCAAGTCGAAGAAATCACCGTTAAGCATGAACTTGGCGAAGTGAAAGTAAAGAAAAATCCAGAAAAAGTCGTTGTGTTTGATTTTGGTGTGCTCGATACTCTCGATCGCTTAGGGACGAACGTGACGGGCTTGCCGCAAATGAACGTGCCATCGTATTTGGAAAAATACAAAAGCGGTGACTATGAAAACGTCGGTAGTTTACAGGAGCCGGATTTTGAAAAGTTAAGTGAAATTCAGCCGGATGTCATCTTTATTTCCGGACGTCAAGCTAAGCTGTATGATAAGTTCAGCGAAATCGCACCGACGGTGTACATGGCTGTTGACACGAAAAACTACCTTGTTTCTTTTTCTAACAACATGAAATTATTGGGGCAAATCTTTGATAAGGAAGACGAAGTCGAAGCAGAATTGGAGAATATCCAAAAACAAATTGACTCTGTAAAAGCGAAAGCGGGCGACAAAAAAGCGTTGATCATTTTAACGACCGGTGGAAAAGTGAGTGCATACGGAAAAGGGTCGCGCTTTGGTCTCATTCATGATGTTCTTGGTGTCCAAGCAGTTGACCCGAATTTAAAAGCGGATACGCCGCACGGGCAAAACGTATCGTTTGAATACATTGCGGAGCAAAATCCGGACTACTTGTTTGTCATTGACCGTGACGCTGTTGTCGAAGGAAAACCGACGGCGAAACAAACGATTGAAAACGCGCTCGTGAAAAAGACGAAGGCGTATCAAAACGGCCATATTGTGTACCTGGATCCGAACTATTGGTATCTATCGGGCGGTGGGTTAACGTCCGTATCGGAAATGATCAAACAAGTGGAGCAAGGTCTTGAATAATGAGAGCTAGGCGGGCTTACATAGCCCGCCTTCTTTCATGGAAGCGTCGCACAATAACGTTTTTGAATGTTCTTTCTCATGTATGGTCAAGCTGGTCGAACAGTAGTGAGAGCATGCCGTCTCATTTCCCCAATTTCCAACATACAATCTGTAAAACAGACTTATTCGTGCCTACCGCTTGGCATGGAGGAGGAAATGGGGCCGTATGATATAATAAACAATTGCTGTACGCAGCGATCGGTTTGGGACGAAAATACATAGAAAGAAAGGAATCGGTGCATGTTTTACGTTTCTCCGGCGAAAATTGCCAGCTATTTTTACCATGAGTGTGAGCGAAACTTGTATTTTCGATCATTGGCGAAAGAGCGGCGCGGCGAGCTCGATGTGCCTGAAGAACTGTTTAGACGGCCGGCGAGCCATGAAAACGTGTTGCGCCGTGGGGTGGAGTGGGAGAAGACGGTAATTTCCACCTATTTGGCCGATGAAGTGAAGATGGGCAAGCAGGTGTCTGACTTGCCACTTTCACATTGTTATTTGGATAGCGAAGAGACGATCCGGGAGCTGAAGGAGCCGAGCAAGCGATATTTGTATCAGCCCACCTTGATTGTGCCGCCCCGTTTTTACGAACGGTACGGATTGAATCCGGGAACCGTCCGTTTTGCGGCGTGCCGTCCGGATGTTATTGAATGTGTGCGGGGGCAAGACGGTTGGACGTTTCGCATCATTGATATAAAATCGTCCGACGCATTGCAATTTTCTCACCGTGTGCAAACAGCGCTGTACGCACTGATTTTATCTTTCGTTTTAGAAGAGCATGGAATCAAAGGGAAGGTTGATTTGGACGAAACGAGGATATGGACGTACGGGGCTGAGCAGCCGCAAACGACCAACATTCGCCAGCTGATTCCATATATTGAACATTTTTTATCCAGTGAGCTGACGATACTGACGGAAAAACAGGCGGATGACTTGTTTTGGCATTTGGATTACCGTTGCGAATGGTGTCCATTTTATAGCTACTGTTTGGACAAGGCGCGGCAACAGGCGCACATTTCCCTTGTCCCGTACTTATCCAGCTACACCTCCCGCTTCGTCCGCGAACAGCAATTGCCTGAAACTATTCGAGCGTTTCACCAATTTCTTCAGCGTGAAGAAAACGGATCCGTGCTGAAACAAAACGCCACATTGGCCCGCCAGCGCCGGCGGCTTGAAACCCAGCTTATGGCCATCGCTAAAGAAAAAGTCATTCCGCACGATCGCGTTGTAGCGGATATGCCTAAATGGGAGGACATCCGTTTGATTTTCACGGCTCAGCGCGATCAGGCGACGGGGAAAATCGCGGCCGCATCGTTGTACCGCGTTGGCGGAATAGACGTGTTTGGAACGGGATCGGAAATGCATCATTTTGTCGCCCGCTGTTTGGAAGAATGCGATGCGGTCATTCGGAAGTTTGTCGACGCGCTCGATCGCTTGCTTCAGACGGTGCATGATTACAACAAAACGCGCGAATGGCAGGCGCAAAAATCCGTGCAGGCGTATGTCGTTGACAACTATGAATGGGACAACTTGCAACATATGCTTTCTGAGCTTCTGCTTGATCGCGAATACCAAGAAAAAGCGGTTCGTCTATTATTTTATTTTCATAGTGGTGTGCTATCGAGCGCCCATCAGCACCCGAAGGAGATGGTTCCGCTTCCAGTTGTCGTTTTGACGACCGTAGCGAGCCAACTGTTTGCTTTGCCGGTGCATGTTGCTTACCGTCTTGAGGACTTGTCGGCGTATATCGCCGCTTACAGCGATCGTCCGTTTACGTATCGAGCGAACGAGCGCTTTTCGTTTCGCTTGACAAACGCCATGAAAATGGATGTATTGCATGACGCGTGGCAAACCGGGGACGAAGAAAAAAGGAAAGAGGTTGAGGGGGAACTGAGACGCCGCCTTTGGGCTGCTCACAGTATCATCCGAGGTATCCGCGCTTGGGCTGCTCGTATCCAGCCTTCTCCGCTCGCCGTTTGGCCGGAAAAATTCCGTTTTCCCGATTCGGCTCATTACCGTGATCCGCTCATTTCGAAGTTGGCGTTTATGGCGCGCTACGAGGCGCTATTAAACTACTTGGATGTTCGTCAGCGCCGCTCGCTTCCGCTTGCCGATCGGCTTGAAACGGGAGTTACGCTTCATATAACGTACCTTGGCGCCAAGCGGTTTCGATTGAACAATCGACATGCACTTGAAGCAATCGACCAAAAAGCCAACTGGCTGTTGACGGAATGTGATGAGGAAGGGGAGAAAGCGCAACAGACGTTTCCCGATATGAAATACGCAGGCGACCGGTCGGCGCCGAGATGGGCCAACTTGTACTTTGCCCGTATTCGCACGATCGATGATGATGGCAAGACGGCTGAACTTGAACTCGAGCTGCCTCGATTGCTTGACCGTTTCCCGCTTGTCAAAGGCGAGAATTATTTGCTGTCGCTGCGCTATGCCGATTTGACCACAGTGCGCGTCTTGCGGGCGCTGCAAGCGTTGGATCAGGAAAATCATCGCATTCTGGATTTGATCCGCGACCCGATCCGCTATCGAAAAACGTTCCGGCCGAAGTGGGAAGCGGACGAAGTCAAGGCGCTTCTCCGTGAAAGCAGGCTGACGAAAAGCCAGCGTCAAGCGTTTGTCCATCTTCTTCGTTATACATTGACGCTCGTTTGGGGGCCGCCGGGCACGGGGAAAACGCACTTTATCGCCGCGGCGCTTCGTTTGCTGATGGCGATTTATGAGAAGCGGGGGCGGAGGCTCGCCATTCTTATTTCTGGCTTCACCCACGCGGCGATCGAAAACTGCCTGAACAAAATCAAGGAACTTGCGCCGCAAGGGAAGGTAAGCATTGCGAAGCTCGGCGCGGTTCAGACGGAAAACGCCAAAGGGATCATCGAACTGGCGGACGGCGAAGTTTGGGAATGGCTTGACAGCGGCCGTCATTGCGTGCTTGGCGCCACGCTGTACGGCATCCAACGAGCGCATGAAAAAGGATTGCTAGATGGCGGATTTGACGTCGTCGTGCTCGATGAAGCGTCGCAAATTCGGGTGGCTGATTCGTTGCTCGCGCTCCGTCATGTGAAAAAGGCAGGGAGGCTGCTCATTGTTGGCGACCATTTTCAGCTGCCGCCGATTATTCAAGGAGCGTACAAGACCGTCGAAGGGGAGCCGCCTTTGTTCGAATCGATTTTCCGCCTGCTGTTTGACGCAGACGTGGAGAAGCGGCTCACTTGCCAGTTGACGGATAATTTCCGCATGAATGAGACGCTCTGCCGCTATCCGGCTGAGCAGATTTACGGACGGGATTATACGGCGTTCAACCGTCGAATTGCCGAGCAAACGCTGACGCTCGCCGCCGCTCCAACTGCCGATGAATGGGTGGAAGCGGCGATCGATCCCGACTATCCGCTTGTCGTCTGCACGTATGATGGCGTGTACGGCGCACAAGAAAACGAAGCGGAAGCGCGTTGGGTGGCGAGCGTAACGAAAACGCTTCGGGAGCGGCTGCTTGATGGCGATGGAAAACGATATCATGATACGCCAGACGGCGACAAGGCGTTTTGGCGCAACGGACTGTTTATCATCTCGCCGCATCGCGCGCAAATCCGCGCCATTCGCCGCGCGCTTGAACGCGAGGGGCTGCGTCCGCCGTTTTTCGTCGATACGGTCGACAAAATGCAAGGTCAGGAGGCGGAAGCGGCCATCATCAGCTACGGCGTCGCCGACCCGGAACTGGCCGCGATGGAAGGGGAGTTCATCTACAGCCTCAACCGATTGAACGTCTCGCTCACACGCGCGCGGAAAAAGACGATTCTTTTCCTTTCCCGCCATCTTCTATCCCCATCGCTGCACGTCTTAGGAAACGACGACTATCGCGAAGGGGTGAACTTTATGATCGGTCTCGAGCACTATGCGTCGAGGCACGGAGAAGCCCAAACGTTCGTTGTCGACGGTGCCGTCCTGCACATGTATCGAGTCGGGTGCCGCGTGTTCGATCAGGTGGCTTCCCGCCACCATTAAGATGGAAAAAGGAATAGCGCCGCTGCTGGCTGCTTCAGCTGCCATGCCGCCTTCCCTGCCAATTCGGTTCGTTCCCGTGCATATGGCGCGGTGTACGGTCCAAAAACAGCCAAAAAACAGGGGAGGTGTGCATGGCGATTTTTCTTTCGTAAAACGAAACATGATCTTGATTTATCAATGATTTGGATGGTTGACGTTTTTGGTCAGTTGTACAAGTTGACATAACCACATTTTATTTTTTGAGGGGGTGGAAGGGGTGTGAAAAATGGCCCCTTGCCGCCTTAGAAAATCAATGGTAAAATGAAGGAGCTGTTGAAAGAGGAAGGCCTCGTTTAGAGGATTGAAACATCTCCTTCAACCAAAAAAAATTCTTCTTGATTGAAAGTTGAAAGAGGAAGGCCTCGTTTAAAGGATTCTACTCCCCCGCTTCCGTTCGCAGGAGGCGGGGGGTGTTTTTTGGCTAAGAATTGAGGCAGGAAAACCGTTTGCCATGGCGAAATATTGGAAATACGATCTCTTGTTGGTGGATAAGAAGCGCCGCCGACAGGGTGGTGCGGGAGAGGGGGCGTGCTATGGCAAACGGTGGCAGGAGAACAAAAGGGGCAGTGAGCGCGAGGCTGGAGCGGGTCAAAGAGCTTTTTCCGGAAGTGGTGGCAGGCGAAGCGATCGATTGGGAGCGGTTGAAAAAAGAGCTTGGTTACGAAGAGCAAGACGAAGTGTACGGATTCACATGGCCGGGGAAGGCGGGAGCGAAGCAGTTGGCGGAAACGCCCGCCATCGGAGCGCTGCGGCCCGACCGAGCGGCAAGTAAGCGGTGGGAGACGACGAACAACTGGTATATTGAAGGGGACAATTTGGAAGCGCTCAAGTTGCTGCGAGCGTCACATGAAGGAAGCGTGCAAATGATTTACATTGACCCGCCGTACAATACAGGCAAAGCGTTCACGTACAAAGACAATTGGCGCAAAAGGAAGCGCGCCGCTTCACATATAGAGCAGGAGGAAGCGCGCGTTCATGCCGGCTGGCTTAACATGATGTATCCGCGCCTTTGGGTGGCGAAGGCGTTGTTGGCTGAGACGGGAGCCATTTTTATCTCTATTGACGATACGGAACAGGCCAATTTGAAAAAAATGTGCGATGAAATTTTCGGTGAGCGTAATTTCGTCGCGACGTTCATTTGGCAGCGGGCGTTTTCGCCGGTCAACATGAACAAGTTCGCCTCCCGCAACCATGACTTCATTTTGTGCTATGCGAAAAACATCGACCGTCTCGCTTGGTACGGCTTGCCGCGCGACTCGGAGGCAAATGGGCGGTATGCGAATCCGGATAACGACCCGCGCGGGCCGTGGATGTCAGGCGATTTGTCGGTCGGTCCGCCCATTCCGGAAAAAATTTATGACATCGTGACGCCGGGCGGCCGGGTTGTTTCCCCGCCGAGCGGGTATTGCTGGCGGGTGACGAAAGAACGTTTCGCCGAGCTGGCAGCGGACAATCGCATTTGGTTTGGCAAGCACGGAAACGGGGTGCCGCGCCTGAAGCGGTTTTTGCGTGAAGTGAAACCGACGATGACGCCGCTTACGATCTGGACGCATGATGAAGTGTCTCACTCGCAAGAGGCGAAAAAAGAGCTGAAGGAGCTGTTTGACGGGATGGCGGTGATGGACTACCCGAAGCCGGTCAAGCTCATTCAGCGCATGGTGGCATTGACAACGAAGGATGATGACGTCATCCTCGACTTTTTTTCCGGTTCGGCGACAACGGCTCATGCGGTCATGCAGCAAAACGCCGAAGACGGGGGACAGCGGTCGTTCATCATGGTGCAGCTCCCTGAACGGATGGTGAAAACATCTGCGGCGTATCAAGCTGGGTTTCGGACGATTTGTGACATCGGTCGTGAGCGCATCTGCCGTGCAGGGGAGAAAATCATTCGTGAAACGGGAAAGATTGATCTTGATATCGGCTTTAAAGTGTTTCAAATTGAACGGAAATCAAAACAGCCCGCTCGCTAAGCGAACGGGCTGTCTCTTGGCTAATCATTTTCGTACAGTGTTTTCGTCTTTGTTTCAGCTGTGCTCATGGCGGTGTGTGTGGTTGCCGGAATGTACGCAGATTCTCCTATGGCGGCTGCTTAGGGGCGGGGATTATAAGGATGCCGCGTGATCGTTGTTGACAAACACATCATATTCAGCAGCAATCGTCTCTTTCAGCTCAGTTAAGGACGGCATGTCGCCGGCAAACGTGTACGTATCAAGACAAAGGAGTGAATATTCATTGCCCGGGTCGAACAAGATGGTGACGACTTCTTCGGTTCCGGCATCCACTTGCCGGACGGCGTCACCGTCTTCTGGTTCAACGAGCACGTTTTGGTACGTTTCGTGGATGATGTAGTAACCTTCCTGCAATTGCTCTACAAATAAATGTTCCATGTCCATCAGTTCATGGACAATCATTGTTTCGTCCTCCTAGTTTTTGTGAAATTCTTCTCAATGTCAGTATACAACGCGGAGCGACCCATGTATATAGATACCGGTGGAAGTTTGAAAAGTTGTCACTTTTGTATGTCCATAAAAACATAAGGTGGATAAGTCGCGGGGGAACAAAAGAGTCGATTCAAAAGAAATCGCGCCCTTATTGGTGGGCGCGATTCTCCTTCGTCTTGATGGATATTAATCTTTCGCCGGCGTCGGCGTGGCTGGCTGGTAGTTTGGATTGAGGTGGCGCCGGGCAAAGACGAAGTAGTAAACGATGACGACGGCGGTAATGAGCAATGTTAACAGCAGCTGTGAGATCATTGATTCAATAAACAGCATGGAGGCAAGGATGACGAGCAAGGCGAGAATCGTAAAATAGGTTAAGTATGGGAACAGCCACATTTTGATTTTTAAGGCGGTGCTGTTTTCGCGTTCAAGTTTTTGTCGCATGCGCAGTTGTGAGACAGCAATCACTAAATAGACGAGCAATGCGATCGCTCCGGAAGAGTTGACAAGAAAGAGAAACACTTTATCTGGCGAGACGTAGTTCATGATGACGGCAATATAGGCAAACAACGTGCTGGCGATGACTGCCCGAACCGGAACACCGTTTTTGTTGAGCCGTAAAAATGACTTTGGCGCTTCTCCTTTTTCAGCGAGAGAGTAAAGCATGCGCGACGTTGTGTACAGTCCGGAATTGAGGCAGGACAAAACGGCAGTCAATACAATAAAGTTCATAATTTGGGCGGCCGCAGGGACGCCAACATGTTCCAAAACGGCAACAAACGGGCTTTTCAAGACACTTGCGGAGTTCCACGGCAGCAAGGTTACGACAACGGCAATGGATCCGATATAGAAGACTAAAATTCGCCATGTTACCGATTTGGTCGCCTTCGATACTGCTTCCTGTGGTTCGGCTGATTCTCCGGCAGCGATCGTGACGATTTCGGTTCCGAAGAAGGAGAAAATGACGATCACAATACCAACAAGGATGGAGCCGATGCCATGCGGCATAAATCCGCCGTGGCCGGTTAAGTTTTTCAGCCCGACCGGTTCGCTGCCTGGAGCGAGGCCAAAGATGAACGCCAAGCCGAGAATGAGGAAAAGAACGATGCTCGCCACTTTGATGAAGGCGAACCAATATTCAAACTCCCCGTAAGATTTTACAGACCAAATGTTTGTCAGTGTCATCAAAATGGTGAGAACGAGGCTAAGGAGCCATAACGGAATGGAAGGAAACCAATATTGGATGATTGCCGCTCCTGCGTTGGCTTCAATGGCAATGACAATCACCCAGAAAAACCAATACAGCCACCCAACGGTAAATCCTGCCCATGGGCCGATCGCTTCATGAGCATAGGCGGCAAACGATCCACTCGTCGGGCGGGCGGCCGCCATTTCCCCGAGCATCCGCATGACAAGCACGACGAGTGCGCCTGCTAGAGCGTAAGAAACAATGGCTCCCGGTCCTGTCGAGTGAATGACAGCTCCGCTTCCGACAAACAACCCGGCACCGATAACCCCGGCGATGGCAATCATCGTCATATGGCGCTCTTTTAACCCTTTTTGCAGACCGGAATGATTCATCCCAATTCCTCCTTTCAAAGGAAGTGAAATTAACTAAATAGTCTGACTACGCTGCTGTTTTTTTAGTGTATAGGGAAAAGCCATGATGCACATTAGACAAAGTGCCAATAAAAAATAGGTAGCTATTGGACAATTTGTCAATAGACGTTATCTTATTAGCAGGATTTTGGTTGTAAAGTTCCGAATATTTTTGACAGTAGTCAAGCAAAGGGGGAGGAAAGGATGGGGTACGGCTTTCCTCTGACAGTCGCCGATGTTTTACAGAGGAAGTATTTCCAAAAGGCGGTCGTTATTGCTGGAAAAGAAGGACTGTCAAGGACGGTCAAATGGGTGCATGTTGTTGAGGTCACGAAAATCAGCAATTTGTTGCGCGGCAAAGAGCTCATTTTGTCTACTGGTGTCGGGTGGCGGGAAGATGACTCATTGTTTTTATCGCTGCTTCGGCAGCTGATCGAATGTGATGCTTCCGGGCTATGCATCGAATTGGGAACGTATGCCTCCTCCATTCCAAAGGAGGCACTGGAACTGGCTAACCGTCATCATTTCCCGCTCATTCTTTTTCTTGAGGAAGTTCCTTTCGTCGAGATTACTCACGATATTCACACGTATTTAATTAATCAGCAGTATCAAATGATCGCTCAGCTCGAGTCGTATTCTCAAGAGTTGAACAAAAAGCTGTTGACGGTTCATCATTATCGGGAGATTTTAACATTTTTGCACAGCTGCCTAGGCCATCAGGTTGTTTTCCACATGCACGGCGGGGATGTGGAATACATACCGAGCCGGCCAAGGGGGAATTTGGGGGCAGGTGTTGGGCTTGGAGGAGAAAGCGACTGGCCATCAGCTGCGGTCGTCAAGCCGATTTCGTTATTTGGTGCTGAATACGCGGAGTTGGCCCTTCTTCCTGTCGGACGGGACATCAACGAGTTTGATTTGCTCATTTTGGATCGCACCGCAACAGCGCTGGCCCAGCACTTGTTGCGGAACCTTTACGTCGAGGAGAGGCGGCGCACCGAAGAAAATGAGTGGCTAAAGGGCTGGATTGAAGGAGAGTACTCCGATCAAGAGATTTCTTCCTATTTATTAGACCATCATCCTTCCCTTCATAGCCGCGGGGGAGTGGTATGGGTTTGTAAAGTGGGGACGGCGGGTCAAAAAGGAAACTTTGATTCAACATATTTTAAGCTGTTATGCCGTTCGCTGTTTGAGCAACGCGGGTTTCTCTTATTTTCGGTAGAGATGGGACGCCACCTTGCGTTTATTGCCATCAATCTTCGGGATGAGGAGACGTGGAAGAGCCGGATCGAGGAAGGAATCAAATGTCTCATGGCATCGGACTTTATGCAAACACGACTTTCCGCCTTGCCGGTCGGCGTCGGAACGTTTGTCCCATCTCTTTCTTCCATCAATCAAAGCTACCGCGCTGCGCTAGAGGCGCTGAAAATTCGCAGTCGGTTGGACGAACAGGGAGCTAGCCTGTTTTACGATGATTTGCATTTATACCGGATGATTATGGTGTTAGACAAATATAGCGATTTGCGTGAGGCCATCAACCGATATTTAGGGCCGATTATTGAGTATGACCGGAAATATAATGGAAAGCTGCTTGAAACGCTCAAAGTGTATCTGCAGTGCAACGGTTCGAAGCAAGAGGCGGCAAAACGGCTGTTTATCGTCCGGCAAACGTTGTATCACCGCATCGAGAAGCTGGAAAGCTTCCTTGGGGATAATTTCATGGAGGCGAACAAACGATTGGCTATTGAGCTGATGATCAAAGCGTATGACTACTTGATGGGTGATGGAGAGGCGCTATACGCGCAAAGAAATGCGCAACTTTAGTGAATGGAAACGGAAAGCCTGTTTGCGGGAGCAGCTAGGAAGCCCGCTTCCATGGGGAAGAGCGCAACAGGGGAATGGATGGCGGTTTAGATAGAACAAGGTAGCCAAACTGTGGAACAGATTCAATGACTGTTTTTACATTGTGTCTAATGAACGGCGTAGGAAGTTGCGCGATAATGACTATAGCATGAGGCGATTCTAAATAGAGAGGAGCCAAGCGGTGATGAAAACTGAACAAAGCCATCAATTATGGCTCGACAAAGACGATCGATACATTTGGCATTCGATGAAGCCGTACAATCCAAACGCGACGGTTGTTGTGACCGAAGCCAAAGGATGCTGGGTGACCGATGTCGCTGGAAACAAATATTTGGACGCCATGGCCGGGCTTTGGTGCGTCAATGTCGGCTACGGGCGCGAGGAGCTCGCTGAAGCGGCGTACGAGCAACTGAAAACGCTGCCATATTTCCCGCTGACGCAAAGTCACTTGCCTGCCATTCAGCTTGGGGAAAAACTCAATGAGCTGTTAGGCGATGAGTATGTCATCTTCTTTTCCAACAGCGGGTCGGAGGCGAATGAAACAGCGTTTAAAATTGCCCGTCAATATCATCAGCAACGTGGCGAACCCCACCGATACAAAATCATCTCCCGCTACCGGGCATATCACGGCAATTCGATGGGAGCGCTCGCGGCGACCGGACAGGCACAACGAAAATACAAATATGAGCCGCTCGCTCCGGGCTTCATCCATGTGCCGCCGCCTGATCGATACCGCGATCCTGATGCAGCGGACGATCCGCGCCAGCTGCGAGCCGTGAAAGCTGTTGACGATGTGATGACGTGGGAACTGAGTGAGACGATCGCCGCCATGATCATGGAGCCGATCATCACGGGCGGCGGAGTGCTCATGCCGCCAGATGGATACATGAAGGCGGTCAAGGAAGTATGTGAAAAACACGGAGCACTACTCATTGTCGATGAAGTCATCTGCGGTTTCGGCCGAACAGGGAAGCCGTTTGGGTTCATGCATGAGGGGATTAAGCCGGATATCATTACGATGGCGAAAGGCATTACAAGCGCCTACTTGCCGCTGGCAGCAACGGCGGTGCGAAAGGAAATTTACGAGGCGTTTAAAGGAACGGATGAATACGACTATTTCCGTCATGTTAATACGTTTGGCGGCCATCCGGCTTCGTGCGCTCTGGCGCTGAAAAATATTGAAATCATGGAGACAGAGCATCTGTTTGACCGTTCACGTGAGGCGGGCGAATGGCTGCTTTCAGCACTGAAAACGAAACTGGCTGACCATCCGTATGTTGGCGATGTGCGCGGAAGAGGGCTGCTTGTCGGCATTGAGCTTGTTGCTGACCAAACGACGAAAGAGCCGCTGGATGTATCGCTCGTCAATCAAGTAATCAGCCGCTGCAAAGAGCATGGTGTCATTATCGGCAAAAACGGAGCGACGGTCGCCGGGTACAACAACGTGCTTACCTTATCGCCGCCGCTGTGCATCAGTGATGATGAGCTTTCATTCCTTGTCCGTGTCTTGACGGAGGCATTAGCACAAATCAAATAGAAAAGGAATGCCAGCCGGGTGGTTGCCTTGGCTGGCATTTTTATAGAGTTTTAGCTGCTGTATGGGAAAATATGGCAGTGAAGAGGGGAAGCGAAGGAAGGAACATAAAGGA
Organism: Geobacillus thermodenitrificans subsp. thermodenitrificans DSM 465; assembly: GCF_000496575.1. Lineage (GTDB taxonomy): Bacteria > Bacillota > Bacilli > Bacillales > Anoxybacillaceae > Geobacillus > Geobacillus thermodenitrificans. Next base: position 219,274 of record NZ_AYKT01000005.1, on the reverse strand, counting down.
TGACTGCCGCCCAACAGCGAAGAGTGGGATGATGATAGCACCGACGTTTTGGGAAAAGGAATCGTCTGCTAGTATGTCGAACATAGACTAGCGGAATAAACAAAATGAAGAAGGAGGGGGAACCGTGCCGACATTCCAAGCGTTTGTCGTCAACAAAACCGAAGCGGAGTTTACAGCCGGAGTTGAAACGCTCTCGATGGATGATTTGCCAGAAGGAGATGTCGTCGTCCGCGTCCACTATTCAAGTGTCAACTACAAAGACGGATTGGCATCGATTCCGGATGGTAAAATTGTGAAAACGTATCCGTTTGTGCCAGGGATTGATTTGGCTGGGATTGTTGTCTCCTCAAACGACGCGCGATTTCGCGAAGGGGATGAGGTGATTGCGACCGGCTATGAAATCGGTGTTACTCACTTTGGGGGGTACAGTGAGTATGCGCGTTTACATGGCGATTGGCTCGTCCCATTGCCGAAAGGGTTGACGTTACGAGAAGCGATGGCGATCGGTACGGCTGGCTTTACAGCGGCGTTGTCCATTCACCGTCTTGAGGAGCTCGGACTTGTTCCGGAACGCGGACCTGTGCTCGTCACGGGGGCAACGGGTGGTGTTGGCAGTCTAGCAGTGTCGATGCTTGCCAAGCGCGGCTACACGGTGGCAGCGAGTACAGGCAAAGCGACAGAGCACGACTATTTGCGTGCTTTAGGAGCAAAAGAAGTGTTGACGCGCGAGGATGTCACGGCCGAGCGCATCCGCCCGCTTGATAAGCAGCGTTGGGCGGCGGCGGTCGATCCGGTTGGCGGACGGACGCTAGCAACCGTGTTGAGCCGTATCCGCTACGGCGGAGCGGTGGCAGTGAGTGGATTAACAGGAGGCGTCGAGGTGCCGACAACCGTCCACCCGTTTATTTTGCGCGGTGTCAGCCTGCTTGGCATCGATTCCGTCTATTGCCCGATGGACTTGCGCCTTCGCATTTGGGAGCAATTGGCTAGCGATTTAAAGCCGGATTTGGAGCAAATTGTCCATGAAATTTCGCTTCATGAACTGCCGGGGGCGCTTGCGCGTATTTTGCGCGGCGAACTACGCGGCCGGACAGTTGTACGGTTGGTCTAACGGAGAAGAGACGAACGAGATCCCCTGCCGAATAGAGGCAGGGGAGTTTCTTCATTAATATAAAGGCATGATATTTATCATTTGGTCTTGAGTGATCAAGAATCACCATAGTTACTTCACGACAAAATCCTTCCACGTTCTTCTAAGTGTTTTATCGGATGTGGTGACAAAGATATGTGCCATCATACCTATACAGGGAAGCATTTCAATAGATGAAAAAGAGCTATTTGAAGAAGCGAAATATGGAGGTAATTGGTAATAAAGTGGTATATACAACTATACCAAAAAACTTGTATGATAACGATAGAAAGCGCTATCATTGTTTTGCGGGAGATCTTAATCGGATAAAGGGGGCTATTTTATGGATAAGCGGCCTGTTTTTATGATCTTGTCGTCGATTTTGTTCGGCTCCGTTCTTTTTTGTTCACCGGTCGCCGCCACATCCCACCATGATCCAACCCCTACAATCGAGTCAGCCGAAATAAAAGCGTATAAAACGAGTCAGTCTCACAGGAAAGCCTCTTTTTCTTGGGATCAGAAAGGATCGATTTCCGCGGTTATTCATCCTGGAACACCTCAAGCTGCTGGCATGAGAGAAGCTCCTTTACGAAAAATTGATGAAGTCATAACGCAAGCCATGCGCGACAACGTCATTTCGGGGGCGGTCGTTTACATTGTGCGGCGCGGAATGATTGTGAAACAGAAAGCGTATGGATATGCCAAACAGTATGAGGACGATACGTTTACACAATCTAAACAGCCGATTCCGATGCGAATGGACACAATGTTTGATTTGGCATCCATCAGCAAACTGTTCACAACAACAGCGGCGATGAAGCTATACGAACAAGGAAAATTTTCGCTAGACGATCCTGTTGCGAAGTACATACCGGAATTTGCCCAAAACGGAAAAGAAAATGTAACGATCCGTCAACTGATGACCCATACGTCTGGGCTGGCGGCGTGGATCCCCCTGTATACAATGGGAACGAATCGCGACGATCGTTTGCAAATTGTATTTGCCCAGCCGCTTGAGCATCCCCCGGGAACAACGTATGTATACAGTGATTTGAACATGATTACTTTAGGTGCATTGGTCGAACGTTTATCGGGCGTACGTCTTGATCAGTTTGTGTATCGGTATATTACGAAGCCGTTAGGCATGAACAATACGATGTATAATCCCCCGTTGCTAAAAAAGAGGAGAATCGCTGCTACGGAATATCAGCCATGGACGGGAAGAGGAATGGTTTGGGGGGAAGTGCATGATGAAAACGCATGGGCGCTAGATGGGGTGGCCGGACATGCGGGATTGTTTTCAACTGCTAGGGATTTGGCTATTTTTGCTTCCATGTTTTTGCAAAATGGAACATATGGCGGCAAGCGGATTTTACAGCCGGAAACGGTTCAGCTGCTCATGGAAAATCAAATTCCGCAGTTTCCTGGATACGATCATGGGCTCGGGTGGGAACTCGCACAAGGATGGTATATGGATGCATTGTCTGAACATACATCGTTTGGCCATACAGGGTATACGGGAACATCCATCGTTGTAAACCCGAACAATAATGTGATCGCTATTTTATTAACTAATCGCGTTCACCCTACACGCAATACGCCATCCATCAATCCGTTGCGCAGGCAAGTTTCCCGTCTAACGGCAGACGCCATTCCCGTGGCCATTCCCGGGAAAAAAGCAGCTTGGTTTGCGGGATATGGAGATCATTTGAATGCGATACTGTCGACAAAGGTAGTGGCCCGTAAACAGCTCACATTAACGTTTGATACATGGTACCGAATGGAGCCGGATGTTGATTTCGGTGTTGTCGAAGTATCACAAGATGGAGAACATTGGAGGCAAGTTGGGGAACAGCTGACAGGCAGCAGTGACTGGACAACGAAAACGGTGCCTATTCCGGCTCATACGGTTGCCATTCGGTTTCGCTACTGTACCGATTCGTCCGTTAACGGGCGTGGCTGGTATGTCACAAATATTCGCCTTGTCGACGATGATGGGAAAGAGTTAGAGACATTATGGGAAAGCCATGATTGGGAACGGCGCACGTTTTAAACAAACCATATAAGGGGGAACGGGGATGTCATTTTATTGGAAAACAGCTGTTTTCATGACTGTGATCACCTTTTTCATTTCGTGGGCCTCGCCACAGGTTGGAGCCAAAGAGAAAGTGGGAGTCGATTTGATTATCTACCAGAATATCCCTGAGGTTGACGTAACCATCGACGGGAATACTGTCGCATTGCGGGCATTGAAAGTTTATCCAAAAGGAAATTTTTCTGAAGTGACAACAGGGGTTCAATGGAAATCATCCAATCGACAAGTCGCTTCTGTCAGCCGCAACGGTACCGTAGTTTTCAGCGGGAAAAGTGGAAAAACGTTCATCACCGTTACCGATGGCGTTCGCAAAGATCGAATCGGATTTACTGTAAAACCCGTTTCTGCAGCAAAAAAAGGGGGAAAATCAGACATCAAAGTGTCTGTTTCTAAGGAAAAAGGAAGCCGTTATGACGTGATTTCGCGAGCGGTTAAAGGGTTGACACTAGAAGAAAAAATCGGCCAGATGCTAATGCCGGATTTCCGATATTTTAACGGAGCACCTGTCACGGCGATGCGTCCGGAAATCAAAGAGCTCATACAAAAATATCATATTGGCGGCATTATTTTATTCCGAGAAAACGTTGTAACGACCGAGCAGACAGCACGGCTTGTGATGGATTATCAACAAGCAGCGGAAAAGTTCGGTTTGCTGATCTCCATCGATCAGGAAGGCGGCATTGTGACGAGGTTGCAGTCAGGGACGAATATGCCAGGGAATATGGCGCTCGGAGCTACGCGTTCGGAGTCGCTCGCTTACAAAGTAGGACATGCGATTGGCGAAGAGTTATACGCGTTAGGCATAAATATGAATTTAGCACCTGTTTTGGACGTAAACAACAATCCGGATAATCCGGTTATCGGGGTTCGTTCATTCGGTGAAAATCCAGAATTGGTCGCCCAACTAGGGACAGCATATATGAAAGGGCTGCAAGATAGCGGTGTTGCCGCTACCGCCAAGCATTTTCCAGGTCATGGGGATACTGCGGTCGACTCTCATCTCGGACTTCCCGAGGTGCCACACGACCGAAGCCGTCTTGAAACGGTGGAATGGTATCCGTTTCAAAAGGCAATGGAAGCTGGGATTGACGCGGTGATGACCGCCCATGTCACATTCCCGAAAATCGATGATACGAAAGTCATTTCCCAAAAAGACGGGACAGAAATTTCGCTTCCTGCCACATTGTCACATAAAGTGCTTACGGAATTAATGCGTCAAGAAATGGGATTTCAAGGCGTGATTATTACGGATGCTATGAACATGAAAGCCATCAGCGATCATTTCGGACCGGTCGATGCAGCAGTTAGAGCGGTGCAAGCGGGTGCGGATATTGTGCTGATGCCGATCGGATTGGAAGAAGTTGCTACCGGTTTGAAGAAGGCGGTGGAAAACGGTGAGATCTCACAAGAGAGGATCGATCAATCCGTGAAACGGATTTTGACGTTGAAAGTGAAACGGGGTATTTTTAAGCAAGAGACGCCGCCGAATGAACAGGAAGTGATCGATCGCGCGTTGCGTGTTGTCGGTTCAGAGGAGCATAAACAAATCGAGCGCGAAGCGGCAGCCAAATCGATCACATTGGTGAAAAATGAACAAGTATTGCCGCTATCGCCAAGCAAAATCGATCATCTCGTCGTTGTCGGCAATACGATGATTGAATCATTGGCTGAAGCGGTGCGGGCATATGTGTCCAATGTGACTGTGATTCAAGGTGCAGCTCCGTTAAACGAGGAGCAGTTACAAAGCGTAAAAAAAGCCGATGCCGTTATTGTCGGCACTTATACGTCAAACGCCTCAGAGCGGCTGCCGTCCAATCCACAAATGAAAATGGTGCGACAAATGATTGATAATACGGATGCTCCTGTTATTGCTATCGGGATTCGCAACCCGTATGATATGATGTCCTACCCGGACGTTGAGGCATATTTGGCCCAGTATAGTTTTCAACCGGCAAGTTTTCAGGCGGTGGTAGATGTGATTTTTGGAATCAACATGCCAACCGGCCGGCTTCCGGTAACGATTCCACGTTATGATGGCGGTATATTGTACGAATATGGTCATGGCCTTAGTTACTAAAACGGGAGGAACGTTATGAAAAAGAAATGGTGGATGATGTTTTCTTTGATCTTGCTAAGTTTATTTATGTTTACCGATGCCTTGGCCAAAGCCCCGAAGAAAAAAGAGCATCCACAGCTAGAGTTGGGCATTGAGGTATTACTCAAAGAGCAGAAGAAGTTAATAAAAGGGAAACGGATCGGCCTCATTACGAACCCAACGGGAGTTGATCGGGATCTAAATAGCTCAGTAGACCTTCTTTACAATGATCGTGATGTTGAACTCGTCGCTTTATATGGACCGGAACATGGAGTGCGCGGCAGCGCCCAGGCTGGCGAATACGTTCCTTTTTACATTGATGAAAAGACTGGCCTTCCCGTATATAGTTTGTACGGGCCAACGAAAAAACCGACACCAGAAATGTTAAAGGGAGTAGATATCCTTCTTTTTGATATTCAAGATGTCGGCGCTCGGTTTTACACGTATATTTATACGATGGCGTATGCAATGGAAGCAGCAAAGGAAAACAACATCCCATTTATTGTGCTAGATCGCCCGAATCCGTTGGGCGGCGTGAAAGTCGAAGGACCTGTTCTAGAAACGGACTATTCCTCTTTTGTTGGAATGTATCCCATCCCGTTGCGACATGGAATGACTGTCGGTGAATTGGCGTTGCTTATTAATAAAGAGTTCGGTATTGATGCGGATGTCACCGTCGTGAAAATGAAAGGTTGGAAACGTTCAATGTATTATGATGATACGGGATGGCAATGGGTGTTACCATCTCCGAACATGCCAACATTGGATACTGCCTTGGTATACCCCGGAACGGCACTGTTTGAAGGAACAAATGTATCGGAAGGCCGCGGGACAACAAAGCCATTTGAACTGATTGGCGCTCCGTTTATCGATGGGTTGCAGTTAGCTGAAAAATTAAACGCTCTTCGCCTTCCGGGCGTACGTTTCCGTCCAGCAAGTTTTCAGCCAACGTTCTCGAAATATAGCGGAACACTCGTACATGGTGTACAAATTCATGTCACCGATCGCCAAGTGTTCCGACCGGTCGAAACAGGAGTAGCAATGGTAAAGACGATTCATGATTTGTATCCAGATCAATTTGCTTTTCGCGCTGAAGATAGTCAAGGAATCTCTTATTTTGATCAACTGATCGGAAATGGATGGGTTCGAAAGGCGATTGAAGAGGGAATGACGATGGAACAAATGAAAAAGCGTTGGGAAAAGGATGTGGAAGCCTTTCACAAGAAACGTGAGCGATATCTCCTTTATTAAGTAGCATTTTATTGTGAAAAGGAGTATATATCGCTGCCGTTGAAGCCAGCGCAGGGCGAACCATGAAGAAGAAATGATGCGTGCTTGTGAAGCGATGGCCAAAATCGCGAGATAAGGAGGAAGGGGAAGAATCGTCTCCCCTTCTTTTTTCTTTCATGCTTTCTACCCAAGCTGATACCGCTCCAGCTCGGAGAAAAAGTCTTTTACAAACTGGTAGAATACTTTCACCGACGGGGCAAGCTCATGATGGTCGGAAATGATGATGCCGACGTTTCGTTTCACTTGCGGCATTTCCAGCGGTACTTTGGCGGCATAACGGAGAAGGCTTTCCGATAAGGCGCTCTCTGGCAGGAGAGTGACGCCGATGCCGGCGGAGACGAGTCCTTTAATGGCGTCGAGGTCCTCGCCTTCCGATGAGACATTTGGGACAAACCCCGCTTGGTGACAGGCCTCAATTAAAATTTGATGCAAAATATATCCTTTTGGAAATGTCACAAACGGATCGTTACGGAGTTCGTTTAACACGATCCGGTCGCGACGGGCGAGCGGATGGCTGTTTGGCAAAAGGACGAAAAACGGCTCGGAAAATAAAATTTCCCCTTTAATACCGATTTCGCGCGCTGGAATCGGCCCGAGAAATGCCAAATCAATTTCTCGCTTTTTCACCGCCTCAATCAAATAACGGTATGCTCCTTGGCGAAGATGGAACGAGACATTTGGGTGCTCCGCTTTAAAGGCGGAAATGACCATCGGCATCATCTGGCTGGCGAGACTGGTCGGGAAGCCGATTTTAATTGTTCCGCGTTCCGGATCCAAATACTCCTCAATTTGTTGCTTGGCATCGTCGATCGCTTTCAGCACCGCTTCCGCATGAGGCAAAAAATGGCGGCCAATGGGGGTGAGTTTGACATTCCGTCCTTCCCGTTCAAAGAGTTGGACGCCGAGTTCGGTTTCAAGGTTGGCGATTTGCCGGCTGATCGCCGATTGGGCGACATGAAGGGCATCGGCCGCTTCGGATACGTGCTCGCGCTTGGCAACTTCGACGAAGTATAGCAGTTGTCTTAATTCCATTTTCTCCCTCCCTTTTTTATCGAAAAATGAGATTGATTTCATCTAAATTATATATTGTTTATATAAATTTTGAAAACTACAATAAATATTACAGACAATTCGGAACGGGAGGGGAAGGCAGCATGAAGCACTACGGATTGCCAGAAGCACAAGGATTGTATCGACCGGAATTTGAACATGATGCATGCGGGATCGGGTTTTATGCTCATTTAAAAGGAAAACCGTCACATGACATTATTGAAAAAGCGCTCCATATGCTTCGCCGGCTCGAACACCGGGGCGGTCAAGGCAGCGATCCGGAAACTGGCGACGGCGCGGGCATTATGATGCAAATTCCGCACGAGTACTTTCAAATCGTGTGCGGCGAAATGAACTTACCGGAAAAAGGTCGCTACGGGGTCGGGATGCTCTTTTTGCCGGAAAATGAAGAAAAACGAGCGTACTATGAAGCAAAATTCAATGAAATTATTGCTCAGGAAGGGCAGCAGTTGCTCGGCTGGCGAACGGTGCCGGTTGACAACAGCAAGCTTGGTAAACTGGCGCAGCAAAGCAAACCGTTCATTCGCCAAGTGTTTGTCGCTGCTAGCGATGACATTTCCGATGAGTTGGCGTTTGAACGAAAATTGTATGTCATTCGCAAGCAATTTGAAAAGTGCGTCGAAAACAATGAGTGCTACGTAGCGAGTTTCTCAAGCCGGACGATCGTTTATAAAGGGCTTTTGACTCCGGAACAAATCGACGCATTTTACTTGGATTTGCAAGATGAACGGTTCCGCTCGGCGTTTGCGCTTGTGCACTCGCGTTTTAGCACGAACACGTTTCCGAGCTGGGAGCGGGCTCATCCCAACCGCTATTTGATCCATAACGGTGAGATTAATACGCTTCGCGGCAACGTCAACTGGATGGCAGCGCGTGAAAAGCAGTTTGTTTCAGAAGCGTTCGGTGCCGATTTGGAAAAAGTGACACCGATTTTGGATACAAACGGAAGTGACTCGTCGATTTTGGACAATGCGTTTGAATTTTTTGTCTTGGCAGGCCGCGATCCAGCTCATGTGGCAATGATGCTCATTCCGGAACCGTGGTTTTGGGATGAACAAATGGATGACATGAAAAAGGCGTTTTACGAGTATCATAGCTGTTTGATGGAGCCATGGGACGGCCCGACGGCGATTTCATTCACTGACGGCAAGCGGATCGGCGCCATTTTGGACCGGAACGGATTGCGCCCGGCGCGCTACTATGTGACGAAAGACGACTACATTATTTTCTCATCCGAAGTCGGCGTCATCGAGGTTGACCCGAACAACGTTTTGTATAAAGAGCGGCTGAGCCCTGGAAAAATGTTGCTTGTTGATCTGGAACAAGGCCGGATCATTTCTGATCAGGAAATTAAGGAAGAAATGGCGAGCCAACAACCGTATCGTCAATGGATTGATGAGCACATGGTGACGCTTGATGATTTCAACGTTCCGGAAACGGTTGAAGCGCCGAAATCGCTCATTAAGCTGCAAAAAGCATTCGGCTACACGTTTGAAGATGTAGAAAAAATGATTTTACCGATGGCGAGGGAGGGCAAAGACCCGACAGGTGCGATGGGGATGGACGCGCCACTGGCGGTGCTGTCGGAGCGGCCGCAAAGCTTGTTTAACTACTTCAAGCAACTGTTTGCTCAAGTAACGAACCCGCCGATTGACGCGATTCGCGAGTATGTCGTTACCTCGACAATGACGCTGCTTGGCAAAGAGGGGAACATTTTGCATCCGGATGCTAAAGCGGCGCGCCGCATTCGCCTTGAGACGCCGTTGTTGACGAATGAGCAATTAGCCGCGTTAAAAGCGAATCCGTATCCAGAATTTTCGTGTGCCGTGTTGCCAACGCTGTTTACGGATGACTTGAAACAAGCGCTTGACGAGTTGTTTGCCAAGGCGGATGAAGCGGTTGAAAACGGGGCGACGCTTCTTGTTCTCTCGGATCGCGGCGTTGATGAAATGCATGTGGCAATTCCGGTGTTGCTTGCGGTGAGCGGGCTTCATCAGCACCTGATTCGAAAAGGGACGCGGACGAACGTCAGCCTGCTTGTCGAAAGCGGCGAAGCGCGCGAAGTGCACCATTTTGCGGCGCTCATCGGTTACGGTGCTGACGCCATCAACCCGTATTTGGCGCTTGAGACGATCCGCCAGGCGTCAGAAAACGGCACGATCGCCCTGTCGTATCGTGAAGCGGTAAAAACATATATGAAAGCGGCAGTCGACGGTGTCGTCAAGGTGATGTCGAAAATGGGAATTTCGACCGTGCAAAGCTACCGTGGCGCACAAATTTTTGAAGCGGTTGGTATTGGCACGGATGTCATCGATCAATATTTCACTGGTACGGCGTCGCAAATTAGCGGCATCGGGCTTGACGAAATCGCCAAGGAAGCAAAATTGCGCCATGAAGCGGCATTTGGCGCCCGGCACGAAGACAACGTGCTTGAGGCTGGCAGCGAGCTGCAATGGCGACGCAACGGCGAGCACCATGCGTTCAATCCGCAGACGATTCACTTGCTGCAATGGGCATGCCGGAAAAATGATTACAATCTCTATAAACAATATTCGAAACTAGCCAATGAAGAACAGCTGACATTCTTGCGCAACTTGTTCGACTTCGATCTGAACCGGAAACCGGTGCCGATTGACGAGGTCGAGCCGGTCGAGTCGATCGTCCGCCGCTTCAAAACAGGGGCGATGTCGTTTGGCTCGATCAGCCAAGAAGCGCACGAGGCGCTCGCCATCGCCATGAACCGGATCGGTGGAAAAAGCAACAGTGGTGAGGGGGGCGAAGACCCGGCCCGCTATGTGAAAGACGAAAACGGTGACTGGCGCCGCAGCGCGATTAAACAGGTCGCTTCCGGGCGTTTTGGCGTGAAAAGCCATTACTTAGTCAACGCTGACGAATTGCAAATTAAAATGGCTCAAGGAGCAAAGCCGGGTGAAGGCGGCCAGCTTCCGGCCAATAAAGTGTACCCGTGGGTCGGCAAAGTGCGCGGCTCGACGCCGGGAGTGGAGCTCATTTCTCCGCCGCCGCATCATGACATTTACTCGATCGAAGATTTGGCTCAGCTCATTTATGACTTGAAAAACGCAAACAAACACGCGCGCATTAGTGTCAAGCTTGTCGCCAAAGCAGGCGTCGGCACGATCGCCGCTGGCGTAGCGAAAGGGAATGCTGATGTTATCGTCATCAGCGGTTATGACGGCGGCACGGGCGCTTCCCCGAAAACGAGCATTAAACATGCCGGCTTGCCGTGGGAGCTTGGCTTGGCGGAAACGCATCAAACGTTGATGCTTAACGGCTTGCGTGATCGTGTCATCTTGGAAACTGATGGAAAACTCATGACGGGACGCGATGTCGTGATGGCTGCGCTGTTTGGCGCCGAAGAGTTCGGATTTGCGACGGCACCGCTCGTTGTTTTAGGCTGTGTCATGATGCGTGTCTGCCATTTAGATACATGTCCGGTCGGTGTAGCGACACAAAATCCGGAGCTGCGCAAAAAGTTTATGGGTGATCCGGACCATGTTGTCAACTTCATGTACTTTGTCGCCCAGGAAGTGCGTGAAATTATGGCTGAACTTGGCTTCCGTACGATCGACGAAATGGTTGGCCGCGTCGATGTCCTGAAAGTGAGCGAGCGGGCGAAAGCGCATTGGAAAGCGAAACATCTCGATTTGTCTCGCCTTCTGTACCAAGTGGACGGTCCGCGCACTTGTGGTAAGGGGCAAAACCATCGTTTGGAAACGACGCTTGACTATAAAGAAATTTTGCCAGCAGTACAGCCAGCACTCGAGCGACAAGAGCCGGTTGAACTCAAGCTCGCGATCCACAACGTCCACCGCACGGTCGGGGCGATGACGGGGGGCGAAATCTCGAAGCGCTACGGTGAAGAAGGGTTGCCGGAAGATACGATCCGCCTCCATTTCACGGGATCAGCCGGACAAAGCTTTGCGGCGTTTGCGCCGAAAGGAATGACGCTCGAGCTTGTCGGTGACGCAAATGACTACGTCGGCAAAGGGCTCTCCGGCGGAAAAGTGATCGTCCGTCCGCCGCATGAGGCGTCGTTTGCGGCGGCAGATAACGTCATTATCGGTAACGTCGCCTTCTACGGTGCAACAGGTGGCGAGGCGTATATTCGCGGCCGCGCCGGCGAGCGGTTTGCGGTGCGCAACAGTGGCGTCCATGCTGTTGTCGAAGGCGTCGGTGACCATGGTTGTGAATATATGACCGGCGGCCGTGTTGTTATCCTCGGCTCGGTCGGCAAAAACTTCGCTGCCGGTATGTCAGGGGGGATCGCCTACGTCCTCGCTGATGAAGACAGCTGGCAACAAACAGCCAACCGAGAGCTCGTGGCGTTTGAACGGCTCGAAGACGAGCAAGAAATTTTGGAAGTGAGCCGGATGATCGAAAACCATTACCGCTATACAGGAAGCCCGCGGGCGGCGTTGGTACTTGACGAGTGGAACGCCTATGTGAAGCGGTTTGTCAAAGTGATCCCGCGCAACTACAAACTGATGATTGAAACAATTCAAATGCTTGAACGGTCTGGGCTTTCGTATGAAGAAGCGGCCATGGCGGCGTTTGAAACGGTGGCGAAACAGAAAAAAGCGGCTGCCGCCAGCCCCCATGTATTGCAAGTGGCCGCAAAATAAGGCCATCCTTTTGGGCGGCAGCAGCCATGGCGCCGCCTTGGCCCCGCGGCCCGCGCGGGGCTCGCTTTTTGACTGGCCAAACAGGCGGGGAAGGTCGCATGAGAGAAGAAAGGCCGTATACGGAGAGAAGGAGGGGAACCATCGTGGGAAAAACAACAGGGTTTATGGAATACGCTCGTGAGGAAGAGAAAAAGCGCGATCCGCTTTCCCGTCTTGAAGATTGGAAAGAGTATGCACAACCGTTTTCCGAGGATGTACTAGCGCGCCAAGGCGCTCGCTGTATGGATTGCGGTACGCCGTTTTGTCATATGGGGTTGGAGCTCAACGGCCTCACCTCCGGGTGCCCAGTGCACAACTTAATTCCGGAATGGAACGATTTAGTATACCGCGGCCGTTGGAAAGAAGCGCTTGACCGGCTTTTGAAAACGAACAACTTCCCAGAATTTACGGGGCGCGTCTGTCCGGCACCGTGTGAAGGATCGTGTACGGTTGCCATCTCCGATCCGGCGGTCGCTATTAAAGGAATCGAACGAGCCATTATTGATAAAGGGTTTGCAGAAGGATGGGTGAAACCTCGCATCCCAAAAACGCGCACTGGAAAAAAGGTAGCCATTGTCGGCTCCGGTCCGGCCGGTCTCGCCTGTGCCGACCAGCTCAACCAAGCCGGCCACTCGGTGACGGTGTACGAGCGGGCGGATCGTGTCGGCGGCTTGCTGATGTATGGCATTCCGAACATGAAATTGGAAAAAGAAGTGGTCGAGCGGCGGGTGCGCTTGCTTGAAGAGGAAGGTGTTACATTTGTTGTGAACACCGAGGTTGGCAAAGATGTCACCGCCGATGAGTTGCGCGCTGAATATGATGCGGTTGTGCTGTGTGTCGGGGCACAAAAGCAGCGTGACTTGGTCATTGAAGGCCGGGAGCTGGAAGGCGTTCATTTTGCTATGGATTATTTAACCGGTGTGACGAAAAGCTTAATGGATTCGAACTTTGCCGATGGTCAGTTTATCGATGCGAAAGATAAACATGTTATCGTGATTGGCGGTGGTGATACGGGGGCTGACTGTGTAGCGACCGCGCTGCGCCAAGGCTGCAAAAGCGTTGTCCAGTTTGGCAAACATCCGGCCCTGCCAGACAAACGCGCAGACCATAACCCGTGGCCGCAATACCCGCTCGTCTTTACGCTTGACTACGCATATGAAGAAGCGAAAGCGAAGTTCGGTGTGGATCCACGGCAATATTGCATTCAGACGAAAAAAATCGTCGGCGATGAATATGGACGGGTAAAAGAACTGCATACAATTCAAATGGAAAAAATCATCGACGAAAACGGCAAAGCCATCTTTAAAGAAATTCCGGGGACAGAACAAGTATGGCCGTGTGATCTTGTTTTCATCGCTATCGGTTTCGAAGGTCCGGAACAGCCGGTGTTGAAGCAGTTTGGCGTGGAAACGGCCAACAATAAGGTAAAAGCCCCGTACGGAAAATATACGACAAACATCGAAGGGGTGTTTGCGGCCGGCGATGCTCGCCGCGGCCAAAGCTTGATCGTTTGGGCGATTCACGAAGGCCGGGGGGCGGCTCGTGAAGTTGATCGCTTTTTGATGGGAGAGACGAAATTGCCGTGACCATAGCTTCCTCCTTAAAAAGTACTGCTTTTTAAGGAGGATTTTTTGTTTTTCCGGAAAAATATTTATAGGAAAAACAAACAAGGAGTGAACCGAAGTGAATCGGCGATTATGGATGATATCGGCTGCCGGTGCGGTCCTTTTTTCGCTTGTTTGGATCAGCATGGAGGTCGGGTTGACAAAAGCAATGGACGAAGGTGGGCTGCGGGTGTTTGACCCATGGCACTGGCTCGATTCTTTTACTTTTTTTGGAAGTAAAGGGGCAATTGGTATAATTAGTGTGATGCTCGTCATCGGTTTATGGTTTTTCCGCCGTGATGTGTATGGGATGGTGCTAGTTCTCGTCGCTGTTGGCGGAGGGTATGGCATCAATGAGTGGGTCAAGCACGTTGCCGGACGGGAGCGTCCGCCGCATGCTGGAATTGAAGGGTTCAGTTTTCCGAGCGGACACGCAATGGTCGGGACGATTTATTTGCTGCTTTTGGCGTATTTTTTGGCGCAAACGCGTACAAAGCGCGAAGAACGGGCAGCCATTTACGGTGTTTTTGCGCTGCTGGCACTCTTGACTGGTTTGAGCCGATTGAGCTTGCAAGCGCATTATCCGTCCGATGTGCTCGGCGGGTTTTTGCTTGGAGGAGCTTATCTTGCTTTTTGTCTCGCTTGTTACCGGACATTGGCAAGACGGATTGAGCAGAAACGGAAGAGCTAGAATGCTCGCTCCAATATGAAGATGGTTCTAAAAAATGATCTTCAATTATGTAAGATTTATACGGCAAAGGAATCGGTGATTCACCAATGTTTTTTCTTCCGGCAAGACTTTAGAAGGATAGTGTCCCGTGACGAAGAACGAATGGACGTCCCGGTGGTCTTTTGGACAGTTTTTCAAGCATATGTTAGTAGCAAAACGCCACAAGGAGAGAGAGGAATATGTCAGTTCGCGTTGTGAAAGCAGGGTATGCGTTGGCGCTGTTGTGCTTCATTGCCAGCATAGTTTATTTTTTTGCTGCCAACTGGCCTGAGATGGGACGTGAGGAGAAAGCCGGAATCAGCATCGCCGTCATGGCTGGATTTTATGTCGTTAGTGCAGTGTTAATGAGATTTCATCATTTTTTAGGGCGTTGGATGTTGATTGGCGGGGCGCTGTCGTTTGGCATTGCCTTGGCATTGCTTGGGCAAATCTATAATTCCCACGCTGATAGTTATTGGTTGTTTCTCATTTGGCTTGTGCCGACCGCCTTGCTGGCGCGGCTGACCAAAGACCAAGCGCTTTCAGTTCTCGCTGTGGTGTTGCTACAACTCGCCTGCTGGTTTTATTATTTCCCTTCTGCTTACCATATCGAGTGGACGGAATGGTCATCGTTTGGCTGGCTATTGTTGTTTGCTGCTGTCAACGGAGCCCTCTTTGGCGTGAGCCGTTCGCTGTGGGCAGCCCGTCTCGCCTATGCGGCCATGCATGGCTGGCTGCTGATGATCGGTATCACTGGTTTTTCGTACGGACGCGATGTCTGGTGGCCATACGTATATGCAGCGCTGTTAGCCGGATTGCTGTATTACTTTCTTGCGATCTCAAAACAGCGGTCGTACACGTTACTGACAAGTTTGTTTGCCGGCTTGTTTTTGCTGATTCAATACATTCGTCTGCTCGTGGATCATTTTGAAACATGGCTGCTTCTCATTGGGCTTGCAGTGGCAGCGGCTGTTCTGTATGGCGGAATCGTGCTTCTGCAGCGGGCGGGACTGTTTTCGTCGGGGACGCGGGCTGGAAAATGGTTTTTGACGGCGTTTCAGGCTGTGATTACGCTTGCGGCTTCGGCGTTGGCGACGGCAAGTTTGCTCGGCTTGTATCTCCTTTGGACGGAATCATGGTCGCCGTATGTGCTCTTTTTCGTCTCGATCTTCGGATTTGTTCTTCCTGCCTCGCTTGGCCGACGGTGGAATTCTGTTGTTCGCTATACGTTGCTTGCAGTCGGTTACGGGCTTGGATTGGCGATGGCGCCGGAAGTGTCGACGGTCGTGTTGTTTCTTTATGCTGCTGTATTGGCGTTCGGACTGATCCGTTCCTTCGAGCACGGGGTGCGCCGGTTGACGACGGTGGCGTTGACGCTCTATTTGTTTGTGGCACTTGAATTGACCATTGAAGATGGGCGGCTTGTGCTGCTAGCGCTTGCCGTGTTGAACGGCGGTTTGTACGCATACGACCGGTGGAGAGGGAAGATAGCTCTCACCCCGCTCGTGTTGGCACTAGGCGCGCTCGGGATCGCGACAAGCGTTGACATGTTTACCGCCGATGGACTATATATTGTTTCTAATATCGCCATGGTTGCTGTGCTCGGCTTTTTCTTGTTTCAACAGCGACGCCAGGAGCGAGCTGTTGCTTGGGGGTATACAGCACTTTATCTTGTGTTGAAATATTATGAACTGGCATGGAACTTGCTTCATAAATCGATCAGTTTACTAGCTGCTGGGATCGTGCTGCTTGTGTGGGCGGTCTGGTTGGAAAAGCGAAATCAGCTCGTGTTATCCGAAGGAGCGCGTTGGCGTCGGCGCGTTTCACTTTTCGTAGCGATTGTTGTCGCCGCCCAATTTGTTTTTGTAGGGGTTACGATATGGCAAAAGGAACGCTTGTTGCGGTATGGTGATGTGGTAAAGTTGGAACTTGAGCCGGTGGATCCGCGTTCGGTGCTGCAAGGGGATTATATTCAGTTGCGTTATGACATTTCCACGATCCGGTCATTGGCCGGAAGTGGTAAGGTGCAAGTTTTGTTGCGAAAAGGGCCGGATGGGGTGCACCGCTTTGCCGGCGTGTATGCTGTCAATGGTGAAAAACGGCCCGGATTTACGCGACAACAAGGGGACATTGTGATCAGCGGCACCTTCTATGATACCCGAGTCGTATACGGAATTGAGTCGTATTTCGTGCCGGAAAAAACAGGAGTGCGATGGCAGGAAAACGCCCGTTTCGCTTATGTGCGCGTCAGCAAAAACGGCGATGCGTTGCTTGAGGAGATCAGCACAAAATGAGCCCACTGTCTCCCGTGAGCTCATTTGGCGAATCCGATTCATAATTTTTTCTGTTCGCTAATGAGAATGATGGGCTTCTTTTTGGCGTCAAGCCGCTTGATGACGGATAAGAGATCTTTTTCAGCCATGGCGATGCAGCCGAGCGTATAACTGGAAGGGCGTGGCCAAATGTGCAGAAAGATGGCGCTTCCTTTTCCTTTCACGATCGGGCTGTCGTTGTAACGAACGACGACGGCATATTTGTAAAGTGGGTGAGTGAGGCGTTCAAACGATTTCCAGCGCCGATGCGGGTTGCCGCGGTAATAAATCCAGCGGTTGTAGTCTTTGGATGTCGGATCGTCCACCCAATAATCGTAAGCGGTTGTTTGCCGGTAGGGGATTTTCAGCCCCGCCGGCTTTTTGGCGGTGCCGAACGCTGTACCTAATGGGTAAACGCCAGCGGGCGTCTTTCCATCTCCCTCTTTTTGTTTGCCAATGCCGTTTTTACCGACAACAACGCGGATGTTCGCGAGCACTTTCCGCCATGTTCCGTTTTGTTTTTCGTAAAGGTATAATGTCCCGCTTCGTGCCTTGGCATGACTGGTAACTACAACTAACACCTGCCCGTTTGGCAACTTGTTCAGCCGATTGAGAATCTTTTTTCTACTGATAGCGCCGAAGCGTCTGCTCGCCCGGCTGATAGGGCAAGCACGAAGCTACAAAGCAGCCAAAACCAGCGCCGCATAGTCATCCCCCTTTGTTGATAACTATCGCTCTATGAAATGTTGTACGGTCATCATCTCAACTGGTTAGACATCGGAACTGACGAAACATGGAAACGTTGGTTAGTGCTAGATTTATAGTAATAAATCAACTGGTTGGTTTTCAATCCATTTCTGTTTTTTAGCATCATACTTCCGTGAGAGTATTTTCCATAATTGATTGAAAAAAGAGGAAAGCGTCGTTAGTTTATGACAAGTTCGTGTACCGAAGTCGCAAGATACCGAAACGATCAAAGTGGAAACATGCGCATGATGCGGTCAAAAAATGGCGTTGATCGGAAAGGCAGGACATTGTACGTGGTATGTCAACATCGAGGAACGGGGGAATTTACTCCCCCGCATAGCGTTCGAGCACGCGGTCGACCGCCGTGCCATACGCCTCACCAAACAAATTCAAGTGCACGAGTAAATAAAACAGCTGGTAAAGCGGCTTTCGTTCATGGTACTCCGAAGAGAGCGGCATAAGCTCTTGATAGCTCGCATAAAACTGGGGCGGAAAGCCGCCAAACAGCTCAGTGAACGCGATTTCCAACTCGTAATGGCCATAAAAAACGGACGGATCGATCAAATACGGGACGCCGCCCGGACCCGGAAGCCAGTTGCCGCCCCATAAGTCACCGTGCAACAACGATGGAAAGCAATCGTTTGGAATCCACTGGTCAAGTCGCTCGAGCAAACGTTCAAAACGTGTTTGCCGCTTAGCGGACAGAAGGCCGTTCGCTGCCGCCCGTTTCATTTGCGGGACGAGGCGGACATCGCGGTAATAGTCGAGCCAACGGCCGTACCATCCGTTTCGTTGCGGCAGCATCCCGATATAGGTATTGCGGTCAAGCCCGAACGCCGGTCCGCGGCAATGATGAAGGCGGGCGAGGCCGCGCCCAAGCTGTTCAGCCGTCTGCGCTGTTTCTGTTCCTTCCACCCACTCGAGGACAAGCCAGCCGTATCCGTCCGCCTCCCCAGTGCCGAAGACGCCTGGGACACGGATCGCATTCGCCTGCTTGATCAGCTCCAATCCTGCCTGTTCGGCGGCGAAAAAGCCAGCTGGCGGGAAGCGTTGCATTTTGATGAAATACGTTTGTTTGTCGCTTTGAACGCGGTAGGCGTCATTGATGTCGCCGCCTGATACTCGGCGCCAATGACGGATTCGCGAATCGTCGCCGATTGAGCGAAGCGCCTCTTGCAAAATCGTTTCCCGGTTCATGGTGCTCCCTCCGTCAGCTGTTGGTCAATTTCTTTGAGCACTTCGCCAATTTTCCGTTGATGAATGACGGCATCAGCCAGATGATCAAGTTCCGTCGGTTCCCAGTTGATGATGACCAATTTGGCTCCATTTTGTTTGGCGACAAACGGCAGCTGATTCGCCGGCGATACTTGCAAGGATGAGCCGAGCACAAGGAATAAGTCCGCTTGGCGGGCCTCCTCCCACGCTTGGGTGATGGCTCTCTCTGGCAGAGGTTCGCCAAACAACACGACCGATGGGCGTAAAACACCGCCGCATTCGCACGTCAATACGCCGTGTAAATAAACATGGCTCGGCTGTTTCTGCCCGCACTGCTGGCAATGGACGGTGCGCAGCGAGCCATGCAGTTCGATGACGCATTGACTGCCGGCTTGTTGGTGAAAACCATCGACGTTTTGGGTCACGATCGTCCGTACGATTCCGCGTTGCTCCCAATCAGCCAACAGGCGATGCCCGTTATGTGGCTGACACTGTTGCAAGGTGCGGATGCGATATTGGTAAAACTCAACAAATGACTCGTGGCGGTGGTGTAAGGCATCGACGGTGGCCAATTCGCTCGGATTGAAGCGCGCCCACAGCCCCGTGCGCGGCGAGCGGAAATCAGGCAGCCCGCTTTCGGTTGACATGCCGGCGCCAGTAAGCACAACCGTCTTTCGCGAGTTGGTAAGCCAGGAGGCAATGGTCACTGTTTTTCCTCCTTTACCTTTTTCTCTCCCCATTTTACAGTTCAATGGGTCATTCATATATGTTCGACAATCATTTTGCTTTCCCTGTCCGTCTATTTCGATTATGATAGAAGAAGGGGAAAGAAAAAAATGGGCAAGGAGGAAAGAAATATGGGAAAACGTGTATTGATCATTACCGGTGACGCTGTTGAGGCGCTTGAAGTGTATTACCCGTATTATCGTTTGTTGGAAGAAGGGCATGAGGCAACGATTGCCGCACCGAAGAAAAAGAAACTGCACACCGTTGTCCATGATTTTACCGACTGGGATACGTATGTGGAAAAACAAGGATACTTGATTGATGCTCATGCGTCGTTCGCCGAGATCGATCCGACGCAATACGATGCGTTAATTATTCCGGGTGGACGCGCGCCGGAATACATTCGTCTTGATGAAAACGTACAGCGCATCGTTCGCCATTTCTTTGAGGCAAATAAGCCGATTGCCGCGATTTGTCATGCTTCGCTTATTTTTGAAACGATGCCTGATGTGCTGAAAGGACGGAGCTTGACAGCATATATCGCCTGCAAACCGGGGGTCGAAGCGCTCGGAGCGACATATGTGTCCGACCAAACCGTGCATGTCGACGGCAACCTCGTTTCCGCCCATGCTTGGCCGGATTTGCCGGCGTTTATGCGCGAGTTTCTCCGTTTGCTTCAATAGTGGAAAAACAGCGGTCTCCCTTCAAAACAGGGAGGCCGCTTTTTCTCATGTGAAAAAGTTGATGCTGTACGGTTTGCGACCGACCTCGGTTTCTTTGATTGCAAAGGGAGATGACAGCGCGTGTTGGCCCGCTCTGTCTTTTCCCATTTTTGTTTCCGTGAATGGTGAGGAATCTTTTGGTCATGAACGGAGGGGACATTTTTTCATTATGTCGCCAGTCGGTGAGGCAGAAAGGAGCCGGGCAAGCATCCCGGTCTGCGGAGAAACAGCTAGAGAATCATCAGCCGGTGATGTCCGTTTGTTTCGACTTCGCTTTCGTCGTCAAATAGACGCCAAACAAGACGAAAGCGCCGCCTGCAAGCTGCGAGACGGATAGAGTGCCGCCAAGCAAAAACGTGATCAAAGCGGTAAACACGGCAATCAAGTTTAAATATACGCCGGCATGACTGGGGCCAACTTTTTGCACCGAGACGTTCCAAAATAAAAAGGAAAGAACGGACGGAAACAAGCAAATATAGGTAATCCCAGCGAACCCAGCTGCGCTCAATTGATCGGATGGAAACGGATACAACATAGCGAACGGCCATAATATGATCAAACTGAAAAAGACGGAACACGCCGTCGCTGTTATCGGCGGAACAGGGAGTTTTTTGCCAATGATCGAATAAAGTGCCCAGACGACGCCGGCTGCGAGCATCATCAAATCGCCGCGGTTGTAGTTTGTTTGGAAGATATGACCGATATGCCCGTCTGTCAAAATAAACAGCACGCCAATGAGCGATAATAAAAACCCGATGATATTCACTGTTGACAGTCGTTCTCGTAGCAACATATACGACAACACGACGATGATGGCCGGATTGAGTGAGTTGACGATCGCTGCATTCATCGATGACGTATAGGCGAGCGCGCCGTACAAAAGCAAGTTATAGCCGATAATGCCGAGCGCCCCAGACGCAACGAGCGGCAGCCAATATTGTTTCATTACATCCCAGTAGCGCGGCCGCTCAAGCCAATAGGACACAGGAACTAGGATGATGAAGGCGGCGCACCAGCGAATCAAAGTCAGCCAAAACGGGCCAGTTTCCGTGATGACCGCTTTGCCGACCACGTAATTGCCGGCCCAAAACAAGTTGGCCAAGACTAGAAATAGTTTTTCTTTCATCTTTCTTCGCCCCTGTTTTGTTTCTCCTATCCTTTACGTTTACTTCACCTCTTCCGTAGTTTCCTCTTTTTTCGTTTTCCTTTTATTTTATTTCAAGCCTCCGTTTCCCAATGCAGGCGTAAGTACGGAGCGTTTCGTGTAGCTTATTTCTTTGAGTTTGTTAAGGGCAAGAAAATCATGCCTTCCCGCCTTGTTTTCGATGAACACAGACAATAGACGGTAGCTTGTAATGCGGACAGCGACAATGGTCATGTTGCCGATCAAAGCACATTCTGATGATATTCGCTCGTTTGTCCTGCTCAAACAATAAGGGTTGTCTTTTTTTTACTCATAAGATAACATGTGTACCGTAAGGCTGTTTATAAAATAGAGAAAAGGAAGGACGATTGTTATGGCATTACCAGGCGGGGCAGCGATGAACATTACGATTCGTCTCCAGTTTGAAAAGGATATCGTCTCATTTAGCGATATCGCCGCAGCCATTGGCAAAGCAGGTGGAGACATCGTCGGGATTGACGTCATCTCATCGAGTAAAGTTCATACAGTGCGTGACATTACCGTCAGTGCGCTCGATACGAAGCAATGCGATTTGATCATCGAGGCGCTGAAAAAAATTCGAGGCGTCAAAATTGTGAACGTTTCCGACCGCACGTTTTTAATGCACATCGGGGGGAAAATTGAAACGAATTCGAAAATTCCGGTGAAAACACGTGATGATTTGTCGCGAGTGTATACGCCGGGCGTGGCACGCGTTTGCACGGCTATCGCTGAAGATCCGCGCAAAGCGTATTCGTTAACGATTAAACGCAACACCGTCGCGGTCGTGTCCGACGGTACGGCAGTGCTCGGGCTTGGGGACATCGGCCCGTATGCAGCGATGCCGGTCATGGAAGGGAAAGCGATGCTGTTTAAACAGTTTGCGGGAGTCGATGCGTTCCCAGTTTGCTTGGACACGAAAGATACGGAAGAAATCATTCAAATTGTGAAAGCGATTGCCCCGGCGTTTGGCGGCATTAATTTGGAAGACATTTCGGCGCCGCGTTGCTTTGAAATTGAGGCGCGTTTGAAAGAAGAACTTGACATCCCGGTGTTCCACGACGACCAACATGGCACAGCGGTCGTGTTGCTTGCTGGATTGCTGAATGCGTTGAAAATTGTCGATAAAAAGCTTGAGGATATCAAAGTCGTCTTAACTGGTATTGGCGCGGCCGGCATCGCTTGCACGAAAATTTTGCTTGCTGCCGGTGTGCGCAACATTATCGGGGTCGACCGTTATGGCGCCATCCACCGCGATGAAACGTACGAAAATCCGTATTGGCAAGAATATGCACAAATCACCAATCCTTATAATCTCAAAGGAAGCTTGTCGGATGTGATCGTTGGTGCGGACGTATTTATCGGCGTTTCCGCCCCAGGCATTTTGAAAGTCGAAGACGTGAAAAAAATGGCCCGCGATCCGATCGTGTTTGCGATGGCCAACCCGGTGCCGGAAATCGATCCGGAGCTGGCCGAACCGTACGTGCGCGTGATGGCGACCGGACGTTCTGACTATCCGAACCAAATTAACAACGTTCTTTGCTTCCCGGGCATTTTCCGCGGTGCATTGGACTGCCGAGCGAAAGAAATTAATGAAGAAATGAAGCTTGCTGCCGCAAAAGCGATTGCTTCGGTTGTCACTGAAGATGAATTGAACGAAACGTATATCATCCCAAGTGTATTTAACAGTAAAGTAGTAGAACGCGTTCGCCAGGCAGTCATTGAAGCAGCTTACCGCACCGGGGTCGCTCGGAAGGACAACATTCCGGTTGGTGGGTATACAGGACAGTAAACAAGCAACCCAATCGAACCGATGGACGGCTTCCTTTGTAAGGGGAAGCCGTTTTTTCGTTGCAGGAGCGTCTTATTGCGGGCGAATCACGTTTAGAAATAAGGTTAAGGAGCGAAGGGGCAGTGATCGATCAATATTTTCAAAAAATCAACGAACGTCTAAAACTCGTTTTAAAACACGAAAAGGACAATCTGAAAAAGGCCGCCCATGCGGTGAGTAAGGCGGTTCAGAACGGCGGGATCATTCAACTATTCGGATGCGGTCATTCTCATATTATGGCGGAGGAAGTGTTTTACCGTGCGGGTGGACTTGTCCCGGTGAAACCCATTTTTGTGGAACCGTTGATGCTGCATGAAGGAGCGGTTCGGTCTTCGATGTTAGAGCGAATGAATGATTTCGCACCGAGTTTTATAGATCGCGAAGATATTCGTTCTGAAGATGTCTTCTTTATTTTGTCCACATCAGGGCGCAATCCGGTTCCGATTGATGTGGCGCTGGCGGCGAAAGCGAAAGGCGCTTATACCATTGCCATAACATCCTTGGAATATTCAAAAAGCCAGCCCTCGCGGCATAAGAGCGGCCGGTTGTTATATGAGGTCGTCGACCTTGTGATTGACAACCATTCCGTGAAAGGCGATGCGATTTTAACCCATCAGAACGTTTCAGTCCCATTTGCTCCCACTTCGACAGTGGTCGGCAGTGCGATTTTAAACGCCGTTTTGGCTGAGGCAATTGCGCTTATGGCAGAAAACGGAGTTGAGCCGCCTGTCTTTTTAAGCGGCAACATCGAGGGGGCAGACGAACATAACCGCCGCTGGATTGAGAAGTATAAAGAACGCATTCCGGTATTGATTGAAGGGTGTCAGCCATAGCGTCAGAACCAGGCTCTGTAGCCAACTGCCATCGGTTCTTGCTAAAATCGTAGCAAACGATGAGACGGTGGGAGATGGAGACGGATGCGTTTTGACGAACGGGTGCGACTGTATGCCGATAAGCTGAACGATACGGATGACCAAATTGTTGATTACATTATGGAGTACCGCAAAGAGATCGCTGACATTTCGATTCAGAAAATGGCGGCAGCGCTTTATACAGTGCCGAACACGATCGTCCGGTTTGCCAAAAAATTAGGATATAAAGGGTTTGCTGAACTGAAGGCGGCGTTGGCACTCGAGCAGCGGGGCGGGACGGCCATACGGGCGGACGGAACAACGATCATTGAAAAAACGAAAGAGCTGATTGATGATCAGCTCATTGAAGAAGCTGTGCGCAAGATGCATGAGGCCAAGCACGTCTTTTTTTACGGCGTCGGCGATTCTGCTTATTTTTGCGAGATGATGGCTAAACATTTGCGGTGCGTCGGCAAACAGGCCGACTTTTTTGTCCAACGCCACGATATGCTATATAATGCGGATCATTGCGGGGAAAAGGATGTTGTCTTTGTCATTAGCGTATCCGGAGAAACGAAGCAAGTGCTTGAGGCGGTCGCGGCCGCGAAGCAGAACGGGGCGTTTGTCATCAGTTTGACGCATTTTTGTCCAAATTCACTCGCTGATCTTGCCGATTTTCATTTGTATTGCTGGGCGCCCAAACAGTTTTTAAACAAATATGATGTTACCGACCGTACATCGCTCTATCTTGTGTTGCGGGTGTTAAGTGAACGATATTGGCAAAAGCAGAGTGGATGTGTATAAATACACAAACAAACTGAATCACAGCGAGAGAATAGTGAAAAAGTAAGAAGATTTCAGTCTTCTTGCTTTTTTTCTTTTATAATGAAGTCGACAAACGGCATGGAAAGAGAGGATGAGAGAGATGGAACTAAAACAGCTGACGAACGTTCGGCTGATCGATGTAGAATTGTCGTTGTCTACAAAAGAAGAAGTCATTCGCCATCTCATTAGCAAGTTGGACGAGGAGGGGAAATTGTATTCGGCTGAATTGTTTTATCAAGCGGTGATGGAGCGGGAAGCGCTTTCTCCGACGGGGCTCGAAGCGGGCCTAGCCATTCCGCACGGGAAATCGAAAGCAGTAAAATCGGCAGCCTTTGCGGTGGCGAAGCTGGTTCGGCCGATTCGTGATTGGGAGAGCATCGACCCGTCCAATGAAGTAGAACTCGTTTTTTTATTAGCGATTCCGGAACAGGAAGCGGGATCGACGCATTTGGATTTGCTCGCGGAGTTTGCCAAACGGCTGGCGCGCGTTGAATATCGTAAACGGTTGCAGCAATGCCGCACGGCGGAAGAGATGTATCGAGCTCTTGATGAAGAAACGAGAGAGGCCATTGACGCAGCGGCAGCAAAAAAAACGATTGTCGCCGTGACAGCCTGCCCGGCTGGCATCGCCCATACGTATATGGCAGCTGAAGCTTTAGAGCAAGCCGGACGGGAGGTCGGGGTTGCTGTATACGTTGAAAAGCAAGGGGCGAACGGCATTGAAGATCGTCACACAGAGGAGCGACTGCGAAAAGCCGAAGCAGCGATTTTTGCTGCGGATGTGGCGGTGAAAAACGAGGAGCGGTTTGCCCATTTGCCCGTGTACCGAACGACAGTTGCGGCGCCATTGAAAGATGCGAAAGGCGTCATTTTGAAAGCGCTTGAGAAAGCGGGGAAGGAAGGAAAGTGGGAATATGAGCCGGCAAAGGAAACGGAACCTGAGCGCGTTTCATGGCAAACAGAAGTGAAAAATGCCATTTTGACCGGCATTTCTCATATTATTCCGATTATCGTTGCCGGCGGGATGATTTTGGCGTGTGCGGTGCTCATCGCCCAAGCGTTCGGATTACAGCAAGTGTACGATACGGAAAATTCGTGGCTTTGGATGTTGCGTAAACTAGGCGGCAATATGCTTGGTACGCTCATGATTCCAGTGCTGTCAGCTTACATGGCGTATGCGATTGCCGACAAACCAGCGCTTGGTCCGGGATTTGCAGCTGGGATTGCTGCGACGATGATCAACAGTGGCTTTTTAGGAGGCATGCTCGGCGGCTTTTTGGCGGGCTACTTTATGAAGTGGTTGAAAAAGCAGCTTCCGCCAAAAGGTGCGTTCTCTGGATTCATCAGCTTTTGGTTGTATCCGGTCATCGGTTCGCTTGTTGTCGGAGCGCTTATGCTGTTTGTGTTCGGCAAGCCGGTCGCCGGTTTGAACAATGCGCTGCTTGAGTGGCTGGACAACTTGTCGGGCAGTAACGCCATTGTGCTCGGCGCGATTTTAGGAGTTATGGTGTCATTCGATTTAGGTGGGCCTGTCAATAAAGCGGCGTATACGTTTTGCATTGGTGCGATGGCAAGCGGCAACTTTATTCCGTATGCGGCGTTTGCCTCGGTGAAAATGGTGTCGGCGTTTTCAGTTACTGCAGCGACGCTGTTGTTCAAACGGTATTTTGAAGAATATGAGCGAGAAGTCGGCAAATCAACATGGATTCTTGGGCTAGCTGGTATTACCGAAGGAGCCATTCCGTTTATGATTAACGATCCGCTACGCGTCATTCCGTCGCTTTGCATCGGATCGGCAGTCACCGGAGCGATTGTCACGGCTTCACAAATTGGACTGAACGTTCCCGGAGCCGGTATTTTCTCGCTATTTGTCCTACAAGGCGCCTCGTTATGGAAAGCAGGATTCATCTGGCTCGGCGCTGCACTAATTGGGGCATTTATTTCCATGGTGCTGTTAGTTGCCACGCGCGTGCAAAAGTTAAAGATGCAACAACGATAAGGCAAATGAGGTGAAATCATTGAAACGATACGTTCACATTGTTCCTCATGTGCATTGGGACCGCGAGTGGTATTTTTCCGCGGAAGAATCGCGCATTTTGTTAGTGAACGATATGGAAGAAATATTAGAGATGTTGGAAACGAATCGTGATTACCCGTACTTTGTTCTCGATGGGCAGACGGTTGTATTAGAAGACTATTTGTCCGTCAAGCCGGAGCAAAAAGAGCGCATTCGCCGCCTTGTCCAAGAAGGAAAGCTGATCATCGGTCCGTGGTATACGCAAACGGATGAAATGGTCGTCGGCGGGGAGTCGATTGTCCGCAACTTACTCTATGGGCTGAAAGATTGCCAGGAGTTCGGCGAGCCAATGCAAATCGGCTATCTTCCTGACTCGTTCGGACAATCAGCGCAGATGCCGCAAATTTTGAATGGCTTCGGTATTAAGCGGGCCATTTTTTGGCGCGGTGTGTCGGAACGACACGGCACAGACAAAACCGAGTTTTACTGGGTGAGTGATGACGGTTCTAAAGTGCTTGTGCAGCTATTCCCGCTCGGTTATGCCATCGGCAAGTATCTTCCGACTGATGAAGCAAAACTGAAGGAGCGGATGGACAAATACTTTTCCGTTTTGGACCGCGGGGCAACCACCGAGCATATTCTCATTCCGAACGGCCATGACCAAATGCCGATTCAAAAAAATATTTTTGACGTGATCAACAAGCTGCAAACGCTCTATCCAGAGCGGACCTTTTTCTTAAGCCGTTATGAACATGTGTTTGAACAGTTGGAAAAAGAAGAGCAGCTTCCAGTTATACGCGGCGAGTTTTTGGACGGCAAATATATGCGCGTTCATCGCAGCATTTACTCGACTCGCATGGACATTAAAGCGGCGAACGCCCGCATTGAAAACAAAGTAACGAACGTGCTTGAGCCGCTGGCTGCCATCGCCTCGACTCTTGGGTTTCCGTACGAGCATCGGCTGATGGAGCTCATTTGGAAAGAGATGATGAAAAACCATGCGCATGACAGCATTGGTTGCTGCTGCTCAGACCTCGTTCATCGCGACATTTTGGGGCGCTTTGCGCTAGCGGAAGAGCGGACCGACCGACTCATAACGTTTTATATGCGCAAAATTGCCGATGCGATGCCGTCGGATCGGTCGATTGACAAGTTGGTTGTGTACAACACACTCCCATACGAACGGAATGAGCCGATCGAAGCGGAAATTACGACGAAATGGAAAGCATTCCGTCTCGTGGATGAGCACGGGGAACCGGTAGAATTTGAAGTGGTCGATGAAACGATTGTTGACCCGGGGCTCATTGACCGGCAAATTGTCCATTACGGCAACTACGATCCGTTTATCCGCTACACGATCCATTTCCGCGATCGCATCCCGGCGATGGGGTATAAGGCGTACGTTGTGCAAGAGGCGGAACAGATGAAAACACAGACACCAACGGCTGTTGAGCAAATTGATACGCCTTTTTACACAATCACTGTTAACGAGAATGGAACGATTAACGTTTATGACAAACAGCTGCAGCGAACCTTCCGTGATGTGCTCTTGCTTGAAGATGTCGGTGATGATGGGGACGAATACGACTTTTCCCCTTTGCCGGGCGATGAACCGATTGATAATAAGGAAGTGAAGGCGACATATTCGCTCCGTCAAAACAGCTATTTTGCTTATGCCGATATTGCTTACCGGTTGCCGTTGCCGGCCGACCTTGAAGGCAGAAAAGCCAAACGGCACGATTGTATTCTGGATGTCTCCATTCGGTTGACTGTTCCGATGGATCAACCACTCATCGATGTCCGGGTGCTCATCAACAACGAAGCAAAAGATCACCGTGTTCGCATGTATGTACCAACCGGTATTGCTTCGTCCCATTCGGTCGCTGACAACCAATTCGGCGTCATTCGGCGGCCGGTCGTCGATCCGGCAATTGATGTATGGGAGCAAGAAGGATGGGACGAACGTCCAGATGCGATCTACCCGATGCTTACGTATGTCGGATTGTCGGATGAAACAGGCGGTGTAGCCGTGCTGACGAACAGCACGAGAGAGTATGAGATTGTCGGGAAACAGCATGATACGATCGCGGTGACACTTTTGCGCAGCGTCGGTTATCTTGGTAAAGAAGAGCTCGTGCGTCGGCCGGGTCGTCCTTCCGGAATTAAAATGGAAACGCCGAATTCACAAATGTTCGGTACAAGTGAGCTGCACTTCGCGTTGACAACGCATCGTGGAACGACGGAAGAAGCAAATGTCGCCAAACGGGCGAAACAGTTTTTGACGCCGCTTTATACGTACAACAAACTGCCGTACGATGCCATGAAAATGAATCCGGTGGCGTTTTCAGTACCGTATGAATATAGCTTGTTTTCACAGCAGGAAGGTGAGACGGTGCTAAGCACGGTGAAGCGAAGTGAAGACAACCGCGGTGTAGTTATTCGTTTCTTTAACCCAACAGTGCAGAAGACGATGGCGTCATTCCAATGGCACGGGTCGTTATCGACGGTATGGCGCACGAACTTAAATGAAACACCGCTCGCGCCGTTGTCGATGGATGCACAACAACGATTTACTGTGCAGGTAAAACCGAACGAAGTACAAACCGTGCTTGTTGTTGATCAAGAGGGAAACGGTGAATAAACAAAAAAGCTGGGGCTCATCGCCGCCAGCTTCTTTTTTATAACAAAACGATGTGTTTCTCTGTCTATTTTGTAACGCAGATGTAACAATTGTTAAGTGAAATGTCTGAATAAGAGACTGTCAACTCTCTTTTTGCAAGAAAAATATAGATCATTAGAGTAATAGAGGAAAAAAAGGAGTCAACATTAGTGAAAGGATGTGTCTTCCAATTGTTGTAGCCATCGGCAATCAGTGTTTCTCTGGCAATGAAAACAATCGTGTTTTTAACCAGGGGTTGCCAACATGTTCCTTTTTCCATTTTGGACCAAAAATATTACAAAAACCCCGTGGTATAATGGGGATGCGGGTGAGAGGACATCGGAACGGTCCTTATCGAACAACGCGAGCCTCATTGACAGACGCAACAATCTTTGAAACTTTGAAAATAGAAACCAAGGAGGAATTCCAATGAAAAAGAAAATGGTAGCCACGATCGCCGCTTCGGTTGCACTCATCGGTGCTTCGTTTGCGGCAACGACGAAAACGGAAGCAGCAGGGACGACATGCCCGACGACGAACGTGTATCAAGTAAAATATACGAATACAAACGTTCAAGATTTGGAAAAATGGTTGAAACAATACTTCCCGTTTGTGTCGATCCAACCGGCTAAACAGGCACAACAACCAACGGTAAAACAGCCGACAGAGGCGAAGCCGCAAGCGCCGGCAACGGTCAAACAGCCAGAGAAGAAACCGGCAGCTAATACGCAAGCGCCAGCAAAAACGCCAGCAACGGCACCAAAGTCTACAACACAAGAAACAACGGGCTTAAATGCGTATGAGCAGCAAGTCGTTGAATTGACGAACAAAGAACGGGCAAAACATGGTCTGCCAGCGCTTCAAGTCGACTTAGCCCTCAGCAAAGTCGCCCGTGAAAAATCACGCGATATGGCGGTTAACAACTACTTCTCGCACAACAGCCCGACGTACGGCTCCCCGTTTGAGATGATGAAAAAATTCGGCATCTCGTACACAGCTGCTGGGGAAAACATTGCTAAAGGCCAACGCACACCGCAAGAAGTGGTTAATGCGTGGATGAACAGTGAAGGTCACCGGGCCAACATTTTGAACAAAAACTTTACACATATCGGCGTTGGTTTTGAAGAAAACGGCTATATTTGGACGCAGCAATTTATCCGCAAGTAAGAACGGCGTCTTTCCCCATCCTGTCCATCTGTCTGATGGACAGGATTTTTTTTGCTAGCATAGTTCTCTAACAAAAAATAGAAAACTATGTTATAATGTTCAGCAGGTTGAAATGAGTCTGTAGATCACGGAGGACGCGACGATGCGAATACGCGACTGGGATCGCAACTTGAAAGTTCGGCTGTTTGGCGAGGCGCTGATGAATACAACCTTTTGGATGTTTTTTCCGTTTATGGCCATTTATTTTGCCGAATCATTTGGCAAGGAAACCGCAAGTGTGCTATTGATCGTTTCACAGGTATTTTCTGTTGTTGCCAATTTGCTAGGCGGTTATTGCGCCGATATGTTCGGGCGCAAGCGGATGATGGTGTTATCCGCTTACGGACAGGGGGCGGCGTTTTTTATTTTTGCCTTGGCTAGTTCCCCATGGTGGTCGTCGCCGCTCGTCGGCTTTTTATGTTTTACGTTTGCCGGCATTTGTGGGGCGTTTTACTGGCCGGCGAGCCAGGCGATGGTGGCGGATGTTGTGCCCGAAAAAGATCGAAGTCATGTATTTGCTGTGTTTTATACATCTGTCAACGTCTCGGTTGTCATCGGTCCGACGATCGGCGGGCTATTTTATGCGAATCACCGGTTTGCGTTGTTGCTTGCCGCGGCCTGCTCATGCTTCGCGATGGCGACACTGTTGGCTAAACAGTTGCGTGAAACGGCTTCGTTGGCGGCAGGCAGGAAGAAGGTGGAGGAGTGGCCGCAGTTTTGGCGCGAACAACTAAGGCAATACGCCGTCATTGTTCGCGACCGCACCTTTTTCTTGTTTATCGCCGCTGGGGTGCTGGTGGCGCAAACGTTCATGCAGCTGGATTTGTTAATTCCTGTGTATACAAAAGAAACAATCGAAGGGGAAACATTATGGGGGCGTTTTACGATAGATGGGACTAGTGCGTTTGGGCTCCTGATTGCAGAAAACGGGCTGCTTGTCGTGCTTGGCACAGTGATGGTGGCGCGCTATATGGAGCGCTACGACGAACGATGGGCGTTTATCGGTTCGTCGATTTTATACGGCGTCACAATGTGGCTGTTTAGCCATACGACATCGATCGTTGGGTTGATGTTAGTAATGGGACTGTTTACGCTGGCCGAGCTGATGACGGCCGGTTTGCAGCAGTCGTTTGTGTCGAAGTTGGCGCCTGAGGATATGCGTGGCCAATATTTTGCTGCGGCGAGCCTTCGTTTTACGATCGGCCGGATGTTGGCACCGTTTTCTCTTGCCGCAGTGACTTGGATCGGCTATACGTGGACATTTGCATTTCTCGGCATACTCGCATTGGCAAGCGCAGGGCTGTATGCGTGGATGTTCCAGCAAGCAGGACGGGCGCAGCGATCCGATATTTCTCTTTCCTGATGACAGGGTAGTGCAAACGGCTACCCGTTTTTTTTATGCATCATTATAATAAAAAGCGCGTCGACGCTCGTGTAACATATATTCCCTATCTCTAACATAAAGTGGAACTAGATAAAGAGAAGGAGAGGGGAAGCGATCATGAAACCGCACACGTCTGAACCGGATATGATTCAGGGGGGGAGCGGACAAGACGGTGCTGCAGCGATGGCGCGCTACGAGAAGCGCCAACAAGCACGTGTTTTGTCCAGGGAAAAGAGAAAAAAACAATACCGTTTCATCGGTTGGTTGCTTTTTGCTTTCGCTGTCCTATGGGGGATGGGTGCGCTGATTTGGAGTGGATACGGCGCGTTGAAAACGACGGCAGGGCGTGAGATCGCCATCATGAGG
This sequence comes from Geobacillus thermodenitrificans subsp. thermodenitrificans DSM 465, assembly GCF_000496575.1. Taxonomy (GTDB): domain Bacteria; phylum Bacillota; class Bacilli; order Bacillales; family Anoxybacillaceae; genus Geobacillus; species Geobacillus thermodenitrificans. The sequence goes on along the minus strand of NZ_AYKT01000005.1, from coordinate 186,576 downwards.
TTAAAAGGGGCCATCGAAGATCGCAATGCCGCTGCCTTGCAGGTGATGTTGCGGGTGACGGATGAAACGGTACCGCTCAATGACCAAACGCTAACGCCTTTGTTTGCCTATTTCGACCAGCATCCGGAGGCGTATAAAATGCTTGATGAGGAGTTTGCTCGTCAGAGCGAAGGCAAGCAAGTGTATATTAAAGGATTGACGTCCCATCCGCCGGTGTTTACGATTCATGTGTTTGAAAATCGATATGTGTTTGAACCGGCTCTATATTTCATCCACGCCCGTGTCGCTGATTCCGAAGCGACGCTCGTCGTCAACGGGGTAAAAGTGAAGGAGGAGGAGACAAAAGACCCGTTCGTCAAAAAAATCGGCCCGTATCTGCCAGGCGCATACACAGTGACGGCTGTTCATCCGGATGGCAAAAAGAAGACAGCCCGCGTTGAGCTGTTCGGCGGCGCCCGCGTTCGTGAAGTCGATATCACGAAATGAACGAATAGGCGAATACAGCTTCGACGATGGCGGTAATGGTGACATCTTGCGTCTGCACAGGCGGCGATGATGAGGAAGCGCTAAGAACGATAGGGCTGTATGGTGCCGGCGGGCTTGTCGGCCGTTCCTTCAGCTCGACGGGTATGTCGTGAAGCGGCAAGCCAAGAGTGCGGGCGATGGCCAGGGCTTTTTCTTTTGCGTTTTTCACCGCTAGCGTCAGTGCTTGTTGATAGTAAGTTTGTTCGTTGGCTAGGCGGAACTCTAAGCCGCGGGCAAGATTCGCCCCGTGGGCGACAGCTGTTTCGTAAATGGAGCCGGCTGTTTTTGGATCGCGGACGGTGATGTTGAGCCAATGCTCGACCTCATATCCGGATAAGACGGCTGCGCCGTCGGGATGTTCGTACGTTGGAATGATCGAAAAGGCGGTCGTCTCGAAATCTTCCGGGCGGACGCCGACTGCTTTTAATGCCTCAATGACATCGTTGGTGCGCCGGGCGTTGTCGGCTAGTGCTTCTTGAACGTTCTGATGCGCGGTGCGGACGCCAAGCGCAATCATAACGGTATCCGGCTTTGCAGTGACCGTTCCTTGGCCGATGACAGTCATCGTTGCACGGGATGGGGCGGGACGGTGCCATGGCTGCATCATATCCCCTCCTTCAGCCGCTAGGCGGCTTTTTGATCATCATCGGCTGCCCTCCAGTAATAGACGCGCGGCAGGCCGACATAGCACCAGTACTCTTTGAGCAATGAGACGGCGACAAACGAGAAAAGTTGCCAATCGATCGCCTTCATAGCCATCCCCCTTTCGCTTGCCTCGTTTAATATAGCCTATTCAAAACGGCCATTGTCCTATACGTGCCGGTTGGCGATGAAACTTCTCGAGGCGATTGTACGTATATAAAATGGACGTGCTATAATAGAAAAAAAGATGAAGAAAGGGATGGACAATGAAGCAACTGCTTCGCACGATATGGCGTTGGTTTGTTTCATGGAACGTTGGAATCATCGTTGCGGTCACTGTATTTATCGCCGCTGATTTTCGCTTTTTGCCCTCACTCTTATCAGGGATGGGAGCGATGTGGGGGGTATCTGCTGTGATGAAAAGACGGCAGCGCCGTTTGGTAGCCGACGTGTCGGCTGAGGAGCAGGCATATGTCCGCAGCCAGCTTCGCGAGGCACGCGCGTTATGGAAACGGGTGCGCCGCGCCCGTTTCCGGCTTCGCTCGGTGGCCATGTGGCAAACCGTTTCCCGGTTGAGCGCGGTCGTCGACCGGATCATTCGTGCGGTTGAACAAAAACCGCATCAGCTCCGCCTTGTCCAACCGTTTTTCCTCAACGAGTGGCCGACAGCGGTGGAGATGGTTGAAAAATACGTATACTTGTCGCAACAACCTGTGCAAAACGCCGACATGGCAGAAGCGCTGCGGAGGACGGAACGGCTGCTCGGCGAGCTGACCCAAGCGGCAGAGCGGCAGTTGCTTGAAGTGTTATCAAGCGATGTTTGGTCGCTTCAGACGGAAGCGAAAGTACTTGAGCAATCGCTCCAACAACCGGATCGTCTTCATTTGCTGCCGTCAAGGAAAGGGGAATGACAATGGATGAACGGAATCGTGAGATAGAACCAATCGACTTGTTTCGCGAACAGGAACGGACAAGCACGCTCGATGAACTGTTGGCTCAGCCGTTTTCCTCACCGGCTGTGTCGCGGGCTGAAGAAGCAGATAAGCCGACCAGCGTGCTTGAGACGTTAAAGCCAGAACATCGGGAAAAAGCGCTGGCGCTCGCCAAGCAAATCGACCCAGCCAACCAACAGGCCATTTTACAGTACGGCGTGGCCGCACAAGCAGAACTATCGAAGTTTTCTCATACGATTTTGCATCATGTGCAGACGAAAGATGCAGGCCCGGTCGGTGAAGTGATTAGTGAGCTAATGGCAAAAATTAAAGAAGTTAATCCGGATGATCTCATGCCGGCAAAAAAAGGATGGTTGTCCCGTCTGTTTGGTACGGTGGCCAAACCGCTGCAAGGAATCGTGGCGAAATACCAAAAAATCGGCGTCGAAATTGACAAAATCGCCGACCAGCTTGAGAAACACCGGCATGGACTGCTTCGCGATGTGATGATGCTTGAGACGCTTTATGAGAAAAATAAAGACTATTTTGAAGCGCTCAATATTTATATTGCGGCGGCCGAATATAAGCTTGAGGAGCTACGGACGAAAATGATCCCGGAAAAGCAGGCCGCTGCCGAGCGTTCCGGAGACCAAATGGCATGGCAGGAGGTTCAGGACTTGCGGCAGTTCGCTGATCGGCTTGAAAAGCGGGTGCACGACTTAAAGCTTAGCCGGCAAGTGACGATCCAAACGGCGCCGCAAATCCGCATGATCCAGCATATGAACGAAACGCTTGTTGAGCGTATCCAGTCATCGATTTTAAATGCGATTCCGCTTTGGAAAAATCAAGTTGTGATTGCTTTAACGCTCTTCCGCCAGCAAAAGGCGGCTGAAGCGCAAAAGCGGGTTGCCGAAACGACAAACGAACTCTTGTTGCGCAACTCGGAAATGTTAAAAACGAATAGCATCGAAATTGCGAAGGAAAATGAGCGCGGCCTCATCGATATGGAGACGTTGAAGCGAACGCAAGAAAATTTGATTACCACGCTCGAAGAAACGTTAAAAATTCAAGCTGAGGGCCGCTTGAAACGGCAGCAGGCTGAACGTGAGCTAGCGGCGATGGAGGCGGAACTGAAACAGACGCTGCTCTCGTTGAAGCGGCCGGAACAATAAAGAGGGACGGCAGTGTTTTGAGCATTGCCGGAGGACGAAAAGATAGTGTCTAGTCCGTACAAGCAGAATAAAGCGAATTTCGTCGTATAAAACGGGTGTCTTGCAGACGACAAGACACCCGTTTTTTACTGTTATAAGGTTCCTGTTGATGAGGGAACAGGTGGAGCAGCGAGTGTTTAATTCGTCACTGATGAGCATTGGCCATTTGATGCTTATCCGCTGCTTACAAAATGGGGGGATTGGGAGGTTCTTGTTCCTGTCGGTTGCTTTCTTGCCCCGGCTGTTCGCTTTCCCGATCGTCGGAACGGGTGGCGCGGACGTCAAACTCTTCCGCTGTCTCCGTTTGCCATTGGCTGCCGATGAGCGGCACGTCTTCTTTTTCATGTTGGCCAATGACAAACCGCAATACGTAAGCGTGAAACAACAATTCCCCGAATGCAACGAGCAAAGCAGAGAAAAACGCCGCGCTTAAGATGGCGCCGCCGGCGGTATCATAAAACGCACCGATGCCAATCCATGTGGCGACAAATACGAGGCCAAAATCAGCGATCGTCGCCGAAACGTTGCCGAGGCGCGGCAAAACGTATAAGTCGCCGAGCGCATAGGCGACAAGCGTCAGCCAAAGGCTGAACCATAATATTTCCGCCGACGAAACGCGCAAAAACAGCGGCAAAATGGCGAACATGACGGTCGTTGTAAGCAAATATTTTAGCACTAACGCCAGCAAATGTTTCATCTTATCCTGCCGCCTTTATTCCGCCGGGGAGTTCGGCCCTTCTAGTTTTTTATCCCCGTATCCCGGCTGTTTTTCCCTCTCTTTTTCCGGCTGTTGCTTTTTTCGTTGTTGTTCAAGGCTGTCATTTTGTTTTGGCTGCCTCATTGGCCATCATCCTCTCTTTTCGGTGTTTATCGTTAGTTTGCCGCGTTTGCCACAGTGTATGCATGCATAATCCAAAAACTTCCTCTTTTTATTTTCTACACCTGTTCCACATTAATAAGTGAATTGGGAATGAATAAGGAGGAATAACGATGACGGAGAACAAACAAGCGCTCGAGATCGCCGGACGGCAATATGCCCCGTCTGATTATAAATCAGATTCGTTTCTTGGAGCGGCGTTGGCTGAAACGCATGAACAAGTAAGCGATGCGTATATGGAAGGAACCGTTGAGGCAGCAGTTGACCAAGAAAACGGACCGGACATTCCCCTCTCCGGTCAGAGTAAAGCGCCAAAGGACGCGGAAAACGCCAAGGAATGAGTCCTTGGCGTTTTTTGTGCTAACGAAATCTCCGACTTGTTTGTGAAAAGGAAGGGGAAAAAGGAAAGAAAAACAGTTCGTACTTTCTGCCATTGCCGTCTATACTAGTAGTGCGCACGACGATTCACCGATACAAGGGGGATGATCATCGTGAGATGGCAGCGGGCTTTGTTAGCGTTGCTCAAAGAACGGAAAGACCAATCGATCGCATTGGCGATCGATACGTCGAACCGGCCGTCCCGTCCGGTGCTGATTCAAAACATCATCAAGCTGTTTGAGAAATTGCGTCCGGACACGTTGCTCGTCCAAGCGGATTTTAAAATTCGCGATGTATCTCCAGTTGGTATAGCTACACTTAAATATTTCAAGCATGGAAAATCGTCGTACACTGAAGTGCTCGAATGGGCCGCTGCGCAAAAAATCGATACGTTATTTTATATCACCGATGTGACTGGATATTTTTACGAAGAATTGGAAGTGAACTATGAGGTATTTTGGCTTGTCCCGGATGATTATATGCCGCGTGTACCGTTTGGCAAGCTCATTCGCGTTGCGTAACATGGCAGGAATGCCCTTCATGATGAGGGGCATTCCTTTTTGTTAGAAAACTTAACAAAGTTTTTATTTATGAAAGCGGATTCTATAAAAATATACGTTGTATTCGTCTTAACCATGTTATATATTATAACATATAAAAGTAACAACAAATAACAAAAAGGGGGATGTACATGGGTGAGAAAACATTGATGTTTGGTCTTGATGCTCTTTGGGTGATGCTCGCGGCGGTGCTCGTCATTGGCATGCAAGCGGGGTTTGCCTTGCTTGAGGCAGGATCGACACGCATGAAAAACTCCGGGCATGTGGCCGGCAAACAAATTTTAAGCTTTGCGCTCGCATCTTTAGCGTTTTGGGCATTTGGCTTTGCTATTACGTTTGGAGCAGGAAACGGCTTCATCGGAACGGAAGGGTGGTTTTTACAAGAAGGGGAAGGGACGTTTGATTCGCTGTCGTGGGCGAATGTGCCATTGGCACTTAAATTTTTATTTCAGCTCGGTTTTGCCGGTGTGTCGCTTGCCATCGCCTGGGGCGGCTTTGCAGAACGGGCGAAACTGTCTGTCTATTTCGTTTTCGGAACGATTTTTACGATCGTTATTTATCCAGTCATCGGCCACTGGGTGTGGGGCGGTGGCTGGCTCGGACAAATGGGAATGCAAGACTTCGCTGGTTCAACAGTTGTCCATTTGCAAGGGGCCATCGCGGCGCTTGTAGCCACTGTATTGCTTGGACCGCGCATCGGCAAGTTCAATAAAGACAAAACACCGAATGTCATTCCTGGGCATAACCAAGTTTATACCGTGATTGGCGGTTTGATTTTATGGATTGGTTGGTTCGGCTTTAACGCTGGGAGTACGATGGCAGTTGGTGATGGGTTTTTCGGCTATGTCGCGCTGACAACGAATTTGGCTGCTGCGGCAGGAGCGATTGCCGCGATCTTGACAGCAAAAGTGTTAGTCGGCAAAGCGGACATCCCGGCGATGGTCAACGGCGTGTTAGCGGCATTGGTTGCGATTACGGCAGCATGCGCGTTCGTTGAACCGTGGGCAGCGGTCATTATCGGGGCTGTCGCGGGATCGTTCACGTTCTGGACGTCCGTTTACTTCGAACGTAAAGGGATTGACGACCCGATTTACGCTTTTTCCGTCCATGGTATTGCTGGCATCATCGGCACCATTTCAACCGGATTTTTCGCTTCGCCACGCTTAGTGGAAATCACCGGTGTCGGCAAAGCCGGTTTAGTATACGGTGGTGGATTCGATCAGTTGATTGTACAAACGGTTGGTGTGGTGGGTGCAGCGATATATGTGGCCGTCGTCTCGTTTGCCATCTTATATGTCATGAAGAAAACGATCGGGCTGCGCGTCACAGCGGAGCAAGAAATTTCCGGGCTTGATATTAGCGAACACGGCGCTTACGGCTATCCGGAACAGCTTGATCCGGCCTATCAGCCGAAGACAGCCGCTCAGCGATAAAGATGGAGAAGAAAGCGATGTTGGCAGCGGTAACCGACCGGCTGAAAACGGCCGAGTCGGTTACCGATCTTCGTTTCTGCCATGACGAGTTGGTGCGCGAATTGCGGCGATGGCTGGCGCTTGAGCATATCGAACAGCTGGCGGAAGAGGTGGTCGGCGTGCATGAAGCCATGTTTCGTCGCGTATTTTTCCTTGCCGAACAGGAGACAGTGAAAGGGGCTGTTGGCATCCGGCCGTCGGCCTGGTGTTGGTATGTGATGGGGAGCATCGGCCGACGCGAGCCGACGGTGTGGACGGATCAAGATCATGGCATCTTATTTACTTGCGTTCGAGAAGAGGAGAAGGGCTGTTACGAGTTTATTCGCCATATGGCGGCCATCGGGACGAAGATGCTGTATGAGATCGGTTATCCGTATTGTTCTGGCTATGTGATGGCAACTAATAAGCGTTGGGCGCAATCGATGAGCGACTGGGAACGGCAGCTATCTTCCTATTTAGATGGCGGATGGCCAAACGACCTTCGCTTTTTGTACATCGCGATGGATATGCGGCCGCTTTATGGTGACGTCGAATTGGCTGATGCAGGGAGGAGGGCGTTGTTTGCGGAGGTTGCTGACCGGCCGCTGCTGTTGGCGCGCATGGGGGAACATGTTCAATTTCCTCGTGTTCCGCTCGGTTGGTTTGGCAATGTGCAAACAGAACGATGGGGTCCGCACAGTGGGGCGATTCATATGAAACAAAGTGGTTATGTGCAGATCGCTAACGCTTTGAAATGGCTTGCTTGTCTAACGCGCGTGCCAGCGGTGACGACGTTAGAGCGGCAGCGGATGCTAGCAGAGTCCGGGGCATTGCCGTCAGCGCTTTCTATTGATGTTCAAGAGGCGCTTGCGGTTTACTATTATATTCGCCTTAAATACAGCACCGAGGTGGAAGACGGGCGGGAATATGTATTATGGCAGACGCTCAACCGGGCGGAGCAAAAGCAGCTGAAGCAGGCGATGCGCACCGCGAAGCGGTTGCAGCGCTTCGTTGCTCGCCGGGTGGTCGGGATGTATGAATGACCGGCACCGTTTTTGGCAGCGGGCGCTTCGCTTATTGGCCCTGGGCGTTCCGCGCGGAGCATCGCCCGCCTTATTGGGCAACGATCAGTCACTGCAGCACGAAAGCTGGCTTCGCTCGCTGCAAAAAGAGAAAGACCGTTTCATTGATTGGCATGACCGTTTGACCGATATTCCGTTCGTCATCATCGATATGGAAACGACCGGTTTTTCGCCGCAGCAAGGTGACGAAATTTTAGCCATGGCAGCGGCGAAAACGGTCAATGGTCTCGTCACCGGCACATATATGACGCTCGTCAAACCGGAAAAACCGATTCCGGAACATATTTCTGATTTGACCGGCATTGAAGCGAAAGACGTTGTGTTCGCCCCACCGCTTGCTGAGGCGTTGCGCACGTTTGTTCCATTTATTTCCGCAGGTGTCTTGGTCGGCTACCATATTGGCCATGATTTATCATTTTTGCGCCATGTGCTTTGGCGTCATTATCGGCAAAAATGGAGCTGGCGCTTTGTCGATATGCAACCAATAGTCAGCCTTGTCCGCCATCCGTGCCCGACGCTTGACGATGCCCTCGCTTGCTATGGCATTGACTGTCCGCGGCGCCATACAGCGGACGGAGATGTGGAAGCGATGGTGAAGCTCTGGGCGATTTTGCTCGGTGAACTGCGTGAGCTCGGCATTGAAACATTGCATGATTTGTATGCCGCCCTCAGCCGCCATTGATCTTCCTCGCAGCATTGGAGGAGCCGACTCTATCAGAATGAAGAAGAGTCCGGTCTTAATAGAAAAAGCGCCGAAGTCGGCGCTTTTTTGTCGATATTAAAGTGGCTTTGTCGGCGTTGGATCGGCATAGCCTTCTTTATATTTTTCATCGATCATGTGACGGATGTCTTTCACCGATTTTCCGGCTTCATAAGCGGCGATCGACTCAGCGGCGATCTCTAGGCAGACGCCGCATTTCGTCCCATGGTCATCCCAAACGATTGATCCATCTTGTTTATTTTCATAGACGAAGCAGTCGTAGTTGTTTTTATGCCCCGCTGCTTCGCCGCAGCCGCAATAGCACGGGATGTTCTCAAGCAGTTCGCGGTGCTCGGCGGCTTGTTGGTACAACACAGCCATGTCTTCCTCAAACACGCTTAAAAAGCTTGGCAAATGCTCAATCGATTTCGTTGTTTCACGAATATCGCCGTTGGCGGTTTTCGTTATATGCGAATGGCTTTGTTCTTGGCTGCTGTCATCGGCACAGCCTGACAGCAGAACGCTGAACGACAACATGCATGCTGCGATCCACGTCGGACGTTTCAACCTTCTTCTTCCTTTCTCTTCGATTCGTTTCATAGTTTGAATGTACCATACTTTGCGCCAGGCGGCAACGGACTTGCCGTCAGGCAGGCGCGCTGCTGTTTCCTTAAAATGGAGTGGGAGGCGGCAAAAGCGAACAAAAAAGCTGCACAAAGGAGCGAGGGGAGTGCTCCGTTTTGTACAGCTTCATGTTGTATCTTTATTGTTGTTCCAAGAAGTATTTCTCAATATCATCCAACATCAAATGAGCCGCGAGCACACCGCCAGCGGTGTTCCAAATTGTGTCGCTCACTTTGTACACTTTGCCTTGTTTCGCAACGTTTAAGTTTTGAAAGAGCGGATCGTTGATCCAGTCTTTTTCTATTTCGTTCGCTTTGCCGTCCCCCGTTTCATATGTAAAGTAGAACAAGATGTCGCCGTCCATAGCCGGGATGCGTTCTTTCGTCACGCCTGTTTCCGCGAAGTCGTTCACGTTTTGCGATTCCGGACGGGCGAAGCCGAGTTGGTCCAAAATGACACCGGAGAACGAGTCTTTATGGTAAATGCGGACGTCGCCGGCTAGAAAGCGGACGATCGATACTTCCATCTTCAGTTTGTCGCCAAGTTTCGCTTTTAAGTCTTCAACGCGCTTGTCGTATTCGGCAATGACTTGCTTCCCTTTCTCTTCTTGGTTCACCGCTTTCGCATACAGCATAAAGTTGTCTTTCCAGTTGCCGCGCAGCGTCTCTGCGAACACGGTCGGTGCGATTTGTTTTAACTGCTCATAAATTTTTTCATGACGCATTTTGTTGCCGATGATTAAGTCCGGTTTTAAAGCGGCAATGGCTTCAACGCTCGGTTCCGATTCCAATCCAAGCTCTTTGACGCCGTCCATTTTGTCTTTGATGTGGTCATACCAAGGATCGCCAGTCCACGATTTGACAGCGCCGACCGGTTTTACGCCTAACGCAAGAAGCGCTTCTGTTCCTTCGTTCGTTAAAATGACGACCCGTTTTGGAGTTCCTTTGATTTCTGTCGTGCCCATGGCGTGTTCGATCGTGTAGCTCTCTTCTGCTTTCGGTTCGTTATCTTTCGCTGATTGGCCCGCTTCTTCCTGTTTTCCGCCGCAGCCTGCGAGAAGAAGGAGAGAAAGGATGAAAACGGAAAGAAGAGAGCGATGTTTCAATTTCACAGTTACGTCCCCCTTTGGTGTTGATAATGAATTTCATTTACGATAGTATAATAAATAAAAGCGATAATCATTGTCAATATAAAATTAAAAAATATGAGAACATCACAAAAAATTATTGACGATGAGAGTCATTATCAAATAGACTTAACGATAGATATATAATTAATGAAGCAAGGGAGACCTCAGGAGAATGTTAGCAACAAACCGGCAAAAAGCGCTTGGCCTCATTGGGCTATTCATCTTGCTTCTTACTGCGATGTGGATGAGCATTGTATACGGATATACTGATACGAACTGGCGACAGGCGATAACAGCATTGATCGACAATAACGGCTCGAACGCCCATTTAGTTGTGGCGACGGTCCGGTTGCCGCGGGCGCTCATTGCCGCAGCGGTCGGTGCAAGCTTAGCGATGGCCGGGGCGCTCATGCAAGCGCTGACGAGAAATCCGCTCGCTTCGCCGGGCATTTTCGGGATTAATGCAGGGGCCGGTTTTTTCATTGTTGTTATGGTCACGTTTTTTTCCATCTCTTCCATGCAAATGTTGTCATGGGTCGCATTTATTGGGGCGGCAATGGCGGCGGCAATCGTGTTTGTGATCAGCGCCGCAGGAAAAGAAGGACTGACACCGCTGAAGATGACGCTTGCGGGCACAGCCGTCGCTGCCTTATTTGCCTCGCTGACGCAAGGGATGTTGGCGATGAACGAAAAAGCGCTCGAAGAAGTGCTCTTTTGGCTGGCCGGATCGGTCGCCGGCCGGAAGTTGGAATTGTTGGCAACCGTCTTTCCGTATTTGGCAGCGGCCTGGCTCGGAGCCATGTTGTTGGCGCGCCATGTCAACATCTTAATGATGGGAGACGATGTAGCGAAAGGACTCGGACAGCGGACGAATGTGATCAAAGCCGCCGCTGCTCTGTTAGTCGTGCTGCTCGCTGGCGGATCGGTTGCTGTCGCTGGTCCGATCGGCTTTATTGGCATCATGGTGCCGCATATGGCGCGGGCGCTGGCCGGTATTGACCATCGCTGGCTGCTTCCGTACTGCGCTTTGCTTGGTGGGATTTTGCTGTTGGCTGCTGATATTGGGGCTCGCTACGTGCTCATGCCGCGTGAAGTGCCCGTCGGCATTGTCACCGCGTTGATCGGTGTTCCGTTTTTCGTCTACATTGCCCGCAGGGGGATCACCACGAAATGAAAAAATACATCACTGTCCGAATGGGAAACTATGTATCATTTTTCTATGACAAAAAAGCTGCTGTTGTGATCGCTGCGCTTGGGGCAGCTGCAGTTTTGCTTTTTCTCGTCAGCGTCGGCAGCGGGGAGATGAGCATTTCGCCAGTCGAAGCTGCCACTGCGCTACTTGGCTATGGTGAGGAAATTCACCAGACGGTCATTTTAACGTTCCGTCTGCCGCGCGTGTTGGTCGCTTGGCTGGCTGGAATGGCGCTTGCGGCAGCAGGTGCGATTTTGCAAGGAATGGTGCGCAATCCGCTCGCTTCACCGGATGTGCTCGGGATCACCGGAGGGGCGGCCGCTGCGGTCGTCGCCTTTTTGGCGCTGTTTAGCGACGAAAACAACTCTCTCACCGTCAGCATTCACTGGTTGCCGCTTGCCGCTTTTCTCGGCGCTACGGCTGCCGCTTGGGTTGTGTATATGTTGGCGTGGAAAAATGGTCTCGTTCCGCTTCGGCTTGTGCTTGTTGGCATTGGCATTTCCGCCTTGATGCAGGCGTTGACAACACTATTGATGATCGTCGGGCCGATTTACCGAGCGAATCAGGCGAACGTTTGGATCACCGGCAGCGTATATGGTGCCTCTTGGCAACATGTCTCGTTCATGGCGCCATTGGTCGTTGGACTGCTTCTTGTGGTTATGCTCGCGGCCCGGCATGTTAATGTGCAGGAATTAGGAGATGAGCTGGCAATCGGGCTTGGCAGCGCGGTTGAACGGCAACGTCTAGGGCTTGTTTTGCTGAGCACAGCGCTTACTGGGGGAGCGGTCGCCTTCGCCGGCGGCATCGGATTTGTTGGGCTGATGGCGCCGCATATGGCGCGCCGGCTTGTTGGTTCAGCGTTTGGTGCGCTGCTTCCGACGGCCGCGCTGTTGGGCGGCGTGTTAGTCATGGGAGCAGATCTCGCCGGGCGAATGCTTTTAGCGCCGACAGAAATTCCGGCGGGTGTATTTACAGCTGCACTCGGTGCGCCATATTTTATTTATTTGTTGTATCGAAGCCGGAAAACATAATGAGGGAGGGGCAAGCATGGAAGCGCTGCAGGCGAAAGAGTTGACTTTAGCGTACGGGGAAGCGCTCATTATTGATCGCTTGCATTTAACGATTCCAAAAGGAAAAGTGACGGTGTTGATCGGCGCGAACGGCTGTGGCAAATCGACGCTGCTGCGCGCTTTGGCCCGACTGTTAAAGCCGACAGGCGGCGCCGTTTTGCTCGATGGAAAAGAGATTGCCAAACAGCCGACCAAAGAAATCGCCCGCCGGCTCGCCATTTTGCCGCAGTCGCCTACAGCTCCGGAAGGGCTGACTGTGTTGCAGCTCGTCAAGCAAGGGCGTTACCCATACCAAACGTGGCTAAAGCAATGGAGCGAAGAAGATGAGCGTGCCGTTGCGCGCGCCTTAGCGGCGACCGGGCTTACGGAGCTCGCCGAGCGGCCGGTTGATTCACTTTCCGGCGGACAGCGTCAACGCGCGTGGATCGCCATGACACTGGCGCAAGAAACGGACATTATCTTGCTTGACGAGCCGACGACGTATTTGGATCTGGCACATCAAATTGACATTTTAGATTTATTGTTTGAGTTAAATGAAAAAGAACAACGGACGATCGTCATGGTGCTCCACGATTTAAACTTGGCTTGTCGATATGCGCATCATCTCGTCGCCATTCGCGACAAAACAGTGTATGCAGAAGGGAAGCCAGAACATGTCATTTCTCGCCAACTGGTGAAAGATGTATTTCAGATGGACTGCCAAATTACGTACGACCCGCTCTTTGGCACCCCGCTTTGCATCCCATACGGAAAAGGGCGGCACATTCTACAGAAAGAAGGCGTATCGTGATGAGGTTAAGCGAAGCAGAAATCAAAGCATTGGAAACGTACCGTTTCTCAAGCGGGACCGCTAATGTCTCGTCATCGATGTTGTTTGCTCAGCTGCTTCATGATGACGAGCAGCTCGCTAAGTATGTTGCGCACGTGCGCAACGAGATGGGGGCGGCGAATGACGCCGTCGCGGCATCGATGCTTGTCAAGCGGTTAAGCTTTTTGGCGCCGATGGCCTTATACGCCATGTCGATATGGAACAAGCGGCTTGTGCTCGATCCTAGACGAATTTGGCTGGATACGGATGACGAAGGGGAAATGTGGATGCCGCGTTTTCGCCTTGAGCCGCCGGAAGCGGAAGTGTGCGACATTGAGCGCAGCCGCTGGCGTGAGCAAGCTGTTCATGACGTGTTCGCCAGTTTGTTCGCGCCGCTCATCGCCCAATTGCGGCACCTGACGCGCATATCGCCGCTTGTCTTATGGGAAAATGTCGCGATTTACGTGTACTGGGTATATGAACGTTGGTTGGAGGACGAGTCGCTTGCCCCGGTTGCCGACCGGCTGCGGGACGATTTCCGCTTCCTCATTTATGAAGCTGATGGCCGCCTGTTTGGCCAAAAAGACAACCCACTCCGCCGCTTCTTTAAAGGAGCGAGCGGTATGCAACGGACGACGTGCTGCTTGTACGTGCAAACAAAAGGAGGAACGTGTTGCCAAACGTGTCCGCTTAAAGCCCGCCAGCGGCAAACTGGATGACCAGTCGGCCGCTAGTGGGCGTTTTTCATTGGATGGAATTGGTTGATTTTTAAAAACGGAAGTGACGGTCATAGTGTATATTTCGATCTATGCCGAGGTAACGATGGTATGAAAAGATTGTAAACACAAGACGTGGCTTCTTACATAAGCTAAGTTGGTCGGTGAGAATCGAGCGGTTTGTCTAGAGGACCAAGCCAAGAACAAACATGGTTAAGAATCGTAATCTAGCCAAATGCCGTGGGATCGTATTGGTAAGTAAAGGAGTTGAAAAATCGATGGGAACACTCTCTTTACATATCGGGGAAATCACCAACAACCAGCCCTTTTGTGCAGGAGTTGTTCTCACTCGTGAAAATTGTCTGCCTGTGACATTGAACATAGATGGATTACCAAAGGATATGGAAAATACCTGCTGGAGAGTGGGCGGAGTTGGAGGAGGACAGGAGCTAGGCGAGTCAGTCTGGGATTGTGCATTACGCGAAGCCAAAGAAGAACTTAGCACAGGAGTAAACCTTCTTCATTCACCAGTTACCTATTTTCACGATAAAGATACTAAACGTCTCTATCAAGTATCCGTCATGGACCGTCCTGCCCCTCTATTATTGGAAAGAGTTGCAAATCCAAATCCTTGTCAACCGTACGCTCCAGGTCTTCCAACAGGCCCGTATATCTATTTTGCTTTGTTTCTGGCTGAACTGGAAGATTGGAGCAAACGTTGTCCAGGAGACGATGTAAAGGGCTTGTTGCTCTGTCCGATCGATCAATGGCATAAGGTGGAAAGTGGAATCGAGTTATCAAAACTGATTGAAGTTGGCGCCCCCGGTTTGGATCTAAATCGCCAACTTTGGTTGCCAAAGGACGAGTCTTTCTCCACAATAACTCGTATATTGAAAGAGAACAAGGAAATCAGAAAAATGAATGAGGAGAATAGACCTCTTGAATGAATTTCGTGATTGGATGAAATCGAATATCAGCCATCGATCGTGTCCAGTTTCAAGTGACAGACAGTTTGCAAATATTTTGGCTTCCGAAGGGAGATTTTTTAAATCGATGTATTTAGCAGTCTATCATGTTTGTTGTGATGTTTTTAAAAAATATTGGATATGTTTTTACTCTATCCAGTCAACATCTCCCTTTTTCCAAACATCTCCGTTTTTTCTTAGGGTAATGCAACAGTACGGGCATGTAAACTTCGTGACTTCTGGCTCAACTTTCAGTTTTCGATCACAATGCAGGCAAGTCATTTTGATAACGGGGTAGCGGGAGTTGCGAACCCATGCGATCATTGCCGCTATGAGAAAGAAAATAGGGGCAATCACAATGCCTACCATCGTGATTGTAAAAAAGATGCCTAAGGATGCAAAGCCGGAGACGAAAGAGTTCCATTTGGCACGTTTCGGTTGTCGTTCACCGATAAAATGATCCACATCAAACATGTTCTCCACTCCAAGTTCATGCATGACAGAGAAATTGACAAAAAAGTGATTTATGCTCCATTATGATAATAACAAAAAAGGCGAGGGAAGGGCAGAACAAATTGTGATTGATTTGCCGCCAATTGAACAACAGCTTAAAAAGATTGATGCTGGCTTAAAGATGATTCAGTTTGATGTTGATAAAAAATACGTCATCCCCTAAGAAACATCGAACAACCTATCAATCCTACGATGCAAGATGCTATGTCTGTTTATTGGAGATTTATGTTATTAACATCTAAGGATGTCCATAAAAAATCAACAGTTTTTTGCCGAAAGAGAAAATAACAATCTTCAAAAGGAAAGCATGACAATGTTCACCGCTGGATAGGGGGGGAGTTAGCCAGCATCCTGTCCATATAGACGGGAGTTTCCAACGATTCCACGGCTTTAGCGGTGTGGCTTGTGTCAATAGTGGCATTGTTGAAAATTCAAACGACGCGGACGATCGTGGAGACAACTATTCATTTGGCGAAAAAGCTTGGATATGGAAGTGTTAGCCGAAGAGATAGAGACCGAGCCGCAAGTGTCGCTTCTTTCGAAAATGGATTGCCACTATGGAGTGACTTGAATCCTTCGCATGAGGCGAGAAAGCTGCAGCAATGGCTCGAACCGTACAACCGCGCTGTCTGTGGTGACCGGCCATTGTCACCTTGTCATTTCTGCACATGATTTTCCTCCGCTTATCGCACACTAAAATCGATCACTGTGCAAGAGGAGGAAAAAAGATGGAGTTTGCGCCAAGAAGAGTGATTCTCGAAGAATTTATCGACACACTCGAGCCGATGATGGAGACGTACGGACTTGATCAAGTCGGCATTTTCGAGGAGCGCGGTGAAGGAAACCGTTATTATGTCGGCTATACGATCAATAAAGATGGTGAGATGATCACGATCCATATGCCGTTTATTCAGAACGAACGCGGCGAATTGGCGCTCGAAAAGCAGGAATGGACGGTCAGAAAAGACGGCCAAGAGAAAAAAGGTTACCGTTCGCTGCCGGAAGCGATGGACGAGGTGATTCATTGATGGAACCGCAGGCGGCCTCACTAGGCCGCTTGTTGGGCTAATGGGAGGGGAAAAAGATGATCATGGAACTCAACGTGACGGATCGCGAAACGGCTGTTCAGGTGTTGCGCTTGCAGCAGCGTGCGTACGCGGTCGAAGCGCAAATCATTGGCAACACGGCGCTCCCGCCGCTTCGCGACACCGTTGGTACGCTGCAACAGTGCACCGAACGTTTTTTCGGCTATTTTCGCGACGGACAGTTAGTGGGGGCGATCGCTTACGAGCGGGGTGGACAGACGCTTTTCCTTTGCCGGCTGATGGTTGACCCGGATTGTTTCCGTCAAGGGATCGCGAGCGCATTGCTCGATTTTGCCATCAAGCAAGAGCCATCGGCAAGTAACATCATCGTGACGACCGGAAGCAGCAACGCGCCAGCCATTCGCTTTTATGAGCGACATGGATTTTACGCGACAGAGCGGATACAAACACCGGAAGAGATCGAGTTGATAACATTGGTGAAAGAAATTTGATCATGCGGTGTTTCTATCACTCTTCAAAACTAGCGAAAAAAGGATGCATCGTTCAAGCAGGTCATTTGCGTAGAAACGGAGAAATAACCATAGGGTGCTTTTGGGCTTAAGAGTATGGAGGCAAAACCGTATGCCGAATTACTCGCTTCTTCATATGTAATTGAAATGATGAATAGAGGGACGGAGAGAAGGATGACGACAACGCTGTATTTAACAAGACATGGGGAAACGCAGTGGAACGTGGAAAAGCGGATGCAAGGATGGCAAGACTCGCCGCTTACCGAAAAAGGGCGGCAAGACGCCAAACGGCTTGGGCAACGGCTTGAAGCGGTCGAGTTGACAGCGATTTATGCGAGCACGAGCGGTCGGGCGTTCGAAACAGCGGAACTCGTCCGTGGTGAGCGGCCCATTCCGATTTATCAAGACGAGCAGTTGCGTGAAATGCATCTTGGCGACTGGGAAGGAAAGACGCATGATGAAATTCAGCAAATGGATCCGGTTTTGTTCGACCATTTTTGGAACGCCCCCCATTTGTATGTGCCACAGCGCGGTGAACGATTTTGGGACGTGCAACAGCGGGCGCTTGAAGCGGTGCAGCGCATCATTGCGCGGCATCAAGGGAAGACGGTCTTGGTCGTCACTCACGGTGTCGTGCTGAAAACGCTCATAGCGGCATTCAAAGGTGTGCCGCTCGATGATCTTTGGGCGCCTCCGTATATGTACGGCACGAGCGTGACAATCGTTGAGGCGCATCATGATGAATTTCGTGTTATCGTTGAAGGTGACGCTTCTCATATCAAAGAAATAAAAAAAGTATAGACACATAGCTAGCCCCGCTTCCCGTGATTGGAAGCGGGGCTTTGCTGTTTGCAAGATCGTGCGGGAACGCCTCTGTCCCTAAAAATAGAGGGAGCGAACGATCTTCATGGCAGAAGTATATCGTTTCCTTTGTAGCGTGATAGTTTGATTTCTTCGTCACAATAGTCATACGAGTCCAAGCCATCTCGCTAGCCGAGCGGTCGTAAAGGTGACGGCAACAGCAATTGCTGTCGGCAAGGCAAAGGCAACGAACGTCCATTTCGTGCTTTTCGTTTCTTTGTAAATGTTGACAAGCGTCGTGCCGCACGGGTAGTGGAGAAGTGAAAACAGCATCATATTGAGTGCCGTCAGCCACGTCCATCCATGAGCGAGAAAAATATGTTTGAGCGAATGGAGGCTATCGATTTCCGTTAACGCTCCGGCCGATAAATACCCCATCAACAAAACCGGCAAGACGATTTCGTTGGCTGGAAGCCCTAAGAGAAAAGCCATCAAAATATAGCCGTCAAGTCCGATGGTCTTCGCAAACGGATCGAGCCAACCAGCGAAAGCGGAAAGCGCGGTTGTGTCGCCGATGGGGACGTTGCCGAGCACCCAAGTGATGACACCAGCTGGGGCGGCAACGGTGACGGCGCGTTTGAGTACGTACCACGTTTTATCCAGTGTGGCGCGAATGACGGTCTCAGCGATTTTCGGGCGCCGATATGGCGGCAGTTCCAAAGTGTAATGGGTTGGGATGCCGCGCAAGGCTGTCTTGGATAAGACCCATGAAACGGTTAACGTGACGATGATGCCAAACAGTACCATGGCGACGACCACCGCGGCAGTGACGAGTGTGTTCCAGCTCCCTGTATAACCAGCTGCCATAAATAAGGAAGAGAGCAAAATCAACGTCGGCCATCGCCCGTTGCAAGGAACGAAACTGTTCGTCAAAATGGCGAGCGTCCGCTCACGCGGCGATTCGATAATGCGTGTTGAGATGACGGCGGCGGCGTTGCATCCAAAGCCCATAGCCATCGTCAGCGCCTGTTTGCCGTGTGCGCCCGCCTTTTTAAACAGGCGGTCAAGATTGAAGGCGACGCGTGGCAAATAGCCATAATTCTCGAGCAAGGCGAACACTGGAAAGAAAATGGCCATCGGCGGCAACATCACGCTGACGACCCACGCGGTGCCGCGGTATAAGCCAAGCACAAGGAGGCCGTACAACCAGTGAGGTGCATGAACGGCTTGAAACAACAGGGTCAAATATTGTTCTACCCATCCGAACAGGTGGGCAAGCGATTCAGACAATACGTTTGCTCCAGCGATCGTCATGTAAAGGACAGCGGCGAGCATCGCCAGCATGATGACGAATCCCCAGCGCCGCGATGTGACGATCCGATCGATTTGCAAAGTGTGGTCTTTTGCGGCCTTAGGCGCATTTGTGACCGTTTCCCGGCAAAGCGCGGCTGATGTTTGAAAGATGGCGGTGACGATTTGTTCGCGCGTATCGGCTGGTGCCAACGATTGTGCTTCTTCCATTAAACGATCAAACAGATTTGACCGATCCGCAACATGCATACGGAGCTTCCTCCTTTGTGAGCCGTGGCGGCTGCTGGTTCAAAGCGCTAAGAAGTGAGGTATCACCGTCAAGCAGCCGGAGTGCGACCCAGCGAGCCGGATAGTCATCCCCCACGATTTCTTTGACGAGCGGAAGCAGTTTGGCAATGCTTTGTTCAATTTCTACGCTGTATGGAACGGCGATCGGAGTAGGGTGAAGCTGGCCATGGACGAAAGCATCTACGGTTTTTAACAGCTCATCGATTCCTTCCTTGTTGCGGGCAGACATCGGCACAACCGGCACGCCAAGTTTGGTTGCCAGTTTTTTGGTGTTGATGCGAATGCCTTTCTTTTTTGCTTCATCTATGAGATTGATAGCGACAATAACGCGGTCGGTCATTTCCAATACTTGAAGCACCAAGTTCAAGTTGCGCTCGAGTGCTGTGGCATCAACAACAACGATTGTTATATTAGGACGTTCAAACAGAAGGAAATCGCGTGCCACTTCTTCATCGGCCGAATTGGAATAGAGAGAGTATGTGCCCGGCAAATCCACGATCCGATACGCTATGCCGCGATAGACAAATTCTCCTTCTGCATGGGTGACGGTTTTTCCAGGCCAGTTGCCAGTATGTTGGCGCAGTCCCGTCAGAACGTTAAACAACGTGCTTTTTCCGGTATTCGGATTCCCCATCAAGGCAATCGTGTATGTCGCATTAATCATGACCGATCTTCTCCCCATAAATGTAATTACTTTCTTCTTTTCTTAATGCAATCGTTGTTCCACATACATAATAAGCGGTCGGGTCGCCAAGTGGGCTTCTCTGCCCGACTTCGACTTCCCCGCCGGGTACAAAACCTAAATCAAGCAGTCTTCGTCTTAGCACAGCGTCAGGAATGGCCACTTTCTCAATGCGGAATCGCTCCCCCGGTTTCATCTCGGAGAGACACCGATTATTTCGTTTAGCCATAAAAGTTTCCCTCCCGTCAACATTTTTGACAAGGGACATTTTTTTTACCAAGACCAACTTTTGTGTTTATCTTATTCCAGTGTCGGCTTTTTGTCAATGGATTTGTTCCGTTCTTTTCCGACAAGGATGTCGAAGAAACATATATTCAAAATAATATGAAAGAATGTTATCATATAAATAGTCTGAATAAAAAACAGAAGGAAGGCGGTGACGGCGTCCATTGACGCACGACAAAATGAAAGCGATTACGGAAGGGACAATCCTTTGGCAACCGACGGACGAACAAATCAAACATTCCAATATACAGCGGTATATGGACTGGCTGAAAGAAAACAAGGGGCTATCGTTCGCCTCGTACCGCCAATTGTGGACATGGTCGGTCGAACAGCTTGAACAGTTTTGGGAAACGGTTTGGGAATACACTGGTGTGCAGGCAGAGACACCGTATGAATGTGTGCTGCGGGAGCGAAAGATGCCAGGGGCGGAGTGGTTTCCAGGCGCGACGCTCAACTATGCGAAACATATTTTCCGCCATGCGCGTGCTGACCGCCCGGCGCTGATTTTCCGTTCCGAACGTGTCCCATACCGGGAAGTATCATGGCAAGAGCTGACCGAAAAGACAGCAGCGATCGCTCAGGCACTGCGGGAAATGGGAGTGAAGCGCGGCGATCGTGTGGTAGCTTATATGCCGAATATTCCCGAGACGGTGATGGCGTTTTTGGCTTGCGCCTCGATTGGCGCCATTTGGTCAAGCTGTTCGCCGGACTTTGGCGCCGGCAGCGTCATCGACCGGTTCGTGCAAATCGAGCCGACCGTATTGTTTGCCGTCGACGGTTGCCAATACAACGGCAAAGAGTTTGATAAAATGCCCGTCGTTTCTGAGTTGCGCACCAAGCTGCCGTCATTGAAAAAGACGGTGCTGCTTCCGTATTGGCGTGAACAAATGGAGGCACCTGATGACGGGGTGGTGCTGTGGGACGATGTGGTGGCCAATAAGGCGGAGCTTGTTTATGAAAACGTTCCGTTTAATCATCCGCTCTGGATTTTGTATTCTTCGGGAACGACTGGTTTGCCAAAGCCAATTGTCCAAGGGCATGGCGGCATTTTGCTTGAACATTTGAAAGCGCTGTCGATCTCTGATAATTTGACGCCGGAGAGCACGTTTTTCTGGTTTACGACGACCGGATGGATGATGTGGAATTATTTAGTCGGTGGATTGCTTACTGGGGCGACCGTAGTTCTTTATGATGGCAGTCCGACATATCCGGACGGCAACGTTTTATGGGAGCTCGCGGAGAAAGCGGGAATCACCCATTTTGGCACAAGCGCAGCGTTTATTAACGTCTGCATGAAGCACGGTCTCAAACCGAAGGAGCACTATGATTTATCAAAGCTTGAGGAGGTGCTTTCGACCGGCTCGCCGCTGACGGTCGAAGGGTTCGCCTGGGTGTATGAAAACGTGAAGGACGACATTTGTCTGGCATCGTGCAGCGGTGGAACAGATGTGTGCACCGCGTTTGTCGTCGGTTCGCCGATTTTGCCGGTGCGTGCCGGTGTCCTCTCATGCCGTGCGCTAGGAGCCGATGTGCAGGCGTTTGATGAAAACGGCCAACCGCTTGTCAATGAAGTCGGTGAGCTCGTCATTACGAAGCCGATGCCGTCGATGCCGCTCTTTTTCTGGAATGACCCGGACGGGGAGAGGTACCGGAACAGCTATTTCGACACGTATCCGGGTGTCTGGAAGCACGGTGATTGGATTAAAATTGACGAACAAGGCGGCTGCGTCATTTACGGCCGCTCCGACTCAACGATCAACCGCGCCGGCGTCCGCATGGGCACGAGTGAAATTTACCGCGCCGTTGAAGCGGTTGACGGGGTGCTCGAGAGCCTTGTTGTTGACTTGGAAATGATGGGCAAGCAATCGTTCATGCCGCTATTTGTCGTTCTTAAGTCGGGCGTGGAGCTCGATGATGAGCTGAAAGACCGCATTCGCCAGTCGATCCGGCAACATGTCTCGCCGCGCTTCGTTCCGGATGACATTTATGAGGTGAAGCAAATTCCAAAGACGTTAAACGGAAAGAAAATGGAAATCCCGATTCGCAAACTACTCTTAGGCTTCCCGCTCGAAAAAGCGGTCAACCCAGGTTCAATGGCCAATCCGGAGGCACTCGACTTTTTCCTTGAGCTGGCGAAGACGATGGCGGTGAAATGGAAAACGAGTGAACATTTTTCCTAAAGCAAGAGAAAGACTGGTAGGACGAATGGGATAACCAAGTCAAAAACAAGTGTTTGCTGTTGAGTTCTTATTACTAATCGCTAGAAGATCGGCAAAAACATCCCCCCGAGGCATAGGCTCGGGGGGATGTTTTCAAAAAGAGCATGGAATGGACTGTAAGTGTTCCTGAAAGCTTCGACCTTCGTCTGATTTCCAATCGTCTACTCGACAAAGGGGAGTGCTCTGCTATCTCCACAAACGGATGGAAAACTGCTAGACAGGAGAAATGTTCTGCGGAGACACTTTTTCCTAGCAGGAGTCGCTAGACCCGTTTTGGCGACGCTAGGGCGATGAAGGCGGCTCATCTTAGACAATAAAAGGGCGCTCCATCCCGCTCCGCTAGTCTTTTAACACCCGAAACGCTTCCCGCACTTTACGGGCAAACTCAAGCGGGGGCTCGATCGACTGAAAGTGCATATACATCGCCCGCGGCCGTTCGAATAACCAATGGTTGTGGACCGCGGTGACGGTAATGCCCCGTTTTTTCAACTCCCGCAGCAGCGGGTTGACTTCTTCTTGAAGCAACACTGTTTCCCCAAGATTTAAGGCGTTTCCTTGACTGTCTAAACTTTCAAAGGAAAATAGTTGCGGGTTGACGAGCGGAGAATTTGTTCGTCTGCCCATGATGGTAAACGGAATATCCCGAAACTTCTGCACAAAACAGACCCCGTTTATCAAGCTCCCTGTTCCACCGAGAATACTAGCAAACTCCCGGCATAAATCTCTTCTCGATTCCCAATTCATCCTATCCTCTTCCCTTCGTTCAAAATGAAAGGGGTGCTTTGTCCCCTTGTTCTTATTGTATGGTCGGGGATGGAGAAGGAGAGGGACAGGCATCCACGGTGGGAGCGGAATTTGCGGCAGACGCCAATCAAACGGGATAGGCTCATGAAGCCATGGACATGTGTCCAGCGTGTTTCGCTATGTGCTAGAAAGGCTGTAAAAAACAACCCTTTTCATTAAACCGTTTTTAGATGCGTTAGAAGTTGGAGTTCGAAAGGTTCTTTTGAGAAATGCGTCTTTTCCACCGTAGTTGTAGCTCAATTGCCGGTCTTTTAGCCAAAAAGAAAAACTCCGTTCGATGAGTGAAGCGAAGATGAGAAATCAATCGAGGGGAACCTGTTGAAATGGTGAACAGCGCCGGCTTTAATACAGATTGAACGCCGTTTTGACGCGCTTCATCTCTTTTTTGTTTTCAAACAGTTCTTCAACCAAAATGTTTTGGCCGTTGGCGACATCGGTGAGCCGTTCGTTCATATCGGACACTTGCTCGCTTAATTGGTTGAGTTGTTCATTCGTTTGTTGCGTTTGTTGGGAGAGTTGCTGTACTTGTTTGCCGATCCGCTGTACTTGCTCATTCGTTTGCAGCACTTGTTTGCCGAGTTGCTCGACTTGCCTGTTTGTTTGTTGAAGCTGACCGGCAAGTTCTTTGATGGCTTGCCAAATCATTTCATTCGTAATGTTCGCCATTCGACAATCTCCTTTCTCGTTCGCTTCTTTTTTCATTATACAAGACGAAAGAAGGGAACCATAGAGGAAAGATGCCGAAACATTTTTCTTTGCAGCATATCCTTCGAATGTGATATAACAAAAGAATGTCAACAGCATGCGCATATTGGAGGATGAACATGGTAATCCGTGTCAGCCATTTGCATAAATCGTTCCGTGTCCATCGCCGCGAAGCCGGATGGCTCGAGGCGGTGCGCAGTTTATGGCGCCGTGACTACCGGATTGTCGAGGCGGTCAAAGATGTTTCGTTTACGATCGAAAAAGGGGAGATCGTCGGTTTTTTAGGCCCGAACGGAGCGGGGAAAACGACGACGATGAAGATGCTTGCCGGCCTGTTGCACCCGACGTCAGGGGAAATCACGGTCGGCGGTTTTGTGCCGTTTGAACAAAAGGCGGAGTTTAAAAAGATGATGAGCTTGGTGATGGGGCAAAAAAGCCAGCTCATTTGGGACATTCCGCCGATGGAGACGTTTTTGGTCAATAAAGCGATTTATGACATCGACGATCGATCATTCCGCCAGACGTTAGAAGAGCTTACTGAGCTGCTCGATTTAGCGCCGTTGTTGGACAAACCGACGCGCAGCTTGTCGCTTGGACAGCGGATGCGCTGCGAGTTGGCGGCGGCGCTTTTGCATCGACCGCAAGTGTTGTTTTTAGATGAGCCGACGATCGGGCTTGACGTTCATACGCAAGAAAACGTGCGCCGCTTTATTGTCGATTACAACCGAGAGCATGAGACGACCATTTTGTTGACATCGCATTACATGGGCGATGTCGCGGCCCTTTGTGACCGGGTGATGATCATCAACTATGGGCGGCTCATTTACGATGGGGAGCTCTCGGTGTTGACGGAGAAGCTGGCGCCGTACAAGCGGCTTGAAGTCCGGTTTTCGCGGCTCCCAAACATCAGCTGGGACGAGTATGGCGAAGTAGCGGAAATGGAAGAGGGAACGGTCGTGCTCAGAGTGGCGCGTGAGACGGCGGCGGGGACGGCGGCGCGGTTATTGGAGCGGTTTGATGTCCGTGATATTAATATTGAAGACCCACCCCTTGAGGAAGTGATTACGCGCGCGTTTCAGGAGGGTGTATATGGTTCGTAAATATATCGCCCTGCTGCGTATGAAGTATATCGAAATGCTCGCGTACCGCTTGGCGACGTTCGTTTGGATGACGGGCGCCATCACCCAGCCGCTCATTACGATGTTCGTTTGGATGAACATTCATCCGGAAGAGAGCGAGTCGTTTCTCTTTTATTTTATGGCCGTTATTTTTGTCGAACGGATGACGAGCGCATGGGATGTATGGGAGCTTGACCGTGAAATCCGCGAAGGGACGTTTTCAAACTTGTTGTTGCGGCCGCTTCATCCGATTCATTGGGCGATTGCGGAAAATATCGTCTATAAATGGTTGTTTCTCGTCATTTTAGTGCCGGTTTGGATGGTAGGAGCGGTGTATTGGCCAGCGCTTCGCCCGCATATGACAGGAAGCCAAATCGGGTGGTTTTTGGCGGCCGTCGTGCTCAGTGCCGCCCTTCGCTTTTTGCTGAGTTACTCGTGTGGGTTGCTTGCGTTTTGGGTGACCAAAGTGGCGGCCGTGTACGGCGTCATCGATGTCATTTCATTGTTTTTGTCGGGAAGAATCGCGCCGCTTGAAATGCTTCCGCCGCAGCTTCGGGAATGGAGCGAATGGCTGCCGTTCCGCTATATGATCAGCTTCCCGATTGAAATCGCCACCGGAGCGGTGAGAGCGGAGGAATTGGTGCGCGGCTTTGCCATCGCGGCAGGGTGGCTGCTTGTGTTGGCCGCTGTTTTACAATGGCTGTGGAAGGCGGGAATGAAAAAAAATCAAGCGGTAGGTGGATGACTATGCGGCGATACGGGCGGGTGTTCCGCGAATTTTTCCGTGC
This sequence comes from Geobacillus thermodenitrificans subsp. thermodenitrificans DSM 465, assembly GCF_000496575.1. Lineage (GTDB taxonomy): Bacteria > Bacillota > Bacilli > Bacillales > Anoxybacillaceae > Geobacillus > Geobacillus thermodenitrificans. Next base: position 160,645 of record NZ_AYKT01000005.1, on the reverse strand, counting down.
CTGTTTTGTGGAAGAAATGGAGTATCGAAGCGAATTTTTTGGCAATTTTGCAGCTAGTTTTTTTGGCGTTGGCATGGCGCTGCTCACCGTCCATATCTTTTTTTACCAGACGGATGATTTAGGAGGCTGGACGTATGCAGAAGTGCTTGTGTTGCTCGGCATCTTTAATATGCTGCGCGGGTTCATTGACTTCGCCCTTCGTCCGAACATGCCGCGTCTGCTTGAACACGTCAGGCGTGGTACGCTCGATTACATTTTGACAAAACCGGTCGACAGCATGTTTTACGTCAGCTTCCGCCATCTTGTCTTTTGGCGGCTCATTGATGTGGCACTCGGCCTCGGCGTCATCGGCTATGGCTTGTATATCGAGCGCTATGTTCCGTCGGCGGTCGATGTACTTATGTTTCTTGTCGTTATGGCTGCTTCGCTTTTGTTGATTTATTCGCTATGGATGATGCTGATGACGACGTCGTTTTGGGTCGTGCGCATCGATGACTTGTCGTTTATTTTCGATTCATTTTTTGAAACGGCTCGCTTTCCTGGCAGCATGTACCGCGGCGCGGTCCGGATGGTGATCACTTACGTGTTGCCGGCTGTATTAATTACGAATACACCTGCGCTGGCGCTGCTTGGAAAATGGAGTGTTTCGACAGTGCTTGCCGCTTTGGCTGTGGCCATTCTCTTTTTATGGCTTGCCCGCCGCTTTTGGCGCTTTGCTTTGCGCTTTTACACAGGAGCGGGCGGGTGAGGTTTTATCCGTCTTCATGCAAAGGGTGTCTCGTTTCTGTTGAGACACCTTTTTTCTTTGATGAGAAAGCAGGAGGTTGATTGACTTTTACGTCAACGTCAATTAAAATAAAATTCAGAATATTAAATCTACAGAAAGGATTACGATGGGCTATTTTACCATTTCTGATTTGGCGCAGGAGTTTCATGTAAGCACACGGACGATCCGCTATTATGAAGAGCGCGGGCTGCTTACCCCGATTCGGACGGAGTCAGGGCAACGGCTGTATACGAAAAAGGAGCGGGCAAAGCTCAAGCTCATTTTGCGCGGCAAACGGTTCGGCTTTTCGCTTGAGGAAATTCATGAGATGATTGCGCTGTTTGATGAGGATCGCACCGGAAAGAAACAACTCGAAAAAACGGTCGAATATGGACGTAAAAAAATTAAGGAGGTGAGCGAGCGGATTGACGATTTGCTGAAGCTGAAGGCGGAGATGGAGGCGTTGCTTTCCGATTTTGAAAAGCGATTGCGAGAATGGGAGGATAGAGCTGAATGAACATTTCTGAACTTCTCGCCCGTCATGCGAGGAAGTTTCCTGAAAAAACGGCGGTCATTGATGGGGAAACGGAGCTTTCGTATGCTGAAGTGAACCGAACGGTCAACCGTTTGGCGTCATCGCTCGCTCGGCTCGGGTTGGGGTGCGGTGATAAAATCGCGTTGTATATGCCCAACACAAAAGAGTTTGTGTTTTCGTACTTTGCCGTTTTGCGCCTTGGCGCGGTTGTCGTGCCGATCAACGCCCGTCTTACGGCATCGGAAGTACAGTATATTTTGGATCATAGCGATGCGAAGGCGCTCATCGCCCACGATTCAGTGCATCAGGCGCTCGTTCCGCTTGTTGGTAAAAGCGATGTCATTTGGATCAAGACAGGAAAGGAGGAAGATGGCTGGCGGTCGCTTGAGGAGTTGATCGGTTCGGGGGATCCAAAGGAGATCGTCTGTTCGGCTAAAGAAGAGGATGAAGCGACGATTTTGTATACATCGGGAACAACCGGGCGACCGAAAGGTGTGTTGTTCACTCATCGCAATATTATCACGGTTGCGGACATGATCGTGATCGAAACGAAAATCGATCGCCATAGCCGCTTGCTGCACCTGATGCCGCTTAGTCATTCGGCACCGCTTCATCTGTTTTTCGTCGGTGGTATGTATGTCGGCGCCACTCACGTCGTAGCGCCCGCGTTCTCCCCTGAGGCGTTGCTTGAATTGGTGGAGCGGCATAAGATTACTCACTTTTTCGGCGCACCAGTGGCGTATTTGTTAACGGCAAAACACCCTCGGTTTATGGATTACGACCTGTCTTCCGTCCGTTATTGGATGTACGGAGGGGCTCCGCTGTCGCGCGAGGAAGTGCGGTTTGTTGCCAGCCGTTTTGGCGCTGAGCGGGTGATGTGCCTATACGGATTAACGGAGGCCGGCCCGAACGGTACGTATTTAGCTCCTGAGGAACATGAAGAAAAAGCAGGAAGTGTCGGTAAATATGCCGCCCTCCATTGTGAAGTGGCGATCGTCGATGAACAAGGAAATGAAGTTGCGCCTGGTGAAGTCGGCGAGATCGTGTTGCGCGGCGAAAGCGTGATGAAAGGATACTACAAAGATGAGGAAAAAACGAATGATGTGATCCGAAACGGCTGGCTGTACACGGGGGACTTGGCGCGCCGTGATGAGGACGGCTACATTTGGATCGTCGATCGGAAGAAAGATGTCATTATTTCTGGAGGAGTTAACATTTATCCGAAGGAAGTCGAAGATGTGCTGCGGACGCATCCAGCGATCGCTGATGTCGCCGTGATCGGTGTGCCTCATCCGGAGTGGGGCGAAACAGCGAAAGCGTTCGTTGTGCTGAGTGCGCCGCTTGAGTTGCTTGCTGAGGATTGTAAGCGCTTCCTATCTGGTAAGCTGGCTGACTATAAAATTCCCCGCTTGTATGAGGCGATTGCTGAATTGCCGCGCAACGCGACGGGAAAAGTGTTGAAACAAGTGCTCCGGGCGCGGGAGGCGGCGCAGGAAGTACAGGGATGATGAGAAAAGAGGAAAGGGGAGGGACGATGAAACCGCTTCGTGAAGCCGATCCGAATTTGCTTGCCAATTTGAAACGGTATTTGGATGATGAATTGTACCAGTATGCTGAAGAAAAAATTGAATCGTTTTACGAATTTTGCTTGACGGAGGTCGACCGCCGCGCTGTGCATACCGACCGTGAAGGGCAACCGCGTCTAATGAAGTACGACCGTTTTGGAAACGACATTTCCGAAGTGTGGGTGAATGAAGGATACGAACAGACGGCGAAACAGACGTATGAAACGGGAATCGTCGGCTATGTGCATAAACCGATTCCCGAGCTCGGGAAACAAGGAAACTATATTTACTCGTACGCCCAAGGATACATCTTATCGCAAGCCGAGCCCGGGTTTTATTGCCCGGTGACACTGACGATGGCGACGGCGTATGTGCTTGAACATTTCGCTGATCATGAGTTAAAAACTCGGTACTTGCCTCATGTCATTTCCACCGGTGAGATCGAGCTGTATGAAGGGGCGACGTTTTTAACTGAGCGGCAAGGCGGGTCGGATGTTGGGGCCAATGCAGTGCGCGCTGTACCGTGCGGGGATCATTATAAACTGTACGGAGAAAAATATTTTGCCAGCAATGCCGGGCGCTGCGGCGTAGCGCTCGTGTTGGCGCGCATCGACGGGAGCGGGCCAGGGACGAAAGGGTTGAGCTTGTTTCTCGTTCCATGGCGCAACGAGGATGGGACGTTAAACGGCATCACCATCCGCCGTTTAAAGGATAAATTAGGTGTGCGCGCCGTGCCGTCCGCCGAAGTTGTGTTTGATGGAGCCAAGGCTTATGTCGTCGGCGATCCGCGAAAAGGTTTTTATTATATGATGGAAGCGCTCAATTTGTCTCGTGTTTGCAATGCGATCGCCTCAGTCGGTATCATGAAGCGGGCGCTCGAGGAAGCGAAACAATACGCCGAGCGGCGCACGGCGTTTGGCCATCAACTGACCGATTACCCAATGGTGCGCGGGACGCTCGCCGACTTGACGGCGCGTCAAGAAGTGGAAACGAGCGCCTGCTTTGAGATGGTCGCCTTGTTTGACCGCGTCATGACCGCGCCACATGAGGCAGATGAATCGGAGAAAGCATGGCTCAGGCTTCTGATTGCCCTTCTTAAGATGCGTACGGCCGAAGAGGCGATCGCGTTTAGCCATGAAGCGATTGAAATGCACGGTGGCAACGGGTACATTGAGGATTTTGTCACCCCGCGTCTGCTTCGTGACGCCCAAGTGCTGACCGTCTGGGAAGGGACAGCCAACATTTTGGCGCTCGAGGTGCTGCGGCTCATGCGCAAATACCGTATCCACGAGCGGTTTGCCGCCGAGATGAAGGCACGGCTCGAGAGGGTGGCGGACGAGATGAAGCTGCTCGCTCGTCCCGTGGCAGAGGGGCTTAAGGAATTGGTGGCAGCACTCGCACGTCTTGGCGGCCAGGCGGAGGAAGTGCAGACATTTCATGCGAAAACGGTGGCCAACCGGATGTGCGATGTGTATTTGAGCATCATTGCTCTCGAGCGCGGGCAAGAAAATGAGCGAAATCGATTGATCGCTGAGCTGTTTTTGCAACGTGTCTGGGAGCGGGGGCTTGTCGATGAACGGATGACATCGGTGCGTGAGTTTGACTTGATTGTTCAAGCGAAAGGAGCAGCGCCGCTTTCGCATTCATGAGCGGATGGCACGCAAGGGATGATGAGCGAAAGAGATGCACGCTCTTTTGCGGGCATCTCTTTTTGCTAGATGGATAGCTGCCTAAACGAACAAGTGGGTCAAGTGACAAAATTTCAAGCAAATATCCTATACAACAAAGGAAGGAATCGTTTCCCGACTCAATGTCATCTTGTCGTGTGTCTACAAAAACGATGACTGCTTAAAATCGGCCGAGGTGGAAACAGCGATTCAGTTGCACCGCGCCTTAAAATTCGTTAAGATGAAAAGTCTAGAAGGCCGTAAATTGATTTTGGCGGTGGCTGCCGCTAAACACGGATGAGCCGCTCTGTTCTCGTTTGGCAGGAACACGGCTCCGACGGCCTTTTAGGAATGTTCGTTTGGAAAGGGGAAAGTTATGGCCGAACAGTCATCGCTCACTTCGTTATTGATTGTTGTTGTTGCGGCGTTTTTAACGCCTATCGCATTAAATCGGCTTCGGTTGCAAATCATTCCGGTCGTGGTGGCGGAAATTCTCGTTGGCATTGTGATCGGAAAAACAGGGTTTGATCTTGTACAACCGGACATGTGGATTGAGACGTTGTCTACGCTTGGTTTTTTGTTTTTAATGTTTTTAAGTGGGCTGGAAATTGACTTTTCGATGTTTGCCAATCAACCGAAAACAACCGGCAAACAAAGAAAAGAACCAAATCCGTTTGGAGTTGCTCCACTCATTTTTGTGGCGATTTTTGCTTTGTCGTACGGTCTTTCCTATTTATTTGTCGTCTTTGGTTATATAGACAACGCGTTTTTCATGACACTCATCATTTCGACCATTTCCCTCGGGGTCGTTGTGCCAACGTTAAAAGATACAAACTTGATGGAGACAACCATTGGACAGACAATTTTACTTGTTGCGGTGATTGCTGATTTAGCGACAATGATTTTGCTGGCTGTGTTCGTTTCGCTTTATGAGCCTGAACATGGAAGTACATGGCTGTTGCTTGGCTTATTTGCTTGCGGGGTCGTGTTTTATTTTGTCGGAAAACATTTCAAGAGACGGTCGTTTGTCGAGACAATGGCGAAGGGAACAGTTCAAATCGGAACCCGCGCGGTATTTACTTTGATGATTGTGCTCGTCGCATTGTCCGAGACATTTGGAGCGGAAAACATTTTAGGAGCATTTTTAGCCGGGGTGCTCGTTTCGCTGTTGTCGCCGAATAAAGAGTTGCGCCATCAGCTTGATTCGTTTGGCTACGGTTTTCTCATTCCCATCTTCTTTGTCATGGTCGGTGTTGATTTAAATTTACGTTCGCTCATCACTGAACCAACGATTTTAATGATGATTCCGTTTCTTTTTTTGGCGCTGATCGTATCGAAAGTCGTCCCGGTGTTTTTGCTCCGCATTTGGTATGATACGAAAATGACGTTGGCCGCCTCGTTTTTGCTTGTGTCGACATTGTCGCTTGTCATTGCGGCAGCTGCCATCGCCAAACGGATCGGGATGATCGATGAGACGATGGAAGGGGCGCTCGTTTTAGTAGCTGTTTTGTCTAGCATTGTGGCACCGACTTTGTTTAAAAAATTGTTTGTTCGCCCGAAAGACGAAGGAAAAATCACCGTATCACTCATCGGAGTGAATCAGTTTACCTTGGCGGCTGCCCGGGAGCTTGATTTGCATCGATACGACGTAAGGCTTTTTCATGCTCAGCGGGAAGACATGGAGCGAACAGGAGCGGGCGATGTTTTCTCCATCGTTCGTATCGCTGATTACACAAAAGAGGCGTTGGAAGAGCAGGGAGCTTTTGCGGCTGACATTGTTGTCGCTTGGACTGGGAATGAGAAGGTGAACGCTGATGTGGCGCTAGCGGCGAAGGAACAAGGGGTTGGGCGAGTTTTGGTGCTTGCAGAAAGCCCGAAACAAGTGGAGCGGTTGAACGACGAGGGGATTGAAGTGTTATCTGTGCTCCGCTCAACCAGTTCCATGCTGCGGGCGTCCATCGAATCACCAAGGGTGGCGCGGATGATGATCAACAAAGATACAACACTGCATGAAGTGGCCATGAACAATCCGGATTATGACGGGATCACGCTTCGTCGTTTTCCATTTATGGGCGACTGTATTATCGTCCGTATTTTCCGCGAGAATGAGTTTATCGTGCCTCATGGCGATACGGAATTGCAAAAAGGCGATCGGCTGATTGTGACGGGTTCGGGCGAATATGTTGAACAGTTGCGCCATCGGCTTGAGAAAGCATAAAAATGATAGAGGAGAGAAGAGGGTCACGTGTAGTGGATAGAATGAAAAAACGAATGAGGAGAGGAAGCGATGGAATTAGGCCGCGCATCACATCGTCCTATACGGCGTGTTTGGATTCCGTTGTCGCTTGCCATTGTTGCGCTCGGGGTGCTGGCTTGCATCGGTTTGTCCGTTTATGTCGGCTGGCAGCTGACTCATAAAGAGCGCCAGCCGATTACCGAGGCGCCGAACGACTACGGGATGGTGTATGAAAATGTCATCTTTACAAGCAAAGACGGGGAGACAGCGCTCAAAGGCTGGGTCATTTCGCCGCAGAAACCGGCGCGCATGACAGTCGTTTTTGCCCATGGGTACGGCGGCAACCGCATTCAGAAGAACGTTCCGTTTTTGCTGCTTGCCAAGCGGTTGGCGGCGGAAGGCTACCGCGTCATTTTATTTGATTTCCGTGCCAGCGGCGAGTCGGACGGAGAGATGATTACGATCGGTGTGAAAGAGAAAGAGGATTTGCTTGGCGTCATTGATTACGCAAAACAACATTACCGCGAGCCGGTCGCTTTGTATGGCATCTCGATGGGAGCGGCGACGTCGATTTTGGCAGCAGCAGAGGATCGTGATGTTCGTGGGGTGATTGCTGATAGCCCGTTCAGTGACTTGGAATCGTATTTGCGCGCCAACATGCCCGTATGGACGCATTTGCCTGATGTGCCGTTTACGTATTTAATTTTGGCGATTGTGCCGGCGTTGGCTGATTTGGATTTAAGATTATCTTCGCCGATTCACGCGGTTAACGATGTGGCACCAAGGCCGGTGTTGTTCATCCACAGTAAAGATGACCGTTCGATCCCGTACGAAGAAAGTATGAAGTTGTATGATACCCATCCAGATATTTTTCAACTATGGCTGACGGAAAAAGCAGATCATGTGAAAAGCTTCTCGTTATATAGAGAAGAATATACAAAACGGGTATTGGCATTTTTGCGTTCATTGGAATCGCCATCTCCTTAAGGTGGCCGAGGTTTGCTCTCGGTCGCTTTTTTATACCTGAAACAACATCATAAAAAGGAGCGAAGAACATGTGCGGCCGGTTTACACTTATTGCGGATTTAACGACATTGCAAGCCCTATTTCGTTTTCGTTATCAGGGCTCGCTCGCCCCGCGCTTTAACATCGCTCCCAGCCAGGAAGTGTTGACGGTTGTGGCCGAAGAAGGGGAGCGAGTCGGCAAAATGATGCGCTGGGGGCTTATCCCGTTTTGGGCGAAAGATGCTCGCATCGGGGCGAAAATGATCAACGCGCGAGCGGAAACGGTCGATGAGAAAGCGAGCTTCCGCCATGCGTTCAAGCGGCGACGCTGTTTGATTTTAGCCGATGGATTTTATGAATGGAAAAAAGAGGGGACAAAAAAAGTGCCGTATCGGTTCACGCTCGCAACGGACGAACCGTTTGCGTTCGCTGGGCTGTGGGAGCGCTGGGACGGGCCAAGCGGGCCACTGGAAACGTGCACGATCATTACAACGAAGGCGAATAAACTCGTTGCGGCCATTCACGATCGGATGCCGGTCATTTTGCCTTTCGAGCGGCATGAAGACTGGCTTGATCCAAGCTTTGATGACAGCGAGTATTTGAAATCGTTCCTGCAGCCGTATCCGAGTGAACAAATGCGAATGTACGAAGTGGCGCCGCTTGTCAATTCACCGAAAAATGATATTAGCGCCTGCATTGAGCCGGTCAATAGCCGATAAGGGGGGAGTGAGGTGTCTCCCATCATTCTTTTTGATGGCGGCTGCTTGTTTTGCCATGACAGTGTGTGGTGGATCGCTGCGCGTGACCGGAAGGCGGTGTTCCGCTTTGCTGCGCAACAAAGCACCGTCGGTCGGGCGTTGTTGGAAAAGGGAAATGTACTAGGAAGAGATACGGTCGTCCTCATCGAAGACGGTTGTTATTATATCAAGTCGGATGCCGTTTTGCGCATCGGCCGTCACCTTGCCTGGCCATGGAATGGGCTGGCGGCGGCTGGACTTCTCGTTCCGCGGCTGCTCCGCGACTTCGTGTATGACCAAATTGCCGCCCGCCGTCACCGCCTCATCCGCAAGCAAGACCGTTGTCAGCTGCCGCCCCCTGAGTTGCGCGCCCGTTTTCTAGATGAATCGCTGCAGTGAGGAAGGAAAATGTGCCTGTTTGTCGTATTAGAAAGGAAAAATATAAGGAGGGGGAGTATGACAAACGGGACAACACGGTGGCTGGATGAATGCACGGCCGCGGCGCTTGAGCGGTTTGCCGATGATGTGGCTGCGATGGCCGAACAGAGCGGGGACGAAGCTCGCCGTCGATTTTACGAAGGGATGGCGGTGGCGGCGAAATTGACAGCACTGCGTTGGGAAGGCAAATGTGCTTATATTGATAGCCATTTGCTTGATAACGTGTATGAAGCGCTCTCCGTCTTCCCTCTTGAAAAGCTGGAAGAGGCCTTGGCGTTGGAAGCGCAAGAAGCGTGCGACGGTCGCTGTTCGTTTTGTTTGAAAGAAAAGCCGCGGCTCATTAACGGACCGCTGGCATCAATTTGTGAAGATTGCCTGCAATTTGGGCTGCAAGTCATTACGAAGCAACCGTAATGGAAGCGGCGGTCATCTTACGTGTGATGGCCGCCGTTTTTCCGCAAACAGGATGAGTGGGTAAGATAAGGAGAGTAATGCCAAAATAAAGGCGATGACGCCGATCCAATGAAAGTGAACCCAAACGTAACCGCCCGCCGTTCCGGCGAGGCTTGACCCTAAATAATAGAAAAGAAGATATAAGGAGGACGCTTGCGTTTTATGAATGTGCGTCCGTTCCCCAATCCAAGCGCTTGCAATCGAATGGCAGCCGAAAAAGCCAAACGTAAACAGCGCCAGACCGGCTATTTTTACGAGTGCCGAAGGAGCGAGCGTGACAAACGCTCCAAGTGCTGTTACAGCCACCGAAAGGCGAAGGGTGCGCGCATGGCCGTACTCATCTGCCTTCCGCCCCATATACACAGAGCTGAAGCTGCCAAAGATATATACAATAAATAAAAACCCGAGCACCGACTGGCGGAACGAATACGGCGGTTCGCTTAACAAAAAGCTGATGTAATTGTAGAGCGTCACAAAGCCGCCCATAAACAAAAAGCCAAGGACAACGAGCGCCATTAGCGGCTTGTTGCGAAGATGGACAGCGTACGTCCGCCATGCTGCTTCGTCGCTGTTTCGCCGCTGGGGTGCCTGTCTTGGAGCAGGCAGAAGGGCGGTGAAGGCGAGGCAAAGCGCTAGGGAAAGAAGGCCGATGATCCCAAGTGCCCATCGCCATGAAAAAAGATCGGTAAGCACCCCAGTCAAAATTCGTCCGGCCATGCCGCCGATCGATGTGCCGCTAATATAAAGCCCCATCGCTTTGCCGACGCTTGCCGGGTGGAATTCTTCAGCGACATAGGCCATCGCCAATGAAGGAATGCCTGCTGCTGAGATGCCAATGAAGGTACGCGCTGCAAGCAGCACCGCAAAGTTTGGGCTGAACGCCATTGCGATGGCAAGGAGCGAGGTCAGCCACATCGATACTGTCATCACGCGTTTTTTGCCGATTCGATCTGACAAGTTGGCGGCGATCAGCATCATAACCGCAAGCGTACCGGTCGATGCCGATACGGTTAAGCTCGCTGCTGCGGCGGAAACGTCAAACTGTTTAGCGAAAATCGGCAGCAGCGGTTGGGTCGTGTACAGGACGGCAAATGTCACAAAGCCGCCAAAAAATAATGATGCGCTTGCTTTGATGTATTCGCTGCTTCCTTTTTCAATGTATGTCAACATTGATCGCCTCTTTTGGAACGAAATGAAACGGAACACTTCTACTATACTGCTTTTTTATCCCCATCGTCTACAGAAGAAAATGCCGCCCATGCAGAGCGGCGTATCGTTGTGTTATTTGTTTCGTTCTAGCATCCATTTCGGTTTGCCGAACCCTCGAAACTCTTGATCAATGACTTTCTCAAATTCTTTTGACTCGACTGCTTCTTTGAGATCTTTGACAAACGGTTGGTTCAAATCTTTTGTATTGACAACAATGCGATTCCGGTAGTCATCCGGCATGTTTTCCAACGCTAAGGCGTCGGTTAAATCCATTTTCGCCGCTAAGGCGAAGTTGCCGGGGACAGCTGCCAAATCAACACTTTCCACCGTGCGCGGCAGCTGGCCAGCTTCAATCGGCTTGAATTGGAGATGTTTCACATTTTCTTTGACATCTTTTTCTGACACCGTGAGCGGGTTTACGGCTGAGTCGAGTTTAATTAAGCCGTGATCTTGCAAAATTAACAACGTCCGCGCCAAGTTCGTCGGGTCGTTCGGGATGGCGATTTCGCTCCCGGCGGCCACTTCATCAAGTGATTTGAATTTGTTTGAATAAATGCCCATTGGGGCGGTCGGTACAACGATGACTTCCGAAAGGTCCAAGTTGTGCTCTTTTGCGAAATTTTCCATATAAATTTTGTGCTGGAACAAGTTTGCATCTAGGTCGCCGTTGGCTAAAGCCAAGTTTGGTTGGATATAATCGCTGAATTCGACGACGTTTACTTCATACCCTTTTTTCTCCAAAATCGGCTTGATCGCCTTATTCACCATATCACTGTACGGACCGGAAGTCGCTCCGATTGTCAACTCTTTTTTCTCTTTCGATTCAGCGCTGCTCTCAGATGAGGAGCTGCTGTTGCCGCAGGCGGCAAGAGTGCCGAACACGAGAAGCAATGTGAGCGCCATCAACCATTTTTTCATCATGAAGTCCTCCCTATGAGTGAGTTTAATAGTAAGCGGCCTATCGCTTGTCAACAAGACGAGCGATGCGGTCGCCGGCAAACTGGATGACTTGGACAAGGCAAATTAAAATAACAATAGTGGTGATCATGACCGTATTGTCATAGCGGTAATAGCCGAAACGAATGGCTAAATCGCCGACACCGCCGCCGCCCACGATTCCGGCCATTGCGGAATAGCCGACTAAACTGATTGTTGTAATTGTTATTCCTTGTACAATGCCCGGTCGGGCTTCTGGGAGCAGCACGTCTTTAATGATCATCCACGGCGTCGCCCCAACCGCCACCGCTGCTTCAATAACGTCTTTTTCAATCTCGCGCAACGAGGTTTCCACGATTCGTGCGAAAAAGGGAATAGCCGCCACCGATAAAGAAACAGAGGCTGCTGTCGGTCCGATCGTAGTTCCCGTGAGGAGCTTTGTCAGCGGTAAGAGACCGACAAGCAAAATGATAAACGGAATCGATCGAACCATGTTAACGAGAAAGCCGAGAACGGATTTTAAAATGGCATGTTCCAAAAACAAGCCGCGGTCGGTGACGAACAGCAAAACGCCAAGCGGCAATCCAACAATGATCGCGACAAACAAGGAAATAGCCACCATATAAATCGTTTCGAAAAACGCCTTATTCAACTCCGGAAGCAGGCCTAGTAATGTATCAAGCAGCATGCGAAACAACCTCCAATCTGTTCGTCCGTTTAGCGATATAATCCATCGCCCGTTGAATTTCATCCTCTTTCCCGATCAGCTCCATCACAAAAATACCGAGCGGTTTGTCTTGGATATACTCGATTTTGGCATGCAAAATATTTCCTTTTACTTCAAATTGTTGCAACATATCGGAAACGATTGTTTCCGTCGCGCTTTTGCCTTCAAACTGAATTTTCACGATCGTCCCCGTATGCGTTTCCCGTAAATGTGCAGGCAAGTCAACATGCATGACGCTATGGACGAACGATCTCGTTAATTCTTCTTTCGGATGGGTAAACAGCTCATAAACGGTGCCGAGTTCAATCACTTTGCCGTTTTGCATGACGGCAACGCGGTCACATATATGTTTGACCACTTCCATTTCGTGAGTAATGAAGACGATCGTAATACCGAGCTCACGGTTAATTTTTTTCAGCAGTTCTAAAATCGATTTGGTCGTGCTCGGATCGAGCGCCGATGTGGCTTCATCGCATAACAGGACGGTCGGATTGTTAGCGAGTGCCCGGGCGATGCCGACGCGCTGTTTTTGCCCGCCACTCAGCTGCGCCGGATAGGCGTCCCGCTTGTCGGATAGACCGACCATGTCGAGCAGCTCATTGACCCGTTTTTCGATGTCCGGTTTCGGTTTTTTAGCTGCTTTTAAGGCGAAGGCGATATTTTCAAATACTGTTTTCGAGCTAACTAAAGAAAAGTGTTGGAAAATCATTCCGATTTTTTGGCGCACTTGCCGCAGTTCTTTGGCATCTAATGCTGTTACATCGATCCCATCGATGAGAATGCGGCCGGATGTGGGACGTTCTAGGGCGTTTAAGCAGCGCAGCAGCGTGCTTTTTCCAGCGCCGCTGTAGCCGATGATGCCAAAAATTTCACCATCGCGAATCGTAAGTGATACGTTGTCTACCGCAACGGTTTGTTTCTTTTTCGTTGTATACACCTTTGTAACGTTTTGAATGTCGATCATGTCCATCCTCCTTGTGTTGATAGGTAGAATTTGGTAAACAAAAATGCCTCTTTCATTCGGAAAGAGGCATCGGTGGTATGTAAACTCCCGACTTATCTTTCAGAATGAAAGCCATTCTGCAGGAATTAGCACCGTTCCCTCAAGGGGAGGTTGCCGGACGTCATTGGGCCTGTTCCCTCAGTCACTCTTGATAAGCGGTTTGCTGTATGTAATTTTTATGAAATTCATGATAATGCGACAGCTATGTGTTGTCAATATGTATTTTCCATTCGGATTCTTCAGGAAACGTTTACATCGTTGCGCTTCTAGAGAAAATATTTGTGCTCGTCTTTCGCTTGGAAAAATTGTACACTAAACAATAGGGATGGAAATGGAAAGGGGAATGGGCAATGATTCCGATCGTAACGGCTGATGAAATGTACGCCATTGACCGAGAAGTGGCCGAGCGGATCGGCATTCGTGATGACTCGTTGATGGAAAACGCTGGGCAGGCACTGTTTCGGGTGTTGAAAGAGCGAATTCCACACACGGCTAGGGTGGCGGTGCTCGTCGGGACGGGCAATAACGGCGGCGACGGATTGGTCATTGCACGCATGTTGAAAAGTTATGGTTATGACGCCGATGTATGGCTCGTGCCGCTGCAAGAGAAGGTGAAAGGCGCGGCGCGCACGGCGCTTGAGGTGTACGAGCGGTCGGGGTATTCTTGGATAGCTTATGAGGGGAATGAACGAGCGTTTGCGGCACACGTGCCACATTACGACGTCATCATTGACTCGCTCCTTGGCATTGGCATCAAAGGAGACGTGCGCCTGCCGTATAAAGAAATCATTGAGCAAGTGAATCGCACGTCCGCAACGGTATACGCGATCGATGTGCCAAGCGGGGTGCCGGCTGATGGAGGCGATGTCAGCACCGCCATTCGTGCTGATGCGACGCTTACCGTCCAATGTCCGAAGCTTGGGGCGTATACGTTTCCTGCGGCGGATTATTACGGAGAGATCGCTGTGGTCGATATCGGCATCCCGCCGCTAGCGGTGCAGGTGAAGACAGATGCCCGGTTTTTGTGGGAACATAGCGATGTGGTGCAGACAATGCCGAAGCGAAAACGGTCATCGCATAAAGGAACGCACGGTAAGCTGCTCATTGTCGGCGGATCTAAGGAGATGAGCGGGGCGGTAACGATGACAGCGAAAGCGGCACTTCGCAGCGGGGCCGGGCTTGTGACGATGGCCGTTCCGGAAACGGTGTACGAGGCAGTTGCCAGCCGTGTGCCGGAGGCGATGTACCGGTTATGGCCGGCAGAGGGTGGCGCATTTGCTGGCGTGGCTGATTGGGCTGGGCTTGATATCGACGCGATGGCCATCGGCCCGGGAATGGGGCGAACGGAAGGAGTGCGACGCTTAGTGAGCGAACTTGTGCGCCAGCCAGTGCCGCTTGTCATTGATGCAGACGCTTTGTTTTTTTGGGATGACTACGCCGAACGAGTGCGCGAACGGAGCGCCCCGACGGTGATTACCCCGCACCCGGGAGAGATGGCGCGCATTGTCCATCGTTCCATTCGCGAAGTGGAGCATGACCGCTTTGGCGTATCGAAGCGGCTGGCTATGGAATATGGTGTGTATGTCGTCTTAAAAGGGCCGTATACGATTGTCACCACGCCAGACGGGGCGCAATATGTGAACGCGACCGGCAACCCGGCGTTGGCTAAGGGGGGAAGCGGCGATGTGTTGACTGGCATCGTGGCGGCGTTTTTGTTGCAGCATGAGGCGGTGCAGCCGGCGGTGAATAATGCTGTGTTCGTCCACGGCCAAGCAGCTGATTGGCTTGTGCAAAACGGTCATTCACTGTGGGACGTCTTGGCTTCTGACGTCATTGACGCATTGCCGGCTGTGTTGGCTAGGCTGGGCGATGGTGCGCAAGTGTGAACGTGATGGGAGTGGCCAGCCGTTTTACTAGGAAGAAGGTCTTGGCTGCTCAACGTTTACGGATAAAGAAAAGAAAGGAAGCGTCTTCAAAGCGCGCTTCCTTGTTTGCTTTTGGCAACAAGCGATTCAATGTGCCCAACCGGTCCCGCGGTTCGTTATGCTTTTTACGTACGAGCAGGACGATCCGCTTTCCGGGGAAGCGGGGGTGGGGGAATCTTATTCTTCCATTTTTGGATAAACATAGATATAATTAATTGCATAAATAGAGAAGGGGGATGGAAACCGTGCCACAATTCGTTTGGCTTGAAACTGAAGAGGAAGTGAGAAGCGCTTTTCCAGTCATGCGTGAGCTGCGCACTCACTTAGATGAGGAAACGTATGTCGCGCTTGTGCGTGAAGCGAAAGAAAAAGAAGGGTACAAGCTAGTGGCCTTATATGATCAAGATAAAATGGTTGCTGTCATCGGATTCATGCCGATGATCACACTCTATAATGGTCGTTTTATTTGGGTGTGTGATTTGGTCACCGCTTCGAGCGAGCGGTCGAAAGGGTACGGGAAAGCGTTGTTGTCGTATGTACACGATTGGGCGAAAGCGCATGGCTACGGGATCGTTTCGTTATCGTCCGGTTTGCAGCGAACCGATGCCCATCGTTTTTACGAGCAAAAGATGGAATATCAAAAAGTGAGTTATGTGTTTTTGAAACGTTTATCTTGAAGCCAACAGCGTCCATTTATCGGACGCTGTTTGTTTTTTGTAGAAAATAATTGGACTTTTCGTTATAATTTAAATAAAATTCATATTTCGGAATTATCATTCCGATATTCGGAACAAGGAGAGGCCATGAATAAAACGGTTTTGAAAACAAAAGAGCTGCTAGATTTGTTTCTTGATTGCGAGCGGTTAACGCTGCCGGAGATGGTTGCGCGGCTTCGGATGCCGAAAACGTCGGTGTACCGGATGGCGCAGTCGCTTGTGGCGCTAGGCTTTTTGCAAAAACAAGGCGACCAGTATGAACTCGGCTTGTCGTTATTGACGTTCGGAGCGCTTGTCGCCGAGCGGCTCGATATTCGTCGAGTGGCGCTGCCGGTCATGGAGCGGCTGAAAGAGGAGACGAAGGAAGCAGTGAATTTAGTCATCCGCGACGGCGATGAAGCGCTGTATATCGAAAAAGTGGAGACGTCCGAACCGGTGCGCGTCTATACGAAAGTTGGGCGGCGTGCACCGCTGTATGCTGGGGCGTGCCCGCGCGTCTTGCTTGCGTTTATGGATGAAGTTGACCGGGAACGGTATTTAGAACAAGTGGAACTAGTGAAAATCGCTAAATGTACGGTGACAGACAAACAAGTGTTGCGCCGATTGGTAGAAGAAGGCCGGAATCAAGGCTATACGGTTAGTTGTTCTGAGCTGGAAAACTACTCTGCTGCTGTTGCTGTGCCGATTTTCAACCATGAAGGGGCAGCGGTTGCTGGGTTGAGCGTCGCCGGTCCGGAACCACGTTTTTCGCCCGATGATGTGGTGCGCATCGTTCCGCTATTAAAGCAGGCGGCGATGGATATCTCACGTGAACTTGGTTTTCAAGGGAAGGGGTAACGATGGAATACACGTTGTTTCCGTTATGCGAATACGCGGTGACCGTTCGATTTGCCAGTTACATTGACGAAGCCGTAAACGATATCGTTCACGAAACAGCAGCCCGGCTTCAGGGAGAGAGAAAAGAAGGCATCAAGGAAATCGTGCCGGCGTTTTCCTCACTGACCGTCTATTATGATCCGGTGGTGGCCGGAAATTATGCTGACGTATGTGCCTGGCTGCGCGAGAATATCGGATCGACCGGACAGGCCACCCGCCATTCGACGCGAACCATCGTCATTCCCGTTTGTTACGGCGGCGAGTTCGGGCCGGATTTAGCGGATGTCGCCCGCTTTCATGGGATGACGGAAGATGAAGTGGTGGCGCTTCATTCCTCGGGCCGTTACCGCGTCTATATGATCGGTTTTTCACCCGGGTTTGCCTATTTAGGGGGCTTATCACCGCGTTTGGCGACGCCGAGGAGGTCGGTGCCGCGCACAACGGTGCCTGCCGGTTCGGTCGGCATCGCCGGCGGACAGACGGGTGTTTATCCGCTCGCGACGCCAGGTGGTTGGCAATTGATTGGCCGGACACCGCTTCGGCTGTTTGATCCGCATCGGGAGAAACCAAGCTTGCTTTCAGCGGGTGACATCGTTGAGTTTCGCCGGATTACCGCTGAGGAATTTGCACGTTGGAGAGAGGAACATGATGATGGACGTCATTGATGGTGGATTTTTTACAACTGTCCAAGATGGCGGGCGCATCGGCTATCGAAATGCCGGTGTGCCGGTTGGTGGGGTGATGGACGCTTGGGCGTATCGCCTTGCCAATGCGCTTGTTGGCAATGAGGGAGATGAGGCGGTGCTCGAAGCAACGATGTCCGGTCCGACCCTTCGTTTTCACGTCGAGACGGTCATCGCCGTATGCGGCGGCGATTTCCCATGCACGCTCAATGGAGAACCGATGGCCATGTGGAAACCGGTGATTATTCGGCCGGGAGATGTCCTAAAGGTTGGGGTGTGCCAGGCAGGGTGGCGCGCCTATATCGCAGTGTCAGGAGGCATCGGTGTTCCGTCTGTTATGGGTAGTCGCTCCACATACGTTCCAGCGCAGCTAGGTGGTTTGTCGGGCCGCCCGCTCCAGCCTGGAGATGTGCTTCCAATTGGCACTGCACGTGAGCATAACATTCGTAAGCCATTTCGTTGGGGACTTTCTTCAGATGCCGGTCGATATATCGACGGAAAAACGAAAACGGTGCGTGCTGTCCCAGGACCGGAATATAGCGAGTTTACGCCAGAAAGCCGCAGGCAGTTTTTTGCCGCCCGCTATCATGTGACACCGCAGTCCGACCGGATTGGTTACAGGCTTTCTGGACCGGCGTTGGTGCTTGGGCGCGAGCGGGAGATGGTGTCGGAAGCGGTTGTGTTCGGCACGGTGCAAGTGCCGACATCCGGCCAGCCGATCGTGTTGATGGCTGACAGTCAGACAACAGGGGGCTATCCGCGCATCGCCCAAGTGGCGGCAGCTGATTTGCCAGTGTTGGCACAGGCGCGCCCAGGCGACCGCATTCAATTTCAGCCGATTGCGCCGGAGGAAGCGGTGCAGCTTTATATCGAACAACAGCGGCGGCTGGGCCGCTGGATTGCGGCCATTCGCCGCCAATGGGGGGAGAAAGATGAAAACGATTGATTTGAACTGTGATTTTGGTGAAAGTTTTGGTGTGTATCGGCTTGGAAAGGAAGAGATTTTGCCGTATATCACTTCTGTCAATATTGCCTGTGGATTTCATGCTGGCGATCCGCTTGTCATGCGGCAAACGGTACAGCTTGCCATCCGTCATGGAGTCGCCATCGGTGCCCACCCGGGGTTTCCCGATTTGCTCGGCTTTGGACGTCGGATGATGGCTGTGTCACCGGAGGAGGTGTATGCGTACGTCGTGTACCAAATCGGCGCGTTGGCCGCGTTCGTCAAGGCGGAAGGGGGAGTGATGACGCACGTCAAGCCGCACGGCGCCTTGTACAATATGGCGGCGAAAGATGCGAGGATTTCAGAAGCGATCGCCAAAGCGGTATATGATGTCGATCCGACGCTCATCTTGTACGGCCTGGCGGGTAGCGAGCTCATCCGCGCTGGACAGGCGCAAGGCTTGCAGACGGCGAGTGAAGTGTTCGCCGACCGCACATATCAAGCTGACGGTTCGCTCACACCACGAAGCGACCCGCAGGCCATCATCGCCGATGAAGATGAAGCGGTCAAGCAAGTGCTCATGATGGTTTGTGACCGGCATGTCCGCTCAGTGCAAGGGACGGCGGTGGCGATTGAAGCCGATACGGTTTGTCTTCACGGCGACAATGAACAGGCGGTGCGGTTTGCTAAGCGGCTGCATGAAGCGTTACAAAATGAAGGCATCGCTATTCAGGCGATGCGGAAGGAGACGAGACGATGAACAAAAAAGAAAGCAGGCTCAGCGTGCTGATCGGAGCGGTCTTTCTCATGGCGACATCGGCCATCGGCCCGGGATTTTTGACGCAAACGACCGTATTTACCGTCGAGCTGGCGGCCAGTTTCGGGTTTGTCATTTTGCTTTCCATTTTGCTTGATATCGGCGTCCAAGCGAACATTTGGCGCATTATTGCTGTCTCCGAGCGACGGGCGCAAGATATTGCCAACGCAGTGCTGCCCGGCCTCGGGTATGTGTTGGCGGCGTTTGTGCTCCTTGGCGGACTCGCCTTTAACATCGGCAACATCGGCGGAGCTGGGCTCGGATTCAACGTGTTGTTTGGCATGTCTCCAAAGACTGGGGCAATCGTGAGTGCCATCATCGCCATCGCCATTTTTCTCGTCCGCGAAGCTGGCAAGGCAATGGACCGTTTTACTCAATTACTCGGATTTGTCATGATTGCGCTGACGCTGTATGTTGTGTTCACAGCTAAGCCGCCACTTGGCGAGGCGGCCGTTCGGGCGGTCGTTCCCGAAAAAATCGACTTTTTAGCCATTGTGACGCTTGTCGGCGGTACGGTTGGCGGATATATTACGTTCGCTGGAGGGCATCGGTTGCTCGATGCCGGCATCAAAGGGAAGGGAAGTTTGGCGGAAGTGACAAAAAGTGCAGTCTCAGCGATCGGTGTCGCCTCGCTTATGCGCATGTTGCTGTTTTTGGCCGCGTTAGGCGTTGTTGCCAAAGGATTGACGCTTGATCAAACCAATCCGCCAGCTTCGGTGTTCCGACTGGCCGCTGGGGAAATCGGTTACCGGCTGTTCGGTGTCGTTATGTGGGCTGCCGCCATTACGTCGGTTGTCGGATCGGCCTACACATCGGTATCGTTCATCCGCACGTTCCATCATGTTTTGGATCGGTTTCACCGCTGGATCATTGTGCTATTTATTCTGATTTCGACAGTCGTATTTGTCTTGATCGGCCGTCCAGTGAAAACATTGATTTTAGCCGGAACACTAAACGGACTGATTCTCCCGTTGTCACTTGGGGTTATGCTTGTCGCTGCCTATAAGCGAAACATCGTCGGCGACTATCGCCATCCGCTTTGGCTTACCGTATTTGGAGCCATTGTGGTCGCCTTGATGGCTTATATGGGAATATATACAGCCGTGCAGCAACTGCCGCAGCTGTTTCAGTGAAATGGAAAACGTGATGTCTGTCGTTCATTTCCAACATTTGCATTTCCTCGCCGCCCTTTTGTAATATAGAAACGGGCCTGCGGCAACCGCATTGCAGTCTTTATGGCTCAATGCATCAAGGCCACAGGAGCGGGGAAAGGAGACAAACAGAACGATGAACGGGGCAAATATTAAAGCGGTCGTGTTTGATCTAGATGGAACGTTATACGAGGAAACAGGGCATTTTGATTATTACGCCGAACAAGTGGCGAAACGGCTTGGTGAAACGGATCGGGCGCACTTTTGGAATGATTACCGGGCAGTGCTTGCCGGGCGTCATCCGCTTCGCATCGGCAGTGTGTATGATACAAAAGAAGATTTGATTTTATGGATGGAGAGAGGAACTATTCAAGAGGTGTGCAGCTGGAGCGGCGAACGGCTGGAAACCCGTGATGCCGAAGCGCTCTATCAGGGGGCGGTAACGATTGATTTGGACCGATTTTTCAGCATCGGTGACCTTTGGTG
This sequence comes from Geobacillus thermodenitrificans subsp. thermodenitrificans DSM 465, assembly GCF_000496575.1. Taxonomy (GTDB): domain Bacteria; phylum Bacillota; class Bacilli; order Bacillales; family Anoxybacillaceae; genus Geobacillus; species Geobacillus thermodenitrificans. The sequence continues at coordinate 139,771 of NZ_AYKT01000005.1, read as the reverse complement.
GGTGCCAAGTTCCATCGGCCGCCATTACGGACTGACGAACGAGGACACATATGCCGCGTTTTTAGAGACGCGCGAATGGATGATGAGCCCGGAGTTTGAAATGAACAGGACGCCGGAGCTTGTTGAGACGCTAGCCAAGCTGCGCGAGAAAATGACACTCATCTTGATGACGAACAGTCCAGAACCGGATAGTGAAGCGATTTTGCGGAAGCTTGGGTTGGCGGATGTATTCGATTATAAAATTTTCCAAGCGGCTAAGCCGCTCAAAACGGCTGTTCATTTGGAAGCCATCCACATGCGCTTTGGTGTTGATTATAGGCAAATGCTTTGCGTCGGCGACAATATCGGCAATGATATTGCTCCAGCCCGCGAGCTCGGCTGCCGGACAATGTTGATCGACGCGCATGGTTTGGCGAAGCCAGATGATGCCGATGTCATTGTTGCTTCGACATCAGCGTGTGTGCCGGTGCTGCGCCAACTATTGTAGTTGGCGTACTTTTTATTCGGATTTGTCTGAATGTTATTGAAATTATCTCTATGACTGATTACAATAAAAAGTAACAGTTTACATACTAACCGGTTAGTAAGCGGTGTAGTTAAGGTCTAGGTGTATCGGTAGTTTTGTTCATCGATTTCTGAAAACGGCGGTTGCCCTCGTGGGGCCGTCGTTTGAAAAGGGGGAGGGGTTTCATGAATACACGTCACTACCCATACTGGCCGAAGCGTCTGTCGAAAACGTTAACCGTTCCGGAAACGACGTTGGTCGATCATTTGGCAACAACGGCGAAGCGCTACCCAAACAAAACGGCGATTTATTACTATGGAGCCGCGTATTCGTACAAACGGCTGCTCGATGATGTGAATGCACTTGCCGGCTGCTTGCAGCAAAAGTTGTCCGTCGAACCAGGCGACCGCGTTTTGTTGTATATGCAAAATTCTCCGCAGTTTATCATCTCCTACTATGCCATTTTGCGCGCCGAAGCGATTGTCGTACCGATCAATCCGATGAACACCTCAGAAGAACTTTCCTTTTACATCAACGATTGTGAAACGAAAGTGGGGATTGTTGGACAGGAACTGCTTGACAAAGTCGTTCCTCTTTTCGGCCGGACGCCGCTTGAGCACGTCATTGTGGCTGCGTACGCCGATTATGCGTCCGATGAGTCGCCGGTTGCCTTGCCCGTTGAAGTGGCAGCGCCGCGGCAGATGATTAGGGATGAGCGCCTTTTGTTATGGACTGATTGTCTTGATGCTGGCTTGCCGCCACTTCCATATCACGGTCATGTCGATGATATCGCAGTCTTGCCGTACACATCCGGAACAACTGGGGTGCCAAAAGGCTGCATCCATCCGCATCGAACGGTGAACGCTAACACAGTTGGCGCCTATTATTGGAGCAATGTGACGAGCGATTCCGTCGCATTAGCCACATTGCCGTTTTTCCACGTCACCGGGATGGTGCATAGCATGCATGTGCCGATTTTTGCTGGCTCGTCGATCGTGCTCATGACGCGTTGGGATCGGGAGGCGGCTGCGCAGCTCATCGAGCGGTACCGATGCACTCATTGGGTGAATATTAGTACGATGCTCATCGACTTTTTAGCCAACCCAGCGCTCGGCCGTTACGATATCTCATCGCTTGCGAGCATTTCCGGCGGCGGGGCGGCGCTACCAGAAGCGGTGGGGGAAAAGCTGTTTGAGCTCACCGGTGTCCGCTACTTTGAAGGCTATGGGTTAACCGAGACGATTTCACAGACACATTTCAATCCGCCAGACCGGCCGAAGTTGCAATGCCTCGGCGTTCCAGCGTTTGATGTTGACGCACGCATCATCGACCCAGTAACTGGCCGGGAGCTTGGCGTTGGTGAAGTTGGCGAAATCGTCGTCCATGGCCCGCAAGTGTTCCTCGGCTATTATCGGCGCGAAAAGGAAACGGAAGAAGCATTCATGGAATTAGACGGAAAACGGTTTTTCCGCACCGGTGACATCGGGCGGATGGACGAGGAAGGCTATTTCTTCATTGTCGACCGCGTCAAACGGATGATCAACGCCTCTGGGTATAAAGTGTGGCCGACCGAAGTCGAGTCGCTCCTTTATAAACATCCAGCCGTCCAACAAGCTTGCGTCGTCGGCGTGCCGGATCCGCGCCGTGGTGAAACGGTCAAAGCGTTTATCGTTCTTCATGACGATTACGTTGGCAACGTGACAGAAGAAGAGATCATCGAGTGGGCCAAAACGCAAATGGCGGCGTACAAATATCCGCGCCTCGTCGAGTTCCGCACATCGCTGCCGATGACATCAAGTGGCAAGCTGCTTTGGCGGAAATTGCAGGAAGAAGAATATGAAAAAGCGGGGAAAGGGGCGAACACCTAATGGCAAGGATGGTGGAGACAGTCGTTGGCCCTGTGGCGGCGGATCAGCTTGGCAAAACGCTCATCCATGAACATTTTCTTTTCGGCTATCCGGGATTTCAAGGCGATGTGACACATGGCCCATTCCGCGAGAACGAAGCACTTTGCGTGGCGATAGAAGTGGCGGAGAAAATGAAACGGCACGGCATCCAAACGGTCGTCGACCCAACGCCGAACGACTGCGGGCGCAACCCGGCGTTTTTGCGACGTGTCGCTGAAGAAACTGGACTGAACATCATTTGCGCCACCGGTTATTACTATCAAGGGGAAGGGGCGCCTCCGTATTTCAAATTTCGCCAGCTGCTCGGGACGGCCGAGGACGATATTTATGGCATGTTTATGACCGAATTGACAGAAGGGATTGCCGATACGGGAATCAAAGCCGGTGTCATCAAGCTAGCCTCGAGCAAAGGGCGCATTACCGAGTATGAGAAACTGTTTTTCCGCGCCGCCGCCCGCGCGCAAAAAGAAACGGGTGCGGTCATCATCACCCACACGCAAGAAGGAACGATGGGGCCGGAACAAGCCGCCTATCTGCTTGAGCATGGCGCCGATCCGAAAAAAATTGTCATCGGCCATATGTGTGGCAATACCGACTTAGATTACCACCGTCAGACGCTTGCTTACGGCGTATACATTGCTTTTGACCGTTTCGGCATTCAAGGGATGGTCGGCGCTCCGATGGATGAAGAACGGGTTCGTACTTTGCTTGCTTTGCTGCGCGATGGGTATGCTCATCAAATCATGCTGTCACACGATACGGTCAATCTTTGGCTCGGTCGACCGTTTGCGCTGCCGGAGCCGTTTGCCGAGATGATGAAAAACTGGCATGTGGAGCATTTGTTTGTGAACATCCTCCCTATATTGAAAAAAGAAGGAATCCGTGACGAAGAGCTTGAGCAAATGTTTGTCCGCAATCCGGCTGCCTTGTTCTCCGCTTAGATGGTCAAAAAGCGCTGCTTTTAATCATGCGGCGGCACAGCTGAACTAACAGTTCGTCTGTCTTCAACAGAGATACAAAGGGAACCCTCATACGGTCGTTCCGTGCGTATATAGAGTGATGAAAGGGGGCGTTGCTTGTAAGTCCCCTTCTTCCTTGTGCGGGTTTGGTGAATGGATGAATGTGAAACCGCTGTTGCTTGGCTTGGACGGGCAATAGCGGCTTTTTATTTAGCATCCGCTTTTTTCCATCATCATGAATAATTTTCCTAAGGCGTTGAAAAATAAGGAAAGACATGAGCCGGGCGAAAGGAGGAGAAAAGGTGCCGGCGATCGAAAAGCGACTCCTGTTCTTCTCGCTGCTTGCCATCGCCTTGTACGTGTCGCCGTATTTTGTGCTCGGTGAAGATGCACATATGCGCGTCCATGACAATTTGGATTCGAACATTGCTTGGTATAAAGTGCTCACCCGCAGCGGTGAGTTGTTTGGACCGATCGATGGAGTTATCCCGCAAATCATTAACGGGCTGCCGCGCAATGCGTTCGGCACAGAATTCAGCGGCATCGTGTGGCTTCATGCCTTGTTTCCGTCCGTTTACGCCTATGGTCTCAGCCAAGCGATCACTCGCGTTTTTGCGTTCATCGGCATGTATTTGCTGTTGAAAACACATGTCCTGCCCGGCCAGCGTTGGCTATGGATCCGTATCGGTGCTGCCTTGACGTTTGCGTTGACGCCGTTTTGGCCGTCGGGAATGTTAAGCACGCTCGGCATGCCGCTCGCGCTTTGGGCGTTTTTAAACATCCGCAACGGTGAGCGCTCATGGGTGAACTGGGCGGTATTGACGCTATTGCCGCTTTATTCGAGTTTTGTTCTAGGCTTTTTCTTTTTCTTAAGCGCGCTTGGTGTTTGGTGGCTTATTGATGTCATCCGCGGAAAAGGGTGGAACTGGCGGTTTTTTGCCGCGATCGCCTATATGACAATGCTTTATTTGGCGGTTGATTACCGGCTTGTTCATTCGCTTTTGTTTGCCGATGAACCGACAAGCCGTGACGAGTATTTCCATGCTCGCCTGCCGCTTTGGCGCGTCATTCGTTTGACATTCAAAAACTATGTGCTCGGACATACACATGTGATGACCGTGCACGGGTTCGTCATCTTGCCGTTGACGTTGCTCGCCTTATATTTGGTATGGAAGCGGAAGCGTTGGCGGCAGGAAACGCCGTTTGTTGTGCTACATGTGCTGAATTTTGCCTTGTCCACATGGTATGCGTTTTGGTTTTACAAAGGATGGCTGCCGCTAACCGAACGATTCGATTTACTCGATAAGTTCAATTTTGCCCGCTATCATTTTTTGCGGCCGATGGTCATTTATGTCTTGTTTGCGATGGCGCTGAAAATTGTTTGGCAGGAAGGACGGAGATGGCGGGCGGTCGGCGCAGCGGCGATAGCCCTGCAGCTGTTGGTGCTCATCTCGTACAATGAGGAAATCGTCTATCGCAATAAACCGTCGTTCCGGGAATTTTACGCCGAGAAGCAGTTTGCCGTCATCCGTGAGTATATTGGCCGTCCTGTGCATACATACCGTGTCGCCAGCATTGGCATCCATCCGGCGATCGCTCAATACAACGGTTTTTACACACTTGATACGTACAACAATTTCTACCCGTTGGAATACAAACATCGCTTCCGCCGCATCATTGCTAAAGAGCTCGAAAAAAACAAAAAGCTGCGCGAGTATTTCGATGAGTGGGGCGGACGCTGCTACTTGTTTGTTGATGAGCTTGGCAAACATTATATGTTTAAGAAAAACTCAAAACGAACGATCCGCCATCTTGAATTAAACACGAGGGCGTTTTACGAGATGGGTGGGCGCTATATTTTTTCGGCGTTGCCGATTGAAAACGCAGCAGAAAATGCCCTTCGCCTTGAACGAGTGTTCCGATCTGATGAATCGGCATGGACGATTTATTTATACAAAGTGATGCGGGAAGGAGGAAAATGACATGTCCGATCCGGTATTGGCTATAGTCGTACCGTGCTATAACGAGGAAGAAGTGCTGCCCGAGACAATCGGCCGCTTGCGGTCGTTGCGTGAAGAACTGATCGAAGAGCGACTCATTTCACCAAAAAGCGCGCTCCTGTTTGTCGATGACGGCAGCCGTGACAGCACATGGAAGCTCATTTACAAGGCGAGCTTGCGGTATCCGGAAGTGAAGGGATTGAAACTGGCGCGCAATGCCGGTCACCAAAACGCGCTGTTGGCTGGGTTGTTTGCAGCTAAAGCGCATGCGGACTGCTTCATCTCGATCGACGCTGATTTGCAAGACGATTTGTCAGCCATTCGCGCGTTTGTACAAAAATTTCGCGAAGGCTATGATATCGTTTACGGCGTGCGCCGGCGGCGCGACACGGACACGTGGTTTAAACGTCATACCGCCCAAGGATTTTATCGGTTAATGAAGATGTTTGGCGTCGATCTCGTTTATAATCATGCCGACTATCGACTGATGAGCCGGCGCGCTGTTGAAGCGTTGGAACAGTTTGGAGAAGTGAATTTGTTTTTGCGCGGCATCGTCCCACTTATAGGTTTCCGGTCGACATCCGTTTATTACGACCGGAAGGAGCGGTTGGCGGGGAAAACGAAATACCCGTTAAAAAAGATGATCGCTTTTGCGCTCGATGGTGTGACATCGTTCAGCATCACTCCGATCCGTTTCATTTCGCTCATCGGGTTCGTCTCTTTTGTCGTCAGTCTGATGTTCGGCGCTTACTTTCTTTTTTTAAAGTGGGCCGGGCATACAGAGACGGGCTGGACATCGCTGATTACGTCGATTTGGCTGTTAGGGGGATTGCAGCTCATTGCGCTAGGGCTGATCGGTGAGTATATTGGTAAAATTTACAAGGAAACAAAACGGCGGCCGCGCTATATCGTTGATTTGGATTTATGGAATTGGCCGCTGCCGCAGCGGCTGTCGCCAGCATCGACGTCTGAAGAGCCGGACGCGGCAGAATTGACGCGGCCGTAGCAGGAGAAAAGGCAGGTGGCGTTCGGCACTGCCTTTTTTTCTTTTCTTGCAATTGAAAAAAAGAAAGAGTAGACTGATGAATGGGACAAATTCATCATTCTGTAAGACGGAAGTATGGCGGTCGTACCTAACACCGCCAAGGCAGAGGCATCGATAGGAAAGGGGAGAATCGGAGATGGGCAACTGGCACGAATGGGCGGAACTGCTCGAGCGGGTGCGAGGGACGAAACCGCTCGTCCATAATATTACGAATGTCGTCGTGACGAATTTTACGGCGAACGGGCTGTTGGCGCTCGGCGCTTCGCCGGTGATGGCGTACGCGAAAGAGGAAGTGGCCGAGATGGCGAAGCTTGCAGGAGCGCTTGTGTTAAATATTGGAACGTTGAATGCAACGGAAGTCGAGGCGATGCTTATTGCCGGCCGGGCGGCTAATGAGGCCGGGGTACCGGTGATTTTCGATCCGGTCGGTGCCGGGGCGACCAGCTACCGAACAGAGACGGCGCACCGCATCGCCGAACAGATTCAACTCGCGGTTGTGCGCGGCAATGCGGCGGAAATCGCCAATATGATCGGTGAATCGTGGATGATTAAAGGAGTCGACGCCGGTGAAGGAAGCGGGGATGTGGTCGCTTTGGCCAAACGGGCGGCAGCCAAGCTCGGCACCGTCGTGGCAATTACCGGAAAAGAGGATGTCGTCACAGATGGACAGGCAGCATATTTGATTCACAACGGCCATCCGCTGTTGACAAAAGTGACCGGGGCAGGTTGTTTGTTAACGTCCGTCGTTGGAGCGTTTGCGGCTGTTGAGCAGGATGCTGTGAAGGTAGCGGTTGCGGCGTTAACCTATTACGGAGTCGCAGCTGAACAGGCAGCCGCCGAAGCCGGACAACGCGGCCCAGGCAGTTTTCAGGTGGCGTTTTTGGACGCCTTGGCTCGCATTGGCGTTGATGATGTGAAGCGTGAGGGACGGGTTGAACAACGGTAAAAGGGGAGGAGAACCATGACGGTGTATAAAGCGTTGACGATTGCTGGGTCGGACAGCGGCGGTGGCGCCGGCATTCAAGCGGATTTAAAAACATTTCAAGAGCTTGGCGTCTTTGGCATGTCAGCGATTACGGCGGTGACAGCACAAAACACGCTCGGCGTGCAAGGCGTCTATCCGCTTTCGGCCGAAGCGGTGGCTGCACAAATCGAATCGGTTGCGGTTGACTTGGGCGTGGATGCGCTCAAAACCGGGATGTTGTTTAGCGCTGATATTATCCGCACCGTTGCAGAGCAAGTGAAAAAACATGGCTGGGATCGGCTTGTCGTCGACCCGGTGATGATTGCCAAAGGCGGTGCCCCGCTGTTGCAGGAAGAAGCGGTTGCGGCGTTGAAAGAAGCGCTGTTGCCGCTGGCGTTTGTCATTACACCAAACATTCCGGAAGCGGAAGTATTGACTGGCATTGCCATTCGCACGATGGATGACCGCCGTGAAGCGGCGCGCCTTCTCCATCGCATGGGCGCCCGCTATGTCGTCATTAAAGGCGGCCATGACGATGATGGCGAAGAAACAGTCGACTTATTGTATAACGGCAGCGAATTTTCTTACTTCAAAAGCAAGCGGATTGATACGCGTCATACGCATGGAACCGGCTGTACGTTCGCCGCAGCGGTTGCGGCCGAGCTCGCGAAAGGAAGACATCCGGTGGATGCTGTCGGGACGGCGAAATCGTTCGTACAGGCGGCGATCTCTCATTCGCTCGGCATCGGCCAAGGCCACGGGCCGACCAACCATTGGGCATACCGTCAATACGGGGAGTGAGAACGATGGCACGCATTACGAGCGAAGAGATGAAAGAACGGCTTGCTGTTTACTTTATTATGGGAAGCCAAAACAGCGAACGGCCGGCAGAGGATGTGCTCAAAGAAGCGCTTGACGGCGGTGTGACGCTGTTTCAATTTCGCGAAAAAGGAAGTGCTGCCTTAGAAGGGGAGGAAAAAGAAGCGCTCGCCCGGCAGTTGCAGCGTCTTTGCCGCACTTACGGCGTGCCGTTTATCGTCAACGATGATGTTGAGCTGGCCATCGCCATTGATGCGGACGGCGTCCACGTTGGTCAAGATGACGAAGACGCACGGCGCGTGCGGGAAAAAATTGGCGATAAAATTCTTGGTGTTTCGGCGCATAATGTGGAAGAGGCGAGAGCGGCCATCGAAGCGGGTGCCGACTACATCGGCGTCGGTCCGATTTATCCGACACGTTCAAAAGACGATGCGAATGAAGCGCAAGGTCCGGGAATTCTCCGCCACTTGCGCGAACAAGGAATCACGATCCCGATTGTTGCTATCGGTGGAATTACGGCTGATAATACGAGAGCGGTCATTGAAGCTGGAGCAGATGGGGTGTCAGTCATTAGCGCCATCGCTTCCGCCCCGGAGCCAAAAGCGGCGGCTGCAGCGTTGGCGACGGCGGTGCGGGAGGCCAACCTGCGCTAAACGACAGTGAAACCGTCAAAAAAAGGGTGTCCTCAATGGGACACCCTTTTTTCGTGCTACGATGTTGTTTGCCTCCATTTCGGCAGCCGCCATTCCAAAAGCGGCCGAACAAGCCGGATGACCGGTTTGCTCCCGAGAACGAGCATTACGGCGACCGATAGCACAAGCAGAAGTGGATAGCCGTGCACGTCCATAATAAAATCGGGGAACGATGTTTCGTGCAAATATTTTAAAATAAACCCGTGCAAGATATAGATGTAAAACGTGCGCGCTCCCAGCACGGAAAAGGAGAAGCGTCGGCTTGGGATGAGCGATAGAAAGCTGAACATCATCAGCAGGCTCGCGACGTAAATGGCGAGACGGCTCATCATGCCAGCCGGCTCGGAGACGCCAAGCGTATCGTACGATTTCGAGCCGTACAGCCAATCTTGTGGCAAATCTGGAAAGCCAAAGCGAATGAGCAAAAACATGCCGGCAAGCATGATCAGTGAAACAATGCGCACCCGTGCGGCAAACAAGCGCTCGATTGTCGGCTTTTCAAAGAAAAAACCGAGCAAAAAGAAAGGGAAAAACGTGAGCGTTCTTGACAAGCTCAGCCATTTTTCCGCTTCGAGCATGCCGCCCGTAAGCCCAAGCAAAAGCGCCAGCGGCAGTGCCATTCGTTTTGGCAGCCGGCCGAACCATAACAACAAGACGTTCCAGCTGAATAGGCTAAGCAAAAACCATAAGCTCCAATGCGGGGTCAATAACTCAAACTCGAGCGACTGCTTGTCATACAAAAAGAAATAGTAGACGGAATATAGCAGTTGGAACAAAATATATGGAAGTAATAACTTTTTTGTGATTTTTTGCAAGTAGCCTCGTTCATAAAATTTTTTGGAAAAATAGCCAGAGATAAAAATGAACGCTGGCATATGGAAAAAGAAAATCCACGTATACAAGCTGTGCACCCATAGGACACTGTCGATGTATGGGCGTAGAAAGTGGCCAAACACGACAAGGAGCATGAGCGCGCACTTCGCGTTGTCAAAATAATAGTCCCGCTCCTTCACGGTGTTTCCTCCTTTCTATATACACCATTCGAATCATACTCCCTTTTTTTGGGGGAGTCAACTGTTGCCACAAGGCAGCTGGGGCCGGCTGACCGTGATATTAGTTTATCCAAGAAAGGTGATGATTTAGTGAAAAACGACCGGCATGAAGCAGAGGATATGACGCCGTTATTGCAACTCATTAACGCTAAAGGGGACAAAGGAGAACTGCGTGAGCTCGTCTGCAGTGATGAGTTGTTTTGGAAAAGCTTACGAACGCAGGCAGAAGATAGTGCAAAAGGGGGCGAATAGGAATGGAGACGCTGAGGGCGAAACGGATTGCCGAGGCTGGGGAGGTCGTCCCGGTGATGTATGAAGGAAAATCGGTGATCATTCAACATGTCGATGAAGAGCAAGAAATGGCGCGCATTTATTTCGTCGATGAACCGGAACGCGAGCAAGATGTGCCGGTGCGTCTGCTCGAGGAACGATAGGCGATGGGCAAGTCGTCGCTGTTTTGTCAAGGGAAAGCCGATGACACGTCTTGTTCTGGTATGATATAATGATTGAAAAAATGACGTTTGAACATTGGAGTGACAAACATGAACATCGGCTTTGGAGAAATTGCGCTTATCGTCTTTTTCGCTTTGTTGATTTTTGGTCCGAAAAAGCTGCCAGAATTAGGACAGGCAGCCGGCAAAACATTGCGTGAATTTAAAAACGCAACAAAAGGCATCATCGATGACGACGAGAGGACAAAAGCACAAAAATAAGAGGCTAGGCAAAGAGGCTTAGCCTCTTATTTTTGTATTTCGTCCACGAGCCGTCAAACGATCTGCCGGTTTCCTTCGCTGGTCTGACAAAAAAGAGACAAGCTTGACCAGGAAAGGCCATATACATATATGAGAACATGTTGTTCGTTTCTTGTTGGCCGAATGGCCAACGCGGCGGAGGGATCAACCATGGTAATGAAAAAAATGATGGCAATCGTCGGGGGAAGCCTGCTGCTTGGCATCGGCATCAATGTATTTTTAGTTCCCCATCATTTGCTTGATGGGGGGATGATCGGTCTTGGGCTGATCGCCAAATACGTCTGGCACGTTCAGGCGGGGTTGACGATGATCATCTTGAGCGTCCCCCTTTATTTGGCGGCTTGGTTTTGTTACCGTCCGTTTTTTTACAACAGTTTGCACGGTCTTCTGTTTTCCTCGTGGATGATTGATGTATTATCGGTTTTGCGCGGCATTGTGACGTTAGATCCGCTCTCGAGTGCCATCATTGGCGGGATGCTTGTCGGCGCGGGCATCGGTCTGATGTTGCGAGAGGAGACAAGTACGGGCGGCACCGATTTACTTGCTCAGTTTATTTCCAAATGGACGAATTGGAACGTTGGGGTCATTATCTTTGTCATTGATGCCTGTATTATTACGAGCGGAAGCATCCTGATCGACTCCGTGCCATTCGTTCACTCCCTTATTGTTGTCACCGTTGTCGGTGCAGTGACAACGATATTGACGCGCCAAAAAACGATGGGGGTGTAGTCTAATCCCCATCGTTTTTCACGGCAGCTCTTCTTATGGGCGAAGACTATGTCGAGCCACTTTGACGTTTGGAGGCGGAAAAACGTACACCATGTCAATGGAGCGAGAGAATGGCTTATGACGAAGCGGCTGCGAATTTAGCCAACTCGAGCGCGCGGTAGACGTTAATGAGCCCATAGCCGTAATGCGGGTCTTTTCCGCGGTCGCCCAAATCGTCAGCACTTTGAATAATAATATTGCGCACTTCGTCATTGGTGAGGCGCGGGTTGACCGAGCGAATTAAGGCAGCGAGTGCGGTGACGTGCGGCGCAGCCATTGACGTGCCGGAAAGGGCGGCGTACCGATGTCCGGTAAACGTGCTGGCAATGTTTGTTCCAGGCGCGACGACGTCTACATAATCGCCATAGTTAGAGTACAATGCGTACGAAAGATCAGGGTCTACAGCCCCAACACTGATCACTTCCGGGTAAGCGGCCGGAAAGCTCGGCTGGGACGTGCTGTCATTGCCGGAAGCCGCCACAAGCACGACGTCATGGGCATCAGCGTATCGGATCGCTTCCTCGAGCACCGAAGATGGCTGGTAATTGCCGAGGCTTAAATTAATGACTTTCGCCCCGCGGTCAACCGCCCAATAGATGCCTTTGGCTACATCGATGCTCGTCCCGTAGCCGTCAGCGTTTAACACCTTGACTGCCATGATTGGGTTGAACCATGTGATACCGGCGATCCCTTCCCCATTGTTTGGTTGTGAGGCGATAATGCCGGCCACATGGGTGCCATGGCCGTTTTCGTCATCCGGAGAGCGGTTATCAGCCAACACGTTGTATCCGTGGCTGAGTCGATGGGCTAAATCAGGGTGAGTTAGGTCGACCCCGCTGTCGATGATGGCGACAGGTACGGTTTGTTTGCCGCGTGACAACGTCCAGCCGGCTTCTGTATCAATGGCGGGCAAATTCCATTGGTAACGGGCGTAAAACGAGTCGTTCGGCACATCCGTTTGCCGCGGAAGGTCGTTTTGCATGTAAATGTAGTTCGGCTCGCAATAATCAACTGTCGGAAGCGTACGGAAATAGCGGCGCATTTCCTCGTACGTTCGTTTGTGCGAACGGAACACAAACGCCTGATTCACCCGTTTGACCAGCCGTCCGGCAATGGCCGCCTCCATTTGCCGAATGTCATGGTTCGCAGGTGTTGTCCGGAAACGGACGATAATTTCATTATAAAAGTAGTGGCTTCGGTCGCCGCGGCGGTTATGGCGGATTTCTTGGATGCGTGGATGCTCGTTTAATCGTTGTTTCAGCTGTTCCCCCGCGCTAAGGCTGTCTAGGGTGACGACAGTCGGATGCGTGTGCGCGTCTTTGGTGTCAAACGGCTTAAGCCGCGGAGGGACAGGAGCGTTTTTTTCGGTCGCCGGCCGGCTGAAACTAACGGCAGCGACGACAATCAAGGCGACGACTGCACTGATGGCTATCCATATTGTCGATCGGCGTTTCACCATGTTCACCTCCTTTTTTGTTAGGATGGGCGAATGACGGGCAAATGATGAAAAATGGGATTCTCCCTTTGACAGGGGAATCCCATGAATCCATTTAGTGACCGGCCGATTGCACCATTTGTTGTGCTGCTTGTATATCCAGACGCAGCTGCTCTTGGACATTGGTCGGATGATAGTATCCTTTGTTGACCATATATTGGCTAATTTGTTCATGAAATGCAATCGCGTCATTTAAATGTTGTTTCAGTATGTTGCGCACTTCCGGGGTCGCTGCTTCGGCAAGAGCCGTCGCACACCCTTTGATCGCACTTTTTGCTCCAATGAGATAGTCAGCAGCGATTATTTGCTCATTTAATACACCGATTGGCATCGTTGTTGACTGCATCGTTGTTCCTCCTTCGTTCATTACGATAATAAGTTTTGCAAGTCGAGGATGTGCTGCGTCGTTTTTTGAATGTCTTGCTCGATGAGCGATTTCAGTTGCGGGTCGCTCACCATTTGCCGCATGGCCATACTTTTAGCGAGGCATGTATTTTTAAACATAAGTAGTTCGTGCAACTCCAACGCTTCGTGTGTTCCTATCACTTTCATCCCTTTCACCACCCTTTTGTGACATAGTATGTGCCTGCCTAGGTGCGGTATAAGTGGGGAGTGATGGAAAAGTTGGGGTGTGGAGTTTCCAAACAGCTGAATAATTGAAAAAAAGAACCACATGTACCTCGAGTTTTCTTGGTGACAGGATACAAATTGTTACCGATGGCGGTCGCGTAGGTGTTGGTATGAGCTGCGTATCGATCCTCAGAAAAGTGGTTGAAGGGGATGCCGAGCCATGATTGAGGTTGCGGCATGTGATTGATTGGTGTCGCTCACGTTGACCGCATTGGGAACAGTTCCCTTGCAATGGCCGCTGCTTGGCGGCTCACACTAATAGGCAAGGGAGGGAAAACAATGAACGAAACATGCTTTTATTGTCAGTGCGAGTGCGACGACAACGTGCATTACGTTTCGTTCTATACAAACGGCAAGGAACACGAGGAAACGCTCTGTCCGGAATGTTATGAAGAGTGGTTGCAAGGCATGAAAGGTTGATCTCTTTCCTAGCTTTTTCCTTGCTTGAGAGCAAGGTTCTTTTTGGCGGAGATAATAAACAAAACCGCACCACGATCAAATCGGTGCGGTTTGTTCCGAGAGCGGCGGGGTGACGATGGTGTCATCCAAGTTGCACGTTTCGTCGTAACAACGGTATACAGCCCCCTTCCCCCTCGGGGTATGGAGCGACAGCAATAAAATGTGCTCACTTCCAGTGCGGGTGACCTTTGTTTCCATTTTGAGCGCCATATCATTCAGCGTCAGTGAGTAAAAACGATATGTCAAGCCAAGCCATGTACGTTCAGACTGGACGGTATCCGGATGATGGCGGATGAGTTCAGCGAGCTCGGCGAACGAATGACTTTCCCGCTGCATCCATTCATGGAGGGCAGAAGTTGTTTGCTTTATCCAATTTTTCCATGACAGTTTCATCAGCATCACCTTTTTTCATCCAGCATGCCCGTTTCCGCCGCTCATTATACAGGCAACCGGATGGAGAAGGTCGTCATGTTGGCATCAGACGAACAGCTGATTTCCCCGCCGTGGTCTTCGATCACTTTTTTACAAATGTAAAGGCCGATGCCCGTCCCTAATTTTTTGTCGTAAAAAACGGCTCAAAAATGGTTTCGACAATATCAGCAGGAATCGCCGGACCGTTGTTGGCGATTTCAATGATGACCCTTCCTTCTTGGGAGCGGGCAGCAATCTTGATGCGGCGCGGCTTTTCCTTTTCTTTTACCGCTTCGATCGAGTTAAGCAAAATGTTTACTAATACTTGGCGAAGTTGGTCTTTATAGGCAAAAATATGTATTGATTCATCGATCGCCAACGAAATGTCGACATCGCTGTCGACGATCGTCGCGTATAAAAAATCCATGATTTCCTCTAACAATTGGCGCAGCGAAAATGTTTCTTTTTCGCTCTCAACAATTTCTTTGCGCGAGGCATGCAAAAATTGTGAAATGCGAAATTTCAGCTGCTGCAGTTCATGATCGATAATGTCTAAATATGGCAAATGAGGATGCTCAAATTTTAACAATTGGATAAAACCGATAATGGCTGTCAGTGGATTACGAAATTCGTGCACAAAACTAGACGACATTTGCCCGAGCAAGGTCAGCCGATCTTGGTGCGACCTGGCGATCAACATATTTTTCTCGCGCAGCTCTGCTTCTTTCAGTTCGTTATATTCCTTGACGGCATGAAATAAAAATTGGTCAAACAGCTCGTTCATATGGTCGATGAGCGGAGCTAGCTCGGTGATCGGCAATGGCGCGGTTAACGCGTGCTTAATGATCAACCGCCGCCCCAAGTTAACGTTGTAGACAAGGGTTCCGATCCCGGCGTTCATTTCCGCCCGTTCCTTGGCGACTTTGTTGGCTAGTCGTTCAACGGTCTCACCGGACAGCGACTGCGACAACGCTTCTTTGACTAGCGTAAACATTGCCAAGCTATTTTGCTCAACACGGTCAATGTATTTATCATCAGCGGCAATTTTCATCTGTTGCCGCCAATGGGCAAGAAAGCAAGGCAGATGGGCTTCTAAATGGGTGACGAGCTGTTGTGCGGCAGATACCAAAAAAATCCACCTCTCTTTCCATCTTTTATTATCATTATAAGAGGGAATATCGAACTAGAACAGAGGGAAAATCATAATATAATCCGATAAAACTAGTTTTCTTTCACGAAAAAGACCAAGAAATGCCTGTCCACATAGGAAAGACAGACTGTTTGAACAAAAAAAGAAAAATCATGTATAATGAAGCAGACAGAAATATCTTCCAAAAAGGTTGGGGAACGTCATGAAACTGTATGACTCCATTTTAGACTTAATTGGCGGCACGCCGATCGTGAAGTTGCGGCGTCTTCCAGACCCAGACGGGGCGGATGTATATATGAAGCTTGAATCGTTCAATCCGGGCGGCAGTGTCAAAGACCGGCCCGCTTGGGAAATGATTCGTCGGGCTGAAGCGGAAGGGAAAATTACACCGGGAAAAAGCACGATCATCGAACCAACGTCCGGCAACACCGGCATCGGTTTAGCGATGGTATGCGCCGCTCGAGGTTATCGTTGCATCATTACGATGCCAGATAACGCGACGACCGAGCGGGTGAAAATTTTAAAGGCCTACGGAGCAGAAGTGCATTTGACACCGGCGGAGAAACGGATGCAAGGGGCGATCGATGAGGCGAATCGGCTCGCCAGCGAAATCCCTGGCAGCTTTATTCCGATGCAATTTGAAAATCCGGCCAACCCGGATGCGCACCGGCATACGACGGCAGTCGAAATTTATGAAGCGTTTTCCGGCCGGCTCGATGCGTTCGTGTTGACGGCCGGCACCGGTGGGACGGTGACCGGGACAGGAGAAGAGCTGAAAAAACGCATTCCGAATTTGCGCATTTACGTTGTCGAGCCATACGGCTCGCCCGTGTTGTCGGGCGGTAAACCAGGACCGCATAAAATTCCCGGCACGGGCCCAGGGTTTATCCCGAGCATCTTAAACCGTTCGATTTATGATGACATTTTTTTGATCAAAGATGAAGATGCCCAACAGATGGCACGTGAACTGGCGGCGAAGGAAGGGATTTTGGTCGGTGCCTCGGCCGCTGCGAGCGCCTATTACGCCGTCAAAGTGGCCAAGCAGTTTCCAAAAGGAGCGCGCGTTCTTTGCATGGCGCCTGATTCGGGCGAACGGTATTTGTCGTCCGATTTATTCGCGGATTAAGCAGAGGATGCAAACGTTGGTTTCACGGCTTGTTGCCTTGCAAAGGAAGGGACATTCCTCTCCGTCAAACAGGAGAGGAATGCTTTTGTTTATAGAAAGCAGGCAATAAGGCAGCCGTTGCTGTTCCCTTTTACTTTCGGACAGCCGTCAAAAGGCTCACGAAAGGTGGAGAGGAAGTGTTGAGGTTTGGAAAGAGAACAACGGTGGAACAACATCGCACGCATTGCCTTAACGTTTGTCATCGCAGCATCGGGCGGCGTCGGCTTCGCCCTTTTGCGCATTCCGCTTCACTGGGTGCTCGGTTCAGCGGCAGCGCTGCTTGTAGCGGGACGTTTTCTGAAAGGAAAGCTGTATTGGCCGACGGCCATCCGCAACGCGGGGCTCATTCCGATCGGTTATACGCTTGGCACGGCGCTGACGGCAGCGACGCTTGGCGAGATGGTCCGGCAGTTGCCGTCAATGCTGTGGGCGACAGTGTTGATTTTGCTCTTTAGCTTCCTGTTTTCTTGCCTGATGGCGAACGTGACCGGTATTCCGCTCCGCTCTGTCGTCACTGGCAGCATTCCAGGCGGTTTGTCGCAAATGATCGTTCTTGGTGAGGAGCTAAAAGGAGTCGATATGACGGTCGTTACGCTCTTTCAAGTGATGCGCCTCATGGGCGTTGTCTTTCTCGTTCCGCTCATCGCCTTGAACCCGCTCTTTTCCGGACGCTCTGGAGCGGCTGTGGACGCCGGAACCGCACAAGAGCCGGATTGGACGATTGGTCTTGCTTTATTCTATTTTGTCGTTACCGTTGCTGGTGCACTCGTTGGCAAGCGCATGAAACTGCCGACTGCCTATTTGCTTGGCCCGATCATCGGAACGGCGGCGCTTGTGGTAGCTGGGGTGCCGGCGCCGGATTTGCCAGCACCGATATTGGATATCGCGCAAATTACGATGGGGGCTTATCTTGGTTTAATGCTCAAACCAGCCGACATCAAGGGGAAGCGGAAAATGATGCTTACGGCGGCTGCCATGGGTTTTTCTCTTATTTTGTTTTCTATGGCTGCTGCGTTCGTATTGACAAGCTTGCACGGCGTCCCTTATTTGACCGCGTTTATCGCTTTGGCGCCAGGCGGCATGGATCAGATGGGGATTTTGGCGCAAGAAGCGAAGGCGAGCCTGGCGATCGTTACGAGTTACCAAATGTTCCGCATTTTCTTCATTTTGTTCGTCGTCCCGCCGGTGCTGAAAAAGCTGTTCGCTGCCCGATGGTTTCAACGGATCGAACGTTGGCAAATGCGGCATGGCGGATGAGGAAGGACGCGATGGCGATGGTCGCGGAAAAGTGAGGGCTGTGACAAGTGTCAGATATATGCTAAACTAGAAAGAAAAAGGAGGGGAGTCGCGATGAATCATTCGACCGTTTACCGTCCGCATAGCCCGATCGCCAAGCTGGCTGTTTCATTTCTGGCGGCGCTTGCTGTTGCAACGGCAGGGCTGTACGCGGGACAATGGGTGCCGGCCGGCCTTTATTTGCCGCTTTACGCGCTTGAACTGATTTTGCTTCTTGTGATGATTTTCGCCCGCCGCAAAAAAGCGGTCGGCTATCCGCTCATGTTTGCGTTTATGCTCGTCTCCGGCGCCACGCTGCACCCGCTGATCGGCTATTACATTTCTGTCATTGGTGCTGCGGCGGTGTTGAAGGCGTTTATGCTTGCGGTCGTATCGTTTTCCGGCGTCGCCATTTATGCGGCGAGAACGAAAGAAGATTTTTCGTTTCTTGGCGGGTTTTTAATGCTCGGCCTGTTTGCCTTGCTGGGCTTATTGATCATCCAATGGTTCATTCCGTTCTCAAGCATCGGGCAAATGGGAGTGGCGGCGTTAGGAATTTTAATCTTCCTCGGTTTTACGATTTATGACATCAACCGTCTCGCCCGCTACGGCTTTACGGAAGCCGATATCCCGATGATCGTCGTCAATATTTATCTTGATTTTATCAACTTGTTTGTTTATATTTTGCGTTTTTTTGCCAGCGATGAAGATTGAGCGCCAAAAAAAGGGCTGCTTCCCAAAGGAGCAGCCCTTTTTCCGTGATGGTGTCATTAAAGCGGCAAATCGCGTTTGGAAAAAGTGACAATCCCCGCTGTGTAGCTGATAACGCCGATTGCCAATAGCAGACAGGATGGGAGCCATTCCGCTTGACCTTGAGCGATGGCTCCAGGCTCGAAGGCGGCAAAAATCGATCCATACCGGAGCCATTCCGCTTTTTCAGTCAGCTTGCCGATGAGATCGAAACTGTAAAACAGAACGGTGATCCCGCCGGATAAAGACAGCGCTCGTTTTTCGTCATTGGCTATGGCGCAAAAGAAAAATGAATAGCCGCTAATGGCGAAAAAGAGAAGAAAGCCACTGACATTGATTGCGAGAAATCGTTTTTGGTGCAGAGCATCATTCGTGACTAGCCATGCATCGGCAGCAAAGCCGGCCGCTGCGGAGGTGAGGATGATGGCTGCTAGTCCAGTGAGCAGCACGAGCGCTTGGGTGAAGGCGATGGTCTGCCGGGAATTCGGCGTCGCAAGCAAATATGCCATCGAACCGCGGTCGATGGGCCGAGCCAGCAGTTGATTGGCAGCGGTAATGCAATAAATGGACCCGAGCAAAAGAAACAGCAATCCGTAATATTCACCGGCGATGAATTCAAGCAAATTGCCCATACCGGTGATGTTGAACGCTTTTAGAAACCCGCTTGGCAGCTGCTGTAAATAATGATTGATGATTTTTGAGTCTGCCAACGATGGATAAATGGCAGCCACCAGTACGATGTAAAAGGCAGATCCGGTCGAATAGCCAATGATCGTTTTTGTCTGTGCTTTGAGCATTTGTTTGTATAAGGAGACATTCATTGTTCATCCCCCCGGCGGTCATAGTAATGCATAAAAATATCTTCTAGGCTTTGTGTGCGGAGATCGAGATTTTGCACTTGGTATTGGGCCAGCTCGCGAATGAAGGCATTGTAGTCTCCTTGCACCGCGATGCAAACGCGGCGGCCGTCATGGTGGATGACCTCGAGCGGCGAGGAAAGCAATTGGGCAACCTCCTCTTCACGAGACAACATGACATCGAACAGTTTCCGCTGCATCGATTGCAATTCATGAACATCGTTGACCGCCATCAAGCGGCCGTCTTTCATGATCGCCACCCGGTCGCATGTCCGCTCGATTTCAGGGAAGATGTGCGAAGATAAAAAGATGGTTTTTCCTTTCTGTTTTTCTTCGCGAAGGAGATCGATAAACGTTTGCTGCATCAGCGGGTCGAGGCCGGATGTTGGTTCATCGAGAATGATCACTTCGGGATTATGCATGAGAGCGGCGACAAGGCCGACTTTTTGTTTTGTTCCTTTGGACATTTTCCGGATAGGGAGGCGGGTGTCTAATTGCAACCGTTCAATTAGTTCATCACGATAGCGTGTCGTTTTCATTCGCCGCATCCCGGCGAGCAGGTCAAGCAGTTCCATTCCAGTCATTCCTTCGGGAAAAGCGATTTCACCCGGTAAATAACCGACCAATGCCTTCACGCGGACGGACTCTCGCCAACAGTCGAATCCATGGATGAAAGCGCGTCCTTTCGTCGGTTTCAGAAATCCAAGCAAGTGCCGGATCGTTGTTGATTTTCCCGCGCCGTTCGGCCCTAAAAATCCGAACACTTCGCCTTGGCGGACGGTGAAGGTGACATCAAAAATGCCCCGGCCGTTCGGAAAGACTTTCGTTAACTGTTGCAATTCGATCATGACATGATCTCCCCTAGAGATAAATTTTGAAATGTTTATATAAAAATATTTCATTCCTATTATATTTTAAAATTTAAGTGTTTATCAATTAAATTTGTAATTTTTTATTTCTGTTTTATTAAAATTAAGGGTAGAATGAAAATAAAAGAAAAGCGAGACGGAAGGTGGTTTTTGATGAATGGATTTGCCAAGCGGACGGAACAAAAAAAACAGGCGATCAAGCAAACGGTGTTGGAGTTGCTGCGGACGAGCGATCCACGCGGGATGACGATCCAAATGATCGCCAAGCAGGCTAACGTGTCGCCAGTGACGATTTACAATTATTTCGGGAGCAAGGAACATCTTGTCCGCGAAACGCTTATCGATTATATGATCCGCCAGGTGGAAGAATACGAAGCCTTTTTAAAAGAAGACCGCTCATTTGCAGAAAAAGTGAAATATATCATTTTTCAAAAGAAAAAAGTGTTGGGAGAAATCCAAGTTGACTTCATTCATCGCCTTATAAAGGAGGATGATGAATTTCGCCGTTCGGTCGATGTGCTTTACGAAACGAGGGTGCTGCCGCTGGTGATCGAAATGATTCGCGAAGCCCAAGAAAATGGAGAGATTGCCCCGTACTTATCCATTGATACGCTGCTTTTGTATTTGAATTTATGGCGCGACGTGTCAGAGAAAATCCCTGTTTCTTTGTACAGCGAACGGCTGATTGATGAGCTGCTGCTTCTGTTTTTTTACGGTGTGAAAGGAGAACAGGAGCGGTGAAAAGCAGGAATTGACGGAAAGGGAGGCGAATAAGGGAGAAAAATGGGGGGAGGAGTATGATGAAATTTGCCGTCAATGTATCAACGATTTTTACGGAAGTGCCGTTTCTTGATCGATTCGCGAAGGCGAAGCAGCACGGATTTTCGCTTGTGGAGTGCCAGTTCCCGTATGGGGCGGCGCCGGAAGCGATTGCTGATGAATTGGGAGAGCACGGGTTGTCGCTCGTGTTGATCAATTTGCCGGCTGGCGATTGGGAAAAGGGAGAGCGCGGGCTCGCGATTTTCCCCGACCGTCATGATGAATTTCGCCGCGCTCTTGAAGACGGTGTGCGTTATGCACTAAAGCTTGGCGTGCCGTGCCTTCATTGCATGGCCGGGGTCGTTCCGAAGAGTGTGCCGCGGGAACAGGCGAAGGAGACGTATCTCCGCCGCCTCGACGAGGCAGCGACAACGCTTGCCGCCCATGGCCTGACGGTAACGATTGAGCCGATCAATCCGTTCGATATGCCGGGTTACTTTTTAACGAATATTGAGGAAGCTGCGGCGATCATTCGCGAACTCGGTCGGCCGAACGTAAAGCTGCAGTATGACGTGTACCATATGGCACGGCTTGGTTTTGATGTGGCGGCAACGTTTGCCGCTTACGAGCCACTCATTGCCCATGTGCAGTTTGCTGATCACCCGGGTCGGCACGAGCCTGGAACAGGAGTGCTGCCGTACGACGAGATTTTTTCGTTTTTGCAGGAATGCGGCTATGATGGGGTGGTTGGACTTGAGTACATCCCTGCGCGGGAGAGCAGCGAAAGTTTTGCTTGGTATGACGCTTATCGCATGAAAGGAGGAGTAGGACGATGACGAATGTCGGCTTTATCGGGTTGGGGATGATGGGCTCGCGCATGGCGAAGCGGTTGCTTGATGCCGGGTTTCCCGTAACCGTGTACAACCGCACGCCGGAAAAAGCGGCGATTCTCGTTGAATCTGGCGCCCGGCAGGCAGAAACGATCGCGGCGTTGGCGAGTGAAGTCGATGTGATTTGTACATGCTTGTCCATGCCTGATGATGTCATCAATGTCTACACAGGGGAAGGCGGTGTTCTTAGTGCAGCCCGTCGAGGAGTGATTTGTCTCGATTTTACGACCGTCGGTCCAAAGACGAGCCGTTTCGTAGCCGGACGGGCCGGTGAGCGCGGTGTCGCTTATTTGGATGCGCCGGTAAGCGGGGGGCCGGAAGGAGCAGAACAAGGAACGCTTACGATTATGGTCGGTGGCGATCAAGCAGCATGGGAGCGGGTACGGCCACTTCTGAGCGTGTTAGGAAAAACAGTCGAATATTTAGGGGAAAGCGGCGCCGGCAGTGCGGCGAAAATACTCAATCAATATTTAGTTGCCGTCCATTCCGTCGCTGCGGCAGAAGCGATGGTCGCCGGCGTCGCTTATGGGTTGGATGCCGGAAAGTTGTATCGGTTGTTAAAAGAAAGCTACGGAGACAGTCGAATGCTGCGCCGCCATATGGAGCAGTTCGTGCTGCCGCGTCAATTCGCGCCTGGTGGGGCGGTGAAGTATGTACATAAAGATGTGCGCTTGGCGAATGCGTTCATGAACGAAATCGGCATCAATCGCTGCCTCGGCTCCGAGGCTGAAGAAACGTTTGCGGCGGCGATGGACGCTGGCCTCGCTGATTTGGATATGTCGGCGGTCATCCAACTATTTGAGCGACAGGTCGGAGTGACAGTAAAAGAGACAGAATGAACAAAATGGTGTGTGAATTCGAAAAATTCATTGAAAAAAAGAGCCATCAATGCTTTAATAGAAGTAGAGTCACCTCCTGCAGGAGGGGGATTGGCTGAAACGTCAAGCACGTTTCGCTTTTTTTAAAAACTAAAAAAGAAACGTTGTTTCGTATTACGGAACAAAGGAGGGGCAATCATGCTCTCGTTGACATGGCTGGATGAGTTATGTGCGTTTTTGTCTCCGGAACAAATGGAAGTAAACGAATCTCCTCATCCGCTTGGCAATAGCGGCGCGGTGACCGTTTACCCGCAGACGGAAGAAGAAATCGCCGCTGTGCTCCGTTATGCCGACCGTCAGGGCAAAAAAGTTGTTGTCATGGGCCGCGGTACGAAACGAGGGTTTGGCGGACAGCGGGAACAGGCGGATATTTTGCTGTCCTTAGAAAACTATGCAGGCATTGTCGAACATGCGGCTGCCGACATGATGGTCACTGTGAAAGCGGGGACGGTGTTTGGCGATTTGCAGCGTGAGCTTGCCCCGTACCGACAAAAAGTAGCCTTAGATCCGTTCTGGCCGGATGAAGCGACGGTTGGTGGGGTGATTGCGGCGAACGACAGCGGTCCGAAGCGGCTTGGCTACGGAGCGGCACGCGATTCGGTCATTGGGCTGCGCATTGTGTATCCGAACGGTACGGTCATCCGTTCCGGCGGTAAAGTGGTGAAAAACGTCGCCGGTTATGACATGAACAAACTGTTTATCGGGGCGATGGGGACGCTCGGTGTGCTGAGTGAGGTTACATTAAAGCTCCGGCCGCTTGCGAAATATGAAAGTGTTGTATTGCTGTCGTTTCCAAGTGGCGATGTCCAATCGATTCACTCGTTCGCTGTTTCCTTCCTAGATACGATGATGGAGCCGATTTGTTTTGAACTGCTTACCCCGACGCTCGCCGAACGATTGACGGGACGACCTGTCTATACGCTCGTGATCGGATTTGAAGATGTGGAAAAGGCCGTTCACTACCAGGAGCAGTGGGTGGAGCGCCTCTGTCCAAAAGCAGCTTCAATGGCCGTTTTAGCCGGCGAGGAGGCAGAAGCGTTTTGGCGGACATTTTATACGATCGCGCCGAACGGGCGTCTGACGACATCGGGAGGGGGCGTTGAAGCGGCGGTGAAAATTGGCGTTGTCAACTTGGATGTGCTCTCGGTTTTGCGAGAAAGCGAGTTAATCGCGGATCGCTGCCACGTTCAAATTGAGGCGCACGGCGGATTGGGCCATGGGCTTTGCCAAGCGTATGTGCGCGGCAGCGAAGAGGGAGTGATCGCCGCCGTTGAGGAGCTGCGCCAAATGGCGGTTCGCTTGGGCGGCTATGCGGTCGTCAGGCATTTGCCATTTTTCTTGCGCCAACGCATCGATGTCTGGGGAGGAAAGCCAGCGTACTTTTTCCTGCTCGAAGGGATTAAGCGGAAAATCGATCCGAATAAAACGGTCAACGATCAGCGCTTTATTGGGGGGATTTAACGATGAGTACAGTGACGAGTGAGCGGACGGGCAGCCCGGCGTGCGCAACCGCAAGCCTTGGCAACTACCGGTTTGCCGACTTGCCCGACCCGAGCAAATGGGCGGATTGCGTTCATTGCGGTATGTGTTTAGAGTCGTGTCCGACGTACGAACAAACCGGTGAAGAACAACATTCTCCACGTGGTCGTGTTCACTTGATGAAGTCGGTCGGTGAAGGGAAGCTTGATTTAACGCCGGATTTGCTTGACCCGATTTTTACGTGCCTAGACTGCCGCGCCTGTACGACAGCGTGTCCGGCTGATGTTGATGTCGGCGGTCTCATTGAACAAGTGCGCGGCCAGCTCCGCCAGGCGGTGCCGCTCACGGGGTGGAAGGCGCTTGTGAACGACTTCTTCTTAAAAGGGATATTCCCGCATCCGTCGCGCCTTGATTGGCTTGGTCGTCTGCTGAAGCTGTACCAACAAAGTGGACTGCAGACAGTGGCGCGCAAAACGGGGATGCTGAGGGTAATGCCGGACCATTTGGCCGAGATGGAAGCGATTTTGCCGAAGGTCGGCACGCCGGTGCGGAAAAAGTATAGGAACGAGCCGTTGATTAAGGCAAAAGGGGAAACAAAGCGGACGGTCGCGATCTTGACTGGCTGCATCATGGACGTGATGTTCTCAGATATTAACGAAGCGACGATCCGCGTGTTGACCCGTAACGGCAACGATGTCGTCATCGTCTCTGATCAGACGTGTTGCGGGGCGCTTCACGTTCATGCCGGCGACCGCGAAACGGGGCGGAAGCTCGCCAAGCAAAACATCGAGGCGTTTCAAGGTGTGGACCATGTGATCGTCAACGCCGCTGGCTGCGGTGCGATGTTGAAAGAATATCCGGAATTGTTCCGCCATGATCCAGAATGGCATGAAAAGGCGGAACAGTTTGCCGCGAAAGTCGAGGATGTGTCTAAATTTTTGTATGATACGGGCTTCAAGGTGCCAAAAGCAGAATTGAATGTGCGCCTCACGTATCACGATGCGTGCCATTTAGCTCATGGACAAGGCATCCGTAAGGAGCCGCGCGCCGTCATTGAAAGCATTCCAGGCGTGGAGATGGTCGCCATGCCGAACGCTGACCGCTGCTGCGGCAGTGCAGGGATCTACAACCTCACCCATCCGGACATGGCGCAAGCAGTGCTTGAAAGCAAAATGCAAAACGTGCCACAAGATGTGGAGCTCATCTCGATGGGCAACCCGGGCTGCATGTTGCAAATGGCGCTGGGCGTCATGAAGCATGGGCGAAATCAAAAAATCGTCCATACGGTGCAATTGCTCGATTGGGCATACCAAAAAGAGGAAGGGAAGGACGTGCGCATATGAGAAAACGGCCCATTGCAACGAATGACCCGCATATTCGGGCGCTTGCCCGCATCGTTGGGGAAGAGGCGATTTTGTATCGGAAAGAAGACTTAATCGCCTATGACTGTGACGGTTTCACCGTCCATCGCCATTTGCCCAAGGCGGTCGTGTTCCCAAACAGCACTGAGGAAGTGGCGGCGGTCGTCAAATATTGTCATGAGCATGAGCTGCCGTTTCTTGCCCGCGGTGCCGGCACGGGGCTAAGCGGTGGAGCGATTCCGTTAAACGGGGAAGTCATTATCAGCCTGACAAGGATGAAGCGGCTTTTGCACGTCGATCTCGAAAACCGGCGCGCTGTCGTCGAGCCAGGGTTTGTCAACTTGAAGTTGACGAATTCCGTCGCCCACCGCGGCTACTACTACGCGCCTGACCCGTCAAGCCAATATTGCTGCACGATCGGCGGCAATGTTGCGGAAAACGCCGGTGGTGCCCATTGCTTAAAATACGGAGTGACGACCAACCATATTTTGGGACTTGAAATAGTCTTACCTGATGGCGAAGTGATTGAAATCGGGGGAAACGGTGTTCCCGACCCACCCGGCTACGACTTGCTCGGGCTGTTGACCGGATCGGAAGGGACGCTCGGCATCGTAACGAAAATTACCGTTCGCTTGCTAAAAAATCCAGAGGCGAAACAGACGGTGCTTGCGTATTTTGATGAAGTGGAAGATGCCAGCCAAACCGTTTCCGACATTATTTCGGCCGGAATTGTGCCGGCGGCGCTCGAGATGATGGATCAAACGGCCATCGAGGCGGTCGAAGCAGCTGCGTTTCCAGTCGGACATCCAAAAGATATTGCCGCACTTTTACTTATTGAAGTGGACGGCATTTCCGCCGGGATTGGCGAACAAATTGACGATATTTTAACGATTTGCCGCCGCCATCATGTGCGCGAAGTGAAAGTCGCTGAGTCGGAAGAAGAACGCGCTCGCTGGTGGGCGAATCGGAAAACCGGCTTTGGCGCCATGGGGGCGATATCACCCGACTATTTAGTGCAAGACGGCGTCATTCCGCGCAGCCGGCTGCCTGAAGTGTTGCGAGAAATTGCGAACATTAGCCGCAAGTATGGTCTGAGAATCGCGAACATTTTCCACGCTGGTGACGGCAACTTGCATCCGCTCGTCTTGTTTGACGCCAGCCAACCAGGGGAGACGGAGCGGGCGCTTGCGGCCGGAAGTGAATGTCTCAAGGCGTGCGCGGCCGTCGGCGGGTCGATTACCGGGGAGCACGGCGTCGGTCTTGAGAAAAAAGAAGAGATGCGCTTTATTTTCAGCGATGAAGAAATCTTGGCGCAAACGGCGATCCGAGACGTGTTCAATCCGAAAAACTTGCTCAACGCGGGCAAGCTGTTCCCAACACCGGGGCGGTGTGTAGAGACAAAACAGGTGTCGTCGACAGTAAAATGAAAATTTTACAAAAACGATTGTCAGCGGTTTCGTTTCATGATATCATCTTTTTAGATTAATTTAGAAACAGTGTTTCGTAATAAGAAACAAGAAAGGAGAAAGAAACGATGATTGAGTATGTGCAAGCGGGGACAATTCAAGTCGCGAAAGTGTTGTATGAGTTTGTCAATGAGGAGCTGTTGCCGAACAGCGGACTTGACCAAGACAAGTTTTGGAGCGATTTTGCCGCGCTGATCGCCGATTTGACGCCGCGCAATAAAGAGTTGCTTGCGCGTCGCGACGAGATTCAGGAGAAATTGAATGAGTGGTATAAAGAACACCGCGGCCGCTTTGATTTTCATGAATATAAAGCGTTTTTAACGGACATCGGCTATTTGGAGCCAGAAGTGGAGGATTTTGAGATTACGACTGACAATGTCGATGAAGAAATTGCCGTGCAAGCAGGGCCGCAGCTCGTCGTTCCGCTGACGAACGCCCGCTACGCGTTAAACGCTGCCAACGCCCGTTGGGGCAGCTTGTATGATGCGCTGTATGGCACGGACGCCATTAGTGAAGAAGACGGCGCCGAGCGCGGTTCGTCGTACAACCCGGTGCGCGGAGCGAAAGTCATTGCATACGGGCGGCAATTTTTAGATGAAGCAGTACCGCTTGTGGAACACTCCCATAAGGATGCTGTCCAATACGCCATTGTTGATGGGAAGCTTGTCGTGACGACAGAAGGAGGGGCGACGACAGGGCTGAAAGAGCCGGAAAAACTTATCGGCTTCCAAGGCGAGCCGCAAAACCCGACGGCGGTGTTGCTGAAAAACAACGGCCTTCATATTGAAATTCAAATCGACCGTGAACATCCAGTCGGCAAAACAGATAAAGCCGGCATCAAAGACATCGTCTTAGAAGCGGCCGTGACGACGATTATGGACGGCGAAGATTCGGTCGCAGCTGTCGACGCCGAGGACAAAGTGGTCGTGTATCGCAACTTGTTCGGGTTGATTAAAGGCGATTTGACGGCGACGTTTGAGAAAAACGGGAAACGGCTGACGCGCGCCTTGAATCCGGATCGTGAGTACAAAACGCCAGATGGCGGGGAGCTTGTGCTGCCGGGTCGTTCGCTCATGTTCGTGCGCAACGTCGGCCATTTGATGACAAACAACGCTATTTTGGATGCGAACGGCGAAGAAGTGTATGAAGGAATCATCGATGCGGTAGTTACGAGCTTAATCATGAAACATTCACTCATCGGCAACACGCGCTACTTGAACTCGCGCAAAGGCTCGATTTACATCGTCAAGCCGAAAATGCACGGATCGGCAGAAGTGGCATTTGCCAATGAGCTGTTTGACCGTGTCGAGGATATGCTCGGCCTTGAGCGGAATACGATTAAAATCGGTGTTATGGATGAAGAACGGCGGACATCGCTCAATTTGAAAAACTGCATTTACGAAGTGCGCGACCGCATCGTCTTCATTAATACCGGCTTCCTCGACCGGACTGGAGATGAGATTCATACATCGATGGAAGCAGGACCGATGCGGCGCAAAAACGATATGAAGTCGTCGACATGGCTGGCCGGCTATGAAAAATCGAACGTGGCGGTCGGGCTCGCCGCCGGATTCCGCGGCCGGGCACAAATCGGCAAAGGGATGTGGGCGATGCCGGACTTGATGGCGGAAATGCTGAAACAAAAAGGTGCGCAATTAAAAGCCGGCGCGAACACCGCATGGGTACCGTCTCCGACTGCTGCTACGCTCCATGCGCTCCATTATCATCAGGTGAACGTTGCTGCCGTACAAAATGAGCTGGCCAATGATCGGAATGATTATCGCGACGACATTTTGCAAATTCCGGTTGTCGACAACCCGCAATGGACGGCGGACGAAATTCAAGAAGAGCTCGACAACAACTGCCAAAGCATTTTGGGTTATGTTGTCCGTTGGATTGACCAAGGGATCGGCTGCTCGAAAGTGCCGGACATCCACAACATCGGATTGATGGAAGACCGGGCCACGCTCCGCATTTCGAGTCAAATTCTCGCCAACTGGCTTCACCACGGTATTTGCACGAAAGAGCAAGTGTTGGAGACGTTCAAACGGATGGCGAAAGTCGTCGACGAACAAAACGCCGGCGATCCGAACTACCGCCCGATGGCGCCAAACTACGACGATTCAGTGGCGTTCCAAGCGGCATGCGATCTCGTGTTCCTCGGCTATGAACAGCCAAATGGTTATACGGAGCCGATTTTGCATCGCCGCCGCCAAGAAGCAAAAGCAAAATTTGCTGCCGTTCAACAGTAAGCGATCCATTGCAAATGAACAAGGGCCGAGCGCCCTTGTTCATTCCTACTCTTATTGATTAGAAAATTCGAAAAATAATAGAAAGGGGGCAGCTCCTAGTTGCTACTGGCCGGTTACAGAACGCAAAGCAGCTTGAAGGCGGCATAGATGGGACGAGGTTAGTAGCTAGGGATTGGTTATGGAAAATTTGCGGGAACGAGCATTACTTGTCCACCGACAGGCAAAAGGAAAACTGTCGGTTGAAGTGAAAGTGCCTGTTGTGGATGCAAATGACTTAAGCGTCATTTATTCGCCGGGAGTGGCCGAACCGTGCAAGGAAATTTACGCCAACAAAGATGAGATGTATGACTATACGATAAAAGGCAATTTCGTCGCCGTTGTTTCCAACGGTACTGCGGTGCTCGGGCTCGGCAACATCGGTGCGCGGGCGGCGCTTCCGGTGATGGAAGGGAAAGCCGCCTTGTTTAAAGCGTTCGCCGGCATTGATGCGGTGCCACTTTGCTTAGACACCGAGGACCCGGAACAAATCATCCAAACTGTCAAACTGCTCGAGCCAACATTTGGTGGTATCAATTTGGAGGATATTTCCGCCCCTGCCTGCTTTATCATTGAAGAGCGGCTGCGCCAAGAAATGGCGATCCCTGTGTTTCACGATGATCAGCACGGTACAGCTATTGTCGTCGCCGCTGGGCTGACGAACGCCTTGAAAGTTGTCGGCAAACGGCTCGCCGATTGCCGGGTTGTCATCAACGGTGCAGGCGCTGCCGGGGTGGCGATCGCCAAACTGCTGTTGTCGATCGGGGTCGGCGACCTCATTGTTTGTGATACAAAAGGCGCGATTTATGAAGGGCGCCCACACGGTATGAATGCCATGAAAGAGGAATTAGCAAAACAGACGAATCAGCGCCGTGTTTCCGGGATGCTGGAAGAGGTGATTTCAGGTGCTGACGTGTTTATCGGCGTCTCAGTTGCCGGTGCGCTGACGCCGGCAATGGTTCGGTCGATGAACCGGGGGGCGATTGTATTCGCCTTGGCCAATCCGGTGCCGGAAATCATGCCAGATGAGGCGAAAGCCGCAGGCGCTGCCGTCGTGGCAACCGGCCGCTCAGACTTGCCGAACCAAGTGAACAATGTGCTGGCGTTCCCCGGCATCTTCCGCGGTGCGCTCGATGTGCGGGCGACGCAAATTAACGAGGCGATGAAAATCGCCGCTGCCGAAGCCATCGCCGGGCTCATTCAGCCGGAAGAACTGACCGAGGAGTACGTCATCCCGAACCCGTTTGACCAACGTGTTGTGGCGGCGGTCGCTTCTGCTGTTGCCCGTGCTGCCATCGAGACCGGGGTGGCTCGGAACAAGGAGAAATATGAGGGAAAAACCATGTTAGAGAGGGGTAACCACCAATGAAGTTTGCCCGTTTTATCGCCGCTGGCGAGATTCGCACCGGTGTAGTGAGCGGCGAAGTCATCCGTGAAATTGAAGGAGACATGTTTACGGCTTGGGATTATACCGGCAACGTATTTCACTGCAATGACGTTTCGTTTGTGGCACCGCTTGTGCCGCGCCATGTGATCGGCATTGGCGCTAACTACGTGGCAGCGCGTGAACAACTGCCGGCTCAACTGCCGGACATTCCTGTCTTTTTCTTTAAACCGTCTTCATCGGTCATCGGTCCGGAAGCGGACATTGTCATTCCAAACGGAATCGACGAAGTGAAGTTTGAATCTGAGCTGGCTGTTGTCATCGGCAAAGAGGCAAAACAAGTGAGCGAGGAGAACGTATGGGCGTACATTTTTGGTTATACGGTCGCCAACGATGTCACTGCGCCACAATTTTTCCATCCAGATGGGCATTGGACGGTTGGAAAATCGTTCGATACGTTCACACCGCTAGGTCCGGTTATTGAAACGGAACTCGAGCCACGGTCGGTGTCGGTTAAAGCGCGGGTCAATGGCGAGGAAAAACAAAACAGTCCGACCGAGCTGATGATTATCTCGATCAGCAAAATGATTTCGTATTTGTCTTCTGTGATGACGCTGCAGCCGGGTGATGTCATTTTAACGGGAAGCCCAGTCGGCGCTGAGCTTGTCGGTCCGGGAACTGTCATTGAGTGCGAAGTGGACGGCATCGGCACGCTCCGCAATACGTTCGTCGCCGCCAAAGCGCCGGCCGTCTCTTCCTAGCAAGGATCACACGCTATGTTCCGCTGTTTAGGAGAGGCGCTTATCGGCGTAGTGCCCGACGTGACACGGCGTCGCCTTCTGTGCCCGCCGCTGCCGAGGCGCCTGCAAACGCCCGGCCGTTCGTGTATAATGGCGAGTGGAGAGAACAAATCGAGGTGAACAAAATGGAAAAAGAGAATATCGTCAAGTCTGTCAGCCGGGCACTTCAGATTATTGACATCGTCAGCACGAAAAAAGATGGGCTGGGTGTTACGGAAATCGCTAAACAAATGGACATTAACAAAAGCTCAGTGTACCGCATTTTAACGACGCTCGCCCAGCATGGTTATATCGAGCAGCATCCGGAAACAGAGCGATATAAGCTCGGTTATAAGTTTTTAGAAATTAGCTCGAAATTGCTTGATTCGATCGATTTGCGCCAAGAGGCGCGGCCGTATTTGCGCCAGCTTGAAAAAGAAACGAACGAAGTCGTCCATCTCGTCGTCTATGATCAAGGGGAAGTCATTTATATTGAAAAATTAGAGGGAACGGAAACGCTGCGCATGCATTCGAAAGTCGGCAAGCGGGCGCCGATGCATTGTACAGCGGTCGGCAAGGCGATTTTAGCTTATTTGCCGCCAACAGTTACCGCAGAGATCATCGATCGGAAAGGGCTGCCCAAGCATACCGATTTGACGATCACGGACCGCGAGGCGTTTTTCCGTGAGCTCGATTCCGTCCGGCAAAACGGATATGCACTCGATTTGGAAGAAAACGAGTATGGCATCCGTTGTGTAGCTGTTCCGATTTTTGATTACACCGGCAGTGTTGTTGCTGCTGTCAGCGTCTCCGGCCCGACGATTCGCATGACGGATGACCGTATCGCCGGGCTCGCTATGCGCATGCGCCAGATCGGCAAGGAACTCTCTGCTCGGCTTGGCCATCGATCGGCCCATTCCGTCCAGCTGTAACAGCTGGGCGTTTTTTTCTGTAGCCGGCTATAGCGTCGACAGTACATCATGGCGAGGCATGCCATCTAATAGGTGATAAGCGTTGTATCAAAAACTCCACACGGGCTATTTCCCCGTGAGCATCACGGGGCAAGCAGAGACAGGGGAAGGGGCATGGGGAGAGCAGTTTGCTTTGGCTGCCGCTGTTTTTTGCCATGCAAATAGAAGGAGTAGGCTATTCTCTCTTATTTCTTGTAAAATAGAAACGAGGTGATTTGCAACGTGAAAAAACAGACGCTTTCTGAATGGATCGAACAGCTCCGCCAAGATCCGAATGTCGTGTATTGGCACGAAATCGAACCAAAAGAAGCTGATACGGTCCCGTTTCCAGCCGAGATCGACGCGCGGCTGCGCGCGGCGCTTGAAGCGCGCGGCATCGCCTCGCTTTATACGCACCAAGCGGCGGCGTATGAGGTGGTGCAAAGCGGGCGGAATGTTGTTGCTGTGACACCGACTGCTTCCGGAAAAACGCTTTGCTACAATTTGCCTGTGCTTCAGGCGATCGCCAAAGCGCCCGAAAGCCGCGCCCTCTACTTATTTCCAACCAAAGCGCTCGCTCAAGACCAAAAAAATGAATTGAACGAAATAATCGCTGAGATGGACGTGCCGATTTATAGCTATACATATGACGGCGATACAGCACCGGCGTTGCGGCAAAAAATCCGCCAAGCCGGCCATATTGTAATCACGAATCCGGATATGCTTCATACGGCGATTTTGCCGCATCATACGAAATGGATTTCACTGTTTGAACAGTTGCGTTATGTCGTCATCGATGAACTGCATACATATCGAGGGGTGTTTGGCAGCCATGTGGCAAACGTCATCCGCCGCTTAAAACGAATATGTGCGTTTTACGGAAGCCAGCCGACATTTATTTGTACGTCAGCAACGATTGCTAATCCGCAAGAGCTGGCTGAGCGGTTGACCGGCGAGCCGATGACGCTCATTGACAACAACGGGGCACCGCGCGGGCGGAAACATATCGTATTTTACAACCCGCCGGTCGTCGAACGGACGATGAACGTTCGCCAAAGCGCAACAAAAACAGCGGTGGAACTGGCACGGCAACTGCTTGTCAATCGCATCCCGACGATTGTTTTTGCCCGCAGCCGCGTCCGTACCGAACTCATTTTGAGCCATTTGCAGGCGGCGGTGAAGGAACGGATTGGCGAAACGACGATTCGAGGCTACCGCGGTGGCTATTTGCCGAATGAACGGCGTGCCATTGAAAACGGGCTACGCAATGGGGACATTATCGGCGTGGTCAGTACGAACGCACTCGAGCTTGGCGTCGATATCGGCCAGCTGCAGGCGTGCATTTTGACCGGCTATCCGGGAACGATCGCCAGCACGTGGCAGCAAGCCGGGCGTGCCGGACGGCGTCATGGCGACTCGCTTGTGATTATGGTTGCCAGCTCGAGTCCGCTTGACCAATATATCGTCTCCCATCCGGAATACTTTTTCGCCCGTTCTCCGGAGACGGCCCGCATCAATCCAGACAATATGCTCATTTTGGTCGATCATTTGAAATGTGCCGCATATGAGCTTCCGTTCCGGCGCGGCGAGACGTTTGGCGGCATCGACGTTGAAGACGTGCTCGACTTTCTGGTCGACCAAGGAGTGCTTCATGAGCGGGCCGGGCGTTGGCATTGGATGAGTGATGCCTTTCCGGCGCAAAACATTAGCTTGCGCTCGGCGGCCCAGGAAAATGTGGTAATCATCGATATTTCAAATATAGCGCGCCACCGCGTCATCGGCGAAATGGACCGCTTCAGCGCCATGACGCTGCTCCATGAAGAAGCGATTTATTTGCACGAAGGGACGCAATATCAGGTTGAAAAGCTTGACTGGGAGGAGAAAAAAGCGTACGTCCGCCAAGTCGATGTCGAGTATTTCACCGATGCCAATTTGGCTGTACAGCTTGACGTGCTGTCTAATGACCGGAGCGAAGAGCGCGGGGCGATGGCGGTGCACTACGGTGATGTGTCCGTCCGGGCGATGGCGACGATTTTTAAAAAATTGAAACTGTCAACGTTTGAAAATATCGGCTCGGGACCGATTCGCCTTCCGGAAGAAACGCTTCATACGTCGGCAGCATGGTTCGAATGGAAAGAAGTTCCATCGGAATTTTCCCCAGCATTATTCGAACATTTGCTTGTCGGCCTCGCCAACGTGCTCAGCCATCTTGTTCCGATCTTTGTCATGTGCGACCGCTCGGACGTTCACGTTGTTCCACAGCTGAAGGCGCTGCACTCCGGACGGCCGACGATTTTTCTTTACGACCGCTATCCGGGCGGTGTCGGCTTATCGGAAGCTGTATTTGAACGGTATGAAGAAATACTCGAGAACGTAAAGGAATGGGTGAAGCGCTGTCCGTGCAGCGATGGTTGCCCGTCATGCATCGGCGTTTCCGACACAGGGGGGCAGCCGGTGAAGCGTGAGCTTATTCAGTTTTTAGATGAACAGCTTGCAGTATGGAGCGGCTCGCTTGTTTCGCACCGCAGTTGTGAAGAAAACTGAGTGGCGTCGCCAAGCTTGAGTGCCAGCGGGCGGGGAAACTAAAGCGGCTTTCTTGAGCGTTCGCGCGCTAAATTTATAGGAGGAAGAGAGCGAGCGGAAAGGAGGAGGGTGAATGAAACCGAAGCTGTCGCAGTGGAAAGAGCTGCTTGCCGCTCGGCACAAAAAAAAGACGGCGGATGAAAAGAACGAAATGGAACCGAGCGAACGTGGGGCGACGGACGTGCCTTATGTTGACATTTGGCAGGAATACGGGACGAAGCCGTACTGGTTTGCCGGGGATTATTGCCTCATCCGGGAGACGGTGTACCCGCTTGATTATCAGCATGGCTGCTACCGTCTTGGGGCGCTGCATGATGTGCACCGGCGCTGGCAGGAAGCGTCGTTTTCCCACCCGCTCTCGTGCCGCGGATTCGCTGTTAGCGACCTATTCTTTTTTGACACAGAAACGATGGGGCTTTCAAGCGGAGCGGGAACGGTCATGTTTCTGCTCGGCCATGCCCGCGTCCTTGGCGATCGCATCATCATCCGCCAGCACGTTTTGCCGCATCCGGGGGCGGAGGTGGCGCTGTATCAAAGCTTTTTATCCGATGTCGACTATACGACTCTTGTTACGTATAATGGAAAGGCGTTCGACTGGCCGCGGCTAAAAACACGCCATGCCCTTGTCCGCGACATGGTGCCGAAGCTGCCGGCGTTTGGTCACTTTGATTTGTATCACGCCGCTCGTCGTTTATGGAAAGACAAGCTCGATTCGCTTCGCCTAGCGGAGGTCGAAAAGCACATTCTTCAGATTGAGCGGGATGATGATGTGCCCGGCTTTTTGGCACCGATGATATACCAGGAATTTTTGCAAACGCCTCATCCGGATCGGATTATGCCGGTATTGCGCCACAACGAACAAGACGTGTTGTCGCTCATTGCGCTCTACATCCATTTATCGATTCAGTTGCTCGAAGCGATGCGGATCTCTGACCCGCGGGAGCAGCTGGCCGCGGCCCGTTGGCTCGAAGCGGTGGGGGAAACGGCGGCTGCTCGGGGCGTGTATGAACAAGCGAGCAGCAAAGAGGTGAAAGAAGCGCAGGCGGCGAAATGGCAGCTGTCGCTTTTGTATCGGAGAGAAAGGCGCTATGAAGAGGCGGTTGCCATTTGGCGCGACTTGTTCAATCATGGAAGCGCCTCTTGGAAGACGAAAGCCGGTCTTGAGCTGGCAAAAGCGTATGAGCATCATTTTCGCGATGCAGCCGAAGCGCACCGCTATGCCGCCGCAGCGTATGAAGCCTGGCGCTCGCTTGCCAAAGCAAGTCGGCAAGGCATGGAGAAGGAGGAACAGGAGTGGCGCAAGCGGCTTGAGCGGTTAACGCGCAAGAAAAATAAGTTAGGGAAATGATAGGCCCATTTCCCTGGCAAGCGCAAAATATGACAGAAAAATAAAAAAATTTTCCTTTTCGTTTCGAATCTTGTAGAAAAAAAGAAAAATGTGTACAATGGCATCGGAGTGAACGAAAACGATGGCAGGGAGAAGAGCGCGATGCGGAGCATGTACAAAAAAATTTTGTACCTCTTTTTTATTGTTATTGGCTTGACGTTTGTCGTTTTCCATTA
Source organism: Geobacillus thermodenitrificans subsp. thermodenitrificans DSM 465 (assembly GCF_000496575.1). GTDB lineage: Bacteria > Bacillota > Bacilli > Bacillales > Anoxybacillaceae > Geobacillus > Geobacillus thermodenitrificans. The sequence goes on along the minus strand of NZ_AYKT01000005.1, from coordinate 102,867 downwards.
TGTGTATTAACGCAGTAATTCGTGAACGTTTTCCCAAATGAGGCTATGGCCGAACCGGGTTGCGCGGCGTCTTGAAATCGCGGGGCGGAGGAATAAGTGCGGCTGTCATTATGTATAAAATGGGTGCTTACACTAGTACAAGACCGACCTGTTCATCATAGGCTAGTATTGTCAATCAATAGCTTAGATGATGAAAGGAGAAGGATGCTATGCATTGCCCACCGTATGTGACGGCGCCGATCGTCCATCCGCCTCTATGCCGTGTTCAACACCATTTCCAAGCAACGATTGTACCACACATTCACCCATCACACACAACACACGTTTTTCATCACTTGTATGAACATCGTCATTATTTCCCGCATACGGAATCGGCTGTTGCTCAGGACGCCAACCGGCACTTGTGTTGTTCGGGGCCGATGGGGCCGTTTCCAGCTAGATACTAGATGTGAAAAACAGGGGCCGCTTCGTCGGCTTCTGTTTTTTTTGGCGGCGAATGGCCAACGCTGCCGGTTGTGTCGTCTTGGTTAGCGAGCGTTTTTCCGCGCGGGCAGGAAGGTTGCCTTCTAGCGTTATGTTGTCTGATTCTACGTGTTCGGCAGCACAAACATCAATTGACAACCGGCGTAATTTCTGAAAAAATAAAGGAAAGATGATTGTTGAATGCGGATTGAGGTGAAAAGCCATGTCAGCCAATCAGGTAAAACTGACACCAAAAGACATTTTGGAAAAGGAATTTAAGGTAAGTATGCGGGGGTACAATCAAGACGAAGTGGATCAATTTTTGGACATCGTTATTAAAGATTACGAGGCGTTCCAGCAAGAACTTGACGAGCTGCGCCAAGAAAATGCCCGACTGAAGCGGCAAGTTGAGGAGTTGCAAAAGCGGCCGACCACGCCGACAGGAACGACGAACTACGATATTTTGCAGCGCCTGTCGAACTTAGAGAAACATGTGTTCGGCCGGAAGCTGTATGAATAGATAGTTTGAAGAACAAGGTCAGTATATAAAAATAACAAAATTTCCCTCTTGATTTCATTCGAAAAATCATCTATACTGTAAGATGCTCGCAACGTTAATCATGTTCGGGTAATCGCTGCGGCCGGTTTCGGCCGTAGAGGAAAGTCCATGCTCGCACGGTGCTGAGATGCCCGTAGTGTTCGTGCCTAGCGAATCCATAAGCTAGGGCAGTCTGGCTTCGGCTGGGCTGACGGCGGGGAAAGAACCTACGTCCGAATGCGGATATGGTTCGATTACCCTGAAAGTGCCACAGTGACGGAGCTCTAAGGGAAACCTTAGAGGTGGAACGCGGTAAACCCCACGAGCGAGAAACCCAAATGATGGTAGGGGCACCTTCCCGAAGGAAATGAACGGAGGGAAGGACAGGCGACGCGTGTTGCCTGTAGATAGATGATTACCGCCGGAGTACGAGGCGAAAAGCCGTTGGCAGTACGAAGGTACAGAACATGGCTTACAGAACATGATTAACGTGGTGATGGAAGCGTGAAAAGCCCTCCTGCATGAAGGAGGGCTTTTCGTTTGCGTGTTTTTCGCAACTAGGTGGATATAATGGAAGTATGTCCAATTGGTGCGATACATACCGTTTGCGAGGGGGAATAGAATGAAATCATTTTCCATCATTGCGACGGCTGCGATGGGGCTCGAGTCGGTTGTTGCCGAAGAAGTGCGACGGCTCGGCTACGAATGCCGGGTGGAGAACGGCAAAGTGACGTTCGAAGGCGATGCGCTCGCCATTTGCCGAGCCAACCTTTGGCTGCGCACCGCCGACCGCGTGAAACTGAAAGTTGGCGAATTTCGAGCGACGACGTTCGAGGAGCTGTTTGAACAGACGAAAGCATTGCCGTGGGCCGATTATTTGCCGAAAGACGCTGAGTTTCCGGTCATCGGGAAATCGGTGAAGTCGACGTTGTTTAGCGTTTCAGACTGTCAAGCTATCGTCAAAAAAGCGGTCGTGGAAAGTTTAAAAGAGCGCTACCACCTGTCATGGTTTCCCGAAACCGGCCCGCTTTGCCGCATTGAAGTAGCCCTTCATAAAGACATTGCCACGTTGACAATTGATACAAGCGGTGTCGGGTTGCATAAGCGCGGCTACCGTGCTCGTCAAGGAGAAGCGCCGCTTCGGGAAACGCTTGCCGCTGCCTTAGTATTGCTCACGAACTGGACGCCGGATCGCCCGTTTGTCGATCCGTTTTGCGGTTCGGGCACGATCGCCATCGAAGCGGCGCTCATCGGGCAAAACATCGCCCCTGGGTTTAACCGCGATTTCGTTTCTGAACAATGGCCTTGGATCGGGGAGCGCGCATGGAATGAAGCGCGCCAAGAAGTGGAAGATATGGCGCGTTATGATGAGCCGTTGGATATTTGCGGGATTGACCTTGACCCACACATGGTGGAAATGGCCAAGGCGAATGCAGCCGAAGCGGGGTTGGCCGATCTCATTTCTTTTCAAACAGGACGGGCGGAACAGTTTCGGACAGATAAATCGTACGGAGTGATTGTCAGCAACCCGCCATACGGTGAACGGCTCGGCGAACGGAGGGAGGTCGAAGCCCTCTACCGCGCCATCGGCCGCACTTTCTCCGCCTTAGACACATGGTCGGTATACATTTTAACTGCCCATCGCGGCTTTGAAACTCATTATGGCCGCCCGGCGACGAAGCGGCGCAAGCTGTTTAATGGCTTTATTGAGACGCATTACTATCAATATTGGGGGCCGCGGCCGCCACGCCGAAGCTAGAAGTTGACTTCTCGACGGTCATCCATCATAATATAATCTTGTTACTAGAATTAAGGCGCGCAACGATGTGGTTGCGCGCTTATGCATGATGATGCCGGGGGACTTTATGTCAATTGGAGGGGTGGCGGTGATGAGCCATAAACGTTATCCGTTTCTGTTAGAAAAAAACGAAAACTTTTTTGATAAGCTCAGCCAGTGGATCGGTGATGTCTTTTACGATACGTTGCCGGAGGCCGGCTTTGAGCTGCGCGATGAGCAAGTTTATATGGCGTTCCAACTCGAGCGCGCATTTCGCGAAAAAAAGGTGATGTTTGCCGAAGCCGGAGTCGGTACAGGGAAGACGATCGTCTACTTGCTATACGCGATTTGTTACGCACGTTATACCGGCAAACCGGCCATCATCGCCTGTGCAGATGAAACGCTTATTGAGCAGCTCGTCAAAAAAGAAGGAGATATCGCCAAACTGTCCAATGTGCTCGGGCTGCATATTGATGTCCGACTGGCGAAATCACCCGATCAATATTTATGTTTAAACAAGCTTGAAGAAGTGACGACATACGATGATGACGATATTGAGCTATATGAACAAATTTATGACAATCTGCCGGCTTTCGTCCATGACAATAAAACGATGCAGTCGTTTTATCGTTACGGCGACCGGAAAGAATACGCCCATTTAACCGATGAGCAATGGAAAAAAATCGCCTGGGATCCGTTTCAAGATTGTTTTACGTGTGAAAAGCGGCACCGTTGCGGTCAGACGCTTTGGCGCGACTATTACCGGAAAGCGGCCGATTTGATCGTCTGTTCACACGACTTTTATATGGAGCATGTATGGACGTACGAGGCGCGCAAGCGGGAAGGACAGCTGCCGCTCTTGCCGGAGGCGAGCTGCGTCGTGTTCGACGAAGGACACTTGCTTGAGTTTGCCGCACAAAAGGCGCTTACATACCGAATGAAAGAGACGACGCTTGAGATGTTGCTGACGCGGCTTCTTGAAAACGATATTCGCGAAGAACTCGCCTATTTAATTGAAGAAACCATCGAAACGAGTGGGCGCTTTTTTACCGAATTGAAAGCGTGCGCGAAAGATATCCCTGGCTCAAACCGGAAAGAAATTTCACCGTCGCCGCAGCTCGAGCGCTGGGCGAAGCGGCTGCGTGACCAAATCGTTAGAATCGGCAATGAGCTCGTGTTTGAAAGTGAAACGTATACGATTGACCATTATCAGCTGAATATTGTTGACGAATACTTAGACCAAATTCACTATTTGCTCGACTTGTTTTTAACAAGCGCTGATGCCATCGCGTGGCTCGAGTCGTCGCGCCAAGAGGCCACACTTGTTGTCATGCCGCACACTGTGCAAGAAGTACTGCGTGAAAAAGTGTTTGCGAAACGCATGCCGTTTATCTTCTCATCGGCGACGTTATCGAACGGCAAGTCATTTCAATATATGGCTGACAGCTTAGGGATCGATGACTATTTATCGTTCAGTGTGCCGTCGCCATTTGATTATGACGAGCAAATGACCATTTATATGCCGACGTTCCGCGCTAATGAGGCGCTGTTTGCTGAAAAATACGCCTATGCGATGAAGAAATTGCGTGAAACGGGCGGACGGGCGCTCATCTTGTTTCCAACGCGCGAGGAGCTGCTTCAGTTTAAAGAAGCGGCGGCCGGGGAACCGTTTTCATTTTTGTTTGAAGGCGACCGCGAGATTAGCGATTTAGTCGCCGAGTTCCAACGCAACGAAGAAACCGTGCTTTGTTCGGAACATTTATGGGAAGGGCTTGACATTCCGGGATCGTCGCTGTCCAATGTTATCATTTGGTCACTGCCATATCCGCCAAACGATCCAGTGTTTCAGGCGAAGCGGAAGGCATATAGCGATCCGTTTTGGGATGTCGATGTCCCGTATATGCTTCTCCGTCTCCGCCAAGGGGTCGGACGGCTCATCCGCACGCGCGATGATCGCGGCATCGTCTCCATTTTTGTTACCGACCAGGAAGACAAGCAGGTCATCGCTGCGATCAAATCGGTCTTGCCAACATCTGTGAGGGAAGAGTAGCGTTCTTCCCTCTTTTCTTTTGGTGAAAAATGACGTTTCTTCGCGATCAAGGAGGAAAAGAGCACCTAGTTATGGAAATGATGATACGGCCATCCAAAACGAATAGGGGGACTGAGCATGGTGAAGCGAATGGAAGAACAGTTTTTGCAGTATGTCAAAAAAATGATGGGGTATCATGAGGCCATCAATTTAATGTATTGGGATTTGCGGACCGGTGCTCCGAAAAAAGGGGTGGAGCAGCGCTCTGAAGTGATCGGCATGCTGTCGGAAGAAGCGTTTAAAATGTCCACTTCAGAGGAAATGGCAGCGTTTATCGCCAAGCTGTCGCCAAAAGAGGTGTATGAACAGCTTGATGAAGTGACAAAACATACGCTTGATGAATGCAAAAAAGAGTATGAACGGAATAAAAAAATTCCAGTTGATGAGTATAAAGAGTATGTCGTGCTTTGCTCAAAGGCGGAAAGCGTCTGGGAAGAAGCAAAAGCGGCCGCCGATTTTGCCCGTTTTCGCCCGTATTTGGAGCAAATCATCGAGTTTCAGCGCCGCTTTATCAGCTATTGGGGATATGAAGGGCATCCGTACAATACGCTGCTTGATCAGTACGAGCCGGGCATGACGGTTGAGTTGCTTGACGGATTGTTCGGTCAATTGCGCGAACGCATTGTTCCCCTTGTGCACGCCATTTCTGCTGTGTCCGATAAGCCGGATACGTCGTTTTTGTTTGCGCCGTTTCCAAAGGAAAAGCAGCGCGCCTTTCTTTTGGAGTTGCTCAGGGAACTCGGCTACGATTTCGGCAAAGGGCGGCTTGATGAGACGGTCCATCCGTTTGCGATCGGGCTTAATCCGAACGATGTACGCATCACAACACGGTATGATGAGCGCGATTTTCGCACCGCTGTTTTCGGTACGATTCACGAGTGCGGCCATGCCCTCTATGAACAGCACATTTCTGAAGCGCTTGTCGGCACGCCGCTCGCGAGTGGGGCGTCGATGGGCATCCATGAATCGCAGTCACTTTTTTTGGAAAATATGATCGGCCGTCATCCATCGTTTTGGAAACGGCATTATCCACGTTTGCAGCAATACGCACCGGAACAGTTTGCGGACGTTTCACTTGACGCGTTTTATCGGGCGATCAATGAGGCGAAGCCGTCGCTGATTCGCATTGAGGCTGACGAGCTGACGTATCCGCTTCACATTATGGTTCGATACGAAATAGAAAAGCAGCTGTTTGCCGGAGAGCTCGAGGCTGCTGATTTACCGGACGTATGGAACGAGAAATATGAACAATATCTTGGCATCCGTCCACATAATGATGCGGTCGGCGTTTTGCAGGATGTCCACTGGTCAGGTGGCAGCTTCGGCTATTTTCCATCCTATGCGCTCGGCTATATGTACGCGGCGCAGTTTAAACAGGCGCTCGAAAAAGAGTTGGATCTTGCCCAATTGCTTGAGGAAGGGAACATCACGCCAATTCGTGAATGGCTGACGGCCAACATTCATCGGTTCGGCAAAACCAAAAAGCCGCTTGATCTTGTGCGTGATGCGACGGGGGAACCGCTTAAAGCCGATTATTTAATTCAATACTTGGAAGCGAAATATAAACCTCTTTACAGACTGTAACATCGTTGCTGAGGAAGTCTTCGGATTCAAGCGAGACGACGTGGAAGCAGTTCAAACAATATCCCCCTCTTCACACCGAAGAGGGGGATAGCTTTTACCATAATTTATATCCTTTCGACCCTGGTGGGGCGTTTTGAATAATGTCGATGAGCGGAACGGTATATGCGATCAAAATAAGCGCAACGACAATGCCGATCCAAAGTTTCCAGTTTTCAAACACCAACACGACCCGTTCCTGCGGGGCGGCCGCTTCGGCGACTGGAAATTCTGTTTCGCCTTTCGGAGCGAAAAACGCCAAATTGATGACGATGACGAGCATGAGAATAATGCCGATAAACAAGATCGTTCCGCCGACAGCTTGTGCGATTTGGTACGGAATCCATTCAAGTGCTTGCGGCGAATTGCCGTACGTTGAGAACGCTGAACGTCTCGGTGCCCCAAGCAAACCGGCAAAATGCATCGAGCCGGACATAAATGTCATCCCGACGGCCCAAACGATCGTTTGAATGATGGCAAGGCGGTTCATCGCTTTCGTCAGCACCCGACCGGTCAAATGCGGGATGAGCCAGTACGATGCACCGAAAAATGTTAAGACAACGGTTGTCGCCACCGTCAGATGGAAGTGCCCAGTCACCCAAATCGTATTATGGACGACTTGGTTGAGCTGATGCGAGGCGTTAATAATCCCGCCTGTACCGGCCGGAATGAAAAACAGCATTCCGACAAACGGTGCGAAAAAGCGCGCATCTCCCCACGGCAGTTTCCGCAGCCAGCCAAACAAGCCTTTTGCTCCTTGCGAGCGGCCGTATGATTCAAACGTCGCAAACATGGAGAACGCCGTCATCAATGATGGAATGATGACCATAAACGTCAAGACGACTTGCACGTATTTCCAAAACGGTGAAATCCCCGGCTCAAGCAATTGATGGTGGAAACCGACCGGAATCGAAAACAGCAAGAACAAGATAAACGCTAACCGTGCGAGCGAATCGGAGAACATTTTGCCCCCGATCACTTTCGGAATGACGGCGTACCAAACCATATACGCCGGTAACAGCCAGAAGTAAACGAGCGGATGCCCGAAATACCAAAACAGCGTCCGGCTTAACAGCACGTTCACCCGTTCAGAGAGCCCGAGCGACCATGGGATAAGCTGAAAGACGACGGTTGCGGCAACACCGAGCGTACAGATGAGCCATAGCGCCATATTCGTTACTGACATGAATGTCAACAACGGGCTCGCCTGGCCGCGATGCGCTTTCCGCCAGCGCGCATAATGGGCAAACATCGCAAAACCGCTCACCCAGCTGCCGACGACAACAAGCGCTAAACCGATGTAAAAGCCGGCATGCGCTTGCAGCGGGGCATAAAATGTATACAATACAGCCGCTTGCCCCGTGAGGATGAAAAAGGCGCTCATGGCTGTTCCAATCGTCATCAGCCAAAAACCAATCCATCCGACCCGGCGCGTGCTGTCCGTGAATGCCCCAGCCGTGCGGCTGACAGCAGCAAACTGAAAGCCGATAATGAAAAAGGTCGTCAGTACAAGTCCGAGCAAGACGCCGTGCGTTGTTAAAATCGTATAGTAGCTGATGCCACCCGGCAATTCAAACTTGCCGGAACGGACGAGCGTTTGCAATAAGCCGGCAAAGCCGCCTAATCCGAGAGCGATAAAAGCGACAAATAAATGCGCCAACGCCAGTTTGGCGTCGCGGCGATCGACTTTTTCCAACGGTTGTACCATGTTACTCCACCACCTTAATGCGTGCCGTCATCATATGATGGCCGGCGCCGCAATATTCATTACAAAGGATCGTATATTCGCCCGGTTCATCAAACGTAGCCGTCAAGCTGTTGACGTAGCCAGGTTCGACCATCATGTTTATGTTTGTTCCTGGAATTTGAAATCCATGGATAACATCCTTCGAAGTAACGTTAATCGTCACTTTTGCTCCTTTTGGAATTTCAATTGCATTTGGTGTAAAGGAAAAGGCAGCAACGACGATGTTCAGTTCGTATTCATTCTCTCCTTTTTTGACAAGACCCGGCTGATCAAATGGCGGGGTCGTGTCTACTTTCTCTGGATCGATTGTCGTCAGGCAGCTTGGCGGCTGCTGTCCGGCAGCGAAAGCGCTCACACCGACGACGGTTAAGAAGACAACGAGACAGCCGATACCAAACGTCAGCCAAATTTTTTCGTACTTATGAATGTGCACATCAAGTTCCTCCTTCGCCGCTTATATCCGGTTTAGAAATAAAAAGTAGACGCTGACCCAAGCGAAAATGATGAAAAAGCCGAGCAAAAATACGGACGCCAGCGTGCCGCCGAGACCCGGCTCTTTCTCTTTTTTCGTTTGCTGGATCGTCGTAGTCGTTTTTGTCCACTCCGGTTTTGCCATGCTGTATCCCTCCTCTTTTTCAAATTCATCCCCCAGAACAGTAGTGAGGCAGGAGCGCCAACCGGCGGATTTCCCTGCTTTGACACTATCATAACTGTAGGAAACTGTGGTCACAGTGACTTTTCTCACAAAAATGATGTAGGAAGTTTGAACAAATGGTGACGATTGTGAAAAATGTATGAACAAGATGGAAAAAAAGAGGTGCTGCAATGAATGATGGTTCTTCGTTGTGGCGTAGCTGGCATTGGTTTTGTTAATGAAAAGAATGAGAATGATAGTAAAAGGATAAAAGCGAATAATTGTCATTTTTTATCCATCAATGTTCGTCTTTTTTAGTAAAAAATGCTTCTCAACCGCTGTCGCTCATGGTATACTGCTAATAAATGAATCACGCTGACTCACTCATATAATCGCAAGAATACGGCTTGCGAGTCTCTACCAGCCGACCGTAAATCGGCTGACTATGAGTGGCAATGTCAGGAGGGAGGCGGTCATGGCCGCCTTGTGCCTTCCGGTTTGCTTCGGCTTAAAAGACATTGCCTGACTCATGGAATGGGTGAGGCCGGTGTTTTTTAAGCTTTTTTTATTGGAGGGAATCAGTATGCGCGAATTGCTCGAGAAAATTGCCGCCGAGGGGGAGGTCGTCGCGGACGGAGTGCTCAAAGTCGACCGCTTCTTAAACCATCAAGTCGACCCGCACCTTATGAAACGGATCGGTGAGGAGTTTGCTGCTCAGTTTCACCGTGAGCGGCCGACGAAAGTGCTAACGCTTGAGTCATCCGGTATTAGCCCGGCGCTTATGGCTGCCTATGAGCTCGGTGTACCTCTTGTCGTTGCCCGCAAGCGGCGACCGCTGACGATGACTAGTGAAGTGTATCGCGCGGAAGTATATTCTTTTACGAAGAAGGAGACGAACGAAATCATTGTTTCCCGGCCGCTACTGGATAGCAGTGACCGGGTGCTGATTATCGATGACTTTTTAGCCAACGGCCAAGCGGCGCTCGGGATGGTGGAGGTCGTCCGTCAAGCTGGAGCGGATGTTGTCGGCATCGGTATTGTCATTGAAAAAGCGTTTCAAGACGGCGGCCGGCTCCTTCGTTCGCAAGGATTCCGCGTCGTTTCGCTCGCCCGCATCGCCTCGCTCAGCGATGGCGTCATTCGATTTCACGAAGAGGTGATGAGCTGATGAAAATGAAATGGTGGCAAATCGGGTCATTAGGCATTCAGCACGTATTGGCAATGTATGCCGGGGCGATCGTCGTTCCGCTTGTCGTCGGCGGTGCGCTTCAGCTATCGGGAGAGCAGCTCACCTATTTAGTAGCCGTTGATTTATTGACGTGCGGCATCGCGACGTTTTTGCAAGTATGGAAGAATAAGTTGTTTGGCATCGGCTTGCCGGTCATGCTTGGCTGTACGTTTACGGCGGTCGGGCCGATGATCGCCATCGGCGGTCAATACGGAATGACAGCCGTATATGGTTCGATCCTTTGCGCTGGGCTTGTCGTCGTGCTCATCAGCCCGTATTTCGGCAAGTTGCGGGCGTTGTTCCCTCCGGTTGTCACCGGTTCGGTCGTAACAATTATTGGCTTGACGCTCATTCCGGCGGCTGTGAACAATATGGCCGGAGGACAAGGAGCAGAAGATTTTGGCGATCCAACTAACTTGGCGCTGTCGTTTGGCGTGCTCGCGCTCATTGTTGTATTGTACCGCTGTTTCAAAGGCTTCATTCGCTCGATTGCCATTTTGCTTGGAATGGCCGCCGGCACTGTTGTCGCGGCCGTGATGGGAAAAGTAGACTGGACGGCTGTCACCGAAGCATCGTGGGTTCATCTGCCGCAGCCGTTTTATTTCGGTGTTCCATCATTCCATGGCTCGGCCATCTTGACGATGGTGTTGGTCGCTATCGTCAGCCTCGTCGAATCGACCGGCGTCTACTTCGCGTTGTCTGATATTTGCCGTCGCCGGTTGACGGATGAGGATTTGGCGGGCGGTTACCGCGCCGAAGGGTTGGCGATCATCGTCGGCGGGCTGCTAAATGCGTTTCCGTATACGACATACTCGCAAAACGTTGGCCTCGTTCAATTATCGGGGGTGAAAACGCGAAACGTCATTTATGCCGCCGCTCTGTTTCTCATCTTGCTTGGATTTGTGCCGAAAATCGCCGCTGTGGCGACGATCATTCCAGCCCCGGTGCTCGGCGGGGCGATGCTCGCCATGTTTGGCATGGTCATCGCTTATGGCGTGAAAATGTTGAGCCAAGTCGACTTGACTGTGCAAGAAAACTTGCTGATTATCGCTTGCTCGATCGGCGTGGGGCTCGGGGTGACGGCGGTACCGAACTTATTCGCCGAGCTCCCGGCCGGCCTCCGCATTTTGACGGATAGCGGCATCGTCGCCGGCAGCATGACGGCCATCATCTTAAATGCAGTCTTCCATTTCGGTAAGGTAAGAAGATCGGCTACATTGCCGTTGCAGGAACAAAAAATTTCCTAATCGTGTTGTCCTTTCTAAATATCCAACATATTTAGACTCAAAATATGTTAGAGTGTCGTCTACATGTCATCAACGTTTTCTGATCAGATTGATTAAGAAAACGGGGGTGACATTTTTTATTTGCCATGAAAAAAATCAACTATGTGTTTAGATAATGTGTGGTGAACCATATCAAAAGTAAATGAGGTTTTTGTGAAAATTTGAAAAAGCGAGTTTGAAGTTCAATTCTGATCTGGTAATTATTTGAATTTCGTGAGATTACATCTCTGTTATATGAATATAATAGGACTTAACATGCTTACTCTTGTTTCTTTCCCGATTCATAAACAAAACCCCTACTCATTAAAAGCAGGGGTTTTGCTATAAGTAAATGATGATTTATTTGGTTTCAAAGTCGAAGCAACCTCTGAAATAATGACTACTCTCCCCCAGAACGGGGATTTTTGTTCGGGGTTATATCTTAAGAGCGGAAAGAATCATCTCGTTTCAGTTTGCCATCTTCCATTTTATACACTTTATCGCAGTATTCCAGCATTCGTTCGTCATGGGTAACCATAATCGCTGCTTTGTTTCTTGTTTTTGTTTCTTTTGCTATGAGTTGAACCACTTCATGGGCGTTTTTCGAATCAAGACTTGCTGTTGGTTCATCTGCCAAAATAATCGAAGGATTGTTTATAAAAGCTCGAGCAATTGCAACTCGTTGGCGTTCTCCTCCTGATAATTGTTCGGGTAATTTTTCCATTTTTGCTGCTAAACCGAGGCTTTGTAACAATTCTTTAGCGAATTCCTTATCTTCCTTTACAAGTTTCCCTGACATTCTTTTCACGACAAGTAATTGTTCCAGAACATTTAAATAAGGGACGAGATTACTGTTTTGTAAGATAAATCCGATTTCCTTGAGCCGTAATTGGGCCAAATCCTTAGGTTTTAATTCATTCAGGCTCTTACCGTTAATGATGACCTCACCTTTCGTTGCATGAAGCAATGCACCTGCAATCGCTAGAAATGTACTTTTACCTGAACCTGATGGACCAATGACAGCAATAAACTCACCTTGTTCCACCGTTAGGGAGACATTATCAAGGGCAAGAACTTGATTTTCACCTTGTTGATACAGTTTAGAGACATTCTTGAATTGTATTACGGACATTATTCCATCCTCCCAATCGCTTGAAGCGGATCGATTTTTGTAATTTTTCGAACGGAAATCAAGGAACTTAAAATCGAAACTACAAGTAATAAAAGGGCATAAACGACAACTAATTTAGTATCAAGTGAAAATGGCATTTCATCCGGAAGAATAAGGGCTGTCCCATAAGTTAACAAGATTCCTACCACAATACTAATTGATGATAATAGAAATACTTGAGATACAATAGCTTTTCCGAGAAAACGATTGCTGGCACCAATGGCTTTTAAAATGCCAAACTGATTCGACTTTTGCAAGGTAAGTACATAAAAGAATACTCCGATTACAAATGCCGAGATAGCCAAAAGGAAGGCGAGCATCATCATAATCGTGCCATTCTCTTCTTTATAACCAGGCATTCCTTGTATGGCTGCGGCCTTGGTGACTGTTTCAGTATTCTTGAAGTGCTTATTTAATTTCTCTGGATCAATATTTTCCCCTTGCAGCATAATGGCATTTACAGGTTTTTCAATTCCTTTATCAGAGCCCGGTGCTGCAAATTGAATAGAGCGCCATTTATCTAGAGTAGTAAAAATAGCCGGTAAATGGTTGTATGTTTCATTTGTAACAAACCCTACAATTTTCACTTTTTCTAATGAGCCTTCTATTTCCAGCGTATCACCAATCTTAAAGCCTTTTTTCTTTAACGTATCATTGACTATAACTTCTAAAGGCTTATCTGCTTGAAGTGGCTTGCCTTCGATCACACTCGGTTCTAGAAAACTGCCAGGTGTGATTCCCAAGAGGGCAACATCTACTTTTACTTTATCAGCAGAAGCAGACTTAAATACAGTTCCCATGGTTGCACCCATTGCTGATGCAGCTGTAACATTAGTTTGGTTTTCCAGTTCTTTTACCAATGATTCACTCAATAACGATCGGCTCATAGAGGCTCTCGATCCTTCTTCAAAAGTTACATAATGGGCATTCATATTTTTAAATGTTGCTGCACTAAGAGTGGAAAGGCCATTACCCAGTCCCGAAAGAATGAATACCAACCATGCAATCAGGACAGTAATAAGCCCAATCATTGAAAATCGTAATTTTCCATGCTTTAACTCTCTTATAGCAAGAAACAATGTACGCCACTCCTTCTATAAAAAATTTTTAATCATATTTGATTAATTAGAGTTTATTAGTTTTTTTGTGATTAGTCAAATGTGACTATATGCAAAAAAATTATTTGTTTATTGCGTTGATGGTGTTGCAAAACTAGAGTAAAAACTCAAAATGATGGATGAGTATGCATAATTGCACATGTAATAGATGGCGATGAAGCCCGTGCCACCGAGGTTGTTCTAACCCATTCATCTTTCATTGGTTAAATACTCGTTCGATGGTGCTACGGAGACCAAACAGCCACTTTCCAAATCGAGTGTTCAAGAAGACGGGGATCACCCGGCCATAGGCATCGTGTCGTTCCTCGCTATTGCGTCAGTTCATCGGGGAAACGAAAAAGATGTCCCATTGCTCGGCCGTTTTACAGATCTGTTCCCTGTCGTAGGCGGCATCCTCAAGTGCAAACTCGATGTCCCATCCTTGCAGAGACGAAAGCAGTTCCGGTGCCACTGCTGCGTCATTTCGATGGGCGGTAGTCAAAACATGGGATAAAATGGATCCCTTCCGTGGTGGTACACAGATGCAGTTTATCTCCTTTGAACCAATGGTACCGAGTCGACATGCCCTAATTTGCTTGGGAATCATACAGGCTGCTTCGAAGAGCTGTACGATCGATCATCACTACTTTTGGTTTTTGAACACCTAAATCGTTTAGAAGTTGGGCATTCCAATCGGAAAATCCTTGTTCTTGAAACCATTGACTGGCTCTTGAAAAAGTAGACAGATGAGGAACCTCCAGACGTTCACAAATTCGTCGGAAATAGCCAAACCGGTGGAGGATGTTCACCAACTGCCGTAAAGAATCCATCGCGAAGTAGGTTTTCAAAAAGAAACATGTGAGCAGTCCCTTTTTAGACACTGGGGGTCTTCCTGTCACATACGATGTTTCCAGAAAAGAAAGTTGGCCGATGTATCGAAATCATGCCTCTAAAAGAGGATCAATTTCACCCATCAGTGCATGTTCGATCACGAAATTGGAAATCATGATCGTGTCCACCCCTTGGTAGTTTCTTTTGGTCACTGTATATGATTTCTAAGGTGGTGGATTTTTTATGTGCATTTATGCATTCGTTATGTGTTTTGCAACACGTTCTGCGTTGGTAATAAAAAAGAATCCTCGGTGGCTTTAACATCATAAGTATATAAAACTTAATTCGAATAAAGAAGAGATTGAATGGTTTTTTCAAGAAAGGAAATTTCTGCTTCTAACATTGTAATTTTATGTTCGACTGCAAGATTAACACCAGTTTGATTTACATGTACAGGGGTTTGTTTAAGTTGATCAATTAGTGTTTTGTTTTTCTTTAATCGTTCTTTCAAGGCTGGTATTGCTTGGTCCATAGGAAGAAAATCAATAAACATTAGCCCAATATCCCCTTGATAATTAACACTTTCAGCAGAAGACAGATTGTTTAATAGCAATTGGTAAAAATACTTTCGACCTCTTTCATTTATAGAATACACTTTACGGATGGGTCTATTTCCTTTTTGCTCAAACTTAATATCAATAAAGCCCTTTTGATGTAGTTTATCCAGCGTAGCGTAAGCAGTAGACTTTTTCATATCTGTAACTATACTTAGGTTTTTTTCGATGAATTCATTAATCTGATATCCGTGTTGGCTTTGTCCCATTAGTAACCCAAGTAGAATTAGTGAGCGGTGTTCCACCGATATCCTCCTTTCTTTCACACTCTTTCTACGTTCTCTCGTATATTTTATTGGTAGTCAATTGAATGTCAATTCAATATTTTGGAGTTTTGGGTAAAGTTTGGATTTTCTTCGTTATTTTTAGAAAGTTATCGACTGTTTAATATCTATATTAACAGGGCCCCATCATCATTTTTTAATCGGAATAATCATCTTTATCGATTTTTAAATTCATTATAGGATATAAGCAATCAAAGAACAAATAGTTAAATTGATCGATGGTCACAGACATTAAGGGACATGAAATATCCCGCCGCTTTTCGGCTAGGAAACCATCGCTCACAGAACGCAGCAAAAAGTCAACGAAGTGTCGCTAAACGAATCTGGCAAGGGCTCATTCCTCAATCATTTGTACTATGCTTGCTTGAGTAGGAAAGCGAAATCCGCATCTTGAAAGCTGGATACACAACAAACGTCTTTATAGATGTCCCCGCTTATGACCATTTTTCCTTCCAAAACAGGCTGGTTTTGCCCACACCTGTTTTTTTGTTTGCCATAACGTTTCTTTCATTTTTTATGCTGCTTTTCTGTCGGCCACGAAGAAAAGGAGAGAATCGACCTGCTGTTTCCGAAAAAATAGGCGTATAAATGTGTTTTCGCCTGCATATAGTCCGGCTTGTTGCACACTCTAATAGAAAAGAAGAACAAACCGAGGTGTTTGTATGCCGATCCTTTTATCTATCGGCACCGCAAAGATGCCATACATGGTTTCTCAACATGAGGTGAAACGTTATGTCGCCGAGTTGTTTGCCGGGCGTCTAATGCGCGCTGAACGGCTGCTGCAGGCGTTTGACAACGGCGGCATCCGCACGCGCACCTTTGTCAAGCCGCTTGCTTGGTATAGCCTGCCGCGCGGCTTCGGGGAGAAAAATGAGGTGTATATCGACAGTGCCGTTCGTTACAGTGGCGAGGCCGTCAACGACTGCTTGCATAAAGCCTCTACCGGCCCGATTCCGTATGAAGCGGTCGATGTGCTGTTTTACATCTCAACGACCGGTTTGTCGACGCCAAGCATCGAGGCGCGGCTGATGAACGTGCTGCCGTTTTCACCTTCTGTCGTTCGGGTTCCGATTTGGGGGCTTGGCTGTGCGGGCGGGGCAGCGGGACTGGCTCGAGCAGCCGATTATTGCCGAGCGTTTCCTAATGCCAAAGCGCTCGTGATTGCCGTTGAGTTTTGCAGTTTGACGTTCCAAGCGAATGACTTATCAAAAAGCAATGTAATCGGCACATCGCTTTTTTCTGACGGGGTGGCATGTGTGCTTGTCGCCGGCGATGAAGCGGCGCCAAAAAGCGGTGCGCCGCGTATCATCGCTGCTCGGTCGGTGCTTATGCCTCGTTCGGAGGACGTGATGGGTTGGGATATTCGTGATGAAGGGCTGTTTGTCATCTTTTCGAAAGATATTCCGTCAATCGTCCGCAGCTGGCTGCGACCGCAAGTGGAATCGTTTTTACAGGAAAACAAACTGCTGCTCAGTGACCTTCGCTATTTTATTGCCCACCCGGGCGGGAAGAAAGTGATCGAGGCGTACGAAGAAGCGTTCGGGTTCGGCCCGAAGCAGACAGAGGCTGCTAGAGAGGTGTTAGCCCAGTATGGCAATATGTCGTCAGCCACCGTTTATTTTGTGCTGGAGCAAGTGATGCAGAAGCCGCTTGCGCCTGGGTATGGGCTGCTCGTCGCCCTCGGCCCTGGCTTTAGCGCCGAGATGGTGCTGCTTAAATGGGAGGGATGATGATGCGGTTTGCATTCGTATTTTTGGTGGTGGCTGGGATGCGCTTGTTTGAGCTTGTGCTTGCAAAACGGAACGAACGGTATGTGAAAGCACTCGGAGCGAAAGAGGTTGGCGCCCGCCATTATCCGTGGATTGTATTGATGCATATACTCTTTCTTTTGTCGTTGGCTGTTGAGGCACTGCGAAAAGGCGCGCGCCCGTCGCCACGCTGGCCATTTTTGTTTCCGTTCTTTCTTGCTGTCGAAGGGCTGCGCGTATGGACGATTTTATCGCTCGGCCGCTTTTGGAATACGAAAATTTTGATCGTGCCCGACCGCCCGGTCGTGAAAAAAGGACCGTACCGGTGGATCCGCCACCCTAATTATGTCGTCGTCGCTTTGGAGATCGTGTTGCTGCCGCTTTTGTTCCAAGCACCTATGACCGCGCTTATCTTTTCACTTCTTAACGCAATCATGTTATCCATTCGCATCACCACTGAAGAACAGGCGCTGTCAGCGTTCACTGATTATAAGGAGGCGTTTCAGGCTCGGCCGCGTTTTTTGCCGCTAGGAAGAAAAACGGTCGTGCGCGTTTAAGCAACTGCATGAAAAAACAGGAACAGCTAATCAGCGAAAGGGGACCGCGGATCGTTCTTATTTGGCAACAGCGGTCGCCCTTTTGCGGTTGACACAAAGGGAAACAAGCATATTTCCAACTAACTCCTGCTTGCCAAACGAACGGGCGGGATTTTTTTGTTTTTCTATTGGGAAATGGGACGAAATACAGTAAAATGAATGTAAACGATATTGACGGAAACAAGGGGTTTGGGTCATGGGATATGTTGCAACTGAGCGGCCGTCATTGCGGCCGTGGCTGGCGAAAATGATCGAGATGTATGAACAGCTTCAGACAACGGGGGACAAAGAAAACGCGAACAAAGTGAAGCAGCTTATGGAAAAAATGGCAGCCGGGGAGCTTATTGTCGCATTTTGCGGTCATTTTTCTGCCGGCAAATCAAGTTTGATCAACGCGCTGCTCGGCGAACCGCTGTTGCCGTCGAGCCCGATTCCGACGAGTGCGAATCTTGTGAAAGTGAAAGCCGGTCGGGATTATGTGCGCGTCTTTTACCACCGTGATGCGCCGGTCGAGTACGAACCGCCGTACGATCCGGAACTGATTCGTGCTCAATGCCGGGACGGGGAGACGATTGAATGGATTGAGATTAGTCGTGAAACAGACGCCATTCCGCCAGGAGTCGCCATCTTGGACACGCCGGGCATCGACTCGACGGACGACGCCCACCGACTGGCGACCGAGTCTGCACTTCATTTAGCTGATGTCGTCTTTTATGTCATGGATTATAACCATGTACAAGCGGAATTAAACTTTCAATTTACGAAACAATTAACGGACGAAGGAAAAACCGTCTATTTGATCATCAATCAAATCGACAAACACCGTGAGGACGAACTGCCGTTTGCTGCGTTTCGCGACTCGGCGGCTAGGGCGTTCCGAAGTTGGGGAGTCGAGGCGGCCGGCCTGTTTTTCCTCTCGTTAAAAGCGCCGGACCATCCGCATAACGAATGGCATGAGCTGTCAGCCTGTTTGCGTCAGTTGTTTGCGGACAAAGATGAGTGGCTCGTCCGCGGCGCCGAAGCCGGTTTAAAACGGATCGCCGACCGTCATATCGAACAGCTTTGTACCCGACATGAGCCGCTTGAACAAGAAATGCGCATGCAGCTTCAGAAGCTTGGCGGCGCGGATGATGAGGCGGCGGCTATGGAGGAGCTTGGACGGTTGGAGACGGAGTTGGCTAAGTGGCAGACGGCACCCAAGCGGGTGGAGGAGACATTTCGGACCGAACTTGAGCACGTGCTACAAAACGCCTATTTGATGCCGTTTGAAACAAGAGCGCGGGCGGAAGCGTACTTGCAGGCCATGCGGCCCGATTTTAAGGTGGGGTGGTGGTTTGCAAAGGCGAAAACAGAAGAGGAGCGACAACGGCGGTTCGCTGCGTTTTACGAAAGCGTCAAGGCACAAGCGGAGGCGCAAATTGAATGGCACGTCCGCCAGTTGCTTCTTCGGGTTGGAAACGAATGGAATGCTGACCGTGCTTGGCTTGGTAAGTGCCAACAATGGACGGTGGAGTGGGAGGCGACGCTGCTCGCCAGCCTCGTCAAACAAGGCGCGGATACAAGCGGTGCGGCGCTATTAAACTATACGGATGAGGTCGCTGCAGCGCTGAAAAAATGTTACCGTGACTCGGCGTTCACCTTGTTTGCTGAGCTCTTGGAACAAATCGCCAAACAGGCGGCTGCCCAAATGGATGCATTGAGTGATGAGCTTTCGAGGGCGCGTGAAAAGGTGGAGCTCATCGGCCGCCTCGCCCGCCTCAAATTCGAGCGGGAAGAGCGCCAACGCTCATTTGAACAGCTCATCGCCGCTCCGGGTGATGACGCAACGCTTGATGAGACCCGCCTTGCTTTGCTGACTGCGCCGCCTGATTTCCGCAAGGCGCGCCATGTGGAAACGCCAAAACAGCAAGTCGCTGCCAAAGAGCAAGCGCTCGGTCAGAAAGGCGCGGTGGCTGGCAACGAATTGGAGGACGAAAGAACAGGGGAATCCCGTACGCCGTCAGCCGGTGGAAAACGGCGTAGCGAACAGGCCGCCGACCGGCTTGATGAAGCGGCGGCTTACCTTGAACAAGCGGATTTGTTGCGCCGTTTCGCTGGCCCGCTGCGCGACAAGGCGAGCCGGCTCCGCACGCGCGCGTTTACGGTTGCCTTGTTTGGCGCTTTCAGCGCCGGCAAGTCATCACTTGCCAACGCTTTGCTTGGCGCACCGCTTTTGCCGTCTTCGCCGAACCCGACGACCGCCGCTATCAGCAAAATCGCACCGCCCGACAAAGAGCACCCGCACGGTACGGCGATCGTAAAAGTGAAAAGCGAATCGCAAATTTGGGCTGATATACAAGCATCGCTCAGCCAGTTCGGCCATCAGGCGGATACATGGGAGGAAGCGCTTCGCCTCTGTGCCCGTCTTGCCGAGTCTGGGGCCGAACATCCGGCGCAAAAGCCGCATGTTGCCTTTTTGGCGGCCGTTGCGGCCGGCTACGAGCGGATGTGCGATCGATTTGGGGCAACGCTGTCGATCCGTTTCGAGGAGCTGGAGGGGTATGTGGCTGACGAAGCGGTGTCGTGTTTCTTAGATGAGGTTGTGCTGTATGCCGACTGTCCGCTCACCCGCCAAGGGGTGACGCTTGTCGATACGCCGGGAGTCGATTCGCTAAACGCCCGCCATACCGGAGTGGCGTTCCATTATATGAAACATGCGGACGCGCTACTGTTTGTGACGTATTACAACCATGCGTTTTCGAAAGCGGACCGCGAGTTTTTGCTTCAGCTCGGGCGGGTCAAAGATGCGTTTGCGCTTGACAAAATGTTTTTCATCATCAATGCGGCCGACTTGGCTCAATCAAAGGAAGAACTTGATGCTGTCATCGCCTACATGAACGATGAGCTCGCCCGTTTTGGCATCCGTTTTCCGCGTCTTTATGCTCTCTCAAGCCGCATGGCGCTGGCGGAAAAAATGGGGGTGGAGCCTAGCGCGCGCGGCGTCTTGGCGGATTCCGGTTTGCCCGCCTTCGAAGCAGACTTTTTCCGTTTCTTGACGGAAGAGCTGACTGAGGTGGCGGTCGAGAGCGCCTATGCTGAGCTCGAGCGGGCGTGGCAGACGGCGGCGGAATACGCGCGGGCCGCTGGGCAGAGCGAGGCGGAAAAAGCGGCGAAGCGGCGCGCGCTTGAGGAAGTCAAGGTAAAAATGCGCACCGTGCTCGCCGATGCCGTCGATGCCTACGGCCAGCACGCACTTGGCCAAGAAGCCGACGAACTGCTTTATTACGTGAAACAGCGTGCCTTTTTCCGCTTGAATGACACGTTTAAAGAGGCGTTCAATCCGTCGGTGCTTCGCGACGACCAAGGTCCAGTGCGCCGGGTGCTTGAGCGTTGTCTTGACGAGCTGCTTGCGTCCGTTGGCTTTGATTTGGCGCAAGAGATGCGGGCAACGAGCTTGCGTGTTGAGGCATTTTTGCATAAACGGCTTGCCGAGCAGTTCGCTCGCTTGAGCAGTGAGCTTCGCCGCCTTGATGAGGCGCTCGCACTCGTGCCGCCGGAGTCGTTTGCTTTTGCGGCACCGGAGTTCGCCAACGCCCTTAGCGATGTGGATCGGGGACGGTTTGCTAAGGCGCTTTCACTCTATAAAAACGCGAAATCGTTTTTTGAGCGCGATGAGAAGCGGCGGATGAAAGAAGAGATTGAAGCAGCGCTCGTTGAGCCGGTTGATCGGTATTTGGCCGAGCAAAAAGAGCGGCTCATCTCCGTATATGCCAAGCAATACGAGGATGCCGTCGCTGCGCTTACGGCTGCGCTCACCGATCAAGTTGACAGCTATATGGACGGTTTAATGGCAGCGCTCGCTGAAACAGCAGACTCCGAGGCGCTCAGCCGGATCGAAGCGGCGCTTCGCGGCCTTCTTTCTAGAGAAGACAGGGAGGCGCGCTGATGAACCGGTTTCACGCTTGTGCGACATGTATCCACTACGGCATAGAAAAGCGGGCCAACGGGTTATACACGTATTGCCGCCGGCTCGGCTATGCGACGAAACCGAATTACCAATTCAACTGCTGGATACCCAAACCTAATGTCCAGCGTTTGATGGAAAAAGAAGCAAGAAAGGACGAGAACCATTGAGTGAAGTGCATCAAGCGATTACTGCCCACGTACAAAAGCAGCACGCCATCTTAAAAAAGTTTGCCATGCTCGATGCTGAGCGCGAGCGGCATATCGAAGAAGCGGTCGAGCGGTGCCGCCGCGGCGAGTCGTTTACGGTCGAGCTGATCAATGAAGTGACGAAACAAATGAATGAACTGGCCAAAGGGGGCCTCGTACCGACCCGCCGGTACGTGACGCCGGAAATGGTGCGCGAATATGTGAGCCGCCTTGAAGGAAAGCGATCGTAACAGCGGGGAATAGATGAGGCTGTCATCAAGCTGCAGCCCATAGGAGCAGCGGCTGCCCGTCCATCCTCCTAGGGGCAGGCTGATTGGCAGGCAAAATGAAAAGGGGGAGAAGAACATGGCGTCTCTCGTTTCCCATGAATGGTTGCTTACTCATTTGTCTGAAGAAAACATCCGCATTCTTGATTGCCGGTTTTGGCTTGGTGATCCGTCTAAAGGAGCGGCCGTTTACCGGGACGATCATATTCCTGGAGCGGTGTATATGGATTTGGAACGCGATTTGTCCGGTCCGGTGGCGGAGCATGGGGGGCGTCATCCGCTGCCGTCCGCTGCTCAGGCGGCAGAGGTGTTTGGCCGTGCCGGCATCGATGAAACGGTGACGGTCGTTGTCTACGATGATCAACATGGGGCGATGGCTGCGCGCTGTTGGTGGCTGCTTCGCTATTTTGGCCATGAGCGCGTTTATGTGTTAGACGGCAATTACAGCGAATGGAAAAAGAAAGGGTATCCGGTGACCGACACGATTCCTGACGTGTCGCCGCGGCGGTTTCAGCCGCAGCCCGATCGGTCATGGCTGGCAACGGTCGATGAGGTGCGCGCTGCTGTCCGCGATCGATCGGCCGTGCTCATCGATTCGCGCGAGTGGAAGCGATACGCCGGTTTAGAAGAACCGATCGACCGCCGACCTGGCCGCATTCCGGGAGCAGTGCATCGGTTTTGGAAAGATGGAGTGGCAGAAGGAGGCTATTGGAAAAGCGCAGCCGATCAAGCCGCTCGGTTTGCCGATCTTGACCGTGAGGCTCCGTTGATCGTCTATTGCGGCTCCGGCGTCACTGCCTGTCCGAACGTGCTCGCATTAAAAGAAGCCGGCTACCGAAACGTTCGGCTGTATGTCGGCAGTTTCAGCGACTGGATTTCCTACCCGGACCATCCGGTCGAAACGGACGATCCGTCATCTTCTGCATAAATGTTTTCAGGCAAGCGTATGGCAGGACCGCCGTCCCATGCATAGTTTTTCTCCGGTGGGCGATACTATGCGTGAATTGACTGAACTAGAGGAGGAGAGAGCGCATGGGACGGACTAAGCTCGGTAATGCCAATGCCCAACGGAACAACAACGCGAAAAAGAAAAATGGTTTTAACGAGTGGACGAGCGAATTCGCTTCCTACGCTGAAGTGGAAGCAGAAAAAATGAAAAATGACCATAAAAACATCCGTTAACGACGAGGGAGGTGTCCCTCGTTTTTTGGTGCAATCATTAGCGTTGGCAAGGACAAACGTATGTGCTATAATCATGGACAGAATGCCAAAGGACGCTGGCCGGCAGGGAGGGAAAAAGGTGCGAAAATGGTTGGTCATTTTGTTGTTTTTAACGGTTACTGGATACGGCCTTTGGAACGCGATGGCCGCGGAGAAACCGAATGAGGCAAGCGAAACCGAAACCGGCCCGAAAATCGGCCATGCTGCCCCCGATCTGACGCTGCCGACGCTTGGCGGCGAGCCGGTCAAGCTGTCTGATTTGCGTGGCAAGGCGGTCGTCCTCAACTTTTGGACGTCATGGTGTCCGCCGTGCAAAAAGGAAATGCCGGAACTTGAGAAGTTTTACAAACAGCATGGTCGTGAAGTCACATTGCTTGCTGTTCATTTGACTACACAAGACACGCTCGATAATGCGGAACGGTTTGTGAAAAGCAAGAAGTTAGCGCTGCCTGTCGCTTTAGATGTCCGCGGCGAAGCGCTTCATTACTATCGGGTTCAAACGATTCCAACGACCTATATCATTGATCCGAACGGCGTCATTCGGCAAAAAATCGTCGGTCCGGTGACTGCGGCTCGGCTTGAGAAAGAAACAGCGCGTTTCCGTTAACCATCAGTTGGTTTAACGGAAGGCGCTTTTTTTCATGACTCATTATTTTTCGAAAAGTTGTCATAATTTTTATCTTTTTTGGGCATGAATAAAAGTACAATAAAAGTGAGGGGAGGTTGGAGCAATGAAACGATCCCGCAAAATGACTCTCCAAGAATTGATCAGCGAGAATAAGCGGCAATTGCTAAATGACCGGGAAGCGCTCGAAAAGATCGAGAAAAAGCTGGAAGAGCGGATGCTTAAGAAAGCAGAATAACCCATGCATAGCGGTTCTCCGGGCGGACAGACTAGATGGCGAGGAGGCGAAGATGATGAGCAATCCGAAAAGAAGCCCCAACCACTTTGTGCCGAACCATATCGGCACACAGCCTCGCGCCGCTGGTGGAAACAAAGGCAAACAAATGCAAGACCAGTCCGGCCAACACGCTCAAGTCATCCAAACGAAGGGTGAATGAACCGAAACTCGCGTGAAGGAGGAAACGTCATGCCACGTCCGAAACCGGATGACCGCAGCGACAACGTCGAAAAGTTGCAAGATATGGTGCAAAATACAATTGAAAACATCGAAAAAGCCGAGGAAACGATGCAGTTTGCTTCTCCTGAAGAGCGGGAGCGAATCCGCGAGAAAAATCGCCGCCGCGAAGAGGCGATTGCCGCCATGCGCGCGGAAATTAAAGATGAAGCAGCTGCTCGCGAACACGGTTACCAATAAACGAAGCTGCCCCAATCGGGGCGGCTTTGTTTTTTCTGCTTGCCGCTTGAGCCGCCGGACGAACCAATGGTAACATAAAAGAGGAGAACCGGCAAAAAATGGAGGGAGAACGAACATGAAAGTAGCAGAAAAACAAATTGAAGTGCGCTATGCGGAAACGGACCAAATGGGCGTCGTTTACCATGCAAACTACTTAGTTTGGATGGAAGTTGGGCGTACGGAGTTAATCAAACAACTTGGCTTCCATTATGCCGAGATGGAGAAAGAGGGCGTCATTTCGCCGGTCATCGACTTGCAAGTGTCGTACAAAAAACCGCTTCATTACGGGGAAACGGCGACCGTCCGCACATGGATCGACGCTTATGATGGTATCCGTGTCACGTATGGCTACGAAATTCTCGCCCCGGACGGGGAGGTGGCAGTGACCGGCAAGTCGCAGCACGTTTGCGTCAAGCGCGATACGTTTCGGCCGATCGTCATTCGCAAATATTTTCCCGATTGGCACGAAGCGTATGAGCGGGCGAAACGGTAAAGGAGAGCATTGCGATGGCGTTTGGCATTCGCCGACATGAACTCGCGGCGTGGAAGGAGAAAGTGAGGCGCGGAGAAATCGCTTTTTTGACCCATTATTGGTATGACGAACGGTTTCCGCATTGCACGACGGTGACGAAAGTCGGTTGCGCCGATATTGATAAGCTGGCTGCTTGGGGACGGCAATACGGGCTGAAAGAAGAGTGGATCGACCGGCGCAATGAATTTCCGCACTTTGATTTGCTCGGAGAGACGCAAGCGCGCATTTTGCGGCAAGAAGGGCGGCTTGATGAGCTGGCACGGTTTACGAAACGGGGGAGGAAGGAATCATGATCGATTTGACAGTGATGAAAGAAATGGCGAAACATACGCTAATTGACACACTTGGCATCGAAATTGTCGAACTTGGTGAAGGACGCGTCGTGGCGACGATGCCAGTCGACCAGCGCACGCACCAGCCAGCTGGAATCTTGCATGGTGGGGCCTCAGTCGCGTTGGCTGAAACGGTGGCGAGCATCGGCGCGTACGCGCTTGTGGATCCGCAAACGGAAAACGTCGTTGGTTTAGAAATTAATGCAAACCATGTTCGCGCTGTTCGCAGCGGAACGGTGACGGCAACGGGAACAGTGCTGCACCGCGGCCGAACGACGATGGTGTGGGATGTACGCATCACGGATGAACAAGGGCAGCTCGTCTGCGTCTCCCGCTGCACGATCGCCATCATTCGAAAAAGCTAGCGCTAAGGCTAGCTTTTTCACTGTTTATTGGATCAGAAATACCGGTTCATCACCTTTTTCGTCTAAATCGATCGTCAAATCGTGCCCGTCAAAATACCATTGGTCGCTGTCTTCGACAAAAAAGGTCACGCCATCAACCGTCGTCTGCGCCGCTGGCTCTCCTGCCGGCTCGTCCTTTGCTATGCCGAGTGAAAACCCTTTTTGTACGGTGCCGCATCCCCCGTAGCGGGCGAACAGGCGAATCGCATCACCGGGTTTTAGTCCGAGCTCTCGCTTGTACCAATCGAACGCTTTTTTCGTGATCGTAATGTTCATGGCTTCCCCTCCTCACTTATTTATTATAAATGAACGGATGGAGCCGGTAAAATGATTGTGTGAACATTGGCTGACAATTTTAGGATAAAACGCTTTCCACAAAGTAGCACCCTCTTGCCTTGCTTCAATCGAGTAAAATGACGGCTAGCAGCAAACAGTAAAAGCAAAGGAGGTGAGAGCGGTGAATAAAAAGCTGCCATTTGCGCCAAGTTACGAATCCGATGGGGTAATGGGAAAGAGCAAAAAGCATCCGCGCCGTTCAGAACGAGGACAAACCAACAAACAAGCGTCTGATTTTTTCAACACAACGCCATCGAGTGAATAAGGCAGCCGGAGCAGCAATGTTTGAACATTATGCCGTTTGATGAATAAAGTAGCCAGTAGGCTGCTTTTTTTCATGGCAACTACTATACAAATGAACTGGTCCGCGTTATCATTACTTGAGGAACATTTTTTTGAAAGGAGTGGCGTTTTCGTATTATGAGTAGTTCAAGTTCGAACGAACCGGAACCGGAATATAGCGGGGAACGCGGCCTGTTCCTTTTCTCGCCCGCTGCTCATCATACGAAAACGGGCTCCGGGCGGAAAGGAAGAGGCGCCGCCTTCCTCGCGTGAAAAGGAGGAAGGATGCCAAATGATGAAAATGTATTTGTCCGATGCCAACGGAAAAATGCGGGAAATTGACCGGATTGAAAACGGCTGCTGGATCAATCTCGTTGCCCCGACGGAGGATGAAATTCGCTACATCGCTCACCATTTAGACATTCCGATCGATTCGATCAAAGACGCGCTTGATGACGAAGAGCGGTCGCGCGTCGAAAAAGAGGATAATCATGTGTTGATTATCGTCGACATCCCGATTGTCGCCCATGACGAAGTTGACGGCCCGATGTACGAAACGATTCCGATCGGCATGATCATTACGAATACGTGCTTTATTACGGTCTGTTTGCAAGAAAATCCGATTTTTGAGGAATTTTCAAAAAACAAAATCAAAAACTTTTACACGTTTATGAAAACACGGTTCGCTTTGCAAATGCTTTACATGATTTCGACATATTATTTGCGTTATTTGAAGCAGATTAACCGGCGGACGAGTGAAATTGAAAAAGAGCTGCACCAGTCGATGAAAAACAAAGAGCTGTTTTCACTTCTTAGCATGGAAAAAAGTTTAGTGTATTTTATGACGTCGCTGAAAGCGAACAATATCGTCATGGAGCGGCTCATGCGTCTGAACTATTTGCGCATGTACGAAGATGATCAAGATTTGCTGCAAGATGTTATTATTGAAAACAAGCAGGCGATCGAAATGGCGGAAGTATACAGCAGCATTTTAAGCGGCATGATGGATGCATTTGCTTCCGTCATCTCGAACAACTTAAACATTGTGATGAAATTTTTGACTGCCATTACGATCGTCATTTCGCTGCCAACGATGGTGGCGAGTTTTTACGGCATGAACGTGCCGATTCCGTTCCAACACTCCCCGTACGCCTTTGCCGTCGCTATGGTGCTTGCCGGTTCGCTGTCGGCAGTAACGGCATACATCTTTTGGAAAAAACGATATTTTTAACGGTCAGGACATATTTGAGTTGGCAAGAACGTATGTTGGTCGGAAATATGAACGGCTGCCCCAATGATAGGGCAGCCGTTTTTGTTTGCGGACCGCGACGCCGCCGGAGAGGATAAACTTCATTGCCTCTTCCGGCGAGATATCGATGACTTCGACTTGCTCTTTCGGGACGAGAAGGGTAAGCCCGGCGACTTGAAACGTCTGTGGAATATAGACGGCGACATAATCAGCAAGCGGATCGTGCCAGGCGCCGACATTGTCCATCGTAATGAAGCCAAGGCATTTCCAGCCGCTCTCCGGCATTGTGACGAGCACGACTTGCGAAAACGACCGTTTTTCTCCGACAAAAGAAGCAATCGTATCTTTAGCGACCGAATAAACGGTCTTCATCAAGGGAATGCTTTCAAGCAACCGATCGACAAGCCGAATGAGACGGCCGCTCACATATTGCGTCGATAGCCAGCCGCAAACAGTGATGAGCACCACTGTTGCGAGCAAGCCAAGGCCGGGGATGTAGCGGCCATCCAAATACGGCCGGACATACTGGCCGAGCAACCCGTCCAAAACAGCGAACACTTTATAGCATACATAGACGGCTAATAAAATCGGCACGATCGTTAGCATGCCGTTTACAAAATTTTTCACAAAAAAGCGCATCTGTTCTCCTCCCGTTCCTTTACCTTCTATCAACATACCAATTTTTTTTCGATTTGCACAACCATTAATAATGTCGAACATTATAGATTTATATCGCTATAAAAGTTCGGTTTTTGTCTTGACGAATAGGTGAATGTCGCGTATACTTCCGAATGGAACATATGAAATGGGGGATGGCACAATGAACAACCATTACGATGTGATTGTGGTGGGCGCTGGACCTGCCGGCATTTTTACGTGTTACGAACTGACGCTCAAACTGCCTGGAGCGAATGTGCTGCTCATTGACAAAGGGCATGATATATATAAACGCAACTGTCCGATTTTGCAGAAAAAAATTGAGAAATGCCCGCCGCCAGCCGGCAAAAAAGATTATGCCGGCTGTGTGCCCGCCTGTTCGATCACGAACGGCTTTGGCGGGGCTGGAGCGTATTCGGACGGCAAGTTCAACATCACGAGCGAATTTGGCGGCTGGATGACCGACTATTTGCCGGCCTCAACCGTGCTTGAGCTCATCCGTTATGTGGATGAAATCAACTTAAAACATGGGGCGACGACGTCGATTACCGACCCGATGACGGACAAAGTGAAAGAGATTGAGCGGCGCGCTTATGCCGCTGGGTTGAAGCTGTTGCGCGCCTATGTTCGCCATTTAGGCACAGAGCAAAACTTAGCGATTTTACAAAGCATTTTTGAATATTTGCGCGAGCGGATTACGATGCGCTTTAAAACAGAAGTAGATGATATCGTGACGGAGCGGACGGAAGACGGCCATGAAGTGAAAGGGGTCGTCCTGAAAAACGGTGAAACGTTGACGGCGGAAAAAGTCGTCATCGCTCCGGGACGCGACGGCTCAGTCTGGCTGAGCAAATTGTTGCGCAAGCGCCGCCTGCGAATGATCAACAACCAAGTCGATATCGGGGTGCGCGTCGAAACATCGAACATTGTCATGCAAGAAATTAATGAGCATTTGTATGAAGGAAAATTTATCTTCAACACGTCGGTCGGGACGCAAGTGCGTACGTTTTGCAGCAATCCGTCGGGGCACGTGGTTGTCGAAAATCATTCTGGCATTATGCTTGCCAACGGCCACGCGTACAAAGATCCGAAGCTCGGCAGCAGCAACACGAACTTTGCGCTCCTTGTCTCGCATAAATTTTCCGATCCGTTTGATAAGCCGAATGAATACGCCCATGAAATTTCCCGGTTGGCGAACGCTTTATCTAACGGCGGCATCATTGTGCAAAAATACGGGGACATTTTAAAAGGACGGCGGTCGACGGAGAAACGGATCAAAGAAGGATTTATTGAACCGACACTAAAAGAGGCGGTGCCAGGCGATTTAGGTCTTGTCTTGCCGTACAACACGATGAAAAGTTTGATCGAGATGACAGAAGCGCTTAACCATGTCACTCCAGGGCTCGCGTCTGAGCATACGCTGTTTTACGGCGTTGAGGCGAAGTTTTATTCGGCGCGTCCAAAACTGAACGATCGGTTTGAAACAGAAATCGCGGGGCTGTATGTCGGTGGCGACGGCGCCGGCATTACGCGCGGCCTCGCCCAGGCAAGCGCTTGCGGTGTTTGGATCGCCCGCGACATCGTTGAAAAACTGACGCGTTAAGCAAAGGAACAAGACAGGCTGTCCCAAAACGGCGGCCTGTCTTTTTTGTGTTGAGCGAAGGTGGCCATTCACAACACCGCGGACGTTGCTGTTTTGGATGCTGAACTATAGTAAACTCAATTTATAAATAGGTTGACAATTATCCGTCTTGTCCGCTACGATAAATGTAATGATGTGGAAAGGGGAGAGGGAAAATGCCAAATTGGCTGTCATTAGCTGAACAGGTGATGGAAGGATACGAGCTGGCCGATGAAGAGGCGTTGGCGATACTCGACTGTCCGGACGACGAGCTGCTCCTTCTTTTGCAAGGGGCGTACCGAATCCGCTCGGTCTATTACGGCAATAAGGTGAAATTGAATATGATCATGAACGCCAAATCCGGCCTTTGTCCGGAAAACTGCGGCTATTGTTCGCAGTCTGCCGTGGCGACGGCGCCGGTGAAGACGTATAAAATGCTCGATAAAGAAACGCTGCTGCGCGGGGCTGAAGAAGCGTACCGTTTGCAGATAGGGACATTTTGCATTGTCGCAAGCGGCCGTGGTCCGAGCGATAAGGAAGTAGACATTGTTGTTTCCGCCGTGAAAGAAATTAAAGAACGGTTCGGTCTGAAAGTGTGCGCCTGTCTCGGGCTGTTGAAGCCGGAACAAGCAGCGAGGCTGAAAGAAGCGGGCGTGGATCGCTACAACCATAATATTAATACGTCGAAACAACACCATCCGAACATTACGACGTCTCATACATATGATGACCGGGTGCGGACGGTGGAAACGGTGAAGGAAGCCGGTCTTTCGCCGTGCTCGGGCGTTATTATCGGCATGAAAGAAACGAAGCAAGATATTGTCGATATGGCGCGCAGCTTGCGGGAGCTCGATGCCGATTCGATCCCGGTCAACTTTTTGCATGCGATTGACGGAACGCCGCTGGCCGGAACGAATGAATTAAATCCGCGTTATTGCTTGAAAGTGTTGGCGCTGTTCCGCTATATGAACCCGACAAAAGAGATACGCATCGCCGGTGGACGGGAAGTGAATTTGCGCTCGCTCCAGCCGCTCGGGCTGTATGCCGCCAACTCCATTTTCGTCGGCGATTATTTAACAACCCTCGGGCAGGAAAAGTCCGCCGATTACAAGATGCTTGAGGACCTTGGCTTTGAGATCGAGTTTTCTCCAGCGCCGCAAATCGGAGCCGTATAACGGTTGATAAGGTTGGCCTAAAAGGTTGCCCTTCCTTAAGAGGTGCAACATATTGTCTTACGGTATATGATGACGGAAAAGGGTGCCCCGGTTGTTTTTTGGGACACTCTTTTTTCATGTGCGCCGCTAGAAAGAATCATAGGTGTGGAGGCGGCATACTAGGAGTGAGATCTAGGGCAATCGATTATTGAGGCGGTTTGACCAACGGAGGGAGCTAGCCTATTTGTGCTTCTTTGTTGGCACGAAGGGATGGTTATAAAAGTCGCCTATCTTTGGCATGAAAAACGGGTTTAGCGCGTACGATGACAATACAAGCGGTGAAAAAAGGCTTCACAAACATGAAAAAGCTCATTATAATAGCAACAAAGAGAAAGGAAGAGGATGGGGAAACATGGAAAAATCGTTTTACCGCTACTTATTGCGCTTCCGCCATGGGCATGAAGAAGATCCTGTTGTGCGGTTTGCGAACGGGGCGTATGACGACCACAGCTTTCCGAAAGGATCAGCGGATTATGAAGAATTAAGCGGCTATTTGGAGTTAAACGGTGATTATTTGGAAAGCATGGTTATTTTTGATGAACTGTGGGAGCAGTTTTTGCATGAAACATAACTAGGAAGGCGTTCCTGTTTTGAATATTGGTAGCGTTTTCAATCCGCTTTTTCCGCGCTGGCAAAGGTGTCCACCCTTTCATGCATGCATATACTATACTAACCATTTGTTCAAAAGGGTGGGAGATGCCAATGAGCACGCCGAAACGCCCGAAGTTTTCCGTCGGCGATATCGTTGTCAATACATTGTACGGAACGGTCGGAACTGTGACGGATATTCAACAAATTGATGGCACGTTTTTATACGAAATTAACCATGGCCATAGTTTGTTTACCGAGCAGGCGCTCGTTTTATTATCTGAATTTACAGATGATTTGTGGATCGCTGAAGAAATTGAAATCGAGTTGCCGTTTTTTCTCGGCGAAATTGTCCGTGTTCGTGATTATGACGGCCATTTGTTCAAAGTCGTCGGGGTTCGGACGGAAATTTACCGCTACTATGGAGAAGGATGGGAAGAGACGATTTATGAATTGAAGCGGCTGACGGACGGTTGGGAAATTGAAGTCCATCTTGAAGACATTACTCCGCTAGCTGATGGGGAAGAAACGTCCGTCACGCTTGTGCAAGATATTGTCATCGCTACGCCGATGAACGCATCGCTTCTGCTGCCGTCGGCTGATAGCGAAAACCGCGAACCATCGGTCGACGAGCTGCTCGACATGTACAACGACTATAAAGCGCTGTATAAATGGTTTGGCGATGATCAATATAAACGGATGATGGAAACGGTTGTTCAACGTTTACAAGAGATCGTCAATCACCAGAATAGAAACTGACAAAGAATAAAGAGAAAATATGGAATGCCGGCGAAAATGACGAGCGCAGCCAATCCGTTTACAACTGTTTCCATCATTTTATCCAATGCAGTCAGCTTGTCCATTTCGTTCCGACCTCCGTCTTTTTGTTTTGTTAATACATATGTATGGGGAAGGCCGAAAAAGTAGTACAACATGATTTTTGACATAAAACGGAAGACGGAGACATACAACATTACAAAGGGGGCGAAATGCGGTGAAGGAAATTGAAGTGATTATTGATACAGAGGAAATTGCCGAGTTTTTTTACCAAGAGCTCATTCGCCGCGGCTTTGTGCCAACGCAAGAGGAGCTGGAAGAGCTTGCTGATATCACGTTTGACTATTTGCTAGAAAAATGCATTATTGATGAAGAAATTGATGTCGACGACGAGTAAACCTCGTCGTTTTTATGATTTCTAAGGCGGGGTTAGACGCCCGCTGACTTGGCCGCCGCGATGGCGGCTGCTTTCATCATGGCCAAATGCCGTTTGTAACGATCGGTCATTTCACCTGACGCTGGAAGCGGAAGCGTCTCAAGCGCCCCCACGATCGTGTCATCGGTGAACCAGTCGCGCTGATCGCTAAAAGAGTGCGTAAGATCCGGCCACGCGGCCTCAAGACGAGGGCTGTAAAGGCGGCGGCCATCGTATGTTGCAGTGAACGATTGCGGCCAAAAGTCGGCGCGTGAACCGCTATGGGGAACACGGCGGGCAAAGCGATAAGCGCGGCGAAACAGGCGCGCATTAAACAGCAGTAAACTGTACAGCGTTTTGCCGATGTGGATGCGGTGATGAACATCAACAAAATCGCGCACGGTCGTGCCAACTAAAGCACCGCGCCGGCCGCGCCCTAGAGGGATGAGCACATCATTGAACCCGAGCCATTGCTCAGCAATAAACGGCCAGCTGGACAGCACACGGGTGCGGAAAAACGGGTGCTCGATGACGCGAAGCTGGATGTACTGCTGTTCGTTAATGATTAAGGCGACAGTCAGCAGTGCCGCGTCGCCCGTTTCCCAAAAATGTTCCCAAAACGCTTTCATAAACCGGGAGACAGACAAAGATGGCAGCAAATGAAACAGCGGCGTTCCTTGACGCTTGCTTTCCTCATACAACAAGAGCTGCGGATAAGCGTCGTGAAAAATCAATGCATTGGCTCGCTCCAAAAACAAAAAGAGCGGCGCAGCCGTTTCTTTTGGCAATAAAAACGGGAGAAGGCCGCCGCGCAAGTCGGTCATGTTCCAGCCACCGTTACGCGAGACGAGATGAGCCAAAAACGCCCAATGTATTTCCGAGTGGCGCTCGAAAAACGCCAAATAGGCCGCCGTACGTGTGACGTTATTGCGGTTATGTTCCGCTGTTTTCCGCCGGATGGCTGCAACGATCGCTGTCTCCTCGGCGCTAAGTTGCCTAGGCGGCGAGGGCGAAAGGCGGGCGGTCATCCGGCGAAGCAAGTCAGCATCAGCAAGGCGAACCGGATGGCGGTATAAAAACGAACGATAAGCGTATTGGAGCGGGCGGCGCAACAAGGCGAGCGGGCGGTTGGGCATCTAGTGTTCCTCCCTTGTATAGATCGCAGATTTTGTCAAAAAAACCATGGCCGTTTCGACAAAAGGTGTGCCGTTTTGCCGAAGGAATCGACAAATGCAATCACTAATATTATAGGATAAAGACGACTGATTTATCGTGGGAAGGAAGAGGAAAACCATGGTTCGTTTATGGAGGAAAAAGATGTGGATGGCAAAACGTGCATATGAAGCGACTATTTTTCAAACGCCGCGCTTCGGGGAACCGAAATACCGACAAGTATGCCGGCTTACGGTGACAGCTTCAGATCATCACGAGGCGCTGTCAATCTTGTACCGAATGTTTAACGTTGTCGATTTGATGCCAAAAAACTGCCAGGCCCGATTTATGGGGACGGGTGATATTGTGCTCATCGATGAAGGACGCAAAGGGCAGACGTATTACCGTCTCTGCTCGGGTGGGTGGAAACCGGTGGAACGCCAGCGTGTTATTTTGACGGAATATTCAAAAATATAATCACACACGGATGGCTGATGGTGGTATAATAAAAGAAAAAATGTCGAATAACAGCTAGCGTTTTAGGGAACGGATAAGAAAGGAAAGGAGGCGGATTCGGTGGAAAATCAAAACCAGCGCCGCGACAACCGGATGGTGGCGCCGGGAATTGATGATGACGAGGAACTGAACGAAAAAGCAACGAAAGAAGAAATCGAACGCGGGGACTACACGAGAGTTGTCACGCTTGCTTGGGACGAAGTTGAGCCGTCGGAACCACGATAGAAACCCTTGTGTGGCACAAGGGTTTCTGCGATTTGTCACGATTCGGGGTTGTCGTGATGACCTGGACCGTTTTTCCGACCGCCGGCCGCGGAATATTCTTTGGCGTGCGCTTCGTCTTCGGCGATCAACGCTTCTTTTGGAATATGGTTATTCTTTTTCTGCCCGTTAATGCGGTTGCGGTGTTTTTTACCCACTGTTTTCCCTCCTTGAACCGTTGTCGTCGTTAGTGTATGCGGTCAAGGGGAGGTTCATTGGAGGAAAATGTTTGCAAACAGCTTCAGAACAGGCAGACCGGAATGAAGAGAGTAGAGGGAAGGGGACGAAACGATGGCCGCACTTGCGTTGTCACTGCTCTTATGTATTGTCTTGATCGCCGTGTCGCTTTGGGTGAAAGGGCAGATTGAACGGTTTTTGTTCCGCTGGAGAAACATTCCTCTTCTCCACGCCGCTAATATCGTAGCCATTGCCGCCATCGTCGCTGCTATATATTATCGATTGGGCGGCATTGACGTTTACTTGCGCAACTTGACGGAAATCAGCGGATTTTGGTATGTGTTCATCGGAGCCATGCAGCTGATTTTGCCGCTGTATTTGTTTGCTTGCTGGCTGCTCGCTAGGCAGCGTGAGCGTGAGAAAAAATATACACGCAGCAAAGATAAAAAGGTGCTGTATATCAATGAAAAGTATTTGGCGCGTCGCCACCGCGACCATTATCGGTCCAAAACGTCATAAAGGGAGAGCGGTTCTCCCTTAAAATTTTGTCTTCTCTTTTTTTGACGTCGACGGTTGGTTGTTGGCTTTTGACGACGGATTTGTTTTATTCGCATACTCCACCGCCTGCTCCAGTTTCTTTTTCACCGTCTTTCCTCCTTTCCTGACAAGTGAGCACGAATAGTATGCCCGATTGCCCCCTCAGCTACTCGAGATAAGACTGCCATTTTCCGCAAACATATGATATGATAAACAACGTCTAGCTTGATCATGATAGAAGGAGGAATTGCATTGAGCGTTCATATCGGAGCAAAGCCAGGGGAGATTGCCGAACATATTTTGCTGCCGGGCGATCCGCTGCGTGCCAAATATATTGCTGAAACGTTTTTGGAAGGGGCGGTATGCTACAACGAAGTGCGCGGCATGCTCGGTTTTACCGGAACGTATAAAGGGCATCGCATTTCCGTACAAGGAACCGGGATGGGAGTTCCATCGATTTCAATCTATGTTAATGAATTGATTCAAAGCTATGGGGTCAAGACGCTCATCCGCGTCGGCACGTGTGGGGCGATTCAGCCGGATGTGCGCGTGCGCGACGTGATTTTGGCGATGAGCGCATCAACGGATTCGAACATGAACCGGCTCATTTTCCGCGGCCGCGATTATGCGCCGACAGCTGATTTCCACTTGCTGCGGACGGCATACGACGTTGGCATGGAAAAAGGGCTGGCACTTAAAGTCGGCAACGTCTTTACTGCGGATATGTTTTACAACGATGAGCCGAATTGGGAAACGTGGGCGCGTTACGGCGTGTTGGCCGTTGAGATGGAAACAGCGGCGCTCTATACGCTGGCGGCGAAATTCGACTGCCGGGCGTTGTCTGTGCTGACCGTGAGCGATCATATTATCACTGGGGAAGAAACGACAGCCGAGGAACGGCAAACGACGTTTAACGACATGATTGAAGTGGCGCTCGAAGCGGCGATTCGCAACGATGCGTAACAGTTGTGCCGAGACCGTCTAGCGCGCTTCAAGAAACAGAAAAGGGGAAGACGAATGAACCAACGATGGAAAATAGCAATGTTGGCGTGCCTGCTGCTCGCTGGCTGCCAAACAGGAGAAAGTGGTGACCGCAGCCCGGTCGGCTCGTCCGAACAGCCCCCGGAAAGCGCAGTGCAGCCAGGCAGCCATGAACCGGGTGAAACAGACCAACACCCGGTTGACCCAGTTGACCCCGACTTGCAGCTTGAGGCGAAATATTGGAACGTCATTAAGGTGGAAAACGGGAAAAAAGTGATTATGAACCCGGATAACATTTTAGTGCTCGTTAATAAAGAACAGTCGCTTCCGCCTAGCTACAAGCCGGCCGATTTAGTTGTGCCGAACGTGCGGTTCTCGTTTGATGACCCGAAGGCAGAGAAGCGGCATATGCGGGCTGAGGCGGCTGCGGCGCTTGAAGAGCTGTTTGCTGCCGCCCGCCGCGACGGCATTGAACTTGTGGCCGTCTCCGCCTACCGGTCGTATGAGCGGCAGCAAGTGGTTTTTGCGGAAGAAGTGCGGCAAAAAGGGGAAGCAGAAGCCGTCCAAGCGGTCGCCTATCCGGGGCAGAGCGAGCATCAAACCGGGCTTGCGATCGACATTAGCAGCCGCTCGGCCGGCTATCAGCTGACGGAAGCGTTCGGAGCGACAAAAGAAGGACAATGGGTCGCCGCCCATGCGCACGAGTACGGGTTTATTATCCGCTATCCGAAAGGAAAGGAAGCGGTGACCGGCTATAAGTATGAGCCATGGCATATCCGTTATGTCGGGCGGAAGGCGGCCGTGGTGATGAAGAAGCGTGACTGGACGCTTGAAGAATATTTTCAAGCAGTAAAAAAAGTGTAAACAGAACTAGGCGCCTCCTTTCGTGTGATGACACATGAAAGGAGGCGTTGTTCATTGACTGGAAAGGGGGCATCATTGTTTAGAACAGTGATGAATGTCTTGTAAGCTATGTTTCGCACCAAAACACGCAATAACCGAGCCGGTCGCCGAATTGTGCAGTCAGCTGCTGATGCATCTGCCACATCTTTGCCATTTCCGGCGTCGATGGAAAGGCGACAATAAACGGTGCTCCTTGGCTCGGCGCTTCCGTAGCGGCTGTGTAGGAAAAATGGCGGCAACGGAATCCGTTTTGTTCAAGCGCCTCTTTCCACCCAGCCGGCGTCATCAGCCGCCGGAAGCCATAAAAAGCGGCAATTTGCTGCTGCTCGGTTGTGGTTAACTTCTCATGACATGCTTCAATGCCGACGAACGTTCCACCTTTTTTGAGCACTCGGCGAATTTCAGCGAGCGCTTCTGGCAGTGAAACGAAGGCAAGCACTGACTCAGAAAGCACGAGATCGAATGTTTCGGCAGGAAACGGCAGCGCTTCGACCGAAGCGCGGTACAGGCGAACCGGGACGGCCATAGCGGCAAAGCGCTGTTTTGCTTTGGCGATCATTGTTGGATGGAGATCGATCGCCGTCACATCGGCACCGTACTGTTCGGCGATATACGCCGCTGTCTGTCCCGTTCCACAGCCGACGTCAAGCACCGAAGTTGAATGATCAATATAGAGTTTACGTAATATATTTTTTGTTAACATAAAACCTCCCGGGTGGGCGCCATCGATCCCCATTTCGGCCAACCAGTCCAAATACGAAGTCATGTTTTTCTCTCCTTTTTGCTTGAATTGGTTTATCATACGCAAAAGAGCTCGGTTTTGTCTTTAGGCAAAAAAGTTTGCTTGTCTCTATACTCATGAAGGGAGGCAATTTTCTTGCTATAGACCCAACCGATACCAAGCTGGTACACTGATACGTGCAAGAACGAAACAACTAGGTTGGTGAAAAACGTGGAGTGGAAACAACGGGCTGAGGCCGGCGCGCTGCTAAGCATCGGTGTCTATCTTCTGCTGGCGGCCTGCAAACTTTTGGCTGGATCTTTAGCCGGGTCGGACGGAGTGAAGGCGGACGGCTGGAACAATTTGAGCGATGTGATCGCTTCAGTGGCTGTCTATATTGGCATGAAAATTGCCCAAAAACCACGCGATCGCAATCATCCGTACGGACATTCGCGGGCGGAGAACATTTCATCGCTTTTGGCCGCTTTTTTGATGATGTCGATCGGTATTGATGTTGTCATCAGCGGAGCTGGTGCGCTGCTTCATGGCGGAAAGGCGGACGCCCCTGATTGGCCGGCAGCGGCGGTTGCCCTTGTTTCGGCAGCGGTCATGTTCCTTATTTACACGGTCAATACTCGGTTGGCGCGGCGGACGAATAGTACAGCGCTCGCCGCTGTGGCGAAAGACAATTTATCGGATGCCCTTGTCAGCGTTGGAGCGGCAATCGGCATCATCGGTGCGCAGCTTGAGTGGCTCTGGCTTGATCCGCTGGCGGCTCTCATCATCGGCGCGATCATTTGTAAAACAGCATGGGAAGTTTTTATGGAAACAGCGCACACGTTGACCGACGGTTTTGATGAAAAGCGGCTTGCCGTTTACCGGGAAGAAATTGCTGCGGTGGAGGGTGTGCGTGATGTCGCTGACATTAAGGCGCGCACATTAGGTAATGATATTGTGCTTGAAGTGACGATCCGCGTTGATTCGCGTTTAACAGTGGCGAAAGGTCACGAAATCGCTGACGAAGTCGAACGTCTGATGAAAAAACGGCATAACATTCGTTCAACGCATGTCCATGTCGAACCAGAAGCGCGTGTGGATCGGCAAGGTTAAGGCGGCTCGCTTGTTCGTGTTTTACGGCGGACGTTTTCGACATAGTCAACGGCTCCTGCTAGGGGGGAAAGTCGTTGTTTGCACCATATCGGTCGAATGCTGTCGTGCTCAAGACAAGGTTTGTTTTTAACGGCGGGCGGGGAGTCGTTTTTGGCAAGCAATAGAACGAACACTGTACAGAAAGGGCGTCAGCCTATGGCGATTAACCATTCCCCTCGTCCGTTGCCGGAAGGAACGTTCAAACGCCATGCGCCGACGGGCGGCCAATCGTGTTGGTTTCATTTTATCGCTGCTGTCAAGTCCGATTTGGAGCGACTTCTCTCGTCATTGTCGATCCACCCGCTCGCCGAAAAACGGCTGATCGATGGAACAGGCATTCCAACCGTCGATGAGTATGAAGGATACATCTTTCTTTCGTTGTTTATCATCGACCCGTCCGGTCGGATGGCAAACGTCCGCCTGCTCGCCGCGGAGCGGCATATCATCGCTACATGGATGAGTCTCACTCGTTCATCGGCCCTGTGAAAGAACGGCTGTTGGACCATTGCGATCAGGTGCTTTACCCTGGTTATGTGTTATTACCACTTTTTAAACTTGGCTGCTGCCTGCTTTTTTGCAGGTGATTGACCAAATGGCTGACCGCATCCAAGGGCTCGAACGGCAAGTATTCGAGACTCTGTTAGCGAATGAAATCAGGCGCGATATTTATCGGATGAAAACGTATCTTCATGAGCTGCGGCAAGTCGCCGAAGCACAGGAAAAACGATTCGCCATGTTGAGCTTCCGTATATGAACGCAGAAACGAATCCGTATATCGACGAGGTGGCGTCCCGGTTTGCCTGCGTTCCGGCGGCGCTTGATGCATTTAAGGAATCGTTGTCCGCCATCTTCGATTTGCAGCTGTCGCTTAAATTCGACCATATGAACGTCATTATGAAGACGGTAACATTAGTGAGCGTCATGTTTTTACCGATGACGTTTATTGCCGATGTCTATGGCATGAATTTTACATTCATGCCGGAGTTGAAATGGCGATACGGTTATCCGTTCGCTCTGTTGCTTATGGCTGCTGTCGCCGCACTCATCGTCCTCTATTTCAAACGAAACGGCTGGTGGGGGGAGATAGAAAGAAAAATAGGCGTTTTTCCACAAATATGGGCATTTGCCCGGCCGTTTGGGCAGGTGGGCGCATATGATGGCTCCGTGAATCCATAAGGGGAGGTGCCCGCCATGAGCGGTTTCGTCAGCAACGGTTATACACTTGTTATCGTCTTATTCATTTTATTAATTATTGTCGGTTGTGTTTGTGTCGGTTGGTAAGCGCCAGCCTAGAAAAACATAAAAACGGAAACAGGCAAAACAGTGCAGCCAAGCAAGGCTGCAAAAGGAAGCGGGGACGAGCGCCGTCTCCGTTTTTCGTTTGCTCGTCGGACGGCGCGTCCTGTTTTTTGATAGATAAAATGAGGCGGCAGCGGTATAATGGAACGGAAATGATCAAGGAAAAGGGGAACGTGACATGGGGTATTTTCGGGAGGAAAAGCAAGGTATCACATATACCGCCGTCTCGTATTTGTTATGGGGTGTGCTGCCGCTCTATTGGAAACTGCTTGAGGCGCGCCCAGCGCTTGAAATTTTAGCCCATCGCATCATTTGGTCGTTTGTCTTTATGGTGATTCTTTTGGCGGCGACTGGCCAGCTCACTGTCTGGAGACAAGAGCTTAAGGCGATGCGCCGCCGGCCGGCGTTGGCGTGGGGGATTGCCGCCGCCGCCCTGCTCATTAGTGCCAACTGGTTTATTTACATATGGGCGGTGACCAACCACCATATTGTCGAGGCCAGCCTCGGCTATTACATCAATCCGCTTGTCAGCGTGGCGCTTGGGACGATCGTATTGCGTGAACGGCTCAGCGTTGGACAATGGTTTGCCGTTTTTCTTGCTGCGGCCGGCGTGACCGTGATGGCAGCGGAATACGGCTCATTTCCATGGGTTGCTCTATCACTCGCTTTGTCATTCGGACTTTACGGCTTAGTGAAAAAGTTAGCGAGTGTTGACTCATCCGTCGGGCTGACGTTGGAAACGATGGTTGTGATGCCGCTTTCGGCCGTTTACTTATTATGGTTATACAATGAAACACCGGCGCTCGTCGAGGCAGCGGCATGGTGGCAATGGGTGCTCCTCGCCGGGGCCGGACCGGCTACGGCTGTGCCGCTTTTGTATTTTGCCAAAGGGGCAAAGCGCGTGTCGATGACAATGCTCGGCTTTTTGCAATACATTGCGCCGACAATCAGCCTTCTCCTTGGCGTCTTTTTGTTTGACGAACCGTTCACGAAAGCCCATTTGTACGCATTCAGCTGCATTTGGGCGGCGCTGATCTTGTTTTCTGTCGTACAAATTCGGCAGGCGTCGGGGCGAAAAAAATGGAAGCGGGATTCGCTGCAAGCGTAACGGCGGTCCGGGTGACGGGCCGTCTTTCTTTTTGCCTTCCGCGCGGCAAATACCCATTTTTGCTGAAACATCTAACCAATTTCTCGCTTCGTGAATAGTCTACTAGTACAAAAATGAAGGAGGTGCTGGCAAATGGGTGCAACTTACGGCGGCGGGTTTGCGTTGATCGTCGTTCTGTTCATTTTGTTAATCATTGTCGGATGTGCATGTATCGGTGGTTGGGTGTATTAATGCCCCCTACCTGCTAGCAAGGAGGTGACGAATATGCCATACGGCTTTTGCGGCTGGGGCGGCTGGGGTGGCTATGGCTTCGGTTATCCGGGCTATGGCGGCTACGGCTACGGCTTCGTGTTGATCGTCGTCTTGTTTATTTTGCTCATTATCGTCGGGGCAACTTGGTGCTAAGTGGATGATGGCACGGGGGAGGCAGCCAAGAGACGGTTGTTTCCCCCGCCATTTTTTCAAAAGAGACAGGAGGGAGGAAAGAGAGAAAGTGCGGTTCAAGGCGATATGTTAGCTGGAGAGGAAACCGGGTTGGCAATGGAAAAAGATAGAACAGACGAAAGGCCCGCTCGCCGCTCAGCTGTTAAGAGCGCTTCCAGCGGCAGAAAAGGATCACTTGCTTGTCGGAAAAGAAGGAGGGGATACAGCGGCTGCAACGATCGTTATTATCGATTGGCGCATCGATGACCATCCGCAACCAATCGAGGAGTTGGTTCGTCTGCCTCAATGGCGCCAGCTATATTTTAAGATGCCGCGGGTGGAGAAAGCGGCAATGATGGAAGGGATGATCAAGGACGAGGTTGGCACCGTGCTGTTCCGTCTTGGCTGTTTGCGAGAAGAGGAGCCGGGGGATGGCGAGGAGCTGACTGCGTATGTACATACGGAAAGCTTTGAAGAGCGCGAGGTGGGAAAAGACAAGGATCGGCTTTGACGCGCTGGCGTATAGGAAACAGCAGCCATCGGCAAAAGTGGCGGACTAAACGGAAACCGGTTATCAACCGGAACGGTTCACCGGTGAATCGTTTTGACGGCGTCGTAAAGAGGACGCCCGTCTATGGGCATCCTCTTTTTGCTGATATAGATGCTGCCCGGACGTCCCTCACGAGACGAGCGGCGTGCGTTGATTTCCGTGGCGGCGCCAGA
Source organism: Geobacillus thermodenitrificans subsp. thermodenitrificans DSM 465 (assembly GCF_000496575.1). GTDB lineage: Bacteria > Bacillota > Bacilli > Bacillales > Anoxybacillaceae > Geobacillus > Geobacillus thermodenitrificans. The sequence continues at coordinate 59,812 of NZ_AYKT01000005.1, read as the reverse complement.
TGGCCCGCAGGCGAAAACTGAGGAAGAGCGCCCCGGCAGCCAACCCGGCGATGAGGCCGATCCAATAGCCGAACGCTCCGGCAGGGGTCAGCAGGGCGAGCGCACAGCCGACGGGAAGCCCGATGCCCCAATAGGCAAGAAGGGCAGCCCAAAATACGGCGTTGACATCTTTATAGCCGCGCAGCGCTCCTTGAATGGGGGCAGCGATAGCATCGGAAAATTGGAAGAAGATTGCATATAACAAAAATTTTCCGGTCAACGCTGCCACAGCGGGATCGCTCGTGTACAGTCGGGCGACATGGCCGCGGAAGGCGTAAAGAAACAGAGCGGCAGCCGCGGCGACAGCCAAGGCGATGGCAATGCCAATCAAGCAAAACTTTTTCGCATCTTCATACCGTTTAGCCCCCGCTTCGAAACCGACTGCGATCGTCAGCGCCATTGACAAACTGAGCGGGATCATATACAACAGTGAAGCGAAATTAAGGGCGCTCTGATGGGCGGCAACCGTTTCGGCGCCAAATCGCCCGACAAGCAGCGTTACAGCAGCAAAAATACTCGTCTCAAAAAAGATAGCCGACCCGATCGGCACCCCTGTTTTAAGCAGCTCTTTCCATGAGGCCCATGAAGGGCAGTAAACACGTACGAGCGCACGATACATAGCAAAACGGCGGAGTTTAATGGCAGCCAAGGCAGCGACAAAACAGTACGTATACGTGATTGCTGTCGCATAGCCGGTGCCGATGCCGCCAAGACGTGGGAATCCGCCGTGTCCGTAAATGAACAGCCAGTTGAACAGCATGTTAATAGGCAAAGCGGTGAGCGTAATCCACATTGTCACTTTCGTCTGCCCGAGCGCATCGATCGAGTAGCGAAGCACTGAATAAAGGAACAGCGGGATAATTCCAAACGACAATGCGAGCAAATAGTGAGAGGCAATGTACCGGACATCCTCTTCGAGTTGCATCTGTTTCAAAATAAACGGCACGGCAACCGAGCCGGCCAGGACGATGGCGAGTGCAATCGCGACGGACAAATAAAGCGCTTGGACGACGGTGCGAGCGATATCTTCATGACGTCCGGCGCCGAAATGCTGGGAGACGATGGGGGACAGAGCGAGCAAAATGCCACCAACCCCGGTAAACACCGGCACCCATAGGCTCGAACCAATCGCCACGCCGGCCAGATCTTCGGCGCTCGCGTGGCCGGACATAGCGACATCGGTAAAGTTCATCATATATTGGCAGGCTTGCGAAACAAAAATCGGTAAAAACAAAGTGAACAAACGCTTCCACTTTCCGCTGGCTGAAGCGGTCATTGCCATCATGGCTCCTCCTTTGTCTAAAAACAGCACATTGTGCTAAATCATCAATCTTTCCGTCTCCCCCGAGCCAGGGGGAGCGATCCCCCTGGAGAAGCCGCTTATGACGAAAAATAAGGCGGCTGGCTACGAAGCGGAAATTCCATAAGAAAACAAGTGCCACATGCGTCACTTTGCACTTTTATCGTTCCTCGATGCAGTTCGACAATTTTTTTCGACAGCGAAAGACCAAGACCTGTTCCCGTTTCTTTCGTCGAGAAAAATGGCTCAAAAATATGGTCGATGACCGGTGACGGAATGCCGGGCCCGTCGTCGCAGAAGCGAAGCTGGACGATATGGTTTACTTTCCGGCTGCTGACTTTCACATTCATTGTCTTTGCGACTTTCGCTTCGATGGAGTTGCGGAATAAGTTTAAAAACACTTGCAGCAATTGGCTGCGGTCACCGCTCATTTCATAATCGTCAAGCTGTTCATCAAGATCAAAATGGATGTTGACATTATGAAGCAGCGCCTCACTTTGCAGCAGAACACCGACGTCATCACGCAAAAAGCGGTGCAAGTTGAACGTCTCCATTTTCACGTCCCGTGGTTTGGCGATATTTAGAAAGTCGGTAATGATGTCATTCGCCCGGTCGAGTTCGGGGATGAGCAGCCGCTCAACGAGCGATGTAATGCGATCTGGCAAATCGTTTTTCAGCAACTGCAAATAGCCGCGTACTGTCGTCAGCGGATTGCGGATTTCATGAGCGATGCCGGCGGCAATGCGACCTGCGGCAGCCAATTTTTCCGTCTCTTTCATCATGTTGAGCGATTGGAATATGCTAATGACCCGTTTGACCGATCCGTCATCATTATAAATAAAGCGGGTGTTGACGATGCCGTAAAAGCGGTCGAGCACTTCGCGATTGTAAAGAGGCTCGCGCTTTTCCAACGATTCTAGTGTTGCGATTAGCTCATCGGGAAGTTTCAGCAGCTCGCGAATATGTTTGCCGATGATGGCATCGCGGTCGACGCCGGTATCCATGGCCGCTTGTAAATTGCAAAGCGTAATGATTCCATGATCGTCGACGAAGACGATATGGTGCGGAACAAGGTCAAGCAGCGGTGTTAAAAACGCTTCGACTTTTTCAAACGGCACATCACGATATAAGTCAATGTCCCACTGCCATTCTGTTTCCTTTCCAGGGGCGATCCGAGCCGGCGAAAGGCGCGGTTGGACATCACCGCGCCTTTTTTCGATGGTGATTCCGGTTTCGTAATCGGTAAACATGAATGGGAACGGGAGTTTTTCGATGAGCCGCTCATAAGCGCGCAGCTTTCGTTCAAGCTCTTCAGTTTGCTGTTGTACCAATCGATCGTTCATCCTTCCAAACTCCTTAACTACACATCTCATTTCCTATTTTACAAAAGTGAATCGCCTTTGGCTATGACGAACGTCCCTATGTCGGGCACTAAGACGGCCGATGACGGTTGGCACCGTTGCTAGGTGTTTCAGCGCAGGCCATCAAGCGCCTTAATAGAAAAATAGCTTGCGTCTTGTCCCTTTGCTGCCAAATAGGGGGGCTCCAAACACATCAAGCACTGACAAGTCGACGATTGTGCCAGCGTCAGACATCTGGCTGCCTTTTAGGTAAAACGTCGTTTCGGCCAATGTAACGACAGATGGATCACTGTCTTGCCGTCGTCGCCCTTGCTGCAACGTCCGGCGCTGCACAATGTGATTTTTCGGTCACAACCGTTTCATCCCTTCGCGTTCTGAATTCCTTTCTTTCATATTAGCAAATTCGCCTATGTTTTCCTATTCTCAAGCAAATTCGTTTATCTTTAGAAAAACATGTGTCTATGACGACTGTTCAGTAATTACTTTATATTTTTATAAAACTATGTGCTAAATAACCAATAAAAAATCCGCCGTAGCGGATTAAGAAGACAAGCGCCCCACTTCGTTGCGGGCGGCAAACAGCCCGTACAATCCTGCGCCGACAACGCAAAGAACGATGCCGAGCAAGTAAGGGAGCCCTGCCATATAGCTGAACAAGCCACCGCCGACAATCGGGCCGATGATGCGGCCGAGCGAGTCAAACGATGACAATAGTCCGGCAGCACTTCCTTGCCGACCGGCTGCCTGTTTCGTAATGAGCGATGAGACGCAAGGGCGGATGACGCCGTTTCCGATGCCGAAGATGGATAGAAAAAGAGCAGCCGTCCAAAAGTCTTGTACGAGCAAAATAGCTGCAAATCCAAGAGCCGAGACGGCAAGACCGCCCTGTAAGACACGTCCTTCACCGAACCGTTTAATCAGCCGTCCAAGGAGTCCTCCTTGAACGAGGGCGCTGGCGATTCCCATGATCATAAAAATATACCCGAGTTGAACGGAATCAAGACCGGCGCGGCGATCGGCGAAGTAAGCGAACGTTGCCTCAAGTCCGGCGAGGGCGAGCGTCGCCGTCCATTGCAGCAAATATAAATAAAGAAGCGGGCTTTGTATCATTTCTCTCAGCGACCGCTGGCCTTCCGATTTAGCGGTCGTTGACAGGCGCGAAGGTTCTGGCAAAGCGAGCCATACGAACAGCGCTGTCGCCGCTGATAGTGCTCCTGCGATGGCGAACGGCAGATGCAAGCTCGTTTGCGAAAACATTCCTCCGATGGCTGGCCCGCAAATAAAGCCGAGCCCGGTTGCTGCACCGATCGCTCCCATCGCTTTTCCCCGTTCATCTGGCGGCGTGACGTCGGCGGCATATGCCATTACCGTCGGCATCGCTGCCGCTGACAGTGCCCCACCAAGAAAACGGGCGACAAACAGCATGATGAGCGTCTCAGCTACAGAAAAAAGAAAAAACGATAACGACAGCCCGGTGATGCCGATGAGCAACACCGGCTTACGGCCATAGCGGTCGGACAGCTGTCCCCACATCGGGGAAAACAACAGCTGCATTAACGAATAAACCGCCATTAACAGCCCGAGCTCAAGTGGAGTAGCTCCCACTTCTTCAGCAAGAAACGGCAATACCGGAATAATGATGCCAAACCCTGACATGACCAAAAACATGACCATCCATAAAAGCAACAGCGGGCGTCGCCGCATAAATCTTCCCCTCCTTCACCCTATTATCGTACGTCATCCGCCGAGGAAAAAGCAATATTTGTCGGCGATGAAACGTTTTGTATATAATAAAGCCGGGTGAAAAAGAACCGGTTGCCTGATCAGAAAGGGTGGTTTAGTGATGTTGACGTTGACAGACATTGAGCAAGCGCGGTTGAAAATGAAAGGCATTGTTCATGAAACACCACTTGAGCATTCGCAAACGTTCAGCCGGTTGTCCGGCAATAATGTATATATGAAACTCGAAAACTTGCAAAAAACGGGCTCATTTAAAGTAAGAGGGTCATTCAATAAAATTATGTCGTTGACCGATGAAGAGCGGTCGCGCGGCGTCATCGCCGCCTCCGCCGGCAACCATGCTCAGGGGGTCGCCTATGCAAGCGGCATGCTTCATATTCCGTGCACGATCGTTATGCCAAAAGGTGCGCCGCTGAGCAAAATAGAAGCGACGAAAAACTATGGAGCGGAAGTCGTTTTGCACGGCGATGTGTTTGATGAGTCGCTCGAGTATGCGCTCGAACTGCAGCGCGAGCGGGGGATGACGTTTGTACATCCGTTCGACGATTTGGCCGTCATGGCCGGCCAAGGAACGATCGGCTTGGAGTTGGTTGAGCAGCTTCCTGATGTGGACGTCGTCCTTTGCCCGGTCGGTGGCGGCGGCTTGCTCGCGGGGTTAGCGTTTACATTAAAACAGCTGAAACCGTCTGTCGAGGTGTACGGCGTCGAATCGTCAGCCTGCCCTGGAATGACAGCAGCCCTCCGCCATAAACAGCCGGTCGCCATCGCTGCATCGGATACGATCGCCGATGGCATCGCCGTGAAAAAGCCAGGCAATATTACGTACCAATATATTGAGCAGTACGTCGATGGAATCGTTTGCGTTGAAGAGGCGGAAATTTCACGGACGATGCTTTATTTGCTTGAACGGAACAAATTGCTCGTCGAAGGGTCGGCGGCTTGTCCGCTGGCGGCGCTTTTGTACCAAAAGTTGCCGTTTCGTGATAAAAAAGTCGCCGCCATTTTAAGCGGCGGCAACGTCGACGTGACATTGATTTCCCGCATCATCGAGCGCGGTCTTGTCGAGGCCGGTCGGTTTGTGACGTTTACGACGATCATTTCCGATAAGCCGGGCCAATTGAACAAGCTGCTTCGCATTATCGCCGAACTAGAAGCAAATGTGATGTCGATCCACCATCAACGCATCGGTGCCAAAGTGTTGCCAGGCCAGGCGGAAATCCACTTTTCGCTTGAGACGAAAAATGAGGATCATATCCAGCAAATTTACCAAGTGTTATTGAAAGAAGGCTATGATGTACAGTTTTATCGGTAGGTGGCTCGAAAACGTTTTTTCTTTATTCTTTATTTCAAAAGAAGCGCTCCGGTTTCTAAGCGGGGCGAAAGTGGGAGACGTATTCGCTGTGGGTTGATGGCGGGGCACGTTCCGTACAATTCGCGGGGGTTGTCATTCCGTCAGAGATCTTTGCATGATAACGACCCGGTCTTTGCTCGTAAAATGTGGCTGTCCCCAGTGCAGACGGCTTTGTCTGGCGGGGACAGCCGTTTTTGTCAATGGATGCGCGGCCCTTCTTGCGGTCGTGTGGCTCCGAGGCCTTCACGAGCCATTTTCGCTTTCAAGCTTTCGAACAAGTACAAGCCAAACATGCCGAGCAGCTCTTCATCGGTCATCTCACCGATCAGCTTGAGCACATCGCGGCGGTTGAGTTCATCCAAAATCGACATCGCCACCGCTTCAGCGTCTTCTTCATCCCCGGTCAGCCGGTCTTTGTAATATTCGTACAGATCGTCAATAAACTTCATCTGCATGACCGTCTCGCAGACAGAGAGCGGCCTTCCTCCTTTCTTCACGGTCAGCCGAAACTAACCATTCCCTCATCATTCCGCCATTGGCAGCGGATATACACTATAGTATAATGGAAAAAATATCATTCGAAAAGCGGGGGAGTGCTATGATTCGTCGGTTAACGGTCGAAGACCACCAACAACTATTTTCATTTTTGCAGCAAGATCCGTCGTTCAACTTATTTATCATTGGCGACATCGAGTCGTTTGGCTATGACGCTGATTTCCAAGACGTTTGGGGGCAATTTGACGATGCCGGTTCGCTGAAAGCGGTGTTGCTTCGTTATTATGATTCTTATATTTCATACGCGCCCGGCGATTTTGATGCTGATGGTTTTACCCGCCTTATCGGTGAGACAGCCCGCACATTGACGATCGAGCTGTCCGGCAAAGAGGAAATTGCCAGGCAGTTTGAAGGACGGCTGGCGCTTGGGACGAAGCGGACGCTTTACTTTTGTGAGTGCCGGACGGACGAATATGCCCGTCAACAAATAGGAGCGTTCTCCATCAAGAAAGCTGGATTGGCCGATGTTGATCGGATTGTTGACTTGCGGCGCCGCATTCCTGAATTTGACACGAGACCGACGGCGCGCGACATGCTGGTGAAGGGGATGGAAACGAATTCAGCGAGAACGTATTATATTGAACAAGATGGCAAGATGGTGGCGGCCGCATCGACAACGGCGGAAAATTCGCTGTCGGCGATGATCGTCGGCGTCTGCACCGATCCGGAACATCGAGGAAAAGGGTACGCGAGCGCCATTGTGGCGAAGCTCGTTTACGATTTGCTCGCCGAAGGAAAGATGCCATGCTTGTTTTACGACAACCCAGACGCCGGGCGCATTTACCATCGTCTTGGCTTTCGGGATATCGGACTGTGGGCGATGTACCGCTAGAAAGGCGGAAGCCCCGCCAGCTTGCTTGTGTGCAAAAGCAAGCTGGCGGTTATTGTCCGTCTGCGCCGTTAGGCGTGACTCGGCGAATGTGTTGGTCGCCTTGCTCCCGCATCGCTTTTGCCTTGTCGTTGACAAGCTGTTTTTGGTCAACGATTGAGGATGGTGTTTGTTTTTGGTTTGCCATGTTGATCACCCCAGTGGAGAAGATTTGGCGCGCTGAATGAACATGTCCGCATCTTCAATCAATCCGCAGACTCCGCATTGGACGCGGTAGCTTGGACCGCGGTACGGGAGATGAAACGGTTCGAGCGCTTCATTTGTGTACTCTTGTTCAATGTCACCGGTATGGGGGTCGAGCTTGACCGCCCGCGGCTGCTGCTCGATAAGGTGAAACCGCGTCCGGTTTGTTTTGCAATTTGGGCATAACATCGGTTCCAACAGAAGCCACCTCCGTTTTTATCTTTTGGAAAAACAGTCGTGATTATGTATGAGACCTTTGTTTTGTTTCGGTTCGTGCCGTTAGGAAACATGGTTCGAGCGATCGTTGCGGATGTCATGCGGCGAAAGACGCCTCCCATTTTTTCAGTCGGCGGAACAATTTTTATTGACAACAGCTACAACTGTCGAGTATCTTAATAAACAGGAAGAATATTTTGTCTTTTTAGAAATGTTTTACGATCGATGTGAAGGAGACTGTTATGGCTGATAAACCACTCAGAGATCGCATTATTGACACCGCTCTTCATTTATTTGAGAAATATGGCTACCACGGTGTAACGGTCGACCGTATCGTGGCGGAAAGTGACACATCAAAAGGTGGTTTTTACCATAATTTTAAATCGAAAGACGAGTTGCTTTACCATATTCATGACGTCTTTATCACGTATGCGCTTACAAAAGCGCGGGAAGCGTATGAAAGCTGTTCGACGCCGACCGAGCGCTTGTACGCCATCGTTCAATCGTTTGTCAAAGTGTTTCATTTATATAAGCCGCATATTACCGTCTTTTATCAGGAAAGCACGTACTTAAAACCGGAATATGCCGAGCTGATCAATAAGAAGCGAGAGGAATTTAAACAAATTATTTTTCGTGTCATCCGTGAGGGGATTGAGGCAGGCGAGTTTCGTCCGGAACTGTCGGTGGAGATCGCTGGCATGTCGATCATCGGCATGGTGAACTGGACGTACAAATGGTACAATCCGGACGGACCGCTGTCAATTGAAGAGATTGCGAGCTATTTTGCCGATTTCATTTTGCATGCGGTGCTTCGTGACCCGGAGCATCCGGCGGCGGCACAGTTTTTGTTGCGGCCGATCGTCGAATAAGCCGCTTATTGTTTCCAGACCAACTAGTCGGTCTTGGTTGCTGGACAAAGCAACTCATTTTCAACGTGATTAAAAACCGACTAGTCGGTTTTTATATAGTTATTCTTCAAATGGGGGAGAGGGAGAATATGGATTTTTCGCTGACGAAAGAACAACAAATGATTAAAGAAATGGTTCGCGACTTTGCGGAGAAGGAAATTGCGCCATACGCGGCGAAATGGGATGAAGAGGCGTATTTTCCGCGTGAAGTGTTCCGCAAAATGGGCGAGTTGGGGCTGTTGGGCCTTCCGTTTCCGGAATCGTATGGCGGCGCCGGGGGCGATACGATTTCGTACGCCATTGCCGTCGAAGAAATCGGCCGCGCCTGCGGTGGCACGGGGCTAAGTTATGCGGCTGCCGTTTCGCTCGGAGCGAGCCCGATTTATTACTTCGGATCAGAAGAGCAAAAACAAACGTGGCTTGTGCCAATGGCAAAGGGAGAAACGCTTGGCGCTTTCGGCCTTACGGAGCCGAACGCCGGGTCGGACGCCGGCGGCACGCGCACAACTGCGGTGCTTGACGGCGATGAGTATGTCATCAATGGCGAAAAATGCTGGATTACAAACGCCCAATACGCGCGGCAAGTGATCGTCACTGCGGTCACGGGCAAAGATGCGCGCGGCAAAAACATCATCACCGCTCTCATCGTACCAACCGACTCCCCAGGATTTACGATCCGTTCAAATTATGACAAAATGGGTGTCCGCGCTTCCAATACGTGCGAACTCGTTTTTGAGAACGTCCGTGTGCCGAAAGAAAACGTGTTAGGCGACCCGCAAAAAGGGTTTAAGCAGTTTTTGTACACGCTTGATGGCGGGCGCATATCGATCGCCGCTTTAGCTGTCGGTATTGCACAAGCAGCGTTTGAGAAAGCGCTTCAATATGCGAAAGAGCGCGTTCAATTTGGGCAATCGATTTCCAAGTTCCAAGCGATCCAATTTAAGCTCGCGGATATGGCGATGGAAATTGAGCTTGCCCGCAATATGGTGTACAAAGCAGCCTGGCTGAAAGATCAGGGGAAACCGTTCACAAAAGAAGCGTCATTTGCCAAGCTGTTCGCGTCGGAAATGGGGTTTCGCGTCTGCAACCAGGCGATTCAAATTCATGGTGGCTACGGCTATATGAAAGAATACGGCGTCGAACGCCACTTGCGAGATATTAAGCTCATGGAAATCGGCGAAGGCACATCGGAAATCCAACGTCTCGTCATCGCCCGCCAGCTCGGATGCTAAAAGCGGAAATATGCGCATATCCATAACAGTGAATTCGGACAAAGGGGAGGAGACGGTCGATGTTAACGGTGACTGTGGGGAAATTGTTAGAGGAGCGTGCCAGGCAATACCCGGATCGTGAAGCGGTCGTGTATGCCGATCGCAACCTGCGCCTGACGTACCGGCAGTTTAATGACTATTGCCGCCTTGTGGCGCGCGGTTTGATGCGGCTTGGCATTGAAAAAGGGGAACATGTCGCTATTTGGGCGACAAACGTTCCAGAATGGATCGCCTGCCAGTTCGCGACGGGGAAAATGGGGGCGGTACTTGTTACGGTCAATACGAACTATCAAGCGGCAGAGCTTGAGTATTTGCTTAAGCAGTCCGATTCGACGACGCTCTTTTTGATCGAACAATACCGCGATTCTTCGTATATCGACATTTTGTACAGCATTGTTCCAGAGTTGCGTACTGCCGAACCGGGGAAGCTCCAGTCCAAGCGGCTGCCGAAGCTGAAAAACGTCGTTTTGCTCGGCGATAAGCGTTATCCGGGCATGTTCACATGGAACGACATCTTGGCGATGGCGCATGAGGTGACGGAAGAAGAACTCGATGAACGGTTAGAGAGCCTCGACCCGCACGATGCGATCAACATGCAGTACACATCTGGAACGACCGGATTCCCGAAAGGGGTCATGTTGTCGCATTATAACATCGTCAATAATGCCCACCAAGTAGCGCAATGTATGAAACTTGGCGAAGGCGACCGTCTTTGTATCCCGGTGCCGTTTTTCCATTGCTTTGGCTGCGTCATGAGCACCCTCGCGTGCGTCACCGTTGGAGCGACGATGGTGCCGGTGGTGGAGTTCCATCCAAAGCGGGTGCTCGAGACGGTTGCGGCGGAGCGATGCACGGCGCTGCACGGCGTGCCGACGATGTTTATCGCTGAACTGAATGACCCGGATTTTGATCAATACGATTTGTCATCGCTGCGCACGGGCATTATGGCTGGTTCTCCTTGCCCAGTCGAAGTGATGAAAGCAGTCATCAACAAAATGGGTATGACCGATATTACGATCGCTTACGGGCAGACGGAATCGTCCCCGGTGATTACCCAGACGCGCACTGATGACCCGATTGAGCTGCGCGTCGAAACGGTCGGCCGCGCGCTGCCGGGTGTAGAAGTGAAAATCGTTGAGCCCGGCACGTGCAACGAAGTGCCGCGGGGCGTGCAAGGCGAGTTATGCACGCGCGGTTACCATGTGATGAAAGGATATTACAACAATCCGGAAGCGACCAATGAAGCAATTGACGAAGACGGTTGGCTGCATACCGGCGATTTGGCGACGATGGATGAAAACGGTTACTGCCGCATTACCGGCCGGCTGAAAGATATGATCATCCGCGGCGGCGAAAACATTTACCCGCGCGAGATCGAAGAATTCTTATACAAACACCCGAAAATTTTGGACGTCCAAGTGGTCGGGGTGCCCGATGAAAGGTATGGGGAAGAAGTGATGGCATGGATCATCTTAAAGGACGGTGAAACGGCGACCGCTGAGGAAATTCGCGAGTTTTGCCGCGGCAACATTTCCCGTCACAAAATCCCGCGCTATATCGAGTTTACTGATTCCTATCCGATGACGGCGTCTGGGAAAATTCAAAAGTTTAAGCTGCGAGAAATGGCGAAACAGCGCCTCGGCTTGACGACTTAAACCGCCGCGCCGGGCGGGCGAACCGTCCGGCGCCGGCAGCCCACTTTTTGTGAAAGGGTGAGAGGATGTTTGCGAAAGTGTTGATTGCCAACCGTGGCGAAATCGCCGTCCGCATCATTCGCACATGCCAAAAGCTCGGCATCCAAACGGTTGCTGTCTACTCGGAAGCGGATGCGGATTCGCTCCATGTTCAGCTCGCTGATGAAGCGTATTTGATCGGCAAGCCGCGCGTAGCGGAAAGCTACTTAAATATCGAAAAAATCATCGAAGTCGCCAAAGCGGCGAAAGCGGAAGCGATTCATCCCGGTTACGGACTGCTCTCGGAAAACCCAGCGTTTGCCCGTCGCTGTGAGGAAGAAGGGATTGTCTTTATCGGCCCGAAGGCGGACGTCATTGCTGCGATGGGCAGCAAAATCGAAGCACGCCAGACGATGGAAAAAGCTGGCGTTCCGATCGTCCCGGGCGTTTCCTTTGCATTAGACAGCCCCGATGAAGCGGCTGCAGCCGCAGCTTCCATCGGTTATCCAGTCATGCTGAAGGCATCATCAGGCGGCGGCGGTATCGGCATGCACATCGCTCACGATGAAGCCGAGCTGCGCCAAGCGTTTGAAGGCAGTCAAAAACGAGCTGCTTCGTTTTTCGGCGACGGGACGATGTATATCGAAAAATATATTGAACGCCCGCGCCATATTGAAATTCAGCTGCTCGCCGATGGGCACGGCAACTGCGTCTACTTATGGGAACGCGAATGCTCGATCCAGCGCCGCCATCAAAAAGTGGTTGAGGAAGCGCCATCGCCGTTTTTGGATGAAGAAACGCGGCGGAAAATGGGCGAAGCCGCCGTCCAGGCAGCACGTTATATCGGTTATGCGAACGCCGGTACAATCGAGTTTTTGGTTGATGAACAAAAAAACTTTTATTTTCTCGAGATGAATACTCGTCTCCAAGTTGAACATCCGGTGACCGAGGAAATCACCGGCATTGACATCGTCGAAGAGCAACTGCGCATCGCTGCCGGCGAGCCGCTTCGGTATAAGCAGGAAGACATTCGCCGCGATGGACACGCCATTGAAGTGCGAATTTATGCGGAAGACCCGAACACGTTTTACCCGTCGCCTGGCCGCATTGCCGCCTTTTCCGTTCCTCAAGGTGAAGGGATTCGTCATGAAACGGCGGTTCAAAGCGGCATCACCGTTACGCCGTTTTACGACCCGATGATCGCCAAAATGATCGCCAAAGGTTCGGATCGAACATCGGCGATTGAACGCTTGCTCGAAGCGCTTCGGGACTATCGCGTCGAAGGCATTAAAACGAACATCCCGCTGCTTGAGGCGGTGTTGTCCCACCCGGCGTTCCGTGCTGGGGAAACGACGACCGATTTTCTTTCGAACTATTGGCAGCCAACTAAAACAAAATGAAGCAGAAACGGAGGAAGAAACGATGAACAAAGTCACTGCCACAATGGCCGGAAGTGTATGGAAAATTGTTGTCGCCGTCGGTGACCGTGTTGAAGAAGGACAAGATGTCGTCATTTTGGAGTCTATGAAAATGGAAATCCCGGTCGCCGCTGAGACATCCGGCACGGTGAAGAGCATTCATGTGCAAGAAGGGGATTTCGTCAACGAGGGCGACGTGCTTGTCGAGATTGAGTAGGAAAACATGCGCGTGAACCGTTCTACCAACAATGAAGTTCAGACTCGCCATCAGACGTGGCGAAAGGAACAAAAAGTACCTGAGGGACGGGGATAAAACGAAAAGGGGGGAGCGGACATGGGGCGATGGCCGACGAAGGTGACGATTAAGGAAGTCGGCCCGCGCGACGGTCTGCAAAACGAAGCATCACCGGTCGCCACGGCTGACAAAATTGCTTGGATCAATTTATTATCGGAAACCGGGTTGTCGTATATTGAAGTGACGTCATTTGTCCATCCAAAATGGATTCCGCAGCTTGCCGATGCCGCCGAAGTCGCAGCCGGCATCCGCCGCAAAGACGGCGTCACGTATGCTGCGCTCGTTCCGAATGAAAAAGGATTAGAACGGGCGCTTCGTGTCGGGGTGGATGAAGTCGGCGTCTTCATGTCAGCAAGCGAGACGCATAACCAAAAAAACATTAACAAAACAATCGCTGCTACGTTTCCGGTGTTGGAAGGTGTCGTGAAAGCGGCGAAGCAAGAAAGAAAAACGGTGCGCGGCTATGTTTCGACAGTGTTTGGCTGTCCGTACGAAGGGACGGTTGCTGTCGATCAAGTGCTCATGGTCGCTGACCGGCTGTTTGCGATGGGGATCGATGAGCTGTCGTTAGGCGATACGATCGGTGTGGCGACGCCAAAACAAGTCGAAGACGTGCTTGCTGAGGTGCTCCGCCGTTTTCCGGCTGAGCAGATCGCCATGCATTTTCACGATACGAGGGGGACGGCGCTCGCCAATATTTTAGTTTCGATGGAGATGGGAATCACAACGTTTGACAGCTCTCTTGGCGGTCTTGGCGGTTGCCCGTATGCCCCCGGGGCATCAGGAAACGTTGCCACCGATGATTTAGTGTACATGCTGCATGGCATGGGGGTTGAAACCGGCATTAATGTGGAGCAACTGACGAAAGCAGCCTTGTTTATTCGCGACAAAATTGGTCGTCCGCTCCCAAGCCGCTATTTACAAACGATTTCATCATAAGCAAATTCATTTTGGGAGGAAGAGGAAAGTGGGAACGTTCGTATCGTTTGACATGCAGGAAAACGGCATTGGTATTGTGACGTTAAACCGCCCCGAGGCGGCCAATGCGCTTTCAAGAGCGCTTCTCCTAGAGCTTGGCAACTTGTTGCAAGAGATTAAGTTTCAAAAAGACGTGCGTGTCGTCATTTTGACCGGGGCGGGAGAAAAAGTGTTTTGCGCCGGCGCCGACTTGAAGGAGCGGGCGGGAATGAATGAAACGGAAGTGCGGCAGGCGGTCGCCTTGATCAGCAAAACAATCAATGAGGTCGAGAAAGTGCCGCAGCCGGTTATCGCCGCCCTAAACGGCTCGGCGTTTGGCGGCGGGCTCGAGCTCGCTTTAGCATGCGACATTCGTTACGCTGCTGATGACATCCAACTCGGATTGACAGAAACGTCACTTGGCATCATTCCAGGCGCGGGCGGCACGCAACGGTTGCCGCGTCTTGTCGGCATCGGAAAGGCGAAAGAGTTGATTTTTGCCGCGAAACGGATCACGGCCAAGGAGGCGGAGCGAATCGGCCTCGTTGAATACGCTGTACCACGCGCCGAACTAATGGAGCGGGCGCTTGAATTGGCTCGGCAAATCGCCGATAATGCACCAATTGCCGTCCGCCAAGCGAAACGGGCGGTGCAAAGCGTGTTTAACGTTGACTTGGAGACCGGATTGGCGATTGAGCAGCTCGCCTATGAGGCGACGATCCCGACAAAAGACCGACTCGAAGGCTTGCAGGCGTTTAAAGAGAGACGGAAACCGGTATACAAAGGGGAATAAGACGCTTCGACGCGGCCGGCTGAAAGCCCGGGGAACGCTACAGGCATAGGTTCAAATGGCCGTAAGCGCTTCAATACCAAGGGGGGAAACCGACGCGGCCAAGCGCGGCGTCGAAGCGGCTGCTTTGCGGTGCGGCACGTTGTGAAATATGCCGCCAAAGCGCTGCCTCAAAGTAGCCGGCCGCGGTGTGCAATGCTGTTGGACGTATTGGCGATGACATTCGATGGATAAAAGTACCGCCTGAGAAAACAGCGGAATGAACGAAGCAAGGAGGCGACAACATGGGGATGAAGGAAATAGCTAATCAACGAGTCACGCTGGCTGAGGAGCTAGCGAAACGGGCAGCTGACATTAAAAAAGGTGGAGCGCCGAAATATCATGAAAAGAACGCTGCCCAAGGAAAGCTGTTTGTGCGCGATCGGTTGAATTTGTTGCTTGATGACGGCTTGGAAGTGGAAGACGGATTGTTTGCCAACTGTTTGGCTGACGGACTGCCGGCTGATGGAGTTGTCACCGGCATCGGCAAAATCAACGGCCGGACCGTCTGCGTGATGGCGAACGACTCCACCGTCAAAGCTGGTTCATGGGGGGCACGTACGGTCGAAAAAATCATCCGCATCCAGGAGACGGCGGAAAAACTGCGCTGTCCGCTCATTTATTTAGTTGATTCGGCCGGCGCGCGCATTACCGACCAAATCGAAATGTTTCCCGGCCGACGCGGAGCGGGGCGCATTTTTTACAATGAAGTGAAACTGTCGGGGAAAGTGCCGCAAGTGTGCTTGCTCTTTGGTCCGTCGGCAGCCGGCGGCGCTTATATTCCAGCGTTTTGTGACATCGTCATTATGGTCGAAGGCAATGCATCGATGTATTTAGGCTCGCCGCGCATGGCGGAAATGGTCATCGGCGAAAAAGTGACGCTCGAAGAAATGGGCGGCGCTCGCATGCATTGTACTGTTTCGGGTTGCGGCGATGTGCTTGTGAAAACCGAAGAAGAGGCGATCGCCTATGTGCGCCGCTATTTGTCGTATTTTCCGTCCAACTACAGCGAAAAACCGCCGATGGCAGAAGCGAAGCCGCCGAAATCGTTCGACAAAACGATTGAAGAGATTTTGCCGGAGAACCAAAACGCACCGTTTAATATGTATGATTTAATTGAGCGGATCATTGATGAGGGATCGTTTTGTGAAGTGAAAAAGCTGTTTGCGCCGGAACTCATTACGGGCTTGGCGCGCCTTGCCGGCCAGCCGATTGGCATTATCGCCAACCAGCCGCGCGTCAAGGGCGGAGTGCTGTTCCACGATTCCGCCGATAAAGCGGCAAAGTTCATCACCCTTTGCGATGCATTCCACATCCCGCTTTTGTTTTTGGCCGATATCCCGGGCTTTATGATCGGCACGAAAGTCGAGCGAGCCGGCATTATCCGTCACGGGGCGAAAATGATTGCGGCGATGTCGGAAGCAACGGTGCCGAAAATTTCTATTATCGTGCGCAAAGCATACGGCGCCGGATTGTATGCGATGGCTGGACCGGCGTTTGAACCGGATTGCTGCCTCGCGTTTCCGAACGCGCAAATCGCGGTGATGGGACCGGAGGCGGCTGTCAATGCCGTCTATGCAAACAAAATCGCCGAACTGCCGCCAGAAGAGCGGCCGGCTTTTGTTGAGCAAAAGCGGGAAGAGTACCGGCGTGATATTGACATTTATCGACTTGCTTCCGAGCTCGTCATCGACGGGATCATCGCGCCGAACGAGCTGCGTGACGAGCTCATTCGCCGGTTTGACGCTTATATGTCCAAATATATGGCTTTTTCCGAACGGAAACATGGGGTATATCCGGTTTGAAGAACATGGGCCGCTGTCTCTCTTGCCAAACAACTGAAGATCGTGTATGATAATAATCACCAATCCGCTGCTGCGTTGTGCGTTGTAGAATGAAGTTTCAACCGATGGCAATGAAAAGGGAGTTCTATATCGAAACCGGAATGCCATGCCTCCCATTCGTTAGCGAGGACGGCAGGAACGTTTCTGCGAACACCCACCTAGTAGAGCGTGGTTGAGAAACTGCATTCAGCCGACGGCAACCGCGGCGCGGATTATCCGCATGAAACAAAGCGTCCAAACGGACGCTTTTTTTGTTTGTATGGCATGAATGGCTGCCGTTTTTCAACAGGATGGAAATCATTTTGCAGACGAAGGAAACAATATAGTTGATTTTCCTTATTAGCATGCTATAATTGTATTTCGTGTGGAAATAATTCGTATTGAAATTATTCGGGTTTGCTAGTTAAAGGAGGGGGGATAGATGGAAGGAATTGGACGTGACATTATGTATGCTATTGCTCGGGCGCAAAAGGCGCTGTACCGTCTCATCCGCGAAGATGCTGCCCGCGTTGGGATTACGGAAGTGCAGCTGATTGTCCTGTATACATTGTTGAAAAAAGAGCATATTCGCCTACACGATCTAGCGGAAAAGCTCAACTTAAGCAATAGCAACGTCAGCGGCACAGTCGATCGGCTTGTTAGCGCGGGGCTCGTCGTTCGCGAACCGTCCAAACGAGATCGGCGTGCTGTGATTCTAAGTTTGACGGAAAAAGGGAAGGAGACGGTGCTTGCTGCATTTGGTGAACAGTCGGTGCTGCGCCGGCGGCTTCAACGAATTCAGGAGCTGATCTCTCCGGAGGAAATCGAACAGTTTTTGCGGTTGCAAGAGAAAGTGAAAACCATTTTACTAGGGGAGGAATAAACGGTGAACGTGAAACGTTTGCTTGCACTGAACATCATCGTGCTTATTTTGCTTGTTGGCGGAGGATTTGCTGCCTATTACTATGTTAATGAAGCAACAAACTACATTAAAACGGATAACGCCCGTATTGATGGTCAAGTCATTCCGGTAGCGTCTCCGTTGTCAGGAAAATTGACGTCATGGTCTGGAAACATTGGAAAAACGTTTGCTGCTGGGGAGAAAATCGGTGAAGTGTCAGACGGCAAAAATACCGTGGAAATCACGGTGCCGCATCGGATGACGATCGTGCAGCAAAACGCGGTGGAGGGTTCGTTTATTGCAGCAGGAGTGTCACTTGCCAGTGGGTTTGATTTAAATGATTTGTGGGTGACGGCGAACATTGAAGAGACAGAGATCGAAGACGTCAAAGTTGGGCAAGATGTCGATATTTATGTCGACGCATATCCGGACCGTCAATTCAGCGGCAAAGTTGAAAAACTTGGCTATGCGACAGCGAATACGTTCAGCTTGTTGCCGAGTTCAAATGCAACTGGCAACTACACGAAAGTGACGCAAGTCATTCCGGTGACGATTTCGATCGACAACTACAACGGAGCCGAACTCGTGCCGGGCATGAACGTCACTGTCCGCATTCATAAGTAGGTGATCAGCGATGTCTACATTTATGATTAGCTATATCATATTTGCCGTTTTCGTCCTAGCGGTCCTCAACATCATGTTGCGCCGGCACAAATCAGCTCCGGCCGCGGTTGAGACAGCAGATGGCGCGAGGGCGGATGTGCGCCCGGCTACCTCGTCCGGACAAAGTCAAGGTGGATTAGGTGACATCGGCAGCCGCGGCAAAGTGGTCGTGACGGTCATGCTTGGGGCGTTTGTAGCCATCTTGAACCAAACGTTGATTAACGTCGCACTGCCGCATATGATGCAAGATTTCAATGTCGAGACAGCGACGATCCAGTGGCTCGTTACGGGGTACATGCTTGTCAACGGGGTGCTCATCCCAATCAGTCCGTTTTTAATCGCCAAGTTTCCGACGAAAACATTGTTTGTCTCAAGCATGTCGTTTTTCGCCATCGGGGCGTTTGTCTGCTCGATCGCTCCAACATTTGCGGTCATGCTCGCAGGACGGCTGACGCAAGCGGTTGGAGCGGGCATTATTATGCAGCTCATGATGGTCATTATGCTGTCGATTTTCCCGCCGGAACGCCGTGGGGTGGCGATGGGAACAGTCGGGATTGCGATGATGTTTGCGCCGGCGGTCGGTCCGACGCTTTCGGGTTGGCTCGTCGAGCATTATACGTGGCGCCTTTTGTTTTATGTCGTGTTGCCGATCGCCATTGTGGATCTTGTCCTCGCTTCTCTTTGGTTGAAAAAAACGCCGCGCAAAGGAAATCCCGTTCTCGATATGAAAGGAGCGATTTATTCGACGATCGGGTTTGGCGGCGTTTTGTACGGGTTCAGTGAGGCCGGAAGCAATGGATGGGGGCAGACGGAAGTCGTCGTCTCGCTTGTTGTTGGTTCTTTGTTCCTCGTCTTGTTTACATGGCGTTCGCTCCGTTCGGAGCACCCAGTGTTAAATTTCCGCGTGTTTCGTTATCCAGTGTTTACGTTGTCAACGGTGATCGGTTCGGTCATTAATATGGCCATGTTTGCCGCAATGGTCTTGCTTCCGGTCTATTTGCAAAATTTGCGCGGCTTTACGCCGCTCGATGCGGGTTTGCTCTTGTTGCCGGGGGCGATTGTGATGGCGATCATGTCGCCGATTTCCGGTTGGGTGTTTGACCGCATCGGTGCGCGGGCACTTGCCATCGTCGGCTTGATCATCACTGCCGTGACAACATGGGAATTTAGCAAACTGACGATGGATACACCATATAGTCATTTAATTTGGCTTTACATTTTCCGCATGTTTGGCATGTCGATGCTCGGGATGCCAATTATGACGGAAGGGTTAAACGCGTTGCCGCGCCATCTATACAGCCACGGCACAGCGATGGCGAACACGCTCCGCCAAGTGGCAGCTTCGCTCGGCACAGCCTTTTTGGTGACCGTCATGTCAAACCGGACAAAATTTCATGTGGAACAGTATCGCAATGAAATGACAGAAACGAATCCGTTCTTTATGGATGTTGTTAGCCAGCTAAAACAAGTGATCCCGAGTGACGAAGCCGTTAGTGAGCTGCTATATGGGCTTGTGCAGCAGCGCGCCACGGTCGAGGGAATCAATGACGCCTTTTTTGTCGCCACTGGCTTGACGGTGTTAGCACTATTGATGGCGTTCTTCTTAAAAGGAAAAAAACATAAATCGCCGTCGGCGTAAATGAAGGAATAGAAGCGGCTTTGAACGGCCGCTTCTTTTTTTACAAGCTTGCCGGCAGGTGATAGACGAAACCAATCAGCCGCTTGCGAACGGTATAACCGGAGCGGATGTTCAAGAGGCAATCAAATCGCGAGGCATAAAGCCAGCTGCGGGCAAGATGGAATGCAAGACCAATGGCTAGTCGGCTATACGCTACAGCATATTGCTGTGTTTTAGCTTGGTTGTGACCGGCCGAATGACACGCATCATTTGACCACGAGCAGAGAAGCGGCGTCTATCATTTGAGGAAGTGTTGGTCGGCCACCGAGACGTCCGCTGTTCGTTGCGGCTAGTATACAAAGAAAAAAACGTGGCCGAAAAACGGCTGAATCCGCGCCAAAGGCGAAGGAAAAACCGCGTCAGCCCGGCAAAAGCGAACAAGAAAACAAAAAAGCACGGAAAAGATTTAAGATTTGGGCTCCACCTAAGCATGAAAATGGCGACCGAAGGCGCGTACATTTTCACAGAAGAGAGCATGGCAAGAGGGTTCTTCACTCATTTTCGTGCGCATATACATAAAGACAAGCGCATGAAAAAGGAGGGAAGCGCTCATGGCGCATTTCGGGTCGAAAGGGTGGATCGTCGCCGAGTTAAAAAAGGCAGGCATCGCCCGCCATCCGGTCGGACAGAAAAAAATTGAAACGTACAAGGCGACTGAGCTGTACAGGCTGTATCGGAAATATGTGCAAAAAACATGTTGAGCCGGACGAAAGGATCCGGCTTCTTTTTTCGGGTAAAATAGTGGTGAAGGAAAGAGGAAAGGTGCTGAACGCGATGAAGAAAAAACGGTTTGCCGTAGCTGAAGGCGAAACGATTGCTGCCTGTTTAGAGCGGATGAAACAAGAAGGTTATCGCCCTATCCGCCGCATCGAGAAGCCGATTTTCCGCGAAGTGGAAACGAACGGCGAAACGACGGTGGAGCCGTACGGGCGCATCATCGAATTTGAGGCGGTGCGCGATGAGCCGTAGCCGGAGATGGTCATGGCTTGCGTCTCACTTGTCTTGTTGAAGCGTAGCTACTAACTTTCCATCCAAAAAGCAAAAACGGAAAGGACATTCTTTTCCGGTTCAGCCGTGCGGCCATTCACGCGTTTTTTTCGCCTCTTGATGGTCGCTGGTCGGGTTGCCGCTCGATGCTTCATAGCCGACTTGGTACACGTAGTTTTTCAGGGTGCGGATCACATTGTCCATCCAGTACTGGTCGAAGTCGTCTTGAAATTGCCGTTTGCTTTCTTGATCGCTCATCTTCGCGACCTTCTTGTTAATATCATTTGGCGGCATTTATTATGCGCGATTCAGACGAGCTTTACTCAAAAGCGATGGCCATGCCGCCGTCGAAAAACAGCGTTTGGCCGGTCTGGCACGGTTGTCCATCTCATTCAATGGTTGAGGGGCTGATCATGGCAGCCAATGGTGAATTGGACGTTGCAGCCGAAGATTCAGGCCGCTACAATAAAGAAGGAGAAGAACATAAAGAGAAGGAGATGACGGCATGATTCATTCCACATGGGCGACCCGTCCGACGATCAAAAAAGTGAAATGCGTCCATACGAACGCGGAAAAATACATTGTCAACAATGTGTTGACGCCGGGAAACGTGTATGAAGTGAAAAATGAAACGGATGAGTTTTATTTTGTTGTCGACAATAGCGGAAAAGTCGGCGGGTTTTACAAAGATTATTTTGAGGAAATCAAGTGACGGGGCAAGCGGCCATAAAAAACGGATGTCTGAAGGCGGACATCCGTTTTTTGTTCAGCTATTGGCGCTCTGTTGTGACGATAATAGCCGCAGCTGGCGTGCCGGCAAGGTGATCGTCAACGTCGTTCCTTTTTGGACGGTGCTCTCGACTTTCCACGTCCCGCCCATTTGTTCGATGATTTTTACTGCGACCATGGCGCCAAGCCCGGTTCCCTTCTCTTTCGTGCTGAAATACGGTTCACCGAAGCGGCGCACTTGTTCTTTCGTCATGCCGATACCGTTGTCGGAAACGGTGATGACGACGGATGTTTCTTGGTTCTCGACCGTCACACGGAGCGTGCCGCCGTTTGGCATCGCTTCGATGCTGTTTTTTAACAAATTGAGGAAACACTGTTGGAAATATTGCACATTCCCAATGACGATGCCGTGTTCAAGGGAAGAAGAGAGATCGACCGAATGCATATGCGCCATCGGTGCGATCATTTGCAACACCTTGCGAAGCTCGACGGCCACATCGATCGGTTCGGTCTCTTTCGGTGCTGGTTTGGCAAACGTTAAATAATCATGGATGATCCCTTCCGCCCGCTCGACTTCCTCTAGGGCGATGCGGATGTACCGCTCCTTTGTTTCGCGCGGCAGCGGCTCGGTTTGCAGCAGCTGAATGAACCCTTTCACGACAGTGAGAGGGTTGCGGATTTCGTGCGAAATGCTGGCAGCCAGCTGGCTGACGATCTCCATTTTTTCCATCTTCATCAGCTCCGCCCGAGCGAGCTGCGCCTCATGGAGCGTTTCCATCAAATAGACGGCGAACATCATGACAAATGGCGGCATAATAATAAAATACACGATATACGGCTTCGTCACCGAAAAATCAGCGATAATGACGGCCACAAATGTTGTTAAGATCGCAATCAAAAACGTCAGCCAAAGCGAGGCGAACAGCTTGCCAGACCGAGGTAGACGACGGAATAGTGGAGAGGCGGCCGCCGCAACAACGAACATGATGGCATAGACGACGAATGTCAACGATTGAAACCCGTACAAGATAGTGCGTGCCAGCATTAACACAGCAAAAAACACGGCTCCAACGATACCGCCGCCATAGAGCGTTCCAAGCAAAAACGGAATTTGCCGGAAATCGTGGATGCACGTCGGATCAATATAAATGGGAAATCTCATGCACAGCACAGACGCCAGCGCCAAGCAGGCGCAAAGAAGCGTCCGGTTGTACAGCGGTTTGCGCTGAATTGCTGGGCTATGGTCATAAATGAATGAAAACGCAAACACGGTGACTAAAATATAAAACAAATTATTGAGGACGTGTTGATTAATATATAAACCTGCCATACAAAAAATCTCCTAATCGGGTGAACATCATTGTCTTCCATTATAATCGGAAAGCGGTTGAAAGAAAAATAGTTTTGTTGCCTCTGGTCTTTTGGCAGCCAAATGGCCAGGGTCGCTAAAAAGCGACAGCATGACGCAAAGCGGTATTATCGTACCAAGCGACGACAAATCGGTGATTCGGCCGGACACGACGGTGCCAAGCCGATGATTACGCGTCGGATGCTATGCTGATATGATTCGCCATCGCTCTTGGGCGTAGACGACAAAGGTTGCAAAACGGAACGACAACACTAGCCTGGTGATGAACAAGATTCGGCAATGCAAGCGGCTCTGTTCCGAGCGCTTGACTAGAGCTCAAGTTTTCCTTGCAATCCAGCTGATTTCTGTATACGACAGTTTCAAAGTCGAGCACAAAATGGGAAAGAGCGCCGGGATGACTGCCTGCATCGCATTGTTCGAAAAGTGGACGAGGCGGATGGCGAACAACATCGAGTAGACGATCATCTTGGCGCTCGTTCGTTCCATATGGGCGGCTTCCATTATTCTCCCCGTTCAATGCTAATTATACTTGATCATCGCGAACTGAGAAAGCCCTACTTTCTCAGTGTGAGCGTCGGTGAGAATGCGTTCCATTTTTTTGTTTTTAATCACCACCATGGTAATTCAGCTTTTCTCTTCCAGATGCACTGATGATGAGTTTGACGTTCACAGATAGCGTGTCATTGTCGAGCGGGATAAGGCCATGGTTCTCATGTTTTTTCCAAAGATTCGGACGCTGGCGATACAGTTGCTCCGACAAGTTGAACATATCGATTCGCCGTTCGATGCTAAGCTTATATAGATGGTTGATTTCTTGCTTCACTGTTTGTTCTGCCAATTTCGTTAATTGTTTTCTTGGCAGATGTTTCCGTGTTTCGATGATGGCTCCTTGCGCCTCGACTTGGATGTCAACTGCAGGCTTCCCGCCCTTTGTCTTGAAAGACCATTTTGTTTTCGGTTTTTGGACGACAAGAGTGGCGACCGTTTCCCCGTTTTGTTTGATATAAATCGGCGTACGTCGAATCTTCTGTTCAAACCAGCGAAGTCCTTGTAGATCGGAACGGCGCTCGCATCCTTGCAGGGCGTAATCGTGGATAAAACAGACACCCGATACAGCGAGCATTGGTTTTGGCTTATTGTTTTCTGTCCATCGGTCGCCGTCGATGGTCAAATAAGGAATTCTGGCTGTAGCAGCTTTTTCGTCCATCGTCGCAACCAGCCGGTTGAGTCGGATTGGACGGATGAATGAACTTTGTTGAAAAATTTCTTCCGGGTTGGACAACACCGAATAATACGACGAAGCATTCAACAGCGGCGTTGCTGCATACAGATCAGAAAGCGGCTCATCGGTAGCGTACACCCATGCTGTATGGCGGATTTCATTGTAACGGTTCAGTACATCGATCACATCAGCCACAAGGCCTTTTTGCAGGGCACGTTTCGTAAAGACGATGCTTTTGACATGTCCCCATGATACCCTTTGTTGAATGGAACGGTAGATCATGTCGGTTGCGATGTTAAATGTGTCGCCAGATGCTTTGCCGATGGAAACGGTCGCTTTGTCTTTGCCACCGCCTGCTTCGACTTTAGCAAGGGCGGTGAAGCTGATCAACTGGATGTAGGCGATCACCTTGCCGTCTTTGTAATCAACCCCGATGGAATGGACGTAGACAGTTTGATCGATATTGCGTGTATCCCAGCAACCGCCAAGCAACAGGACAGAGACGATGATGGGAATGACCCGATTCCTCATTGCCGTTCCCTCTCTTTTGCAATGAGATCTTTTGGACGCACAATGCGGTCGCGCGTGCGGAACTGTTTCCACGTGCTTGGAATAAATACTTTCCCGATATCTTTTGAAGGCGGTGCTAGCGGTGTCAAGTACGGAATGCCAAAAATGTGCAAGTTGACGATATAGGTCAAAAAGAAAAACAGCGACAAAATAAACCCAAACAAACCAAGGGAGGAAGCGAAAATGAGAACAATAAAGCGCAGCAAAGTGACGCTGCCGGCGATGTTTTGATTGACAAGCGTAAATGTCGAGATGACAGAAATAGCGGCAACAACGAGTGTGGCCGGGGCCGCGAGCCCGGCGTTGATCGCCGCTTGTCCGATAATCAAACCGCCAACAACCGACAGCGTCTGCCCGATGGCGATTGGCAGTCGCATCCCAGCTTCTTTAAACACTTCAAACAAAATCATCATGATAAACATTTCAAGCGGCACCGGAAGTGGCACTCCTTGGCGCGACAAAATGAGCGTTGCGAGTAAGGTGAATGGCAGCTGATCTGGATGGAACGAAGTGAGTGCGATCCAGGCGCCTGGCAAATAAATGGCGACCGAGGTGCCAACAAGCCGAAGCAGACGCTGAAATACAACAAATAGGAAAAATGTGTTATTATCTTCCGATGTGTTTAGCAAAAACGTTAAATTGCCCGGTCCAATCAAGGCGGTCGGTGACCCGTCCACTAAGATGATAAAACGGCCATTGAGAAGCGAATTGACGGCAAAATCAGGGCGCCCGGTATAACCGAACATTGGAAACAAAGCAATCTTGGTGTCGGACAGCCACTCTTCAATTTGAGAGGTGCTTGTTACCGAGTCAATGTATAAGCTGAGCAGCCGTCTTCTCACCTCATCGATGATGGCTGTGTTGGCAATATCTTCGACGTAGAGCAGCGCAACTTTTGTCTGGCTGCGTGTGCCGATAATGAACGACTCATAGGCGAGACAATTTGAGCGCAGCCGTTTGCGGATGAGCGCCACGTTCTTGTTGATCTCTTCAATAAATCCGTCTTTTGGTCCGCGAATCGACACTTCCGTGTTTGGCTCCTCTGGGTCACGGTTGGGCGGACTCGCAAGTGGCATTGCGTATAAGGCGTCGGCTTCGCGGAAATAAATGAGCAAATCGCCGCTAAACAGTCTTAAGTTGAGATCATCGATTCGCACTTCGTGCCCCATGTATTCGAGCGCGGGTGGTTTGCATGTTTCGATATCAGCGTGCGAGAAGCACGAATGCTGTTCACAAATCTTGCGGAACATTGGGTAGATGGTCTTTTGCAACATTTGTACATCGCACAATTCCTCACAATAAATAAATAACAAGTGTACAGTTTTTGATGACCCGTCAGAGAGCGGCGATGGAACGGCCGTCTCTGTCATGATGACGTCGCTGCATTTCGCGTACATCATCTGTAATGCCTCTTCGGAGATGATCACAGTCTCTAATCCGGTGTAATCGTCGTTCAGCCGCTTGCCTTGGGCGGCGCGCATAATCGGTTTCATGATGCCATCCCTCTTTTCTTTTTACGGTGCGTCAATAAAGCCAAAGCGCCTAACAAAACAGACAGCGCAAGACTAAACAGCAGCGACGATGGTAGTACCCAATGTTTGACAAAATACAAAAATTGTTCATCGCTGCCCGGTGTCAGAGATGCCAAGGTGATCGCCAAGTAGAGAACGATAAGCATCCAACGTCGTGTTTGTAAATGGCGGATTGGAAACAGCTCCACAATCAGCGCCGTTGACAGAGAAATACGGATGAAAGCGCCAGACAGCCACTGATAGACCGACAGAAAGTCCACATGTTCGATATATGTCCCTAAATTGACCATCCGCCATTGTTCAAAAGACGGATAGCGAAGGCGTGTCGCCTGCTCGGGTCCGAATTCGGCAATGGCTCCGAGCGTTGGACCGATGGTCAGACCGGCTGTGAAGAAGACAAGGGCGGCGAGTGCTTTCCATGAAAACGGACGGGGCAGTCGATGAGAGAGAAATAAAAGAACGATTATTTCCACATAACCTGCCCCAACGTACAGCATGCCCCGGAACACAGGCGTCATGCCGTGCTCAAGCATCGGCTTGAGCAGTGAATAGTCTTTATGGGGAATAGTGGACAGCATGACGAATAAACCGAAGGCGATGACGAACGGACAAATGATCATCGCTGTGTTGGCAATCGAATCGATGCCTCGATACGCGTTATAAAAACAAACGAGGGCGATGACAAGAATTAGCACCCATCTCGGCGTCGTCGTCAAATAAGAAGTCGTGGTGAACGTGATCGTATCACTTAATGTGACAAAGCCCTGCAGAAGTAAGAATATGCTGCTAACAATGGCCGTTACATAGGCGACTGGGCTTGAAAAATGGTTTTTTAACCAATCGAACAGACGTTCGCCATTCAGTTGTTTGATGATGAAATAAAGCAGCGGCAGCCAGATGACCAAGCCCCCCAATGCTCCCAAGGTGGCGATCCATGCATCGCGGTGAGCGGCCTCGAGTATGAAGGGGATGATGATCACGTGATTCATCAATCCAATTGACAGGATAATCATAAACAACAGTTGCAGGGTGCTAAGCGTCTGTGCATTCATCATGAATCCCTTTCTTTCTATGACCGTTTCTAGAACAGTAGTGTTCCCGGTATAGGTGAATTTATCCTTTCAAACGGCTGGGAGTGCAATACTTAGGAAGAAAACACCCAAGAAAGGCATGTCATGAAACAGCTTCAGTTAACGCCTGATCTAGCCATTCGCTTTATTTTATTGTTCGCCGTTGTCAAAATCATAAAAAGACAAATGGAAAAAAATACTTGAATTTCTACTGTTTTAAGTGTACTATTAGTTATAGTACGGTTGTGACGATGAGAGGAGGAGGGGAGATGTTTGAACTCGATGTACGAAGCCGGCAGCCGATTTATGAACAGCTGATCGAAAAAATGAAAGAAATGATCGTCCGCGAATTATGGCAGCCGCATGATCAGCTGCCGTCGGTCAGGGCGATGGCGAAACAACTGATGGTCAACCCGAATACGATTCAAAAAGCGTACCGCGAACTCGAACGCGATGGCTGGATTTATTCTGTTCCAGGGAAGGGGAGTTTTGTCGCGGCGCGCCCGAAAGAGCCAAACGCCGAGGCGATCGCTGCCGTTCATGAACAGTTCATCCGCCTCGTCAAGGAAGCGCGTTTTTTAGGAGTGACAAACGAGCAGTTATGGCAATGGATCATAGAAGGGGAGGAAGAGGAGGAGAACAATGATTCAACTCGTAGACGTGACGAAAACGTTTGATCGGTTTCCCGCTGTCAACGGTGCAACGATGACCGTGCCGAAAGGGGTGATTTATGGGCTGCTCGGACCGAACGGAGCGGGAAAAACAACGTTGCTGAAGCTAATGGCTGGCATTCTCCGCCAAGATCGAGGGACGATCGTGATCGATGGAGAAGAGGTATGGGAAAATACCAACGTGAAGCAACGCCTTTTATTTTTGCCGGACTTCGTATATTTTTTTCCGCATACGACGATTCGGCAAATGGCGGACTTTTACGAACAAGTGTATCCGTCATTCAGCCGCGAGCGGTTTGTGGAGCTGCAGGAGGCGTTTTCGTTGGATCTTGATAAAAAAATTCAGCAGTTTTCCAAAGGAATGCAGCGTCAAGCCGCGTTTTGGCTCGCCTTTTCCGTTCAACCCGATGTGCTCATTATGGATGAGCCGCTCGATGGGCTCGATGCGTTCGTTCGTCGCCATGTGAAACAATTGTTGATTGATGAAGTGGTGGAACGGGAAATGACGATTGTCATCTCGTCACATAATTTGCGCGAGCTCGAAGATTTATGTGGCATTGTTGGGTTGATGGAGCGCGGCACGGTGCGGTTAGAGCGAGATTTGGATGAACTGCGCGCCGGCATGCATAAGTTGCAGCTCGCTTTTCGCGATGGCTTTCCGAGTGAATTGGTGGAACGCCTCGATATTGTGCATCGCGAGGAACGAGGAAGCATCGTCCTGCTTGTCGTCCGTGGGGAAAAGCGGCGCATAGAGGAGACGGTTCGCGCGTTTCATCCTCTCATCCTTGATGTGTTGCCGCTGTCACTTGAGGAAATTTTTATGTATGAAATAGGGAGGGGCGCTCATGTCTAGGAAACGGTGGTCGGCGAACCGCGCCATGTGGACGCAAAATATTCGCCAAATAGGTTGGATTGCGATCCTTCATTTGCTGCTATGGCTGGCGGCGATCGTGTTGCCGATCGCCTTGGTTTATTCCCAATATGATCCGAAAGTAGGCAATATGCCACAGTGGGACAGTGTATACCATATATCGAATGCGTTAGAAGCGCTGATCGCCTGGCTTGTTCCTGTGTTGGCGGCTGCCGGTGTGCTTCGCTATATGCATGACAAACGGTCGGCTGATTTTATTCATGGTTTGCCCATCCGCCGCACCGAGTTGCTCACAGGCCAAATCGTGTTTGGCTGGCTCATGTTGGTTGTACCGCTCGTTATGGTGGCTCTTGTTGCCATCGGCTGCTTGTACGGGCTAGACCTCCCATGGCGGCTCAAAGCGGCGGACGTATGGCACTGGTTCGGTGAAACGATTGTCATTGAAACGTTCATCTTTGCCCTTGGTATCGCTGTTGGTATTCTTGTCGGCCAATCAGTGCTCCATGTCGTGCTGACGAATATTTTTCTCTTTTTTCCAGCCGGCATGCTTGTTCTGATTTACAAGAATTTATCATTATTATTGTCTGGGTTTCCGGATATACACTATTATTTATCAACGGAATTGGAGCGGTTGGTGATCCCGATTCGTTACGTGATGTTGATGGATCAGCCCATGAGTGCAGGGGAGATAGGGCTGTTGCTCTTATTGTCACTTCTCTTTTTTGCCATTGCTGTTTGGTTGTATGAGCGGCGGCCGACAGAAGCGGCTGGGCAGGCGTTGGCGTTTCGAGCGCTCCGTCCACTGTTTGTGTATGGAGTAGCGTTTTGCACGTGGCTTGTTGGCGGTTTTTATTTTGGAGAAGTGGAGCGGCAATGGGGTTGGATTGTATTCGGTTATGTAACGTTTTCTTTGCTTGGGTACGCAATTGCTCAGATGGTCATCGCGAAAACGTGGCGCGTATTTCACCGCTGGAAAGGGTATGTTGCGTTTATAGGGGTAATGGTCGTTCTTTCCTTCATCATTCGCGCCGATCTTACCGGTTACGAGCAGCGTGTGCCGGCGGAGGCAGACATTAAGCAAGTGTACTTTGGTCAGTCGACGATGAACTTTGAACGGCCAGAGCAGATCGGCCGCTCGTTCGTGGAATATGACCAATTTCTCCGCACAAAAGAAAACATCGAGGCGGTGCGAGCGTTTCACGAACAGCTCACGCACGATCAACCGTCGCCGTCCCATCTCAGCAACGTTCAGCGGGTGGTGATCGGTTATGTGCTCAAAGACGGCACGCGCCTCATTCGCTGCTATGAAGTACCGCTCGAATCGTATATGACGCATTTTCGCCGCATCATGGAGTCGAAAGAATATAAACAGCAATACTATTTATTGCTTCGCCCAAGCGGCTACTCGCCAATCCGCGAGGTAACGATACGAAACATGAATACAGGACAGCCAGTGCTTGTTTTAGCTGAGCCGAAGGGAATTGAAGCGTTTATCGAGGCGCTTAAACAGGATTTATGGAACGAACCGGTTGAAAACATCATCATGGGGAGAGAAGTGTACGGAGAGATTGAGCTTTTGCAGAGCGATGGTGATACACTGTATTTTTCGATCAACGCTGATTATGTGCACGTTCGTCAATGGCTCGAACAACAAAAAGTATGGAACAAACTCACAGAATGACCGACTGAGTCAAAAGCGGGGAAGCGGATAGGCTTCCCCGCTTGATTTGTCAAGAGGGCGTGTTTTTTCGCCGCCGAAGCCATACAGTGAGCAAGTTAAGCAGCCAAAAGGTGAAAAAAAGAAACAAAAGAAACAGCTCAGCCGCTTCCATCATGGAAAATCGATCGAGTATGTTATCAAGTGATTGGTACACCGTTAATCCTAACAACATGTCCATTCCTAGAACTGTTCCGACTAACAGAAGCAGAAAGGTGAGGGAGGAGAATACGACTTTCAAAGCAAGCCACACCTGCCGTTTTTTGCTTAGTGTTCACCGGCTAGGGAGGAATGATGCACCCTCGTATATACTTTTGCCCGATTGCCTATAATGGAGGATAAAAGTGCCATGAAGCAAGGAGGAGAGGGGCATGTTGTTTCAATGGGGGATGCGTCGGCAAAAAAAACAGATGAACGACGGTGTGCAGCAAGAAGGCGACGACCATAGCGGTGAAGTGGCGGATGTCCCACAAGAGCCAATGTCAGCTGAACTGGCGGTGAACATCGACATCATCCGGCGGGCGACCGGAGAAAGCGACGATGTCGTCATTCGCCGTTTTTCCCTCGGCCAGGAAAAGCAAATGAAAGCAGCCGTTGTCTTTGTTGACGGGCTCGTTGATGAAAAAAACGTGTACGAGTTTTTGCTCACGCCGCTGCTTACGGCGTCTTTTCCGCTCGCACTCGAGGAAAAAGAGCGATTGCAATGGATCGAACAAAAGCTCGCTGCGGTTGGCGGAGTGAAGCATGTTGCTGACTGGAAACTACTGTTTTGCGAGTTGTTTTCCGGAGCGACGGTAATGATGATTGATGGGACATCGTTTGCCATTTGCGCGAGCACGAAAGGCGGACAATACCGTTCGATTGAAGAACCGCAAACGCAAATCGCTGTTCGTGGACCACGTGAAGGGTTTACGGAATCATTGCGCACGAATACAGCGATGATCCGCCGCCGCATCAAAAACCCGAACCTTTGGCTTGAGACGATGCAAATCGGCACGGTGACGCAAACCGATGTGGCTATCATGTATGTAAAAGGGATCGCCAATGACGAAATCATCGAGGAAGTGAAGAAGCGCCTTCGCCGCATCGATATTGATGGTGTGCTCGAGTCCGGCTATATCGAACAATTGATTGAAGATCAGACGTTCACGCCGTTTCCAACTACTTATCATACGGAACGGCCCGATATTGTCGCCGCTAATTTGCTTGAAGGGCGGGTCGCCATTTTTGTTGAAGGGACACCGTTTGTCCTTGTTGCACCAGCATTGTTTATTCAGTTTTTTCAAGCGGTCGAAGACTACTACGCTCGCTTTGATATTGCAACGGCTCTTCGCTTTTTGCGCGTACTCATTTTTTTTATTTCACTTGTCGCACCAGCAGCCTACATCGCTGGGACAATGTTTCATCAGGAGATGATTCCGACTCTGCTCGTGATTGCCATTGCTGCCCAGCGTGAGGCGGTGCCGTTTCCGGCGTTCGTTGAGGCGCTCATTATGGAAGTGACGTTTGAAATTTTGCGCGAAGCGGGCATCCGCTTGCCGCGTGCCGTTGGCCAGGCGGTATCGATTGTCGGAGCGCTTGTCATCGGTCAGGCGGCGGTTGAGGCCGGTTTAGTATCGTCAGCAATGGTGATCGTCGTTTCAATTACGGCTATCGCCAGCTTTGCGACGCCATCGTTTGCTATTGCCATCTCGGCGCGGCTCATCCGGTTTGCTCTCATGTTTTTGGCGGCGATGTTCGGGTTTTACGGCATTATGATGGGTCTTTTGGTCATGACGATTCATCTGTGCAGCTTACGTTCGTTCGGCGTCCCGTACATGTCGCCGCTTGCTCCGTTTATGCCGTCGAATATGGGTGATACGCTGTTTCGTCTCCCGACATGGATGTTTCGTGAGCGGCCTCGTCTTATCAGCCAAAAAAATATCGTTCGGCAATCAGGCGATCAAAAGCCACAGCAGCCAACGCCGTCACGCCAAGGGAAGGGGGATGAGTCATGAAACGGGCCTTCGCCCTTTTTATATCACTCACCGCCTATGTTTGTTTGCTTGCGGGTTGCTGGAGTCAAAGAGAACTGACTGATTTGGCGTTTGTCATTGCCATTGGCCTTGATAAAACGGAAGAAGGCGAATATTTAGCCTCGCTTCAAGTCGTCAATCCGGGCAACGTTGCCGGGGCAGTGCCGCGCGGCGGTGGGGCGGGAGGCGTGCCGGTGTCGATCTATACGTCGACCGGAGACAGTGTGTCCGAAGCATCTAGGAAAGCTACGGAAAAAGTGTCGCGTCTCTTGTATTATGCCCATACGAACTTAGTTGTCGTCAGTGAAGAGCTGGCGCGCGAAGGATTGGATGAGGTGTTTGATGCCATGGAGCGGCACCATCAATTCCGGACGACAGCCAAACTTGTCATCGCTCGCGGCCATTCAGCGAAAGAGGTGCTCTCGGTGCTAACGCCGATCGATAAAATTTCCGCCAGACAAATTATTCAAATGCTTAAGTTTTCCGAGCTGGCATGGGGAGAAACGAGCAATATCGATATATGGCGGACGGTTCGCGACATAGCCGTGTCTCAGAGAAACCCAGTGATGACCGGTGTAGCCATTGAAGGGGATCCTAGAAAAGGAAAACGGCAAGAAAATGTTCAGTCGTCCGTACCGGATGCACGCATCAAATTAGACGGGCTCGCTCTGTTTAAAAACGACCGCCTCGTTCGTTGGGTAGACGGGCCGACAGCAAGGGGCATGATGTGGGTGTTAGAACGTATTCAGCACACAAATCTTACCGTTCCTTGGGAAGGAAAGAAAGAAGCGATCGGCTATCGGACGACGCGATCAAAAACGAAGGTAAAGGCGAAAATCAAAAACGGCCGTCCGTCCATTTCGATCCATATCATAGCGGAAGGAGAACTCAGCGAGTCAAGAATTCCTATTAACTTAGCCGACACTAGTTTGTTATTCCGCTTAGAAAAAGAACTTGAACGTAGCGCTAAGGAGGACGTCACAAAAGCGATTAAAGCGGCCCAGCGTGAAAAAACAGATGTTTTCGGGTTTGGCGCCGCGGTTCACCGCGCTGCTCCACGCTTATGGAAGAAGATCGAGAAAGAGTGGCACGATCGCTATTTTCCTGAACTTGATGTCACTGTGACAACAGATATGCATATCCGTCGCACGAGAATGTGGGATAAGCCGTATTAATAATCAATCGTCGCCGGCACAGCCGGCACGTGGGGATGTGGACTAGGCAAAGGCGGTGAATACGATTGGAATCGAGCAAAATCAATGTGCGCCAGTTATTTGTGTTAATTGTGCTATTCGAGCACGGCAGTGCCGTCGTCATTCCACTTGGTGTGAGCGCCAAGCAAGATGTATGGATTTCCATTTTGCTTAGCTTGGCGATCGGACTGCTGTTATTTTTCGTTTATCGCCGTTTGTTTGAGTATTATCCCGATCAGCCGCTGACTGCTTATCTGCCACAAATTGTCGGAGCACCGCTCGGCAAGCTGCTAGCTATTGTCTATATTACATATTTTCTTTATATTGCCGCCCGTGTGCTGCGCGACTTTGGCGAACTGTTGTTGACGTTTGCCTATCCGGAGACGCCGTTGTTTGTGTTAAATGCGATTATGGCGGTGACTGTGATGTATGGCGTCTATAAAGGAATTGAAGTATTGGCGCGCACTGGTGAACTGTTTTTGATAGTGCTTTACTTTTTGGCAATCATCGGATTTGTCCTTGTTTTTGTTTCTGGGATCGTTGACGTGACCCAACTGCAGCCGATGTTGGAAGAAGGATGGAGGCGGGTATGGAAAACGGTGTTTACCGAAACGTTATATGTTCCGTTTGGTGAGATGATCGTGTTTACGATGCTGTTTCCCTATATCAATACTCCGACAAAAGTAGGACGAGCCGGGGTGGTCGGCATGGTGCTGAGCGGGATCAATTTGGCGCTCATTATGGCGATCAATGTGGCTATCCTCGGACCCGACACGGTATCGCGCTCGTCGTTTCCGCTTTTGGATACGATCCGTCGCGTGCAAGTAGCTGATTTTTTAGAGCGTCTCGACGTCTTTTTTATGATTACCTTGATCACCGGCGGCTTTTTTAAAATCTCTATCTTTTTTTACGCCGGGATCGTTGGGGCGGCCAACTTGTTTGGTATTTCGAGCTACCGGCGGCTCGTCTATCCACTCGGTCTGCTTATTCTCATTTTGTCCGTTGTTATTGCCAGCAATTATGCGGAACATATTCAAGAAGGATTGAAAATCGTCACCTTTTACTTGCATGTTCCGCTCCAAGTCATTATTCCGGTGTTGCTGCTCATCATTGCGGCGATTCGTCGGCGGTTTAACCAGCCGGCAAAATAAGAAAAACGGACTAGATGGTTTTTGGCGAAAAAAGAAGGAAAATGAATGAAAAAGAGCGAATGAAACAATAGCATTGTTTTTATTTCGAAACAAATGGGTGGAATGGTGATAAAAATACATCCCGAAGGCGGGGTGGAAGAAGCACGGCGCCGAGGCGCATCTTTCGTTTCGGAAAGCCGGTGTCGGCTGAGGAACTAAAGATTTTACTATTAAAAGAAAAAGGGTTGAACGATGGTGAAAGCGAATGTACAGGCGATCGACCAGCTAGACGCTGAACGGTTGGGCAGCGGCATGATGATTACGGACCGCCGATTTTTCATTCTTGCGGTCAGCGAGCGAATGACACAGCGGCTCGGATGGGCCAAAGAGGAATTGATCGGGCGGCCGGCCAGCTCTCTTTTTCCGGCAGAACGATCTGCCGGCTTGTTTGACCATATCGCCCAAGCGGTGAAAAAGGACGGATATTGGCAAGGGGAGGCGCACCATGTAGTCAAAGATGGGCAGATGTACGCGAGTCGGATGAACGTTTATGCCTTATCGGGGAGCGAAGGGGAATGGCTCGTTTGGGAGTTTGCTGAACGAAAGACCTCGCTCTCTGCCTCCACTTTGACGTCGGCTGAGGTGTTGAGCACCATTTATGCTTCTGCGCCGTTTGCCGTTGTTCCAGTGGCAGCGGACGGGACGGTGCAAGATTGGGGGAACGGTGCCGAAGCGCTGTTCGGATACCGAAAAGAGGAAGCGATCGGACGTCCGATATGGACGCTTTTCCGCCACAGCGGTCAAACGCCGCTCCCGTTTCCACCTGAGAGGCGGCAATGCGGTGAAGGAATTGTACAACGCGAAGACGGTACGCCGGTCTATATCGCCTATACGATCATTCCGGTGCCAAGTTCAAGCGGATATGTTGTTCTTGCAGAAGATATCACCAAGCGAAAACAAAAGGAGGGTGAGCGTCGGCGCCAAGTCGAGCTGGCGAAAAAAATTCAGCACAATTTGTTGACACCGCTCATCCAAAATAAGGAAGTAACGATGGAAGCGGTCTATATTCCGTCCGATGATTTGTCCGGTGATATTTATGCCTGCTACCAAATCGATTTATACCGCTATGGGGTGATCGTCATCGACGTAATGGGTCATGGCATTTCCTCGGCTTTAGTGAGCATGCTGCTCCGCTCGCTTTTACGTGGGTTGATTGTGCGAGTTATTGATCCCGTTTCCGTGGCAAGTGAGCTGGAGAAGCATGTGCAAAACTTATTCCCGGACGAGACGAATGACATGCGTTATTTATTTTCGATGATTTATTTAGTTATTGATACAAAAGAGCGCAAAATTGAATACACGAATGCCGGCCATCCCGCCGGGCTGCTTGTCTTTGAGGATGGGAGTGTGCATGAGTTGGATAAAGGCGGCTTGGCGATCGGCAGCCCGTTTTCTTTGCCGTTTGAAAAAGGGGTGATCGATTACAATAGGCGAGCCCGCCTGCTTCTATATACGGACGGCATTTTAGAGGAAATGGATCCATCGATTTTGCAAAGCATTGAAAAAATTCGGACATGCACGCAAATGTACCGTCATTTGCCGGATAAAGGTTTCCTAGAACAATTAATCAGCCAAAGTCCTTCGCTCGCCAGGCCGACTGATGACGTTTGTTTGCTGTCAATTACAGTCCATGGGTAGGCGAGAGCTCACTTGGTGGCTGAGTGGGTGGTGCGCTGTAAGGCGAGCGAGGAGGCGATTGCATTTTGCGATCTGATCGCAGAGCAAACCGCCTGTTTATTTGCTGTCCGCGATGCCGAATTGTTTGTGCTGGCTGTGCATGAGGCGATTGTTAATGCGGTGAAAGCCGTTCGGCGGTTAGGACTGAACGAGGGGACGATTTTATTGTTTTTTTCCATTACAGATGATGAAGTGACGGTGGCGGTCGAGGATGACGGTGACGGTATCCCAAAGGAAATGTTCAAACAGCTTGGTAGAAAAACGCTTTCCGATGTGCTCCTAGCTGAATCAGGTCGCGGGCTATTGCTGATTCATGAAATTATGGATATGACGGCTGTAGTGGAGCGGGCGGATGGACGGCGGACGCTGGTGATGAAAATGCAAAGAGCGCAACAAAGACCGTTTTAGTCCAGCTTCTCGATGAACATAGGCGGCAGGGGCGGAGCAGGGTTGGTCAATGATAGGGGGATATGATGAAACAGCATTGGTTGTCGTTTGAACTGGAAATGATTACAGAACCTGCGTACGAGTGCATTAAGCTGACCGGGCGGCTCGCTTATGATACGCAGCTGGCTGCGGAACAAAAGCTGTTGGTTGCAGCAGCCGCCGTCAAGCGTCGCCTTGTTGTGATCGATGTAAGCGGCCTCCAATTTTTGGATAGCACCGGATTGGCGTTTCTTGTCCGCTTTTTCAAACAAGTGGTCAGCGCCAACCGTGCGATGGCCATGATCGTCCGGGATAATGCTGTGCTAAAAAAGATTTTGCTAATTGCCAAGCTTGACCGGCTATTGCCAATCGTTGCTGATGAACAGGAACTGCTATCGCTCCCTCCGTTGCGCTCCCCGGATTCTATCGGCCAAGAGGAGCTCTATTCGGCATGGCAACAATGCCGATCGTAAACCGGCCCCGTTGGGAACGGGATTATAAAAAGTGAGCCCCGGCTGTTTTGCAACTGCCGTTGGGTCAACTGTCGACTGGCAGCGTGAATGTTGACGCTGCGAGACCCCGAGCGGCCATGATCGGCTGTTCGGGGTTTTTTTGTTCACATCGCAAATAAGTTCTCAAGGCGTCATCATTGTCAAAGAAATGGTTCGAGTTTAGAATAAAACTAGAAATGAAGGTAAAGGGCGGCTCGGCACTTTGGCTGGAACAGGAGAGGGGAGGGGCGCAACGTGCGGCGAGTGCTTCTTTATTTGCGGCCGTATCGGAAGTGGATGGCTTTAGCTTGGCTGTTCATGTTGACAGAGCTGACGATTGAACTTTGGCAGCCGCTATTAATGGGGAAAATCATTGATGATGGTGTGATGAAACGGGATGTTACCGCCATTTTTACGTGGGGCGCCGTCATGCTTGGCGCTTCGCTGTTGGCGTTTGTCGCCGGCATTGCCAATTCGTTTGCCGCTGCTTACGTTGGGCAGGAGTACGGCTTTATGCTGCGCACAACGTTATTTGCCAAAATCCAGTCATTTTCGTTAGCGCGCATTGAACAGCTGTCGGCGGCTTCACTCATTACCCGGATGACGAACGATGTAACGCAAGTGCAAAACATGCTGTTTATGAGCTTGCGTATCGCTTTGCGTGCACCGCTTCTCGTCGTCTTTGGCGTTGCCATGGCGTTTGTCGTCCATTCCCGTCTAGCTCTTATTTTGGCAGTGGCTGTTCCGCTTTCAGCCGCTTTTTTATTATGGGTGATGAAAAAGGCGGTGTCATCGTTTTCCGCCGTTCAACGGGCATTGGACCGTGTCAATGGCGTGATGCGTGAAAATTTGGCCGGCATGCGTCTCATTAAGGCGTGGATGCGGGGAGGATATGAGCAGGAGCGGTTTACTGCAGCAAACGATGCACTTATGCGGCAGACGATGAGCGTGCTCCGCCTCGTTGAGACGATCGCGCCGGTATTATTGTTTGTCATGAACGCAGCCATCGTCGCGATTCTGTTTTTTGGACGCCTCGATATTGAGAGCGGGACGGCCAGCGCCGGGGAAGTCGTTGCCGTTGTCAATTATGCGACGCGGGCGACGGCGGCGTTATCGCTGTTTACGTTCATTACGATGGCGTTGTCGCGGGCGCGCGCCTCGGCCGCCCGCCTTGCCGAACTGCTTGATGCGCCGACAGAACAAACCGAAGCGAGCGAGACGGATGGGCTGACGATCCGGCGCGGCGAAATTCGGTTTGAGCGCGTGTCGTTCCGTTATCCGAACAGCAAGCATGATGCTCTTTCCGACGTATCGTTTGTCATCCGCCCACAAGAGACGGCGGCGATTTTAGGAATGACCGGATCCGGGAAATCGACGCTTCTTCAGCTGATCCCCCGCTTGTATGAACCGAGCGCTGGACGGGTGTTGATTGATGGCATCGATGTGCGTGAATTCTCAGCTAAGCAGTTGCGGACGGCCGTCCGTTTCGTCCCTCAGGAGGTGCTGTTGTTCTCTGGCACGATCGCCGATAACCTACGGTTCGGCCACACGTCGGCGACGGCAGAAGAGATGATGCAAGCGGCCACCGATGCGCAAATCCATGAAACGATCGCTCAGTTTCCGGACGGGTATGACGCTGTAGTCGGTCAAAAAGGCGTCAATTTATCGGGCGGGCAAAAGCAACGGCTGTCGATCGCCCGCGCGTTAGTCGGCGATCCAAGCATTTTGCTTTTGGATGACAGCACGAGCGCGCTCGACGCGGCGACGGAAGCGAAGTTGCTCGCTGCCTTGCGGCGATATGCGTGTACGACGGTGATGGTGACACAAAAAGTGAGTACAGCGATGGCGGCCGATACGATTTTGCTTTTAGAAGACGGGCGCTTAATCGCCCAAGGAAGTCATGAACAGTTGCTGGCGACAAGCGAACGATACCGACGGATTGTCGCTACGCAGGAAGGAAAGAAGGGACAAAGCAATGTCACTACGGCATAGCCATCACGGAGCCCGCCTTGGGACGGGGCAGCGGGCCAAAAACAGCGTTGGCACACTGCGGCGGCTTTGGACGTTTATCGCCCCGCAAAAGCGAAAGCTGCTCGCGGCGGTGACGATGGTCGTCACCAGCTCGGCGCTGGCGCTTGCCGGCCCGTATGTGATCGGCCGGGCAGTCGATCTGTATATTGTCGAGCGGAAGACGGACGGTTTCATCGCGACGCTTGTTTTTCTGCTGTCGATTTATGCCGCCCTTGGCGCAGCGACGTTTTTGCAAAACTATTGGATGGTCGACGTCGCCCAACGGACGGTGCACGCGATTAGAGAACAGCTGTTTCGCCATTTTCATGAGCTGCCGATTTCCTTTTTTGACCGCCGCCAGCAAGGCGAATTGATGAGCCGGATTACAAACGACATCGATAACATGAGTCAGACCTTTAACAGCACAGTGACCCAAGTGATCGCAAGTACGTTGACGCTGCTCGGCGCTATGGCGGTGATGATTTCGCTTAGCATAATATTGACGGTCGTAACGCTCGTCGTTGTGCCGCTCATGTACGCCGGGATGCGCTGGATTACGCGTCGGACGCAAGCGCGCTTCCGTGAACAGCAGCGCGCCCTTGGCGAGATGAATGGCTTTATTGAAGAGGTCATTTCTGGACAAAAAGTCGTGAAACTGTTCTCTCAAGAAAAGCGGATGGAAGCCGAATTGGCACGTAAAAATGCCGAGTTGAAACAAGCTGGGTTTTGGGCACAGACGTATTCGGGCTTCATTCCGAAGTTGATGAACTTTTTAAACAACTTGAGTTTCGCGCTTATTGCCGGCATCGGCGGATGGCTCGCGGCGAAAGGGGCGGTGTCAGTCGGAACGATCGTCGTATTTGTCGAATACGCCCGTCAATTTACCCGTCCGCTCAATGACTTGGCCAACCAATGGAATACGCTGCTGTCGGCATTAGCCGGTGCGGAGCGGGTGTTGGAAATTTTTGATACACCACGCGAAGCGGAAGATGAACAGGAAGCAGAAGCGATCGATCGGATCAATGGGCGCATCGAGTTTCGCGATGTCGTTTTTTCATATAACAAGCAGCACCCGGCGCTTGTCGGTGTGACATTTTCCGTCTCCCCGGGAGAAACGGTTGCGCTCGTTGGCCCGACCGGAGCGGGCAAAACGACTGTGCTCCAACTATTGACTCGCTTTTACGATCCGGATGAGGGGGCTATTTTCATCGATGGCCGTGACAGCCGCACGATCAAGCGGGCAAGCTTGCGGCGGCATATGGCGTTCGTGCTTCAGGATACGTTTTTGTTTGAGGGAACGATTCGTGACAACATTCGCTACGGGCGGCTTGAGGCGACGGATGAAGAAGTGGAGGAAGCGGCGCGGAAGGCAAACGCCCATTCTTTTATTATGAAGCTGCCGAATGGCTATGACACCATCTTGACACCGGGCGGCGGAGGAATCAGCCAAGGTCAGCGGCAGCTGTTGGCCATCGCTCGAGCGATGATCGCCGACCCGGCAGTATTGATTTTGGATGAAGCGACAAGCAATATCGATACGGTGACAGAAGTGCGCATTCAAGAAGCGCTCACACGGCTGATGGACGGTCGGACGTGTTTTGTCATCGCCCATCGGCTGAACACGATCCAACATGCTGACCGCATTCTCGTGCTTAACGAGGGGAAAGTGATCGAACAAGGAACACACGATGAATTGCTAGCGACGAAAGGATTTTACTTCCATTTGTACCGCCGCTATTGGGAACGCGGCACACAGCAAGCATAGGACAAAGTGTAAAAGGCGCCCCGACAGGCAAACGGAGTCTTGCAAAGCAAGCAGGAGTGCCGTTCCAATAGGGGCGCCTGTGTTGTGATTGGTGATATTTCGCCAGTTGCGCTAAACAGGTGAACGATGTTATCTTAATGGTTTATCGTTTCCTCTGATTGGTGAGGCGGTGAAGAAACGCTTCGCGCCAGCTCGTTGATAGGGCTGGGTGATGGGCGATTTGTTCTAGGGCTGCGATATTGTCCCGCTCATGATAGTAAATGTGATTCATATAGGCGATCGATAACTCCCCAGCGCCACGTTCAATGAGGATAAGCGGTGCATCCGGATCGACGATGCCCTCTTTCAGCACCCGAAAATAAAATCCGCTTTTTCCCGTTTGACAGACGGCTTTCGGCAAATCCGGAAGCCGGTGGCGAAGTGCGAGTTTTGAACATGGTTGGCGCGGCTGCGACACTTGCACGAGCGCCGTGCCGGCGGCATAAATGTCGCCAAGGCATGCATTTTCTTCGGTCAGTCCAGAGAGCGTCCAGTTTTCTCCAAACGAGCTTGGGGGAAACGGACGGGCATATTTCTGTTCCCAATAGGCAAAATGTTCTGATGGATAGGCACAAATGGCTTTGTCTTCCCCGCCGTGATGGATAAGATCCGCTTGCCCGTCCCTGGCTACGTTTTGTTTGCCGACAGCGACCGATCCGGCGACTGGTGTTTTGTAAATGCCGGTCACTAGCCGCTCGCCATTGACCTCCACTGTTTTTGGCTTTCCGATGTTAATCGAAAGGATTCGCATTCGTTTCACCCCCATACCGCCTCAGCGATCAGCCGAAAAGAGGTGAGCTTGTCATGAAAATCGTATGTAATCGTGACGAGCATGATCTCTTCTGTTTCATACGCTTCGCTTAACCGGTATAATTCGTCTTTGACGCGCGCTGGACTGCCGACGATCATTCGTCTCCGGTTGTCCGCGACCCGTTTGCGTTCATACGGACTGTATGAGTACGCCGCAGCTTTTTCTGGGCTTGGCGTACCGTTCACCGCCATCCCTTGCTCGAGCATGAGCAACGTTAAGTCTAGACTCCCGGCAATCCACTCTGCCTTTTCATCTGTCTCGGCGCAAATCGCAAACACGGCGACCATCGCGCGCGGCTCGGCTAAATACGGTGACGGAACAAACCGCTCGCGATACGAGCGCATATATTGTTCGCCGCCTTCACCGTTAATAAATTGGGCGAACGCATATGGCAATCCTTTAG
Source organism: Geobacillus thermodenitrificans subsp. thermodenitrificans DSM 465 (assembly GCF_000496575.1). Taxonomy (GTDB): domain Bacteria; phylum Bacillota; class Bacilli; order Bacillales; family Anoxybacillaceae; genus Geobacillus; species Geobacillus thermodenitrificans. The sequence goes on along the minus strand of NZ_AYKT01000005.1, from coordinate 17,004 downwards.
CCGCGGCCAACTTAGCCGTTTCTGAGCTTGAACCGAGCAGCCATACATCAGGTGGCGATTGGACGATCGGCGTCGCTTTCACTCCGTAAAGCGGATGCACCGGTGGAAGGGTGTCATACAAGTAGCTGAGCAAATCATCGATTTGTTCCGGATAACGGTCGACCGGTCGGCGTCTGTCGCCTTGCAGCGCGATCGTCGCCCGCGGCATGCCGCCGGGCGCCCGTCCAATGCCTAAGTCGACGCGGCCGGGATGGAGTCCGGCAAGTACATGAAAGTTTTCCGCGATTTTATAAGGGCTGTAATGCGGCAGCATGACGCCGCCGGAGCCGATGCGAATGCGCGACGTTTTCGCCCCGATATGACCGAGCAGCACTTCCGGAGACGAGCCAGCAAGGCTGGTTGTATCATGATGTTCCGATACCCAAAACCGCTTATAGCCGAGCTCTTCGACAAATTGTGCGAGTCGGACGGTGTTTGCAAGCGCCTCTTCTGCTGTCATGCCTTCAGCGATTGGCGATTGGTCAAGGACGCTGAGTTGCAACGGCATGTTCGTTCCTCCTCTTTGTTCAAGGTGAAAAATGGTTAGTTCTTATTATGCTTGGTTAGTCTTCGTTTTGTCTATTGATTTGCCCGACGTTGCAGCGGGCAAAAAATCATCCGCCGTTTCAAGGTGGCGGATTCGTCAAGAGTTTCCAAGGGAGCTTAGTTGTCGGCGATCGGTCGTGAAGTCAAATGGGGAAGAGTCTAAAGGTGAACGGATTCTTTCTGTTCGGCCGTTTGACGATTCGTTTTTTGATGGCGTGCGCGTCCGGGGAAGAAGGAATGAAAGAGTTGTTTAACGCTGTCAACGATAAATGAACACCGTTCGTATAGCGCTTCTTTTAAGCTGTCGAGCTGGCGGGTGATTTTGTATTGTGACGCCTCTTGCGCTTCGAGCCGTTCGATCACCGTCTGATGAAAGACTTGCTGCAACTCGAGCTGATCAATGAGCTGTTGGTACAGTTTTTCTTGCTCTTCAAGGCGGCTAGTCATCGCTTCGGTCAGCTGTTCCCGCTCAGCTGTTCGCTGTTCAAGCTGGCGCAACGTTTCGCTTTGTACTGTCAACGCTTCAATGACCGATTGGCGTGCTGTTTCTTCTTTCGCGAACTGCTCTTCCCATTTATGCTGTTGTTCGTTTTCTATTTGCTGTTGAGCGATGAGCGATTGCTCAAGGCGAGCGAGCATGTCGGTGAGTTCGGCTTGCTCTGTCTGTCCGACAGCGAACCGCTGTTCGATGCGGGTGAGCGCTTCCGTCCATCGTTCGTTTTGCTGTGTCTGCTGTTCTTGTCCGGTTTCAACGGATTGCAAGAGGAGAGCAAGCGTTCCGGCAAGCTCCTGATAGAGCCTTGTTTGCTCCGTCTGCCCCGCTGCCATCGTCTGCTTGAGATCAGCGAGCGACCGGACGAGCTGACCACCAAGCTCATTCTGTTCCGCCTGTCCATTGATGAGCGATTGTTCGAGGTGAGCCAAGGTGCCAGCCGTCTGTTCGTACTGTTGCGCCTGTTTCAGCTGCCCTTCTTCCACCGTTTGCTCGATCCGAGCGAGTGTTTCCGCCAACTGTTCAAATAACTGTTTTTGCTGGTCGAGCAGTTCGTCTGCGGCGGTTCGGCGGTGATAGAACACGACGTGTGAGGATGGAGGAGGAGTCGCGCTGTATACGCGCGGGGTCATCCGCTTGTTCATGTAAATCAATGCATGCAAGCCTCCTTTCCATTCGCCTATGTGTCATCATATGCCATGCTTTTCGGTTCGGTTTGGGCGGCATATTTGTCGGGGTGTTCGCTCTTTGGTATAATGAGGAAGAAAAAACGGGAGAAAGGGTGTTCATGATGCCAGCTGTCGAATCGAATATGTTTCCGCTTGGCAAACAGGCCCCGTCGTTTGCCTTGACGAATGCCGTCGATGGCCGACTCGTTCGCCTTGATGACGTGAAATCTGACGTGGCGACTGTCATTATGTTTATTTGCAACCATTGTCCGTTTGTGAAGCATGTACAGCACGAGCTCGTCCGTTTAGCGAACGATTACATGCCAAAAGGGGTGTCATTTGTCGCGATCAACGCCAATGACGCCGAACAATATCCGGAAGACTCACCCGAAAACATGAAAAAAGTGGCCGAAGAGTTCAACTATCCGTTTCCATACTTATACGATGAGACGCAGGAAGTGGCGAAGGCATATGATGCCGCTTGCACCCCGGACTTTTACATTTTTGACCGTGAACTGAAATGCGTCTATCGTGGCCAGCTCGATGATTCACGTCCAAACAACGGCATTCCAGTGACCGGGGAGTCGATTCGCGCAGCGCTTGATGCCTTGCTGGCGGGTCGTCCCGTGCCGGAAAACCAAAAGCCGAGCATCGGCTGCAGCATTAAATGGAAGCCAACATCATAGTGATTTACTTGACTTCTCATTGTCAAACGGGTATGATAGAAAGAACATCATTCGCTCATCAAGGAATCGTCAACGCCGTGCCGTTGCATTGCGAGTGCAGCTGGCACGGCGTTTTGTTGCCGCCAATCGCTGACAAATTCACACTGGCGCCGCTTCGGAGCGGCAAGGATGGATGAGAGGAAGGGCTTCCATTGTTTTTGTTTCATTCTTTGAGTTTTCATAATTAACATTATGTAAACAAAAAAGAGTGAGAAGATGGCGGCAAACGATATCGAGTATTGGTTTGTGAATAGCCTATTAGAAGAGAGAGGGGGAAGGCGCCTTCTTCCCCTAGTTACTCATTGGGCTCCGCCCTTCTCATTCGTTGCACCGGGGCCTCCTGCGCTAAAATGATGAAGATGGGCGGGATGCTGGCAACCGCTTATGAGGGGCGCATACGTTTATCGAGCGGTTTTCCGCTGATTCCGTTCGGATTATGGCAATGTGCGGAGAAAATGTAACATGGATAGCGAATGACTAAGAACGGCTTGGGAGAGATAATCATTTCCCAAGCCGTTCCTTTTTGCATAAACATTCGTTTTTTCACCCTCTTTTTGAAACCGATTGCAAAAAACATTATAAAAATGCAGAAAAATTTTCGAAAAAAGGTTGCCAAATGATCGATCTTTTTCTATAATAAAAACATGTTAGGAAAATAAACGTGTGAATGTGAGGTAATGTAACATGTTGAAATCGTTCGTTTCCTCTACCCAAGCGCCCCTGTTAGAACAAATTAAAGAAACGATCAAACAAAAAAGCGTTGAGCTTCTCCATTTGCAGTTCGTTGACATTGAAGGAATTTTAAAACATGTGACGGTGACGGTTGAACAGCTCGATGATGTCGTTGCGGGGAAAATCATGTTTGATGGTTCGTCGATCAAAGGGTTCTCGCCGATCAATCGTTCTGACTTGTACCTTGTTCCGGATTTAAATACGTTTGCGGTGTTGCCGTGGACGGTCGAGGAAGGTTATGCGGAAGCACGCTTCCTCTGCTCGGTGGCTAACCCTGACGGCACGCCGTTTGAAGGTGATCCGCGCAACGTGTTGAAAAAAACAGTTGAGCGGGCAGCAGAAAAAGGATACGCGATCTCAGTCGGTCCGGAACTCGAATTTTTCCTGTTTAAAGCGGATGAAAATGGCAATCCGACGCTTGAGCTCCATGATAACGGCGGCTATTTTGAGCCGTCCCCGAAAGACTTAGGGGAACGCGTCCGTCTTGAAATTTACCGCGCCCTCAAAGCGATGGGGTTTACGATCGAAGCATCGCACCATGAAGTGGCGGAAGGTCAGCATGAGATCAACTTCAAATACGCAGACGCGCTCGGCGCGGCAGACAATGCGACGACATACAAATGGGTCGTCAAAACGATCGCCGGCAAATTCGGTCTTCATGCGACGTTCATGCCGAAACCGGTTTTTGGTATTAACGGTTCAGGGATGCATGTGAATATGTCGCTCTTTAAAGACGGCGAAAACGCGTTCTTTGATCCGAATGATGCTAACCAGCTCTCGGAAACAGCGTACCAGTTTATCGCGGGGTTGCTGCATCATGTCAAACATTTCGCGGTGGTGACGAATCCGCTCGTCAATTCGTATAAACGGCTTGTGCCAGGTTACGAAGCGCCTTGCTACATCGCGTGGTCTGCTTCGAACCGCTCCGCGCTCATCCGCATTCCGGCGAAACGCGGTATGGCAACGCGTGTCGAGCTGCGCTGCCCAGACCCGTCGGCCAACCCGTACTTGGCGTACGCCATCATTGCTGCAGCTGGTTTGGATGGTGTGGAAAAAGGCCTAACGCCGCCGGCTGCAGTTGATGAAGACATTTTCCATATGTCAGAAGACCGCCGTGCCAAACTTGGCATTGATAACTTGCCGGAAAACTTAGGTGCTGCCATTGCGGCATTCGAAGGTGGAGAAATCGGCCGCGCAACGCTTGGCGAGCACGTATTCAATGAATACGTGGCGATGAAAAAAGACGAATGGAACAGCTACTGCACGGCGGTTCATGCGTGGGAAATCGAGCAATATCAAGGGAAGTTCTAATGGAACAAAGGGTGCTCTGCTTTGTTCAGGGCGTCCTTTTTATTTTTTTAAAAAATTCATAGTTGACAACTATGTATAGTTGGAATTAAATTAAATGCATAAGTTACTCATGCCAAATCATGCAAACGGAGGGAGACGGATGAAAAAACTCATCGTTTTTGTGTTCGTTGGCTTCATCGCTCAGCTCATTGACGGATCGCTCGGGATGGCGTACGGCGTCACGTCAACGACGCTCTTATTGACGTTCGGCATTGCTCCGGCCGTTGCCTCAGCGTCCGTTCATCTGGCGGAAGTCGTGACGACTGCGGCGTCTGGTGTGTCTCATTGGAAATTTGGCAACATCGACCGCGATATGGTAGTTAAGCTGATCATTCCTGGATCGGTCGGCGCGTTTGTAGGAGCGTGCTTTTTAAGCAATTTGCCGGGGGATTTGATCAAACCGTACATTTCGTTGTTTTTATTGGCGCTTGGCTTTTATATTATTTATCGCTTTTTGTTTTTAAACGGCCGTTCGTCATCCAAATCGAAGAAGCAATGGTCAAATAAGCAGCTTATTCCGCTCGGATTGACGGCTGGTTTTCTTGATGCCACCGGCGGCGGGGGTTGGGGGCCGATCGCGACACCAATCTTGTTGGCGAATAAAAGCACGGAAGCGCGCAAAGTCATCGGCACAGTCGATACGTCCGAATTTGCCATCGCATTATCAGCGACATTGGGCTTTGCAATCTCCCTTGGTTGGGAGCAAGTGAACTGGTATTGGGTGCTGACGCTCATGGCTGGCGGGATTGTCGCTGCTCCGATTGCCGCCTGGCTTGTGCGCAAACTGCCGTCCCATTTGCTCGGAGTGCTCGTTGGCGGATTAATTATTTTGACGAATGCCCGCACACTCCTTCACGCTTGGGAGGTGCCGGCGCCAGTATATCCGACCGTTTATGGGCTTATCGTTATTGGTTGGGCCACCGCGGTATGGATGGCAATAAAAAACGGGCGGAAAGGGAAAGTGGCCAGCGGGGAGATGGTGTCATAAGCGTTCAAGAAAGCGTAAGTAGTAACAGTTTGAGTCAGATGATTGTTATGGATCATAGGTCATGGTATGGCATGAATAATGAAAAATGCTGGTGGGAGCAGCGATCGGTTGATTGGTGCAGGGATCGTCTCGCTCCCATTTCGTTTTTTGGGCAGATATAAGTCTGAATATTATAAAATGATTGACATATAATTCAGTGAGTGATAAAATGCTTCTTGTAAAACGATTTACTAAAACGTTTTACAAAACGAATAATAAAGGGGGTGATGTGAATATGAGAAATGTTGTGATCCCGCTCAATGCTTTGGATAGAAACGAAGTGCGAGAAAAAGGGCAACGGTTTTTTATTCAAAAAATGTACGGGACGGGAGTTTCTGGAGTAGAGATTCGGAGGGAGCTGTTAACGGTTCACGATCATCCGCTTGGGCATTTGAAAACGATTGCTGACGAAATGGGGATGTTTCTTGTTTACTCTTCTCCCAGTCCTCTTTGGGCGGCAAACGGGCGGTTAAATGAAGAACTTCATCTTGTCATCCAGGAAGCAAAAGAGTTAGGAGCGGTGATGTTAAAAGTACCGTTAGGCTGTTACGATCCCCTTCTTTGCGAGATGGACGATTTAAAGACATTGTTAGAAGAAATCAAGGAACAGTTGCAACTGTTCATCGAAAATGATCAAACCCCTAATGGGGGGACCATTTCCTCTTTATACCGGTTTTTCAACGACATTCATGAGTATCAACTGCCTGTTTATATGACGTTCGATATTGGAAATTGGAAATATTGCGGAGAAAGTGCAGCGGTTGCCCTAAGCCATTTTCATCCCTTTATCCGTTACGTCCATCTGAAACATGTGGAAAAGTATGATGGGAGATTGAAAACGGTTCCGTTAACAGAAGAAAACTCGAAAGAATGGAAGGCGATTTTAAGGGCATTTTCGACTGACTTGCCGATTGCACTAGAATTTCCGATCAATGATGTTGAGTTCATACCATATTACATTCGTTTGCTTCAAGCACCGTAGAAAGAGGGGAGTCTGCGAATGGATGTTGTGACATTCGGAGAAGCGATGGTGATGTTTATTGCGACCGAAATAGGGCCGCTGCACCGTGTGCGTTGTTTTCATAAAGCGCTGGCCGGGGCGGAAGTGAATACGGCCATTGGTTTTGCCCGATTAGGTTTAAAAAGCGGATGGGTAAGTAAAGTTGGGAATGACGCCTTTGGCGCCTATATTATCGAACAGTTGCAAAGTGAAGGAGTCGATATTGAACAAGTAGCAATCGATCCGGAGCATCCGACCGGTTTTCAGCTGAAATCGAAAATGTCAGAGGGCGACCCGGAGGTGCAATATTTTCGGAAGGGATCTGCGGCCAGCTATATGCATATAGGTGATTTCAATGAAGCATATTTTCGGACAGCGAGACATTTGCACATGACTGGAATTCCATTGGCTATTTCCGATTCAATGAGAGAGTTCGCTAAGCATGTTCAATCGTTCATGCGGAAAGAGGGGAAAACGATATCGTTTGATCCGAACTTGCGTCCTTCTTTATGGAAATCAAGGGAAGAGATGATCCGTGTGATTAATGAGGTGGCGTTGGAAAGCGATTGCTTCTTGCCGGGGGTGCATGAGGGGGAGCTATTGACGGGATGTGCCGACCCAAGAGACATTGCCGACTTTTACTTAGAAAAAGGAGTGCGGCTCGTTGTCGTTAAGCTTGGGGACAAAGGTGCTTTCTATAAATGCGCCAATGATGAAGGATATGTTCCAAGTTTTTCGGTTTTGAAAGTCGTCGATACCGTTGGAGCGGGGGATGGTTTTGCTGTTGGCGTCATTAGTGGCTTGCTTGAAGGGCTTCCGATACGCGAAGCGGTTTTGCGGGGGAATGCCATCGGGGCGTTAGCCGTTCAGTCAGAAGGGGACAGTGATGGATATCCAACTCGACAACAGTTGGAACAGTTTATCAACATTCGGGAGGAGGGCCTAGCGTGAAAGGGACATTGGCGAAATCGCGGTGGTACCGTCTGATTCCGGTCGTATTTATTACGTATAGTTTGGCTTATCTTGATCGGGCGAATTACGGATTTGGCGCAGCAGGAGGTTTGGCCGAAGACTTAAACATTTCCGCTGCCACCTCGTCTTTGTTAGGGTCGCTGTTTTTCCTTGGATATTTTTTATTTCAGATACCAGGCGCCCATTACGCAGAAAAGAAGAGTGCGAAGAAATTGATTTTCTGGTCGTTAATTCTTTGGGGCGGGCTGGCGAGTGCGACGGGGTTAGTCAGCAATATTCATTGGTTGATGGTAATTCGCTTTTTATTAGGGGTTGTCGAAAGCGCTGTCATGCCTGCGATGCTTGTCTTTTTAAGCCATTGGTTTACGAAAGAAGAGAGATCTCGGGCAAATACGTTTTTAATTCTTGGCAACCCAGTGACGGTATTATGGATGTCCATTGTATCAGGCTATTTGATTGAATCATTCGGTTGGAGATGGATGTTTGTTATTGAAGGAGTTCCTGCTATCATATGGGCATTTATTTGGTGGAAGTTGGTTGAAGATGAACCGAAGATGGCCAAATGGTTGACAGGAGAAGAGAAAGAGCAATTGCAGAAGCAGCTAGAACAGGAGCAACGAGGATTAAAACCGGTGAAAAATTATCGTGAAGCATTTCGGTCCAAAATTGTCATTCTATTAAGTTTGCAATATGCGTTGTGGAGTATTGGAGTATATGGGTTTGTGATGTGGTTGCCATCCATTATTAAAGCGGCGCCGCATATGGATATTGTTACAACAGGGTGGCTGTCATCAGTGCCTTACATCTTTGCGGTTATTTTTATGATTGTTTCTTCTTACTTCTCTGATAAAACATTAAATCGTTCAGGATTTGTATGGCCCTCTTTATTAATTGGTGCCATTGCGTTTTACGCTTCGTATGCCATCGGGACGAACCATTTTTGGATTTCATTCATCCTGTTGGTCGTTGCAGGAGCGGCTATGTATGCACCGTACGGACCATTTTTTGCGATCATTCCCGAGATTTTGCCTCGGAATGTCGCCGGTGGCGCGATGGCGTTAATTAACAGCATGGGAGCGCTTGGGTCATTTGCAGGGTCGTATGTTGTTGGTTATTTAAACGGAGTTACTGGCGGATTTGGAGCATCGTATATTTTTATGGCAGCTTCATTGCTTCTTGCATCATGGTTAACCATCATTGCTGTTAAAGGGGGCAATAAACAAAAAAAGGTGCCTGATGAGTGGGTTGCCCATCAAGCACAAAAAAGCATTGGCAACTAAATATTATACTATAGATAACAGGTTCTTGCATAGTTAACGTATCATGAGGAGTACGTTCATTTTCGCTACAGCCGGCAGTCAGGCATTCACTAGTCGGCTGGCTGTAGCTGTTGTAAAGGAGAGAAAGTATGTCGGTTTATTTTGAAATTGAAAAAATCGGGATTATTGCTATTCTTCGCCATATTCAGCCACATATGATGATGCCGGTTGCCGAGGTGTTACAAGAGGCAGGAATCACCATATTGGAGGTAACGATGGAAACTCCTGGTGCCTTAAAAATGATCGAAACATTGCGTACGGAGTTTCCTGATCATTTAACGGTAGGGGCTGGCACGGTCTTGGATGCCGAGACAGCTAGAGCGGCTATGCTCTCTGGGGCGCAGTTTGTCGTTTCACCGACGGTCAATATCGAAATGATCCGTACTGTCAAGCGATATGGTGGATTATGCATGCCAGGGGCGATGACACCAACAGAAATCGTCATGGCCTATGAGAACGGAGCGGATATGGTGAAAATTTTTCCAGCCCATGTTCTTGGACCAATGTATTTTCGGGCGGTTTCCAGTCCGCTTCCACATATTCCATTCGTAGCAACAGGGGGAATCAACTTGGAAAATGCCGGATCTTACATTTCGGCGGGGGCTGTTGCGGTCGGATTAGGCCACTCGCTTTTTGATCCGCGTAAAGAAATGACGGATGAAGGATTCATTCAATTAAAAAAGACAGCTAGCAAATTTGTGGAAAAGGTAAGGAATGCCAAACGCTCATCAACCAATAGGGCAGCCAAATAGCTCCGAATTTGGGGAGACTTTGTTATTCTTGCTAAAATAAAAGGGATGACAAAACCAATTCATGGATAACAAAGGATGAGGCAAGTGAAAAAGGTCACATTGGCTGATGTTGCAAAAGAGGCAGGAGTATCGAAAAGCACAGTATCGCAATTTTTAAATCAACGGTATGAACATATGGGCGATGAAACGAGGGAACGGATTAAAGCGGCCATTGAAAAACTTGGTTATCGCCCAAACTATGTTGCCCGAAGTTTAAAACAAAAACGGACATCTATGATCGGGATTATTATCGCCAATATTATGCATCGGGTGTCAACGGAGTTTAGCCGAGCCATTGAAGATTATTGTCATGAACATGATATGCAGGCGATCATCTGTAATGCAGATGATGACCCTGCCAAAGAGAGAAAGTATATTGAAGTGTTGCGTGCGCGTCAAGTAGATGGGTTAGTCATTGTTCCGACTGGAGGCAATATCGAGCTTTATCAACAAATGGAACGGGAAAACTATCCTGTGGTCTTTATGGACCGGAAAGTTGATGGGATCAATGTCCATACGATCGTAGTGAATAACAAGGGAGCGGCATATGAAGCGGTATCTCATCTTATTGAACAAGGGCATACACGCATTGGAATCGTAACCCCACCTTTAACCGTCTCTCCACGCATTGAGCGGATGAGTGGCTATAAACAGGCATTAATTGATCATGGAATTGAGATCAGACCAGAATATATGATTTCTGATGAAATTCATCGTCTTACATCGCGATTAGAGGAGATGTTCTCCCTGCCGCAAAAGCCAACCGCTTTATTAGCAGGAAATGATTTATCCTTCTTTGAAGTGATGGCGTTTATTAAGCAGAATCGGATCCGCGTTCCCGAAGACTTAGCGGTCGTTGTTTTTGATAATATTCCATTTGCCGCTATTTCAACTCCAACGATCACCACCATTGCCCAGCCGGCATATGAAATGGGCAAAAAAGCGGCCGAATTGTTATGGAAACAAATTCATAATGAATGTGACGAGGCGCAATTATATACGTTTTTCTGTCAGTTAATCGTTCGTGAGTCTTCGGGAACGAAAAAAGCTGATGGCTAACTTACAGGATGAATGGAGAGTGGAAGATGTATATTCAGCTTGCGCTTGATCGAATGGATATCAATCAAGCAATTCAAATCACTCAACAAGTTGAGGAGTATATTGATTGGATTGAAGTAGGAACCTCGTTGATTAAAGAGTTTGGCATCAAAAGTATTGAAGCGATAAAGCGTGCGTTCCCTAGCAAAATGATTGTCGCGGATACGAAAACGATGGATAACGCTGTGTATGAATGCAACCTATGTTTCGAGGCGGGGGCGGGCGTGATGACAGTCATGGGCGTTGCACCGCTAATGACGGTGGAAGCGTGTTTGAAGGAGGCTAGCATCCGCGGAAAAAAAGTCATGATCGATTTATTAAATACAAACGAGTCGGTGAGGCAGCAACTATTGCAGTATAAGGAAGCGATTTTTTGCATCCATGTCAGCAAGGATGAACAGGAGTTTGCACAGCAGCACAAAAACTTCAATTTCGCACATTTTCATCGCCCAACTGGTTGCAATCTAGCGGTTGCTGGAGGAATTTCAGCTGCTACAATGAAACAAATTCAACCGCTTCACCCCTCGATTGTGATTATCGGTTCGGCCATCACGCGGGCGGAGCATCCGGAACGGGCGGCGAGAGAATTGAGACAATTGGTTCGAAATAGGGGGATCGATGATGCATCCAATTGAAGTCATTTTTTCAGAAATAGAACAAGTATTTGCCGAATTTGACCATATGAGCATTGAGTGTGTAGCGATGCGTCTGGCGAAAGCGAAGCGGATTTTTGTGGCTGGCGAGGGGCGTTCCGGATTCATGGGAAAGGCGTTTGCTATGCGGCTGATGCATCTCGGCGCAACGGTCTATGCTGTGGGAGAAACGGTCACTCCTTCACTGCAAAGCGGAGATACGTTAATTGCTATCTCGGGCTCGGGAGTGACAAAACAGACGGTGTGGATTGCAGAAAAGGCGAAACAACTTGGATGTGAGGTGATTGCCGTCACTACGGATTTATCGTCCGCTTTGGCGAATATCGCTTCTCTTACCGTTCATATTCCGGCGGCCACCAAATACCGGCGTGGTCATGAGACGCAAAGTAAACAACCGCTAGGTTCCTTATTTGATCAATGTACGCACCTGATTTTAGATGCCATCTGCTTGCAATATGCGAATAATCAACAAGTTGAACACCAGAAAGCATTTCAACGGCATAGTAATTTAGAATAAGTGAAAGGAGCTCCAAGTCAAAAGGTGACTTGGGGCTCTTTTCATTTATGAAAAGTGAAATTGTTGGTTGGTTTGTGTTAGGGTCATTAGTAGCGTGAAATCAATCTTTATGTTAGAATATTCTGCATATGACATGTGAGGGGAGGAGAACAATGACACAGCCAATTAGTCTTGGACATCGTATGTCGCTCATCGATTTATACGACTTGCGTATGCCGCAGCGCACCGGTACATACGTGCTTCATGAAGAAAACTTAGCGATTATTGAAACGGGTCCAAGCCCGTCGGTGCCGCATTTGCTCGCTGGATTGAAAGCGCTTCATATTGATCCGGCTGATATTCGCTATATCATTGTTACCCATATTCATTTGGACCATGCCGGCGGTGTTAGGGTGTTGCTTGAACATTGCCCAAACGCTACGGTCATCGTCCATCCGAAAGGAAAGCGGCATTTGGCTGATCCGTCGCGTCTGATCGCCGGAGCGAAGGCGGTATACGGGGAGCAGTTTGACGCACTCTTTGATCCGATTGTTCCGGTTCCGGAAGAGCGGCTGCTCGTAAAAGAGGATGGGGAGACGCTTGTGCTGAGTGCGGAACGGACGCTCACGTTTTACGATACGCCCGGGCATGCCAACCATCATTTTTCCATTTATGATTCATACAGCGGTGGAGTGTTTACCGGTGATACGATCGGTGTTTTTTATCCGCAGTTGCAAGAAGCGGGGCTCGCGTTTTGCCTGCCGTCGACCTCTCCGAACCAGTTTAACCCCGAAGCGATGAAACAGTCGGCGGAGCGGCTCGAGAAGTTGAACCCGACGCGCATCTATTTTGGTCATTTTGGTGCGCTCGATCAACCGGAGGAGGCATTCCGCCAGCTTCGTTTTTGGCTGCCGAAGTTTGTTGCGGCCGGAAAAGAAGTAATCGCCCGTCATCCTGAGGCGCCGGCGGCTGAACAGGCGAAAGCGGTCACGAAACTGCTGCATAACGACATTACGGCGTTTCTTAACGAGTGCAGCATCCCGGCTTCATCACCGGTTTACAAGGTGATCGAGCTCGATTTACAAGTGTGTGCGATGGGGATCATCGATTATTGGCGGAAACAACGATAATCATTTGTCCTAGCTGATTCGGCTAGGCTTCTTTTTTGTAGGATGGCGTTTACATATGGAAGGCTTTGCGTCGTTTTTTGTATGGGAGGTTCTCTATGCAGTCGTATAGCCTGTCCGTAACAAATGGTATACATATTGATGCTCATACGTGTTTTGGCTGATGCCAACCGCTTCTCTCTGCTGATTGCCAAGATGTGCTCTTCACATGCTTGAAGCGGGAGTCTTCTTTCGGAACTATGATAAAATTGTGATACGTATGTTAGGGTGAAAATAAGTGGTCGACCATAAATGGAATGGAGGGGCACGAAAGGATGAAGCAGAGGCGGCCTGTCATGTACCGGATTGGCATCGGGCTTATCATTGCGTCGTTTGTTGTGTGGATCATTCCACCTCTTGCTCCGTTTTTGCCGCTTTCTGCGGCGGGCAAAACGTTGGTCGCTACCGGTGCCATTGTGGCGGCGGAAATCATGTTCTGGATAGGGGCTGTGTTGGTTGGAAAGGAAGCAGCCGCGAAGTTGAGAAAGTATTGGAATCCGAAACATTGGCGAATCAAACAGCGCCGCTTGGACGAAACAAATGATGACGAGACAAGTCGAGACCAAACGCAAGAGGGAATAATGCGGAAGTGAGGTGATTGGCATGCGACGCAACATTGTATCGCTTTTAATGATGGTTGCCGCGCTGTCTGCGCTGCTTTGGCTCGGCGGCCTTGCCTTAGTGGTGCAAGACCAGTTGTTTACGGCTGCCAAACCCTCGGTCGAACAAAAGCGGCCATCAGCCAACGAAGCAAAGAAGCGCGATGGGGAGATTGACATTGTCGCCTTAGGCGACTCGCTGACGCGGGGAACGGGCGATGAAAGTGGCAAAGGGTATATCGGCTATATGGTCGATGAGCTTCGCCAACAGACAGATGAACCGATTCGCGTCACCAATTTGGCGATCCGCGGCTTGCGCTCCGACGGACTGCTCCGTCAGCTTGGCCAGTCTGAGATTCAGCGGCAAATCGCCATGGCCGATCTGATTGTGATGACGATCGGCGGCAACGATTTGTTTCAGGGGGGAGAGGTGCTTGAGTGGAATGTGAAAGAGCTCGATGAGGCGAAACGGCAGTATATTGCGAACCTTGACCGCATTTTTGCCTTGCTTCGCCGCTTGAACAGCGAAGCGGTCATTTTTGCGATCGGCCTGTACAATCCGTTTAGCGATTTAGATGATGCCAAACGAACGTCGGCCATTGTTCGCGATTGGAATTTTGCATCAGCCGAAGTGGCGGCCCACTATCCGAATATCGTCGCTGTGCCGACGTTTGACTTATTTGCCTTGCATGTCAACGACTATTTGTATAGCGATCATTTCCATCCGAATAAGGAAGGGTACAAGCGGATCGGGGAGCGCGTCGCCTCGCTCATTACGTTGACGGAGGAGGATCGCCAGTGACGAAACAGGTAACGTTAGCAGTTAAAGAGCTGCGGAAAACGATTCGTGGCAAAGAAATTATTAAAGGGATTTCGTTTGAATTGCGCGAAGGGGAAGTGTTCGGATTTTTAGGACCGAACGGCGCAGGCAAAACGACGACAATCCGCATGCTTGTCGGACTTATTCGTCCGACGTCGGGAACGGTGGCGATTTGCGGGTATGATCTCCATCACCGGTTCACCGAAGCGATCCGTCATATCGGCTGTATTGTCGAAAATCCAGAAATGTATCCGTATTTAACAGGTTGGGAAAACCTTGAACATTTCGCCCGCATGATGCCCGAAGTGGGTGAGGAGCGGATCATGGAAGTGACGAAGCTCGTCGGCCTTGAACAGCGCATTCATGACCGGGTGAGCACGTATTCGCTCGGCATGCGGCAGCGGCTTGGCATTGCCCAGGCGCTGCTCGGGAAACCGAAGGTGCTCATTTTGGATGAGCCGACGAACGGCCTTGATCCGGCCGGCATTCGTGAAATGCGAGCCTTCATCCGCTTTTTGGCGGAAACGGAAGGACTGAGCGTTCTCGTATCGTCGCACTTGTTAAGTGAAATTCAGCTCATGTGCGACCGCGTTGCCATTATGGCGAAAGGGCGGCTTTTAGCTGTCGATACGGTCGAGCGGCTGTTAAAAGAACAGGCGCGTGTCGTTTGGAAAGCTGACCCTGTTGACAAAGCGCGGGCGCTGTTGGCCGAGGAAACGGAAGTGCTAAGAGCAAACGAGGAGATCATCGTCACGCCGTATGAGCCGGCCAAGCTTGCTGCTTGGAACACTAAACTCATTCGCGCCGGCGTGGCGGTCGCTCAAATTGAACCACGGCTGCCAACGCTCGAAGATTTGTTTATCGAGCTGACAGGGGGCGAAACGATTGATTAAGCTTGTGTACAATGAAATGCTGAAAATCGTCCGCAAAAAGCGGTTATGGGTGATCGCCGCCATTGTTGCGGTGCTTGTTGCTCTATTTACATACGCCCAATACCGGGAGACAGAAGAATTGAAGAAGCGGCTTGGCACGACTGATTGGCGGACGCAGCTGCAGCAGCAAATCGTCGACTTGCAAAACCGTCTCCAGTCACCAAGCATGTCAGAAGAGTGGCGCAAATATTTGCAAATCCGCCTTCAACAACAACAATATTACTTAGAGCATGACATTAACCCGTCCGCTCCCGGCGCGCCGACGTTTATGCGCGTTTTTATCGAAAACGCAATCGATTTGTTTTTGCCGCTGTTAGTGATGGTGGTGGCGGCTGATCTTGTGTCATCAGAGGCGAGCACCGGAACGATCAAACTGCTGCTCGTCCGGCCGGTGAAGCGATGGAAAGTGTTGCTAAGCAAATATATTGCTCTCTTGTTGTCTGTATCGTTTATTATGCTAACGACTGCGGTGTTGTCATATGTTATTTCCGGCCTTGTGTTCGGGTACGGCGGCTTTCGTCTGCCGCTATTGACCGGATTTGTACCTCAAGGGGAGGATCTTAATACAACGAACGTCCATATGATTCCT
This sequence comes from Geobacillus thermodenitrificans subsp. thermodenitrificans DSM 465, assembly GCF_000496575.1. Classification (GTDB taxonomy): domain Bacteria; phylum Bacillota; class Bacilli; order Bacillales; family Anoxybacillaceae; genus Geobacillus; species Geobacillus thermodenitrificans. Next base: position 989 of record NZ_AYKT01000005.1, on the reverse strand, counting down.
CAATGGGAATACGTGCTTATGGAGCTTGGTTTGGCAACATTTGTCAGCGTTGTTGTCGGCACGTTGACATTTATGCTTTCCGTGCTCTTGCGGAGCACAGCGGCGGTAATGGGGATTATGTTGGCGTCGTTAATTTCTGGTGCCATTTTGTCCAATATGGTGTCGTCATGGCATTCGGCAAAATATTTGTTTATGGTCAATTTGCGTCTCACCGACTATATTAAAGGAACGACGCCACCGGTGGAAGGAATGACGCTCGGCTTTTCAATGGCGGTGTTGGCCGTTTGGGGACTCGTCGCTCTCATCGTGGCTTTTGTTGTTTTTACGCGGCGGGATGTGTATTGAGAAGCAAACGAAACCCGTGGGAGGGACTCCCCACGGGTGTTTCAATGAGTGTTCATGCGTCGGAATCGCTCATCCGTTTCCCTGTTAAGGGAGCGCCTCCCCAATCGGCGCATCTGCTCGGTCAACGAGTCAATCCAGCTGATTCAAATCCACTGAACTGCGGCAGCTGTCCAAAAAGCCGTATATGTCGATCGCGACATAAAGCATGAGTCATCGCTCATCAAGCAGCGCTTTTGACTTTTCAAAATCACCAAGAAGCGAGTATAATATACGTGTGCTTTTCTATAAACAGCTCCCAAAAGATTAAAATAAAAGTCCGTGATATAACGATGTTGCCTTAAATTGCCGAACTAGGGAAAACGACGACGATCAGTGGGGGCATAAATGAATATGGGGATGGCAAGCTAAGAAAAATAAGCCTGTTTGCGCCGCGCCGGCGGAATGAGTGTCACAAAATCGCCTCCTTTTCCATGGTGCTGCATAATCGCCGCGTTGTTAATAGTTTTCTAAAAAGCAGTGACTATGTAGCTGGCAGTGGAAAAGCAATGGATTTCCGTTTTTTTACGCAAAAAAATATAAAAAACTATTGACTTTCTTAAAAGGTTCATATAAAATATGAATTGTCGCAAGGGAAAATAAACAAA
>NZ_AYKT01000004.1 GCF_000496575.1 Geobacillus thermodenitrificans subsp. thermodenitrificans DSM 465 | reverse complement strand
AAAAGGTTCATATAAAATATGAATTGTCGCAAGGGAAAATAAACAAATGACGGGAAGTAGCTCAGCTTGGTAGAGCACACGGTTCGGGTCCGTGAGGTCGCAGGTTCAAATCCTGTCTTCCCGATCACTCTATACGGGGCCTTAGCTCAGCTGGGAGAGCGCCTGCCCCGCACGCAGGAGGTCATCGGTTCAAATCCGATAGGCTCCATTTGAACGCGGAGGAATACCCAAGTCTGGCTGAAGGGGGCGGTTTCGAAAACCGC
>NZ_AYKT01000003.1 GCF_000496575.1 Geobacillus thermodenitrificans subsp. thermodenitrificans DSM 465 | reverse complement strand
GGTGTCACAGCCCGCGGGGGTTCGAATCCCTCTTCCTCCGCCATATTACATAGAAATACTAACCTGCCGATTATCGGCGGGTTTTTTGTTTTTGTTAGTCTCTATGACCACAAAAATGGAAGCAGATAATTTGCCTAGTTTTAACTAGATCGAGTACGATGAAGGGGAAGAGAGGCGGTTGGCCGGAGATCGGCTGTCTCCTCTCACGGCTGTGTCCAGAGTGGAAAAGAGGAGGAAGATGATATGGCCGTTCAACGCCACATTCGCCGTATCAAAACGGTGCAAATGACTGTCAACAGCCCGATTCACCAGAGCGGCCCAGTGCTCGAGCCCGGGAATTGGCAAGAGTATGATCCGTTTTTGTTGTTGATGGAGGACATTTTTCAGCGGGGCGCGTTTGATGTTCATCCGCACCGTGGCATCGAGACGGTCACGTATGTGATTCGTGGCGAACTCGAACATTTCGACAACAAAGCCGGTCACGACATGCTTGGACCTGGGGATGTACAATGGATGACTGCTGGCCGCGGCGTCGTCCATAAAGAAGATCCTGCACCCGGTTCGACCGTCCATAGTCTTCAGCTGTGGATCAACTTACCGAGCACGCATAAACTGACTGAGCCACGCTATCAAAACTTGCGCGCCGAGGATATGCCTATACGGAAAGAAGAAGGGGCGGTGATCCGCGTCTTTTCCGGCTCATCAAAAGGGGTGCAAGCGCCGACGAAAAACATCGTTCCAGTGACGATGGTCGAAATGACTGTTGAGCCAGGAATAACGGTTGTGCAAGATTTGCCGGGCCATTACAACGGCTTTTTGTATATTTTGGAAGGGAGCGGCACGTTTGGCGCCGGCAACACGGAAGGAAAGGCCGGGCAAGTGTTGTTGCTAAGCCGCCACAGCCGCGGCGAGGAAACGGAGTTAAAAGTGACCGCTCGCGAAAAACTGCGGCTCCTTCTTTACGCTGGCGAGCCGGTAAACGAACCGGTCGTTGCTTACGGTCCGTTTGTCATGAATACGCCCGAGCAAATTCGCGAAGCGATTCGTGATTACCAAGAAGGGCGGTTTGAATAGTGAATATGAGAACAGAGCCGGTTGCTTTTCGGCTCTTTCTCTTTTGTGACCCTGTAAGTAAAGGATTTAGCCGCAATGATTTTGGAAAACTCTAAACATTAAGGTTTATCTATTAGAGAAATACCTTGTTGCATTGCCTATTTGATTGACATCACTACTCTTAAGAATGAACCGAATTTTTGGATGAGGAGGACAAGGACATGAATAAAGTCATCGAAACCATTTTACAGCACCGTTCGATCCGCCGTTTTGAAGACCGGCCGCTGACTGATGAACAAATTCGTATGATCGTTGAATGCGCTCAATCGGCGTCGACTTCAAGTTATATCCAAGCATATTCGATCATTGGGGTGAAAGACCCGGAGAAAAAACGAAAGCTCGCCGAACTGGCAGGGAATCAATCCTATGTCGAGCATAACGGCCATTTCTTTGTCTTTTGCGCTGATTTTCACCGCCACGAACAGATCGGTGAAATGGAAGAAAAAGACGTACTCCCATCGCTAGAAAGCACGGAAAAATTTATGGTGGCGCTCATCGATACGGCGCTTGCGGCGCAAAATGCGGCGATTGCTGCTGAGTCGATGGGGCTTGGCATTTGCTATATCGGGGGGCTTCGCAACAACCTGCCGGAAGTATGCGAACTGCTTAACATACCGAAACGGGTCATTCCGCTGTTCGGGCTTGCCGTCGGTTATCCAGCTGAACAGCCGGGAAAAAAACCGCGGTTGCCGTTAGACCACGTGTATCATGAGGATGAATACGATCAAGACCGCGGCCGGTTCATCGAGCAGTTGCAGCGATATAATGAAACGGTGTCAGCTTACTATGAACAGCGGACAAATGGCCGCCGCTCTGATACATGGACGGGGCAAATGGCTGACATGCTAAGCCGCCAAGTTCGGATGTACATGAAAGAATTTGTGGAAGGGAAAGGGTTTCATTTGCGGTAGTCTTTCTTCAGGCGGAAGCAAAAAGGAGGGGAAACATGCAGCTGTTGTTTAAGAAGCGCGGAGCCATGCTGATTTTGATGTTCAATTTATTGCTGATTTTCATTGGCATCGGTTTGATTATCCCGATCATGCCGACGTTTATCGAGCAATTGGGCATCTCAGGAGGAACGGTTGGACTGCTTGTGGCCGTTTTCTCTTTAACACAATTTCTTTTTTCACCGGTAGCCGGCAGAATGGCAGATGCGGTCGGCCGAAAAAAATTGATCGTCTCAGGAATGCTGCTGTTTGCCTTTTCTGAGTGGCAGTTTGGCTATGCCGATCATGTTTTCGAGATGTTTTTTTCGCGGGTCATCGGCGGGATAAGCGCCGCCCTCACCATGCCAGCAGTGATGGCTTATGCTGCGGACATAACGACGAATGAAGAACGGGCGGCAGGCATTGGGTATATTAACGCAGCGATTACGATGGGATTTATGATTGGCCCAGGTATTGGCGGATACATGGCAGAATGGGGCATCCGCGTTCCGTTCAATTGTGCGGCGGCCGTTGGAGTGATGGCCGCTGTCATTACGGCGCTGTTTCTCCCGGAATCGCATTCATCTGCTTCCACGGGCACGGTTCAAAAGGATCACGTGCCGTTTTTTGTGCAGCTTGCCCAAGTTCATCGGCAACCGTATTTTTTCAGTTTGTTGATCATTTTTGCGCTGTCGTTTGGTCTTGCCAATTTTGAAACGATTTTCAGCTTGTTTGTCGATCATCGATTTGGCTTCTCACCGAAAGAAATCGCTTTGATCATTACAATTGGCTCGATTGGCGGCCCGCTCGTTCAGTTGACGACATTCGGCTGGTTGTTAGGCCACTTTGGTGAACAGCGCGTCGTTTCAGCTTGTTTGTTACTATCCGCCTTATTCATCGTGTTGACGTTGTTGGCTTCGACATGGACGATGCTTTTAGTGGCAACGGTGTTAGTATTTTTGGCAATTGATATTTTGCGTCCGGCGGTCAGCACGCAGATGTCTAAAATCGATGAGACCCAACAAGGCTATATCGCCGGCTTGAACTCCGCGTTTACAAGCCTTGGAAATATTATTGGTCCAGCTGTTGCGGGCGTTTTGTTTGATGTAGATATTCGTTTTCCTTATATTCTCGCAAGCGTTGTGCTTTTTCTATGCTTTGTGCTCTCATTACGGCAGGAAAAAGCGGTGCTCCACAAGGCCAGCAGCGATGCGTTGCGCATGACGAGAAAATGAAGAGAGACGCCAATAAAACAAGGAAGGATGATCGTGTGGAAAGTTGGCAGGCCAAAATATTTGGTGCTCCATCAACGAGGAAGTGGCAAAATCATCTGTCTTTTGCCTGTCGCCGTTGATTGTTGGTGGTTTTTTAGGTAGTAAAGGTAGGGACGCTCCATTTGCCTTAGCGGCAGATGGAGCGTAAGTGATACTCGATGATTTCTTCCATTTGTGAAGGAGATAGCTTGTCAGGTTGCATGATGCCGTGCATGGCCAAACCGTCAACCAAAGCGTATAGGCGCTCTGTTTCCAACTCAATCGACACGTCGGGTCTTAACAACCCGAGATTACGTAACAGTTCAAGCAACCTCTTTATTGCCGTTTGCAACTCGTTATAGATTTGCTCGCTCAGCGGTTGAAGTTCGGAATCCCAAAGCGCCCTTTGTGTAAAAACAAGCCACACCTCCATTTCTTTTTTCGTTTCATCGGTTAACGGCAAAATTTCAAGGAGACAACGTTTGATTCCTTCAAGAGGCGGAGTGGAGCGAGGGATGGCTTCAATCCGTTTCCGCACCCGTTCGGAGACAAGCTTCATCGAAAAGGCTAACAACTCCGATTGGGAAGAAAAGTAATAGCGTAGCGCCCCTGCAGACATCCCTGCCTCTTTAGCGATATTTCGTACGGTTGCTTTTTCGATACCGTCCCGCATGATCACGGCCCATGTCGCTTCTGCGATTCGTTCCCTCTGCTTTTCATGATCCACGATTTTAGGCATGTATCTAGTGTAACACAGTTGTTTTTTTGATACAATTGTGTTACTATTTTTTTGATACAATTGTATTAAAAAGGGGCGGCTGATATGATTGGGTGGTTGATTGTCGCGTGTGAAGTGCTGTTTTGGGTATTCGTCGTATCCGGATTGTTTACGCGTTATGTGTTAAAATGGAAAATGATCAGTGTATGTCTTTTTTCATGCACCATTTTGGCAGATCTTATTTTACTCGTAGTGTCGGTCGTAGACTTAGCACACGGCCAGACAGCGAAGTTATCCCATGCGTTGGCAGCTGTTTATATCAGTGTGTCCGTTGTGTATGGACGTCGTATGATTCAATGGGCGGACAATCAGTTTGCTCACCTTTTTTTGAAAATGCCTAAGCCGAAAAAAGCCCCGCTCTTTGGAAAGGAGCATGCAAAGCAAGAACGAGAAGGATGGTATCGCCATTTAGGGGCTTGGGCGATCGGTCAAGCGATTTTGTGGGGGATGGTTTGGTTTGCTGATGATGTGTCAAAAGCACAACAGCTGCTCGTGATGGCGGGCCGTTGGACGTTGGTGTTGGTGATTGATTTTGTATGGAGTTTCAGCTATACATTATGGCCTCGAAAAGAACCAAAGGCGACATTAGAAAAACCAAGCGATTGATAGGAAGGGAGAGAAACAACATGAATCCCATCGAACAGTTTGGACAGTGGATTCGAGAGGCTAACACGATCGCCGTCTTGACTGGAGCGGGGATGAGCACGGAGTCCGGCATCCCTGATTTCCGTAGCGAAAACGGCATTTACGCTCAAGAGGAACGTGTGGAATATTATTTGTCTGAGCATTATTATCAAAAAAATCCGGTTGATTTTTGGCGGCGGTTCAAGCGGATGTTTTCATTGAAACTGATGGGAGACTTTGCACCGAACGCCGGGCATCGGTTTCTTCGTTGGCTGGAGGATATTGGGAAAACAGTGGTGATTTTGACGCAAAATATCGATGGGCTGCACACAAAAGCAGGAAACACGAACGTCATTGAGCTGCACGGTACGTTGCAGACAGCGACGTGCCCATCGTGCGGCAAAACGTATGACTTGGCGTTTGTCAACCGCACCGATGTGCCGTGCTGCGGTGAGTGTGGGACGATTTTGAAACCGGATGTTGTTTTGTTTGGCGGACTCGTTCCCCATATCGAAGAAGCGTTTGCTAGGGCGGCGGAGAGCGACTTGTTGTTGGCTATGGGGACGAGTTTAGAGGTGGCGCCTGTGAATCAAATTCCGTTTTACGTTGCTGCTGAATCTCCGGCAACACGGAAAGTGTTAATTAACAAAACGGCGACAAGGATGGACGGAATGTTTGATCTTATCATTTATGGTGGAATCGGTGAAACGGTTGCCGCTGTACGAGAGCGACTCGAGCAAAAATAAATAAGGAGTAGAGCTGAAAACAGAAATGATTGGAAAAGGAAAGGACGATCATGGAGAAGCTACAATCGGTCTTGGGGCGATGGAATACTGCCAGCCAACGTCCCCAAAGACGCTTGTATCGTCGCTGATATGGAAAAGGCGGTCGGTTACCTTGCCAGTAAATCAGTATGGAACGCGGTGTTGGGCCATATCGTTCAAACGGCTGAACATCCTTGATTCGCAGCACTGGCACCAACAGGAGAACGTACTCAACGTTTTCCTGTTGGACAAAAGCATAAAAAAGTATTGTACTTTTCAGAACATTCGAATATAATGAAGGTAACATACCAACCGGTTGGTATTTATGGGAGTGGGAAGTCGCTTCAAAGTGTAATGAAAACGGGGGGAACCATTATGTACTTGCGCTTAACGGATGAGCAACGCATGGTCCAAAAGGCCATTCGCAAGTTTGTTGAAAAAGAGTTGATGCCGCTAGAAAATGAAGTATTGCGCAACGAGCGGGAAGGGAAGCCCGGGCTTACGCCGGAGAAATTAAAAGAGCTGCAATTAAAGGCGAAAGAGGCGGGTTTTTGGGGGATTAATACGCCAGAGGAGTACGGTGGCGCGAATCTTGGCCATGTCATGCAGGCGATTGTGCTCATGGAAGTGGCAAAAACGCTCGTTCCCTTCCAGTTTGGCGGGTCGGCGGATAACATTTTGTATTACGCCAACGAAGAACAAAAGAAAAAATATTTAATCCCAACGATCAACGGTGAGAAAAAATCGTGCTTTGCCATGACCGAGCCGGGGGCAGGGTCTGATACGCGCAACATTAAAATGACAGCGGTCAAAGACGGGGACGAATGGGTGCTCAACGGGGAAAAAACGTTCATCACTGGGGGCAATGACGCCGATTTCGTTATGGTCATTGCCATTACCGACAAAGAGCGGCATCAAGCGACAAACGGCCGTGAAGGGGTGACGTGCTTTATCGTCGACCGCGACATGGGCTGGCGCTCCGAGCCGATACATACAATGGGGCCGTCAACACCGGCTAGCTTAATTTTTGAAAACGTGCGCGTGCCGGAAGAAAACATTTTAGGTGAGCTGCACTACGGCTACAAGCTCGGTCTTGAGTGGATCGGCTATGCGCGATGGGTCGTCGGCGCACGCGCGGTCGGAACGGCCGAGCGGCTGTTGCAAATGGCGATCGATTATGCGAAAGAGCGTGTCACATTCGGCAAGCCGATCGCCGAACGGCAAGCGATCCAATGGATGATCGCCGATTCAGCAGTGGAAATTGAAGCAGCGAAATGGCTCGTCTTAAACGCAGCGTTTACGCTTGATGAAGGGGAGGACAACCGTCATTTGGCTTCGATGGCGAAACTGTTTGGTGCGAACATGGGCAACCGTGTGGTTGACCGGGTGATGCAAATTCACGGGGGCATGGGCTATACGAAAGAGATGCCGATTGAGCGTTGGTACCGCGAGGCGAGATTGTGGCGCATTTACGATGGCACCGATGAAATTCAACGTCTTATTATTGCCCGCAACTTAATTAAAGGACACGTCAAGCTTGGGCAGTTTCTCTAACAAAATGAAAGCGTTACTAAAAGGGGAGGAGAAAAACATGAGTCAACGGTTTGCAGGAAGAGTGGCGTTTGTGACAGGAGGAAGCCGCGGCATCGGAAAGGCCGTTGTTACCCGCTTTGCCGAAGAAGGAGCTAAGGTGGCGTTCATCGACCTAAACGCGGAGGCGCTTGAAGCAACGGCAGCTGAGTTGCGGGAAAAAGGATACGATGTTTACGCCAAAGTGGCGAGCGTCACTGACCGCGAACAAGTGGAAACGACGATTCAAGAAGTGGTTGAACGATTCGGATCGCTTGATATTTTGGTTAACAATGCCGGCGTCATTCGTGACAACTTGCTGTTTAAAATGACGGACGACGATTGGCAAACGGTCATGGACGTCCATTTGAAAGGGGCATTTTACTGTGCCCGCGCCGCGCAAAAATATATGGTCGAAAAAGGATATGGCCGCATCATCAACGTTTCGTCGACATCAGCGCTCGGCAACCGCGGCCAAGCGAACTATTCGGCAGCGAAAGCCGGCATTCAAGGGTTTACGAAAACATTGGCGATTGAGCTTGGCAAGTTCGGCATTACGACAAACGCTGTCGCGCCGGGATTTATTGAGACGGATATGACGAAAGCGACTGCCGAACGGCTCGGCATCTCGTTTGAGCAACTCATTCAGGCCAGCGTCGCCAACATCCCGGTCGGACGCAGCGGCCGCCCGGAAGATATCGCCAATGCGGTCGCATTTTTCGCTGATGAAAAATCATCGTTTGTCAACGGTCAAGTGCTGTACGTTGCCGGCGGTCCGAAATGCTGAAAAATGAGGAGGGCGAGTGATGTACCAAGACGATATTGGCAAACGGTCAGAGAAAGTAAAAAATGTCGTTGAGCGCGGAGCGGTGAAAAAATTCGCTGAAGCGATCGGCGACTTGAATCCGATTTATTGGGATGAAGAGACGGGAAAACGGTCGCGCTATGGGCGCAACATCGCACCGCCGACGTTTCCGCGCGTGTTTGACTACGGTGTGATTGAAGGGCTGAAATTACCGCCCAAAGGACTGATCCACGGCGAGCAGCGTTTCCGTTATGAGCGCCCGCTGTTTGTCGGTGAAGAGCTGTACTGCTATGCAGAGGTAAAAGACTATTATGAAAAACAAAGCAGCATGGGTCAGCTCGGCTTTTTAATCATCGCCAACAACGGCGAAGACACGAACGGGAATCTTCTATTCACTTCCACCTCGACGATTATTATCAACGAGGCGGTTAGAAAGGCGATGAGCGTATGACAACGATTCGCGAATGGCAAGTGGGACAGTCGCTTCCCGAGGTGACGCTTTCACCCGTATCCCGGCTTGACTTAATCAAATATGCCGGAGCATCGGGTGACTACAATCCGATTCATACGATCGATGAAGAGGCAAAAAAGGCCGGCTTGCCGGGGATTATCGCCCACGGCATGTGGACGATGGGCAACTTGGCGAAACTGTTTACGCCGTATTACGAGGAAGGGTTTGTTCAAGATTATTTCGTTCGCTTTCAATCAATGGTGTTTTTAAACGATATCATTACGTTAAAAGCAACGGTCAAAGAAAAGGATGACAAGACGATTCGGTTTGCCGTTGCCGCTGTCAATCAGCACGGGAAGGAAGTCGTCAAAGGCGAAGCCGTTTTTTCGCTGTATGAGTGAGGGGGCGCCGGGCACCGCTCCCTTTCCGCATACAGCACAAACGGGGGCTCGTCTCTCTCTGTTTAAACGCCGAGTCGATTCGGAGCCGTCTAAAAAAGTGAGGGGGGAATCGCGATGAAACGAGATGCCGTCATTGTGTCGGCTGTAAGAACGGCCATCGCCCGCCAAGGGGGCGCCTTGGCGACGCTGCCAGCGCACGTTTACGGTGCGGAAGTCATCAAAGAAGCGATGCGGCGGGCGAACATCGGCCCGGAACTTGTCGCTGATGTCATCATGGGCAATGTCTTAAGCGGCGGTGGCAACATTGCCCGGCTGACGGCGTTGCAGACGGGGCTGTCGCTTGAGCTGACCGGGCTGACCGTCGACCGCCAATGCGGTTCAGGCATTAATGCCGTCAATTTAGCGGCGCAAGCCATTTGGGCAGGCGACGGGGACGTCTATATCGCTGGAGGGGTGGAAAGCATGAGCCGCGCGCCGTATTTGATGGACCGCCCGGAAAAGCCGTACAGTTCGACGCCGCCAAGCTTCCGTAAATCGCAGTTGTCGCCGAAAGAGATTGGCGACCCGCCGATGGGCATCACGGCAGAAAATTTAGTGAAAAAATACGGCATCAGTCGTGAAGAACAAGATGCCTTTGCCCTGCGCAGCCAGCAGCGCATGGCGCGTGCTATGCAAGAAGGGCGGTTTGACGAACAAATTGTGCCGATTACCGTTCCGGTGAAAAAAGGGGAGCCGTTTGTCTTCGATACGGATGAACACCCGCGTCCGAACACGACGATGGAAGCACTCGCGAAACTGCCGCCGGCGTTTTTGGAAGGCGGAACAGTGACGGCAGGGAATAGTTCGGGACTCAATGACGCCGCTGCTGCACTCGTCGTCATGTCGCGGGAAAAAGCGGAACAGCTCGGCTTAACACCGCTTGCCGTCGTCCGCGCCTATGCGGTCGCCGGAGTCGACCCGAACATTATGGGCATCGGTCCGGTACCAGCGACAAGAAAGGTGCTTGAAAAGGTTGGACTGACGCTTGATGAGATGGATATCATCGAAATTAATGAAGCGTTTGCCGCTCAGGTGATCGCCTGTGACCGCGAGCTTGAGATGAATCCGGAAAAAGTAAATGTCAACGGCGGCGCCATCGCCCACGGCCATCCGCTTGGTGCGACGGGTGCAATTTTGATTACGAAAGCCGTGTATGAACTAAAGCGTCGCGGTGGGACATACGCCCTCATTACGGCGTGCATCGGCGGCGGCCAAGGGATCGCGACGATCATTGAACGAGCCTGAACACATGGAGACAATGGATATGAAAGAAAAACTGATGGAAGCCAGCATAGAGCTATTTGACCGCAAAGGGTTCAAAGAAACGTCTGTACAGGAAATCGTCGAAGCGGTCGGGGCAACAAAAGGGGCGTTCTATTACTATTACAGAAGCAAAGAAGAACTGTTGCGCGATATATGCATCTCCTATATCGAAGATTTGCTTGACCAGCAGAGTCGCCTGCTGCAGGAACCCGAGAAGAGCTGTACAGAAAAACTGCATGCGATCGTCTATATGGTGATTCGCAACATTCGCACACGGAAGAAAAGCGCCCGCATTTTCTTTCGCGAGATGCGGCATTTGGCTGATGAACATTTGAAGGAAATCCGCGAGAAGCGGCGGGCGTTCCGCAAGCAGTATGAACAGCTCATCCAGGAAGGGGTCGCCCGCGGCGAATTTAAGCCGTCGCTTCATGCAGAAATGATCACGTTCGGCCTGCTTGGCATCACGAATTGGAGCTACTACTGGTTTCAACCGGACGGGAGCGTTTCCGAAGAGGAGTTAACCGACATTTATGTCGACTTAATTTTAAACGGCATTCGAGGGCAGGAACGGCCAAAACGATAGGTTCTATCGAACTGTTCAAGTTGTTCACCTGTTTTCGGTGCAAGAGATAAGGGGGGATCGGGGTGGAATTGTTTATCCAGCAGCTCATAAACGGGCTGACTGTTGGAAGCGTTTACAGTCTTGTCGCCTTAGGCTTAACGCTCGTCTACGGCATTTTGCATATTCCAAACTTTGCCCACGGCGCGCTTTATATGATGGGAGGGTATGTTACGCTCACCGCGATGAGCCAAGCCGGGCTGCCGTATGGGCTTGCCATTGTTGTGTCGATGGTCGTAGTCGGGCTGCTCGGTGTCTTGATGGAACGATTGGTGTTTTATCCACTCCGTGATGCGCCGCCGCTTCACGATAAGATTGCGGCGATCGGTATTTTGTTGTTTTTGGAAGCATTTGCCCAATTCGTCTGGGGGGGCGGACTATCAAACGATGCCGACGCCATATGGGAATGTTGTCACTGTTTTCGGCTTGACACTCACTGTTCAACGCATCCTCATCATCGCATCCACTGTTGTCATCATGATGCTGCTCTACCTCTTCCTGAAAAAGACATTCATCGGTGCTTCGATCATTGCGATGGCGCAAAACCGCGAAGGAGCGAACTTAGTCGGCATTAACACAAACAAAGTCGCCATGATGACGTTCCTTCTTTCCGGCGGTTTGGCAGCACTCGCCGCTTCGCTCGCTTCGCCGATCAACCTTGTGTTTCCCGGTATGGGTCATCTCGTCATCTTGAAAGCGTTTGTCATCATCATTCTCGGCGGCATGGGAAGCATCCCCGGCGCGATTGTCGGCGGCTATATTTTAGGGTTTAGTGAAAGCTTAGGGGCAACATACGTGTCGAACGACTATAAAGACATTATTGCTTTCGCCATTCTTGTCATCATTTTAACGGTCAAACCGAACGGACTATTTGCCAAGGAGGGACATTGATGGCCGTTTTTGAAAAACGACACCTATGGCTCGCTGTTCTTGCGGTGTTGGCACTTGCCCTCCCGTTGCTTGTGGCCAACGGCTATTACTTGCACATGATGACGATGTCCTTTATTTGGATGATCGCCGTTTACGGGTTGAACTTATTTGCTGGCTACACCGGGTATTTGTCGCTTGCCCACGCTGGATTTTTTGCCGTTGGCGCCTATACGCTTGGCATTTTGACCGTGAAGGTCGGACTGCCGTTTTGGGGGGCGTTCGCGCTCTCATGTGCATTCACATCGCTGCTTGGCCTTGCCATCGGACTGGTCGCCTTGCGGACGAAAGAGCACTTTTTCGCCATTTATACACTATGTGTCGGATATATCATTTATTTAGTGATTGATAAATGGGACAGCCTAACCGGCGGAGTGCGTGGATTCATCGGCATTCCGGCGCCAAGCGACATCGGACCGCTGTCGTTTCAGACACCGGTTGCCCAATATTATTTAGTTTTGTTTTTCTTGTTCGCCGTCATATTTGTGATGTACCGGCTCGTCTATTCGCTGACTGGAAGGACGTATATCGCGATTCGCAACAGCGAGGAGCTCGCATTGACGCTTGGCATCTCAACGATGAAAAACAAGCTCGCCTCATTCGTTTTGTCGGTCTTTTTCACTTCGCTTGCTGGGGCGCTGTATGCATCATTCATCCGTTTTCTTGGACCGGATATCGCGTATGTCACTGTCATGTTTGACTTTTTAACGTACTTGCTTGTCGGCGGTATCGGTACGCTGGCCGGACCGGTTGTCGGCACGCTGTTGATCACGTTTTTATCGCAGCAGTTGCAATTTTTGCAAGACTATCGAATGCTCATTTTTGGCCCGGTGTTGACACTTTTAATCATCTTTTATCCGCACGGCATTGCTGGCGGCTTCATCCGTTATCAAGCGAAGCGTGCAGAGGCGCGGCGCCTTGAACGGGAGGCCAACCAGACCGCTGCTGAACTAGCTGCCTCGCGCCAAGGACGAGACGGTCGGTACGTCAAGGAGGGATAAACATGTTTTTGCACGTCGAACGGTTGACGAAACGATTCGGTGGGTTGTTGGCGGTCAATGACGTCACATTTTCCGTCGAACAAGGGAAAATCAACGCCATCATCGGCCCGAACGGTGCCGGTAAATCGACGTTCTTCAATTTGATTAGCGGCTTGCACCGGCCGACATCCGGGACGATTACGTTTAAAGGACGCGACATTACCCGCCTGCCGGCGAATGAGCGGGCGAAACTCGGCATCGCCCGCACGTTTCAAACGACCCATTTGTTTGAACAGTCGACGGTGATGGACAACGTCATCATCGGCCATCGGCTTCGCACCGAATCGAATTTGTTTGACGCCATTTTGCGTACAAAACGACATCGCCGCGAGGAGCAGGCGTGTAAAGAAAAAGCGATGGAAGTGCTCGATTTCGTTGGGCTCACCGGTGTGGCGGATCGGCTCGTTGCGAATTTGTCGCAAGAACAGAAGAAGCGAGTGGCGTTTGCGCTCGCCTTGGCGACCGACCCAGAGCTTGTCTTGCTTGACGAACCGGCTGCCGGCGTCAACCCAGACGAAACAGAAGGATTGGAAGAGCTGATCGTCAAAATGGTCGAGGGCGGCCTGACGGTTTGTCTTATTGAACATAAAATGTCGATGATTATGAAAATCGCTGACCGCATTATGGTGCTGAATTACGGCGAAAAAATTGCCGAAGGGACGCCGGAAGAAGTGCAAAATAACGAGGCGGTCATTCAAGCGTATTTAGGGGGGAGCACCGTTGCTTGAAGTGACAAACGTGTCTGTCCGCTACGGCAGCTTCACGGCGATTCGCGATGTGACGTTTTCCGTTAGGTCGGGGGAAATCGCGGTGTTGCTTGGCGCCAACGGAGCTGGGAAAAGCACGCTGTTTCGCACAATTAGCGGATTGCATAAACCAGCGCAAGGCGAAATTCGCCTTGACGGAGAGCGCATCGACTCACTGCCGCCTGATCGGATCGTTCAGCGCGGTGTCGTGCAATGCGCCGAGGGGCGCAAACTGTTTGCCCGCATGAGTGTATACGAAAATTTGCTGATGGGTGCGTACGTTCATCGAAAAGATAAAGAAGGCATCCGCCGTTCAATCGAACATGTATATGAGCTGTTTCCGATTTTGCATGAAAAGCGAAATGAGACGGCTGGATCGCTTAGCGGCGGCCAGCAGCAAATGCTCGCTATCGGCCGCGCCTTAATGTCGCGTCCTGCGGTGCTCTTGCTTGACGAGCCGTCGATCGGGCTTGCCCCCCTCATCGTTGAACAAATGTTTGCAACGATTAAACAAATTAACGAAGAAGGGACGACGATTTTGCTCGCTGAACAAAATGCTCATGCGGCACTATCCATTGCTCATCAAGGCTATGTATTTGAAAACGGAACGATCGTCGCATCAGGAACAGCAGAGGAACTACTCGCCAATGACGATGTCCGCAAAGCGTACATCGGAACATGACATGTCACTGCTAGGACATTTCTACAGACGTTTATGGACGAGTTTCAGTCCGTCATGAACGCCAAAAGATGCTAATCCATCAACGATGAAAGGAGGTGAGCAACGAGTACTACCTTCATTCATCTGAATATTCGGTATAAAAATGGGGGGAGCAGAATGAAAAAAAGAAAATGGCCGATCGCCGCTATGATGACAGCGGTCATGGCGTTGATGCTTGCGGGGTGCAACAGCTCGACGACGAACAATCATGCCGACAGCGGCAACAATGACGACGGGAAGAACGTCGTCAATATTGGTTACAGCGGCCCGTTAAGCGGACCAGCTGCCTACTACGGGGAGCGGACATTAAACGGCGTGAAAATGGCAGCGGAAGAAATCAATAAGAACGGCGGGTTTGAAGTGAATGGAAAAACTTATCAAATTAATGTTGTGTCATTAGATGACAAATATTTGCCGAACGAAACAGCGGCAAATGCAAAACGGCTTGTCCAAGAACATCATACGCCAATCATCTTCACTCCGCACAGCGGCGGCGTCATGGCGATGCAAGTGTTCAACCAAACGGACAATTTCATTATCGCGGCCTATACAAGCGAGCCGAAAATTACAGAAACAGGGAACAAGATGACGATACGTATTCCGCCGCGGTATGATGGGTACATTCCAACATTTACCGACTATGTGATGAAGCGATTTGGCAAAAAGCTGGCTGCTTTGCCGACGGCGACGCAATATGGGAAAGACTGGACGGAACAACTGTTACCATATTGGGAAAAACAAGGCGGAGAAGTTGTTTACAACACATCCATTGACTTCACCAAAGACACCGATTTCTTCACGATCATCACGAACGCATTGAAAGAAAAGCCGGACGTCTTATTTATCGGTGGACCGTCGGAACCGACGGCGAAAGTGGTGAAACAGGCGCGTGAGCTCGGTTTTAAAGGCGGTTTTATTGTCATGGACCAAGCGAAGTTAGATGAAATGAAGCGGACCATCGGATCTTACGAGATGCTTGAGGGAGCGATCGGCGTCATGCCGCTTGTTGAGTCGAAAGAGGCGGGAGCCCCGCAATTTGCGGAAAACTATCGAGCGAAATACAATGCCGAACCGAGTTCGGAATCTGCCTATAACTACTTGGCTCTTTACGCCTTTGTCGAAGCGATGAAAGCAGCTGGCACGGTTGATGATCCGGTTGCTATCCGCGAACATATGAACGAAGGGTTGAAAAACATCCCGGAAGACAAGCAAGTGTATATCGTCCCGAGTGTTGGTGAGGACGGCGGATTTGAATCGAAAATTACCGTTGGAGCGGTGGAAAAAGGCAAAGTGGTGCCGATTGAACTGAAGAAATAAGCAAACCAACACACGCGGAAAACGGGATGATTTTTCCTGTGTTGCGAGGCGAGCGATGACCTGATCGCCCCATCTTTTCCAATCGATTTGGAGCAAACATAACGTGATTCCATTCATGATAGCCGGCAAACGATCATCCAAACGCGTCCACCTTCTTGCGTGGACGCTTTTTTTACGGTTTGTTGCCGCAAAAGTGGCAAAATAATCATTCCAGTATTAAGTAAAACTATGTTCTAAATAATCAATATGAAAACAACAAAATCCAAAATTATAATATAGAGAAGAGGTGGAATCGATGCAAGAAACAGCCATCGGCCTTGTTGTTCCATTCTTTTTTGACATCATTGGCGAGGTCGAGGTGCTGTTCTTGTCAGCTCCGTTTCCGAACCGGTGAGCGTTGCTCGGCTTTGCTATCATTGTCACCGGAATTTGTCGGCATAGCTTTGAGTGAGTAAGAAGAGTGGAACAACCGGCGCCGCTCATTCCAACCGTTCAGCACTTCGGTTAGATAGGGGGAGAGCCATGAGAATCATCGTGTATGTACTGCTCGCCTGTCAGGCGGCCGTCATCTACTATTGGATCAGCGATTGGCGCCAGCTTGTTACCCCAGTTGGCCTCTTCATATGGGGTGGCGCAATCGCTGTCAGCCTTGCCGTTCTTCGTATGGGGAGATCCATATCGCCAAGATGGCGAGGCATGCTGAAAATGATGACAGCAGGAGTCAGCTTGCTTGCCGTTGTTTCCCTGCTCATTGAATGGGCCACTCGTTCGATGCCATAGTCAAAATAGATGTTGAGGCCCGCAAAGTTGGTAAACACCTTCTTTGCGGGCCTATGAAGAATGCACCATTTAACAGGGCGGGCACTCTATATGCTGTGCCAAACGAGACGAGCTGCTAACGGCTTTGATGGACAGAATCGAACATCCCCGGTGCCAAACGGCGGCCAACAGCATACATGATCGGCGCGCCGATTGCCATGACGACAAACTCGCCGATGGCTGTCGTCAGCCATGTGAGCCAAAATGGGAAGCCGAGCGCCAGTTTCAGTTCGAGGGCGATGATGCCCATGGTGACAGTAAACGACAACGTATTGATCGCCATACGAGCCCAAACGTTCTCAATATAGCGCATAGAAACAATTGTGATGAGAAGCGCCAACACCGATTGGCCGACGCCAAATACAAGATCATACGCAACGATCGGTGAGAAAAATAAATTGGCGAAAAAGACGCCAAGCACGATGCCGATGGCGTATGTTTTGCGAAATACGACTAAGTGGTTTAATAGTTCTGATGCGCGAAACTGAATGTTCGTAAAGCCAAACGGCTGGATGAGCATCGTCACCGCTATATACACAGCGGCGATTAACCCGTTTGTTGCCAGCATTCGAACGTTCATGATGTTCTCTCTCCTCTTGTCAATGATGATATGATTGTAGCATGACCATCTCACAAACGGAAGGGCCGAGATAGATGGCTATTGAGGTCAACCAGCAAACAGGCAAGCTCGGCTCCGTCTGTGAGGTCGGAATCACGCCGCTGCCTCGGTTTGACGTCGTTTGGCGGACTGATGGCTCACCTTGGCTATTTTTCGGAATGGCCGGTGTGGGCAGTTGTTCTCGTTTCCCTCGTTGGCGTTGACTTCGCCTTTTGTTCGGTTGATATTTGATGTCTAACGGGCGGGCGTTCGGGGGTGTTCCCCCATCCGTCTAGGGACAGACGATCTTCTTGTTAACACAGACATATGTAAGTAGATGTTAAGGTCGATCAACAGCAAGGCGAGCCATGTGCCGACGGCCAAATGGATGATCGCCCAGGAAAGACGAATTTCTGTCGCAACGGTGATCACTCCGATCACTACTTGCAGCAGTCCGACTGCTGCAGCCAAAAGGAGTCGTCGCTCTAGCGGGCGCCCCCAGCGGCGCTTGTGCGCAACAAAAGCCGTCCAAATGGTATACAACACCGTCGCAGCAGCGGCGGTTCGATGGGCGGTTTGCCACATTTGGGCTTCATTGGACGGCCATAGTTGTTTTCCGCATGTCAGCCATCCGCATGACAGACCGTAATGTTGATGTTTCACATAGGCGCCAAGCAGCAACGTAGCTGCCAACAAAACGAAAAGAAGATGGATATGCCGTTTCGCCTCTATTCCAATAGATGTCCGCTTGACTGGTTGGTGCAGGTGTGGAGAATGATGAGCGCGCCGCCAAATCCAAAGGAGACAGCCTAAAAAGAGAAACGCGATGAAGAAATGAGTCGTGACGACGATAGGCGGGAGGTCAAACCAAACGACGAAAGCCCCTAGTATAATTTGGATGGCAAGCAAAACCGCAGCGGCCGCTGAAACAAAACGATCCGTTCCACTTCGGGAAGAGCGCCATAAGCGAAGGCAAAGCATCACCGTCAACAGCGCGAGCAAAGCGCCGATCAATCGATGGGCGTACTCGATCAGCGTCGCTCCTTTTAACACCGGGATGAGCACCCCGTTGCAAAGCGGCCAGTCGGGGCCACACCCCATTCCTGAATTCGAGGACGCTACATACCCGCCAAATACAATGAGAAAGTACGTCGTACATAGGGTCCAAAAAGCCAACGATTTCATCTCCATTCCCCCCTAACACCATTTCTCCCATTATAGCAAGTCCGCTGTCACATAACTGTGTACTCTATCACATCAGACAAAAAAATCCAAATTGTGAGAAAAATTGTCTGTTTTGTGATGAAGTTAACTGTGAGAAAACGCTACCATGCCCTATAGTGAAACTATCTTGACGAGGGAAAAGGGGGAATGGATAGCCATGTACCAACAAGCAGCGTGGGTCATCTCCGTTGTTTTCATCTTGTTTGTCATTTTCGTTTTTTTATACGTCGTCGCTCATTCCGGCCAGCGCGCCGAATATGAGCCAATTCAGAAAAAAGGCTATCGGATCCGGAATGTATGGTTTTTGGTCGTCATTGCGGCCATGGGTCTAGCGACGTTTTATACGCTGCGCGATTTGCCGTTTGAAAGGCCAGCGCATGCTGCCGATCCGACCGTTGTTCAAGTGGAAGCGCGGCAATTTGGTTTTGTATTAAGCCGAAATGAATTTCGTGTCGGTGAGCCGATCGCCTTTCAAGTGACGAGCGTAGATGTCAATCACGGAGTCGGCATTTATGATGAAAACATGGAACTGTTGGCCCAGACGCAAGCCATGCCGAAGTATACCAATACGATGTATTACACGTTTGAGAAGCCGGGGACGTATCAAGTACTTTGTTTAGAATATTGTGGCATCGGCCACCATGTGATGACGGCGACCATTACCGTCGTGCCGTCCCAAGAAGGGGAGGGGAAATAATGGAAGCGAACGTTCGGAAGATGACCGCCTTGTACATGTTCGTCAGCGGTATTGCGATTTTGCTTATGATGGTGCTTGGGCTGTTGATGTTGTTGGCACAAGGAAAGATGATTCCGCTTGGACAAGATACATTTTATGAAATGATGACCGCGCATGGCACGTTTATGGTTGGAGCGGCTGCGTTTGCTGCGTCGGCGGTTATGTGGTACTTTTTGCGCCAGTACGTCCGTTTATCGTTTCCGATTTTTGTGACCCATTTCGTGTTGTTTTTAACGGGGGCGGTGATGACAGCCATCAGTATTTTTGTCTTCCGTTTCGCTGGAGCATGGACGTTTTTGTACCCGTTGCCGGCGATGTCAGCCGGCATGTGGGGGAAAACAGGAGCGAGCCTGTACTTGATTGGCATGTTGCTGATTGGTGTCAGCTTTTTGCTTCTTTATCTTGATACGTCGCGAGCCATTATTCGCGAATACGGAAGCCTTGGTCACGGCCTTGGATGGCCGCAAATTCTCGGAAAAGTGAAAGGTTACGGTCCGCCGCCTACGGTAGTGGCGAGCACGATGGTTTCGATTGTCAATCTCGTTTCTTTAACGGTCGGGGCGAGCGTCCTAGTCATGAGCTTAATCAATTTGTTTCAACCATCGATTGAAATGGATCCGTTGCTGGCGAAAAACTTGATTTACGCCTTCGGACATATTTTCGCCAACTCGGTCATTTACATGGGAGTAATCGTTGTATATGAAATTTTGCCAAAATATACAAATCGTCCATGGAAATCATACAAAATTTTCCTTATTGCGTGGAACATGTCGACGTTGTTTACGATTATCGTTTATCCGCACCATTTATTGATGGACTTTGTCATGCCGAAATGGATGTTGATTATCGGACAAGTATTTTCCTATTTGAATGGCTTGCCAGTTTTGGTCGTGACCGCCTTTGGCGCGTTAATGATCGTCTATCGTTCCGGCATTGAATGGGATATGGCGTCAAGCTTCATCTTCCTTTCAATGTTCGGCTGGGTTGCGGGCGTTATACCGGCGATTGCGGATGCGACCATCGTCATCAACCATGTGATGCACAACACGAAATGGGTGCCAGGACATTTCCATATGTATATGGGAGTCGGCGCGGTTTCTATGTTATTCGGTTTTATGTATTATTTCATTCGCGGAAATGAGCGAAAAATCGGCTATGCGGATATGGTCAGCTTCTGGGTGTATACGGTTTTCTTCCTCAGTTTATGCGGCACGTTCTTGCTTTCCGGTAAAGTGAGTGCACCGCGGCGGTGGGCTGTGCATTTTCCGGAATGGGTCCCGTATGACCGCATGGGAGCAGTGTTTGCCGTTGTCATTATCGCCGCGGTCACGGTGTTCCTTTACCGCTTTTTCGTTTCCGTGATCATCGTTCAGGCAAAGCAAAATATTGAGGTGGGGCCGCGTGCGTAACACCATAGCAATTGTCCTCACCCTTGTTTTTGGGTTTGGACTTCTATGGCACGGGACGGACGGGTTTCGCGCGTTTACGAGCGAAACCGCCCGTCGTCTTGCTATCTTGCAAGAGCCAAAACTGCTTCCGGCCGTTCAGTTGGAGGATCAAAACGGTCATACGTTTTCTTGGCAAGATCAGCGCGGCCAATGGGTTTTAGCCACTTTTATATATACAAGGTGCAGCGATGTGTGCCCGGTTGTTGAGATGAACTTGCGCCGCATTTATGATGCCATTCGCCAGTCTCCGCATAGTCATCGTCTTTCGTTTTTAAGTATTAGTTTCGACAGCCAAAACGATACCCCGGAGATGTTGATGCATCACGCCCATCATTATGGGGCAGATGGCGTCACTTGGCGTATGGCTCGTGTACCAAACGAGCGGGAACTTCAACGGCTATTAAACATGATGGGAGTCATTGTGATCCCCGATGGAAAAGGCGGGTATGAACATAACGCGGCGTTTTATTTGCTCGACAAAAAAAGGCGGCTCGTCCGCATTTTTGATTACAACAATCCGCAAGCGGTCATCGCTGAACTGAATCACCTGCTGGCCAAAGAGGCGTCCTCTAAGGTGGTGAAAAAGTGAGTGGAAAACGATATGCAGTTGGCGGGGCTTTCTTCATGGCGATACTCGTGCTGCCGCCGGTGTTGCGTTGGATGGAATCATCAATGATTGGCGTCATGCTCGGGCAAATTCCCGTGCTGGTGGTAGCCGGCTGGCTGTTTGGTTTCGCGTTGCCCCGCCGTTTCATCGAATGGCTCAACTGTTGGAACGAAAACGGCTTGCCTGGATTACTGTTGGCCATCAGCGTCCTCACTTTTTGGCTATTGCCGCGTTCGGTAGATGCTTCGTTGAACGAACCGTTGCTACGGCTTGCCAAATGGATGATGTTGCCGCTACTTGTAGGGATGCCGCTATCGTTAAGCTGGAAACGGCTTCACCCGATCGCCCGCGGCATCGTTCATACGAACGCGATTTCGATGCTCGTTGTCATGGGCTGGTTGTATTTATCTGTGCCAGTACGTGTGTGCAACAGCTACTTGCTCAGCCAACAAAATGCACTCGGCCGCATGATGATCGCGTTAGCCATCGTGCTCGCTGCTTTTTGGTCGCTGCGCCTGTTCGTTGCTACAACGCCAAATGAACCAACGACTCGCTAAGATAAATGAATCATTCCCTTTTGTTGGTGAACTCAGATTGACAGACATGCAGACGGATCTTTGTCATGAAGATTCGTCTGTTTTTTGTATCCTCTCCTTTTCGTTTGGGCGAAAAGAAGGATTTTTCATCGCCATGTCAAATACTTTTACCGATATTGGGGAAATGCGCTTGCTTCCGCTGCATGAACGCTAGATTTGGTTGGCAAGAAGGGGCATTCAAGTTAGATGATGCGGGTAAAAGAAGCGACAGTCCGTGCTTCTTTAAGCCGAGGTGGACGTTTGTCGAAGAAGGATAGCGAAAAGGGGAGGATAAAAGACAGATGAAGTGGCTATGGATGCTGATGGCTCTAGCGGCCGGGATGGCCGTCTCCATACAGGCAGGGGTGAACGGCGGCCTTGGCAGGCGGGTCGGGGTGTTGGAAGGGTCGTTCGTTTCATTTTTCATCGGAACGATCGTTTTATTTTTAGTGCAATTGTTT
Source organism: Geobacillus thermodenitrificans subsp. thermodenitrificans DSM 465 (assembly GCF_000496575.1). GTDB lineage: Bacteria > Bacillota > Bacilli > Bacillales > Anoxybacillaceae > Geobacillus > Geobacillus thermodenitrificans. The sequence continues at coordinate 69,613 of NZ_AYKT01000003.1, read as the reverse complement.
TTCGGAAAAGGCGAGTTGCTGGCCATGTTTTCTGTGCCGAAATGGCAGCTGCTGGGCGGCATTCTCGGCGCCTTTTACGTATTTGTCATCGTGCTGATCGTTCCGAAAGTTGGCGTGGCCAATTCGTTGATTGCCGTGATCGCCGGACAGCTTGTGATGAGTTCGATGATTGACCATTTTGGTTTGTTCGGCGGACAGCGCATTCCGTTTGATCTGACGCGCCTAGCCGCCCTAGGCTTTCTATTTTTGGCGCTTTGGCTTTTTTTCCGTAAATGAACATAAGTGGCCCAGTTTCGTTTAGTTTTCATGGATTCGCTCATACTAACAAAGGTCATCTATCATCGAAGAAAGGAAAGCGGATCCGTTATGAGAAAAGCTCTGTCCATATACATGAGCGATTTGAAGCAGCTGACGACCAATTGGGCCGCGGCTGTATTGGCTGCCGGACTGATCGTTCTCCCATCGCTTTATGCATGGATCAATGTGGAGGCCTCATTGGATCCTTATGATAATACGGTGAACTTGCGCGTTGGTGTCGTCAATGAAGACCGTGGAGCGGAATTAGCCGGCCATCGATTCCATGCCGGTAAAGAAATCATCAACGCACTTCGAAACAACCATCGCCTCGGTTGGCAGTTTGTCACAAAGGCCAAAGGAATGGAGGGCGTACGAAAAGGGGACTATTTTGCGACGATCGTCATCCCCGAGGATTTTTCCGCCAACTTGGCGACCATTGTCCGCGACCGGCCAAAGCGAGCTGTGATTCATTACTATGAAAACGACAAACGAAACGCCATCGTACCGAAAATTACTGAACGCGGGGTCAGCACGCTGTCGGCGCAAGTCGGGGATGAGTTTACAGCGATTGTCAACACAGTGCTGTTTTCCTTATTCCATGAAGCAGGAGTGACGCTTGAGCAACAGCTCCCGGATATTCGTCATTTTGAAACGCTATTGTTTCGACTGCAAAACGATTTGCCGACAATTGAGAGGCAGCTCGATAAAGCCAGTCGTGACGCTGCACAGGCAAGGCAGTTCATCCAACGAGCAGAACAGCTGTTGCCGAAAGCGGAACAGGTAGTCAATCAAGGGAGAGAGTGGCTGGATGGGGCGGGACGTTTTTTTGCTCAAACAAAGGAAACTCCCCGGCTGTTTATGGCACCGACTGAAGCGTGGCTGCGCACTCTTGAAGAGCTCACTGTTTCGTTGGAACAGTGGGCAGCTGCCCCGCCTCGTTCTGATGATGATTTCGAACGGTGGGCAGCAACCGGCAAGGCAATAGCAACAGATGGCGAACAGCTTTTGTCCCAGTTGGACGATGCACTGCATCGGCTAGAAGGAGCTGCGGATATCGATCGCCCTGCTCATCTAAGGAATGCGCTGATTCGTTTGCGTCAGACGTTTGCGGACATGCAAGACATGGCAATGAGACCGGCTGGGCAATCATTTGAAACGATAGTTGAACATGTTCAAACGCAAGCTGCGGCTGTGGACGCTGCTGTGAAAGGCGTTCGGCAAGCATACGAACAACAGGCGTTGCCGCTCATCCAAACGAAATGGGCGGAAATGGCGCCGCTCTTTCAGCAGACGAAGCAAAGACTTGAAAACATGGCTGGAGTCATTTCTCGACTTGAACGTCTATTTACGAACGCCGACCGTGACCTTAAGGCAACCGAACAGTGGTTGACGGCGGCAAAAACGGAGTATCCGTTTCTTGCCCGCCATGTTAGCGAATTGACGGCGTTAGTCGCCAAAATGAAATCAGAAACGGACATCAATGAACTCATCCACTTATTGAAACAAGATCCGCAGGCGAAAGGTGCCTTTTTAGCCCATCCGGTCGATGTCAAAACTTATCGTCTCTTTCCGCTGCCGAACTATGGATCGGGCATGAATCCGTTTTATACGGTGCTAGCGATTTGGGTTGGAGGGTTGTTGCTTGTTTCAGTGCTAGTGATTGACCCATTTAGAGAAAACGGCAATACGGCACGAGCGATGTATATCGGCCGACTGCTCACATTTTGGACGCTCAATCTATTGCAGGCGTTTGTCGTTACGGTTGGTGCAGCCATGTTTTTGCCTCACATTTTCATTCGTGATCCGCACTGGTTTGTGATGTTCGGCCTGCTGGCCGGCATGGTATTTACGGTCATTATTTTTACTTTGGTGTCTTTGTTTGGCAATGTGGGAAAAGCGATGGCGATTATCCTGCTTGTCTTGCAAATCGCTGGAGCAGGGGGAACGTACCCTGTTGAGCTGATTCCCCCATTTTTTCGCCTGTTGAATCCTTGGTTGCCGTTTACGTACGCAATTGATTTGATGCGCGAGGCGGTTGGTGGCATCGTATGGGAAAACGTGAGGCGCGATGTGGTGCGACTCTGTTTGTTCGCGGTCGCAGCGCTTTTAGCCGGCCTGTCGTTCCAAGCTCCGCTTAGCCGATGGATGCGGGTGTTCAAAGAAAAAGTCGCTGAGAGTAAGTTGTTTCATTGAGTGCCTGCTGCCCGCGTCCATGCGGTCGAACCGGAACATACAGGCGTCTTATATCGGTTTGCCAAACAGCGGGTTCCTGCTGCCGCACTGTAAAGGCTGGTGATTGGATGAGGAATACGGATCAAAAAGACAGCTTCTGCAATGGAAAGGTTCACCTTCGCTTCCTTTGAAAACCGCTGTACGGCAGGGAATGATCGTTTTTCACTAGCCTGATGAGAAAAACCCCTATTTTCCTTTGGAAATGTTTGCTACAATACAAATGGGAATGAACGTCTTTATCGCCAACCGGGCAGCCCGCGGGCGGGAGCATCACTTTTCACTTCTTGACGGCTGCCTAATGGCCTGATGCATTTGATTTCGCCGCTTGTTGGAATCCAAACGTGGCGGGCGGCTAAAAGGGGAGAGAATCGTGTCAGTTTATCGACTGCTTGGCCTTGCTCTCATTTTCTTTGGCATTTCCTTGTTTGTTGAGCGCGTTTGGTGGGCCGGCGCGGTTTGCCTATTGATTGGCGGGGCCATGATCTTGATGCACCGGCCGCGGCGAAACCGTATGGCGGAAACAACAGAAGCTGAAAAGATGCTTGATGTTCGCAGCAAAGAACGTAGGGAAGAATCGATTCCACTTCGTCCAAGCGGCAAAAAGGGAAGTCGCCCCGTGCGCTGAAGCCTGAATGACACTAGCAAATGTTACGAATTTAGCATTGGGATGAAAGATTGAAGCCAATGCACAATCAAGAGATGGAACGGTTAAACAAATGAGAATGAGGGATTTAAACAGAAAAAAGCGCCTTAGACCGGGCGCACAGCACGACTAGCACCAAGTAGGGGGCCCCCTCGAACGTGTTGTGAAATTTGAGACAGCGCCCATGTAAAGGCAATTGGAAACACTTGATTTCACACAAAAATCCCGTGGCTTTATCCATTGGGAGGTTCAGACTCGATAAAGGAGAGGGGAACGATGACGTCCATTATTCGTATGAACGATGTCTCGTGGGTGCGGGGAGGGCGCACGATTTTACACGGGGTTAACTGGGAAGTGAAAGAGGGAGAACAATGGGCCATTCTTGGTTTAAACGGCTCGGGGAAAACGTCGCTTCTCAATATCGTCACTGGTTATCAATACCCGACGCGCGGTGAGGTGGAAGTTTTAGGCTATCGATTTGGGCAGGTGAGCCTGCCGGAGTTGCGCCGGCAGATCGGGTTTGTGAGCAGTTCACTGGATCAGTTTCATGAAACTTTGCAAGCCGAGACGGTCGAAGATATCATTGTGAGCGGCAAGTTTGCCACGATCGGCTTGTATGATGCCGTCACTGATGATGATCGGAGCATGGCGGAATCGTTCATCGAATCGTTCCGCCTTGAAGCCCTCAAAGGGAAACGGTATGCGACGCTGTCGCAAGGGGAAAAGCGAAAAACATTGATCGCCCGGGCGCTGATGGCGAATCCAAAGCTGTTGATCTTGGACGAGCCGACCGTCGGCCTAGATTTATTGGCGCGCGAAGAGATGCTTTCTTTGATCGAACAAATCATCGCTCGGCCGTGCCATGTGTTATACGTCACCCATTATATTGAAGAGATTGTGGAATCGATCACCCATGTGTTGCTCTTGCAAGACGGCCGCATCGCTGCCGCCGGCCGAAAAGAGGATGTGTTGACCGATGAGCGGCTCTCAGAGGCGTTTCGCCTCCATATCCGCGTTCATTGGGAAAACGGGCGGCCTTGGGTGTCCGTGCGCCGCTAAACCGGCCGATTCCATCATGGTGGGTTCAGTGTAAACAGACCGTGCCTCCGAGGAGATCGGCCGCTATGTTTGTGCAAACCGCCAATCCCTCTTGGCCAAGGTAGCGGCCGACCGTGCGGTTGCTCATAGTACTGTCATGTCAATCAGCATAGCCCCTTCAACACAAAGAGGATGTCCGAAAGACAGCGCGACATCCTCTTTGTGACTGTGACAGAAGGCGCTATGTCCTAACGCTTCAAAACGCCCGGTCAGCAGGTGGAAAATCGATATCGTCCGCATCTGCCTCTTGGCGACCGTCAGCTGGCGTGATTTCAATGACCGGCGGCCGCCCGTTTTCAAAGCCGCGGGCGATATCGCGAATCGGACTCATTTCATCAGGAACGCCTGTTCCTGGAGTGTAGCGCGGACAGCCAAACGTAGCGCCTGATTCATCCCAGCGATCCATCATGCCAATGCACCTCCATTTTTAGTATCGCTGTTTCCCGACAGGATACGAATGGCAATGTCCTCCTCTCCGCCCAGCTCTTTTCGGAGCGGCAACCGTCGTCTGAGGCATACTATAAACGACAAGGCTTATGGGCAACGTAATGGTCGACTCGGAAGACACGCGTTATAAATGATGGCGGATTTGGCGACGTCAATGCAGAATGCAAGGGCGTAGCAATGTCGCTTGTGTTCCAGCGTTTTTGGCGGAATGTGTAGAGCTTGGCTCCACAAGGTAGCCCCAATTGGATCACATTGCGCACTTCGCTGAATCTGGCAGCGCCGCAGCTGTAGTGGATGCGGTGCTACACTAGGCGAACGAACATCCGTCGACCGACTCCCTCGATTTCATGGATTGGGGTGGAACATGAGCGGACATAAACGTCAATGATCATCAAAGCAAGGGGAAGAAAGGCGGTGTAGGGATGGTATGGGTCATCAAAGCGAAGCATGAGAGTGAAGATGGGAAGACCACTGCACTCGAACTGGAAAGCGAGGATGGTTGGCTTGACGCCAACGTCCGTTGGGACGGATGCATGGAAATTCATTTGTACTCGGTTACCGAGGAAGGACGTGAATGGAGCGATACGTTCCGCACGTGCGATTTGCAAGGGTTGATTGAACAACTGCAATCGCTTGATGCGCTCTGCCAATCATTTTTCGAGTCTCAAGACAACTGGGGAGAGGACAAAGGACGCACCGATGACGGTGCGGATGATCTCATCGATCGATGAACGGAAAGCCCATATCGCGGCTTCCCCTCTTTTTGATGGTTCTCGCTTTCTTGCTTGCGATTCAAGCGTCCTTTCCGCGAAGCGAGCGGGTGATCATCGCCTCCGTTTCTCCTTTTACTGTGCTCGGAAGCGGAGGCTTCTCAATGAGGAGGACAAAAGGATTTAAAATATTCTAAATATATTGTATAATAAAAGAAACAACATACTGACCAGTTAGTATACATTGTTTTGAAAGCGGGTGTAAAAAGAGTGGAAAGGAGGGAGAAACGTGAGGTTGAACGGAAAAGCCGCCATTGTCACCGGCGGCGCCAGCGGCATCGGCCGGGCGACGGCGGTACGGTTTGCGGCTGAGGGGGCGAAAGTCGCTGTGAGCGATATTGATGAGGCAGGTGGAGAGGAGACGGTTCGTCTCATTCGGGAACGCGGAGGCGAAGCCATTTTTGTCAAGACGGATGTGTCCGATTCCAAGGGGGTGAACGATCTTGTTCAAACAACAGTCAATGCGTTTGGGGGCCTACATATTCTTTTTAACAACGCGGGCATCGGCCATTCGGAAGTGCGGAGCACCGATTTGTCCGAAGAAGAGTGGGATCGGGTCATCGACGTCAACTTGAAAGGGGTGTTCCTTGGCATCAAATACGCAGTGCCAGCCATGAAAACATCAGGTGGTGGGGCGATTGTCAATACATCGAGCTTGCTTGGAATGAAAGGAAAAAAATATGAATCGGCTTATAACGCTTCCAAGGCCGGTGTCATTTTGTTAACGAAAAATGCAGCGCTCGAATACGGCAAGTTCAATATTCGCGTCAACGCCGTCGCCCCAGGCGTCATTGACACAAATATTATCACGCCTTGGAAACAAGATGCGCGCAAATGGCCGATCATCTCGAAAGCGAACGCCCTCGGCCGCATCGGAACACCGGAAGAAGTGGCGAACGCTGTGTTGTTTTTGGCATCCGATGAGGCGTCCTTTATCACCGGAGCGACGTTGTCGGTCGACGGCGGTGGACTGACGTTTTAGAAGTGGGAAGGCTTATGAGAGCAACGACTGTATTTGAAATAGGTCCTGTGTGATCGAGGGAACAAAAGAGAAAGGGAGAGGAAAACGGTGCGTTTTTCGAATACAGTAGCAGTGGTCACGGGAGGGGGAAGCGGCATTGGCCGGGCGACGGCTATCCGCTTGGCTCAAGAAGGAGCGCACGTCGTGCTTGTTGGCCGCACCGCCGCCAAACTGGAAGAAACGGTACAAGAAATCGCGCGTCTCGGGGCGCCGGCGGCTGCAGACTGGTTTGCGGCCGATGTCACTGATCGCGAACAAGTGAAAGCGTTAGCCGAGTATGTGGAAAGCCGATACGGCGACTTGCATGTGCTTATCAATAATGCTGGCATTTCGACCCATACGAAATGGCTCGAGCTCACGGAACAAGAGTGGGATGATGTGCAACGCGTCAATATCAAAAGCGTCTTTCTCGTATCACAAACGCTCGCGCCGCTGATGATCGAAGGGGCGAAGAGGGAGCGCGTCAACCGGGCGATTGTCAATGTCGCATCGCTGTCCGGACATCAGGCAGGAGCGCACATTCCGCACTACAGTGCCGCCAAAGCCGGTGTGATCAACTTGACGAAATCGCTCGCCTTGGAGCTGGCTCCATACGGCATTCGCGTCAATTCCGTTTCACCCGGCTTTGTCGAGACGCCGCTCACGGAGCAGGGCCTGCAAAACGAGCGGTTTGTTAAAGCCATTGAGCGCAACACCGCCTTAGGCCGGGTGGGGACGCCGGAAGAGATTGCAAGCGTTATTGCGTTTCTTGCCTCTTCGGAAGCATCGTACATGACCGGCTCCGATGTGTTGGTCGATGGCGGTTGGCTCATTAAATAGCAATCATGTTCATTGGAAATGAAAGAAGGAAAGGAAGAGGGACATGGAAACCATGCATTTGCTTGTGGAACAGTCCGGCTCGGTCTTATGGCTGACATTGAACCGTCCGGAGCGGCTCAATGCCTTCAGTCCGGAGATGATCGCTGGACTGACTCGTGCAATCGAACGCGCTGCGATGGACGACGCTGTTCGAGCGATCGTTCTATCCGGTGCCGGCCGGGCATTCAGCGCCGGCGGTGACGTCAAAGCAATGGGGCAGTCGAGCGCCTCGCAGGCGTATGAGCATATCGGCCGCCTTAATCGGCTCATTATGACGATGAAATCATGTGAAAAACCAATCATTGCTGCTGTGCATGGCGTGGCGGCTGGGGCAGGGTTCAATTTGGCACTGGCTTGCGATCTCATTTTGGCCGCCGAAGATAGTCAATTCATTTTGAGCTTTGCGAATGTCGGCCTTGTCTCCGACGGCGGTGGTTCGTATTGGTTGCCGCGGCTTGTCGGCCCTCATTTGGCCAAGCAATTTTTCTTCACCGCCGAGCCGATTTCGGCCCACCGTCTGTATGAAATCGGTGTGTTAAGCAAGATCGTTCCGGCCGAAGAGTTGCGCGAGGCGGTGGAAGCGCTCGCTGCCAAACTGGCCGCTAGACCGACAAAAGCGATCGGCAAACAAAAACGGCTGATCGAGCACGCTTTGACGGCGACGCTCGAAGAAATTCTCGAAGAAGAGCGGCTCATCCAAGGATTGATGGTCGAAACGGACGACCATCGCGAAGGGGTGGCGGCGTTTAAAGAGAAGCGAAAGCCGGTGTTTCAGGGAAAATAATCAGCAGTGAGAAACATGGTAACCGGTCTTATTCATATGGGATCTCGACATCTTGATGCCTAAGTGTGAAGCTTCTTGAAATGACATCAGCCCCTCCGTCGTGACGCAATGGGCGAGAGGGGCTTTTGTTCCGTTGATTTTAGAGCACCCTAGTTTGTGCTAGGTCGTTTTCGGCCAATAACTGTTTGACATCGGCGATCAATTCGTCAACGTGGTCATACGGCGCGTCTAGCTGCAGCATTTTCCGCAACATCGCTCGGGCTTTCGGGGATAAGTCGAGCTCTTCTTCCCAGCTTTTTTCGTCCTCACTTGTCGGTTCGTAAGCGGAATATAAGAGGAATAACGTGAAATGACCGAGCGCATAAAAGTCGCTTCGCGGGTGTGGTTCGCGCCGCAGCCGCTTTTCAAGCGGATCGTCATCGCGCAAATCTACTCGTTCACCCATGCGGCACGCCAACCCGAAGTCGATAATGGCTACCGTCCCATGGCGCCAAATGATGTTGGGGATGCGTAAATCGCGGTGGACGATGTCCGAAGCGTGAATATACCGCACGACGTCAAGCACATCGAGCAACAATCGAAACGCCGCTTGTTCCGTGTACGTGATCCCGAGCCCGAAAATTTGATCTTCTACCGTCTGCCCGTCGATATAGTCCATGACAAGATGCGGCTGTCCGCCTTCGATAAACGTATCGTATCGTGCCGGAATTTGTGGATGACGTAAACGCGATAGCACGTCCGCTTCACGTTGAAGCAGACGGCGGCCGTCTTCCCCTTTTGTCCGCCGCGCCTGTTTAATGACGACAAGACGTCCGGTGTCGCGATCACGTCCTTTGTAGGCGATGCCGTAGCTCCCCATTCCGAGTTCTTCGATGATTTCATAGCGGCCAAAAAGCACCTTCCCGCTCCGGTGCGGGCGGTCAATCCAGCGGGCGATGAACGGATGGCGGTCAATGAATCGCTTCATCAGCTGCCAAAAAAGCTCGAGAAAAAGCTGCCGCTATGATGTTTCTTTTTGTAATGGTAATGGCCGTACTGGGACGGGTGCTTATAAGAATAAGATTTCGGCATATGGTAATCGCTGCTGCTGTAATGTTTCTTATAGTACCAGGAGTGATGGTTCTGCCCCAAAAGCCCCTTTAACAACTTCTTGAACATCATGATCGCTCCTTTGCGGTAGATTTACTTATATATACGGAGTGAAGAGAAAGAAGGTTTCAGATTCAGCGATACAAAGAAACCGCCAGAGTCATAGCTTCTGGCGGTTGACAGTGATTATTCCTTTTTTTCAAGTGCCTGTTTGAGCAGCTCTCCTAAGCTTGTGCCAAACGATTCATTGGACGGGCTGTATTTTTTGAGCAACGCCCGCTCCGTTCCTTTCGCGGATGTGCGTTTCGTTTCTTCCGCTTTTTCTACAATGTTGCATGGGCGGCACTGGAAATAGAGCCCGGCCTTTCCTTCATGCATTTCCATGCGTCGGTGGCATTGCGGGCAACGGCGATTCGACAACTTCGGATCACGTCTCCGGCGGTAGCGGCATTCCAAGTTGGAACAGACGAGCATCCGTCCGTCTTTCGTTTTCCGCTCTTTTAAGAGTGAACCGCATTCCGGACAGGTGAGATTCGTGAGGTTTGGCGCTTTGTACGTCTGTTCACTCTGCTTGATTTCAGTGACGAGCTGCTCCGTTTGTCGGCGGATGTTAGCCAAAAATTGTTTTGGATTTCCTTTTCCACGAGCGATCGCCTCGAGCTCACGCTCCCAGCGGGCGGTCAACTCCGGCGATTTCAGTTCCTCGTTGACCAGTTCGATCAACTGTTTTCCCTTTTTCGTCGGATAAAAGCGTCCGTCTTTCCGCTCGACCACTTCCGTTTCGACGAGCCGCTCGATGATGTCCGCTCTTGTTGCCGGTGTGCCGAGTCCATATCTCTCCATTTGTGCAAGCAAATCGGCTTCTGAGTAACGGGACGGCGGTTCGGTGAACGATTGTTCCATCTCCAGTTGTACCGATGCGAGCGTCTGGCCTTCCGATAGATGTAACAACGTTGGTTTCGCTTCTGTTTCTTCTTTGCCAAGAACGGCTTTAAACCCTGCGTTCACGACCGCCGTCTCCCGGGCGACAAACGTTTCGTCGCCGATCTCGAAGACGACGGTTGCCGTTTCGTATTCATACGGTGGGTAAAACAGTGCCAAAAAGCGGCGGGCAATCATGTCATACAGCTTGCGTTCATCCACCGACAGCTTCGCGAGGTCCAATCGTTCATCGGTCGGAATGATGGCGTGGTGATCGGTCACTTTGTCATCTTGGAACACCCGGTTGGCTGCCTTGACGTTCTTTTTGGTGAGCAGGGAGGAGATCACGTCTTCATAGCCTGGCTTCATCGCCAAAAGCCGATCGGTCATCGTCGCTTTCATATCGCTTGGCAAATAGCGTGAATCCGTGCGCGGGTACGTAACGAGCTTGTGCTGTTCATATAGCCGCTGCAATACCGAGAGCGTTTTTTTCGCCGAAAAGCCAAACCGCTTGTTCGCCTCCCGCTGCAACTCGGTTAAATCATACGGCAACGGGACCGGTTCACTTTTCCGCTTCCGCTTGACCGATGTAACACGCGCCGGCTGGCCTTTGAGGCGAGTCATCAGCTCATTGGCTTCGTCTTTGTCAAACAGCCGTTTCCCACCGTGCCGTTCCCATACCGCAGTGACAGAACCGATGCGGGCGTGAATCGTCCAATACGGAACGGGAACGAACGATTGAATCTCCCGTTCGCGTTCGATGATCATCGCGAGCGTCGGCGTTTGCACACGCCCGGCTGAGAGCGGATCGTTGTATTTCGTCGTCAAGGCGCGGGTCACGTTCAACCCGATCAGCCAGTCCGCTTCGGCGCGGCAGATGGCTGATTCATACAGCCGGTCAAACTGCGTCCCGGGTTTTAACTGGCGAAAACCGTCGCGAATGGCTTGATCGGTTTGCGATGAAATCCATAAACGCCAAATCGGCTTCTTCCAGTCGATTTTTTGCAAAATCCAACGCGCGACCAGCTCCCCTTCGCGGCCGGCGTCGGTCGCAATAATGCAATCTTTCACATCGCGGCGTTTGGCTAAACGTTCAATGGCGCGAAACTGGTGGCTCGTTTGCCGGATCACTTTCAAGCCCATTTTTTTCGGAATGATCGGCAAGTCCTCGAGCCGCCACGTTTCATATTTCCGGTCATAGTCTTCGGGCATTTTGAGTTCAACCAAATGCCCAAGCGCCCATGTGACGATGTAGCGCGGCCCTTCCAAGTATGATTTATGTGTTTTTTTGCAGCCGAGCACGCGGGCGATGTCACGGGCGACGCTCGGCTTTTCCGCTAAAACGAGCGATTTCATAAAAAAACTCCTTTCTGTCGTCTCCCACTAGGTGCGGTCTGTTTATTAGTATAATGGAAGAAAGAAAAAGACGCACCCGCTAGGCTTGACCCTGAGCGAAAAGGAACAACGGTGGCGGCATGAAGATCTACTTAGGAAGAGCGATGATGCACAGCATCGTTCATTGAGTGCATTGCGTGGAGAATCCGAATGAATGCGGTTTTCCTCTTCGCTTGACCACTCACAACCGGCTCCATCGTATGCTCACCAGACTTCTAGAAGAACGGTGATAGAATAAAGAGAAGCATGTTGAATGAAAAAACGTCGTCAAACCAGCCTTTCCTCATATTCAAAGACGGGGACCGGACGGATATCACGGTTTTTTCCCATTCTTTTCGACCATATCCATACTTTCTGCACATTTTCAAGATAAAATAGCAAAATTGGAACAATCATACGGATTTGATCGATAAGGAGAGAAACACGTTCAAAAATCCCGTCTGTGCCTTTTCCGTGGCGAATGTTACATGTCATGATGCGCAGTTTCATCGGTGATCTTCCCTTCCTTTCACGCTCCATTTTGATCATCATGGACGCATCTTAGTCAGAAGGAAGAAGATAAAAAGTTGTCACTCCTTTTGGATACACTCTCCATCATTTTCGTTTATGATGAGGAAGAGGGGCATACCTATGAAAAAAGTGGCGGGAGGCTTGTTGGCTATCGTGTTGGCGCTAAGGACAGGAACGGATTGTCTTGGCCAACACAAACGGTCTGCTCATGTTTGACTAAATGCCCCTCATATGAAAAGCATGCATCCGAACTTGTCGGAGCGACAGTTGCTAGATATGTATAACGTCTACCACAAAAGAAGCGACTTGCATCGCAAGGTAGCGGATCCATGAAAGAAAGGATAGAGGAAACGCCGTCTCCATCATCCGACGCTTATCGAAGTGTTTTTTTGTTACGAAAAGAAGATAACGTGTTGTAACTATATACCCCCTTCGGGTATAATGTATATAGACTAAAAAGAAGAGGTGAATAAGATGACTCACCCGTCACAAGAAGAACATGTGCTTCATGGAACGATGATCCCGCGTACGAAAGAGGAAATCGAAAACATTATGAAACGGCTAAAACGCATCGAAGGACAAGTGCGCGGGGTGCAGAAAATGGTGGAAGACAATCGCTATTGTATTGATATTTTAGTCCAAATTTCCGCCATCCAAGCGGCGCTGCGCCAAGTGGGGATGCAACTGCTTGAACGCCATGCGAATCATTGCGTAGCAAAAGCGATCCGTGAAGGAAGCGGCGAACAATCGCTCCGCGAGTTGATGGATGTGATCAAACAGTTTGCAAAATAAGGGAGGGTTGACCGATGGGAGAGCCAAAAACGGTGACGCTCCGCATCACCGGCATGACGTGCGCCGCCTGCTCGAACCGGATCGAAAAAGTGTTGAACAAACTAGACGGGGTCAAGGCGAACGTCAACTTGGCGATGGAAAGGGCGACGATTCAATATGATCCTGAAAAACAGCGCCTTAAGGATATTGAAACGAAAATTGAGCAATTAGGTTATGGCGTGGCGAAGGAAAAAGTGACGCTCGATATTGCCGGCATGACGTGTGCGGCGTGCGCGACGCGGATTGAAAAAGGGTTAAAACGAATGGACGGCATTACCGCGGCGACGGTCAACTTAGCGACGAACAGCGCTGTCGTTGAATACGAAGAAGGTGTGTTGTCCATCGAGGATATCCTAAAGAAAATCGAGCGGCTTGGCTACAAAGGACGCCTCCGTGAGGAGCGGTCGGGCGTTCGCAATGAAGACGAATGGAAACAAAAGCGGCGCCGACTCGTTTTGTCAACGGTGTTCTCACTGCCGCTGTTGTATACGATGATCGCCCATTTGCCATTCGATCTCGGTCTGCCGATGCCGCATGGGCTGATGAATCCGTGGGTGCAGCTTCTGCTGGCCACTCCGGTGCAGTTTTACATCGGCGGCCCGTTTTATCTCGGTGCGTACCGGGCGTTGCGCAACAAGAGCGCGAACATGGACGTTCTTGTCGCTCTCGGCACGTCAGCGGCCTATGTTTACAGCTTGTATGAGGCGCTCAAAACGTTGGCTGTCCCAGGCTATGCGCCAAGATTGTATTTTGAAACAAGCGCAGTGTTGATTACGCTTGTTTTGGTTGGCAAATATGTTGAGGCGCTCGCCAAAGGGCGGACGACGGAAGCGATTTCGAAACTGTTGAGCCTGCAGGCGAAAGAGGCGACGGTCATCCGCAACGGAAGCGAACAAAAGGTGCCGCTCGAACAAGTTGTTGTTGGCGATACGATCATCGTTCGGCCGGGGGAAAAAATTCCGGTGGACGGAACGGTCATTGCTGGAGCCTCGTCGGTCGACGAGTCGATGATTACGGGTGAATCGATTCCGGTCGATAAAAAAGAAGGCGATTCCGTCATTGGTGCGACGATCAACCAAAACGGCGTTTTGACCATCCGAGCCGAAAAAGTCGGGAAAGATACAGCGCTCGCCCACATCGTCCGCATCGTCGAGGAAGCGCAAGGGTCAAAAGCGCCGATTCAGCGGATGGCTGATGTCATCTCCGGCATTTTTGTCCCGATTGTTGTCGCCATCGCGACCGTTTCGTTTCTTGTTTGGTACTTGATCGTGGTGCCAGGCGATGTCACCGCCGCCCTTGAAGCGGCCATCGCCGTGTTGGTTATCGCCTGCCCGTGCGCGCTCGGCTTGGCGACACCGACATCGATTATGGTTGGAACCGGCAAAGGGGCGGAGTACGGCATTCTCTTTAAAGGAGGTGAGTACTTAGAGAGAACGCAGCAAATCGAAGCGGTGTTGCTTGATAAGACAGGAACGGTGACAAAAGGCAAACCGGAAGTGACCGATGTGATCACGCTCCGGGAAGACATGCTTGCCTACGCCGTTTCGGCCGAGAGCGCTTCGGAACATCCGTTGGCGCAAGCGATCGTTGCGTATGGAAAAGAAAAAGGAATTGCGCCAAAGCCGCTCCGCCGTTTCTCGGCCATGGCCGGGCATGGCATTGAAGCGGTGGTGGATGACCAATCCGTGTTGGTCGGCACGCGCAAGCTCATGACCGACCGTTCGATTGATGTAGCGAGCGCAGAGGAACGAATGGCGGCGTTGGAAGCACAAGGAAAAACGGCGATGCTTGTCGCCATTAACGGAGAGCTGGCCGGTTTAATCGCCGTCGCCGATACGGTGAAAGAGAGCTCGAAACGAGCCATTCAGACGTTAACGCAAATGGGGATTGATGTGTACATGGTGACCGGCGACAACCGCCGCACCGCGGCAGCGATCGCCAGCCAAGTTGGCATTCGTCATGTGTATGCGGAAGTGCTGCCGGAAGAAAAAGCGAACATCGTCGCCAAGCTGCAGCAACAAGGAAAGCGGGTGGCGATGGTCGGCGACGGCATTAATGACGCTCCGGCCTTGGCGAAAGCCGATATCGGCATGGCGATCGGCACCGGCACCGATGTGGCCATTGAAACGGCCGACGTGACGCTTGTCGGCGGTGATTTGGCTCATATTCCGCAGGCGATCGAGTTGAGCCGGAAAACGATGAGAAACATCCGCCAAAACTTGTTTTGGGCGTTGGTTTACAACACGATCGGCATCCCGGTCGCTGCCGCCGGCTTATTAGAACCATGGATCGCCGGTGCGGCGATGGCGTTTAGCTCCGTATCGGTCGTTGCGAATGCGCTTCGTCTGAAACGGGTGAAACTATCACAATAACGGGAGGAAAAAACGATGACGATCACTTTACACGTGCAAGGAATGACATGCGGCCATTGCAAAGCCGCCGTCACGAACACCTTACAACAGCTCGATGGCGTCCGCCGGGTCGACGTCCATTTGGAACAAGGGACGGTCGACGTCGAGTACGATGAGGCGAAAGTGACCGTGGATCAGTTGAAAGCCGCGATTGAAGATCAAGGATATGATGTCGTCTAACGATTGGGCATTCCCTCTCCTTTGAGGGAATGCTTTTTTTATTTCGCCGCGGCATAGAGGCTGATCACGGCTTGCACCGGTACTGGAAATGATGAAGCGGCGCCAAAAGAAAACGCCAGCCAAGAAGAAAACCCCCATGATGCCGATCACGGGGAAATGAACCACTCCGGTTTAGGCGATGTCCCGGCCGGATTGGAAGAAGCCCAACAACCCACCTACCTGGTCGGAAGCAAAGTCATCATTCACGCTGACCATATGCCGGAGATGAGCGGGGCGGAAGCGACTGTTTCTGACGCGTTTGACACGACTGTCTATACAGTGACACACCCCGACGACCGGCGGAAACTCGGTGAAAAACCATAGATGGGTCATTCATGAGGAAATCGAAAGCGCCGGGGAAGAGTCGTTTCAGCCAGGGGATGAAAGTCGTCTTGAACGCTGACCATATGGAAGGGATGAAAAGCGCGAAAGCCATCATCGATTCAGTCCAACAAACGACAGTGTATATGGTTGATTACATCCATACAGAAACTGGCGAACAAGTACCAAACCACAAATGGGTGACGGAAGATGAACGGTCGCCCGTGAAATAGTGAATAAGCGACGTTTGCGTCACATGCACAGCAAGAGTGTCTCCAAAGCGGTGAGAACCCCTTCTTCTATAGATCCCATACTGAACAACGTCACCATGGTACATTTCGTGATTCAGTACGGGGATGATCTTTAGAGCTCCTCGTGTTTCTCTTTTATGGAAATAAAGGTATAATGAAACCGATATGGAATGAAGAGTATGATAGATTACAAAAGGTGTGGGCGAGAAAACCTATCCCTTTTATGAAGATGAAAGCAAGCATTTTCCTATATGGAATGATTGAGGGGAGAGAAAACAATGAAATGGTTTTGGCTGGGGGTTCTGCTGTTTTGCTTATGCTGGTTCGTATATGGAGTCGGAGTCAGTTTGTATCGTTTATGGGTCGAGCAACGAGTGGACGGGCAAGCACTGATTTTGGCGCTCGGCATGGCGGTCATGAGCTGGCGGGCGTGGGATGAATGGCGCGGAAACAGTTGGGGGCAACAAGAAAATAGGCGCCGTCCATAACGACAACGGCACCTTTTCTTTGTGCATTCTTGTTCATGCGGATTGTTCGTCAATGTTCTGTTCCGGCAGCCGGCGCTGTTTTTCTTTGATGGATCCATACATTGCGAGAATCGCCAAAATCATCAGGCAAAGAACGGAGCCGATTCGATGCTCGCGCTGGAATAAAAAACTCACCCAAATCGCAGCGAGCGACACGACGGCGATGCTCGTCGTGTACGGAAATCCTTTGACGCGAAAGAACGGATTCGTGTCGTAATTCGGCCGCAGTTTGAGTTGGGCCGCTCCGATCATCATCCAGACGATCAGCACCGTAAACCCAGGGATCGTCATCAACTCGCCGATGATCCGCCCTGGCGCCAAGTACGCACCGACGACTCCTGCGGCAATGCAGAGAGCGACCATTCCCATGCCGTAAAGCGGCACCCCGTGTCGTGTCGTCCGTAACAAGCGGCGGCTTGCTTCTCCTTGTTCGGCCATTGAAAAGAGCAAGCGAGAAGTGGCGTACACCCCGGTGTTGGCTGCTGATAAGACGGCAATAAGCAGGATCGCGTTCATCACATGGGCGGCGCCCGGAATGCCCGTTGCCTCGAGCACTTGGACGAACGGGCTGTTTTCCGCCGATACGGCGTTCCACGGCATGATGCCGCAAATGATGGCGATCGGCAGTACGTAAAAGCCGATGACCCGCCATATCGTGGTTTTGATGACCCGCGGCAGCACCCGGTCGGCGTCTTTCATCTCTGTCACCGCCACACCGATCAGCTCGGCTCCACCGTATGAAAACACAATCACAAGCAAGGCGCTGATCATGCCCCCAACCCCATGCGGAAACCAAGTATCGTAGGTCGCATAACGGGCCCATGGGTCTCCGTTCGCCCCTTCGATCACACCAAACCACATGCCGGCCCCAAGCAAGATGAATACAACTAGCGCCGCCACTTTCAATCCAGCGAGCCAAAATTCCGTTTCTCCATAGTATCGAACCGGAAACAAGTTCAGCACGATAATCAATAACGCGCAGCCAAGGGCGAGCAGCCAAAGCGGCACAGATGGCATCCAATAGCGTAAAAAACTTCCTGCCGCAAGCAGCTCGACGACTGTGACCAACGTCCAGTTCGCCCAATACAGCCACCCGACGAGAAACGACCAACGAAAGCCAAACGCCCGGCGGATCAAATGTTGAACGTTTTCGCCCGGATAGGCGAGGGCCATCTCGGCTAATGCGGCCATAATAAGAAACAGCAGCGCCCCGCCGAGGAGATATGTGAGAACGACACTTGGTCCGGCGATGTGAATCGTATCGGCGCTTCCTTTGAAAATACCGGTGCCGATCATGCCGCCTAGCGCCATCAACTGTACATGGCGAGGCAACAGCCCTTTTTGCAACGATGGGCGCGAATGTTCCATACAGCAACAACCTTTCTCGTACGAAGTTCCTTCCATGATGCACTTTTTTGCTTTTATGCTTTTATGCAGTTAAGCGAAAAAGATAGTTTTAGAATATAATAGTTATGTTTTTCTGTCAATGATTCATGAAAAACACATCGTCAGTATGGAAACGTTTTGTTATACTGGAAACAGGTTTTGAACTTGCCAAAAGGAGATTGATAGAATGCTTCGCAACAGCGGCAAACCGATTTCAGAAAAAGCCATCACCGTGTGGCGCTTGACCGGGGTGTTAGTAACGTTGGCGTCCGGGGGAGTCGTCGGCGGAATCGCATGGTTTCTGTCGCGCTTTCATGTTCCTAAGTGGTGGTTAGTGGTGTTAGTTGGCATCTGGGTAGTGGAAGCGATCTTATGGGTCGGATGGTTGCCTCCCTTGCGCCAGAAACGATGGCGTTATGATATTCGCGAGGAAGAAATAGAAATTCAGCACGGTGTTTGGTCAACGACATGGACGCTAGTTCCGATGAATCGCGTTCAACATGTCGATGTGCGGCAAGGCCCTTTTCTTAAACGGTACGGGTTGGCTTCGGTTGTGATTTTCACGGCCGCCACTGTCCATGAAATCCCTGCGCTATCTGAACCGGAGGCGGAAAAGCTCTGCCGGTTGATCGCTGAGTGGGCGAAGGTGGCGGATCGGAATGATGACTAAGCGCCGTCTTCATCCCGTTGCGATGGTAACCGGAGTAGGGAGAGAGCTGAAAAACGTGCTGCTCCCGCTTTTGGTAGTTGTCGTAGCTGGCAGCGGCGGCGATTTTTCTTGGCGGGATCTCGTCGTGCCGCTTCTTGTGCTCGCCTACACGATCGTTGCCGGCATTCTTTCCTGGGTTCGCTTCACTTACGGCTGGGATGATCAAACATTGCAAGTGGAAGAAGGAGTATTCGTCCGCAAAAAACGGACAATCCCGTTCGAGCGCATTCAAGGCATTTCCATAACGGAAGGAATATGGCAACGGCTGGCGGGGGTCGTGAAAGTCCATATTGAAACGGCTGGAAACGTGCCCGGAGAAGCAGAAGTGACGCTCGCGGCCGTGTCGAGGGAAGAGGTTCGCCGCTTGCAGCGCGATATCGAGCAAGCAAAAGAGCAGGCAGAGGAGTCTAATCCATGGAACGACCAGGAGAAGCGACTACTGTCTCCTCCCTTATTTACGCTTTCCGTAAAGGAAGTGTGGCTTGCCGCTGTGACAAGCGGGGGAGCGTTTGGCGTAGTGGCGGCCGTTTGGGCCTTTCTGTCTCAGCTCGGAGATCTTATCCCGTATGAAGCGCTCTTTCGCAATGTGCAGGCGACATGGAATGGACATGGGCGGTGGTACATCGGAATCATCGGTTTGGTTGTACTGTTGGCCGCGTATGGAGTGGCGATCGTACAAAATATGATCCGCTTCGCTTCGTTTGCCGTGCGCAAGCAAGAAGATACGATTGTCATCACCCGCGGTTGGCTTGAACGCAAAACGGTATCCGTCCCCATTGGCCGCGTCCAAGGGGTGATGATCCATGAGAGCTGGCTGCGGCGTTTGTTCGGGTACGCGACCGTGTCGCTCATTCATGCTGGTGGAGCGCTTGACGGCGGCCCACCGGGTGATGTGGTTCTTTGCCCACTTGTAAAAAAAGAGCGCGTCTCCTCGATTGTTCACGCGTGCCTGCCGGAGTATGATCTCGATGTCACGTTCCACCCATTGCCGGAGCGCGCCAAAATCCGTTATATGCTTCGGCCGCTCTATTGGTTGATGGTCCCGGTGCTATTGGCCGCCTACATCGAGCGCCCGTGGGGAGCAGGACTTTTGCTTGTGTTGCCGCTCGCCGTGTGGATTGGGGTGCGTCGCTATCGGGCAGCCGGTTGGGCGCTTTCTTCAAGGCAGCTAACACTCCGGAGCGGCTGGTTCCGCCAAACGACAACATACATGTTGAAACGCCGCCTGCAATCGATTGAGGTGTCGGCGACATGGTGGCAAAAGCGAAAACGATTAGCAACCATTTCCGCCGCCGTTATGCCACTTGGTACTTCCGCTCGCGTCGTCGATGTGGACGGGCAAGACGCAGCAGCGGTGTATCGCTGGCTGCAAGCGGAAAGAAAGGATGAAACATGATGAGTGCGTTTGTTCATGGATTCATCTTGGCGTTGGGACTGATTTTGCCGCTTGGTGTGCAAAATGTGTTCATTTTGACTCAAGGAGCGGTTCAGCGGCGTTGGGTGCACGCCTTGCCCGCGGTGCTGACGGCGTCGTTGTGTGATACGCTGCTCATTTTGCTTGCCGTTTTGGGTGTCTCCCTCGTTTGGCTTGGTTCCTCCTGGACGAAAATGGTTGTGATGGGGGTGGGCGTCCTTTTTTTGCTGTATATGGGCTGGAGCACATGGAAGAGCGAGCCTGCAACAGGCGAAAGCGAAGCAGCGGAAATGTTTCCGCCTCGCAAACAAATCGCTTTCGCCGCCTCAGTATCGCTGCTGAACCCTCATGCCATTTTGGATACGATCGGTGTCATCGGCACGAACTCGCTCCGCTATACGGGATTGGAGAAAGCGTTGTTTGCTGCGGCGTGCATTCTTGTCTCGTGGGCTTGGTTTGTTGGGCTTTCCCTCGCTGGAAAGATGCTTGGTCGCTTCGATGGCAGCGGGAGGGGATTGCGAACCATGAACCGGGTTTCCGCGCTCATCATTTGGGGAGTGGCTGGATATATGCTCATGGACCTGTTTCACGATCGGCTGCCCTAAGACGGCCGAAGGGATGGCGCGCTTAGCATGAATGTAACGAACCCGTATCCTGAAGCAAGCCGAGCGGTTTCCAACGAACGGATGATCTGCTAAAATAGGAAACAACGAAAGAAAAGAAGGGAAGAAAGATGCAAACGGAGCGCGAATCGCATGGGCGGATCATTTTTCATGTAGACGCCAATTCGTTTTTCGCTAGCTGTGAGATCGCCCGTGATCCATCGCTTCAGAAAAAACCGGTCGTTGTGGCAGGAGACCCGAAAGAGCGGAAAGGAATTGTGCTGGCGGCCAGCTATGTAGCGAAACAACAGTTTGGCATCTATACGACGATGCCGCTTTGGGAAGCGAAAAAACGCTGTCCATCGCTCGTCGTGCGGCCGCCGGATTTCGCGTTATACCGCGAAGTAAGCCGTCGCTTGTTTCAATGCTTACAGCGTTTCTCGCCCGTATTGGAGCGCGCCTCCATTGATGAAGGCTATTTGGACATGACCGGGCGGACGTCAACGGTTCACCCGCTCGCTTTGGCGCACCATATCCAACAAGAACTGCTTGAGCGGTTGTCGATTCCGGTGAGTATTGGTATCGCCCCGAATAAGTTTTTGGCGAAAATGGCAAGCGACATGAAAAAGCCGCTTGGCATCACCGTGCTGCGCAAACGCGATGTCCCGCGCGTGTTATGGCCGCTTCCGGTCGAACACATGCATGGCGTTGGTGACAAAATGGCGAAAAAGCTGCATGCGCTTGACCTCCATACGATCGGTGATATTGCAAAGGCCGATCGGGAGCGTCTTCGTCAGACGTTTGGCATCTATGGTTTGCGCCTTCAAGAGAAAGCGAACGGCATCGATCCGCGTCCGGTTGATCCAGTGGCGGCGGAAAAGAGAAAATCGATCGGACACTCAACAACGTTGCCGTACGATATGGATGAGGAACAGAACTTGCTCGTTGTCTTGCGCCAGTTGGCTGAGTCTGTCAGTGCGAGGATGAACGAAAAGCGGGTTGTCTCGCGGACCGTTCAACTGACCATTCGCTACTACGATTTTCAAACCATCACTCGCAGCCAAACCGGAATGGATCCGTTATGGGATGCGGAAGACATCTTTTCCTATGCTGCACGGTTGTTCCAAAAGCATTGGGACGGTCGTCCAGTGCGGCTTCTTGGCGTTGCTGCGCTCCATGTGTTTGACCGGACCGGGGCGGTGAAGCAGCTTGATTTGTTTCACTATGAAGAGGATGCGAAAACAGAAACTCTTTGGAAAACGGTTGAACAGCTGCGGGCGAAATTCGGTGTTCGCGCCCTGCAAACGGGCGCCGAACTGCTTTCGACTGACAGGAAAAAGAGGGAGGAGGAAGAACGTTGACGATATTCATAGTTGCTGCGTCTGTCGTGATGCTTGCAGGCCTAGTCGGTACGCTCGCGCTGTCTGGACGGGGAGACGAGCAGTACACATCAGCAACAAAAGGCAATCTCACCCGCTTAGTGTTGATTTATGCCGGATTAGCCATTGTCCTAGCGGCAGGAATTGGGATATACGTAGCGTTGTAACACGTGAAGGACTATACGACTATAATTGCCGACGATTTGCCTATTTGGATGCAGCGTTACTGGTTAGAGAGGGGGGTATGGACAATCGCTCCTATAATAACAAAGTCGCAATCGGTTCATTTCGTGCAAGGTGTTGCCTGTTTTCATCACGGAATGAACCGATTTTTTTGGCGCAGTTAAAAGGTTGGCACGGATGGCTAGCCCCAGGGCGATCCTCAACGGGCTGGCCTATTTTTTTTTTGTAGGTTGTTGACGGATGCCGATTTTCGCTGGATACGTATATATACAGTATGAATATCCCTTATGGACAACAGTATAGGAAAGGAGTATGGAAATGGTGGCGTATGACATGCATGGCGCGTCCATGCCGCTTGAGGCAAATCGCGAATTGCAATCATTAATTGGGAAAACCGTTACTGTCTACCGCGGTGGTCCCGAATCAAAAACAGGGAAACTTCTCGATGTTCAATCAGACTATCTTGTCCTTTTTGTTGAAAGCGAAGCAGCGATGATTTATTATGCGTTGCACCATGTTCAAAGCATTAGTGAAAATGTGAAAGCCAATTCCGTTTCGTCGCTTTCTTCATATAGCGACGAAACTGTTATGCCGGTAAGGGCGACGAGTTTTTATGAGCTGTTAAACAGTTTGGTCAATGAGCACATTCAAATTAACCAAGGGGGACCAGAGTCAAAACGAGGAACCTTACTAGGTGTCAACGACGATCATATTATTCTCTTCACAAAAGATGATGGGATTGTGTTTTACCTTCTCCGCCATCTGAAAAGCGTCCGTGTACAAATGAAAACCGAAGAGAACAAGGCGGTAGATGCCAAGACCCCAGCCGCGGAACTTGAAGCAAACGCAATGGAAGACGCCACAACAGAAGTCACGGGGCATAACGATATGGAAGCAGCAAGCGAAGCGCCGCATATACCAGGAGGGGAAGAGACACACGAAGACCAAGAACATGACCCGCTACCCCCGCCCGTTTATGTAAAGGCCGCAAACGTAACGGATCTATTTGAGAGACTCATCAATACATGGATAGCGATCAACCGCGGGGGGCCGGAAGCAGTAGAAGGAATCCTTGTTCCGGGAGGAAGCGGTTACTGTACGATTGTCAATCACGATGAAATTATCCGGGTGAATTATGAACACATCAAAAGTATCAGCTGTGGGCCTAAAGGAGCGTTCCAAGCAAATACCATGAATGCCGGAGACGGAAAGGAAACAGGTCAAGCTGAAGCAAAACAAGAGCCTAATCAAGCCGAGCGCGAGGCGAAAAAGGCACAGAAAAAAGAAGAAGAGGGGGTAAAAGCAAAGCAAAAAGAGCAAGGTGACAAGAAAAAAGAAGAAAAAGAGAAGGGCAAAGAGAAGGACAAAGAGAAGGAGAAAGAGAAGGACAAAGAGAAGGAGAAAGAGCAAGGCGATAAGAAAAAAGAAGAAGCAAAAGCGAAGAAAAAAGAGCAAGGCGACAAGGAAAAAGAAGAGAAAGAGAAAGAAAAAGAGAAGGAAAAGGAGAAGAAAAAAGAAAAAGAGAAGAAGAAAGAGAAAAAGAAAAAAGGATGATGAGGGAGGCAAACGAAAAAGAGAAAGGTGACAGGCCGAAAAAGGGGGACAATGGGCATCGGTGTAGGTAAACCTAGCATGATCGGCTCGTTCGTCCCTTAAAATCAGAGGGTGAAAGAACATGGACCTATTGAAAACATTACTCGGGAAGCAAGTCAAAGTGGAGATTTCCGGAGGAACTACAGTTCGGGGGGTTTTAATTGATCTTGGGCTCGATATTCTTGTCATCTATACCGGAAAAGAGTATTTGTACATTCCTCACCTGCATATTCACCACATTCAGCTTTACACGGATCCTGAATTCTTGATTACCCCCCCTTTTCCCGACGTTCCTTTGCAAGAGGATGCTGGAATTTCCTATCGAAAAACGTTATTGAACGCCAAAGGAAGGTTTGTGGAAGTTTACGTAATCGGAAACAAATCGATTCACGGTTACATCACCAATGTGCTGAACGATTACTTCACCTTTTATTCTCCGGTTTACAAAACGATGCTCATTTCGATGAATCATTTAAAATGGCTGACCCCTTACCAGAAAAACATCACACCGTATACATTAGGGAACGATGCGCTGCCGGTGCAGCCAACCCCTCTTCCTTTGCAGCGATCGCTTGAGGAGCAGCTCAAAAAAATGGAAGGCCACTTAGTCATTTTTGACTTAGGCGATCACCCGATGAAAATTGGTTTATTAAAGGAAGTGAAAAACAATATCATCCATCTAGTGACCGCGAGCGGGGAATCTGTTTATTGGAAAGTGATTCACTTAAAAACGGTGCACTTTCCATCATAAGATGAAGAACTCGCTTGATGTACGCTGGATAAATGGCGGCGCTAGATGCAACAAAGGAAATTTTATAAAAAAGCCCTCCTTCGTTCACCGCGTGAGGAGGGCTTTTTTTATAGAAGGTGGACCAAAGACAAAAAGAAAATCCAACTATACAGCATGGCAAGGGTAAACAACACCGTCGGTGGAATGACCAAAAGCGAGATTTTTGTATACGTGGACCAAGGAAGCGGATAACGGTATTTTTGTAAGATATGGAGCCAAAGCAACGTTGCGAGCGTCCCTGTTGGCAAAAGCAGTGAGCCGATATCGCTCCCAATGATCATTGCCAAATATGCTGCTTTTAAAATGAGTGGGTCGATACGCATTTCGGTCAATGTCAACGTTCCGATCATGAGCGCAGGGTGGTTGTTAAACACATTTGACAAAATGGACATCATGCTTCCCATGGTGAAAATGGCGTGAAATAAATTAGACACATAAGGCTGCAATTGTTGCACCAAATAATGTCCGAGGCCGGCACCGTTTAACCCGTACACAATAATATACATCCCAAAAGCAAAGATGAGAATATGCCAAGGCGCTTTCCGCAACACATCAAAAGGTTTCATCTGTAACGCGTACCACCGCCATCCGAGCAGCAAAACGGATCCCGTAACAGCTACCCATTCCACCGGGATATGCCAGTAGGAAGCGACAAATAAACTAACCCGCATGACCAACACAAAGAGAAGAATCCCCTTCATCTTTTGTTCCGATATTTTTAAATAATCATAGCCCTCGGAATGGCGGAGGGGGTGCTGATAAAACGAGAGAGGAGTGATTGGGACGGACAGCGGAGGAAGTGTTCTAGGAAGATCTTTGTAAAAAACAGCAAACAGCATTCCGACCAAAAAGAGCAATCCAAGCATGGAAGGAACAAACATCATCGTCGTTTGCAAGTACAGGCTCATATCAATAATCTTTAGCGAAATTAAGTTCACCATGTTGCTCACACCGATCGGTGCGCTTGAGGCGGTAGCGACGAGCGCACCGCTTATCAGGTACGGAAGCTGCTGATGCTTTTTGAGTTGAAAGCTTTTTAAGAGCAACAGCAAAATCGGGGTTGTGATAATGATGCTGCCGTCGTTATTGAAAAACAGTGTCATAAGAAAGCAAAGAGCATTCGTATACCAAAACAGCCGAATACCCGAACCGTTAGCTCGCTCGGCCAATATAGCGGCGATCCAATGAAAAAAGCCGATGCTCTCGAGAACAAGCGCCATGATAAAAGTGGAGATGATGGTGACCGCTGCGCCGCTCACTTTGGCGCTAATGTCGATGAGATTGGAAAAACTGACCGCTCCGCTGACAAGGATGATCGCTGCACCGATCGCGGCCGGAATGGCTTCATGCATTCCTTTCGGGTGCCAATAAATGAGCATCATCGTAAAGAAAAATGTAAACACGATGAGGAGTTCGATGATGGCCAGCCTCCTTTCTTATATTTTTTTCATTGAGGCCATATGTGTAAACTGTCTATAGTGCTCATTTGTACTGCATATATATGTGTCTGAGAGAAGACTTGTACTACGCGATTCGCTCAAATTCGACAAAATCCACATTTGTTCGTTATGAGAGGGCCCATCCATACTTTGAAAGACAGCTCAAGACTGCTGTCTGTTTTTCACTCCAAATCAAAAAACGTTGGCCGAACAAAAGGACGGCCAACTTTTTTTGATGGAAGACAGTTTATCTGTCAAGTCGTTCGCTCGGTTTCGAAAGCTCAAACGGCATCACTTCCTGGCCGATAACGAGCTGGAGACCGTTGCTGTACCCGGAACTGAATAAATGACTACCCGTTTTGCCTGAAAGCCTTTTAACGAAAAATCCGCCTGACTAAGCGGGTCATGTTCCCCGCATGTATAAAAGTCCAACGAAGCATCGTTCTCCTCCGGCCATGTATGAATCGACAGATGCGAGACGTGGCTAAAACGATCATGTCCGTCACACCTTGCGGATGAAACGGGTGAAAATACGAATAGAGCATGTTCATGCCAGTTTTGAGCGGCAGCTCTCAGCAGCTGTGCCAAATATACGTGATTGTTCCAAGGTGGACAGGTTGCACTTAAAGTTATCGAGAATCGGATGTTTCCTCTCCACCTTCAACGGATGATCATCGCCTTTCTACATTGGTTCTTCGTTTATTTCTATGGGGGGCAGAATGCATGTCCGATGGTCTAAAACGTTATGAACGGGCGGCAGATGGGGAGCACTTAAGCGTAAGAAACCGGATCTGCCGATTGCCATATTCGCGGTGTGATGATCCTCACTCTGAGGTGATCCTTTTTAGGTTAAAATGTTAAAATAGATGGAAAAACAGAACGATTATGGAGGATGTATGGCACATTATATTTGGATCATCATCAATGCGTTGTTGGTGATCGGCACTACGCTCTATATATGGCTGTTTCGCCCGAATGACTCAGCTGCGGTGCTGGCAGGAAAATGGCTGGCACAAGTGGCGGTACTGCTGTTTTTGATCAATGTCAATATGTATTTTATTTTTCTTGTTATCCGTAAAACGAGAGTTCGGAAGGTCAAAGTTACCTTAGCGCGGATATCAAGAAGTATGATGAAAGCCCATATCCCGCTCGCGGTTGCCGGAACGGGCTTGATTGTCTTTCACGGAGTGGTGATGGCATGGAAACTCGGCACCGTGATCGGTTTGGGCCATGGGAAACTGGTGACCGGTTATGTAAGCATCGCGATGTTGGCCATCACCTTGTTTGCAGGCGTCCTTCGGCGGCAAAAAGCGTCCGGTTGGAGAAGAAGGTTTCATCTCACCTCCGCCATGCTGTTTGCCTGTTTCTTTCTCCTTCATTTGTTTTGGCCCATCTAATTACGTATAAGTGGGGAGAGGAAACGTGAGGGATTTGCTTTCTTTGTTGACGGAATACCGCCATGTCAAGTGGTCGGCAACGTCTATGAAGAAGACTGAGCTAGTGATGCGCGACGGTTTGTTTGATGTGTTGAGCGATGAGGATGGGGGCGCTCGTTTGTCTATTCAGTTGATGACCTCCAGACTGTGAGATCGTACATGATTTTCCAAGCCATGATCAGTGCTTGTACCCTGCAAACCAGCGTTGAGTTGCTGCATGGCATCCATTCATGATCCCGTTTGGCGATGTTCTGAGGATAAAAGTGGAAGAGGCAGGGAATATTCCCGCCTCTTAGCTATTGTAAGATTTTCACCTTTTTCAGCAGAGAGAACAGCCGCCATTTTTGATTATTCCCTTCTTCTGTAACGAACGATTCTTCGCTCTGAACCATGGTATCATCTTCATCTTTATCCTCGCTTTCCATCGATGCAGAAGGTGGATGGACGAAAGCAGCGGGAAAGACGAGTGAAATGGCATGATGGGCTTCAGCATGCGGTCTTTGTTCATTAGCAGAAATATCTTGTGTTGATACATCATCTTCCATTTTTATAGGTGTTTCTTGATCATTTGTCAACACTGGGGGTTCTTCACTATTCTGATGGTTTTCGTTCTCGCTGTCGTTGGTTTGATGTATTGCTTCAGCCGATTCTTCGTGTGGAGTTGTTTCAGTCGTGCTATTTCGGTGTTCCGAAAGGTTTGCCTCGTCCAATGGTGGCTCAATTTCAACAGAGTAAGAAGGAAGTGTTTCGCTTTCATTCGTCGATTCGTCTCTTGCCTCTGCTTCGGGTGGCGATACATCCTCAACATGTTCAACAATAGAATCACTGTCGTAGTCGTTTCGAATGTCTCTCTCCAAGAAAGTACAAGGAACGGCGCTGCTTAGCGCCCTGTCCTCATCCTCTTCTAAAGATGATTTGTGTTGGGATGGGTGCCGATGGTGATAAGACGGATGTTCAATTCGGACGCGTTTCACTAAGTTGGGTTTTTGGGGGGATAGATGGACTGTTGAAGAGTTGAAGGTATGTGATTCCTTTGTTTTTACAGGCGAGACCACGATGGATTGTTTTGTTTCATCGATAAACTCTTGTAATTTTAAAAAGGTATTAGAGGATGAGAACCTCTTTTCTGTTTGTTTTTTCGTAGGCGATGGATTTACTGGAGCGCTTGATGATGCTTGATGTGCTTCAGAGGGGGTATCATGATTTGCCGTCAACAATTGTATGATTTGAGACAACATATTCTTCAACTCGTCCATATCGTTGTGCGGGTATTCTTGGGTTTGTTCGCTCCATGCTTTTGTCAAATCAGCAATTTGGTTGGAGAGGCGTTTAATTTCTGTTGAAAAGTGCGATGTCTTTTCGATCATCGATTCTAACTCTACTTGTTGGTTCAAAATATGTTTTTGCAGTACCAATAAATCCTTTTGTCTTTCTTGATCTATTTGTGCCAACTTTTCTTCCATCGCATGAAGTTTGGCGGCTAGGATGTGAACTTCCTCTTTTAGTTCGTCCGTTTCAGGTTGATGGGTGGCCAATGTTTTTTTCAGTTCTTCAACATCCCTCAATATCCTATCCGTATGATTTTTTAAAAAACTGTAATCTTTTTCCATTGTTCCAATCCTTTCTTTCCATGATGATGTCAATGAGTCGAGTGTGGATTGAAATGAAACATATTCATTCCTTAAAGAACGGTGAACCGAAAGTTCATTCTCTAGTAATTGTTTCTCCTCTTCCAGTCTCCTCCTTTCCTTGTCCCATTCCGCTTGCTTTTGTTTAAACATATCGACTTCTTTTCTTAAAGATTGAATATGTTCATCTCTTAATTCGGCTTGTTCTTTCCAGTAAGCGTATTCTGTTTTGAATTGCTCAATCTCCTCACGCAACGATTCATTTTCTTGACTCGTCCTTTCTAATGTTTCGGACAAGTGCTTGATCTCGTCGGTTTGTCTAGACAACGCGTCTTCATAATGTTGGCATTTCGTGGTGAGTTCATCGTTTTCGGCCTTGAGTTGGTCTATTTGCTCGTGAAGATGGAGCCATTCTTCGCTAGATGCCAACGAAGCAACCAACGTTTTATATTTGTCCACTTCGGACTTCAGGTGGATGATTTTCTGCTGTAATTGGATGCTTTTATGCTCTCCGCTCACGGCTTCACCACCTTTTCAGCATTTGTCGTGAGGAAATTGACCATTCTTTAGAAATTATATGCAAAAACGGGATGGATATTTACACTATAAATCATTACATATAACGGAGAAAATGGGCGTTATAACTATCACTCCCATTATCCTATAACATACTATACAGTAGCCTGAAAAATTGAATGAAAGGAAGGTTATTGTATTATGCCCATTAATTTAGAGCAATTTGCTCAACAATTTGACCCTGAATGCATCCAAGTCTGCAAAGTATACGACTGGACAACACACGTTGTACAGCTTGCCCAAGATATCACCTTTACGTTTCCAGAAGGGGCTTTAGCCGACATTACGATCTCGCAGGTCAATTGTGCTGTCACCATGTTAGAGTGTGCCGAAGACGTTCGCCGCGATATCGAATGTACCGTAGGAAATCAACTTGTTACCTTGCAAGCCGTCACTTTAAGCAAAACGATTCAAATCGTGTTAGAGGTGACTGGAACAAATACAGATGGCGCTCAAGTTACCGTACTTAGCAACCCGGCATTGATCACGACCACCGAGGAAGTGATCCTTTGTGCTCCAGAAGGCACAACGGTATGTTGCAATGCTACACAAAACGCCTTCAATAATTGCCGCGTGGGATCGTTTACGCAAAACGGAGACAGCATTACTGCGAATGTTTCGGTAAGAATTTGCCAAAGCATTGTCGTGACATATGAAGTCATTTTGGAAGTGGCCGCAAGATTCTGCCAGCCTCGCCCGGAAATCATCTGCGAGGAAGAATGCCCTGTGGATGTCTTCCCGCCGCAATGTCCTGCTGTTTTTCCAACGATGATGTAATCACACCGTTTTGTTTGTCTCGTAAAAAAAAGAGGAGATTACTCCTCTTTTTTTCATACATATAACATGAGTAGTAAATCATCCTGCCAGGAAGGAGGAAAACGATGGTCAGTCGTCTTCCAGAAATAGAAAATAAAATCCACGCCATCGAGAAGGAGCTTTACATTGTCAAACAAGCATTAAAAGAGATAAAAAATTTGCGCCAACAGAACAAGCTTGATGGGATTCAAGCCATTTGTTATTTCACTTATT
The DNA here is from genome assembly GCF_000496575.1 of Geobacillus thermodenitrificans subsp. thermodenitrificans DSM 465. Taxonomy (GTDB): domain Bacteria; phylum Bacillota; class Bacilli; order Bacillales; family Anoxybacillaceae; genus Geobacillus; species Geobacillus thermodenitrificans. The sequence goes on along the minus strand of NZ_AYKT01000003.1, from coordinate 38,824 downwards.
CATTATTGCTTCCGAATACAAAGGGGAATAAAGCGACGGTCGCTGCGAACTTCGTCATTCGTAATATGGGTTCTATTCCGTTGGACAATCCTTTCATCTGTTTACGGGTTACTCCGAAAGAACGCATCGCGTTATCGGCAAAATTAGGGGATGAGATTCAGTATGATCAACGGATTAATCCACTAGTGATGGAGCCGTGGAACTATATGAGCGAACAAGCGGAGCAAATGGTCGAAGAGAAAGGGGAGTTTTGGTTAAAGCCGGTTCGAGTATCACGAATTGAACCAGGGCAAACTCTCTCGTTTTCCAATTTCCAGTTCTACCTCGAGATGGGAGAAGAACGAATGACTTACAAAATGGAAGGATTTTTTTTCTGTCGCCAGTTTCAAGAAGGGGTTCGAGCATTAAATCATATTATCATTCATAGTTGACGTAATCCTTCTTACATGACAGAGCACATTTTACAATCGAGCTTCCATGTTCCACAAATCGTTAGAAACAAAAAAGCTGACTCAATGATTGTATGTCTCTTTCATTGAGTCAGCTTTTTTCGTTATGCGTTGTTTCTGACGACAAGAGCATTCAAGGCACGAGTTTCAGCTGTGATGTCGCTTAACAAGCTGCCTAGAATTGAACCGTCTGTTTCAATCACGATGCGATATACATGTGTGCCCACGCCTGGGTTATCGACCCACGTCAAGTTCGGGAACAGTGTCGTGTTGGCAGCAAGTGCTAATACAGGAAGCAGAGATTCGACGTCCAGCTCCGCAATGGGCGTAAACGCTCCTCCGTTCGTTGAACGTTCTAAGCGATACGTGATACCTGTCAAGGCTACACCAGATAGGAGCGCCAATACGGACAATTCCAGTTCAACCATCGAATCAAGTTTGACGAGATCGTTGCTGAGGGTTGTAATCGGCTCCAAACGAAGCACTTCTGTAACGGCTGTTCCTGCTACAGGGATTGTAATGGGTAGCTCGGTTGAAGACTGTGTAAAAAACAGCTGCGGGAACAATCCTCCATTGCACACACAAACCATCCATTTCTCATCCTTTCCCAATGGTTTAGATTTGGTACTACTGTATTAAATGATAATTTTTCAAAAAATGATTCGGGTGAATAACTATTTTTCGACCTATTTCTTGTAAATGGGAAGATGACTAATTAGACAAGATAACTGGGGTGACAACAATGGGTAGTGGAGAAAAGAGGATAGTGTTTGAAAATGGCCTAGCTTGTTGAATCATATTGTCGAATGTGGATGATTACGCTGATCTATGTGCCATTGTGCTGGCTGTTACAAAACCATGTTCGTTCATAGGCATTATTCAGGCTGGGCATACTAACAGCCGCAATCGATGAACAGAACGGAGGAGAATGATGATGACGGTTGTCCGGCTTGGCTATGTCGCCATGAGCGTGCATGTTCCCCATTGCTCTCCCTCACAGACGATGACCGTAGCGCAATTTCGCGTGCTTCGCGACCGCGAGGCGGCAATTCGCAAGCTTGAACGGATTGCTCGTTCGAATATCAACAATTGCCTTCGCTTGCTCAAGCATAACAAGGCACATGAGATCCGGTTTTTTCGTCTCAGCTCACGGCTCATTCCGCTCGCCAATCATCCGGAATTAGAGAACTGGGATTATCTCGCCCCGATTCGCGAGGCGTTGCAAACGATCGCTCTGTTTTTGCAGGAGTATCCGATGCGTCTTGATTTTCACCCTGAGCATTTTGTTGTGCTCAATTCTCCCGATCCTGACGTGTTCCGCGCCTCATTGAACACGTTAAAGCTGCACGCGGAGCTATTGAGCGGGATGGGGATTGATCTCGAACACCGTTGCGTGCTCCATATCGGCGGCGGGTACGGTGACAAAGAGAAAGCGTTGGAGCAGCTGATTCACAATTGGGCGTACGTGCCTGTTTGGGGGCAGCGGATGATCATGTTTGAAAATGATGATACGGTGTTTACGTTGCGTGATGCACTGTATGCATGCGAAAAGCTCGGCGTGCCGCTCGTCTTTGATTTGCACCACCATCTCGCCAATCACGACGAAGAAGACTGGCGGCCGGACTGGGAACGGATCGTGGCGACATGGCACCACTCACCACTACCCATGAAAATGCATATCTCAAGTCCAAAAAGCGATAGACAGTTTCGCGCTCATCATGATTTCGTCGATGCCGAGATGTTCATCCGCTTTTTGCGGGAAGTGAAAGGCACCGTTAAGCAGCTTGACTGCATGATTGAAGCGAAACAAAAAGATGAGGCGCTGTTTCAGCTTGTGCGTGACCTCAAGCACTATAACGATCTTGAATGGATCCACGGGGCGAGTTTTTTCATTAAATGATCTTTCTTTTACCAGTGTTTATTTTCGTCCCAAGCACACTGCTCTCGTATGGCTAAATGCTTCAATGGAATGAGCAGCTAAAAGCTTCTAAAGCGTAAAAGACAACCCGAATGGCCTCGCCCTCCGGTGGAGCACAGTCTGACAAACCGGGATGGTTTCATTGAGAAATCTCCTATTTCTAGGCATGACGCATAGGCAGAAGAAGTTCATCTTTTTTGTCCAAAACATGATGACAAGCAACAGAGGGACGAAAATGTGATGGACCGAAACGTATTCTCTGTCCGGATGAAATAATAAGCCGGCGGTAGAAGAAATAAGACACTGAGCGCGAAAGGAATAACTCACATCATAGTAAACGGACGTCAGTAACAAACACATCTGTGTATAAACCTACGTTATACAGATTCTTAGCAATATGACATAGTTCTCTAAGTATTCTTTTTTCGTTAAGCCTTTGAGTTGCTATTTAATGCAGAAATACATTTTTTCATCTCTTCACATTATGCTGTGTTTTTTTCTAAAATATTGTATATTCAGTAAAATGGATTAGCAGCGATTCATCCCCCACTTCCTTCGCTTCGCTACGTTGAAGTGGGAGTGTTCTCGCTTAATTTTGATAAAAAATGAGATGTATTGAAGATCATCTATCTAACTTACAATATACACTGAAATCGTTTTCGAATTTCTCGTTAACATTTGCCAACATCCGCAGTGAAGGCTTGCTAAAGGCGATTGATGGCCAATTGAATCTCATTCTGATCGACATCATCCTATTGAATCTCATTCTGATCGACATCATCCTTCGGATATACTATATTGAACATGTTGCAACATCATGAACGAGCCGTATCCCGATGATGGTACTCAGTGCTAACGCTACGATGAAAAGTAGGATTTATAGACTATATAACGAACTCGCTTAACGCAAACTCATTTGTTGAAGAATTGGTAAAATTCTCCTCACAAAGAGGAGGATTTTTCGACATAAAACAAACACAACAAGGAAGAAATATGTCTTAAAATGTCGAAAAAAGGATGTAATATGTCCTTTTAGATGTAGATAAGGGGTATATGCATGCTTTTGACGTGTGTGTAAAGTTAGACAAATATATGGAAAAATATTATAGTAAAAATTGCACAAATAACTCATTTTTTCACAATGACTTTTGTGCTTAGTAACTTCTTTTAATAGGAAAAAAGAATTATAAAAGGAGTAGCAAAACGGTGACTTTCATTCCTGTTCGGAGTGTAATCGACAAACAACTGTTTGAACATGTTTATCAGCCACTATGGAATTTAATGAACTGGAGCATTTTCGGGTATGAATCGTTGCTGCGGGTGAATGGGGTCAAAAATATCGAACAGTTTTTTCAAAAAGCCCGGGAGGAAGGCTGTTTGTACGAGCTTGACCTTATATCATTAGAAAGCTCCATTTCGCAATTTCCTTTCTTGGAACAGAAAAGAGGACTACTGTTTGTAAATGTGTACCCATCCACGATCTCGCGGCGAGAGTTTGCACAGTTGTTAAAAAAAATGGTTGAACGTTTTCCATATATTAAAAACCGAATTGTGTTTGAGCTCAACGAAACAACAGAAGACGACGACAGATGGAAAGACGGCGAACTGAAGGCGGCTGTACAGTGGATCAGAGAGCACGGATTTTACATTGCAGTTGATGACGTTGGTAAAGGGGCCTCCACTTTACAAAAGATTATTGAACTACAGCCAGATTATATCAAATTAGACCGGTATTTCGCTCAAGGGCTAGCAGTCAACGTGGAAAAGCAAAGAATGCTCAGCTTGCTAGTAAACTATTGCAGTCCTAAAATAGTGCTCGTGTTAGAGGGCATTGAAAAGGAAGTGGATCTTGCTCAGGCCAAGCTATTAAGAGTACCAGCCGCGCAAGGATATCTTTTAGGCAGGCCGGAACGGTTGGCCTAAACTACTGCGTATGGATGCACCGACATAGCTTTTTCCTCCTCCTCTTTTATTCGATTGACAAAAATAGGGAGATAGAAGTGAGCGCATGTTCTCGAGGGGGAAAAAGCGGCTTAGCCAATCACGAGTGAGGGGATCTGAATGCATGGAAGACGGCGAGGAAAAAGCCTGGGTGGAAGAGGTGAATGCTATGGTCTTTGCTCATTACCGCAGGGGAGAGAGCACTCATCAAGCCGGTGAGCAGATGACGGAAACTACAACTGCAGCGGAAGGAGAACGGTTTAGCGGACAAACTATGGAGGGGACGACCGAGACGAAATGGGAGATCGTTGTTGATGATGATAAACTGCATGCGATTTTGCGCATTGAACCCGGGGCCAAAAAGCGGAAGGAATTGAACGAGGACGACCTTGGCGGCCAAATGGAGTCGCAAACCGAGCCGCTGCTTGAGGTGCAGAACGCTTTAGACTGCGAGTCTATTTTACAAAAACTCCGAGCCTTGCATATCGTTCAAGGGATCGATTTTGCCGCGATCATTGAAGCTACACAGGCGACACAACCGAGTGATTTTATCGTTGCTAGAGGAGTGAAGCCGCGGGAAGGAACAAACGGTTGGGTGGAGTTGATGGTCGATACAGATCACAAACAGAAACAGTTGTCGGGTGAAGGTGAGGATGTTCATTCCTTAAAAGGAGACCGTATTCCTTCCGTTCGAGCGGGGCAAACCATAGCAGTTATCCATCCCCCTCTTCCTGGTGCCCCAGGGATCACTGTGACGAACGAGCTGATTCCGCCTAAACCGGTTCGGCCAGTTACTGTTCATATAGGAAAAGGGGTAAAGATGGCTGAAAACGGGAAAAAAATCATTGCAGTAGATAACGGAAGGTTAGTATTTCGACAAGAAGGACTGGATGTGCATATTTCTGTCGTTGACACGTTCGTCCATGACGGCGATGTCAACATGAGCTCGGGTTCTATTCGCTTTCACGGTGATGTGGATATTACCGGAAGTGTAGGAGACGGCATGGAAGTGGAAGCAGACGGACGCGTTATCATCTATCAAAATGTCCATCGGGCGATGGTCACCTCAAAACAGGCGGTGATCATTCGAAAGAATGTGATTGGAAGCACCATTTCAGCAGGAACAGATCGGGCAATGCCTTCTGAGCTTATCCGCTTGTTAGGCGAAATGGAAGAAGATATCGAAAACATGGTGATTTTGATCAAACAGTTGCTTCGTTCGCCGTCGTGGAAAACGTTTGCTTGGGCGAAAAGTGAACAACTTCTTTTCTTTAAACTAATCAAACTTTTAATGAACGATAAGTTTTCTGATTTAGAAAAGAAAGGAAAGAAATATATAGAGGCCGTAAAAAAAGAGGATGGCCAACAAATTTCATCCGTTTGGCGCGACTTGACAGAACGGCTGCAACGATGGTTTTTCTCAAGTGTTCCGAATGAATCTCATTCCTTCCCGCAACTTGTCAAGCTGCTTGATGATATAAAAGGGATAACCGGGTCCTATACATCGAAACAGAATGTGGATAACTATGTCGAGATGGCCTATGCGTTAAACAGCACCATTTATTGTCGCGGTGATATCGTTATTTTTGGCCGAGGATGCCAAAACTGTACGATCCACTCCGATGGGTTTCTTGACATTAAAGGGGTGATGCGCGGCGGCCGCGCTTACGCGAAAAAAGGCGCGTTCATTCAAGAGGCAGGATCCAATTTAGGGACCGCCACCTATATTACAGTGCCGCGCGGACAAACAGTGAAGCTTGGCATCGCGAAAGAGGGCACCATCGTTCAAATCGGTCAAACCGTCTATACTTTTCAAACAGAGCAACATCAAATCGAAGTGGCCTTGGGGGAAAACGAACAAATCATGTTCAACCCTCTCTTGTAAGTTTCTTGTTTGTACAAATATATTTGATCCAGATTGTCCAGAATAAGGGAAGGTGAGGGAAGAAGAGGGAAGGAGAGAGGATTCGTTGAATGATTTAAAAGTCGTGATCGCTGATGACGATGCAGTTTCAAGAGCGATTTTGCGGAATTTTGTTCGTTTGTTTCCGAACTACGATGTTGTAGCGGAAGCGGCTACCGGAAAGGAGCTGTTGCAGCTTACATTCGAACTGCGGCCACATATTGTCCTCGTTGATATCTACATGCCTGAACTCGATGGGATGGAGGCGGTTAAACTATGCAGACAGTTTTTGCCGTCTGTTCAAGTGATTTTTACTACTGGGGATGACCAATTTGCTGTCAAAGCGTTTGAAATATCCGCGACCGATTATATCGTGAAACCAGTCGAGCGCATACGCCTCTTTCAAGCACTGGAAAAAGCGCGTACATTCATTGAAATCGTCAACCAACCGGTTGCATCAATGAAGCCGCTCAATAAAAGACTGGAGATCCGCATGAAACATTCCATTGTTTGGTTGCCAATGGAAGATATTTTGTTCGTGGAGAAAGAAAATAGAAAAACAATCATTCATACGGCTGATGAGCAATATGAGACAACCCTCCCTCTAAACGAGGTGGAAAAGAGGCTCACTCATTGTTTTTTTAAAACCCATCGTTCTTATATCATCAATTTAAAAAAGGTAGTGAAAATTACACACGTTGGTGAAACGTACAAGGTTCACTTTTTCAGTTGTGAAAAAGTAGCCTATATTTCGAAATTGAAATTTCACGAGGTACAACGGAGAATGGTGACGATTCATCTTTAGTTAAGCGTTTCAAGTGATGGGGGAAGCATTGAACGGTATTCGCATCCTTTTGAAACCTTTCTTTATGGAGGATTTGGAACAAGTGGAGACAACATTGATCGAGCAGCACTATGGGCTGTTATGGAGCATTTTTGATATGATCGACGACATGGTCTTTATTGTGCGGGCTGATGAACGAGGATTTCATTATGTATGGGCGAATCAAAAAGCGTGTCGTACCGTTGGAACGAATCATCTCGCTGGTAAGCGGTTCGAAGACGTTTTGCCTCCAACGCAGGCGGTAAAACTCGAAGCGCACTATAAACAGGCTGCACAAATGAAGACAACGTTCGTTTATGAGGATGAGATCGACACTCCTTTCGGACGAAAAAGTTACGAAACCGTCCTTACCCCGTTTGTTTTGCCAAACGACGCACATCTCTGGTTCGTTGCCGTTGTCCGCGACATAACGGAACGAAAGGTTCGGGAATGGGAGCTGCAAAAGCTCAAAGAGCGACTGGAAGCGAGCGAAGAACGGTACAGAACGTTTCTGGAGCATTTGCCCGGGGCGGTGCTTGTTTTTGACCAAGATGGAATCATTATTTATGCGAACACGGGAGCTGTACAGCTGTTCGGAGCGAAACAAAAAAGCGAAATCGTAGGTGTCCCTATACGGAACATTTGCTGTGGGGTGGATGACACCGTATGGGAAACCTGCTGGAAGGATGAACTTTCTTTTATCGAAAAAGTCCATACGTTGGATGACAGAACGATTTATGCAAGGATGGCGTTCTCCCCCATCGAATATGGTGACAAGACGGCTGTCCAAGTCGTCATGCTTGACGTAACCGAACGAGTCCATTATGAAGAACAACTAAAATATTTAGCGTTCCATGACGCATTAACCGGTTTTCCAAACCGGAGATTGTTTCTTGATGTGGTCCGTGAATCGATTGAGGAAGCCAAACAAACCAATGACCAGTTAGCCATTGTGTATATCGACATGGATCATTTTAAGGAAGTGAACGATACGTTCGGCCATGATATGGGAGATCAGCTTTTAAAGCGATTTGCCCAAAGGGTAAAGGAGAATATTGAACCGAATGCCATCCCGTGTAGAATGGGAGGAGATGAATTTTTACTTTTGCTAAGGGGCGTAATGAATGATTGGGATATCGAGAAAAAAGTGTACAAACTGCACCAAAGCATGCAAAAGCCGTTTTTCATTAACGGTCATAAAATAGTTGTCACCACCAGCATCGGAATTGCTATTTATCCGTGGCATGGAAGCACAGCAAAAGAACTAATCCTCCATGCTGACCAAGCCCTCTATCGGGCAAAAGCCAAACGCAATCACTACCAATTCTACAGCCAAGAGGCCAAACAGGCGGCCAAATAAATTTGGAAGATGTGAAAAACATGCCCCTTTATTTTGAAAGAAGTTCCCCTATTTTCTAAACGAAGTGAAAGCAGAACATAAAAATGGTAACCGGGTCGCTCAGCTCACTGTTTGCCATGAGACGTGATGACCCAAGAAACTCCCTCCCTTCAGTGAAGTAACGGAGAGGGCATATGATGTTGTTTATACAAAAGAGAGGGGGAGGCCGGCTGCTCGAGGTACGCTGTCTGAGACAGCTTCCGGTTTGCTCCTCTTTAAATACCCGTGATTTCCTTAATCTCGGTCGCTTGTTTATTGTTCTTCTGGCGTACGTCTAGCAACCCTTTCACTGATTCCACATCACAAGGATTGGGAGACGCCTCAGTCAACACAGCACATGATAACCTGCTGGCAGCCTCTCTTGAATTGGCTCCCCCAATCCCCCCTTACCCTCTAAGTCTCTAACAAGTAACATCGATTTCCTGGTGAAAAGTGACCGCTACAGCTCTGGCGGCTGCTTGATGTTTCCCGCTCCCATCTCCGCGCGGATGGGGCGAAAAGTGTTCATCGTTCTCAAGCAACAAGTCCCTAGCTTCTCTATGTCGCAAAAGCCAGAAGAAATGCCCCTTCCTCAAAGCAATGGGATTTCCGTGAACATGTGTGTTCCTTGGATCGCCAATTTTCATGCCGAGGTGGAGGGGAAACCATAAAACTATGGATCTTTCCGTGAAACATCAATGGGATCGTAAACGGTGATCTTAGTGCCACTTTTGCTTTCTTCCGTTCCTCGTGTCTTTCGTCAGCGTGGCAGAGTCGGTCACGTACATGTCCATTCGATTCCGATCTTTACTTGCTTCAGCTGCTCATGAACATTGAACAGCACTCCGGCATTCCATTTTTTTACGGATTGCCGTCGTGCATATTTCATCAAAAGGAATGCCGCATTCTAGATCACGACGTTTTTTATAAATGAGGTAATCATTTTTATATTGTCAAAAATAACTGAATTATAATTCGTTTTTGACATAAATTAATAATGGCATGTCTTGGGCTGTTATCGCAGCACTCATAAATCAAAAAGAAAATATATAACAAAAGATAATCTTTTTCATTTACTATTAAATTTAAATTTAGTATAATTCTAATGTACAAATCATTATCATTTGCGACTGACGAAAAACAGTCAGAAATGGTAATGATGGCATTCCAATTTCATTTAAGCAAGGGAAAGGAGAAAAAGGGAATGGAAAATCAAAATCGCCAGAACGCATCTCAATGTCCGTTTCACGGAAGCATCACGAATCAATCTTCGAATCGGACGACGAACAAAGACTGGTGGCCGAATCAGCTGAACTTAAGCATTCTCCATCAACATGACCGGAAAACGAATCCTCATGATGAAGAGTTTGACTACGCTGCAGAATTTCAAAAACTAGATTACTGGGCACTGAAAGAAGATTTACGCAAATTGATGACCGAAAGCCAAGACTGGTGGCCAGCCGATTATGGTCATTACGGGCCGCTGTTCATCCGTATGGCTTGGCATTCGGCGGGAACGTATCGCATCGGCGACGGCCGTGGCGGCGCATCAACAGGTACGCAGCGCTTTGCCCCGTTAAACAGTTGGCCGGACAACGCCAACTTAGATAAAGCGCGACGGTTGTTATGGCCGATCAAAAAGAAATATGGCAACAAGATTTCCTGGGCGGACTTGTTCATCTTGGCGGGCAATGTCGCCATTGAATCGATGGGCGGAAAAACGATCGGGTTTGGCGGCGGTCGTGTCGATGTCTGGCATCCGGAAGAAGATATTTACTGGGGAGCGGAAAAAGAGTGGCTCGCCTCTGAACGCCATTCCGACGATGGTGAGCTTGAACATCCGCTCGCCGCGTCAGTCATGGGGTTAATCTATGTCAATCCAGAAGGACCGGACGGAAAGCCGGATCCGAAAGCAGCGGCGCGTGATATTCGCGAGACGTTCCGTCGCATGGGGATGAACGATGAAGAAACGGTCGCCTTGATCGCCGGCGGTCATACATTCGGCAAGGCGCATGGCGCCGGTCCTGCCACACACGTCGGTCCTGAGCCGGAAGCCGCACCGATTGAAGCCCAAGGGTTAGGGTGGATGAGTTCTTACGGAAAAGGGAAAGGAAGCGACACGATCACAAGCGGCATTGAAGGTGCCTGGACGCCGACGCCAACTCAATGGGATATGTCGTATTTCGACATGCTGTTTGGCTATGACTGGTGGCTGACGAAGAGCCCAGCTGGGGCATGGCAATGGATGGCGGTCGATCCGAATGAAAAGGATTTGGCGCCTGATGCCGAGGATCCGTCGAAGAAAGTGCCGACGATGATGATGACGACCGACTTGGCGCTGCGGTTTGACCCAGAATACGAAAAAATCGCCCGCCGTTTCCATCAAAATCCAGAAGAATTTGCGGAGGCGTTTGCCCGGGCATGGTTCAAGCTTACCCATAGAGATATGGGACCGAAAACGAGATATCTCGGTCCGGAAGTTCCGAAAGAAGATTTCATCTGGCAAGATCCGATTCCAGAAGTCAATTACGAATTGACAGAAGCGGAAATTGAAGAAATCAAAGCCAAAATTTTGAACTCCGGGCTGACGGTCAGTGAACTTGTGAAAACAGCTTGGGCCTCGGCCAGCACGTTCCGCCACTCCGATAAGCGCGGCGGAGCCAACGGTGCCCGCATCCGTCTCGCGCCGCAAAACGAGTGGGAAGTGAACGAACCGGAGCGGCTCGCGAAAGTGCTGTCCATCTATGAGGACATTCAACGCGAACTGCCGAAAAAAGTAAGCATCGCCGATTTGATTGTCCTTGGCGGCAGCGCTGCGGTGGAAAAGGCAGCCCGCGACGCTGGCTTTGATGTCAAAGTGCCATTTTCCCCCGGCCGCGGCGATGCGACACAAGAACAAACCGATGTCGAGAGCTTTGCGGTATTAGAACCGTTTGCGGACGGCTTCCGCAACTATCAAAAGCAAGAGTACAGCGTTCCGCCGGAAGAACTGCTCGTTGACAAAGCGCAGCTCCTTGGGCTGACCGCCCCAGAAATGACGGTCTTAGTTGGCGGTTTGCGCGTGTTAGGCGCGAACTATCGCGATCTGCCTCATGGCGTCTTCACTGACCGCATCGGGGTGCTGACCAACGACTTCTTTGTCAACTTGTTGGATATGGACTATGAATGGGTGCCGACAGACAGCGGCATTTATGAAATCCGCAACCGGAAAACCGGCGAAGTGCGGTGGACGGCGACCCGGGTAGATCTCATTTTCGGATCCAACTCCATTCTTCGTTCCTACGCGGAATTTTACGCCCAAGACGACAACCAAGAAAAATTTGTCCGTGATTTCATCAACGCTTGGGTGAAAGTCATGAACGCCGACCGCTTTGATCTGGTGAAAAAAGCAAGGGAATCGGTCACCGCTTAATAAAGGGAAGAAAAACAAGGCAGAGGGAGAAAATTCCCTCTGCCTCGTTTTTGTAGAATACCAAACGGCTGCATAGGCAAAGAAAATCTTCACCGTAAAAACCGATTTTGCGAAGATCTAGGGGAAATATTACTAAATAGGATAAAATAGTACTAGATCAAAAGGAGATAACATAAAGCTGGGGGATGAGGAAATCAAAACGGAATCAACACTCACGAGTGAATCAGGATGTCGCGGTTTGGGCCATTCGTGTCTTGTTGCGAGAACAATAATGAAAGACAATGGAGAATACGATGGGATCCTATGCATCGCGAGTGCCATGCTACGATTCTCTCACCATGAGACTGATGACTTTGTCTAGCTGAAAATGATCATTGATATAGGGGGCAGCGTTTCATGAACATACGCAAATGTTCTAGAGCCGTAATCATCAATGAACGGAATGAAATTCTTCTTCAGAGATTTGAATTTCGGGATGTGGTAGGAAACAAAGTGTTATGGGTGACTCCAGGGGGAGGGATTGAAGAAAACGAGACGCCGGCGGAAGCGTTAAAAAGGGAGTTATACGAAGAACTAGGCATTGTTGTCGACCTTCTCGGCGAGCCCCTATTCCAACTGGATGTATGGATCGAAGGGAAACAAGGTCCTTTTATTAGTCGTGAGATTTATTACAAAATTGTGATTCCATCGGACACTAGATTATCGTTCGAAAATATGACGAAAGAGGAAAAGGAGGCATGGCAACAGGTAAAATGGTGGAGTAAGGAAGAATTGCAGAACATCAATGATTTTGCGCCGCGTGAACTATTGAACTACATATAAAAACGATGGGGTCCTTCTCGTTGGGATGATGATGGACCTCATCCATAACTTGCAAACGGAGAAAGAACAGCGGCAGTGGCTCGAACAATATGTGCCGAAAGAACTGATCCAGTCGTTATGTCATCAGTCCGAGGCAGAGATGATGGCTATAGATCAAGAATGGGTTCACCTGATCCAAAAAACAAAGCAGTCGCCAGGCACTCCTGTGGGTCATCCAGAGGTGAAAACATGAATCGAACAGTATATGATTGACGTTTGTTGGTTCCGATATGACGCAAACGCTTGGACAACTTGAACGTGTGGAGGAGATGGGGCGAGATGCCGCAACACTCAACTGGATGCCGTCTCCTTTCACAAAGAAAGAGGGACAATGGCTGTAGCAGGCCATGGAGCACTATATGATGAAAAAAGGTTAGTCGAATCAAAAAAATCGGCTCATCGCGGATTCGCGGAGCCGATTTCTTTATTCATGTGAAGCCACCGCTTGGTGTTTTCCAACAAGTTGTCATAAAAGCCATGGATGTCATCGACCGTAACATATAGCTTTCGCACCGTTTTTTTTCGGCCGAACAGTTCTGTCACTTCCACCGGCTGCTTCAAGCGGATTTCTAGTTTTGGTTCTTCTTCAAAAAAACTAGGCAACGTCACTGAATAAGCATCAGTTTCTTTTTTTCGTTTTTGTTTCGCGGTCACTTCCCTTGTGATCTGTTCAATGTTGGTGTATTCCACTTCGACAAAACTGCGGATGCCCAATTGGATATGGAGTTTATCAGGCGCCAACACGACCGGGGATAGGGTAATCGCTCGATAATCGGCAATAAGAAGGAGCAGGAAGTACACATCAAAAAACGTGACCACCCAAGCAGCGATTTCACTCCATCTCATCACTAAAATATGAACAGCAATAATTTCAATCAGCATCGCATGCACGAGCATTAAAAAGAAACCAAAATATTCCGTTTTCTCATGATAGGAATAGGTGGGATATGGCAATGACAATTGGCGTGTTTTTTTGCGATATGTTAAGTAATACAAAGCAGCGGCCTCTGTTGTGAGGAGGCGCAGCAAAAAGACCGGACGCTTGAACACGGCTTCAATGGTATGCACATAGGTGCTTAAAAAATAAAAATGGTTCGTTTTTTCAGCGCGAAAGGTGCGAATGAGTGCCCCGAGGTTTCGAACGATATACCAAGCGATCCATAATTCGATTAGAATGATCCCGCCTTCCATTACGAAAAAAACATATTTGATCACCTTGTATTGCTCACGAAGCGGAGCGGGAATGATCCAATACGAGATACCGAGCCCAGATGCAACCACGCTCACGCACACTTTCCATGAATACTTCACCCGCCCAATGGTCATTCGGTAAACAACGGCTAAATAGAGTGGAAAAACGGTGACAAGCAACAATAGCACAGACGAATTTTCGAAAACATGAACATGTTTTCGTACCGTTACATAAAGAATGACCACAGCCAATACAGAAGCAGTGATAAATCGCATATAATGGACGTTCTGAGTTTTGTTCATAAGGTGTTCCTCCTTAATAATTAACCAATCTTAATTATTAAATTTACTTAAATATTTTGCAGATCCCTTCCTGAAAGAAGAAGGGATTACGACCGATGTTCTTTCATGATGAGATCATACAGTTTATCATTGATTTCCTTCAACTTCTCTAAGTCCTCTCGGCGAAGTTTCCCGTAATATTTCTCCATTAAATGCAATTCCACTTCATCCATTTTCTTATGATACGCTTGACCGGCTTGGCCTAGGCGCACGATAATTTCACGACGGTCAGCAGGATTGATGTCCCGGCGAACATAGGCTTTTTCCTCCATCTTTCGGACGAGCTGGCTGGCGGCGCTCGGAGTCATCGAAAAGGACTCAGCGATTTCATTGATCGTCATGGTTTGATGCCTCAATAACTCCAGCAACATCACTTGCTTTTGGGTTAAGTCTTGATACTCAGCGCCGAGCATCGCACGAATCTCTTGCAGCAAAAACGCGGTCACTGCATCGTTTTTTTCTTTAATGGCCAAATACAAAGCCTTGATATCGTCCATCTGACATCACCTTCGTTATGGTAAGGTTTTGTATTTATATTATAAAACAATCTAAATATTTAAGTGAAGTTAAATGTTTAGATTGTATGAGAAAAGAAGCGACGGCCCGCTTCTCAGTCAATCGGTTGCGAACGACAAATCATCACCGGTTGGTTAAGCAATTATGCCCATTTACTCTACAAGCAAACAAAAGAGGATCAAAACAATGTCCAACTAAGCAATGCTTTGCGCTAACGATCCGAATTTTGTAAGCTTGAATGAACGGAGTGAAAACATCCAAAGAACGTCATAAAAATGAAAATAAGGTGGCAACATGCCGCAAATTCACCGCTTTCTTGAGTCGGCGAAGCAAACTCTTTGTGTGACATACGTTGCACAATGTTATGTGCTGCTTTCATTTCCTTTTTCCGCGAATGGAATGCAACTTAGCGAACGGATGAGAATAGGATGGAAAAGAGGGCTCATAGAGGCTTGATCGGATGTTTAGCAATTAATTGGTTTTGTGTTGTTTTTCCCTTTCTTTACGATCAATGCAAGTCGATGTCCACCTAACGTAAATGATTTACACAACAGTCAGAAGAATCACCACACGTATTATTGTGACTCTTCTTGGACCCATTCAAATTCTCCCTCCTCTAAGTGCGGATCATTCGATTCGGGAAGTCATTCCGACGGGTTTGGCGGAGGAGATGGCAGCTGTTCGTAAGGAAGAACCGTTGGGCCCTTTTTATTTATGAATTGACAATTTTTGATATATTATATAGAATAAATTTAAATAATGCGAACGGAAGGGTGAATCCTCGAACATGAAGTGCTAATCCTATTTTGAAAAGACATTAATTGAAGGTGGTTTTTTTGCAGACAGATGAATGTGCTGCTTTCTTTGTGCTGCCTTCAATTAACGTTTTCAGAATAGGATTGCACGTTTATAGTGAGGTATACCCAAATGGAGTTAGTCTCTTTTTTTGGCGTCCTGCTATAGTTGTGCCTCCTATTCTGAAAATGGATAGGGGGCTTTTTTGTCCCCGTAAAATCAAAAATGGGGATGATCATATGATTCTTCTAGAAGCGTTCAATATCAAACATTATGTGAAAGACCGGTTATTACTTGATGTCGATCGATTGACCATTTATAAAAATGACCGCATCGGCTTAGTGGGGCGTAATGGCAGCGGCAAGACGACATTGTTAAACATATTGGCCGGAATGATTGCCCCAGAAAAGGGAAGCGTGGTTCGCCATGCTCGATGCGAATTGTTGCCACAGTTAAAGCAGATGGACACTGCGAAAAGCGGCGGAGAAGTGACACAAGCCTATATTCGCGATTTGATGACTAAAGACCCGGAGCTTTTGTTGGCGGACGAACCAACGACCCATTTAGATCAAGAGCATATCGAATGGCTAGAAAAGCAGTTACAGCAATGGAAGGGAGCGTTTATCCTCGTATCCCACGACCGGGCGTTTCTCGATGCGCTTTGCACCACCATCTGGGAAGTTCATGAAGGGAAGGTCAAAGAGTATAAAGGGCGTTACAGCGACTATGTGGAACAAAAAGAACAGGAACGCCGACAGCAACAGTTAGCTTATGAAAATTATGAAAAAAAGAAACAAGCGCTAGAGAGAGCATTGGAACTAAAAAAGCGAAAAGCGGAAAGAGCCACAAAAGTTTCCAGAAAGAAGGTGAGCCCATCGGAAGCGAAAATCACCGGGGCGAAGCCGTATTTTGCGAAAAAGCAAAAAAAGTTGCAAAAAGCAGCCAAAGCCATCGAAACAAGATTAGAGAAGCTAGAAAAAGTGGAAAAAATAAAGGAACTGGCTCCCATCAAAATGAACTTGCCTAACGAGGATACGTTTAAAGATCGAATCATTATTCGAGCGCAAGAGGTCGCAGGCGTGATCGGCCAACGTGTTCTATGGAATAAAGCGAGCTTTCATGTACGTGGGGGCGAGAAGCTCGCGATTATCGGCCCGAATGGGAGCGGCAAAACTACTTTAGTGAAAAAGATCGTTGACCAAGAAGAAGGAATTATAGTTTCCCCAGCGGTGAAAATGGGGTATTTTAGCCAAAACTTAAATATTTTAGATGTTCATCAGTCGATTTTGGAGAATGTACGCTCCACATCGAAACAAGATGAAACGCTTATTCGCACTGTCTTGGCGAGGCTGCATTTCTTCCGAGATGATGTTTATAAACCCGTAGGAGTTTTAAGCGGCGGTGAGCGGGTAAAAGTCGCGCTTGCTAAATTATTCGTCAGTGATATCAATACGCTCATTTTAGATGAACCGACAAACTTCCTCGATATTGAAGCGATGAGCGCATTGGAATCGCTATTGCAAGAATACGAAGGAACCGTCATTTTCGTATCCCACGACCGTCGGTTCATTGAGAATGTCGCTACACGTATATTGGTGATTCGCCATAAAGAAATTCAACTGTTTGACGGAACATATAAACAATATGAGCAGCAAAAACATCGCGATACGCGCAATACGACAGAAGACGAGCGGCTTTTACTCGAGACGAAAATAGCGGAGGTGCTGAGCCGCTTGAGCATTGAGCCAAACGAAGAGCTTGAACAGGAATTTCAGCGGCTTTTGGCGGAAAAACGAAAACTGGGCATGTCATGAAGCACATATGGGCAACCACAGGCATTAGGACGATTCCTAATGCCTGTTTACATTTCATTCACATTCGAAACCGATAACATCGGAAAAACCGTATATCATATTGACAAATTCAAAACCAATCATTCCCGGGATCCTTGGATGGTTTTATGAGGGCTTGAGGAAAGGAATACTCAAACGGTGAGGAAATGATGCTCGTCAACTTATGCCTACTTTTTATCAAAAACAATTTGAAATCCATTTTCAAGGAGGTTTTTCATGAGTCGATTGTTGATGAATTTATTTGGTCGCCCATATGGTTTTTTGGGAAACATCGGTGGAAGGATTATGGCAGCTGCTAATAAAGAAATCAACGAATGGACGGTGGCATTATTGGATATACGAAGTAATGATAAGGTACTAGAGATCGGATTTGGTCCCGGAATTGCCGCTGAGAAGATAAGCAACATTATTAAGGAAGGGATATTCGTAGGAATTGATCCGTCCGAAGTCATGTTTTCACAGGCGCAAAAAAGGAATGAAGCCGCTATACGGGAAGGAAAAGTCAAGCTACAACTTGCGACTATTGAGCATCTTCCCGTGTTTAACGAAGCGTTTGATAAAATCTTTTCGATCAATTCGATTCTATTTTGGGAACAACCGATTGAACGATTAAAAGAATTGCGGCATTTGCTGAAGCCAAACGGGCTGATTGCCATTACACTCCAGCCTCGTTCCAAGGGGGCAACGAACGAAACAGCACGCCAGGAAGGGGAAAAGTTAGTTCAGTATCTTAAAGAGGCAGGGTTCTCATCCATTCGA
This sequence comes from Geobacillus thermodenitrificans subsp. thermodenitrificans DSM 465, assembly GCF_000496575.1. Classification (GTDB taxonomy): domain Bacteria; phylum Bacillota; class Bacilli; order Bacillales; family Anoxybacillaceae; genus Geobacillus; species Geobacillus thermodenitrificans. The sequence goes on along the minus strand of NZ_AYKT01000003.1, from coordinate 20,683 downwards.
CTTGAAGAGAAACAAACGAAGCCGGTTTCAGCTGTATGTGCTATCGGTGCTAACCCATCGAGCTGAACGACTCCCACTTCGTTGTGCTTGAAGCGGAAATTTCTCAGTTCCACGGCGAAAGCGACCTGTCGTCTCCTTAGGCGTCACTTCGAGTCGCCCTAACTCGAAGAGTTCTTTCGCACCTTGATGTATGCATGGAAGGGTTTGCTTAGTTTTTGCATTCGCTGTTTTCCATGTAACCCCATCTATCCCGTTTACAAGGAACGTGATTGTTGTTTATTTGCTTATATGTTTTGGCTGGTGCTAACCGATATTCATCTCCCACTTTCACTTTGTTTCGAAGTGGGAGACTTCTTTTGAAACGATGTTAAAATGAAGCCTGCCGTTTCGTCAACTAAATCACGCGCTGGCCTGATTGCGGTGTAGTTGACGACAGTCCATCAACGCATTTATTATAAGTAGGCGTCGTTAGTACTCGTGCATGAAACTCAAGTTTACACGATTCACTTATTCATTGTCGGTTGAGCCTTTGTTGATTGGTCGTGAATAAAGCTCTACGTGCGATTGTCGCATATCGTTCGAACCGGGAACACTACTAGACCAAAGGTCTGATCGGTCGTATTGTGAAAGAGCGCGCGTGGCCACGAGTGATCATGCCGGCAGCCCAATGAAAGGAGAAGGTTGATGAAAAAGAAGAAGAGGCGTTTTTTCATCGGTGCGGTATTCGCTATTTTGCTGTTCGTGATCGGTTCATATTTTTACACGAATGTGACGTATATGGACAAGCCGCTGAAGGCGATGCGTAAAGCGGGCTTTACGGAAAAACAAGTGACGCTGAACGACGGTACAGTGCTTAATTATGGGGAAGGTCCGGACAACGGCAATCCGCCGCTGCTGCTGATCCACGGACAAGGCATGACATGGGAGGATTACGCAAAATCACTGCCGGCGTTGTCTGAGCGGTATCATGTGTTCGCTGTCGATTGCCATGGACATGGGGAGTCCGACTGGAATCCTGAAAAGTATTCGGCTAAGGCCATGGCGGCTGATTTTGCCGAATTTATCAAGACGGTGATCGGTGACAAGGTGATCCTTTCCGGCCATTCGTCGGGCGGCATGGTAGCGGCCTGGATCGCTGCGCATTACCCTGAACTTGTGCTCGGACTCGTTATCGAAGACTCACCGTTTTTCGCAACGGAGCCGGGCAGAAGAGAGAAAACGTTCGCCTGGGTGTACGGCTTTCAGCAGTACGAAGATTTCAAAAAACAGGATGAAATAGGCGACTATTTTGAGTATTCCTTGAAACACAGCTACTGGAAGAAGGTATTCGGAGACTTTTTATGGAATCGGTTTGCGAAGGATGCGGTCGCTTACCATAAGAAGCATCCGAATGAACCTGTACACTTGTTTTATCTGCCGCCCAACATCAATCGAATCTTCGAGTCCGCAACCTATCCATACGACAGAAGGTTTGGAGAGACCTTCTATGATAACAGCTGGTTTGAGGATTATGATCAAGCCGAAGTGCTTGCGAAGATTGAATGTCCCACTGTATTTGTGAAGGCACAGACCAATTATGACGGCGACCTGTTGCTTGCGGCTCTTACAGATGAGGACGCCCAACGTGTCGTCGAGTTGCTGCAGAATGGAAAGTTGGTAAAAGTGGATACCCCTGGACATGATATTCATTATGACAAGCCGGTTGAATTTACGAATATCATGATCGATTTTTTGGATGAAGTTTTGTGATGTCACTGTGCAGAGTTTTGGTGAAAAAGGGCCTGTAAAAGAGCCCTTTTTTTCATTTAGAAATATATCTGGCATGGGCAACATCTGACGTTGTATGGTTCTTCTGAGCAATACGTTTGATCATGAAACGCCAGTAGGCTGCTATCCACCCGACTTGATTTCAGCCCCATCTTCGAAGTTGTTGCGATGCTCTTGGTTCTTCTTTTCGAGCTCCGGGTTTTGCCGATGAATCCAAGAGACCATGTCCCCCAACGTTTCACGCTCTTCTTTTCTTTTACCGTGATTACACCGTCCCACTCCGTTCAAGGCATGGGGAAACTTTCATACAACCCGTACAGCATCGTCATAAGTTCACAACATTCCATTGTTACAATGAGACCGATAAAAAATGAACAAGGAGTTGGGAAGAGATGAAAGGTAACGGCCATTTGTCGCTAGCAATTGGTCTTGGTGCATTAGCGTTGATCCGACCGCTGATGAATATGTTGGGATTGCTTGAGAGAATCGGCCAACCGATGGCGAGTATTTCAGTCACCATACTCATCTCTGTCATCTGGATTGGTGCTGCTGTTCTGTTTCGCGTTGAAAATCCGTTGAAAACACTTCTGTATGCAGGAATCGTCTATGGGGGATTGGCGATCATAATCAGTGCGATCGCATCCCCGATTCTGGAAGGCGAGCTGCAAGGTCCGATTACCAATCCTTTTGCCATCGTCAGTGTCATCGTGACCAATGCTGTTTGGGGAGTCATAACTGGATGGATTGCTGCTGCCGTTCAACGAACAATGAGAAGGAACTAGCTATTTTTCGAGAAAAAGAGGGAGCTGAATGATGAAACGAAGACGCATATTTGCTACTCTTTTATTTGGATTGATCGCTTTATGTTTGGCAGGATGTGATGGGGATACAACGACGAATGTCGGGAAGCTGACGTTTCAGAATGAATTGAACATCCCGCCACTTCTTGAACCGACAGTGGGTCCTGATGGCACGAAACACTTCACGTTAACGATGCAAACTGGAACCACCGAATTTTTTGAAGGTAAGAAAACACCGACTTGGGGGATCAACGGCTCTTACTTAGGGCCGACGATACGTGTGTCACGCGGTGACAAAGTGGCGTTTGATGTTGTCAATCACCTTCCAGAAACTTCAACCTTGCATTGGCACGGGATGCGTTTGCCGGCTGCGATGGATGGTGGACCGCACCAAATGATTGAAGCCGGATCGACTTGGAATCCTAGCTGGACGATTGAGCAACCCGCAGCAACTACGTGGTATCATCCGCATTTGCACGGCAAAACGGCACTTCATGTGTATCGAGGACTTGCAGGCTTGTTTTTAATCGAGGATCAAGATTCAAAAAAATTACCTTCAAATTATGGCGTTGACGACATTCCGATCATTATTCAGGATAAAATGTTCAACGGGGACGGTTCCTTCAATGAAAGCATGGATCTTACCCCGTTTGGAATGTTAGGGAATCAGATTTTGGTCAATGGAACTTATGATCCGTATTTACGCATCACTTCAAGCCAAGTCCGATTCCGGTTGCTCAACGGCTCGAATGCGAGAGCTTATCATATCGGTTTTTCCGATAACCGTTCATTTTATCTAGTCGGAAATGATGCGGGATTGCTGCCGGAACCGATCAAGATGAAGCGCATTTTGTTAAGTCCGGGTGAACGTGCAGAGATTGTGATCGAATTTAAGGAAGGAGAAGAAACGATCTTGCACAGTTTTGCCGGCAAAGACGGGATTGAAAATGGAGAGTTTGATCTCGTCAAATTGATCGCCGATCAGCGTCTGACCGCAGCAACACCATTGCCTCAAACACTCACCAGCGAACCGCCGATCGAAGTTCCAGCGGATGCGAAGGTCCGAACGTTTGTACTGACTACCGAATCGGCGATCAACGGAAAGAAAATGGATATGAACCGGATTGATGAGGTTGTTCCTGCCAGATCGCGCGAAATTTGGGAAATAACAAATAAAGGCTGGGATCATAACTTTCATATTCACGATGCGACATTCACTATCCTTGATAAGAATGGTGAATTGCCGCCGAAATACGAACGGGGAAGGAAGGATACCGTTTTCATACCGAGCGGGACGAAAGTCAGATTGGCTGTTGATTTTGGAAGCTATCCAGACCCGACAACGCCTTACATGTATCATTGCCATCTGTTATATCATGAAGACAGCGGGATGATGGGGCAATTCGTGATCGTCGAGCCAGGAACAGAATCCCAAGTGTCACAACAACTTCATCAACGCCCTCATCATCATTAGGGGATCTCATGGGATCGTGAGTATCGTAGCGTCATCTTTCGATCTAGGTCAGCTTCTTTCTCGGGGCGAACCTGAACGGTTTGCCCCCTTCCGCATTTGTTGCTAAGGGGGGGAAAGTCTAAAAGAATATACGAACGTGCATGGAAGGATAGATGTGCCTTTGTTATGGCAAGGGGAGGATTTGTATTAACGTTGGATGAAGAATAAGAAATCAGTAATTAACTCGTTTGTAGGTACGGCGTTGTGACATCGATATAAAGGGGGGATTGGTCATGAATAATCTGAAAGTAGCTTTATTGCAGCTTTTGCCTGAAACTAACTTATGTGACAACCTGAATAAAGGATTGGAATATTGTAGAAAAGCAAAGGATATGGGGGCTGATATTGCATTATTTCCTGAAATGTGGAGCATTGGCTATGACATTCCCGAGAATGTCGATGAATTAAAGGCCCGTGCTCTATCTGCAGATAGCGAATTCGTCAGTTCATTTGGGAAGTTGGCTAAGGAGCTGAATATGGCTATCGGAATCACTTTTCTTGAAAAATACGATCCATTGCCAAGGAACACGCTCTGCCTCTTTGACCGCTTTGGCAACAAGATCCTTACATACGCAAAAGTACATACTTGTGATTTTGATGTTGAATGTAATTTGACGCCTGGGGATGACTTTTTCGTGGCAGATTTAAACACCTTGCAAGGCAATGTAAAAGTCGGGGCGATGATCTGTTATGATAGAGAGTTTCCGGAAAGTGCCAGGATTTTGATGTTGAAAGGCGCTGAGATTATTTTGGTGCCAAACGCATGCCCGATGGAGATCAACCGAATTTCACAGCTGCGAGCGCGGGCTTATGAAAATATGGTCGGTATTGCCACGGTCAATTATCCGATTGGTCATCCCAACTGCAATGGACATTCTACTGCATTTGATGGGATGGCATACAGACCTTCAGAAAAAGGTTCAAGAGATACACTGATTATTGAAGCGGGAGAGCGAGAAGGAATTTATATAGCTGATTTTCCGATTCAAGAAATGAGAGAATATCGAAGTCGGGAAATACATGGCAACGCATACCGTCGTCCGCAGAAATACAAGCTCCTAATTTCTGAACATGTCGAGGAGCCTTTTATCAGAGAGAATTCTCGTTATGGAGAAAGGGGTTGATATGTTTTTCAGAAATCATAACAGCAAATGGCGCAACCGGTTCAGCCAAAAGACTGTCACGAACGTTTCCTCCTCCGCTGTGATTTTTTTATCGAAAGGAAGAAAGCACATGACCAAAAAAACCAAAAGTGCAGAACGGGTTAGTCAATTTGTAGCGGCATTTCAATGTCCACTCTGTAAAAGCGCGATGAGGGTTGAGGAGCTGAAAAGCCTCGTATGCGCTAAAAACCATACGTTTGATTTCTCAAAACAAGGATATGTCAACTTGATGACTCGTCCCGCTCATAGCCATTACAAGAAGGAATTGTTTGAAGCAAGACACAAAATCATTATGGAAAGCAACGTATACACTTCCATGCATGAAACGATTGCGAAAGTGATAAAGGAGTATATGGATGTTTCGCTTAACCCTTTTATGGTTATAGATTTAGGATGTGGAGAAGGTTCTCACTTACAAAGGATTTTGGACGAATGTATGATTCCGTCAATGACTGGCGTTGGCCTTGATATTTCAAAAGAAGGCATCGCTATGGCTGCTAAAAGATACGAAGACCAAATTTGGCTAGTCGGTGACTTGGCAAAATCGCCGCTGGCGGATCAATCGTTTCATGTGATTCTTAATATTTTATCTCCTTCCAATTATAAGGAATTCAAGAGGATTTTAGTTAAAGATGGACTCGTGATTAAAGTGGTTCCCCGTCCGAATTATCTAAGAGAGCTACGAGAAGCACTCTTTGAGGACAAGGAGAAAAAGGTCTATAAGAATGATGAAATCGTGTCGCTTTTTCAAAAACAGCTCCATTTACTGGATGTATTCCATTTATGTTATACAAAAGAACTTAATAATGCCGAACTTGAACATTTAGTCCAAATGACGCCGCTTGCTTGGTCTGCGGATCAAGCACACATTGATGCGTTTCTTCATCGGGATTTTACGAAGATCACCGTGGATTTGGATATTTTAGTTGGAGTGAACAGGGGATGAAGCAGCATGTCTAAGATGGGGTGCGCGAACAAGCAATGTGTTGATCAATATCAGCACATTGCTTGTTCTTTTTTCGACAGAACTTACTGGTTACTATTTTTGGGTTGAGAAAACGGTTTGCGCTCCCAATAATCCAGTTCATCACTGTATTCCCGAAAATAACGAATCCTCTATATGTCACTGAAGTTTTTTAAAAGCTTTCCTAATTGGTTGCTCCGTCAGTCTGCCTGATTATCTATTTTCTTTCTCAAATAATATACATAAGAAATCGGAACGACTCCGCATAGAAAAACGATTCCGGCAATGAAAACACCATTCATTGCAGTAAATCCTTCAGTGAATGATGTAAGGATTCCTATTATAGTTGAAATCAATGTTAATACAACAAGTGATATTAGGAAGCTTTGTTTAGATGACCTTTTCCGACTTTCATATTCTACACTAATGTTCATTGATAAAAAAGCCGATACAACGGTTGTCAGGATAAACACAAACCATAACGGATTTTTCCTCATTCCATCTAGTCCTTTTGTGATGAAGACATAGCCCAAGATTCCGATGATGCCAATCGTCTGTAACATGTAGGCGATTCGTAAATTTTGCAGATTTTTTAATAGTAATCGTTCGTCTTTTATTTTTTGCAATTTCACCACTCTCACTTTTCTACCCAAAAAATTTCATCTAACGTTTTATTAAGCGCATAACAAATTTCGAGGCACAATTTTAAAGTAGGATTGTATTTTCCTTTTTCGATTAAACTGATCGTTTGTCGAGTTACCCCGACTTTTTCTGCCAGTTGTTGTTGGGTCAGGTTTGCTTGGATACGGGCAACTTTAAGATTGTTTCTCACAATTCCAACGATCCCTCCCTGAATGTAATTTATATATTACATTTTAAACAATATATATTACATAATTCAATATATATATTACATTAAGGATCAAAAATTTTACATTGTCTATATGTTTGATTTGCCAAAAAGGAAATGGTAGGTAGGACAAAGCAAGGGAAAGAGGCCGCCATATGATGGGGGCGATTGCTTCTTCAAGTGGAGTAGCCAGTTTGTTTCTTTTTTAATGGTTATGATGATGGGAATTCCCCGTCTACAAAACGAGTTGTAACATTCTTTTTCATCATATCTTTATGCTCAAAAAAACACTTTAAAAATTTTTCTCTTTTGTTAAAATTATCAAGAGATGAAGAAAATCATTTTTTCTTTATCATAGGTTATCTTGTAGATCTTGTAGATACTGGATTTCCCTTTGGTTCTTTTGTTTGTTGCTGGTATCGTCCTGTCCGTTCTGTTTCGTTATCGAAGGGGCTCGAATACTCATCTATTTTTATCGCTTGCTGTCTTGTTAAGCAGCCTGAGTTTGTTAGGTCTTTGGAGTTTTTATTATTATTTCATTTGGGTTATGGGAGAATAAGAGAAGGTTGGGGAGGACATTCTCTTTTCATGAAAACCATTCATCTACTAGCAAATAAAATTGATGATGTGACTTGAAAGGGGATACCTATGGTTTTAGGTGTTGCTTTCGAGGAGGGCTCAATGTATGGAAATTAGAAAGCCGAACGATGCGGAATATAAAAAGATTTTATCACTTTCACCGCAAGCATTATTTGAAGGTACATTAGGCGAAGTAAAACTGTCGGATGAAAAAGCCAAACAACTGATTGAAGCATTATTGCAGAAAGGGAGTGATTATTTAATCGCAACGGAAGGCGATCATCTCATGGGTTGGATTCTGATCGGAACAAAGAAAGACCAACTGACGGAAACGATATATGGGTTTATTTATGAATTGTTTGTGTTAGAGGAATTCAGGGGGAATGGCATTTCCAAACGGTTGTTAGAGGCTGGTATCGAACATCTTAAACGAGAGGGGTATTCAGAGGTTCGCTTAAGTGTATATGCAGGAAATCAAGCGATGAAACTATACGAAAAATTAGGATTCAAACATCGAACGATTACAATGAGTATGAACATCCCCCGTTCTTAAATCAGCATAGTTGGTTGTTGCCAACCGTTAAATGTGAAGGAACACCGCTATGAGCAAGGCAGGCACTCATCGATGAATCATACGGGGGAGCAAGTTTCATTTTAAGTTATGTTTGTAGATTATACGGGTTCATTTCGACAAGTAGGGGGACGAACTGGTTAGCTGGTGGGGATTATGCCCCAGAGGCAGAGATGTTCTGCAGCGGCTGCCGTAAAATAGGGAGGTGAGTAATTTTGTTCCATATAAGAAGTTTAGAAGAAAATGATTTTGAATTCTTATTAGATATGATGTATGAATCCATTTATATTCCGCATAATAAGCCACCGAAAGAAGAATTGCTCAATTCACCGCATATTAAAAAATATCATGAAGGCTGGGGAAGAAAAGGGGATAGAGCTTTCATCGCTTTGAACAAGGACAATCAACCTGTTGGTGCCGCTTGGTATCGCTTATTCAAAGGAAACCAAAAAGGATATGGATATGTTGATGACCATACTCCAGAACTAGGAATAGCTGTTATTGATATTGAACGAGGTAAAGGGATAGGTACGCTACTTATGAAAAAGTTATTTGAACAAGCTTTGAAAGACGGCTATACCTCTATATCTTTGAGTGTTGATCCAAACAACATTATGGCTGTACAACTTTATAAAAAGCTTGGATTTAAACGATGCGGTTCATCAGGAGCGTCTTGGACAATGGTATATAACATTTCTTCGAATTCATTTTCAACAGATGTGATAGGTAAACAAGGCCATCCGCGGTGACGAAAGGGTTTCGTCACCTTTGCTTATGTCTTCTGCTTTGAAGCATCTAGGTGAAAATATGTCAGATGAAGTAACTAAATAACGGTTGTAATATAGGCATGGTACATACGATGAGTGACACACAAACCCAAAGATAGAACGACCGAGGCGTATCTCCAGCTAGCTCATAACTTTTGAGAAGTTTGTTCTAAAGTTTTGTCTAATTTTTCTTCAATTCCATCCTATTCATGAGGCGAATGGATGGTATTTCGGAGGAGGAACAAAGCAAAACAGTAATGTATAGAGGAGCGAAGGAAAAAGCTCCTTCTTTTTTGTTAGTATTCCCTGGCCATTCTCGTCCCGTAAAAACTCCTGTCACCATACACGAAAATCACCAACACCATCGAAAAAGGATAGGAAACGAATATGCAAGAGGTTGATGTCAAATCAGGGGAGGCCAAGCTAGTTTTGGTGAAAAGTCAAAATTATAAATAAATAAAACTATGTGCTAAATAATCAATCAAAATACCTCAACAACGAAAAAGGAAGAAAAACGAATTTTGGCTGTTTTTTCGTGAAATCTTTAGCAACCAAAGGCGATTTGCATAAAAGCATGGAACAGATTGGAGAAAAAACAAAATCACCGAGCTGTTAGAGAGATTAATGAAAGAATCACACACAATGAATCCACAGCTGATGATGATTGAGTCGTCACATTACGCGCCATGCAGTTGATTATGGCCGATCACCCCGCCGCATGTAAAACGAGTGTACTGTGGATTTGGCAATCCTGAGAAGGCAGAAGAAAGGACTATGTTTCAGCATGTTCGCGATGAGCTTGGAGAGAGGATAAAGCCAGTTTGCGGAGACGGGAGAATAAAGATGGCGTTAGTTACAAATGGTAAAAAAGGAGGGGCGCCTGGCCTACATATTGATTTCTAGCCAGCCCCTCGAGCCATTCATCCTAGCATTTTTCCACATCGACGCGGCCAGAGAAAAAGGTCGCGCCGCCGCCCATGTCGGCGATCCGATCGGGAGTAAGGGAGTTGACCAAATGTTTCGTGTCCGGAGAATCAGCCCATAACCCTTGCGTGACGACGACACCGGGGAGAACATGTTCTCCAACCGATGCTTTCAACACGCATTCTCCGCGATCGTTCCATACCCGGACTCGATCCCCATCTTGAATTCCTTTCGCTAGGGCATCTTTCACATTCATATACAAACGCGGTTCTTTTTCCAACGAAATGTGCTTTTCATTATTGGAGAACGTGGTGTTTAAAAAGTTGTGGTTAGGACCGGGCACAAAGAAAAACGGAAAATCTCCATCGTCAACAATCGGCGTATACGTTGGCAGCGGAGGATAGCCATCTTGTTCCATTTTCTTCGAATACAGCTCAATTTTTCCGCTCGGCGTTGGTAATGTTCCCGGCAGCAACCGTTTGACCTTTGCTTTGATATACTGTTTTTCTACCAATGTTTCATAACGGATTCCTTCCAAGAAAGGGTTGGTTGGGTTATCCAAGGCTTGCGAAATCATTTCTTCTTCTGTCTCGTATAAACACGGATCCTCAAACCCCATTCGTTTCGCCAGCAATTGGAACACTTCGACATTCGATTTAGACTCTCCGTATCGTTCAATCACTGGTTGTTGAATTTGAACATAGTGATGCCAATAGGATGTATACAAATCTGTATTTTCAAACGAAGAAGTGGCTGGAAGCACAATATCGGCGTATTTGGCGGTTTCTGTGACAAACAAATCATGCACGATGACAAAGAGATCCTCTCTCGCCAATCCTTGTCGTACTTTGTTGCTGTTTGGGGCAACGACTGCCGGGTTTGTGCCGTACACGAATAACGAACGAATCGGCGGATCCAATTCCAACAATGCCTCACCGAGCCGATTCATGTTGATGATTCGTGTATGTTTGTTTTTCAATAGATCCGGGCGCTGCAAGCTTATTTGATTAAGAGCTAGGTAGCCGCTGTTGGATTTGATGGCGCCGCCACCTTTGACCAGCCATTGTCCGGTCAGGGCCGGGAGACAAGCGATCGTTCGGATGCACATTCCTCCGTTATCGTGATGCTGCAAACCGTTGCCGATTCGAATGAAGGAAGGAGTTGTTTGCCCATACCATCTGGCGAGCGTATAAAGATCTTCAACAGGAACGCCTGTTATGTTGGAAACAGTGACGGGATCATATTGGACAACGTGCTCGCGCAGTTCCTCATAGCCGACCGTATACTTTCTCAAAAACTCATCATCTATGAGATTTTCCGCAAACAAAATATGCATCATGCCTAAAGCGAGAGCGGCATCAGTGCCTGGCAGAATCGGAATGAACCAGTCAGCGAGCTGTCCGGTTTGGTTTTTATGAACATCAATTACAACAATCTTCGCCCCGTTTTTTCGGGCTTTTTGGGCTAAGATGACTTGATGCATGTTGGTGCTGACCGCATTAATTCCCCAGAAGATGATGAGTTTGGCATGAATGGTTTCTTCCGGATCGATTCCAAAGCCGCCTCCCATCGTATATTGAAGCCCTTGAGATCCAGCGGATGAACAAATGGTCCGATCAAGCAAGGATGCGCCTAGCCGATGGAAAAACCGCCGGTCCATGCCTTCGGCGCTGAGTCTTCCCATGTTGCCATAAAAGCTATAAGGGAGGATGCTTTCAGGTCCGTATGTTTCAATCAATTCTTTCCATTTGGCCGCAATGGTCTCGAGCGCTTCGTCCCAGCTGATTCGCGCAAATTTCCCTTCCCCTTTGGCACCTATACGTTTCAGCGGGTATTTCAAACGTTTCGGATCATAAATTCGTTCCATCATATTCCGCACTTTATTACATATATGGCCTTTTGTCACAGGATGAGACGGGTCGCCTTGGATTTTTACGATTTTCCCATCCTTCTTATGCACGAGCAACCCGCATTGATCAGGACAATCGAGAGAACAGACAGACGGAAAGACGCCGGTTGGCTGTTGTACAAATGAACCCATCGTTTTCTCCTTTCTTGATCAAATCAATGATGGCGACTGAGTTAGATGGTTAATATGATAAAATAATTTGAAGAGTATGGCAACAATGATATATAAAACTTTTGGATTCTATGACATCTAAAACGAGAGAAGGATGGCTTTTGCCGCTGCATCAACTCGAGTTCCGTTTGATTATCACCCACTTACGCTCACATGTAGAAGTGCGGATGAATCGCTATTCGCGCTCAATCTCTCCCTTGCCTTCAACGACCAGAAGGTGTAAAATGGAAAAAGGAACAAATGTTCTGTGCAGAGAGAGGAAGGTCATGCACAACCTCTATTGCTTTCGATTGTATCCCACCCGAACACACGCAAAAACAGAATAAGCAGGAACAATGAAAACGGCTATACTGCGGAGCCGGGACCGATGGTGTATTCTATTTTGACTTAATATTTTATGAGGAGAATGCTGATGAAAAACAGTCGAATGAATCCTAAAGTTGATCAATATTTAACTGAGGGCTGTGGACGCTGTCCGCTAGTGGGTACTCCCGATTGTAAAGTAAACAAATGGCCGACAGAATTAAGAGCATTGCGAACAATTGTTCTTGAATGTGGATTGACAGAAGAAGTGAAATGGGGAATTCCATGTTATACATTCCAAAAGAGCAATGTCGTAACAATCAGTGCTTTGAATGAATACTGTGCACTTGGTTTTTTCAAAGGCGCCTTGTTAAAAGATGACCATCACATTCTAGAAAAGCCCGGGGAGAATACGCAGGCTGCGCGACGGATTCGGTTTACAAATGTTCAACAAATCATCGAGCTTGAACCTGTGTTGAAAGCATATATTAACGAAGCCATGGAAATTGAAAAAGCGGGCTTAAAAGTGGAGTTCAAAAAGAGTCCAGAGCCAATTCCTGAGGAGCTTCAAAAAAAATTTGACGAAATGCCGGACTTAAAAACAGCGTTTGAATCATTGACACCTGGACGGCAAAGAGCGTATATCCTTTATTTTTCTGGAGCGAAACAATCGAAAACGCGAGAAGCAAGAATTGAAAAGTATATCCAGCGCATTCTTGATGGCAAAGGATTGCATGATTAGCACCAAAGCGGATACATCTCCTTACATTCTAGGCATTCATCTTCACGCCTAGATACACGCCTGAAGTATGCCCAAATGCCTCCGTTCCCTTTTGTATCAAGGAGCGAGAGGCATTTTGTTTTGATAAGTTAACATACAAAAAAGTGCATGCAGATTCTGTATTCCATCGCTCGTTTACTGATTACAAAGAAGTAGTCAAAGGACTTGAGCTATTGAGCAAAAATGAAAAATGGGCAATACAACTAACGGAATACAAAGACTTAAAGATGGCTGAGCGGCTAAAATGGGTGAAAGAGCATAAAGAATTGAAGATTTATGGAATCGCTATAACGGGAACTGCCAAAGATGTTTTGGCTCTAGAAAAGATGAAGGAAGTGAATGTGATTCGATTAGGTCAGATTAATTAATTTGCCATAGCACAAAAGGAGGATTGTCGAAAATGAAAATAGCAAGAATCAATATACTGAATACGCTGGTGGCTATATTTTTTGCTTATTTTGTTAAATGTACAAATTATAGCGGAGATTCCTGTTTTTGATATCCGTTATATTTGGATTTCATTGTTCAGATTGCTTATATGCTTGCTTGGTCTCCTAAAAGAAAATCGATTCTACTCCTATTTAGGCGGCATTCTTCACTTCATTCTAATCGTTTCTTGTATGGGAATGATTTGGTTTGGCTTAGGAATTAACTATCAGCCATAAGAAAACTCATGGAAATTAGTATTACAGCGGATGTCGAAGTTGCCATCCATTATATTGAACAAACGCAGGAGAAGGAAATAGTATGAAGCAGAAAAAACAGCAAGAAGTATATAGAGGACTGTATATATTTCCAATGATAATAAGAAGTGGAACACGATGAATTTTGAGATAAGTTGATTAAAGTAAATGGATGGTATTTTGGAGGAGGTACAAAGCAGATAGATATAGAGGGGAACGTGGGTCTAGAGGAGCTGATTAAAAAGCTCCTTCTTTTTTTGTCAGCATTTTCGTCTACTCTCGTCCCGTAATGGCTTTTGTCAACAATATATGAAAACAGGATTGACAGTGAATATTCCAGTGGTGAAAACGTGATAGAAAACGTCAATAGTACAAATTTAAACATATCCAAATGTTGAATTTTAAATCGAGGGAGAGATGAAGGAAACAGACAAGCTGATTTTGGCGAAAAGTCAAAATTATGGAATAATAGAACTATGTGCTAAATAATCAACAAAATTAAACGAAAGAACTCTAAACAACTAAAAGGATTAGTGTTATCGCTCATACAGAACCAGATGCCCAATTTGGGACAAACGCCCCTGCAACCATGACACTTGTCTTTACATAACTGACAGTAATAATTTTGAATTAGCGTTTGTCGTAGCTATTGATGGTTTTGAGACCCATTCTCTAGTACAGCGTTTGCCGCTGTCATTGGACCGCTGATGAAAGTGCCTGTCATGATTTCATTGGTCAACGTGGTACTATGGTTTCAACGAAAAAGCCAGTATCATACTACCGACGGAGATGGAATGAAATATGAAAGCCAAAAAGATCAGTTACTTCTTATGCACAGACAACTCTTGCCGCAGCCAAATGGCAGAAGGAGGGGCAAAAAATATCTTGGTGATGATTTGAAAGTGGTACAGTGCCACAAGCTAAATCCAAACGCGGCAAAAATTACATCCTTTGTGTTTGTCCGTTACCAAACTTTTATTCTAAATCATTTTAAGAAGGAACTTCAAATAAACATCTTGAAAATGATATTGGCCCATTCCTAAAGAAAGCAAGGTTGTTGTGATATTCAAATGAAAGCGAAGATGTTGCAGACAAAGCCACGATAGAATGTGAATGCCGCCCATCTACATTTCAACGTAAGTAGGGTTGCTAATGTAAAGGGCATTAGGGCGATTCCTAGCGTCTTCTATTATGAAAATAAAGGAGGGTCCATATGAACATTCGCCGCTTTCGCGAAGAAGATTGGCTGCAAGTAAAGGAAATTTACGAGCAAGGAATTGCGACAGGACAAGCAACATTTGAGACGGCAGCACCATCGTTCGAAAAATGGGTATCGACCATTGCGGCAAATTTATGTTTCGTCGCTGAAGACGAAGAAGGCATTCAAGGATGGTGTAAGATCAGTAAAGTATCGGATCGCTGCGTGTATCAAGGTGTAGGAGAGGTGAGTGTGTATGTTCGAGAGGGGAGTCGGGGAAAAGGAGTGGGAAGACAACTTCTAGAAGTCATAATCAAAGAATCAGAGGAAAAAGGATTTTGGACATTAACAGCAGGGATCTTCCCTGAAAACATACCGAGTTTACGTTTACATCAAAGTGTTGGATTTCGTGTAGTTGGTATAAGACAACGTATAGGAAAGTTACATGGAGTATGGCGTGATGTTGTTATGCTTGAACGTCGTAGTCAAATTGTGGGTATAGATTAATAATGACTTTTAAATATTCAATTAAATTATACGGGCTCATGGTGTTAGATGATAATAGACGTTAGTTAATTATGTATTCTCTACATGTCGTGATCGCGTAGAAAAAGCGAATTATGAATTTTATTAAAAACAAAGCTCTGAGACAAAAGGAAAATCGAGCAATGAAAGATCATATAAAACACGACGTTTATATGCCTTTAAAAGATATTCGCAAAATAGTGAATTCTATTTTGCCAAATGCCATTATCCGAAGACATTTGTTCTGGAGATATTCTTTGATTTGGAAAAAAGAGGTGTAATAAATGATTATTTGGATAAATGGGGCTTTTGGTTCGGGAAAGACAACATGTGCTTATGAATTAAATAAAAGGTTGCCCAAATCTTTTGTGTACGACCCAGAAAATATTGGTTATTTTATAAGAAAAAATATACCGAAAGAACTGCATGAGTCAGATTTTCAAAATCATGAACAGTGGAGGTTATTCAATTATCAAATGTTAAAATATCTATCTGATACATATGATGGTATTATTATATCACCCATGACATTAATTAATCGTCAATATTATGATGAAATCATTGGACGACTTCTCGAAGATGGTATTGGGATAAAACATTACATTCTTTATGCGGAGAAGGAAACTATAGAAAAACGCCTTAACAAACGATTGGAATGGGGCAATTCATGGGCAAAATCACAAATTGATCGATGCATTTATGCATTTAATCACGAGATTACCGAGGAAAAAATAATAACTGACTACAAAACTGTTGATAACATAGTGGAGGAAATAGCTGAAAAAAGCGGTCTAACTCTACTAAATGACAAAAGAGGCCGCTTTAAAAAATTAATTGATAGATCCATTATTCTTATGAAACACATACGGTAGTTCGCACTTATTTTGAAGAATAAATATGCTATTTAATTCGAAAATGTCCCCAGCGTGTACGTCGGGCGAGTCCATGACAGACCTCGACGGTGCCGGAGTTTTCGCAGCGCTTCAAGGGAAATGGAAACGCCGAAGTGCTTTTCGCCATAGGACTGCAGGAGTTTGGTGTTCCACGCCGAAGCCACACCCCACTCCCGTTCGGCGGGAGTTGTGGTGGGCACGAGCCGCTGGCTCTCTCCGGCTGTTCTTTAGTGAGAAACAGCTCGCGTCCGGGGACGAAATCCCGATGAGAGGTCCAGCCCACCTTCGTTGAACAACGAGACAGAATGGGAAACAGTTTGTCGACACACGTTGACCATGGAGGCCGCCTCTTTTCCTAAATCACCTTCCATGACCAGGCGAACGACCATCACTCGTTGACGGTAGAAGAACAGAATGTTTGCCTCAATCTGTGATGACTTGAAATGCGACATGGGTGGATAAACGAGCAGAAAGGTTGAAGGAGCAAGTAATTCATTTTTAGCTAAAACGGTTAAACAAAAGGGGATGGGGAAATGATTGTGCTTGAAACACAAAGGTTGATATTAAGGCAGTATGAGGATGAAGATATTACTCCTCTACATCATATTTTTTCTGACCCAGAGACCATGAGGTTTTATCCAGCTCCTTTTAGTATTGAGCAAACTCAAGACTGGATTAAACGAAATCAAGATCGATATCGGAATGATGGCTATGGATTATGGGCGGTTTGTTTGAAGGAAACGAATGAATTGATCGGTGATTGTGGTCTTGTGAAACAAAAAATAAATGACAGTATTGAAGTGGAGATTGGGTATCACATCAATAAAACGTATTGGTCAAAGGGATTCGCAACAGAAGCGGCCAAAGCGTGCAAGGAATATGCGTTTTACAAATTGGGTTTAAGTAAGCTGATCAGTATTATTGATCCAGGAAATGTTCCATCCATTCGTGTGGCGGAGAAGATAGGTTTCACTAAGGAAAAAGAAGTATTTATTTTCGATAAGAACCATTATATATATTCAGGGGTTAAAGAGAAGGAGGATTGAACTGAGGCTCCACTATTATTTATATATTAATTTCATAATGATTAGGAGGTTTATATGGACAGTGATGCTCTCGTTTACTTCGTCTTGGGGGCATCCTTTTATTTTGGAACAGTATGGCTATCTTGCTGAATAACAAAATGCCTTTATGGTTATCCGGTTTGATTATCTGCATTTTTGGACCCGTCCTTGCATTGATCATAGGTACAACATTGGTAAAGTATAATCACAGTCAAGGCGGCACCAGCGAAGGTGCAGGATATGCAGCGGCATTTATCGGGTTGATGATTATAGGGATTATTTCAAAAATAAATCATTTCCTCAAAGAAAAAAAGATAAACCAGTAAGTTCTGCTCAAAAAAAGAACAAACGATGTGCTGATATTGATCAACACATGGCTTGTTCTCAAAACTCAATTTGAGCAAGCAAAACAAAATGCCGCTTCTACTAACAAAGTAGCACCATATGCATAACCATCAACGGTGTGAAGTGAGTCTATGATCGATGCATTCGCAGTTGGTGAAGTATCGATCCTTTTATGAAAAAAAATCAAGCGATAACTAGGAAAAGAAGGAAGAGGGAGAGACAAAAAAATAAAAAAGTGGATGGTTTCGGTCCTTACATGATGTATAATGTTGGAAAACGGAGGTGATTTTTGGTTGAATGAACGGATAGCTATTATTAAAAAGTTATGATCAACAAAGGGGGATTATCGTGTTAAATAAGAAAAAAGCAGGAAATATATTGGGTGTCGCGTCTTTGTTGCCTATAATCATAAGTATCATTATTTTCTATATTGAAAGAGGTCCAAATGCTAATATTTATTTCGTGGTCACAATTTATTTGATCTTATCCATGATTGGTATTTTATTCGCAGTGTTCTCATGTTTAATGACTAAACGCTTCTTTCTGCTCATTATCAGCTTGATAGGAAATGGAGCGGTTTTGGTCGTTGCTTTTCTTTTGCTATTGGCAATGGGAATTAGTGAACCATAAAAAATATTCTTCATCAATTAGGGGATAGTTTAAATGACCGTCTTCAAAGTCGATTCCTCGATTGGGAAATCGGCTTTTTTATTTCATTAGCTCTATTAAACAAATTAGTCCTTTGCTTGATTCCTTGTTGAATTAATAAAGCTCTCGTTTGCTGAAGATGGAATTTATCGCTTGCGAATATGTAAATCTAAATATCAGAAATGAATAAGCAATGCTCAATGAATCTTCAACTAGAAACCAGGAAAAGAAGGGAATAAGAAAAATAAAAAGACCGGATTGCTCCGGTCATTCTTATTCATCCCTATTCATTCCCATTCATACGGATCCCAACTATATGTTTTTGCAGAGACCGTACCTTTAAAATAGTAACTTGCCCAGCTATCACGTATATCCACGTAAAATGTTCCAGCTTTCATATTCGTAAAGATGGCACTGCCGTTCACTTGTGAAAATGGTTTAAAGGCTGTACAGTTTCCGGTAGAAGCATTGCAAAGTCGAACAGATAAAGCACTAGTATCCCCATACATGTGTTTAACCGCACCTGAGTTACGATTTACGGAATACAGATCATAATGGACAGAGACAGTGACATTCTTTTCAACCGAAGTGGTTCGAATCGTCAATTCGTATTTCCCATCTTCAGTCGCAAACGAAGCTGGTCCAAAGTCAGTATAGGAAGCAGCATACGCATTTGGAGTTCCCAATCCTAACACTAATGATCCTGCTGCAATCGCAGCAACGATCCCCTGTTTCAATCGCTTAAACAAAGAAATCTCCTCCTCTTAATCTATAAAGTTTATTGCCACAACATTTATTTTATTTAAAATCGCCTGCAAGTCAATAAATGGTTTACAAACCATTTATTTTAATTCATAGGTACTATTACCATGAAACTATCAGATCCATTGTAGCTGTTCTTTAAGTACCACGGTGTGGTGACAATATGGCTATGTCCGGCCAGCCGGCACGCCTTTTCGATATCATCGTTCGTTGCTTTTATGCAACTTTTCTAAACAAATTCAATGCTGAAGAATGTTTGAGTAAATGGATGTGATAAAATCAAATAAGAAACCTTTTTGAGAGGGAGAGAGTTTTGGAAGTCAATACTGAACGTTTATTCATTGTTCCATGTACTTTAGAGAATTACTATCAATTTTCCCATCAATATGATATGGGACCTCATATTGAAATGTATTTGGAGCAGTTAAAGAGGGATTCTTCCGTTAAAGGTTGGGGTGTTTGGTTTGTCATACGTAGGGAGAATAATCAAGTTATTGGCGATATTGGATTCAAAGGAAAGCCTAATGACCGAAAGACAGTGGAGATAGGGTATGGTATCATTCCAGCTGCACAAAATAAAGGTTTTGCAACAGAAGCAGTTCAAGCACTAATTGATTGGGCATTTTCTTCTGGACAAGTAGAGAAAGTGATTGCCGAATGTTTAGAAGACAACGTTGCATCGATCAGGGTTCTTGAAAAGGTAGGAATGAAAAGAACTTCTGCTAAAGATGGAATGCTATATTGGGAATTAGAGAAACCTTGTAAATAACGAAATCAAATTTTAAAGAGCATAAGGTGTACTAGTAAAACATACGGACCAATATGTGCAGGATGGAGTCACCAAGGGCGTAAGTGAAACAATCGTCCCACGTTCCAAATGGAGAGTACAAATTCGTGATTCCCCCGCGAGTAGTCTATGTGTATGACATGGACAAAGCCGTGGAAGGGGATGGAACGGTCAACAACACCTCTACCGGCGGGGGGAGGAAGCAAGACTTCACCGGCCGTAACGTGTGTGCCAAACATTCATGCGATTGTACAAGGAACGAAAGTCACCCTTCAATGAGAATCTGCTTGGAGAACAAGCCGCTGCCTACTATCGGGTGGTTCGATATGTCAAAGATGAGCAAGGACCATTTGTCCAAGACAGTGCAGTCCGAACCATCAACGGCACTATCTTTGTCGATACGATTGCGGCGAACAAAGAGTATCGTTACGAAGTGATTTCACGCGTAACCATGACGTATCTCTTTGACCAAGCAACGAAAGTCACCCTTTCTGCACTAACAGAAGGGGAGAGACAGGTCTTCGTGGCCGACCATGTATTACATGATGGACGCATGGAATATGAGGTTCAACGGTATGTCAAAGATCCGGAAACGGGGCAATATGTCGAAGACGGAGAACCGTTTACGGTCAATCAGTTGTCCTTCGTCGATCTGAATCCGATTGACAGTAGCAAAGAATATAAATATACCCGTGGTGCTAGATAAAATCAAACAA
>NZ_AYKT01000002.1 GCF_000496575.1 Geobacillus thermodenitrificans subsp. thermodenitrificans DSM 465 | reverse complement strand
CAACTCACGACGGCATCGCCGATACTCTTCAATCCAGCGATCAGCCGCCTGCAAATCTCCATGCTCAAGCTCTAGGTAGGCACGAGATACGTAGAATTTGCAGTGCTCGAGCAAGCTGGCTCCGCGTTCCATGTCGCTTGGGAGAAAGTTCATGATTTCGTCTCTCCTTTCACGTATTCCATGATGTCGCCAATGATCGCTAAAGCCGTGTCATCATCGACCATATCAGCTAGAGCTTTCAATCCTTCGATCACAGCGTGCTTTTTCTGCTCTGCACCATATTCACGAAGAACTAATCCTTTTTCAGTGGCAAACATTTCGATTGGCGTTCCTGTTTCCCAACCATGAACACGGCGAACTTCCATCGGAATGACAATTCGCCCTAGCTGATCGATTTTGCGTACGATTCCTAATGGCCTCATCCTGCAATCCCCCCCATTTCTGCCTGAATGATCTCTTTGACTCGGCGTTGCCATTTCAACTGATACACCATTTTCCCGCTTTCCAACTGAATCGGCTCAGAGCTGCTGTATTTTTTGCCTTCGGCTGTTGGCACCCATTCCCCGCCAACTCTCCACTGCAAACCAGCCCGTTGCAACAGCTTGTTGACCTCTTTCCCGGAGATAGCCGGTTCAAACATCTTGCCGATCTGCGTTGGTGTGACCAGCTGCATTTCGAATTCTTCCGTCATCCGTTTTTCAATTTTGTTTTCAAGTTGTTCAATCCGGCTATTTTGGCGAGCGTTATCTTCTTCAAGAGCTTTGATTTTTCGTTCCTGCTCAACCATTTGCTGCGCATATAGGAGCAACATTTCCGCCTGGGTTTTTGGTTGTAACACCTGCTGTTGTTTTTGTAATGCCTCTTTCATGCGGTTGAATTCATTTATATATCGAACCTTCACCAGCATGGCCCGTTGCGTTGTATAGCCCATGGTCACAAGCATGAAAGCATCGAAATTCAAAAGAAACTTCGTATAAATCTGACCGTTTGCCGCCTTGTATTCGCACCGCTCAAATTTGAGCGATGAAAAATCGATTCCTAATCCACGTGCTTCCTCTGATGTTTTTAAAATATCGATATTGCTGATCGTGTTTTCAATATCCCGTTTTACATTTTTGTGTTCTTTGCCAAACACTTCTGCAATCGTTAAGCTATCGGTAAGAACCTCATCGTTTTGAATAAAAACTAAATCGTTCACTTTGCCTCTCCTCCTTGCTTGTCCATTTACTCCGCAAAAAAATTTGAACGAGTGGTCACCTCCTTTAGATCGCTTCCTTTTGCGCATCAGAATTTAGCGCTTGCGTAATCTCTTCATACAGAGGAGTAATAGGAACTTGTTTCTCACCCCACTTTCGTAAAAGCTGGATTGCTTTTTCTGGATTTGTATAAGAGAGTTGGGCAAGTTTAGCCGGGATTGCCTTTCTTTTTTGGAGCAAGTCAAGATCGATCGGAAGTGTCATTTTTCTACCTCTCCCTTTTCCGTGTCCTTGTTGTGATGAACGTTGCTATTATCTAGAATCAAGCGCTCGAACGGTCATTATTAACGGTTATGTCTTGTATTTCCGTCATTTTTAATACATTTAAGTCAATGTCCAGGCAAATAGCTATTTTAGAGAGAGCATTAAGACTTGGTGTGTATCGACCATTCTCGATGTCCGATATATAGTTTCTAGACAAATTAGTGGCAGTAGATAGTTGGTCTTGTGTCATTCCAGCTTCTTTGCGCTTTTGTTTGATGATGGCTCCTAGTGTTTTTTGGTTTAACATCGTTAGTCACCTCCTGTTAGTTATAATGTATTGTATTTCCGTCAATTTGTAAAAGCGCATTTTGGACCAAATTGAAACATTTTCAAGCAAATTCAGTTATTTCACTTGTATTTCCGTCTATTTGCTCAAAAATGCGTGTATTTCCGTCATTTTTCGCATTGTATATCCGACTTTTTCATACTATAATCAAAATGTAAATGTCGGCAATACCGACAATAAAAAGAGGTGTTTTAGATGATTGGAGACAACATTAAATTTTTTAGAAAGAAAGCAAAAATGACCCAAGTAGAATTAGCTGAAAAAGCAAACATATCTAGGTCTTATTTAGCAGACGTGGAACGTAACAGATACAATCCAAGTTTTGATACTCTAAAGGCAATAGCATCCGCACTTAATGTACCTATAAGCAGCTTGATTGGTGAAGAAGACGCTAAAAACTCAAATCGTGATACGCAATTACCAGAACTAACCGAAAAAGACGAACGGGATATCGCGAAAGACCTGCAAAGAATCATGGACAGCTTAGAAAGTCGTGAAGGACTAATGTATGACGGTGAACCGATGGACGAGGAAACAAGGGAACTTATACGCATTTCTTTGGAGAACTCCATGAGGCTTGCTAAGCGAATTGCCAAGAAAAAATTCACCCCTAAAAAATATAGAAAATAAATAAAACTCGGGGGTCAGGGGAATGAAAGCAATAAAAGAAGTGGTTAGGCAACTTATAAAGACACATAAATCTAACGATCCATTTCAAATAGCAAAAGAAAAAAACATTATTATCTTATTCGCAGAACTTGGAAATACTCTCGGTTTTTATAGCTCATACAAACGGACTCAGTTTATTCATCTTAATAGCCAATTGGATGAAATGATGCAACGTTTTGTATGTGCTCATGAACTTGGACATGCTGTGTTGCATCCCGATTCCAACACCCCTTTCCTAAGAGCTAACACTTTATTCTCTGTTGAAAAATTAGAAGTGGAGGCCAATACATTTGCTGTTGAATTATTACTTTCAGATGACATTATTACTCAATATCAAAACACCGATCTAACCATCTATGATATAGCAGAAATATATAGCGTACCGAGACAACTTGTGTACTTGAAAAGCTGTTTGCAACCTTCCTTTTTTTAAACGAGGTGGTAACAATATGAGAGCTGCTCTATATTATCGTGTTTCAACTAAATTACAAGAAGACAAATATAGTTTGGCAGCTCAAAAAGAAGAGCTGGCCAAATACGCAAAATCTCAAGACTGGAATATTGTTGGTGAATTTAAAGACGTCGAAAGTGGAGGAAAATTAGAAAAGAAAGGATTGAACGCCCTTCTTGATCTTGTAGATGA
Source organism: Geobacillus thermodenitrificans subsp. thermodenitrificans DSM 465 (assembly GCF_000496575.1). Lineage (GTDB taxonomy): Bacteria > Bacillota > Bacilli > Bacillales > Anoxybacillaceae > Geobacillus > Geobacillus thermodenitrificans. Next base: position 430,481 of record NZ_AYKT01000002.1, on the reverse strand, counting down.
GGGTGGCGTTGACGTAGTACTGGTCGTTGACCAGGACAGGCTATCTCGTTTAGATACAGTTGCATGGGAATATCTAAAATCCGTGCTTCGAGATAATAACGTCAAAATTGCCGAACCCGGAAATATCATAGACCTGAATAATGAAGACGATGAGTTCATTTCTGATATAAAAAACCTGATCGCAAAACGAGAAAAACGGGCTATCGTAAGGCGGATGATGCGTGGAAAAAGGCAACGGATGCGTGAAGGAAAAGGATGGGGAGCCCCTCCTTTCGAATACTATTATGATCGCGAAACAGGAACATATAAGGCTAAACCCGAATGGAAATGGGTGATTCCTTTTATAGATAATTTATATCTAAATGAACAACTTGGAATGAAGGCCATAAGCGATAGATTAAACGAGATTTCCAATACACCAACCGGGAAACCTTGGAACGAACATCTTGTTCACACAAGGCTAGTATCGAAGGCTTTTCACGGTGTAATGGAAAAAACATTTACCAATGGCGAGACGATTTCAATTCCAGGTATATATGAACCGTTGAGAACAGAAGAGACGTATAGAAAAATACAAGAAGAACGAGAAAAGCGAGGTGCGCAATTCTCTGTTTCTGGCAGAAAATCAAGCGAAAAGCACATATTAAAGAGAACAAAAATCACTTGTGGGGAATGCGGCAGAAAAATTCAAATAGCAACACACGGAACAAAAGAAAGGCCTATTTACTATGCAAAACACGGCCGAAAGGAAAGACTCGATGGTTCTGTTTGTGACATAAATATCAATACTGTTCGCTTTGATAAAAATATTATGACTGCTCTAAAAGAGATCCTTTCGAGTGAGGAACAAGCAAAAAAATATATAAATTTGGACATGGATCAAGATGAACTCAATGCATTAAAAAAGAATATAAAAGCTCTAAATAAAAAGATTTCCCAGCTTCAAGAGTCTCTGGATAGATTATTGGATTTGTATTTAGCAGGTGGTTTGAAGAAAGAAAAATATTTAGAGAAACAAAAGCAATTGGAGTCACAAATAGAAATTTATAAAAAAGAACTTGATCAGAACGAGTTAAAACTAAAGACTGTCGAGAGTAGCATGTGGAATTATGAATATTTGTACGAGTACCTAGAAGTAATCACAGATCTAGAAAAAGAACTAACGCCTATGGAAAGAGTGCAGATTGTTGGTAAAATATTCCCCAATGCAACATTATATAGGGAAAAATTGATACTAACAGCTGATGTAAAAGGGATCCCAATTGATATTGAAATTCCTATTGATCCTGATCCATACCCATGGCATCCGAAAAAAAGGAATACCTATACAAAATAATATGGGTATTCCCTAATATTTATTTCAATAAGTGTAAACCCTTTTTCGTTCATGGCAACTCCTCCTTCATATCGTCAGTCTCACCTCTCATCTTTAGCCGCCGCATATTCCTATGCAACTTTACAGCCCGTTCAACATCGAAAACATCGGCAGCAAAATAGCCAAATACATGCCGACGACAAGCACCCCGACTGCTGACAACAAGAGTGGCTGCACAAGCTTCAACGCTGTTTCAAGCTTCTTTTCGATCACTTGCAGCAAAAACTCACCGTAATGTTCGAGCTCTTTGCCAAGTTCGCCGTTCGACTGGCCGTGGCGGATGACAAGCGCCAGCTCCGGTTCATAATAGCGGACAACACTGACGAGATGATCAAGCGTCATCCCTTTGACCAACCCATCACGAATTCGTTTACCTTCCATTTGTAGAAACGGCCAAGAGAAAGGCTCACTGAAAACCCCGAGGGCTTCGTAGACAGACAACCCCGCTTGCAGAAGACGGCCGAGCTGGCGGGCCATGACATACGTAACCAACAGTTTCACAACCGAAGCGCACCACGGAATGGACAAGGAGAGCTGAAGCTGGCGGGCAATCGGCCAGCGGCGGAAGAAAACAGCGTAAAACAGCCAGGAGAATATGGCGAAGGAAGCGATGACGACCAACGCCATCGGAGCGTGAGCGATGAGCGCAATAAGTAGAGAAGTTTGTTCATTTTCAGGTGAAAGCGCCGCGGCGGTTCGCTCAAATTGCGGAAGCAGCCATCGTTCCATCAATAGTAGCATGACGATGAGCAAAGCGAAAAGAAAAAGAGGGTAGCGTCCAAAGCGGCGCAGCTGTTCACCGAAACGCGCTTTTTGTGCGAGCGCCGCCCCCGCCTCCGCCATGCCGCGCGGCAAATCGCCATGCCTCTCGGCAAAAAAGAGCAGGCTGACAGCAAGACGGTCGACAGGCAGCTCCTCGATGGCGGCAAACAACGGCAAACCGGCCCGCAGCTGCTGCAAGCAGCGTTCAAGCTCCAACCGGCGCTTCATTGGGGCTTGGATGGCTAAAAATTCGAGCGCTTGTCCGAGCGGATAGCCGCGCTCAAGCAGCCGGCCAAGTCGAGCAAAAAACAATGCTTGTTCAGCAAGCGGCCACGTTTTCTTCTTCATCGTTCTCCCCCTCCGACAAGTTCAAGCGCGCGAGTCGGCAAATACCCGAGTGCGATTCCTTTGCGGATGAGGCGTGCTAATGTCAGATGTGGGCGGAGCCGTTGCTCGCCTTCCCCCGACAGCGAACGGATGACATCAAAGAGCGCTGAGCCGTAAAGCAGCTCATGAACGGCAGCACGCCGTCTTCGTTGAAGCCGACGACAAGCCGGATGGCAATTGTCACCGCATAGCGGGCAGCGAAGCTCAACAAGACGCTGCGCCGAAACAGCAAGCAACGTCTCAGCCAAGTCGCCGGGAGACACCCCGAACTCATGGAGCCGATACACTGCGCCGACTGCATCAGCAGCATGCATGGTCGATACCACCAAGTGCCCTGTCAACGCTGATCGTACGGCGATCGCTGCCGTATCATGGTCGCGGATCTCGCCGACCATTAACACATCCGGGTCATGGCGCAAAGCGGCTTTCAAGCTGGCTGCATACGTGATACCTGCTTTTTCATTGATCTGCACTTGCAAAAACCGATCATTCCGTTTTTCAATCGGATCTTCCAACGTGATAATGTTACGTTGTCTTTCCGCTTGGCAAACGTCGAGAAGCGTATACAATGTCGTCGTCTTTCCCGACCCGGTTGGGCCGGTCAGCAACACGAGTCCTTGTGGCTGCTGCATAAAGGAAAACAATCGTGCGGTGGAGTGGGAAAATAAGGATAGTTCACGAAGCGGCAGCGAAAAGCGCTGCGGTAGAAGGCGGATGACGAGGCTTTCATCATAAAGCGTCGGCAGCGTAGATAAGCGCAAATACACCGTTTCCCCGGACTCATTCACTTCCATCGCGCCGCTTTGCGGACGACGGCGTTCGCCAATATCCATGCCAGCCAAAAATTTGAAATGGACGATGACGCGTTCAGCGGTTTCTTTCGAGATTGTACCAACATCGATGAGCATGCCGTCAAGGCGGAGGCGAATGATCGCATCATGTCGGCGCGGGACGAGATGAAGGTCAGAGGCGCGGCGTTGCACCGCTTCGGCGAGGAGACGGTTCGCTACTTGTTCGATATCATCCAGAACATATTCCCTCCTTTCGACAGATTGCTTTGTATTTCGACAGATGTTGCTCGTTTTCCTGCTGCTTGTCGAAAAAATTTTTCGTGAACATTTTTTGAATTTTGTCCGACTCGCCGCCAATAGTGACAAAAATCATTCCTTGCTTTGACCCATTTCATTATAATAACCGTATCAATGATTTATTTAGGAGGGAAACCCGATGGAACAAACGTTAAAAATTACAAACGTGCTATCTGACCCAACAAGGTTTCATATTTACGAATACATGGCTAAAATACACCGCGAAGTTTCGGTTCAAGAGATCGCCGAAAAATTCCACATCCATCCGAACGTTGCCCGTCTTCACTTAACAAAACTTGAAGATGTTCGCATGGTCGTATCGGATACGCAAAAAACGGGAAAAGGCGGACGTCCGAGTCGATTGTACCGATTGTCGGACGAAGTAGTCGGGCTGTACTTTCCGTTCCGTGATTACAAGCTTTTGGCCCGCATCGCCATTCAAACGATGGCCAAACTTGGTCCGGTCGGGCTTGAAGCATTGCGTGAAACGGGAAAACAATTTGGCTATGAACTCGTTGCCAACCGTCTGCCGCATAACAGATCAACAAGTGCGCTTACCTTGGAGGAAAAAATCCGCATCATGGAAGAAGCAGCTGAAGCGGCCGGATTTCTTCCGCAAATTCAATATGAAGAAGACGAACAAATGCTTTACCTCGACATTTTCAACTGTCCGTTCAAAGAAATCGCCGTACAGCAACCGGATACCGTTTGCGGAATGCACCATGCTTTTTTAGAAGGAATGGTGGAAGCGCTGTTTGCCGATGCCAAAGTGAATGAAACAGAAAATATGATGAACGGCAGCCGCCGTTGCGCCTACCGCATCGCCATCCGCCCGTAGCAGCGGTCCTTCTCCCCTTTTTTCTTCATACGAGGGTGGCTGTTTGACGGCAGGCGCCCAATCTTTTTCTTACAGCCTGTCCGAAAGCGTTATTTACATTCCCAACTATTGTACATTATAATAAGTAAGGACAACTGGATTGCATAAAAGGAGGGATACATAATGGATCGCATGTTCCGCGTGCTTGCCTTTTGGACTGGCATTTTCGCCGTCATGTTTTACCTCGGCCATATGCATACAACCTCGCTCATCTTCTTTGGCCAAACGGTGTTTTTCTTGTTCCTTGGCTTTTTAAAGCTGACCGAAAGAATGTACATTTATATTTTCGGGGCATATTTAACGATTTTCTTTGCTGCGTTCACGTATTGGACAACATTTATGATGGTACCCGGCATGGGCGAATAAAAACAGGCAGATCCCTCTGCCTGTTTTTCTTTACGGCAAAAACTCCGGCGCCGCCCAAATATCCAAGGCGGAAAGCCTTACTCCTTTTTGATGAATGAGCACATCAAAAAAGCGGCTGATGCCGTCATCGGTAATAAGCGTGCGGATCATTCGGTTTTGTCGACTCGCCGATGAAAACAACTCCGCGCTTTCGGAAACGACCCATTCGTTTAAGAGACCAGCCGCTAACAAAAACCGATCTTGGCGGACGAACGCCACTTCCTCCCACCCGGCCCGCCGGGCGTATAAACGAAGTGCATCCCATTGCACATGGGACGTCAAGTCCATCTCTCCCGGATGACAGAGCGGGTCTGAAATGAGCTGATGGCGGAAATAGCCGCGTAAACTCCCGTGCCGACGCGTTGGTGCCCCCAGCTGTTCATCCGTGTAACCGTAATCGATTGTTACCATCACTGCTTGACGGAACAGCGGGCTGATTTCGAGCCAAAACTGTTTCATCGCCAACGGCACTTCCAACCGCTGACCTTCGGAGAGAGCCAAACCGCGCTCATCCAAATAATGAATAATGTCCGGATTTCGAAGCGGTGCTTTTTCCTCAACGAGCCGACCGTTGCGGGCGGCGACAAAACATTCGTACAAAACACCCTGTTCCTTTGTGATGACATGGACTGGAAATGCATCAAAAAATTCGTTGCTAAACACAATGCCGGAAAACGGCCCGCACTCATCAAGCCAACGAGAAATAGTGTCATATTGTCTCACTCGTTCCGCAACCGGACGCAGCGTTTCCTGTTGGCGCCGGCGGTGAAACGGACTTTGGTCGATGATCGTATACGACAAATTTTTATATGTATGCGGGCTTTTTTTCTTCCATTCTTCCAATACGGCCAGCGCTAGACGCCCGTCTCCGCCCCCCCATTCGCAAACAGCCGGCGGCAGCCCTCCCTGTTCTACAAGTCGGATCAAAAACGAAGCAAGCGCTTTTCCAAACGCCGGCGCCAAAGAGCTGTTCGTGAAAAAATCGCCTTCCTTTCCTATTTTCTCCCGTTCACGCGTGTAATAGCCGAAACGTTCATCATAAAGGGCCATTTGCATATAATCCGCATATGACACTCGTCCGTCCGGCGCTGCGGCAATTTCCTTGTACAGTCGCTCCATCATTCATTCCTTCCTCAAGGTTTCTTGTTTTTTACTATTGACATAGTAAAAACAATCGTATATCGTTATATTAGTAGCTCAACTATATCCCCTCCCATGATGGTGAATAGAACATCCCCCGAAAACCCTTCTTGGCACGACTAAGGAGGGTTTTTTCTGTTTTTACAGGCAGACGGTCGTCTGCCTGTTTTTCATGATGCGAACATCGTTTAACTCCATGCGTTGCTTTTCTTATGAAAACCCATGCAAAAACGGATTTGTGTCCATTTCTGCGCCAATCGTCGTCTCCGGCCCATGGCCAGAGAGGACAATCGTCTCCTCAGGCAGCGTGAGCAACTCGTCATGAATGCTGTTTAGCAGCTGTTGATGATTGCCGCCTGGCAAATCGGTACGCCCAATGCTGCCGGCAAACAGCACATCACCGGAAAATACAATTTGCGCTGCTTCGCAATAATACGAGACACTGCCCGGTGAGTGGCCCGGCGTTTCGCGGACGTCAAACACAAACGGGCCAATCGTCAGCGTCGTCCGCCCTGCGATGCATGTCGGTTCGCAGCGGACAACGACCGGAGCCCCAAAATAAAGCGAGCTATTTAACGCTGGATCTTGTAGCCACTGCTTTTCGTTTTCATGCAAATAGACTGGAACATCCCAGCGGGCGAGCACATCTGGAATGCCGCCGATATGGTCAAAATGGGCGTGCGTCAATAAAATTGCCAACGGCGTCAGCTGTTTTTCCTCCATTCGGCGAACGAGCGCTGCTCCTTCCGCTCCGGGGTCAACGATGACGCATGAGCCGTCTTCGGCTGACAAAAGGTAAGCATTCGCCTGAATTGGGCCGACAGGAATGCGCGTCCATTCCATAACCGTTTCCTCCTTTATTTGGCATGGCCAATGCATGTTTAGCTTTATTTTACTGTTTTTTCCCACACGATGAAAGGAAAAAATAAAAAGGGAATGGACCTCGACAAATGGAAGAAAAAAGATTACAATGAAAAAGAATGGACTCGTTTGTACATACTGTTTCATGAGGAGGGAAAACGATGGGTACAGTGATTATTTTCGCGCTCATCTCGTTGCTGGCCCTTTATGGAATGCTTCGGACGTTGCGCGAGAAAAACGTGCTCGGGTTTTTGTTCGGACTTGGAACGGCGGCTGTATTCGGCTGGTTTACGATCATGACAATTTTGCATAACGGAATTCCGACCGGCACACATTAAAAAGGCAAGAGGCAAATCGAGCCTCTTGCGTTTTTTTACGCCATTTTGAGCGTTGCTAAGAACAGGCCGAGGGCCTCTTGGTAAATTTGCGCAAATTGTGAGAGCGGCAGCGGATTGACGCCCTCTCCGAGCTCGACCGTATAGCCACGCCGCTTCCACATCTGAATGAACCAATCGCGATAGCCAGCATGGCTGTCAATGTAGCGGATAGCCTTGTATCCGCTTGCTTCCGCCATCGCCTTGACGGTCGCTTCCGCTTCGAATGGTTCCAATCCTTCATATCCCCAGTAAATTTCTTTTCCTTGTGTATGAAACGCGACAACCATGGCAAAATCGCTTGTTTCCGCCAACGCTGCCATCGCCTTCGCCTCCGGCTCAGTGAGGGGGGCAAAGCCTGGAAAATCACGCGGTGCCGGTGCTTTTGGCGGTTTGCGAGCCTGTTCAATTTCCCAGCGAGCCGGAAATTGATTGTTTAAATCAACGCCGCGAATATTCGCTTTCCATTGTGAAAAATCGAGCGAACCGCCGTTGATGCGGACGACGTCGTTTCGGTATGTCTCCTCTTCGGGCGGGCCGTTAAGCACGAGGTTGACACCATCCGGGTTGACCATCGGCACGATCGAAAGGGTAACTTTATGGTAATATTCAAGCACCCGATGGCCAGCAAGCACGGCATCATCGACAAGCGCTCGTAAATAATCATCAATGAGCGCCATTAACACCGCCGTTGTAATCCACTCATTAGCATGGAATGATCCGTTCATATGGATGCGCACGGGCCCACGGCCAATTTGCAGCTCGACAAGCGGCAAGCCGAGCACACTATGACCGATCGTCCGTCGGCGCACAAATGGATAGCAGCGAATAATCGCTTCAATATCTTCGGCAAGAGCGGCAAAATCATAAGGCTGGGCGCGACGGACAACAGGGGAAATGATCCGCTTCGGCAACGGTACTGTTCCGTTGATGACCGCCATCGCCCCCGGCAGCCGCTGCAGCGCCTCGACCGGCAGCGACAGGCAGCTAGCGAGCGCTTCCCACGTATCCATCATGTCATATCCTGGAATAGCAACCGTCTGTCCCGGGCATAGCCTTCCCTTTTCAACGTGCAAATTGGCGTCCATGATTAACTCGGTCGGCACACCAAACCATCGCCCATACTTCTCAAACGTATCTCCTGGCCATGCTTGAATGTGCATGCGCCGTCTCTCCTTCCTATTCTTCTATCTCCAACATATGTCAATGGACGCCAAAAAATGAAAACAACGGCTTGCCGCCATATGGCAGCCAGCCGTTGTTGTTTTAGGCACCGGCAAGCGCTTTGGCCAGCCAGGCGCCGCCGATGACACCCGCATCATTGCCGAGCGTCGCCAAGGCGATCTCAGCTCCAGCAGCGACGCGTGGAAAAGCGAAACGACGGAAATGGGTGGTCACATGCTCAACGAGTATATCGCCTGCTTTCGAGACACCGCCGCCGATGACGATTTTCTCCGGATTGGTTACATTGGCGGCGTTCGCCAACGCCAAACCGAGGTAGTGCGTCACTTCGTCAACGATTTGTAGCGCGAGCGGATCACCTGCTTTGGCGGCATCAAACACAGCTTTGGCGGTGACCTCTCCGCCGCGCAGCACGCTTGGCTGCTCGTCAGCGGCCAGTTTTTCGTTAGTGATCCGCACGATTCCGGTCGCCGACGCAATCGTTTCAAGACAACCGGTTTTTCCGCAATTACATGGCGCGCCTCCATCGACGACCATCGTCATATGGCCGAGCTCCCCACCGGCACCGTTCGTCCCGCGCACGATGGTGCCATTGGAGATCACACCGCCGCCCACGCCGGTGCCGAGCGTGACAAACAGCAAATGGCGTGCACCGCCCCCAGCTCCTTTCCACATTTCACCGAGCGCAGCGATATTGGCGTCGTTATCCACAGCCACCGGCAACATTGTTGCCGCTTCCAATTGCTGTTTCAAAGGATAATTCGTCCACCCTAAGTTGATGGCCTCATACAGTGTCCCCGTTTCCTCTTGCACCGGCCCCGGGGCGCCGATGCCGATTGCGAGCAATTGCTCTTTCGTCGCATTAAGCTTGACGAGCGTCTCATCAAGCGACCGGGCAATATCAGCGACAATATGCTCCCCGCGATTCGAAATATTGGTTGGGATCTCCCATTTATGCACGATATCGCCGCTAGTTGTCACAAACGCCATTTTGATCGTTGTACCGCCAAGATCAATACCTACCAACCATTGTTGCATTTCGTCCTCATCCTTTTGTCATTCGTTTTTCTCGCTCGATTTGCGCTTCATGCCGCAAAATGAATAGTGCGGCCTGCAACTGTTTGGCATCGATCAGCTGGGACTCGTACAGTTCTTTCACTTCCTCTTCCATCAACTCTAAATCGGCAAGCCGGTCGCCGACATAAATAATCGTGCCAAACTGTTTAAGTAACTGTTGCACATCATATACTGTCTTCATCGTCTTCTAAGCTCCTTTTCTCTCTTTTTAATGTAGCGGCAAACCACCGTGACAGTCAAGGCAAAAAAATGCAGGCGCTGCTTCTATCAGCGCCTGCGTTAACGATCGGGGTCGCGCGGATGGAGAATAGCCGGCCGCCGGTTTTTCAACGGCATCGGCGAACGGATGAGCACATCACGCATCCCCCGGTAAGAAAACGGGATAAACGGCCATAAGTATGGAATGCCAAATGACGACATTCTGGCCAATGCAATGATCCAAACAGCAATGCCGAGCACATAGCCAAACAGGCCGAACAAGCCCGACAAAATGAGCAAAGCAATACGGACGAGCCGGTTTGCCAAACTCATTTCATAGCTCGGCGTTGCAAATGTGCCGATCGCAGCAACCGAAAAATATAAAATGACCTCATTGGAAAAGAGACCAACTTCTACCGCAATGCCGCCGATCATGAGCGCGGCGACAAGGCCAAGCGCAGTGGCCAGCGAAGACGGTGTATGAATGGCGGCCATCCGCAACATATCCATCCCCACTTCAATCATAAGAAGCTGGGCAAAAAGTGGAATATCACCTAAATTCGCCTTTCCTAAAAATTGCAACGCCCCCGGCAACAGCTCCGGCTCTGTCATGAACAAGTACCAAAGCGGCAACAAAAACACCGACGCCCAGACAGCTAAAAAACGGACAAGCCGCAAATACGCTCCGACGATCGGCTTGTTCCGATATTCTTCGGCATGCTGCAAATGATGCCAAAACGTCGCCGGAGTAATCATGACGCTTGGCGATCCGTCAACAATGACAAGCACATGCCCTTCATACAAATGGGCGGCCGCCGTATCGGGACGTTCCGTATAGCGGACAACGGGATATGGATTCCAATGCCGCCCAGAAACAAACTCCTCGACCGTTTTTTCCGCCATTACGAGTCCGTCCGTGTCAATGGCGGCGATCGATTCACGAACACGGCGAACCAGCTCCGGATCGGCAATTTCCTCGATGTAGCAAATACAAATATCGGTTTTTGAACGACGCGCCACCTGCACATATTCCATGCGCAGCGACGGGTCGCGGACGCGGCGGCGGATGAGGGCCGTATTAAAGACGATCGTTTCCACGAAGCCATCGCGCGCCCCGCGCACCACCCGCTCGGTATCCGGTTCTTCCGGTCCGCGCACCGGATAAGTGCGGGCATCAATCAAAATGATATGTTCAACCCCATCAACGACGAGTGCTGTCGGTCCTGCAAGCACCGCGGCGGCTGCTTCTTCGAGATCGTCTGTTTGCCCGATTTCAACGTAAGGAAGATGTGTCTTTAACAACTTCTCGAGCGGATGGTTTTTAAGTTCATGTTCTTCAAGACCAGATAAATATTCCATTAAATAGTGCAACATATCATCTTTGACAAATCCATCAATCATAAACAACGCCATGGCCCGGCCGCCATACTCAACGTCAAGGCGAATGACATCAAAACTTTTGTCGACCCCAAGCCGCTCCGATAAGTAAGCAGCATTGTCATGAAGGCGGCGGGAGGCTGGTTGTTTTGGCACTCGTTTTTCCATCATCATCCCCTGCAGCTCGTTCACTATATACTCCTCATCATAGACAATGAAAAGGAAATTCATACATAAATGTTCCTTGCGATGCATATATTGGTGACAACCTTGTCCAATCCAGGAGGATGTCATGAAAAGATGGGTGATCGTTGCCGCGCTGCTTGTCGTCATTATGGCCGTCGCGGCTCCTCTCTTCTCGTGGTGGGAGCGCCATCGCATCGTGGAAACGATCAAATTTTTCCCGCTCGACCGTGAAGCGGTATTCACCGAAGCGAAAACAACGCTTGTGCTCGGCGCCAAAAAAGAGCGCGAACGCTATACGTTGCGCTGGTCAACCACCTCGACGTTAAATCGCCGCGCTTATTTGCGACAAGATATCTCCTTGCTGTTTGCCGATGGCCGATTAATTGATGTGTTATCCAAATGGGAAACGGATGTGGATACGATCCGGATGGAGAAGACGGTGATGACGCATGACAGCCGTTTCTTCCAAGCGATTACGTTCCATCATGGCGAACTGCATAAAGGGGAAGTCATTACGAGCAGCCAGACGATGTCAAGTACGTACTTATATGTCATCGACTCGCCGTACTATCCGCTCACATCGTTCCGGCGGCCGAAAACAGACGACGAGCGCGAATGGCAGCGCGTCTTAAACAAAGCGGCCAACGAGTTTCTCCGTCATAAAGCAGACGAGTTGCTAGATTATTTTTCCTTATCCAAAGACGACTATTACGCTCTTTATTTGCCAGAGTTGGTTGCCTATACGGAACAGCCGCTGCCCGGCTTATCGACAGCAAAAACGCAAACGATGATCGGCCGTCTATGGGAAGGGTTATACAAGTCGTATGTGCTAGGCATAAAAAAAGAGGATGGTTCCATCCTCTCGCCAATCGGCAGCACGATGCCGCTCATTTTGATTCAAAAAGATTATCGTAGAATCCTCATCTTGCTAGAGGCGAAAAACGGCGAAAAAGTGATGCTTATCCAAGTCCCTTAGCGAAAACCAAGCCATAAACCGGCGGCGGCCAACAACGCGGCAACAACCAACGCCTTCATCTGTCTTCCCCAAGCGGCACGCTTCGGTAAATGGACAGCGCCCGCGGCCAAAAAGCCACCGACTAGTCCGCCGATATGGCCGGCGTTATCAATGCCAGGGACAAGCAGACCAAACAGTAAGTTCACAACAATTAAGCTGATTACGTTCATCCCCATTGTGCGAAAAAACAAGTGCCGATATACCGTACCGAAATAAAGAAGCGCCCCAAACAATCCAAAAATGGCGCCAGACGCCCCGGCAGAGATAGAAGGGGTAAACAAAAAACTCGCTAACGTCCCAAAAAAGCCGGCTGTTGTATAAATGAGCAAAAATCGAAGCGAACCATACAGCCGTTCAACCGTTATTCCTAAATAATATAAAGCGAACGTGTTGGTCAGCAAATGCAAAAACCCGATATGTAAAAACATCGGCGTTAAAAAGCGCCACCATTCCCCCATTTCAATGAGCGGGTTAAACTTAGCGCCATAACGGATTAAGACGCTCGGGTCCGTGCTGCCGCCGCTCCATTCGAGAATGAGAAACATCACCACTTGCACGACGATCAACAGCCTTGTGAACAAGGGCTTGCCGTATTCAAAAATGCGGCGTTCTTCTTCCTGCTCACGGCGCCATTCCGTTAGCACTTCATATTTCAAACGCTCGGCGGTGGCAAACGGGTCGGCTCCCTCCGTGAGCGGCTCCGGTCGGATCGTGGCGCCGGTCATGTCCGCAAGGCGCGGCAACATCTCAGCTGTGTTGCTGCTATGAATGAGAAGCGTATGAAACGCGCCATCCGCTGGCTCGGAAAGTGGAAGCGGTTCATCTACAAGAAATTCCCAATCGTCGACCGGCGGATACGCCATCACATATACATTGACGACATGGCCTCCTTTGCCGATTTTTCGTCCATTCATTTGCCGGACAAATTGCCATGTATACTCGATATCGAGGCGCAGCGACCGGCTCCAATCAAAATCGGCGCGCACAAGACGGACAATCGTCGGACGCCGCCAGTGGCCCGATTCAAGCCATATTTCATCGCCGCGCTCAGACATCTGTGCGATGCGGTAGCCGCTATGGATTAAAAGACGAACAAGCTGCCAAAACAATACATCCATCGTTCCGATCACGTTCTCCTCTCCCTTTCTCCGACGAGGCCAAGCCCATTGAGCAGCAAGGCGGTCAATTCGCCGACCGTCCGGCACACTGGGACGGACGAGCCGGTGGGAGCCGGTTGCCGCGGTCGAAAATACACAGCCTCCCAACCGGCGCCAAGCGCTCCCTCTACATCCAATTTCCACGAGTCGCCGACATATACCGGCTGCTTGGACGGTTGCTTGTTTCTAGCATAGTGAAAAATCGCCGCCTCCGGTTTTTTATACCCAACTTCTTCAGAAATAATCACGGCATCGCCGCGGAAAAAGTTATGAAGACCGCAGGAGGCCAGTTTCCCGCGCTGAATGGCACCGCTGCCGTTCGTAATAACCCCCAGCGGCACGTTGGCTGCGCGCAATTGGCAAAGCAAATCGGTTATGCCCGGCAAGGCGACAGCAAACCGGCTGACTACCCCGTCAAAATACGTGTGAAACCGGTCGGCCATCTCCTCGTCCGCTTCGATTTGGCAGGTGCGCGCCGCATCGAGAAAGCGGAGCCGACGGTAAGCACGACGCGTCAACGCTCCGGCTTCGTAGTCGGCCCAATATCGGTCGCACGCCTCTTTGAAAATGGGAAACCAAACAGAAAACGAAACGGGAGCAGCCGGAAAAAAGCGATGAAAACAATGGCGGATGGCGGCGCAAAACGTCTGTTCATAGTCAATGAGCGTCTCATCCACATCAAACCAAACGGCTTCCCACCGTTTCATCGCTGCCTCACGGGCGCAACATTTGCGAGACAAGAACACCGCGTACCGCAGGAATGTTGAGCGCAAACCGGATGAGCTGTTTTCGCAGCGACGGAATGCGCAATGCCCAGTCGGCCATCCGGTAACGGTAACGGTAGGCAAGCCATCCGGCAGCAACGACCAATAGTGAATACGCCCATTTGTTCATTGGTGCTCCCCCTTCATCATATGATACGTTCGTTATTCTTTTTCCCTTTTTCTCCTTAATTATGAAGCGCATTCATCAGCGCACGAACACGAACGCAGCGGCGAGCACCGCGCCAATGATCGACAACGCGTTGACTGCATCGTTGTCAAGCCAACGCCATCCTTTCACATGGATCGTCCTTTGCCCACAATGCCATTTCCGTTCTGTGGCTGCCCCACATACTAGGCAGCGGTAGGCGGACTGCCAAGCGGCACCAAGCCATGTGTCCAGCCAGCTGCCGAACCAGCCGAACAGCGCAATCGTTAAAAATGGCGTAGTATGCAGGAAATGTGCACCGGCAGCAGCGATGAACAGCGCCCCAGCGAGGGAAGCAACCGTGCCAAGGAGCGTCACCGCTCCCGAAGTGCCAGCTTCCACCGGCCGAAAGCTCGGCCATGCCCGCGGCGGCCGTCTGCTCAAGGCGCCGATTTCCGATGCCCACGTGTCAGCGTTCGCTGCTGCGACGGCAACAACGAACAGCTCATTCCATACCGGATCAGGACGTAACAGCGCCAACAGCGCCAAAACAGCTGGCATTCCGCCGTTGGCAAGCACCTGGACAGCATCACGCCGCCCACCTTTGGCCAATTTTCCAGCCATCTTTGCTTTTTTCCTCTTCCCGGCGTTGCTAAAGAAGCTGGAGCTGGCAAAAAAGAGCCCTAACAACCATAATCCGCCCCAAGAAAAGCCGCATCCGACCAGCGTGCCGACGACAACGGTCGCCGCTGCCCCTGAGACAGACAGCGACCGCAATAGCCATCCGCCACCAGCTGCGATGACAGAGGCAGCCGCATACCACCATTCATGGCCCACAATGAATAACCCCTTGATCAGTAATCATAAACTCGACCGGCACATCGTGATCCTCGACAGGAATGTCTTCAACCACTTGAAACGAATAGGCGAGCGCCGCGGTCGTCGCCGTTATCCCCTGCAAATACCGGTCGTAATACCCGCCCCCATAGCCGATTCGGTAGCCGGTTTTCGTGAAACATACGCCTGGAACGATGATGAGATCAAACTCATCGTGGCCGAGCGCCGTTGTTTGTTCTTCGATCGGCTCGAGCAGTCCGGCATACGCCTTCTCAAGTTGGGCGAACGATGCAATTTGCCGGAACGTCATCGTTTTTGTCATTGGATTGCATTTTGGCACACCGACCGTTTTTCCTTCTTGCCAAGCTCGTTCGATGATCGGCACAGTGTCCACTTCCGTCTCTTTTGCTATCGTGATGGCAACGACTTTGGCCTCTTGCCATTGCCGCCACCGGTATAAATAAGCAGCAATTTGCCGATCATATGCCTGTTTCTCGGCGGGTGAAAGCTGCCGAAGGCGATCAACCATCCGGCGGCGCAGTTCCCGTTTGCAATCCATCGTCTTCCCCCTTTTCAGCATAAAGATAAAAGCAGCAGGAATGATCTTCCTACTGCTTACTTCGTTTCACGGTGCAACGTGACCTTGCGATCCCGCGGGCAATATTTTTTCAGCTCAAGACGCTCTGGATTGTTGCGTTTATTTTTGGACGAAATGTAATTGCGTTCGCCGCATTCTGTGCATGCTAATGTAATGTTCACGCGCATCTTTTTCCCTCCAAACGTGCTTTATATAATCAGACCTTTCTATGATAGCATTTTTTTGTGGTGATTTCCACCTCTAAATTTTATCTTTTTCAATAAGACTGGCCACAAACAAAGATTGATATGATATAGTGAAAAAAGGAGGGATGGACAATGGTAGAATACGCAGTCATCGCTTTAGCGGTCTTATCGATTCTTTTGCTCATCATCTCGTTTTTTGCCAAAGACGAATTAAAACCGCTCGAAGAACAAATCGAGCAGTTGACCGTTTCGCTCGCCCAAGAAACGTACCAAATGAAAAAGCGACTGCAAGTCATTGAAGAAGAGCTGCTTATCCCCGAGCGCCGGCGTTCAGCTTCACCTCGCCGTGGCGGAGCATTATCGGCGACCGATCGACGCGTCTTGCTTTTACATAAACAAGGGTTTCCTCTCGATGAGATCGCGCAAGAAACCGGCTTGACTGTTCCTGAAGTCGAGCGGACGATAAGGAGATTGCAGCGATGAGAAAGCGGACGATACGTTCTTTCGCCTTTGGCTTGCTTGTTTCGACGTCGATTATCGGCGCCGCATATTACACTTCCCCTCCGCCTGAGTCGACCGATGTGGACGTCAAGGCGTACCTTCAACAACATGAGCTCGTCGCTGTTACGAAGGACGAATACGACAAGCTCTTAAGCACCCAATCGAAGGCGTCGGTCGAGCAGCCGCCGAAACAATCGGTGCAAACCGTTTATGTGTACCGCCTTGTGATTGAAAAAGGGGATACGCCGGAAACGTTCGCCAAAGAGCTTGAGGCTGCCCACATCATCGACAGCGCTCGCTCGTTCAATGACTATTTGCAGAAGCGTGGGCTGGCGCATTTGATCCGCCCCGGCGCCTACAATGTGCGCAGCGATATGGATTATGCGGCGATCAGCCGCCTCATTACCAGCCCATAATTCAGCCAAAAGGAGGCGCCTACCAGGACGCCTCCTTACATTTATACTGTCAGTCATTCAAGTCGTAATGCTTCCCTTTGACAAGGTAAATGAGATGTTCAGCAATATTGGTCGCATGATCCGCCGTCCGCTCCATATATCGAGCGACGAGGGCAAGCACGTTCATTTGCGCCAGCGCCTCTTTGTCCGTTTTCTCCATCTCAAGCAACGACTTCATCAGTTCTCCGTACTGTTCATCGACTTGATGGTCCATATCGGCAATTTGTGCAGCCAACGACACATCTTCCTGATCGTACGCAGCAATCACCGTCGATACCATGTCTGTGGCCAGGCGATGCATCAACACGAACGGGCGAATATCAATCACAAACGGCTGGCCGCCGATGCGGATGCATGCCTTAGCGATATTCACAGCAAAATCGGCGATTCGTTCGATATCGCTCGCGATTTTGATTGCGGCGACGATACGGCGCAAATCAGTCGCGACCGGCTGCTGTTTCGCAATGAGCCATAATGCGAAATCATTCACTTCCTCCTCGAGCTTATCAATTGAACCGTCTCCGTCAATGACCGCCATCGCCAACTTTTTGTTTTGCGTTTGAAACGATTCAATCGCCTGTTGCAATGCCACTTCTGTTAACCGTCCCATTTCGATCAACTTGTTATGCAACGCCCGTAAATCATCAGCAAACGTTTCACGCATTTCTTTGCTTGCCTCCTTTGTTTTTACCCGAAACGGCCGGTAATGTAATCTTCCGTACGCTGGTCGGCAGGATTCGAAAACAGCTTGCTCGTCTCTGCGTACTCAATCACTTCCCCGTTCAAGAAAAATGCTGTTTTGTCTGAAATGCGCGCCGCCTGCTGCATGTTATGGGTCACAATAATAATGCTGTATTGTTTTTTCAATTCTTGGATAAGTTCTTCGATTTTTAGCGTCGAAATCGGGTCGAGCGCCGAAGTCGGCTCATCCATTAAAATGACGTCCGGTTCGATTGCCAAACAGCGGGCGATGCACAGGCGTTGCTGCTGCCCTCCAGATAAACCGTAAGCATGATCGCGAAGCCGGTCTTTTACCTCATCCCAAAGCGCCGCCCCGCGCAAGCTTTTTTCGACAATTTCATCGAGCACTTTTTTATTGCGGATGCCGTGAATACGAGGACCGTAAGCAATATTGTCGTAAATCGATTTCGGAAACGGGTTTGGCTTTTGAAACACCATGCCGATTTGTGTCCGCAGCTGTTCGACTGGATAGGACGGATCAAAAATATTGCGCCCGCGGTAGGCAAGATGGCCGGCGATGCGGACGTTCGGCACGAGTTCAACCATTCGGTTCAACGTTTTAATATAGGTCGATTTTCCGCATCCCGATGGCCCGATAATCGCTGTCACTTTATTTTCGTAAATCGTTAAATGAATATGTTTTAGCGCATGGTGCTCTCCATACCATAAATTCAAATCTTTCGTCTCGTACACGACTCCTTTCGCTTCGCCACTCTCGGCCGTCGGCATCGCCGCGGTTGATCCGACAGTCAGGGGAGCAACCTTTGTTTCTTTTGTTTTTGTTGCCATCATCTTATCGGTCTCCTTTCGCTCATTTCCCGTTCATGAAATTAAAATCGCTTTTGAAATTTGTTGCGAATCAACACTGCGACCGAATTCATCATAATGAGAAAGCCGAGCAAGACGACAATTCCTGCGGCTGCCACATGTTGAAATTCTTCCTGCGGCCGCCCTGTCCAGTTATAAATTTGCAGCGGCATAACGGTAAACGTGTCTAACACGCCGCTCGGCAGGTAGGCGATAAACGTCGGAATTCCGAGCACCACAAGCGGTGCGGTTTCCCCGACAGCACGGGAAAGCGCCAAAATAGCCCCCGTCAGCATCCCTGGCAGCGCCGCTGGCAGCACAACCCGGCAAATCGTTTGCCATTTCGTCGCTCCCATGGCATATGAAGCTTCCCGCAACTGCTGAGGAACCGCACGGATCGCCTCTTGGGCAGCGACGACGATCACTGGGAAAACGAGTAAACTCATGGTCAATCCGGCAGCGAGAACACTGCGCCCAAGCCCGAGCTCACGGACGAAAATCGTCAATCCGAGCAAACCAAACACAATCGACGGTACACCGGTCAGATTGGAAATATTCGTTTGAATAAAAGCGGTAAATCGGTTTTTGAGCGCGTATTCTTCCAAGTAAATGGCGGTTCCGACTCCTAAAATAAACGAAACCGGTGCAACGATCATCATCAGCCAAAGAGAGCCGATCAGTCCGGACTTCATCCCAGCCTCTTCCGGCCGACGTGAAGGAAAGTTGTTTAAAAAATCGCCATCCAGCCAGCCAATCGCCTGCATAACGACATGGGATAATAACAACATAAGAGCAATTAACCCCAAAACGGTTGCGAAAAAGAAAATGGCTTGCAAGATGGCGTTTTGCACCAGCCTTCCTTTCATCCTCTTCGAAACGAGCAGTTTATCCATTTTTTAATACTCCTCCCTAAACCGACGGGAAATGTATTGCGCTAATACATTCATCACCAATGTAAAAAGAAAGAGTGTCATCCCGACCGCGTAAATGCTGTAATAAATCGTTGTCCCGTAGCCGGCATCGCCCGTTGTCACCTGGACGATATAAGCCGTCAATGTTTGAATCGACTTCGTGACATCAAACGTAAATTCCGGCGACGATCCGCCGGCTACCGCGACGATCATCGTTTCACCAACCGCCCGGGAAATGCCTAAAATCACTGAAGCGATCACTCCCGAAGCAGCGGCTGGAAGCACGACCTTAAGCGCCACTTCGAGCTTTGTCGCGCCAAGCGCAAGAGCGCCTTCGCGAATCGAATTCGGCACGGCACTCATCGCGTCCTCCGACAGCGAGGCAATCATCGGAATGATCATAATCCCCATCACAAGTCCCGGACTGAGCGCATTAAAAATCTCTAGGTCTGGAATGACGTTTTGCAATAACGGCGTTACGATCGTCAGGGCAAAAAAGCCGTAAACGATGGTCGGAATGCCCGCAAGCACTTCGAGTGCCGGTTTGATGATTCGCCGCGTCCGCTCCGATGCGTACTCGCTCAAGTAAATGGCCGAAGCGAGCCCAATCGGAACAGCAAAAAGCATAGCGATACCGGTTGTCAGCAACGTGCCGGTCACAAGCGGAGCCACCCCGAACGATCCGTGTTCCTCGTTCCACGGAAGCCACTCTTTGCTCGTGACAAACTCAACGATCGATACCCGGCGGAAAAATTCGATTGTCTCAAAAAGAAGGGTAAACAAAATACCAAGCGTCACGAGCACGGAGAGTGCCGCCAATGTAAAAAGGAGCTTGGGCGCGATCTTTTCCATCCTTTTCGGCCAATGTTGCCGCCTTTGATTTTCGACAATCATCTCCCGCACCGAGAACGGCTGTTCTTGATTCGTTGGAATCCCCATAAATCGAAAACTCCTTTCCGACATATTCCAACCGCAGTCACAAGTCTAGGCCGACAGACATCCGTTGTCGCCGGCCTAACGAAACTTATTTCAACCCTTGCAACGTTTCAAGTTGTTCCTTATACTTTTCCTCCGGCAGGCGGACATAACCGACTTCTTCGGCTAAATCCCCAGCTGTTTCCAACAAGAACTCCATGTAATCATACACTTGCGGTTTTTCTTTCAAAGATTTGACGTTCACATACGTAAATAGCGGACGCGAAAGCGGAGTATATTTTCCCGTCTCAATCGTCTCGTTCGTTGGCTCGATCGGACCGTTGCCGGCATCGATTGGCACAATCTTCAGCTTATCTTTATTTTCCAAGTAATACGCATAGCCGAAGTAACCAATCGCGTATCGATCCCCTTCGACTCCACGAACGAGGATATTATCGTCCTCAGAAAGTTGAGCGGTTTTGACCATTTCTTTTCCTTCAAGAATCACTTCATCAAAGTAGTCATACGTTCCGGAATCATGACCAGGCGAGAAAAATTGAATTTCCTCATCCGGCCATCCCGAGCGGATATCCGACCATTTTTTCTCCTTGCCGTCTTCCGTCCACATTTTTTTCAGCTCATCTACCGTCAAGTAGTCAACCCAGTCGTTTTCTTTATTGACAACGACAGAAAGCCCATCATAAGCGAGTTGAAACTCTTGAAATTCGATGTCGTTGGCAGCGGCTGCTTGTTTCTCTTCCTCTTTGATCGGACGGGAAGCGTTTGAAAAATCGCTTTCCCCTTTGCTGAATTTTTCAAATCCACCGCCCGTTCCCGACATGCCGACAGACACTTTCACATTCGGCTGTTCAGCCATATATTCTTCAGCGGCTGCCTCCGCAATCGGATAGACAGTCGAAGAGCCATCCATGATTACTTCGCCTGACAGTTCCGATGCAGACTCACCTTCGGCATCATTTCCCCCTGCTTTGTTCCCTCCGCCACAGGCGGCAACGAACACCATCATCCCGCTGAGCACACCGGACAACATGAGCCGTTTCCATTTGTTCATCGTTTTTCCCCCTACACCATTCGTTTTCTCTTACATGTCCTATCATAAGTGAAGGCTATTAACGAGGTTTAAACGGAATGTTAAGATTATATAAACTCCAATCGTTTTCATCAGATCGGTTCCCCCTCCTTAATACCTCCCCATTCGCCCATGTTCTAATGCTCTTTCGCCGAGCAAGAAAATAAAAAAAAGCCGATCCGACCGGAAAATATCCTGATCGAATCAGCTTCAATGGTCATTGTTCGTTTGTCTCTGCATCAGTAGCCGTCGTTTCCCCAGCCGTTCGTTTCGCCTTCAAGTCAAAATAAGCATCTAAAATGCGACGGCCGATCCGGTTGTTAATGCCATCGCTATCCCCCTGCGTCGCCCATGGGACAACGATAGCGAACGATACTTGCGGGTCGTTATACGGTGCATAGCCGACGAGTGTCAAATTGTATGTCGGATCATTGCGTCGGCTTTTAATCGGCCCATCATAAAACGCTTCGGCCGTCCCTGTTTTACCGGCTGGCTTGTACGAAGCATTGGCGAAATACGAATACGCCGTTCCGCCCGGCTCTTGCATGACACGGCGGAATCCTTCCTGCACACGTTGAATGTATTCAGTCTTCATATCAACGCGGTTTAAGACGACCGGCTCAAACTGTTGAATAGTCCGGCCAGGCGTTTTTCCGTCAATGGACGGATCGCGGATTTCTTTGACAAGGAGCGGCTTCATCCGGTAGCCGCCGTTGGCGATCGTTGAGACGTATTGTGCCAACTGCATTGGCGTATACATGTCATACTGACCGATCGACAAGTCAAGCAAAAACCCGCCGCGCGTACTTTGGCCTTGGAAACCGCCCAATTCGTTCGGCAAATCGATGCCGGTTTTCACGCCCAAGCCGAATTGGCTGAAATAATGGCGAATCGTCGTAAATGCATCTGGATTGATCTTAAGCGATTGATTCGGACGGTATGTACCGCCGCCAATAGCGATCGCTGTTTTAAACATATAAACGTTCGATGACTGCTTAAGAGCTGTCAGCTCATTAATGGTCCCCATCGTTTTCCAAGATTTTTTAACTGGAGTTCCCTTAATATGCAGCGGCTCATCCCGAATATACGTATTCGGATGGAGCACTCCCGTTTGGAAGCCGGTGAGCACCGTTGCCCCTTTCACCGCCGACCCCATCGCATAAGCTGACGTAATATTGCCGATGGCAAAGTCAACAAACTTGCCGTCTTGGAGCAGTTTGCCGGCCATCGCCAGCACTTCGCCTGTTTTCGGATTCATCATGACGACGAACGCCCGATCCAACAGTGGCGAACGCCCTTTCCGCTTCGTCGCCAAAATCTCTTCTTGGATAATTTGTTCCACTTTTTGCTGCAGCTCGGCATCGATCGTCAAAACGAGATCTTTGCCGCGCTCACCTGGGGACACTTGCTCAACCGAGACGATGTTGCCCGATTTGTCAACAATGTTTTTTACTTTCGCCTTTTTGCCGTGCAGCACTTCTTCATACTGCATCTCCAAGTAGCTTTTGCCGACGCGGTCGTTGCGACTGTAATCGCGGGCTAAAAAGTGGTCGAGCCGCTCGCGCGGGACGCCCTCATCTTCTTCTGTCACGCTTCCGAGCACAGAGCGAAACGTGTTGTCATAGATGTACTTCCGCTCCCAGTCAACGGTAGTGTTGACACCAGGCAGCTCGCTCAAATGCTCACTGACGACCGCATATTCGCGGTCAGTCACCCCTTTGCTTTTCACTATTTGCGGCGTCAGCGCATAACCGCTTTCCATCTCATGCTTAATGGCGATCACTTCAAGTTCTGCTTTGGAAATTTGCTCTAGATCTTGCTTCGTAATGCGATCGAGCGTCCACTCATACACTTTTTTGTCAATCTCTTTTTGCGTCAACCCTTGATCAGCGAACGCTTTTCGTTCTCGTTCGCTCACTTTCTTTTTCGCCTCGTCTGGGTGAGTCAAAATCCAATAGTCTTTCATATCGCGCTCGGTCACTTTTTCTTCTGCATCTGGAATATCGATATATTGGGCGAGCTTTTTCGCCACTTCCAATATTTCTTCCGGTTGGGTCGTTTTTGAGCGCGTGTACGTAATCGCTTTTTGCGGCGTATTATCGACGATCACCTGGCCGAACCGATCGTAAATTTTGCCGCGTGGCACCGGCGTGCTGACAATCTGATCCTGCGTCCGTTCCACTTCGCGGCGGTAATCCTCCCCATACACAATTTGCACGACGCCCAAGCGTAAAATCAGCGCCGAAAACAATAAAAAGACAAAGAAAAACAAAATGTTTAAACGAATCGGTACTTGCGCCCGCTTTTTCCGTTTCATCCCCCGGTCCTCCTTTCCCTCTCCCTATTGTAAAAGAAAAAGGCAGGCATGGCTAGGGAAAAACATGGGCAACCCTTTTACCCCGACGGACCGCCCCGTTCGCCGGCCAGTTTCGTCCGAAGCAGAAGCGGCTCTTGTCGATCCCGCTCCGGGTGGCCATCCGTGAAGCGAATGCGACGGACAAACCAGTAAATCACCAAATGTCCAGCCCCACACACAAACATGAGAACGCGAATGCCGATCTTTTCCCCGAAGAGTGCCATTGCCGCTAAAAAGGCTAAAATCGATGCCACCCTCCCAACGTTCAAAAACAGCTCGCGGACGACAATGTACTCAACACGCGCTTCTGCCGATTTCCAACTTTTACCTATCACGTCAAACGTTAACGATGAATACGGAACGAGCAAAAGCGGGTAAGCGATGGCGATCGTGGCAGCATAAATAATCAAGCGGGGGTAAGACGGCTGAAAGACAATAAGAAAAATGGCTGCATATAGCAACAGTCCACCTAATAAAATGGCTTTCATCCGATATTCCCGTTTCATCAGCCGGGAAACCGCATAATAGGCGACAAACGATGTAAATGAATTGACGAGCCCATACTTGCCAAGCGCCCATTCGCTGTTCGAGGTGACATACACCAACACCGAAATGACGAACACAAACGAACCTTCACGCAATCCTTGAAAAAAGTGCGCATTCGTAATGAGCCGCCAGTTCCGGTTTTTATTGCGTTCCTTTAAAATGCGAACAAATAAATATTTTCCCGCCGCTGTGCGACGTTTGAGAAAGAAGCTGAGCAGTACAGCGATAATAAACAAGCCAAGTGACAGCGAGAAAACGAGCGTATACCCTTTCAGACCGGCGAGCGATGAGATCATATAACCGGCGGCAATCGGTCCGATCATGCCGGCTGATGATGTCAGCACTCCGAAGAAACCGTTAAAAAAGTCGCGCGTCTCCGGTTCCGTAATTTCAAATGTCAACACGTTAAACGCCAGCCAATAAAAGCCATAGCCGATCCCCAACAGTGCGCCGAGAAAGAGCAAATATTGATGAGCGCGGGAACCAACAAGCAAAACGGTGACAAAAAAAACGGCTAAACACGACACCCCAAGCCGTAGGATGAGAATGCGGTCGATCTGTTTCGCCAGCCGGCCGGCGAATATAAACGTCAGCGGCTGCATGATGACGACCGCCAAATTATACAGCGCCAAGTCTCGAAAATCACCGGTCTGTTTCCATAAATAAATGTTGACAAACGTATTTGACAGCGATACAGCAAGCGAATAAAACCCACCGATAAAAAGAAGCAGCAGCAAATCACGGTCCACCCGTTCTTGGCCAGTCAATTTTTCAAATAATGACATCGCAAACTCCCCTTTTCATCTATCCGGTAGTGTGACCATTTCCGCTGCTGCTATGCACTTTTAAGTTAATGAAAAAAACGGGGCGACTCATTCGCCCCGCTTTTTTCATCGTGGATCTACTTATTTTGCTTTCGCTTCGCTGTATCGTTTCGCTACTTCGTCCCAGTTGACGACGTTCCAGAACGCCGCGATGTATTCCGGACGACGGTTTTGATATTTCAGGTAGTAAGCATGCTCCCAAACGTCCAAACCGAGGATCGGCGTTTTGCCTTCCATGATCGGCGAGTCTTGGTTCGGCGTGCTCGTAATTTCCAGCTCGCCGTTGTTGACGACAAGCCATGCCCAGCCGGAACCAAAACGGCCAGCAGCTGCTTTCGAAAACTCGTCTTTAAACGCCGCAAAGCTGCCGAATTTTTTGTTGATGGCTTCAGCCAGTTCGCCTGTCGGCTCACCACCGCCGTTTGGAGACAAAATCGTCCAGAACAGCGAATGGTTCGCATGGCCGCCGCCGTTGTTGCGCACTGCAGTGCGAATGCTTTCAGGAAGGGCTTCCAAATTGCTGAGCAATTCTTCAAGCGATTTGTTTTGCAAATCAGCGTGTCCTTCAAGCGCTGCATTTAAGTTCGTCACGTACGTGTTATGATGCTTCGTGTGGTGAATGGTCATCGTTTCTTTGTCGATATGCGGCTCGAGCGCATCGTACGCATACGGCAATGCCGGCAGTTCAAATGGCATGCAAATCTCCTCCTTTTGTTATGTAATGCGGACGTAGTGCCGTCCATGTAAAATTAGCTTACCAAAATTACCACAATGTTTCAATGAATTTGCTTGTCTGCTGATGGCCGAAAGCACTCACAGTTGAATTCCCTTTTCTCAACATATACAATGGAAAATGGAGAAAAGGAAAGGTGTGGCCATGATGAACGTATTTGTCCAATTATGGAAAAGTCTGTATTCCCCAAAAGATATCGCTCGTTTTCGATTTCAAGGGATTGGAAAAACAATTGGCTATTTGTTTTTACTGACGCTTTTATCCGTTCTTCCGACTTTTTACTATGCTTCGACGTCACTAGCCGAGAGCATTCGCACAACGAGCGCTTTGCTGCGTAACGACCTCCCGCCCTTTTCGATTGAAAACGGGGAGCTTCAGTCAGCAGCAACCGAACCGATCCATATTGACCAAGGCGGGTTTACAATCATTTTTGACAGCACGGGTGAAGTGACGAGAGAGGAAGTAGAGCGATTTCCAAACGCCATCGCTTTGTTGAAACATGAAGCTGTGCTCGTCGCCAGCCACCAAGCGCAGCATTACAGCTATGCGACTTTTCCCGACGTGACCATCACTGATGAAGATGTGCATACGTTTATCACCAGCTTGCAGTCACTTCTCCCCGTGCTTATTCCACTTTTCGGTCTTGTCTTATACGTGCTCGCCTGTTTGGGGAAATTCATCGGTGTGTGCGTATTCGCCTTGTTCGGTCTCCTTTTTGCCGGCATGTTAGACAAAAAGCTTCGCTACCGCCATACATGGATCATGGCAGCTTACGCCATTACGTTGTCGACCATCTTTTTTACTTTGATGGAAACTGTTCAAACGATCGTGCCTTACAGCACATTTATTCATTGGTTCGTTTCGCTCGCTGTCCTCTTTTTGGCCATTAAGGAAGTGCCGGCCGCGCGGGCGAACAGTTAGCCGCCAAGCCTATCCTTGGCGGCTTTTTTTATCCGTCCATTTCAAACTGTGCGATATCTTTCCCCCCACCATTTGACCGAGCCCAACGATCTTAATCCGATCTACGCATCGTCTCACGTTTCGCTTTTACATACAACATCGCGCTAACCGTCCCGACTGAGGAGAGCCAAATACTGACAAATAAACTCATTAGCTCATCTTTCCGAATGATTGCCTCATGACTGTCCTCGTCTCCTCTTCCATTATGTCAATCCATCTCAACGCCGCCTGAACATTTTGTAACGTTTTACGGAATAGCTCTCATATTTTGAACGGACAAGCATACATTTCATAAAAAAAGCGTTGGGGGATACAATGAAAAAGTGGTTTCTGTTGCTTATCGTCTTCCTTGTTGGCTATATTGCGTACAAAGATTTAACGGTCGGAACACTTCCAGTGTCATCGAAACCTCTGGCTGTTCAAGAGAGGACAAGCATCCCCGCCTATAAGATGGTCAAAATCAAAGCCGGCGACACGCTCTTATCGATTGCCGAACGCGAACAGCAAGGGCCGATCCCCGTTTCCATTGAGACATTGATTCGCGACTTTGAAAGGCTAAATCCTGAAGCAAAAGCAAATGCTCTTCAAATCGGGAAAACATACAAAATTCCGATATACGAAAAATAAACGTGGCGAATTTCTTGTCAATGCCCATCACTATTGATAAACTTAGTGCAGAAAAGCACTCGTTTTTAAAGGAGCGAATTTCCGTGAGTGAAATCATCCATCGTTCAAAAACAAGGCCAGTCCGCGTCGGGTCGCTGACGATCGGCGGCAACAATGAAGTCATTATCCAAAGCATGACAACGACAAAAACGCACGATGTCGACGCGACCGTAGCCCAAATTCACCGGCTTGAGGAAGCGGGCTGCCAAATCGTCCGCGTTGCCTGTCCGGACGAACGGGCGGCTGATGCCATACCAGAAATTAAAAAGCGAATTAACATCCCGCTTGTCGCCGACATTCACTTTGACTATAAATTGGCGTTAAAAGCGATCGAAGGCGGCGTCGATAAAATTCGCATCAACCCGGGCAATATTGGGCGCCGAGAGAAAGTCGAGGCGGTCGTCAAAGCCGCAAAAGAACGCGGCGTGCCCATCCGTATCGGTGTCAACGCCGGGTCGCTTGAGAAACGCATTTTGGAAAAATACGGATATCCTACAGCCGAAGGCATGGTGGAAAGCGCCTTATACCATATCCGCATTTTAGAGGAGCTTGATTTTCACGATATTATTGTCTCGTTAAAAGCGTCCGATGTGCGTCTCGCCATTGAAGCATATGAAAAAGCGGCGCGCACGTTTGACTATCCGCTTCACGTCGGCATTACCGAGGCCGGAACACTCTTTTCCGGTACGATTAAAAGCGCGGTCGGGCTCGGTGCCATTTTAAGCAAAGGCATCGGCAATACGATCCGTATTTCCTTAAGTGCCGATCCGGTCGAAGAAGTGAAAGTAGCGCGTGAAATTTTAAAAACGTTCGGGCTTGCCTCCAATGCGGCGACGCTCATTTCCTGCCCGACGTGCGGACGGATTGAGATCGATTTAATCAGCATCGCCAATGAAATCGAGGACTATATCGCCAAAATTAAAGCACCGATCAAAGTTGCCGTGCTTGGTTGCGCCGTCAACGGACCGGGTGAAGCGCGCGAAGCCGATATCGGCATTGCCGGCGCCCGTGGCGAAGGCCTGTTGTTCCGCCACGGCAAAATTGTCCGCAAAGTGCCAGAAGAGCAGATGGTCGAAGAATTGAAGAAAGAAATCGACAAGCTGGCTGAGGAATATTTTGCGAAACAAAAGGAAAAAGAAGCGGCTCTGAAAGGGAATGCCGTGGAGTAATCGAAACACGGTCAAAAGAACAAAAAAGGGCGTCCTCGCTTGAGGACACCCTCGCTTTTTTTACGTATAAAACGGCATAATGAACAAGCGGACGAGAATGGCGATAACGCCGATCCCGATGGCCCACGCTCCAAGCGTCTCTGCGCCGCGCCGACGTGCGATAAAACCGACAATAATGCCGGCCGCTCCTAACAAAATCGGCCACATAAACAAAGCGATAATGGACAACGCTAAAGCGGTCCATCCAATCCCGGCGCCGCCTGCTCGTTCTTCGTTCCGCTCATCGCGTCGACGGATCGGCTCAGCGATCTCCGCCGCTGTTTCTTCCATGAAAGGACGTTCTGGTTCCTCTTTTCCGATCGATTGCACGTAACTTTCATTATACGTGCGCTCGCGGTTGTCTGCCATATGCTTCCCTCGCTTTCCTAAAGTAAGGAGCATTATTAGTATGAGAAACCGCCGTCATTTTATCAGTGTGAATATTTTCTAAAAGGGGGATAAGGCGATGAAGCGACAACGCCTCGGTATTGACATTGACGGTACCATAACATGTCCAAGCACATTCATTCCATACTTAAACGAATCATTTGGCAAACCGCTCACATTAGGCGACATTACACAGTACAATTTGGCACCGCTGTACGACGTAACGGAAGAGGAAATGGATCGCTGGATGGAGGAAAATGAAGCGGAGATTTATGAACGCGCCCCGCTTGCCCGTTATGCGCTTGAGGTGATCGATAGTTGGAAAGACAAATACGAGCTATTTTACATTAGCGCTCGCGGCCGCCATTTGTATGAGCTCACTGAACGTTGGTTTCAGCGGCATGGCGTCCATTACCATCATATTGAGTTGATCGGATCACATGATAAAATCGACGCCGTCCGTCGCTATCAGCTCGCGGCTTTTTTTGAAGACAAATACGACAACGCCTGCGCCATTGGCGAAGAATGCGGCATCCCGGTCATTTTGTTCGACACCCCGTACAATCAAGGACCGATTCCAGATAACGTTATCCGCGTCAAAAACTGGCTTGAAGCAAAGCGCGAAATAGAACGGCGGTTACAGCCATAAAAAACCTCTCCCGCCTTATATCGGGAGAGGTTTTTGGCATTGCGGACACGTGCCGTAAATTTCAAATTTATGGTCAGCAATCTCATAGCCATCGAGCTCTGTGCCGATCCCGTCCATCGGGCACGCATCAATTTCCTTTGTTTTTCCACACTGGATGCAAATAAAATGGTGGTGATGATGGCGGGCATCACAGGCAAAGCGGAAATGCTTTTCTCCGGACAGCTCAGTCATTTCCAAAATGCCAAGCGTAGCGAAGAGTGACAAATTGCGATACACCGTGTCAAAGCTTAAGCCTGGATACGCCGGGCGAAGCGCTTCAAGCACTTCTTTTGCTGTCAAATATTTATCGCACTCGGCAAACAGCTCGAGCATTTGCTTTCGTTTTTCAGTATATTTAAATCCGTTTTCTTTCATTAACTGCAACGCTTCGCCGATCTTCATCACTACCGTCCCCTTTTCCATTTTTTCCATCCCAATACGAGAAGCAAAATGGCGACTGCCAGCATGACGATCGTCCCGCCCGGTGCCCAATCGAGCTCATACGCTGCCAAAAGCCCGATGATGACCGACAGCTCCCCGAAGAAAATGGAAAATACGATCGCCTGTTTAAAACTTTTGGCGATGCGAATGCTCGCTGCCACCGGCAGCGTCATCAGTGAAGAAACGAGCAACACACCGACGATGCGCATTGATGACGCGATGACAAGGGCGACAAGCACAATAAACAAAAAATGAATGAACTTGGCGCGAACGCCGGAGACGCGGGCGTATTCTTCATCAAAGGAAAGGAGAAATAGCTCCTTATAAAACACGAAAATAATGGCAGCGGCAATCACAGCCACCACGAACACTGCCCAAACATCATCGCTGCTCACGGCGCTGACGCTGCCAAACAAATAGGAAAACAAATCGGCGTTAAACCCGTTAGCGATTGAAATCAAAATGACACTTAGACCAATGCCTGCCGATAAAATAATTGGAATGGCAAGTTCTTCATAATGGCGATAAACAGCGCGCAACTTCTCAATGAGCAGCGAACCGGCAACGGAAAAGCCCATTCCGATGTAAAGTGGATTCCAGCCGGCGGCAGTTGAAACTGACTTTCCGATCAGCAGTCCGGCGGCAATGCCGGCAAGCGCCACATGGCTCAACGCATCAGCGATGAGCGACAACCGCCGAACAACGATAAACACCCCGAGCAACGGCGCGGCAAATCCGGTCAAAATGCCGGCCAAAAACGCATTGCGTAAAAATTCATATTGCCAAATGGCTTCCCACACATGTCATTCCTCCACAATCAACCGTTTCTGTTTCGCCCGCTTAATGCTCGTGGGAGAGAACGTGAAGCGGATGGCCGTAAAACCGTGAAATCGCCTCATCACCAAGCCGTTCGAACTCTTCCGCGTTTCCATGGAAATAAAGCCGCTTGTTTAAGCAGGCGATATGGGTTACCCGATCCGTGATCGTCCCAATATCGTGCGTCACAAGCACAAGCGTCAAACCGCGGCGGTTCAAATCGCCGAGCAGCTCATAAAACTCATGCACATGGCGAGCATCAACACCGACGGTCGGCTCGTCTAAAATCAACAAATCCGGCTTGCTCGCCAATGCGCGGGCGATAAACCCCCGCTGCTGCTGGCCGCCGGACAGTTCCCCGATATTGCGCTTCGCCAAGCCACGCAAACCGACCGCCTCCAACGCCGCTTCGACCGTGCGGCGGTCGTCTTTCGTCAACCGGCGAAACAAGCCGCGTTTCGCCGTCAATCCGCTCGCTACTACTTCCTCGACGGTCGCTGGAAAACCACGGTTAAAGCTGTTCGCTTTTTGCGACACAAATCCGATCCGATGCCATGCTCGAAACGACTCGATCGGCTCACCGAACAAGAAAATGCGGCCACGATCCGGCTTTAACAAGCCGAGCATGCATTTTAAGAGCGTCGATTTCCCCGAGCCGTTCGGTCCGACCAGCCCTAAAAACGCTCCTTTTGGCACCGCCAAATTGATGCGTTCAAGCACTTCCTCTTTTTCATAGCGAAACGACACATCCTCGATTTGCACGACAAGCCTGTTTTCCATGACCGTTCTCCCCTGCTAATTCAGAATCGTTACGATTTATGCCTGTGTGCAAGTATAACCGATCACGCTCATTTTGTAAACCTTAGTGAATTGCCGATTTAAAACGGGCTCCGCGCACTTCATGGGTCGCCATAATCGTAATAAACGCATTCGGATCAATTTCATTAATGATCGATTTCAACTTGGTCACTTCCAGACGCGTAACGACAGCATAAATGATTTCTTTTTGTTCGTCCGTGTAGCCGCCTTTGCCAATTAACTTCGTCGTCCCACGGCCGAGACGGTGTAAAATAGCACTCGAAATTTCTTCATAATGATCAGTAACAATAAAGGCCGCCCGTGTCTCATCAAGCCCTTCGACCACCGCATCAATCATTTTGGAAGCAATGTAATACGTCATCACCGAATACATCGCTGGCTCGAGCCCGAGCACAAACGCTGCCCAACCGAAAATAAACACGTTGACAAACATGACGAACTCGCCGACGGAAAATGGAATTTTCTTTGTCAATAAAATGCCTAATATTTCTGTCCCATCAAGCGATCCTCCATGGCGGATGACAAGCCCGACGCCAAGCCCGAGCGCCAAGCCGCCAAAGACGGCTGCTAAAATCGGCTGATTCGTCAGCGGGGCAAAATGATGAAAATATCGCTCAGCGCCCCCGAGAATAACGACCCCTAAAATCGTTGATAACATAAACGTTTTACCAATTTGCTTATAGCCAAAATACATAAATGGTGCGTTTAAAATAATGACGAGCGTGGCAAAATTCAACAGTCCCCATTCATCAGGAATTAAATAGTCCAAAATAAGCGATACACCGATAATGCCGCCATCGATCATTTTATTTGGAACAAGCAGCCGCTCGATAGCGAACGCCGCCAAGCAGGCCCCAATGATGATCATTAATACCCGATACAACACACGCTTCAATGGTTCTTTTTTATGTTGTTTCGGCGCCAAACTTCCACCCCTTCTCTTTTACTTTGCATTTTCATTATACTATACACCTCTCTTCCGTTCGCATCATATGATGGAACAGAAACAAGGAGGGAGCTGCCATGAACTTTTACCAACAGCTCGTGAAACAAAAATTAAAAACGATCACTCCGGAAGAACTCGTTGCGTACAGTCGAGATTACGGTTTGCCAATTACGGTCAATCAGGCGAAAAAAATTCTTCATCTTGCCCGAACGAATGACATTAACGTCTTCGACCCCGAGGAGCGGAAAAAATGGGTGCGCGAACTAGCCAAAATCACGTCGCCGGAGATCGCCAAGAAAGCGAACGAACTGTTTTTAAAATTTGTACAGAAAAAGTGAAATAAGGCTGGAATCTCTTTTTATTGCGTATCAGCAACAATTTTTTCCAGCAACTGATCATCAAATGTCTGTGCCCGCAGCATAGCGATTTCATGTTTGTACGGCGGTTTTTTATTGTTTTTATCCTCTCCAACATACGGCGTTTCTAAAATTTTCGGAATGTCCGCAAGCTGCGGGTGATGGACGATGTAATTCAGTGCACGAAATCCGATATGACCGAAACCGATGTTTTCGTGGCGGTCTTTCCGGCTGCCGCGCGGGTTTTTGCTGTCATTAATATGCAGCACTTTCAGACGTTCAAGACCGATCACCCGGTCGAATTCGGAAAGAACGCCGTCAAAATCGTTAACAATGTCATAGCCGGCATCATGCGTATGACATGTGTCAAAGCAGACGGACAGCTTGTCGTTATAGGCAACGCCATCGATAATATACGCCAGCTCTTCAAACGTGCGCCCGCATTCCGATCCTTTACCGGCCATCGTTTCAAGAGCGATTTCAACTGTCTGCTCGCGCGTCAACACTTCATTCAGTCCACGGATGATCTGCCGGAGCCCGGCTTCCGCTCCAGCGCCGACATGGGCGCCCGGGTGCAACACAAGTTGCTTCGCCCCGATCGCTTCCGTTCGTTCGATTTCAGCGCGCAAAAAATTAACGCCAAGCGCAAACGTATCGGGATTTTTCGTGTTGCCGATATTGATAATATACGGAGCGTGGACGACAATGTCCTCAATACCGTGCGCCTTCATATGCTCGTGCCCGGCTTCAATATTCAGCTCTTCGATGGCTTTGCGCCTTGTGTTTTGCGGCGCTCCAGTGTAAATCATAAACGTGTTCGCTCCGTACGATACCGCCTCCTCACTGGCGGCGAGCAGCATTTTTTTGCCGCTCATCGAAACGTGTGAACCGATTTTTAACATGTCCTTCTCTCCCTTTTATCTCCATACACAACGAAGACTACGATTTTTTGAAGCGGCTCAGCCGCTTTTTCTTCTTCTCAAGCTCGGCGCGCAGCTTTTTCTTATAGCCCGGTTTCACTTGTTTCGCTTTTTTCAGCTTCGCAACAAGCAGCGCGAGGTCATCTTCCTTCTCACCAGCTCGCTTGCTCCGCCGATTCCAAGGTGGAAGATCCTTCCATTCACCACGCACGAGGTCGCGATGAACAAATGAAATCCCCATTTTTTCCAATCGAGCAATCGCATCTTGGTCGGTCGGTTCGTAAATGGTCGCCGCAATGCCGCTATAACCGGCGCGTGCCGTCCTCCCAGCTCGATGAATGTAAAACTGCAAATCATCGGGCAACTCATAGTTGATGACATGGCTCACGCCTTCGATATCAATGCCGCGCGCCGCCAAATCAGTGGCAACGACGTATTGAAACTCCAAATCGCGAATTTGGTTCATCATCTTTTTCCGCTCGCGCGGCGTCAAATCACCGTGCAATACACCGACTTTCAGTCCTTGTTCGGCAAGCTGATCGGCGACTTCATCAGCCCTCTTTCTCGTATTCACGAACACAATGGCTAAATATGGATTGTAGCTGACAAGCACATCATAAAGCAGCTTGACCTTTTCACGGCCGCGTAGTGGAATGAGCACATGCTCAATGTTTTTATTCGCTGTCTGTTTCGGCTCGACCTGGATGAATGTCGGATTTTCCATATATTTTTTCAAAAATGGCTTCAGCTTTTCCGGAATCGTCGCCGAAAAGACAAGCATTTGCAGCTCTTTCGGCATCCGGGCCGCGATTTGGTCGACATCGGTGATAAACCCCATATCGAGCATTAAATCGGCTTCATCGACGACGAGGGTGCGCGCCGTGTGTACATCAAGCGCCTGCTCGCGGATAAAATCGTTAATGCGCCCAGGCGTACCGATCACAATATGCGGCTGCACGTGGAGCTTTTCAAGCGCCTTTTGCTTATCCGTCCCACCGATGAAACAGCGAGCGACAATCATCCGGTCTTTCGGGCAAAATTTCGTGATCTTTAACGTTTCATGGTAAATTTGCGTCGCCAACTCGCGCGTCGGCGCTGTAATGACTGCCTGCACTTCAGCGCGCTCCGGGTCGATCTTTTCGATGATCGGCAATAAATAGGCGTGTGTTTTTCCCGTCCCAGTCTGCGACTGGCCAACCATGCTTTCCCCACGCAATGCTCTCGGAATGATGCGCTCTTGAATTTCCGTCGGCTTATAAAAACGAAGCGCTTGAATCGCCTCGATCACAAATGGCTGAAATGGAAACCGGGTAAATTGCGTCTCTGCCATCAAGTACCACTCCCTTCTATATACGCCCTTTGTACGCTCCATCATTATAGCGAATATTTGCGGCCCACCGCAACTAAAGACGATGGCAGCTGAAAAACCTTTCCCACTCTTCCCGCATATTTTATGAAGGAGGACGATTGTTCATCTGTACGATGGAAAGGAGGCAACTGCCATGAGATACAGTCGGCCGCCGATGGTCCCTTCCCGGTTCGTCGGTATGCCGCCCGCCCCGTTCCCCCACATGCCGGCTGGCGTTCCCCGCCCTGGCGGCGCCGGTGGTCTACTGGCCCGTCTATTTTCTCGCGGACAGCCGCCGGTCGCCGCTTCATCCCCGTGGGGATTACCGTTGCTGCAAAACACCGCCGCCAATACCGCTACAGCAGCGAACACAAGCGGTGGATTCATCGGCATGTTAAATAACGTACAAAAAATGCTCAGCGTCGCGCAAAACGTCATGCCAATGGTGCAACAATATGGCCCGCTCATCCGCAACCTTCCAGCCATGATTCGCATTTTCCGTGAGTTGAAGACAGCCGATGAAGAAGACGGAGAAACGAAATCGACAGAAAGCGCACCGGCAAAAGAAACAAAACAAAAGCCGGCCGAGCGGGAGGCCAAAAAACGCCCTGTTCCGCAGGCCAATCATGAAGATTCACAAGAAAAACAAATACCGACCACACCGAGACCATCAACGCCAAAACTGTATATATAAACCTCTCTCCCGCCCTCTTAGGGCGGTTATTCTTTGTCTTATCCTGTTCTCTCAGATATAATGAAAAAGGAAAACCGCCACGGATCGGCGGCAGGGAGGGAAAACAATGGAAGTGATTAAAATTACCCCTCGCGGGTATTGCTACGGAGTTGTCGATGCGATGGTCATCGCCCGCAATGCGGCATTAGACCCATCATTGCCGCGGCCGATTTACATCCTCGGCATGATCGTCCATAATAAACACGTCACGGACGCGTTTGCCGAAGAGGGTATCATTACGCTGGATGGAGAAAATCGGCTGGAAATTTTAGAAAAAATTGATCGAGGCACAGTGATTTTCACCGCCCACGGCGTGTCTCCAGAAGTGAAAAAACGCGCGCTCGAAAAAGGGCTAGTGACGATCGATGCAACATGCCCGGACGTCACGAAAACGCATCGGCTCATCGAGCAAAAGCTCGCTGATGGTTACGATATTATCTACATCGGCAAAAAAGGACATCCGGAACCGGAAGGAGCGGTCGGCATCAATCCGGAGCGCATTCATCTCGTCGAAACGCCAGACGATGTTGAGCGGCTTTCTCTTAAAAACGAACGTCTCATGGTTACAAACCAAACGACGATGAGCCAATGGGATGTAGCCGATATTATGGCGAAAGTGAAAGAAAAATACCCGCATGTCGAAATGCATAAAGAAATTTGCCTCGCGACCCAGCTTCGTCAAGAAGCGGTTGCCGAGCAAGCGAAGGAAGCGGATGTGACGATCGTTGTCGGCGATCCGCGCAGCAACAACTCAAACCGCCTTGCTCAAGTATCGGAAGAAATTGCCGGCACGAAAGCATACCGTATCGCTGATGTAACGGAAATTGATATCAACTGGATTAAAAACGCGAAAAAGGTGGCTGTCACAGCTGGCGCTTCCACTCCGACGCCGATTACGAAAGAAGTAATCGACTTTTTAGAGCAATTCGACCCGAACGATCCGGCAACATGGGAGCGGGAACGGAAAGTGCCGCTGCAAAAAATCTTGCCGAAGGTAAAAACAAAGAAAGAAGAATAACAGCCGTTCGTCCATAAACAAAGGCTATCCTGAACAAGCGGTTGAACCGCTTGCAGGACAGCCTTTTTTCATCTCCGCTCACACGAACTGAAACGGATCGGTATGGACGTTTGAAACGATGACCTCCGCCTCCCACTGCCGCTTCGTGAGTTCGGCGGTTAAATAACGGGCGACGCCTTGTTTCATTACTTTTTCGACGTTATGTCCGGGATCGACAAGATGGAGACCGAGCGCTTGGGCGTCATGGGCGGTATGATAATACACATCCCCGGTTACATACACATCAGCCCCAGCCGATGCGGCGGCAGCGACAAACTTATTTCCGTCTCCGCCAAGCACGGCAACAGTTTGCACAAGGTCATCAAGCCGGCCGACAACACGCACAGCCGGAACGGAAAATGCTGTTTTCACTTGTTCGGCAAAGGCGCGTAACGTCACCGGCTGCGGCAACCGACCAATGCGACCGAGTCCGAATCGACGCCCTTCGTTGTCAAGCGGATAAATGTCGTACGCCACCTCTTCATACGGATGGGCGGCGAGCATCGCCTCGATCACTTGGCGCTCAAGCGAGGCCGGAACGATCGTTTCAATGCGAACTTCCTCCACTTCCTCAAGCCGCCCTTGCTCGCCGATAAACGGCTGGGCCCCTTCTTCCGGCAAAAACGTTCCGATGCCGCGGCTGTTGAACGTACAATGACTGTAACGGCCAATATGACCGGCACCGGCATCGCCTATGGCCGCCCGCACCGCCTCAGCGTGGCTCGTCGGCACATAGACGACAAGCTTTTTCAGCGCTTCCGTGTATGTTGGCACAAGCACGGTCGTTTCATGTAAACCAAGCGCTTCAGCGAGCCAGTCGTTCAATCCGCCAGCGGCGACATCTAAATTCGTATGAGCAGCGTACACGGCAATGTCGTGCTTGACGCATGCCGCGATCATCCGACCATGTCCGTCATCGGTCAACAGCTGTTTCAGTGGTCGATAGAGCGGCGGATGGTGAGCGATAATTAAATCGACTTGTTGATCAACAGCTTCAGCGATAACATCTTCGAGCACATCAAGGGCAACCATCACTTTTTTGACCGGCTTGTTCAACGTTCCGATTTGCAGGCCGATCCGGTCTCCCTCCATGGCTAATGACTTCGGGGCGAGCTGCTCGAAAAGCTGAATGACCTCGTAGCCGTACGGAATGCGGCTCATGCCAACGCCTCCTCTACCAATTGGACTTTTTTCTCCAGTTCACGCTTTTTCTCCCGAGCCGATTCACTTTCTCCCTTCTCCGCTAAATCGGCAATAATCCGCTTCCAATGCTGGAGTTCACGCTGCCATTTTTCGCGGAATACCTCGCTATTTTCTTGGAGCAAAAACGGCCCTAAAATCAGTTCCGCCTCCAAATTGCGATACGGCCGCCGAGCGTCACCGCACTCAGCAACAAGCACTTCATAAATTTGCCCATCTTCTTTCAAAATGCGTTCGGCCACCAGCTCCCATCCGTGGTCAAGAAGCCAGCGGCGGACAAGCTCGGCGCCAATGTTCGGCTGCAAAATGAGCCGTTTGACACCGGCCAGCTTTTCTTCTCCATCCCCCAAAATCCGGGTAATCAAGGCGCCGCCCATGCCAGCGATCGTGATGCAATCAGCTTCCCCCGGAGCAATGACAGCCAGCCCGTCTCCTTTGCGCACGGAAATGAGATGGGAAAGCCCGGACTTTTCCACTTGCTGCTGCGCTGAACGGAGCGGCCCGTCCGCCACTTCGCCGGCGATAGCTTTGGTCGCATAGCCGTGCAAACAGGCATAGCAAGGCAAATAGGCGTGATCTGAACCGATATCAGCGAGCACTGCCCCTTTCGGGATAAAGGAAGCGACCGTTGCGAGCCGTTTGGATAGGTGAAATTCGTTCATAATCCACC
Source organism: Geobacillus thermodenitrificans subsp. thermodenitrificans DSM 465 (assembly GCF_000496575.1). GTDB lineage: Bacteria > Bacillota > Bacilli > Bacillales > Anoxybacillaceae > Geobacillus > Geobacillus thermodenitrificans. Next base: position 391,397 of record NZ_AYKT01000002.1, on the reverse strand, counting down.
AAGGGCGCGACCAACCTTCTCTCAGCTGCCGTGCGAAGGCGGCCCGCATTTCCCTCCTTTTTTCAAATTTGCTTGCCTTTATTGTACTCCCACCTACACTCACGATGTGAAGCGGGAGCTTTGTAGTTGGAGATGATAAAACATCCCTTCGCCAAAGGCAAAGGGACGTCAATCATCATTATTTTAAGTCGGCCAACCATTTCGTCATCGCATCGATGTTGTCAGCCGGCACAAGCCCGCCCGGCATGCCACCGCGCCCGTTTTGAAGGACGTCTTTCAGTTGGTCCGCCGACAGACGTTCGCCGACTCCTTTTAATGCCGGACCCATGCCGCCTTCATAATTTTGTCCGTGACAGCTGGCGCATGTTTGCTTGTAAAAATCCTCCGGATTAAATTCGGCGGTCTGTTCTGTTTTTTCGCCGCCTTTTTTCTCTTCGGCCATCTCTTTCGCATCGCCTAGCCCTTTAAACGACAAGACGAACGTCAGCACAATCCCGAATGCCATAATGATGAAAAACGGGATGAGCGGATTGCGGTTCATCTTTTTTACCTCCCTTATGTATGATGAAGAACGATGCAAACAATTTTATTGTACTGTAAATAGTGGACAAGGAAAAGCCCTAAGTTTCCAAAACGGGAGCAACCGGCTTCATCGCCACCAAACGATCACCGCCATAAGTATCCCCCCGACAACGGCAGCAAGAGAAAAATAATGGAGACGAAACAGGCGGCCAATGGCGAGCCAAACACTGCAATTAGCCAACACTGTCGCCGTGAGCACGCCGTTTTGGCCGGGAAAGTAATGGCTGCTGCCAGCGACAGTCCCTAAAAGCAACAGCCAGGCGCTGCCAATCAACGGAAAATGAAGGAGCTGCCGCTCTTTCCTCCATCGCCAAACAAGCAACAAGCAAACCACCAAAAAAAGTGATACAAGGAGCGTTTGCAAAACGAATGACAATTCAGTAAAATAAATGGCAAGAGCAGCAGCTACCAACAACACACAAAGACCGGCGACAAGTGAACCGGTCCACTGACGGCCGCACGTGCGGCTATCGCCCTCCGTATAGAGGGCAAGCAAATAGTCGCAATATTGTTCTGGAAGAAGTCGTGAACGCTTCCAATATTCAATTTCTCGGATAATCGTTTCCCGTCGTCGCCGATTCATTCGTCAATCACCTTTCATCAGGTAAAGAAAATAGTTTACTTCCGAAGAAGTAAACTACGAAAAAAGCGATCATTCTAAAAAGTCTTTCAGCCGTTTGCTGCGGCTTGGATGGCGGAGCTTGCGTAACGCCTTGGCCTCGATTTGGCGAATGCGTTCACGTGTCACACCAAACACTTTCCCGACCTCTTCCAACGTCCGCGTCCGACCGTCGTCCAGCCCGAAGCGAAGGCGGAGCACGTTTTCTTCACGGTCTGTCAGCGTATCAAGGACATCTTCAAGCTGCTCTTTCAACAGCTCGTACGCAGCGTGTTCCGACGGCGATGTCGCTTCTTGGTCTTCGATGAAATCACCAAGGTGCGAGTCGTCTTCCTCGCCGATCGGCGTCTCGAGCGACACGGGTTCTTGAGCGATTTTTAAAATTTCCCGTACTTTCTCCGGCGTCAAGTCCATTTCCTCGGCGATTTCTTCCGGCGTTGGTTCGCGCCCGAGGTCTTGGAGCAACTGCCGTTGAACACGGATCAGTTTATTGATCGTCTCAACCATATGAACAGGGATGCGGATCGTCCGCGCCTGATCAGCGATCGCTCTTGTAATGGCTTGGCGAATCCACCATGTCGCATACGTGCTGAATTTATAGCCTTTGCGGTAGTCAAATTTTTCAACCGCTTTGATCAATCCCATGTTTCCTTCTTGGATCAAATCAAGAAAGAGCATACCACGGCCAACATACCGTTTGGCAATGCTGACGACGAGACGGAGGTTCGCTTCTGTCAGCCGGCGTTTCGCTTCTTCGTCGCCTTGCTCGATCCGTTTGGCCAGCTCGATCTCTTCTTCCGCCGACAAAAGCGGAACACGGCCGATTTCTTTTAAGTACATGCGCACCGGATCATTGATTTTCACACCAGGAGGAACGGACAAGTCGTTTAAGTCGAACTCTTCCTCCTTCACCAGTTCATCAATATCCGGATCGGTCTCAATGTCAGATTCGCTGATCACTTCAATGCCCTGATCAGCAAGGTATTCGTAATATTCATCCATCTGGTCGGAGTCCAAATCAAAGCCGGAGAGCCGCTCGGCGATTTCCTCGTACGTGAGGATGCCGCGTTTCTTGCCGAGCTCGGCGAGCTGCTCTTTCGCTTGCTCAAGCGTGTCGGCAGCAGCTTCCGCCTGCTTTGATTGGGCTGGTTTTTCCGCCATTTCATTACCTCCTTTAAAAACTCATACCACCATGTTATGAAGAAGATAACATTTTTTTCATTTCAATCATTTCTTTGGCGATGCGGGCGGCCGTCAAAAAGTCTTTTCTTCGCTCCGCTTCAATTTTTTCTTGCTCTTTTTCCTTTAGCATTAACCATTTCGGGTGATTCAACACATGTTTAATATAATCGGCGAGCTCTTGCTCGGAGACGTCATCCGTCACCAACAGAAGCGACAGCTCACTCGCTAACGACTGCAACTCATCAGGAAGCCGAATCATGAGCGCGCCGACGTCAGCTTCATGCCCTTCTTCATAAAAAGCATAAATATAAGCGGCTAACGCCCGATGCTCCTCGATGTTAAAACGTCCGCCGACCCGCTCTTGAACGAACAATGCCACATCGCGGCTTCGCATCATATGAGCAAGCAGCAGCCGCTCTGCATTGTGGAAAGCCGGTAGCAGCTTTTTTGTTAACGTCGGCCGTGAGGTCTTTTCGTTGGCTGACGTTTCCCGCGGCTTTGACGTTTCCTGCTTGTAGCGGGACAGCTGCTCATTGAGCGCGGAGAGCGACAAAGAAAACTCATCCGCGAGCTGACGTACATAATAATCTTTTTCGACAGGACTCGGCAATTTGCCGATTTCGCGGAGCACTTCCTCAATATAACGAAGCCGGTCGCCTTCGTGCTGCAAATTTTTCCCCCGTCGCAAATGGTTCATTTTAAACGCCATAAGCGGCTGAGCAGCAGCAATTTCGCCAACAAACCGGTCCTTGCCGTAAACGCGTATATATTCATCCGGATCAAGGCCGTTCGGAATGGATGCCACCTTGACGCGGCATCCGAGCGCGCTCAGTTGCTCTGCGGCGCGCCAAGCGGCTTCCATTCCGGCGTTGTCACCATCGTAGCAAATCGTGACCGTTTCCGCATGGCGGCGCAAAATGCGTGCCTGCTCCTCGGTCAGCGACGTGCCCATCGTTGCCACCGCATAATCAATGCCAGCCTGCACGGCGGAAATCACATCCGCAAACCCTTCAAACAACAACGCCTCTTGCCGCTTGCGTATCGGCACCCGCGCCTCATGAAAGTGATATAAAAGCATGCCTTTACGGAAAATCGGTGTTTCCGGGCTGTTAACATATTTCGGCTGCCCCTCACCGAGCAGACGGCCGGAAAACCCAACCGTCTCACCGCGGTGATCAAGGATCGGAAACATAATCCGATTTCGGAAGCGGTCGACGTACCGTCCGTCTTCTTTTTTCGTGACCAAGCCCGCCTTTTCCAGCATCGGAAGTGAAAAGGAATGGCTATCGAGCAACTTGGCCGCCGCATCGGGCGCATCCGGCGCATAACCGATTTCAAATCGGTCGATTGTTTCTTTTGTCCATCCGCGCGCCTGCAAGTAATCAAGCGCTGCTTGTCCTTCTTTTGTATAAACAAGCAAATGGTGGTAAAAACGTTTCAGCAAGGTGTGTGCTTCAATCATCACCTTAGCCTCGCCGGCTTTGCCATCATCATGCCCGCGAACATTCAGCTGATAGGCAGACAAGTCAATGCCTGCTTTAGCCGCAAGACGTTTCGCCGCTTCCACAAACGGAATGCCCTCTATATCCATTAAAAACGTAAAGGCATTCCCTCCCGCCCCACAGCCGAAGCAGTGGAAAATTTGTTTCTCCGGGGAAACGGAAAACGATGGCGTTTTTTCTCCGTGAAACGGGCACAAACCAAAATAGTTGCGACCTTGTTTTTTCAGTTGAACATATTCGCTAATGACGTCAACAATGTCGACGCTGCGGCGAATCGCTTCAATCGTTTCTTCAGGAATACGATATCCCATATGAACAACCCCCTGAACCTCCTTGATGGCTAAAGCCATGGGGGTCTTGTGTACTACAGAGCTTCTTCCATGGCTTCACATGGGTAACCGACTCTTATTCCACAAGACTTTCATAAGCAAATCCCTGCCCGATGCTTAACGGCCTATTCCCCGGTTCAAGAGTGCTTTTGGTTGTTTAACCCCCGTAGTACTTTCATCCCAGCAACTGAAGCCGCAGACTCATATAAATGTTCTCGTCACATATTTATTCTCGGCGGCAAGCCCATTTCCCTTTTGATTTCGACAAATTTTTTCAATATCTCCGTTTCGCCTTCCCCCTTGCCTTCAAAATCAAAGGCTAAGCAACCGGGCTGTCCGCTGTCCCCTTCGTCCTGCTAGCCCAGCAGAAATCAATGACAGCAACACTATCCGAAAACGCACTCGGTATATTATATTTCAGCACCGGAAAGAAAATTTCACTTTTTTCTTGGCACGTCGTTGCAGTGAACTGACCTGCTGTTACGGCAAGGGATGTCTTTACACCCCCTATTATTCTACACCGTTCTAAAAAATCCTTCTTTAATATTGTGGGCGTTCGACATTTTTTGTCGAAAAAACTTTTTTCACGGCACTTGACAAGCAGCTATAAATAGTTTACTCGTCTCATGACCGCTCTAAACCTATACGGGGCATTTTTCTCACAATTTTTTATTATAATATAAGCTGCAGCAATATGCCATAGAAAAACGCACGATTCCGATCAGGAAACCGTGCGGACAAAACGGAAACAATGACGTAGTATTAACGTTTTAACTTTTTCATAATAATGCTCGCTGTTTCTTCAACAGCTTTATTCGTTACGTCAATGACATCGCAACCGATTTTTTTCACCACTCCGTCAAAATAGGCCAGCTCCTCTTTAATGCGATCCATATTCGCATAGATGGCTTGATCGTTCAAGCCTAGGGATTTCAAGCGCTCGCGGCGAATCGATAGCAACTTGTCCGGGCTGATTTTCAAGCCAAAGCATTTGCTTGGACCGACTTGGAATAGCTGTTCGGGCGGTTCGACCTCCGGAACGATCGGTACGTTCGCCACCTTCAGCCGCTTATGAGCTAAATATTGCGACAGCGGCGTTTTTGATGTGCGCGATACGCCGATCAACACAATGTCGGCGCGCAAAATGCCTCGCGGATCGCGGCCATCATCGTATTTTACGGCAAATTCAATCGCTTCGATTTTTTTGAAATAATCTTCGTCAAGCACACGCACCTGACCCGGCTCATACCTTGGCTTCAGCTGGAACAAGTCGCTCATCTTTTCAATGAGCGGGCCGATGATATCGTAAGCGACAACCCCTTCGCGTGCCGCTTCAGTGAGCAAAAACTCCCTCATCTCCGGGACAACGAGTGTAAAGGCGATAATGGCTTGGTTCATTTTCGCCAATGCGACAACTTCAGCTAATGTTGTTTTGTCCTCTACGTACGGGACGCGTTTTACTTGAACCGGCGAGGCGTAAAACTGGCTGGCCGCCGCTTTCACGACAAGCTCGGCCGTTTCCCCACCCGAATCAGATACGACGTAAACGAGGCGCTGATTCATGTGTCTCCTCCTTTTGGACTCATACATCATCTTTCGCTAATGAAACAAATGCTTTCGTCATATTCGTTTTCGTAATGCGACCGACCACTTCATATCCTTTTTCCGTTTTGCGCACGACCGGCATGGCATCAATTTGCTTTTCGATCAGCTGCTCGGCTACGTCAATGAGCGAATCATCTTTATAACAAACGGCGATGTTCGGCATTCTAGTCATGATAATATTGACCGGAATCGCCGTCAACTCTTGTTTGCCGATGCTCGCACGCAACAAATCTTTGCGCGACAAAACACCGACAAGCAGCGACTCATCATCGACGACAAACAGCGTGCCCACATCTTCCAGGAACATCGTAACGATCGCATCATAGACGCTCATGTTTTCGTTGACGACGACCGGAATTGATTGATAATCTGCGACTTTCATTTTTTTAATTTTATCAGCCAACAGTTGCGTGCCTGTCTTTCCAGTATAAAAATAGCCGACGCGCGGCCGTGCTTCCAAATAGCCGGCCATCGTCAAAATGGCTAGATCGGGTCGAAGCGTCGCCCGGGTCAAGTTCAGCTTTTCAGCGATGCTCTCCCCCGTGATCGGCCCGTAGTCTTTTACAATTTGCAAAATTTGCTCCTGGCGTTTATTCAGTTCGATCGTCGCTCACCACCTTGCAAAAAAGGTCCCATACGCTATGACTCTCGTTCATATTATACTACACACCGCGTTTACAAGGAAAATTAGTTGTTGCGTCCATCGCCTTGGTCAAGCGTGCCTTTCAGCTCGCCGATTTGCTGCAAAAAGCGCTTTGCCTTCAGCGACAGGCCAGCATATTCATCATAGTAACTGGACAATACAGCCCTTAATTCTGCTTTGGTGCCTTCTTTTACCGAAATCGCTCCGAGGCGCGTGAGGTCAATATGGTAAAACAGGCGCAACAGCCGAATTGAGGCCGGCGAAAGCGGAAAGCGGTGCGGATCGGCCGACTCGCAACGATGGCAAAGGAAGCCTGCTTCCTTGACCGAAAACGAGAAGCGCCCTTCCGTCGCCCCGCAGCGGGCGCAGCGGTCGAGCACAGGCGGGATGCCGAGCACCGAAAGCATTTTCATTTCATAAATAAAGGTCATAATCTCTAAATCGCGACCTTCGCTCATATATTGTAATGTTTGTAGCAGCAGCTCAAACAAGTACGGATTACGTTTTTGCTCCTCCGTGCTTTTATCAGTGAGCTCAACAATATACGCCGCATAAGCGGCGGCAAACAAATCTTCACGCAGCACTCGCATCGAGTCAATAAGCTCCCCTTGATGAAGAAGGCCGACGCCGCGGCTGCGGCGAATCAAGTAATGGCCGTAGGCGAGCGGCTGCGTAACAGCAGAAAGGCGGCTGCTTGGCTTTTTCGCTCCCCGTGCCATCGCAGCCACCTTTCCCCATTCTCGTGTAAACAATGTGACAATTTTATTTGTCTCGCCATAATCGATCGCCCGTATGACGATCGCTTCACACTTTTGAAACATTCGATCACCACCGCTTTAGCCAACAACAATACTAGGAGATCGGTTGGTCGATTTCTTCCTGTTCGGCGTTTTGCTCCTTGCCGTTAAACCGCTGTTCACGTTCGAGCTCTTTAAACAGAAGGTACGTATCAATATTGCCTGTTTGGCTAAACAACTTCCACGTAAACTCAAGCATGGAATGACACCTCTTTCCGCCTGCAGGCATTGCGTATTGGTGGTCTACCTATAGGTTGGCTCGGGCAAAAATGGTTTATGTCGCGTAAAATTTTCTAGCCTTCAATACTCGTCTTCTCGAAACCCGAAGTCACGCAGCTGCACAAGACGGTTGCGCCAATCTTTTTGCACCTTCACCCACAGCTCCAAAAACACTCTTGACCCGAGCAGCGCCTCAATGTCAGCGCGCGCCCGCTGCCCGATTTCCTTTAGCATTCGGCCTTGTTTGCCGATGATGATCCCTTTTTGTGAATCACGCTCGACAACGATGACAGCGCCGACGTATACTGTGCCCGTCTCCTCGCGCCGCTCGATGCGTTCCACGACGACAGCGATCGAATGCGGAACTTCCTCGCGCGTTAAGTGAAGCGCTTTCTCACGAATGAGCTCGGCAATAATAAACTGTTCCGGATGGTCGGTAATCTGATCCGGTGGGTAATATTGCGGCCCTTCTGGCAATCGTTGTTTAATTTGCTCCAACAGACGCTCGACATTGTTCCCTTCAAGCGCCGAAATTGGCACGATCTCGGCAAAAGGGTACAAATCCTTGTACCGGTCAATGATCGGCAGCAGTTCATCCGGATGGACGCGGTCGATTTTATTGATCACTAAAAACACCGGAGTATTGACTTCGTTCAACCGCTCAATAATAAACGCTTCGCCGCGCCCAAATCCTTCCTCCGCATTGACCATAAACAAAATCAAATCGACTTCGCGAAGCGCATTGAGCGCCACTTTCATCATAAAGTCGCCGAGCTTGTGTTTCGGTTTATGAACCCCTGGGGTGTCGATGAAAATGATTTGGGCTTCATCGTCCGTATAAACACCTTGAATTTTATTACGCGTCGTTTGTGGCTTGTCGCTCATAATGGCGATTTTTTGCCCAATGACGCGGTTTAAAAACGTTGATTTTCCTACGTTTGGTCTTCCGATAATAGCAACAAATCCTGATTTGTATCCCTGTTTATTCATGCATATCCTCCGCTGCAAAAGCTTCTGGCAGTAATTCGTTAACAGTGACTATTTTGATATCTCCGCTTAAGTTGGCCAAAATGACCTTCATATCGCCGGGACAAAGTTCGGCGATCACTTGGCGGCATGCGCCGCACGGCGGCACCGGACGAGGGGTGTCAGCGATGACCGCAAGCGCAGCAAACTCCGTCTCCCCTTCCGAATATGCCTTAAACAGCGCGGTTCGTTCCGCACAATTACACATGCTGTAGGCAGCATTCTCAATGTTGCAACCACGATATACGCTGCCGCCTTTCGTCAATAAAGCGGCGCCAACTTTAAACTTTGAGTACGGCACGTAGGCGAGTTCGCGCGCTTTTTTCGCTTCGACAATGAGCTGCTCGATTTTCACCAATAACTCTTCCCTTCCTGAAAGCAACCACTGCTTTCTTTTATTTTACAAAAAAACAGCGTAAATTTCATCATCTGAAACGAAAATGTAACAGAAAAATTAGAATTTTCTTTCTTGTTCACTTAGCGAAGATGCGGCCAAAACAACAACACTCCGATGATCACAGCGAGCCCGGCGGCCACAAGCACAGCGGCCGCAGCGATATCTTTCGCCGCTTTCGCCAACGGATGAAACTCGCCCGTCACTAAGTCAACAGCACGCTCAATGGCCGTATTGACAAGCTCCAGCGTAATGACCGCACCAACTGTCAGCACCAACACAATCCATTCCCACCGTGACAGTCCAACGATACCAGCGGCCGCAAAGGCAACAACGGCGGCCGCCAAGTGGAAACGCAAATGCGCCTCCTCCTTCACCGCCGCCTTCATTCCTGCCCAAGCCCAAGCGAAACGATCCCGTTCCCGTATGTCTCGCATGGCTATCTCGTCAACCCGAACCGTGTTAAGATTTCCTCTTGCTTGGCAAACATGACTCTCTCCTCCTCTTCCGTCTCGTGGTCATAGCCAAGCAAGTGCAAAAAGCCGTGCACGGCCAAAAATCCGAGCTCGCGCATGAACGAGTGCCCGTATTCTGCGGCCTGCTCCTTCGCCTTCGGGATGGAGATGATAATATCGCCGAGCACCGGTGGCACATCAGCACCGATGATGTCGATTTCTCCTTCCCCCTCCTCTTCAAGGGCAAACGATAGCACGTCCGTGGGAGCATCTTTGCCTCGGTAATCGCGGTTCATCACACGAATGCGTTCGTTATCCACGAACGAAACGCTTACTTCCGCCCCCTCCGGCACGTTCTCGACGGCCGCCGCTTCGCGAATCAGTTGCTCGAGCGTCTCGATTTGCTCGGCCGTCACTTCGTTCGTCTCATCGATAAAATCGATTTGAATCGTCATGCATGCTTCACCTTTTCCTTTCGTACTTCCGGATATTCGATGCGCGAATGGAAGACACCGTTTAACGTCTCACAAAGCGAACGAGCGACGATTTCCAGCTCTTTCAACGTAATGTCGCATTCGTTCAGTTGGTTGTCTTGCAGACGGTCAGCGATAATCGCCCGCACGATCTTTTCAATTTTTTCTTGCGATGGATTGGATAACGAGCGAACGGCCGCCTCGACGCTGTCGGCAATATTGATGACCGCCGCTTCTTTTGTCTGCGGCTTCGGGCCAGGGTAACGAAACTCCGCTTCAGAAACAAATTCGGTTTGCTCGCGCGCCTTATGATAAAAATACTTGAGCAACGTTGTGCCGTGATGCTGTTCGGCAATGTCAACAATCTCCTTCGGCAGCCGGTGCTGGCGAAGCAAGGCGGCGCCATCAGCAACATGGGCGATAATTATATTTTTGCTCAATTGCGGCGATAAATGGTCATGCGGATTGCCACCCATTTGGTTTTCAATGAAATAGCGCGGCCGCTTCGTCTTACCGATGTCATGATAATAACAGGCAACGCGCGCCAGCAAGCCGTCAGCGCCGATCGCCTCGCACGCTGCTTCGGCCAAATTGGCGACCATGACGCTATGATGGTACGTTCCCGGCGCTTCGGTCAGCAACTTCCGCAGCAACGGGTGGTTCGGGTTGGACAATTCTATGAGCCGGAGCGGCGACAAAATGCCAAACGTCGCCTCAAACACCGGCAACAGTCCGATTGTCAAAATGGCAGAAACAATGCCTGAAGCAGCTGCCATCACAACAAAGAGGCTGATCTCCATCAACGAATAACGTCCATTTTTTAACAACAACAATGAAAGGAGCGAAACAATATTGACCGCAGCGACGAGCACGCCGGCCCGCCATATTTTTGCTTTCGCCAACTCCTTAGATAGAAAAAAAGTTCCAGCCATTCCTCCAGCGAGCAGATAGATAGCCAAGGACACAGACACCGCACCGGCTGCTCCAACTTCCTCATTGAACAGCAGGCTGCTGCATATGGCTCCGATGACCGCTGTCATGATCGCGAGCCGCTCGCCGAGCAGCACGCGGACAAGCATCGGCCCGAGCGCTGCTGGAACGAGGTAACCGACTGAGACGGCACCGCCGGACGATAGAAGACGGATAAGCACCATCACCGTCATCATAAACGTAAAAATCGCGGCATAAAGCGACAGCTTTTCATTCGTCGTTTCGGCGCGGAAATAGTAAACGAGCGGTGAGAGCAGAAGCAGCACGAACAAAAACAGCCCGACCGCCGGCCAAGGGGTGCGACCGCCGTTGAGCAGTCCGACAAGTTCAAGCTGATGATAAATATCGCTCGTAATAAACTGCCCCTCTTCCACGATCACTTGTCCTTGCAAAATTTTCACCGGTTTCACTTCGTCCATCGCCTGGCGTCGTTTCTCCTCGGTCGCCGTTCGATCGTAAACGACGTTCGGAATGACCGCCTGCCGGCAAAGCTTGGCAACCGCTTCACGAAGCGGGGGCGACAGCGCGGCATATTCGAGCTCTTTCGCTGCTTTCGCACGCGCCTGTTCAAGATCCGCTTGGGAAATGCGTTCTCTCATAGCCGCGTGCACGACTGTCAACGCAGCTTCTTTCGCCGTTTTGAGCTCATCGGGAGAAGCGCTTAGCAACCGTTGCCATTCGTCGGCAGACAAATAGGCGAGCCACTCCGGCGGCAACCGTTCTTCAAGCTTAGCCGCCAGTTCGCTAGGCGAGCTGTCCGAATCCGCCTCATTCTGTACGCTCTCGATGGCAGCAAACAGCGAGGAAAGAAGATCGACTCGGTTTTCGGCATATTCTTTTTTCAATGTGTACACGTCCGCTACTTTGGCAGCTGCTTCTTCTTTTAGTCTCGCCGTCGCTTCCTTATCCTCCACCGTCACCGGGGAGCGGATCGTTTCCTTCGCGACGTCAAACAAGCGCAACTCATATTGGCGCGGCTTCACTTGCCAATACAGGACAGTAAACAACAGCGCAGCCAAAAACAAAAACAGCCAAAAGCGGGTGAAGCGGACATCTTTTGTCCGCTCAAGAAAAAAACGAAGCCTTCCCACCGGTTTTCCCCTCGCTTTTCAAGAAAAGACCATGGCTTTCAGTCTTTTTTCTATAAACCAGCCTCATCATAAGCATCAATAATTTTTGCAACGAGCGGATGGCGAACAACATCGGACTGCTCCAAAAACACAAAGGCGATGCCGCTAATAGGCGACAAAATGCGCTTGGCAACGGAAAGTCCTGATTCAACCCCTTTCGGCAAATCGACTTGCGAAATGTCGCCAGTAATGACCATTTTCGATCCAAAACCGAGTCGGGTTAAAAACATCTTCATTTGCGCCGGTGTTGTATTTTGCGCTTCATCAAGAATGACGAACGCATCCTCCAGCGTTCGGCCGCGCATGTAAGCGAGCGGGGCAATTTCAATTGTGCCGCGCTCGATCAACCGCTGTGTATATTCCGCTCCTAATACATCGTCAAGAGCGTCATACAGTGGACGCAAATACGGATCTACCTTTTCTTTCAAGTCGCCGGGCAAAAAGCCGAGGCTCTCCCCCGCTTCGACGGCCGGACGGGTGAGGATAATGCGCTTGACGTTGCCGCTTTTCAGCGCTTTGACCGCCATGACAACAGCCAAGTACGTTTTCCCGGTGCCAGCCGGCCCAATGCCGAACGTCAAATCGTGCTGTTCAATCGCCGTAACATAATAGCGCTGGCCTAATGTTTTGACACGAATCGGCTTCCCTTTGGCATTTTTCGCGATCTCCTCGTCATATAGCTGAACGAGGCCATCAATCGCCCCTTTTTTTACCATCTGAATGGCGTACATGATGTCGCGCTCACTGATCGCCACCCCTTTGCGAATGACGATCAACAAATGGCGCAACAGCTCATCCACAAGTTGGACTTGCTGCGGCGTACCTGAGACGTTAACCGTTTCTCCGCGCGTCACAATCGACACGCCAAGCTCCTCTTCAATCCGCTTTAAATGGGCATCATGGACGCCAAAGAGCGCCGATGCTTCCTGCTGATTGCGCACGTGTTGGCTGATCGTAACAAACTGCTCTGACATTCTCAATCTCCTTGAACGATTGGTTGTGGTACGGCAATATTTTCAATGACTGTGTAATGCAATTCTACCCTTACTTTACCACTCTCTTTGCTCTGATGCAAAACTTTTTCGCCACGAATGGTTGCCTCCTCCGGCAGCTTGGCCTGCAATTCACGGCGGGCGATCTTTTTCGCTTCCGCGAACGCTTCTTCCCACGTATAGCTTCGCTTCACCGCTTCCGCCTCGCGAACGATGACGCGCTCATAATAAAACGGCAAGTCCCATTTCCAAAAACGGAACGGCCGTTTTTCTCTCTCGATAACAGTATGAGTAAACGTCGGTTTCTTCCATCCCCAAACCGGAAGGGAAAAGCGGCCGATTCCGATATAATGGCGCTCAATCGATTTTCCAGTCAACACGTGAAATGTCGTCTCGAGCGGCAGGACAACAGTAGACTTGTACCATGTTTCGCCAAACACCTTCCCCGTGGACGGCACAAATTTCGTCCGCCCTTCGACGCCGATAATGCCAGAAACAAGCAGTTGGCCCTTTTGTACATAATCGTTAACAGACACAAGCGGTTGTCCTTCTTCAACAAATAAGTCAGCTACCACCGCCTCTTTTTTGGCGACTAAATGGCGTGGTGGAGCCGGCTGTTTCGGCTTAGGAATCTCTTTTTCGACAACGCGGAAGTGAAGCGATGTTCCCTCCCATTGAACACCGACCCACGTAATGTCATGAATGCGTTCGGTCAACTTTTTTTGCAGCGTTTCCGGGTCGTCAAGCAGAAACTGGAACGCACCGCGCTCGACTCCCATTCGTTTCAGTTCGCGTACAATTTGATGTTCTGTCTCGGGGGCCGCGCCTTCGATGTCAATGTTCCAAACGATGTTGGACAGCAAAAACATAATGGCTATAAAAACGAACAGACCGAGCCAAAACCCGCTGTTTCGCCACGCGCGGCGCCAAAAAAACGGCAGCCCGGTTCTCCCGACAAACGAAAGCTTGCATTCGCTTTGCCGGGCGATATGGCGCAGCCGTTTCACATCGCTGAGCTTAATAAAAAACGTTGCGGTATCCCGGCTATGTTTTTTCACGTTCCACACGGTGATGCCGTTGCGTACACAGGCGTTGATCAGCCGTTCCGTCCCCTTTCCTTCCGCCTTGACTCGCACGCTGCCGGTAAACGTGTCAACCCATTCGTTTTTCATCGTTTTTCCTCCTCTATATAAACGACTTGGCTAATTTTCCCTTCGAGTAAAATTTCTTCCGGCAAAATCGTTTTAATGACAAATTGTTCGCCGCGGACAAGCAGCTGCCCGTTCCGCAGCAAAAGGCGGAGCTCTTTATCGCTGAACGCAAGCAGCCCACGGTGGTTTTCGATGTAAATATGTATTTGTCCAACCATCGTAATGCGGGGCAGGTCCATCATGATGTCGGCGGGAAGCTCAAGTTTTTCCGTCATCCACCGCTTCATCTGCTGGCGCCACTTTTTCATCATTTAAAAAGAACCCCCTTTCATCTCATATGTATGAGACAAAAGGGGGTTCTAGCACCGCTTTTCAAAAACAACGGGCCCGCCTGTCGGCAAGGCCCATTGCATTTTATGAAAGCTGTTGTTGGACAAGTTTATTGACGAGCGAACCATCCGCTTTTCCTTTCACTTTCGGCATGATCGCACCCATCACTTTTCCCATATCCGCTTTCGAAGAAGCGCCGACTTCCTTGATCGTCTGCTCGATCAGTTCGCGCAACTCATCCTCCGTCAGCGGTTTTGGCATATACAACTGAACGATTTCAATTTCGTTTTTCGCTTTTTCGACAAGATCTGAACGGCCAGCGTTTTCAAATTCTTGGAGGGAGTCTTTACGCTGCTTCAGTTCGCGAGAAAGAACCGTCAGCTCTTCGTCTTCTGACAGCGAGCTTTTGCCGAGCTTGATCGCTTCATTTTGCAACGCCGCCTTCAGCATGCGGAGAACAGACAGCTTTTCTTTCTCCTTGTTTTTCATTGCTTGCTTCATATCGTCATTCAAACGATCGAGAAGACTCACCGATTATACACCCTCTTTAATGCATGCTCTTAGTGCTTGCGCTTTCTAGCCGCTTCAGATTTTTTCTTCCGTCTGACGCTTGGCTTTTCATAAAATTCGCGCTTTCTCACTTCTTGCAAAGTACCGGTTTTCGAAACGGCACGTTTAAAGCGACGAAGAGCGTCATCGATCGACTCATTTTTGCGAACGATCGTTTTGGACATCCTGCTTCCCTCCCTCCGAACAACAACCATTGCATATTGTACTTGTCAATTATAATACATGCCGACGGAAAAGGTCAATAAAAAAAGCATGGCCGCGCTCAGTCCGTTCTGTCCCACTTCCCTAAAAAACGGTCATTCCCCCCGGACAAGGCCCATACATATTAGGATGAAAGGGGAGAACGTCCATGGGGCCGCTTTTGATGCTGTTTGCCATTTACACTGCCGTTTTCCTGATTGGCATGTTCATGATGAAA
The DNA here is from genome assembly GCF_000496575.1 of Geobacillus thermodenitrificans subsp. thermodenitrificans DSM 465. Taxonomy (GTDB): domain Bacteria; phylum Bacillota; class Bacilli; order Bacillales; family Anoxybacillaceae; genus Geobacillus; species Geobacillus thermodenitrificans. The sequence goes on along the minus strand of NZ_AYKT01000002.1, from coordinate 375,990 downwards.
GCTGGGTTTTACACCTTATCCGGCCATCGGTTGAAACGATGGCTCATGCGGTTTACTGCCACACCGTGGCAAGCGTTTCTCACCGGCTTGGCGACGACCGCGCTTGTGCAAAGCAGTTCGGCAGTGATGGTGATGACTGTCGGCCTCGTTGCCACTCGCTATTTATCATTCCGCCAATCGATCGGTATCATTTTAGGCAGCAATATCGGCTCAACAATCACGACTGAGCTAATAACGCTCGATATCGGCGATGGCGCCATTCCGTTCCTTCTTGGCGGCGCGCTGCTCGTCTTTATCGGACGCCACCGCCTCGTTTACAGCCTTGGGATGATTGCTGTCGGCCTCGCCGCTTTGTTGTTTGCCATGGACGGCTTCAGTAGCCTCGCTAAGCCGCTGGCTTCCTATCCGCTCGTTGATGCTTGGCTGCAACAGACAAACGGTTCAACGGCAATCGGCCTTCTCGTTGGCATCATTCTGACCGCTCTTGTTCATTCAAGCGCGGCGACGATCGGCATCGCTATGGGATTTTTAAACGAGCAATTGTTGACACTGCCAGCCGCCATCGCTATTTTGCTTGGTGCCAACATCGGCACGTGCATCACCGGATTGTTGGCGTCTATCGGCTCAAGCAAGGAAGCGCAATTAACCGCCTACACCCATTTATGGCTGAACGTCGTCGGCGTGGCCGCATTTCTTTTTTGGATCGAAGCGCTCGCCCGCCTCGCTGTGATGCTCAGTCCGGCGCCTGACGTGCAGCTCGCCCATGTAAGCGTCTTGTTTAACGTCATTTGTTCTGTCGCCGCCTTGCCGTTTGTCGGCGCCATTGAGACGGCTATTTTATTTTTGCACGCCCGCAGGCGGACTTAATAGTTAGCGCCGCCGGTTTGGCCGCTGACGATCGCCACCCCGGAGCTCGTCCCAATGCGCGTGGCCCCAGCTTCAATCATCGCTTCGGCTGTTTTTCGGTCGCGGACGCCTCCTGAGGCTTTGACACCTGCTTTATCGCCAACTGTCCGGCGCATCAGCGCCACGTCTTCGACCGTCGCTCCGCCGCCTGAGAATCCGGTCGACGTTTTTACGTAATCGGCGCCCGCTTTCACCGCCAATTGGCAGGCGCGCACTTTTTCCTCATCAGTCAACAAGGCCGTTTCGATGATCACTTTCACAAGCGCTTTCCCGGACGCCGCCTCAACAACCGCACGAATGTCGCGCTCAACGAGTTCATCGTTACCACTTTTTAACGCGCCGATGTTGATTACCATATCGACTTCGCGGGCGCCGTTTTCGATAGCGTTGTTCGTTTCAAACGCCTTTGTTTCCGGCGTCGTCGCCCCAAGCGGAAAGCCGATGACCGTGCAGACGCGGACATCAGTGTCGGAAAGCTCGCGTGCCGCTGTTTTCACCCACGCTGGGTTGACGCACACCGAGGCGAAGCCGTGTTGCTTTGCTTCGTCGCATAGTTGAATGATTTGCTCTTCCGTCGCTTCTGGCTTAAGCAACGTATGATCGATCATTTTAGCAATATTCACCGTCATGGAAAGTCGCTCCTTTCTCCCGCTCTTTCATTAAACAAAGGTCTGACGTCTACCATCATACCATGTCCTTGCAACAAAAACTAGCCACCATCTATATTGTCTCCTATTTCGGCTCTCAGCGAACTTTTTAACCCGATACCATTAAATGAAATGGACGGAAAACGAAAAACCCAGCCTTTAGGCTGGGTTTTTGAGTCGGTCACACTTCTCCTGAACCGATCATTTTGCTTATGAGCTTAATTTCACCGAACGGACAGCCTCATCCGACACAACGCGGACAAACTCGCCTTCGTTATACGGATAGCCGGCCTTCGTAATTTTCACTTTAACAAGTTCGCCGACCATCTCTTCTGTCGCCGGGAAGCGCACTTTCAAATAGTTATCGGTATAACCAATATACATTCCCGGCTCTTCCTTATCGTGCTCTTCCGGAATAACCTCGAGCACTTGCCCTTCGAACCGGGAGGCGTATTCTTTCGCCAGCTGGTCGGAAAGGGCAATTAAGCGGCGGACGCGGTCATGTTTCGTCTCTTCATCGATTTGGTCCGGCATGCGAGCTGCCGGTGTGCCGGTTCGTTTCGAATATGGAAAGACGTGCAGCTCAGAGAACCGCTGTTCGCGGATAAAGTTGTACGTCTCCATAAATTCTTCTTCCGTTTCACCTGGGAAGCCGACGATGACATCGGACGTCACTGCGAGTTCTGGAAACACTTCACGCAATCGGGCGAGCCGCTCAGCAAAAAATTCGACCGTATATTTGCGGCGCATCCGCTTGAGCACCGTGTTTGATCCCGATTGAAGCGGGATGTGCAAATGGCGGACGATTTTATCCGACCGTCGCAAGACATCGATGACCTCATCGGTCAGCTGGCTTGCTTCGATCGATGAGATGCGGATCCGTTTGAGCCCTGGCACTTGCTCGTCCAAATCACGCAAAAGCGCAGCAAAATTGTAGTCTTTGAGATCAGTGCCATAGCCACCTGTATGAATGCCGGTCAAAACGATTTCTTTATAGCCGGCGGCAACGAGCTGACGCGCTTGACGGATAATTTCTTGCGGATCACGCGAACGCATCAAGCCGCGCGCCCACGGAATGATGCAAAACGTGCAAAAGTTGTTGCACCCTTCTTGGATTTTGAGCGACGCCCGCGTCCGGTCAGTAAATGCCGGCACATCCATTTCTTCGAACACGCGTGTTTTCATAATGTTATGGACAGCGTTGATCGGCTGCCGTTCACGCTGAAACTGCTCGACATAGTCTAAAATTTTATGCCGGTCTTGCGTACCGATGACAATATCAACACCAGGAATCGCCATCACTTCCGCTGGCGATGTTTGCGCATAGCATCCGGTCACGCAGACGACAGCGTCCGGATTGCGGCGCACCGCACGGCGGATAACTTGGCGGCTTTTTTTATCGCCGGTGTTCGTCACCGTACACGTGTTGATCACATATACATCAGCATGGCTTTCAAACTCTTTCCGTTCATAGCCGGCCTTTTTAAACAGCTGCCAAATCGCTTCCGTTTCATAATGATTGACTTTGCAGCCCAATGTATGGAAAGCCACTGTTGGCATATTCTTCACCTCACTCTGCACCACCGCTGATCGCCAGCGAGGGCTACATGTTTTATGATAAACTCCAAATCGGCTACGTTACTCTCGCTCTCTCTTAGAGCCTGATTCACAAAGCTCCCATTCGTACGAAGCGGCGGCAAGCAAGTAGAGCGGCGCCGTTTCCGTCCGCAAAATACGCGGGCCGAGGCTGCACGGCAAAAAGCCGCTTTGCTTGAGCTGTTCCGCCTCCTCACGGCTGAACCCGCCTTCCGGCCCAAAGACGGCTAAAAGCGAGCTGCCGGGCTGAAGGTCGGCAAGGAGCGCCGGAAGTGAGGCATGCCGCCCTCCGCGCGCTTCTTCTTCATAGGCAAACAGCCGGCTATCAACCGTTTCCCCGAAAGCGATCAGTTCCTTAAGCGAAAGCGGCGCCCGCACGATGGGCAACAACGTTCGTTCGGCCTGCTCGGCCGCCTCTTTCGCAATTTTTTTCCACCGCTCCACTTTTTTCTCTGCTTTTTTGGCATCCCATTTAACGACCGAACGAGCGGCCACAAATGGAAGAAAGCCGGCAGCGCCGAGCTCCGTTCCTTTTTGGATGACGAGCTCCCATTTTTCTCCTTTTGGCAGCCCTTGGGCGATATAAATGCGCACCGGCAATTCGCGCCCTTCTTCCTTCCATTGTACAATACGGGCACATACTTGCTCATTGGCAATTTGTTCAATTTGGCACACGGCCGTGCGTCCATCCGGAAATACGCAGGCAATGGCGTCTCCCGGCTTCATGCGCATAACGCGGGCAATATGATGGGCGTCATCGCCGCTGATAACGACGTTTTCGCCTTGGCGCTCCCGGTCGGAAACGAAATAACGCTGCACCAAACATCCCTTCTTTGCTTACGGTTTGATGGCGACAAACGCCACCCAGTCTTCCATCACATTGACTTCTTCAATGAAAAATCCAGCAGCAAGCAGTCCGTCCTTGACATCTTGCTTCTTCGCCTGAATGATGCCAGACGTGATAAAGCGGCCGCCCGGTTTCAATAGCCGGTAGGCGTCAGCCGTAAAGCGCAAAATGATTTCAGCTAAAATATTGGCGACGATCACATCGGCTTGCTCATCGATATGGTCAAGCAAATTGTTTTGCGCGACCGTGACAACGTGTTGCACTTTATTGAGCTTGACGTTCAGCCGCGCGCTGTCGATTGCCACTGGGTCTAAGTCGAGCGCCCGCACCGAATGGGCGCCAAGCATGGCAGCAGCAATGCTTAAAATGCCGGAGCCGGTGCCAACATCAATGACATTGTCTCCAGGATGCACATATTTTTCGAGCGCCTGCAGGCACATGACCGTTGTCGGGTGGGTGCCGGTGCCAAACGCCATACCCGGATCCATTTCGATGATCAGCTCATCGTTGGAAGCCGGCTCATACGTTTCCCATGTCGGCACGATTGTAAACTTTTCCGATACTTTTACCGGGTGGTAATGCTTTTTCCACGCCGTTGCCCATTCTTCCTCATTCACTTCGCTCAACGTAATTTTATTTTTGCCAAGATCAATATCGTATAGCCATAAATTGTTAATTGCCTGCTTGATTTGTTCTACCGTTTCACCCAGAAAACTATTGACCGGCAAATACGCCTTAATGACGACGCCTTCTTCCGGATAATCGTCCGGATTGAGCTCGACGATTTCGCCATACCAGTCGTCGCGGTCTTTGACAAGATCGTACGGATCTTCGATAACAACACCACCGGCGCCTGCCTCATGCAAAATGTTTGAAATCGCCTCGACCGCCTCGTGCGTTGTATGGATGCTGATTTCTGACCATTTCATCGCGCTCACGTTTCTCCTTTAAATGCCTTTTTTACTTTTTCAAAAAAACGGCCGTGCGACCCGTCGTGCATCGTTTCCCCACCGAGTCGGTCGAACTCGCGCAATAGCTGTTTTTGTTTTTCTGTCAGCTTCGTCGGCGTCACAACGCGGACGATGACGTGCTGGTCGCCTTGGCCGTAGCCGCGCACGTTCGGCACTCCTTTTCCTTTTAAGCGGAAGCGCGTGCCCGTTTGTGTGCCAGCCGGAATTTTCAGCTTTACATCACCGTGGAGCGTCGGCACTTCAATTTCATCACCAAGCGCCGCCTGAGCGAACGAAAGCGGCACTTCACAATAAATATCATCACCGTCGCGTTTGAAAAACTCATGCGGTTGGACGCGGAAAATGATGTACAAATCCCCTGGCGGCCCGCCGTTGACGCCCGGTTCCCCTTTGCCGGCGACACGCAGCTGCTGGCCATCGTCAACACCAGCCGGAATTTTGACATGAATTTTTTTCCGCTTTTTGACGTGCCCGGTGCCGCCGCACGTCGGACATTTTTCCGGAATGTGACGGCCCGTGCCGCCGCAAACCGGACATGTCCGGCGGTTGACAATGCGGCCAAACGGCGTCGCCTGTTCGCTTGTCACCTGTCCGCTACCATGGCAATGCGGGCACGATTGCGGGCTTGTACCTGGCTTCGCTCCGCTGCCGTGGCACGTATCGCACGTTTCTTCATGCGGAACTTCAATTTCCGTTTCTTTTCCAAACGCTGCTTCCTCAAATGTGAGCGTCATCATATATTCCAAGTCGGCTCCTTTTCGCGGCCCGCTTGCCCGCCGGCGTGAACCGCCGCCGAAAAACGTCTCAAAGATATCTTCAAAGCCGCCAAAACCGCTGAATCCACCAAAATCAAACCCGCCACCTTGGAATCCACCGCCGAACGCCTCGTTCGGGTCGGCGTGGCCAAACCGGTCGTAGCGAGCCCGTTTTTCATCGTCACTTAATACTTCATACGCTTCTTTAATCTCCTTAAACTTCTCTGCGGCGTCCGGCGCTTTGTTAATGTCTGGATGATACTGCTTCGAAAGCTTTCGATACGCTTTTTTAATCTCGTCTTTCGTCGCGTTTTTACTGACGCCAAGAACTTCATAGTAATCACGCTTCGCCATCGTTGGTCATCCACTCCCGATTCACTCACATAAAGATAATTTTATCATTTCCCTTTATTTTATGGCAATATGTGAATGCTAGAAAAAAAGTCAAAGCCAAGGCAGGCCTGACTTTGACTTTTTTCATTATTTGTCGTCATTGACTTCTTCAAATTCCGCATCGACCACATTGTCTTTCTTATCGGCCGCGCCGGATTGCGCCTGTTGCGCTTGTTGCGCCGCTTGTTCATACAGCTTGATCGATAGCTGCTGCACCGCTTCTTGCAGTGCATCTTTTTTCTTGCGGATGTCATCAAGATCGTTTTTCTCAAGCGCTGCTTTCAATGCATCTTTCGCTTCTTGCGCTTTTTTGATTTCATCAGCGCTCACTTTTCCTTCGAGCTCTTTGACCGTTTTTTCCGTTGTAAAGATGAGCTGATCGGCTTCATTGCGCAAATCGGCCGCTTCTTTCCGCTTCCGGTCGGCTTCGGCGTTTTCTTCCGCCTCTTTGATCATGCGCTGAATTTCCTCTTCCGACAGGCCGGATGACGATTTGATCGTAATGGATTGCTCTTTGTTCGTTCCTAAATCTTTCGCACGCACATGAACGATACCGTTGGCGTCAATATCGAACGTGACTTCAATTTGCGGCACACCACGCGGCGCCGGCGGGATGTCAGTTAACTGGAAGCGGCCAAGCGTTTTGTTGTCAGCCGCCATCGGACGCTCCCCTTGCAAAACGTGGATGTCGACCGTTGTTTGATTGTCGGCCGCCGTTGTGAACACTTGCGATTTGCTCGTCGGAATCGTCGTATTCCGCTCGATCAATTTCGTAAACACGCCGCCCATCGTTTCAATACCGAGCGACAGCGGGGTAACGTCAAGCAAGACAATATCTTTCACTTCACCGGCGATGACGCCGCCTTGGATCGCCGCTCCGATGGCCACGACTTCATCCGGGTTAACGCCTTTGTGCGGCTCTTTGCCAAGCTCACGCTTAATCGCTTCTTGCACGGCCGGAATGCGAGTCGAACCACCGACTAAAATCACCTTGTCAATATCCGCAGACGTCAAACCGGCATCTTGCAACGCTTGACGGACTGGCCCCATCGTGCGCTCAACGAGGTGCGCGGACAGCTCTTCAAATTTTGCCCGAGTGAGCGTCGTCTCAAGGTGGAGCGGACCGTTTTCGTTCGCGCTGATGAACGGCAGCGAAATTTGCGTCTGCGTCACACCAGACAGTTCTTTTTTCGCTTTTTCGGCCGCATCTTTTAAGCGTTGGAGCGCCATTTTGTCTTTGGACAAGTCGATGCCGTTCTCTTGCTTAAACTGGCTGACTAAATAGTCGATAATGACTTGGTCAAAATCATCGCCACCTAAATGGTTGTCCCCAGCAGTCGCTTTTACTTCAAACACACCGTCGCCAAGCTCCAAAATCGAGACGTCAAACGTTCCGCCCCCCAAGTCATAGACGAGAATCGTTTGGTCCTCGCCTTTGTCGAGGCCGTAAGCAAGCGCCGCAGCCGTCGGTTCGTTAATGATGCGCTCAACTTCCAAACCGGCGATGCGTCCAGCGTCTTTCGTCGCTTGGCGCTGCGCATCGTTGAAATACGCCGGCACGGTGATGACAGCGCGCGTCACCGGCTCACCCAAATAATCTTCAGCGTACGATTTTAAATATTGCAAAATGATCGCCGAAATTTCTTGCGGCGTATATTGCTTTCCTTCAATCTCGACTTTGTAATCCGTGCCCATGTGGCGTTTGATCGAGATGATCGTATTCGGATTCGTGATCGCTTGCCGTTTGGCAACCTCGCCGACTAAACGTTCACCGTTTTTAAACGCCACAACCGACGGGGTTGTGCGGCTCCCTTCTGGGTTTGGAATGACTTTCGCTTCGCCGCCTTCCAACACAGCGACGCAAGAGTTTGTCGTTCCTAAGTCAATGCCGATAATTTTGCTCATCGCTCATCGCCCTCCGTTTCCATTATTGGCTCACTTTTACCATAGCGGGACGGAGAATGCGGTCTTTTAACTTATAGCCTTTTTGCAGCTCCTCCACGACCGTATTCGGCTCATAGCCGCCTTCATCCGTCTGCATAACTGCTTGGTGTAAATGGGGATCAAACGGTTTGCCAACCGCTTCAATCACCTCGACACCTTCTTTTCTTAACGCGTCAAGGAGCGAACGGTACACCATTTCTACCCCTTGCAAAATCGATTTTGCTTGTTCGTTTTCCGTCTCTATTTTCAACGCACGCTCAAAGTTGTCGAGCACAGGAAGCAAATCGCTCGCCAAACTTTGGGCGCGGTATTTTTCAGCCGCTTCCATCTCTTGACGTGCCCGGCGGCGGAAGTTTTCAAAATCAGCGTACAGGCGAAGATAGCGCTTTTCCATCTCAGCTAACTTCTCTTCCAATTCAGCAACTTGCGCCTTGGCTTTGGCCAGTTCTTCCGCCTCAACCGACGTTTGCTCGGCAGGATCAGCTGTCGTAGAAGCTGCCTCCGGATTCTCGCCGGCTTGTGCATCTGCATGCTCCGAAGCGGCGCCAATCGCTTCGTCTTCCGGTTGCGAATCTGCCCCTTCTTTCGAAACCGGCTGTTCCGTTTCCAGCTCATTGTATGTAGCTTGTTTGTCTCCTTGTTCCATTGCCTTCACCTCCCTATCAGGGTTTGCGATTTATGTATCAATGGCCACAAGGAAAGGATGGACGCGCATCCATCCGTTAACCAATATGGCCATCCTTACTGATTTTGATACCATTTCGTCAATGCAGCCGACAAATCGGTAGCAACGCGGTTTAACACGGTAATGACGCGTGAATATTCCATGCGCGTCGGACCGAGAATAGCGATCGTCCCGAACGGTTCATCGCCAATCGAATACGTAGCCGTAATCAAACTGCAGTTTTCCATACCGCTCAGCTCGTTTTCCCGCCCGATCGACACTCGCACCCCTTTTTGACTTTGCTTGCGGAGCAAACGGTAAATGTCCTTTTCTTGCTCGATAATGTTCAAAAGCGGGCGCACCTTTTGGATGTCGCTAAACTCTGGCTGGTTAAACATATTCGTTTTTCCAGCAAAAAACATTTTTTCCTCTTCAGGAATATCGAGCGTGTCGATTAGTGTATTGAGTATACTGTCGTAGTTGCGAATATGCCGGCGCAGCACGTCGGCTACTTCCGTCTCGATTTTTTCTTTTAAATCGATAAGCGGAACGCCATTCAAACGCTCGTTTAAAATATTGACCATCTTTTCGAGATCGCCGGCATTGACGGTTGTCGGGACTGTGATGACCCGGTTTTCGACGTGACCGGTATCCGTCACCACAATGGCAACAGCCGTCTGTTCAGTGAGCGGAATGATCTGCATCCGTTTCAGCTTGCTTTCCTTAAACGCCGGACCGAGGGCAATCGACGTATAATTCGTCAAATCGGATAAAATTTGCGCCGACTTTTGCACCAATTTCTCGAGCTCGTAGATACGTTCAGCGAACACGGAGCGGATTTTTTGGATATCCGTCCTCGTCAACCGCTGCGGCGGCAATAAGTGGTCAACGTAGTAGCGGTACCCTTTTTCCGATGGCACACGGCCCGAGGAAATGTGCGTTTTTTCAATATAGCCCAGCTCTTCCAAATCCGCCATTTCGTTGCGAATCGTCGCTGAACTGAACGAGATTTGGTGCTTTTTCGATAACGTCCGCGAACCGACAGGCTGCCCGGAACGAATGAAGTCGTCGATAATCACCTGCAAAATCAACAGTTGGCGGTCCGTTAACACGTTTCTCACCTCTGTTAGCACTCAAACAATTCGAGTGCTAAATCTACTATTAGGGTAGCAAATCGCCCGGTAAATGTCAATCTTTACATTTCTCCGAGGAAGGCAGCAAACACTTCATTGCCAAGCAGCTTGCCGCGTTTTGTCAAGCGGACATGAGTCGCCGTCTCCTCGAGGCGCCCGTTTTCGATTTCACGGCGGATTGCCTCGCCAAACATGTCGCTCATCTCACGGCCAAACTTTTGCCGAAAGCGTTCTTTCGATACGCCTTCTGTCTTGCGCAACCCTAAAAACATCTCCTCCTCCATCTGTTCACGGAAGGTCAGACGGTGCACGTCGCGATGCGGCCATTCGCCGCGTTCCACTTTCTCGATGTAGTGGCGGATCGGACCGATATTGGCACGCCGCACTCCATCGATATAGCTGTGCGCCCCGGCACCGATGCCGTAATACTCTTCGTTGTTCCAGTAGACCAAATTATGCTGGCTTTCAAACCCTGGGAACGCGTAGTTGCTAATTTCATATTGCTGATAGCCGTGAGCTACGGTTCGTTCCATCGCCGCTTCATACATCACCGCTTCCGCTTCTTCGCCTGGAAGGCGAAGCCGACCGTTCCGCCATTCGTTGTAAAAAATCGTCTTTGGCTCGATAATAAGTGAGTAGGCGGAAAGATGTGGTACATGAAGCGAAAACGCTGTTTCCAAATCGGCGAGAAACTGCTCGAGTGTCTGTCCCGGCAAGCCATACATAAGATCGAGACTGATATTTTCAAAACCGGCTTCCCTTGCCATCGCCACCGCCCGCTCGGCATCACCGCGCCGATGCGTGCGGCCGATCGCTTGAAGGAGCTCATCATCAAACGCCTGCACTCCGATGCTCAATCGATTCACTCCAGCATCGCGCAAAATGGCGAGTTTTTCTTTCGTCAGCCCATCCGGATTGGCCTCGACCGTAAATTCGGCCGTTTGCGGGTGAAACTGAAAATGTTTATGAATGCTCTCTAGCAGACGGCCAAGCTGCACCGGCTCCAGCACCGTCGGCGTGCCTCCTCCGATAAACAGCGTCTTAAGATGACTGCCGAACTCGGCCGCTGTCCATTCCATTTCCTTGTCCATCGCCTGCAAGTAGTCGTCAATCGGCTGGCCTGCCGCAAACACTTTGTTAAAGTCGCAATAGTGACAAATATGAGCGCAAAATGGGATGTGAAAATATGCCGATGTTGCCATGGCTCTCCTCCTTTCGGCTGCCGGCGCAACGGTGCATGGCACCTTCATCTTTTTGCCGACATCGCATCGTAAGAAAGAAACAAGGCCATCCCCGAAGGAGACAGCCCTGCTCATTATTTTTTCTGGTCGTCGATTTTCAAGACAGCCATAAACGCTTCCTGCGGCACTTCGACCGAACCGATTTGTTTCATCCGTTTCTTTCCTTCTTTTTGTTTCTCAAGCAGTTTCCGTTTCCGCGACACGTCGCCGCCGTAACATTTGGCGAGCACGTTTTTACGCAGCGCCTTGATCGTCGAACGGGCGATGATCTTATTGCCGATCGCCGCCTGCACAGGCACTTCAAACTGTTGGCGTGGAATTAAATCTTTCAGCTTCTCGACGATCACTTTGCCGCGCTCATAAGCCGAATCGCGGTGAACAATAAACGATAAAGCGTCAATTTTTTCGCCATTCAACAAAATATCCATTTTGACAAGATTGGACGGCCGGTAACCGATCAATTCATAGTCAAACGACGCATACCCTTTCGTGTTCGACTTTAACGCATCGAAAAAGTCATACACGATTTCCGACAGCGGAATATCGTAAATCAACATGACCCGCTTTTCATCTAAATATTGCATGTCAACGAACGTGCCACGCTTTCCTTGGCACAGCTCCATCACCGGTCCGACGTAGTCGTTCGGCACCATAATCGTCGCTTTTACATACGGCTCTTCGATGCGGTCGATTTTTTGCGGATCCGGCATGTTCGTCGGGTTGTCGACATCGACTTCCGTTCCGTCCGTTAAATATACTTTGTAGACAACGCTCGGCGCCGTTGTAATTAAATCGATATGAAATTCACGTTCAATCCGCTCTTGGATAATCTCCATATGAAGCAAGCCGAGAAACCCGCAACGAAAGCCAAACCCGAGCGCCTGCGACGTTTCCGGTTCAAAGTGAAGCGCCGCATCGTTGAGCTGCAGCTTTTCTAACGCTTCGCGCAAGTCGTTGTAGCGCGCCGTGTCGATCGGGTACATGCCGCAAAACACCATCGGATTGAGCTTCCGGTAGCCAGGGAGTGGCTCAGCAGCCGGCCGTTCGGCATCGGTAATCGTATCGCCGACGCGCGTATCTTGTACGTTTTTGATCGACGCAGTTAAATAGCCGACATCACCGACCATCAGTTCGTCGACAACTTTTGGTTTTGGTGTAAACACGCCGACTTCGGTCACTTCAAACTCTTTGCCGGTCGACATCATTTTAATGCGCTGGCCCGGCTTAACCGTTCCATCGACGATACGGACGTAGGCGACAACGCCGCGGTACGGGTCATAAAGTGAATCAAAAATGAGCGCCTTCAACGGCGCGTCCGGATCGCCTGACGGAGCAGGAATTTTTTCCACGATTTGTTCTAAAATGTCCTCGACGCCGATGCCGACTTTCGCGGAGGCGAGCACCGCTTCAGAGGCATCGAGGCCAATGACGTCTTCGATTTCTTGGCGGACACGCTCCGGCTCGGCGCTTGGCAAATCGATTTTATTAATGACTGGTAAAATTTCTAAATTGTTGTCAATGGCCAAATACACGTTTGCGAGCGTCTGCGCTTCAATGCCTTGCGCCGCATCGACGACTAAGATCGCTCCTTCGCAAGCAGCCAAGCTGCGCGACACTTCATACGTAAAATCGACGTGGCCCGGCGTATCGATCAAATGGAAAATATACTCTTCCCCGTTTTTCGCTTTATATGTCAACTGGACCGCATTCAATTTGATCGTGATGCCGCGCTCGCGCTCGAGCTCCATCATATCGAGCGTCTGCTCGCGCAACTCGCGCTCCGACAGCGCACCTGTTTTTTCTAAAATGCGGTCCGCAAGCGTCGATTTTCCGTGGTCAATGTGAGCGATAATCGAAAAGTTGCGAATCCGTTCCTGCCGTTTCAACCGTTCTTCCCGGTTCATTGTCTCTCACTCCTGCTTCTTCGCAAAACTACACTAGCTTTGATTATAGCAACAGTGCGAAGAAGATTCAATGACCAAGACAAAAACAAAAAAACCGCCAGACTTGGCGGGACGGATATCTTTTTCAGCTGTCTGGAAACCGGGAAACCGGCTAATCAAACGCACGGCCGATGAGCGAAAGCAACGTTTCCATGAACGCTGTGGCTGCATCAGCCAACTGCCGGCCGAGTTCAGAGAAGAGGTTAAACGTTTTTAGTTCCTGAATCGTTTCCTTCTTTTCCTGCAAATCGCTCGCTGCCACTGTCTGCCCGAACACCGCCGCCTCAAGCTCTCCGTTTCCGTTTTTCTCGATCTGGATGACGGAAGGAAACGACGGATCGGCATAGCCGCGCATCCGTTCCATGCCGTGATGCGCCTGTTGCATGCCAAACAGCACACCGAAAAAAAGAAGAAACAGCGCTATGCTAAACCGAATGAACCATTTGACCATACAAGACGCCCCTTTACTTTTCCTCTGCCGGAACCGGTGCTTCGACTTTTTCCGCCTGCCAATAATATTCGCTGAACACATCAGCAAAAGCAGCTGCCGAACGGAACAGTTCAGCAAACGTATTGTCGACACCGCCAAATTCAACTAAAATCGCGTTCTCGGACAAATCTTGATTAAACTTTCCGTCCGTTCCCGCCCCTTGCTTCTTAATGACTCCACGGCTTAATCCCGGATATTTTTTTTGCAGCAAATGGTGAAGCTCTGTCGCCAGCTGCAAGTTTTTCTCATATTCCGCGTTCTCACCGCCAACAATAAACGCCACACGCGCATAATCAACGCCATTGATCGTCGTCGTTGTATGTTGTCGTCGGTGTGCATCGCGATGAATATCGATGAAATATTGTAAATCACGGTTTTGCTTCATCGCCGCGACGACCGTTTGCCGCGACATATTGTACGCTTGGCCGTATTTCATCCCTTTTTTCAACAGTTCCGCTTCAATATCGGTTTTGTTAACTTGCGCGCCAATCCCCCGCTTCTCTAATTCTTCCATTAATTTTTCTCCGACTTTTGTAACGTTTACGTTGCGATGAAATGCTAAATCCGGATCGGTCACGCCTTTTAAGGCCGGCAAATACGACTCACGCGTATGTGTATGATAAATATAGACGACTTTTCTCCCTCCGGTCGTCTGCGCCGGCGGCGGAAGCGGCTTTTTATCTTGGTTTTGCTCCGCTTGCTGCAGCTCCTCAACCGAGGCTTGCCGCTCGGCGAGCATCACCTCAAGCGGAGGTGCCGATTCGTATGGAATGTTCGTATAATCTGTTCCTTCGCCGGCGATCAAAATTTTGCTGTCATACAAGGCAAAGCCCGGCAGCTCGCTACCGAGCAGACTGCGAGGATCATCGGGGTTGATGCTTGTCGCTAAGCGGAACAATAGCGACGAGTAATTCGTCTGTTGTCGCTCTTTCGGCAACAGCTGAGTAAAATAACGGTTTTCAAGCCCGAACAAACGAATGAACGTTTCTTCCGGAAAATGGGCCGCCATATCGTTAAGCGATGATGAAGATGGGCGGTATTCCGGACGCAGCGACGTAAGCGCTCCGACGAGCATAAACATCATCATGCATCCAAGTATGACGAGCATAAACAATTTTTTTAAACTGGCTCCTGGAACAGTGATCACGACGTTTGGGGAGCGCCTTCGTTTCATATTCTCACCCTTTCCCGGCTTGTCCTCTCACTTTAACGTATGGCCAAGCCGGAAAAGATAGAACCGTTTTTTGCCTAATGGGTGTAAGAGCCTGTATTGCTTTGATCAACTTGCCGGTGCAGCGCCGCGTTTAAGCCACTGGCCAATAAATTCGCCATATCGCCGATGAACGAATCGACCTCCTTTGGCGTCACCATTAAGTTATGACCAAGCGGAGCGAGCACTTCGTAAATGAGACGCCGCTTTTCTTCATCATCAAGCGTGCCGACCATGCCAAGAAACGCCGACCGCTCTTGCTGCGACGGCATATCTTGTTCCGTCAACTTCTTTTTGCGTCCAAACGTCCAGCCGGCCGGAGCGAGAGCGCTTGACGGCCGCTGACCTTCGCGCATCTCACGACCGAAATGTTTTAAAATGAAGTCAATCGTATCGCTTGTAATCGAGACGGCATCAACAACCGTCGGAACGCCGATCGAAATGACCGGGATGCCAAGCGTCTCATAGCTCAGTTCTTTCCGCTTGTTGCCGACTCCGGAACCAGGGTGAATGCCGGTGTCAGAAATTTGAATCGTCGCGTTGACACGTTCGATCGAGCGAGCCGCCAACGCGTCGATGACAATGACAAAGTCCGGCTTCGTTTTCTGAACGACGCCATGGATAATATCGCTCGTTTCAATACCGGTTGTCCCCATCACTCCCGGCGCGATGGCGCTGACCGGTCGAAATCCTTCTTCAACGCTTTCCGGCTGCAATTGAAACAAATGGCGAGTGACGAGCACGTTTTCAACTGTCAACGGCCCGAGCGCATCAGGGGTGACGTTTTGGTTGCCGAGCCCAACGATAAGGCAGCTCGCTCCATCTGGAATGCGAAGCTGCTTGAAAAAAGCGCTCAGTTGCTCGGAAAAAATGCGCTGCACTTTTTGTTGCAATTCTGTGTTTTGTTCACGGATGCCTTGCGCTTCGATCGTCAAATAATGGCCTGGCTTTTTCCCAATTGACGCCGATCCTTGCTCCGTCACGTGTACATGCGACAACTTGACGCCATCGATCTCTTGATCGTGAATGATGACTCCCTCAATCGGCGACGCGCTTTCTCTTTTTTGCTGCAAGCGCTCCTCGACCGCGATCTCATGAGCTTCGATCGCCAAGTCGGTGCGCACCGAGTACATGCGTAAATCGAGCGGCTGTTCCATATCGTTCCTCCTCGTTCATGCCGTTTTCTTTTATTGTCGCCGCAATAGGACTCGATCATTCATGTTTCGTAAAGGATTTTCGCTTGAATCCTCTTGCATAATCAAAACACGTTTGATAGAATAACATTTGTTCTTCCTGTTGTTCACAGCGAGAATAGGAACGGTAATGGAGGTGAACGGACGTGGCTAACATTAAATCGGCGATCAAACGCGCGAAAACGAGCGAAAAACGTCGGGCTCACAACGCCTCGATGAAATCGGCTATGCGCACGGCGATCAAAAAATTTGAAGCGCTCGTTGAATTGAAAGACGTGGAAAAAGCGCAAGAAGCGTTCATTATCGCTTCGAAAAAATTAGACAAAGCCGCAAGCAAAGGCCTTATCCATAAAAATGCCGCTAGCCGGCAAAAATCGCGCTTAGCGAAAAAATTAAACAGCATCCAAGCTTCCTAATGAAAAACGACCTGGCGCCAGGTCGTTTTTTTGCTTCCTTAATGAAATGAATGAAGCCTCGCTAGTTAGTCCATGTCATCCAAGAGAAAACAAGCTTTGCTTATTGAGCGCACAGTGAAGGGCGCTGGCTTTTTTTATTGCCGACCGCCCCACCGCATAAGCAACAGCTCCACCGCCAAACGGCGATCCATCGCTCCGCTTTTCACTTCGTAATCCGCAGCGGCAAGTTCGTCAATCGCCTTGGCCAGCTCCTGCTCAGAAAAACGAGCTGCTTGACCAAGGGCGAGCTTGACGCGAAACGGGTGTACTTTCAGCGCTGAGGCGATTTGTGTCTGTCCATAGCCCGCTTGAGCGAGCCACTTCACTTGCGCCAACAGACGAAAATGGCCGGCGAGCAACGCCAAAATTTTGATCGGTTCTTCATTGTTTTCCAGCAAATCATAAAATGTCTGCAACGCCGCGGGAATGTTGCGCTTCGCTACTTGCTCGACAAGAGCGAACACATTTTCTTCCGGTGTGCGGGCGACAAGCTGCTCGACTGCCTCTGCCTCCACCGTTCCACCCGGCCCGGCAAACAAGGCTAGCTTATTGATTTCGTTCGCCAATGCGGCCAGCTGCGTTCCAGCTCGCCGCAAGAGTGCATCAATCGCTTCGTCGCTAATTTGCGCTCCTTGGCTCTCGATCCGTCGCCGCACCCAAGCGCGCAACTCCCCTTCAGCGAGCGAGGCGGCGACGACGACTTCGCTATGTTCTTTGGCGAGTTTTGTGATTTTTTTTCGCTCATCGAGCTTGTCATACGGTGCGAAAAAGACGACGATCGAAAACGGTGCCGGCGCTTTGAAGTACGCCTCAAGCTTCGCCAAATCGTGCTCGATCTCCTTGTCTTTTTCGGCTGTAAAAAAATACGGATGTTTAATAAGAATGACGCGCCGTTCCCCGAAAAACGGCACCGTTTCCGCCTCTTCAAGCGCCGCTTGTACCGGCGTTTCCTCGCAGTCGTACACCGCTAAGTTCCATTCGTGTTCTTCCTCCCCAAGCGCCGCCTTCACTAATCGCTCGTACGTTTCCTGTAATAAAAATGACTCGCTGCCATATAATAAATAAAGGGGAGAAAACCGCTGTTTTTCGATGTTTCCCCATACGCGTTCTAGCATGTTCCCTTCTCCATTCTCTAGCAAGATTCCCTGCTAGAAAGATACACCGTTTTTCGCCATTTTACAAGGGAACCGGCTGTCGAGAAAACCGGTTCCCCTTTATATAAACGCCGACCAATAAGTCCTAGGACCTTACTGGCCAGCGGGTTATTTTTATGTTTTCCCGGCCGTTTGAAAGTATTTGTGTCAACTGTTGTCAAGGAAGGAAAATGGACAAGCGGCGGTAGATTTTTTTATTGTTTTCGTCTATACTAAAAATGATTGCACGAGGAGGGGGAAAACGATGAACGTATTTGAAAAGGAAGTGCAAAGCAAACGGAATGACGCCGTCGATTCCGCCGTCGGTTTTATCGTATCGTTCGGCTTTTTCGCGACGATGTTCATCATCGCGACGCTGATCGAATTTTTCGGCCGGTAAAGGATTGCTTACATAAGCAATCCTTTTTTCTTTTTGTATGATATGCTATGGTTTGATCGACCGAAAGGTTCCACTTTTTTTACGCACTATATACTATGGTTTCATCACTTGAAAGGTTCCGCTTGTTCTATCGTAAAGATAACGAATGGCGCCATTTTCATCTGTCCGCCAAATGACCGCCCCCTGTTGCTTCAGACGTGCCAGCACATCCGGAGACGGATGGCCGTAACGGTTGGAGCGGCCGACAGAAATAATGGCCACCCGCGGTTTCACCGCCTGCAAAAACATCTCTGTTGTCGATGTTTTACTGCCATGGTGGGCAACTTTTAGCACATCGGCGCGCAAATGCGGATATATGCCAATGAGCGCCTGTTCCGCTTCCTTCTCAATGTCCCCGGCAAACAGCCACGTCAAGCCGCCAAGACGGGTGAACAAAACGAGCGAGCCGTTATTGTCGTCCTGATTGCCCACTTCCGGGTGAATCACGGCAAATGTCATGCCGTCTTCCTCCCACCGTTTCCCTTGCGACGCAGCGGCAACCGGTACGGAAAACGGGCGCGCCATCGCCTGAATGGCCGGCAACGCTTTTGGGCTTGTGATGATTTCTTTGACGCGCACCGCTTTTAGCACCTCAGGAGCCGCCCCGATATGGTCAGCGTCATCATGCGTGAGAATGAGCTTGTCGATCGTCCTTACCCCTTGCGCTTTTAAAAACGGGACAACGACATCGCGGCCCACCGAAAACGGCCGTTTTCGCTCGCGCCATCGTTCTCCCTTTATTTTCGGCGTTCCGCCGGTGTCGATAAGGTAAATGGCTTTCCGGTGAGGGAGCTCAATGTAGAGGCAGTCGCCTTGGCCCACATCTAACACCGTCACCTCCCCTTTCGGATCAACGTACGGACTGACAAGCTGAAGCACCATCGCCATGGCCACCGCCGCCAACCCACGAAACAGCTGTCCACGTTCCCAAAGCAACAACGCAACGACGACCGCTGCGACATAAACAGCTAAGCACCATGGCTCGGGACGCCCGAGCACAATCGTCAATGGGTGATCAACGGAGAAAAAACGGACAACGTTGTTTGTGAGTTCAATGAGGCAGCTAAACAACCAAACGAGCGGAGGGAAAGGAAGGGCAGCAACAACAAACGCCAACGGCAAGATGACAAATGAGTACAAAGGGACAAACAAGACATTGAGCCCGACACTCCAAATGGAAATTTCATAAAAATGATAAAGCAAAATCGGCAACGCGGCGAGCTGAGCGGCAAGCGCTGTTTCGAACAGCCGCCCGATCATCGAACGGGCGGCGAGCGCCGGAAAATGAACAAGGAGAACAAACGTCACCGCAAACGACAGCTGAAAGCCAACATCCCACAACATGTATGGATCAAAGGCGAAAAGCGCGAGCGCAGTCCAACTTAATGCGTCAAGCGGATGGATCGTCCCTTTTTTCCATCCGACAGCAAGCACAATCATTCCCGTCATACAAGCGCGCAACACCGGCGGTGAGGCGCCCGCAAGCACCGCGTAAACAGGCAGCGCGGCCATTAAAGTTAGCACAGCCGCCTCGCGCGTCATCAAACGGATGGCTATGGCAAATACTGCGCTGACAAGCAAGGTGACATGGCCGCCAGAAATCGCCAACAGATGGATGAGCCCAAGCTGTTGATAGCCATCAAGCACCGAATCATCGAGCTGACGGCGTTCCCCATAAATCAGGGCAGCGGCAATGCCGGCTGCTTCCGGCGGAAGATGATCTTCTATGCGGCGAACGCCCGCTTCGCGAAGTGAAACAAGCTGCTCGATCATGGTCGGGCGGTCGCGTGCGCAGGCAGAAAGATCGATCTCCTCGGGGAAAAACAGCCAGTGGATGCGATGGAGACGTAAATAACGGCGGTAGTCAAACGCGTACGGATTGCTTGATGGCATCGGACGCTCAAGCGTCCCTGCAACGCGGCAAACGGTTCCGGGCACAAGGTGCGTTTGCAGCGCCTCTTTTTCCGCCGGCGTCCGAATCATATAACGAAGCTGCACCCGTTCCCGTCCCACTTTGACTGGAGCCTGCAGCCGGTCGCCATCAATCGTTGGCTGAGCGGAAAAGCGAATGAAAAACGTGTGGCGGCCGCCAGAAAGAGTCGTTTTGTTATGGTGGTCAACGATGAGAACATAGGCGAAAAAGAAGGTGGCTGCAGCTAAAGCCGGCACCAATAGATGCTTCCGGCGGAAGAAAAGGAGAAGGAGATAGCCGACAAGGAGGAAAAATGCGGGTTTGGACAAAGAGGCAGCCGCAGCGGCCAAGAGCGCCGCCACGGCGATGTAAACGGCTTGCCCTTTCATGTTTCCCCTCCGCCGGAAAGTTGGGCAAACACATCCATCTTCAACGGCACTTGCACGAGGCGGACACCGGCTTGGGCAAACAGTTCAAGGGCATACGGATGGTTTTTGTAATCTTGCGCATAATACACAGCGCGAATGCCGCTTTGAATAATCGCCTTACAGCAATGCAAGCAAGGAAAATGGGTGACATACATCTCGGCGCCTTCCGTCGGGACGCCAAACTTGGCGCATTGCAAAATCGCGTTCATTTCCGCGTGGATCGTTCGCACACAATGGCCATCAATGACGTAGCACCCTTCATCAATGCAATGGGCGCCACCGGCGATCGAGCCGTTATATCCACCGGCGATAATGCGTTTGTCGCGCACGATCGTCGCCCCGACCGCAAGCCTTGTACACGTGCTGCGCAGCGCCAACAAATGGCTTTGCGCCATAAAATATTGGTCCCATGTCATTCGTTCCATATCATGTCCCTCCGCTTGTCTCGATAATTTTAGTCTATCGGTCACCTAAAGCGCCGTCAATGCTGAAAAAAGTTGGTTATCATCGTTCCTCCCTCTGACTTTACGGCACAAGCAAATACGGCTTTAATTTTTCCAGCGTTTTTTCCCCGATGCCGTTGACCCGCAGTAAGTCTTCAACTCGTTGAAACGGCCCATGCTCTTCACGGTAGGCGATGATTGCTTTTGCCTTCGCCGGCCCAATGCCGGGGACTTGCATGAGTTCCTCTGCTGTCGCCGTATTGACCGCCACTTGCAGACCGCTCTCCGTTCCGGCTTCCGGCGCTGCCTCGACTGCTTCTGGTGCTGGCGCCGCTTCACCTTTCGCTGGCACGTAAATCATCATTTCATCGCGCACTTTAGCCGCTAAGTTGACTCTTGCCGCGTCCGCCTCTTCCGTCAATCCGCCCGCTCTGGCGATCACATCACGGACGCGGGCATCAGCCGGCATCTCGTACACCCCTGGTTTGACGACCGCTCCTTTGACATCAATGACAACGATTTTCGGCGCCTCCATCCCTGCTTCCTCCGGTCTGGTGGTGTCCGTTTCAACTGCAGCCGGCAAGGCGACGGACTCCCCTTCGGCAGACGGACGGCTGAACACCCATAGTCCTGCCACTCCAACAAACAGCACAAGCAATCCAGTTTTCCATCTTGCCTTAACTGCTTCCCACATCGCACTCGTCCTTTCTAAACGGAGTCATAAAATGAAGAAGATATTCATACATATCGAAAAGAGGGAGGAGGGGACTGCATATGAACATCGGCGTTATCGGCACGGGGAATATGGGAACGATTTTAATCGAAGCGCTTTTAGACTCCGGCGCTGTCCAAGCTGAACAGCTTATCATTACAAACCGTACGCTCGCAAAAGCGTTCAATATACAAAAAACATATCCCGGCATTACGGTCGCCACCGATCCGTCTGAGACGGTCAAGCAGGCAGGCATCATCTTTTTATGCGTCAAACCGCTTGACATCTATCCGTTATTGCAGCAGCTGGCCCCCTATTGGACAAACGAGCATTGCCTCGTCTCAATTACAAGCCCGATTAACGTTAAGCAACTTGAAGCGGCCGTCCCTTGTCAAGTCGTGCGCGCCATTCCGAGCATCACGAACCGAGCGCTTTCCGGCAGCATCCTCGTTACCTTTGGATCGCGATGTTCAACAACTTGCCGGCAAACGATCAATGATCTACTTGGGCGCATCGCTACGCCAGTGTACATCGACGATACGATCACCCGCGTCGCTTCCGACATCGCAAGCTGCGGTCCAGCGTTTTTCAGCTATTTGCTGCAACGCTTCATCAATGCAGCGGCAGCGAAAACAGCCATCACGAAAGAACAAGCGATGTTGTTAGCGACCAATATGATCATCGGCCTCGGGGAATTGCTGAAACAAGATTTCTACACACTCCAAACGCTGCAGGAAAAAGTATGCGTCAAAGGTGGCATTACCGGTGAGGGCATTGCGGTCCTTGAACAGGAAATGGATGGAATTTTCGAAGAGTTGTTGACAAAAACACATCAGAAGTTTGACGAAGAGGTTGAGAAGATAAAGCAACAGTTTTTATAATTTATTATTCGCCAACTAGCCACAAAAATCCTGCTTCGTTCGACAAAAATAGACCCCAGCTTGTTCGGCTGGGGTTTTTGCGTTGCTTTGATCTTTTTCACTCTTCACTCTCATCGCTTCCGCGCCACAAAAAACAACCGCTCCGCCGTCTCGGTCGGGGGCGCATCCGTAAAATCGGCGGTCACCTCAAGCACTTCAAAGCCGGCCGCAGCAAGCCATTGCTCATAGACGGCGCGCTCGAACGTGCGCTGTTCGTGCCATTCGTCGAAGCGCTCGTAAAGATCGCCGCGACGGACAAAAAACGTCAGTTCATGACTGACGCTATGCGGCCATTCGAGTGGATGGCATGTCCATATGTAGCTGATGTCCTCTCCGTGATCCGCAAACACGGCGTCACGGAACAAAACGTCCATTTTATAGACGGAATGGACATCAAACAAAAGCAGCCCATCGGCACCGAGCGCCCGGTAAACGGCGGAAAACGTCCGCTTCACATCGTCTTCGTCTGTCAAATAGTTCAGAGCATCACAAAAAATGAAGGCGCCGTCAAGATCGGAAAACCCGTCGAGTTCCGCCATGTTTTGTTCAAAAAACGGCACATGGATACCAGCTGCCTCCGCTTTCTCTTGAGCGATGACAAGCATATGCTCGGACACATCGACGCCGGATACTTGCCATCCGGCCTTCGCGAGGCGGATGGCAAGCTCTGCTGTCCCGCAGCCGATGTCGATCACCTGTCTACCGGGCCGTTGAGCATATCGGTCAAAGGCTCGTTCCACAAACGACTGCCACTGATCATACGGTGCCTCAGCCATAAGCGCGTCATACCAATCGGCAAAATGGGTATATGTCATGGCTGCAACACGGCCGCGACGTCTTCCGTCGGGGCGTCCCCCCAAAGCCGCTCGAGGTTGTAATACTCGCGCTCGTCTTTGGCAAACACGTGAGCGACGATGTCGCCCAAATCGACAAGCACCCATTTCGCTTCTTGGAATCCTTCGATCCGTTTGACCGTCAGGCCGTTTTCTTCCGCTTGATCTTGGATTTCGCGGGCGATCGCCTGCACTTGTTTGTCTGAGTTGCCATGACAAATGACAAAATAATCGGCGACAAGTGAAATGCCTTTCATGTTTAAGACGACGATATTTTCCGCTTTTTTATCATCCGCCGCGCGGACGACAAGCTGTAATGCTTCTTGTTCAGTCACCGACTTCATTCCCCCTTCACTTCGCGCACGAGTGAATTGTACGCATGAATCGTATCCGGATAAATGAGTTGCCCCTTCTCTAACAAAAAGGCGATCGTGTTTTTCACCGCCTGCAACAGCGCCCGGTTGAGATCTTCTTCCGCTAGGCGCCGTACGTCATCAACGCCGGGAAACCGCCGCCCTGGCTCAATATAATCGGCCAAATAAATGATTTTCTCAAGCAGCGTCATGCCAGCGCGGCCAGACGTATGATAACGAATGGCATCGAGCACTTCCGGGTCGTCAAGGCCGACTTCCGTTTGCACGAGATAGGCGCCAACGGGCGCATGCCACAATTCGCTATTGTACACGAGCAAATCGTTGGGCATATTTTGCGCTAAAATGAGTTGTTTCATTTCTTCAACTGGACGAAATTTCGCATAGTCATGAAAAATCGCCGCCAATTCTGCTTTTTTTACGTCAGCCCCATACCGTTCAGCGAGCTTAACAGCCGTCTCGACAACGCCAAGCGTATGCTCGTAGCGATGTTCCGTCAGCTGCTCTTTCACAATCCGCAACGCTTGTTCTCGCTCCATATAACCCCTTCTCCTCAATATAAAGTCTGACACCTTCCGGCACTAAATAGCGGATCGTTTGCCCGTTTTGTACCCGCTCGCGGATGAGCGATGACGATATGGCAAACTGCGGCACTTCCACCTCGATGACCGGATATGGCGTTTCCATCGAAAAGCCTGGGCGTTTGACGCCAACAAACGTCACAAGCTCGATGAGCTCATCGATGCGGTGCCAGTTTGGCAAATATTCGACCATATCGGCACCGATGATAAAGTAAAATTCATCATCCGGATGCATCGCCGTAAGCTGTCGAATCGTATCGTACGTGTATGAAGGCCCTTCCCGTTCGAGTTCGATCGTCTCAATATGAAAACGTGGATGGCCGGCCACCGCCAACTCCAGCATGCGCAGCCGATCCTCGCTTCTTGTCACCTGCTCATTCTGCTTATGGGGAGGAATGCGGTTTGGCAGAAACCAAATTTGTGACAATTGAAGGGCATCAAGCACTTCATTAGCCATAATTAAATGGCCGTAATGCGGCGGATCAAACGTGCCGCCAAAAATCCCGATTTTTCCCATCTTCCTTCCCCCTGCCGTCTGCCTTGGCCGCACGGTTTCTTAGTCAGGCAGAACGATTTGTTTATGTTCTTTCGACTCTTTATACAAGACGATCGTATTACCGATCACTTGTACGAGCTCCGCTCCTGTTCCTTCAGCAAGCTGTTCGGCGACAACATCGCGATCTTCTTCACAGTTTTGCAAGACGCTCACCTTCAGCAGTTCGCGTGCCTCAAGCGCCGCAGCGATTTGCTCAGTCATCGCCTCCGTCACGCCACCTTTGCCAACTTGAAAAATCGGCTTTAAATGGTGGGCTTGCGCCCGTAAAAATCGTTTTTGTTTTCCCGTTAACATATGTTACCTCCTCAACTGATTGATGACAAGCTGTTTCATCCGATTGACATTCGGCCATTGGCCAGTCCATTTTTCAAAAGCGAGCGCCCCTTGGTACACGAGCATACCGACGCCGTTTTGCACGCGGGCGCCGCGCGCTTTCGCTTCCTTCAGCCATTTCGTTTCCAATGGATTGTAAATAATATCCGATACAACCGTTCCCGGCCGCATCTGTTGAAGGGAAAGCGGTTGTTCATCAACATGCGGATGCATGCCGACCGAAGTCGTATTGATAATAATATCATATTCAGCCAGCCGTCTCTCGGCCTCAGCAAGCGGAAAAAAAGTGGAGCGGCGCTCGTCCCCTTCACCGATAAGCCGCGCCGCTTTTTCCGCCGTTCGGTTAGCGATATCAATGCGCTCGGCTGCGGTCGACAGCAGCGAAAAATAAATACCGCGCGCCCCTCCGCCGGCACCGATGAGCAAAATCCGCTTGCCATCAAGATGGATATCCATTTCCTCTTCGAGCGCCTTAACGTATCCAGGTCCGTCCGTATTATAGCCGATAAGCCGGCCGCTGTCATTGACAATCGTGTTGACCGCCCCAATGCGGCGCGCATGCTCGTCCACTTCGTCCAAAAACGGAATGACTGCCATTTTATGCGGAATTGTCACATTCACCCCGGCGATACCGAGCGCCCGCACCCCGGCGATGGCTTCACCGACTTGCTCCGGTTTGACGGAAAACAAGTGATAGCGCGCCGAAATGCCGAAATAGGCAAACGCGTCATTATGCATGAGCGGTGACAGCGAGTGCTCAACCGGAAAACCGAGCAGCCCGTATACGTTTTCCATTTTTTCTCCCCTCCCGTACTCGTTAAATCAACGACTGGCGAATAAACACATCGACTCCTTTAGGAGCATGGACGACGAGTTGGGCGCCCGGATCGTTGCACGTCACCCAGCCGAGCCCGGAAAAAACAATATCCATTTTTCGTTCCTTAACCGACAACGGGCGCGACACAAGCGGTGGAAACTCATCCGCATAGCGTTTGCTTGGCGGAGCGAGCAAGCTGCCAAGCTGGTTGGCATAAAGCGAGTCGGCTTTTTCAAGCTTTGTCCGATGAATCGTTAAGTCGTTGGCAACGTAACAGACGAACGAGCGGCGTCCACCTTTGACGTAATCAAGGCGGGCCAAGCCGCCGAAAAAGAGCGTTTGCCCTTCATTGAGCTGGTACACGCGCGGATGGATTTCCCGCTTCGGTGTAATGATTTTCAAATCACGTGCATCAACGAAATGCGCCATTTGGTGATGGTTGATAATGCCCGGTGTATCATACAGCGATGCCCCACCCTCAAGTGGAATTTCGATCATATCAAGCGTCGTTCCCGGGAAATACGAGGTTGTAATGACGTTCCCTTTGCCGGTCGCCTCTTTAATGATTCGATTAATGAACGTCGACTTGCCAACGTTAGTGCAGCCGACAACATAGACGTCCCTGCCCTCGCGGTAGCGATCGATCGTCTCCATGACACCCGTCATGCCTATCCCTTTCGCTGCACTGACAAGGCGAACGTCAATCGGGCGCAGCCCGAGCTCCTCAGCCATGCGGCGCATCCATTGCAACAGCTTCGGATATTTCACCGACCTTGGCAACAAATCGGCCTTATTGCCGACAAGCAAAATCGGATTGTTCACCGCAAACCGCGGCAAACCAGGAATCCAGCTACCGTTGAAGTCAAAAATATCGACGATGTAAACGACAAGCGCCTTGGATTCCCCAATGCGGTGCAGCATATGCAAAAAATCGTTATCATCAAGCGGCACATCTTGGACTTCGTTGTAGTGTTTCAAACGAAAGCAACGCTGGCAAATGATTTCTTCCGTCTCTTTCTCAAGCACGCTTTTCGGCGCATACCCCGCCTTTTTTGGGTCTTCAAACTGGATGGCCGCCCCGCAGCCGATGCAACGCAGTTGTGGCTCCACAATCATTCCTCCCAGTAAATCATCCCTTTTTTCCGCATAGCATTTAAAATTTTCCGCTCTATTTTCCGATTAAGTCGTGTCCATATCCCGTCCGTCTGTGCGACCGGGACCACTAAAATCGTATTTAACCCAAGGCGGTTGCCGCCGAGCACATCGGTCAACAACTGATCGCCGATGACAACGACTTCCTCTTTTTTCAGCCCCATCATCTCCAACGCCTGCAAAAACGCGCGCGTCAGCGGTTTACGCGCTTCGAAAATGAACGGGATGTCGAGCGGTTCAGCAAACGACTGCACGCGTCGTTTATTATTATTCGATACGATGACGACCTTAATGCCCGCTCGCTTCATCGTCTCAAACCAAGCAGCTAGTTCTGGAGTCGCGCTTGGTCGATCCCATTCGACGAGCGTATTATCCAAGTCGGTGATGATCCCTTTTACCCCTTTTTTCTTCAGCTCGTCTGGCGTAATGTCGATCACCCGCTTGGCAAATTGGCTTGGCAAAAAGTAATGAAGCACATCGTCCACCTGCCTTTCGCTCTGCTTTTCCCATCATAGCGGATTTTCCCTCTCGTTTCAAAACAAAGTTTGCCAACCATCCGCGAAGTTAGCAAGGCAAAAAAGTTTTCGACAAATTTTGCGCCTGCTGAATTGTGGATAACTGTTGCCCACATTATACACACAATAGCGATAAGGTCCTACTCACGTTATAAACATCTTTTCCACATGTTATCCACTGCCTTCTGTGGATAATAGAACGGTTGTTCTCGTTTGTAAATCGTGATACAGTGAAAGTAACCTACCATTATATGTATGGACTGCCTAACATATTCCTTCAAAAAGGAGGGAGAGCGCCGATGAAGCATTTGTCCGATGAACTGTTGATCGAATCATACTTCAAGGCGAAAGAACTCAATTTAAGTCCGGAATTCATCGAACTAATCGAAAAGGAAATCCAGCGCCGGTCATTGACTCATAAAATTAAATTGTCATCATAAACGAAGGGCCCTTGGGCTTTTTTTTGTTTGTCCAAACAGCCCGCGCCTAGCACCAATAGCCAAGGCGCTCGCCGACTTTAATCGGCATCGGCGGATGGATGCGCGGGTCGGGCGCAAAACTTCCTTGTTCAAACAACAGCACAACTGTCGAGCCGAACGAAAAATACGCCATTTCCTCCCCTTTCACCAACCGTTCTTCCTTATGGGTCAGCTCGATGCTGTTAACAAACATGGCGCCGATTTTGACAATTGCCATGCGCTTGCCGCCGGCCGTGACCTCTGTGATGAGACGATAATTTTTTTCGAGCGGCCGCCGCCCGTATTTTAAGCCGAGACGGTTGACCGGATATGACTTGCGGCCGAGCGACCACTGTTTTTCGATCACGCCAGATATTGGGCTATGAATGCGATGATAATGGCTTGGGCTCAAATACAGAATAAAAAAGAACCCGTTCACATACGGTTGCGCAGCTTCGGCACTGCCAAGCATCTCCGCAATCGAATACGGTTTCCCTTTGACAATTATTTCGCTGTTTTCTTGAATCGTCCCCATTTCTTCAATGATCGCATCAACCGGACTGACGATGGCATGTTCATCAGCATCAACCGGTCTTGTTCCGGCTTTGAGTCGGCGGACGAACAGTTGCTGCAATGTTTTATAATTTTTTAAGCTTTTTTCCATTTCTTCTTGGTTAATATGATAAATTTTCGCATACGATGGTATCAACAGTGCACTGAGACGCGATCGAGCAAACGAAGCGAGCAGCTTCGAGGAAAGCGAGTGATTAGTGAGCTCAATAAACAAACGATACAGCCATTTTCGCAAGTATGTCCCCTCCAGTTATACAGCATCTCTAGTTGTTACTACCTTTCATATTACCGTCAAAATGAGTATAATGGTAGTAGAATTTTCTTTTTGTGTTTTCTGTTGACAAAGGAGTGAGGAAAGTTGTTCTTATCGGATTATTTAGATTATACGTTAAAAAAGTTAAAAGCAAACATGGCTAATATTTTGACGATGACGAACTTATCACTTGGTGGATTTTCTATCTTAACTTCGCTAAACGGGCAGCTTCACATGAGCGTGCTTCTCATTTTTTTAGCGGCATTTGTCGACCGCTTTGACGGCGCTGTCGCCCGCAAGCTGAACATCGAATCTGAGCTCGGCAAACAGCTCGACTCGATGAGCGACATTGTTTCCTTTGGCGTCGCTCCTGCCTTGCTAATGTACAAAGCCTTGTTCTATGAATTCGGTGCCCCGGGAGCGGTGTTCACCATTTTGTACATCGCTTGCGGCGCTTTCCGCCTCGCCCGCTTTAACATCACAGAGAACAACGGCTATTTCGCCGGGCTTCCGATTACAGCGGCCGGAGTACTGATGACGTTAGGCTATTTGGCCATTCCGTACTTTCCACCGCATTCGTTTATGTTTCTAGCACTAATCTTATCGTTCTTAATGGTCGGGACATTTAAACTAAAAAAAATGTAACCATCGCCGAAGCCGCCCAATCCATTGGCATATGGATTGGGCTTTTTTTACGCCCAAAGTCACACTTTTTTCCCTTTTCAACCTTCTCTATTCAGTATATGATAAATATGGTTTCTTCATAAAACAAAAGAAACATAGATCTTTTGTACTGAAAGAGCGGGGGGATCAATTTGGATAAAACATCAGTCGTCGGTGTCATCCTTGGCGTGATCGCGGTCGGACTCGGGATGTACTTTAAAGGCGTAGCGCTATCTGTGTTAATCAATCCGGCCGCCCTTTTAATTATTTTTGTCGGGACGGTCGCTGCAGTTACGATCGCTTTTCCAACACGAGAAATTAAAAAAGTGCCGAAGCTGTTGAAAATCATTTTTACCGAACCGGCCATTCCAACGGTCGAACAGCTCATTCCGATGTTCGTCGACTGGGCGAACATCGCCCGCCGCGAAGGACTGCTGGCGCTTGAGGCGAAGTTGGACGACATCGATGACCCATTTTTACGCAATGGGCTCAGCATGGCGATCGACGGACAGACGCAAGAGTTCATTCGCGACGTAATGACGGAAGAAATTGCGGCTATGGAAGAGCGACATGAAGCGAATGCCGCCATTTTTACGCACGCCGGCACATATGCGCCGACGCTCGGGGTGCTTGGTGCTGTCATTGGCTTGATTGCTGCGCTTGGAAATATGGAAAATATTGCTGAGCTCGGACAAGCAATCAGCGCGGCATTTGTAGCGACACTGCTCGGGATTTTTAGCGGCTACGTGCTTTGGCATCCGTTCGCCAACAAATTGCGGCGGAAATCAAAAGAAGAAGCGAAAGTGCGCTACATCATGATCGAAGGAGTGCTGTCCATTTTGGAAGGACAAGCTCCGCGCATGATCGAGCAAAAACTCGCTTCGTATTTGTCGGAAAGCGAGCGGCGTCAAGTGCTAACACAAGGGGAAACGGTCAATGGGTAAGAAGAAAAAAAACAGGCGCAGCGAGCATATGAATGACTCATGGCTGATTCCATACGCGGATTTACTGACACTGCTACTTGCTTTGTTCATCGTCTTGTTTTCGAGCAGCCAGATTGACCAAAAAAAATTTCAAAAAATCGCGAGCTCCTTCAGCAGCGCCTTTACCGGCGGAAACGGCGTCCTTGATTTTCCAAACCCGGTGGAACCAATCACTCCACCGGCGGCCCAAGATGAGCAAGGGCAGGAACGGGAAAAGCAGCCCTCTCCGGCTATGAGCCAGAAAGAAAAAGAAGGGCTGGCACAGGTGAAAGAAAAGATCGACGTCTACATTCAAGAAAACAAGCTCGGTGGAAAACTGCAAACGTCGTTGACTGAGGAAGGGCTCGCCATTACGATTTTAGACGATATTTTATTCGACTCCGGCAGTGCGGAAGTGCGTATGAAAGACCGCCGCTTGGCATCGGAAGTAGCCGCCTTGCTTGTTATGAACCCACCGCGGAACGTGATCATCAGCGGCCATACGGACAACGTGCCGATCCATAACGCCCAGTTTGCTTCGAACTGGGAACTGAGCGTCATGCGCGCCGTCAACTTTATGAAAGTGCTGCTTGAAAACAAACAGCTTGATCCGCGCTACTTCAGCGCGAAAGGGTACGGCGAATACAAGCCGATCGCTTCAAATGAAACAGCTGCCGGACGGATGAAAAACCGGCGCGTGGAAATTTTGATTTTGCCGCGCACTGAGTTCAATCATTCACAAATGCCTTCCGAGTAAAAGACCGCCACCCATCAAGGCGGTCTTTTCGCTTTCCATCAGCTGTAGCTGATCCGCTGCCGCAGGTTCCCATGCGCCTTTCCCAAAATGTATAAGACGGCAACCAAAAACGGTTGCCTTTGCATTCCTCATTGATAGAACAAGCCGGTTTTTCACCGGCTTGTTTATAGTTTAATCGTCCATTTAATAACTCCTGCTTTGACGAGCGTCTCCACTAAAATCACAATGACTGGCCCAATAAACGCCCCTAGCAAGCCAAGTATCTGAAAGCCGAGGTAGACACTGACGAGCGCCGCCAGTGGTGAAATGCCCAAATTCGTGGAAAACACTTTCGGTTCGATGATCCGACGCACAACGGTAATGATGACAAACAGCACAATCAGTCCAATACCGAGCCCAGTGCTGCCGTTGATGATGCTAATAATCCCCCATGGAACGAGCACCGAACCAGTTCCTAAAATCGGCAAAATATCGACAACGACGATGATGAATGCCATTAAAGCAGCATAATCAACGCCCAATATTAACAGGCCGGCCAGCGCAAGGAAAAACGTAATTAAACTGAATAAAAACTGAGCTTTAATAAAGCCAACTCCCGCCTTGCTCAACTGACTGACGACCATTGAAAGCCGTTGATGAGTACGCTCTGACAAATAACGTCTGATTCCTTGTTTCAACTGTGGCAAATCGAGACAAATAAGAAAAAGGGCGACTAAATAGACTAAAAAGTGAATAAAAAATGCCGGAATGGCGGCAATATAATGAACAAGCGACTGTGTCAGATTCGTCGCAAACGACAGCAGCATTTGTTGCACCGTATTGACGCTGCGCTCCAACGAATCAATGATTTCTTGAGGAATCGAACTCGAATACGACTGCCATGTTTGGATGAGTTCGTCAAGCACTTTCGTCGCCTCGCTAAATACGTAAGGAAGCTTCTGCGAAAGTGCCATCACCTGTTGAACGAGAATGACGATTAAAAAGTAAAGTGAAAACCCGACGATCACTAAAAATAGCGTAAAAATGGCCGTCACAGCATGTACGCGTTTCAGCCGATAATTCTCTTGCAAGCGGCGAATGGACGGCTCTAACAGAAGGGCAGTGGCAAGCGCCAATAGAAGCGGTACGCTATATGGCAACAGCCATAATACAAAAGCGAGCAAAAGTACGATGATGATCCAACGTCTCACGTTCGTCCCTCATTTAATCAAAAATTTAGTGAAATGCCATTTCATTATAAATATAGCGGACAGTCTTCAAGACGGCAACTATTTTTTCCTTATCACCGTTTTTTGAAAAGAAACAAAAAAAGCGGCTCCCCATTCAGCCGCTTTTTCAGTTAGGCGCTTTGCCGCAACTCTTCCAAATATTGTTTTCCTTGCTCTTCGTCATATTGCCCTTCCCATTTCGACATAATGACAGCTGCTAGCGCGTTGCCGACAACGTTCACAGCTGTGCGCGCCATATCTAAAATGCGGTCAATACCAGCGATAAACGCCAGCCCTTCAACTGGAATGCCGACCGTGCCAAGCGTCGCCAGCAAGACGACGAATGAAACACCCGGAACGCCGGCAATGCCTTTTGAGGTGACCATCAAAACAAGCACGAGCGAAATTTGCTGTGAAATCGGCATGTCGATGCCATACAACTGGGCGATAAAAACAGCTGCCAACGCCTGGTACAGCGTCGAGCCGTCTAAATTAAACGAATAACCAGTTGGCACGACAAATGACGTAATGGCTTTCGAGCATCCGAATCTCTCCATTTTTTCTATGATTTTTGGCAGCACCGTTTCGGAGCTCGACGTGCTATACGCCAATACGAGTTCATTTTTCAAAATTTTAATAATATGAAAAATATTTATGCCCATCAATTTTGCCACGCCACCGAGCACAACAAGCACAAAAAATGCCATAACTCCATAAACGAGCACGACGAGTTTGCTGAGCGGAAGAAGTGAAGCGACCCCAAACTTCGATACCGTCACACCGATGAGCGCAAAAACACCGAACGGCGCGAACTTCATCACTTGGTTTGTCACGTAAAACATCGCTTCCGCGGTGCCCTGGAAAAAGTGAAGCACCGGCTTTCCTTTTTCGCCGATCGCTGCCACGCCCAACCCGAACATGACCGAGAAGAAAATGATCGGCAGTATATTGCCGTTCGACAGTTCCTCAAACAAGTTTTTCGGCACAATGTTAACAAACGTTTCCACCATCGAGTGGTGCTGCACTTCGTTTGCCGTATCAATGTATGATTGAATATCTGTTTTCTCGAGCGACTTCATATTGACACCAGCGCCTGGCTGGAACACATTCGCTGCCAAGAGGCCGACGACAATTGCAATCGTCGTGATGATCTCAAAATAAATAATCGTTTTTCCGCCCAATTTCCCGAGCTTTTTCACATCACCGACATTGGCGACGCCTACAATTAAACTCGAGACGACAATCGGAATGACGATCATCTTAATTAAACGGAGAAAAATATCTCCGATCGGCTGCAAATACGTCGCTACTTTAGGATTTCCGTAAAAAATAGCTCCGACGACAATCCCGAGAATAAGGCCGATAAAAATTTGCCAAGCTAGTCCGATTTTCCGCAACGTTTTTCGCCTCCTTTAGACAAAATTAGACAAAAACAGACAAAATTATTTTACTTTTAAAAACAAAACTTGTCAATGTTTTTGGATGAAACCGCTTTGCTACGCAATATTAGAGATAGATTTTATTTTTTCAGAATAATTTTTTAATTTCTCTATTAAAAACAAACAAAAAAAGGTGTCTTAAAAGAGAGTAAGACACCCTTTTTCACCACTATTATATAATATATGAACACCGAGTACTTCTGCAAGACTATATCTGGTATCAATATGAAAGCTAGGCACCTTTTAGGACGGCCCTCTCTCCTTCTTTATGGCCGCCGTTTTTCTTTTTCTTGCCGGTAAAACTCGTGAAACATTTTCATTAATGCCCGTTTTTCGATGCGCGAGACATAACTTCTTGAAATACCGAGCTCTTTGGCGATTTCACGCTGTGTTTTCTCACGTTGCCGGCCAAGGCCAAACCGGTTGACGATCACTTCTTTTTCCCGCTCGTCAAGCACACTGATGTATTTTTTTACTTGTTCAAGCTCCATGTTCAGCTGGATTTCATCGACGATGTCTTGCCCTTCCGATTTTAAAATATCAAGCAGGCTAATTTCATTCCCTTCTTTGTCTTGACCGATCGGTTCATGGAGGGAAACGTCTTTGCGCGTTTTTTTCAACGAACGCAAGTGCATAAGTATCTCGTTTTCAATACAGCGGGCCGCATATGTCGCCAGTTTCGTCCCTTTATTTGGTGAATAGCTTTCAATCGCTTTGATCAGCCCGATCGTGCCAATGGAAATTAAATCTTCTACTTCCTCTCCAGTATTTTCAAACTTTTTGACAATATGGGCGACAAGGCGTAAATTATGTTCGATGAGCCGGTTGCGAGCCTGTTCATCACCTTTTGCCATCAACTCCAAATATTTTTCCTCTTCTTTGGGGCTTAACGGCTGGGGAAACGCATTGTTTTTAATGTACGAGACGAGAAACGTCAGCTCTTTCAACAAAAACGCAAACGCCGAAAAAATGCCGGACATGCTCTCACCCCCGCCTGCTGTCATCGGCGGAAACCGCCCTACCGTATGTATATGCAGAGGTGCGGTTGTCCGTGTCTAGACAAAAAAATTCAGCCGACCCTGAAAGAAGCCGGCTGTGAACAAATGTATCACCTATGTCAATGAACAAAATGCAACTCGTTCTGTTGGTTTCCCCTCCATTACAGACGAAGCTCACTCTCATTACACTTCTGCTTCAACGCTTACTTCAGCAGCGACAACAAACGCAATGGACGCTGTAATGACAAGTGACATGATGATGGCGAACATCCCTGTTCCCTCCTTGGCTTCCTACTTTATTTTTATTTTACCAAAGAAGACGAGGAACGCTTCCGCCACATTTTGAACAATTGGTGAAACTCTATCGTCAGCAACAACACGCGGAGCACCGGTTACACCCCTTCAGCGTGAGTCAAGTCGAATTGCCCTTCTGTTCCATCCACATGATAAGCCACGCCGGTACCATTAACATGAATCTTCTCCCCTTTCATCCTCATTTTTTAAAACACCCGTTGATGGACAGAACATTTACGGTCAAGCAATTCCTCCTCAGCCGCACGCGCGAACCGCTCCTCTTCAATGCTCCGCTTCCGCGGCTTTCTCCTCTCGATCGTGATCGTGATAAAAAACAAATGAATCGTCATGTCCGCTCACCTCCTTTCTATGCAAAAAACCGCAGAAGGAAGACGCTTCTGCGGCTAAGAATACAAAAAGCCGCAGAAAACGAGACTACTCCCCTTCTGCGGCCCGATTGCTGTTTGTTGTTAACGGTGCACGTTCATTCCCGATCGGCGGAAGGTCGAATAGCCTTTTGATTGAAAGAATACATCGATTTTGTCCCCATCATCATCATCATCATTGTCATTGCCTTCGACCTCCCTTCGGAAATAACGTGGTAGAGGTAATTATACCCAAAATTCGTTCTATTGTAAACAATTCTTTTACAAAATAAGCAAAAAGCCCTCTGTCATCTCTCAATAAAAAACCTGCCTTTCAGTAAAAAAGGCAGGTTTACGGTTCGAACGAGTTCTCTTCTTCAAGTTGACAGACATAACGGGCAGCGCGGCGCGAGCAGTATAATGCCGCGGCCAAGCAGCCGGCAACGGCCACCAAGGCAAACGGTTTTTTCGCTGTCTCAAGTGCTCCTGGGATGATCGTGCCCAAATAGAAAAACGCACCGAGCGCGAACAAAACAAGGCTGTACGTCCTGAAGTCACCCGCCTTCGTGCGCAGCACGTTCCGTTGTTGTTCATTCACTGCCAATTCCTCCTCTCGCCCTCACTTTACCATAAAGGGCGAAAAAGGAGGAGCGGCAATTTCAACCAAGCGCTTGCGCCAAATCGTCAATCAAATCATTGACGTCTTCAAGGCCGACCGATAGACGGATGAGCCCATCAGTAATGCCGAGCTGTTCACGCCGCTCTTTCGGGATCGACGCATGTGTCATTTTCCCTGGCAATGAAATTAAGCTTTCGACTGCCCCTAAACTTTCAGCTAGCGTAAAGTAGCGGACACGCGACAGCACCGTTTCAGCGCGCTCAAGGCTGCCGACATCGAACGAAATCATGCCGCCGAACCCACGCATTTGTGCTTTCGCCAGCTCATGGTTCGGATGCTCCGGAAGCCCAGGATAATACACGCGGGTAACCGCCTGATGCTCCGCCAAAAAGGCGGCAATTGCCCGCGCATTTTGTTCATGCTCTTCCATCCGCACGCCAAGCGTTTTCATCCCGCGCATAAGCAGCCACGAATCTTGCGGTCCAAGGATGCCGCCCGTCGAATTTTGCACGTAATGAAGCCGCTCGGCGAGCTCGGCGGTGCGGACAACAGCCAGTCCGGCGACGACGTCACTATGACCGCCTAAATATTTCGTCGCGCTATGGATGACGATATCAGCGCCAAGCTCAAGCGGCGTTTGAAAGTACGGTGTCGAAAACGTGTTATCGACGATCAATAGCAGCCCGTGCGCACGGGCAATGGCGGCGGCGGCCTTCAAATCCGTGATTTTCAACAACGGATTCGTCGGTGTCTCAATGTAAATGGCTTTCGTATTTGGACGAATGTGCGCCTCTATGTTGGCGATGTCGCTCGTATCGACGAACGTCGATTCCAATCCGAATCGGTTTAACACGTTCGCCATCACTCGATACGTGCCGCCGTAAACGTCATCGGTGAGCACAATATGATCCCCGCTGTCAAACAGCATCATGACGGCCGTAATCGCCGCCATTCCGGAAGCGAACGCGAACCCGGCCTCGCCGCCTTCGAGGTCAGCAATCAGTTTTTCGAGCGCTGCACGCGTCGGGTTGCCGGTACGCGAGTATTCAAATCCTTTATGCTTTCCAACTTCTTCTTGCTTGTACGTACTCACTTGATAAATCGGCACCGACACCGCCCCTGTATGCGGGTCACCCGGAATGCCGCCATGAATGAGCAACGTTTTTCGTCTCATGAGGATCCTCCACCTTCGTAAATGTTTTTGCTTAAATACCGCTCGCTCCCGTCAGGGAAAATGACGACGATGTTTGTCCCCGGCTTCGCCTTCTCAGCCTCAAGCAAGGCGGCATGAAAGGCGGCGCCAGATGAGCTGCCGACCAAAAGCCCTTCTTGCCGCGCCAGTTCGCTCACGCGGCGGAATGCGTCATCATCGCGAATCGTATAGATGGCGTCAAAATAATCCGGATCCATAAACGGCGGCAAAAACTCCATGCCAATTCCCTCCGTCCGATGTGGACCGGGCTCACCGCCGCCTAAAATCGAGCCTTCTGGTTCGACAATGACCGTTTTAATGGCCGGATTTTTTTCTTTTAAAAACGTCGCCGTCCCCATAAACGTACCGCCGGAACCGGCTCCGGCGACAAAAATATCGATTTGCCCGTCCAGATCATCCCACAACTCCGGTCCAAGTGTCTTGTAATACGTGTTGGGATTGGCCGGATTTTGAAACTGCTGCGGGCAATACGCTCCCGGGATCGTGCGGGCAAGCTCTTCAGCTTTGCGGATCGCCCCTTCCATCCCCTCTTCAGTCGGCGTATGGACGATTTGGGCTCCGAGCGCTTTCATCAGTTGCTGCTTTTCGATGCTGAATTTTTCCGGCACGCAAAAAATGACATTCACATTTTTGCCGATCGCCGCTAACGCCAAACCAATACCAGTATTGCCGGCGGTCGGTTCGATAATCGTGCCGCCTTCTTTCAGCTTTCCCGATTCCAACGCTTCACGCAAAAACTCCTGTCCGAGCCGGTCTTTAATGCTTCCTCCTGGATTAAAGTACTCGAGTTTTGCAAATAGACGAACCCCTTCGGGCAAAGGAAAACGCGTAATTTCGATGACTGGTGTATGACCGATCAGCTCATGGATGCTTTTTGCTACCTGCATATGAGTCACTCCGTTTCTTCACGTCCATTTGGCAGCGAGACAGCGGCGCCTTTACGCTTTTCACTGTTTAGCCTTGCTTTGGACCACCGTCAACATCGACAACACAAGCTCAGCCGAATGTTTCGCCGCCGTCTCCAAAAACTGCTCAAACGACACATTCGACTCTTCACCGGCAATATCAGACAACGCCCGGATGATGACAAACGGCGTTCCGAACTGCACGCACACTTGGGCGATTGCCGCCGCTTCCATTTCGACGGCGCACAACTCCGGAAACTGTCCACGCACAAATTCAACACGTTTCGGGTCGTTCATAAATGAATCGCCGGTTGCGATCAAACCGATGGCCGCTTGGAGGCCATCAAGCTGCGCCGCGGCCTGCTTCGCTGCCTCGACAAGCGCCTCATCGGCCCGATAACGCGCCGGCAAGCCGGGCACTTGCCCGTACGCATAGCCAAACGCCGTCACATCAACATCATGATGAACGACTTCATCAGAAATCACAAGGTCGCCAACACGCAGCGATGGCAAAAAACCGCCGGCTGAGCCAGTGTTGATCACAAAATCAGGACGGAATCGGTCAAGCAAAAGTGTCGTTCCCATCGCAGCGTTCACCTTGCCGATGCCAGACTTCAACAACACCGCTTCGACACCGTCAAGGCGTCCAGTGGAAAATTCGCATCCGGCGATCACTACCTCTTCGCGCTCTTCCATGCGCGACCGCAAAATGGCTACTTCTTCTTCCATTGCTCCAATAATAGCTGCTTTCATCGTTCTCCCTCTTTCTATGTCGTTTGTTTCACCGCCTCCATCACCCAGACAAACGCGTTTTGCTGTGCAAAGGAGACGGAAAAGCCGTGGTTGGCAAATAGCGAAGCCAATACATCAAGCGTCGTATAATATTCGCGTTCCAAATCATCAGCTAAATCATGGAAGCCGCGTGCCCGAGCGGCTTCCACCGTCTGGCGGAACGCCTCTTTGTCGCGAAACGCCGTATCGGCAAACACTATTTTACCACCGGAGTGAAGCAGTTGACTATATTTGGCGATCGCCTCGTCTTTTTCAGCATCGGTCAAATGGTGGAACGCATACGTACTGGCGATCGTGTCGATCGGTTCTGGCGGCAGCGGAAACTGCAAAAAGTCGCCATCCATAATGACTGCGCGTTCTCCGAGCTTTTCCGCCGCCTTTTTCCGCATCGGCGCTGATGGCTCAATTCCATATACCGTTTTTCCGCGCTCGAGCAACTTTTTCGTCAAATTGCCGGTGCCAATACCAAATTCGAGCACGACTTGGCCCGCTTTATCAGCAACCGTGCTTAAAATGCGATCATAGCCGGCAAACACGTCACGGTATTGTTCATCATAGCCTTCGACCGATTGGTCATACGACTCTGCCCATTGCTCAAACAAATCAAGAAATTCCCTACCCATGTAGTCACACCTCGTAAAGTTTATAATTCCTATAAATATAGTATGTTTTTGGTGATTACCTGTTCCCAATGTAGCATATGTTTTTCTTTTGTTCAATGATCATGTTTGCCACTACATGTATTGTTCCCCCTTATGAACTGGTGGATGAGGGCGGGAAAATTTGCTACACTGGCTTTGAAAGGAGGCAAAACGATGTTCAACATTTCTCTTGATTTAATCGAAGACAAAGTGGAATTTTTTGAAGCGGATGATTTACAGACACTTGAGAAAAAAATTAACGAGCAAATCGAACATAATAAAGCATTGTTGCTTTCCGTTCACCATGTATCGCACCAAATGCATGTCATGGAAAACGGGAAACGGTTTTACAGTGCGGTTGTCCACTTCAAAGCAAAAAAATAACAGGTGCCCATGCTGCTTCGGGCACCTGCTTGACACCACATCTAAATGCACCTCTAACGTTTCCATTCCGACACTGGCCGGGTCCATACTTTCCAAAGACGTTACGGCCTTTTCTTCAGTTTTTGCACTTTTGTCGGCTTCCAGCCTTCATTCGTCACCCATTCAATATACACTTTGTAATGAGCGGTTTGATCCTTCTTGGAAATTGTAGCGACCGCTTTGTTCGGTCCGTTGTTGCCGATGAACCAAACAATCATCTCTTCGGGAGCAATGCCGGTCGCATAACTAACTGCATCAAGCATTTCTTTCCAGTCGACTGAGTCTTTCTTAAACACCGTTTCGTGCGGCTCTGATTGTGTCGTACCGACTGGTTGCCATGCCGGGTTGACAATTTCTTTTTCAATGTTCGACCCCGGCGGCCCCGGTGTTTCCGTCACTTCGGCTTCATCTTCATCTTGATCTTTCTCCTCGGTGGAAGCCTCATCGTCCTCTTGCTGAGGTTCCTCCGTTTCGGTCGGCGCTGCTGTTTCCACTTCCACTCGTTTCGCGTTGTTTGCTGATTGAGCTGTTTTTGCCCCAGCTTCAGTCTCCTCACGGCTTGGCGAGCTGCTAAACAGCAAATTCCAAGCAACAACGACAATGAGCAGCACGACAATGGCAATCGCCCCGTTCAGCCAGCGGTTGATTTTCCGCCGCTTAGCGCGGGCGGCAAAGCGCGTCCCTGTTTGTGGCATAGTCTCCTCCCCCTTTTTTATGCGGTTTTCCTGCTGAAAAACGGGTTCTCTATACGAGTTCGTTATCCCTGCTCGTTTTTGTCATAAGCGTAAAGCGTTTCGACGGCAGCAGCAAACACGTCGTTCGTCACGGTGCGCCCATTCGGGCGGTCGAGCTCGACGACGACAAGAGCATATTTCGGACGATCAACTGGGAAATAGCCGGCAAACCATTTATTAATTAATTCACCCTCGTCATCCGTTTTTCCTGTCTCCGCCGTTCCCGATTTGCCGGCGACAGCATACGGCAATGAGCGGAAGCGGCGCCCGGTTCCTTCTTCCTTAGTGACGACACCGCGCAACAGCTGCTGGAGCTGTTGTACCGTTTTTGGCGCGAGCGGCTCCTGATTTGTCGCCGGTTCGGGTGAAAATGAAAACAACGTTGTACCGTTTTTATAGAGTACTTGATCGACGGCTCGCACTTTAAGCGCTTCACCACCGCGGGCGATCGTCGCCATCATATTGGCAACGCCAAGCGGCGAGACGCGTACATCTTTTTGCCCGATCGCCGTTTGCGCTACAGCGAGCGGCACCTGCTTGTCATGCCGATCGTGCCAGATCGTTCCTTTCCGCTCTTCCGGGAACTGGCGAAATTGCTCTTCACGGTAAACCGTCCCCTCCCAGCCAGCCATCGGATACAGCCCAAGCTTTTCGGCATACGTCTCAAATGCGTCTGAATCATGCTGAATTAACTTTTTGCCGAGGGTGGCGAAGGCGTTATTGCAGCTGACAGCAAAACTGTCAGTCAAGTCGAGCATGCCGTAATCGTGCTCCTTATCGCGGGTTATGCCGTCAATTTTTTTGCTGCAGTCAAACATCGTCTTGAACGAAGCAAGCCCTTCGTCGAGTGCCGCCGCGGCGATCACTGTCTTAAAGATGGAGCCGGGAATGTGCGGCAGCACCATTTGATTTTCCGCTCCGCGGTTTTTGTACGGATCGCGCGGATCCATATTCGGGCGGCTGACTAGAGCGAGCACGCTGTTTGTATCGATATCTAGCAAGACGAGACCACCTTTTTTCAGTCCGTATCGATCCACGATCCGCTCCATCTCTTGCTGTATATCACGATCAAGTGTGGTTTGGACGGTCACCGGATAAAACGGGTTACCTGGTTCGCTATATTTCACATCGAGCCCAAACAGCGGCCTTCCTTCAGCATCGACGTGATAAAGCAGCTTCGTCTCATCATCGGCGAGCAAAAATTCGTCAAACGCCTTCTCGAGCCCTTGAATACCGGCCTCGGCCCGCGGTGGGATCGGTCGTTTTGGATACCGTTGACGCAACAGCTCGCGATCCGGACGAGTGAAGCCAAGCACATGCGGAGCGTACACCGTCTCGAGTGCATATTGTTTATTGACGGCCAAGACACCTGGGATGCGCAAATCGTTAATTTGTTTCATCTGCCTTTCGCTTAACGCGAGTGGCTCACCGTCTTGCTCGAAGACGAACGGCCCGTTTGCCCGCTCGAGCTGACGGCGAATCTCTTCCTCAGGGACATCTATGATGCGCGCAACTTGTTCAATTGGCCATGTCACCGTGTTTAAAAACGGAAATAACACAAGCGATGGCACGTACCGTTTTGTAAGCGGCTTTCCATTTCGATCGACGAACGACCCACGGCCATCATCGATCATCAATTCTTGTGTGCGCTGGGCAACGCTCTCGGCAATTAAATTATGATTGGAAAACGATTCCGTGTCAATGAGCTGAAGCTGGGCCAATCGCCCGATAAGCAGCAGCAAACCGAATTGAATGAGCGCCAGCATGGCGAGCGTCCGTTTTTTCCACATAAAGAAAACACCTCATCATCAGTTTTGACGAGGTGTTTTCGTTTGAAACGTACCAAAGGCAGTGATTTTCCCGCTTTGTTTACACCGCTGTCCGTTTGGCTTGAGCCGCCGCTCATTTCATAAGACAGCACGGTGCGCTTATTTCACTGCAACAATTTTCACGAGCATTTCCCCGCCTGGCGTTTGTACAGTCACTTCGTCGCCGACGCGGTGGCCGATCAGCGATTTGGCAATCGGTGAGTCGTTGGAAATTTTCCCTTCAAACGGATCGGCTTCGGCGCTACCGACAATTGTATACGTCTCTTCCTCACCGTCCGGAAGCTCAATGAACGTCACCGATTTGCCGAGTGAGACGACGTCTGGGTTTTCTTTGTCTTCTTCAATGATGACCGCGTTGCGAATCATCGTTTCGAGCATTTGAATGCGTGATTCGACAAACGCCTGCTCATCTTTTGCTGCATCGTATTCCGAGTTTTCCGATAAATCACCAAACCCCCGTGCAATTTTAATGCGTTCGACAACTTCTTTTCGTTTCACGGTTTTTAAATACTCAAGTTCTTGCTCCAGTTTCTCTTTTCCCTCTTTCGTCATCGGATACTGCTTCTCATTAGCCATTGATCTCACTCCTCTATGTTCTTCATTATGTAAAACGTACGAACAGAAAAACAACTGTTCGTACGCTTACTTGTTATATAATATATTGTTTTGTCTCTGTTATGTTATTATAAAACCGATTTTTGTTCAAGGACTGTGCGAATTTTTGCCACCATTAAATCGATAGCGACGACGTTTTGCCCGCCTTCCGGGATGATGACGTCCGCATAGCGCTTCGTCGGTTCGACAAACTGGTTGTGCATCGGCCGGACAACGGATAAATATTGGTCAATGACCGAGTCAAACGTGCGGCCGCGCTCTTTAATGTCACGGATGAGGCGGCGGATGATGCGAAGGTCCGGGTCGGTGTCGACATACACCTTGATGTCCATCAAATTGCGAAGCCGCTCATCCTCTAAAACAAGGATTCCTTCTAAAATAATGACATCTCTCGGCTCAACGTGGATGACTTGATTCGAACGAGTATGCAGCGTATAGTCATACACTGGCTTGTCGATCGGTTCATAGCGAAGCAGTTTATGCACGTGTTCGATCAATAAGTCGTTGTCAAACGCCAGCGGGTGGTCGTAATTTGTCTTCAGCCGCTCCTCAAACGGAAGATGGCTTTGGTCTTTATAATAAAAGTCTTGCTCCAAG
The DNA here is from genome assembly GCF_000496575.1 of Geobacillus thermodenitrificans subsp. thermodenitrificans DSM 465. Classification (GTDB taxonomy): domain Bacteria; phylum Bacillota; class Bacilli; order Bacillales; family Anoxybacillaceae; genus Geobacillus; species Geobacillus thermodenitrificans. Next base: position 332,119 of record NZ_AYKT01000002.1, on the reverse strand, counting down.
ACAAGAATCGAGCGGTCGCCAAAATGGTCGTAAATCGCGCGGGCGACGCTCGTTTTCCCTGAACCGGAGCCGCCGGCAACGCCGATGACAACGGGTTTCTTCGCCATCTTAATTCTCCTTTCTCATCATGTTGTATGGGAAGAGAGGGCGCTTGACTGGAACCTTGACGATTTGCAGCGGATGGCGCGCTGCATCAAGCTCGTTGCCGTCTTCATCCCAAATTTTTTCAATGACTTGGGTAAAGTTTTCAATTTCCGGACCAAAAAATTCGACTTCGTCGCCCGGTTTAAAATGGTTGCGCTGTTGGATGGTGGCGATACCCGTCTCCCGGTCGTAATCAAGCACCAAGCCGGCAAACTCATGCGTCGTTTTTCGGCTGTGCGTGCCATACATATGGTTTGTATAGTCAGGAAAGCCTTCAAAAAACGAAGAAGCCGTTTCACGGTTGGCACATTTGTCGAGCTCACGCACCCACTCTTCACGAATCGTGAAATGGTCGGGGTCAGCACAGTAAGCGTCGATCACTTTCCGATATACGCTGACGACCGTCGCCACGTAATGGATCGATTTCATCCGTCCTTCAATTTTCAAGCTGTCGACGCCAAGTTCAATCATCGCCGGAATGGCGCGGATCAAGTTTAAATCTTTCGCGCTCATGGCAAACGGCGCGTCATTTTCAGAAAACAGAGGGATTTCGCGGCCATCATCAGACAGCTGGTACAAATCGTAATCCCAGCGGCATGACTGACAGCACCCGCCACGGTTCGAGTCACGAGCGGTCATATGGTTGCTCAATACACAACGGCCCGAGTAGGCGGAACACATCGCTCCATGGATGAATGCCTCGATTTCAATATCGACTTTCTCCTTAATTTGCCGAATTTCTTCAGCACTTACTTCGCGGGCAAGCACAACTCGCTCGAGCCCTTCCTCTTTCCAAAATTGGACCGCTTTCCAGTTGGCAAGCGACTGCTGTGTGCTCAAATGCACTTCGAGCTTCGGCGCCACTCGGCGCGCTGTTTCGATGATGAGTGGATCGGCGACGATAATGCCGTGAACGCCAGCATCTTCTAGTGCCCGCAAATAGTCGTCAAGGCCGGGAATGTTTTCGTTATGCGCGTAAATGTTGGCCGTTACGTACACTTTTGCCCCGTACTGATTGGCAAATTCCACTCCTTCGCGAATTTCCTCAATCGTAAAGTTGTCAGCGTTGGCCCGCAAACTGTATTCCTGACCGCCGATAAAGACGGCGTCCGCACCGTAATGAACGGCGATTTTCAGCTTTTCCAAGTTGCCGGCCGGCGCGAGCAACTCCGGCTTTTTTACGATGACGCGCTTGCCGTCAACGATCTCGGAAATGCGTTCATTTTTCAGCAACATGTCGTTTCCCTCCTTTTTCAATAAATCGTTTCTTTGAAGAAAAATCCGGTATCAATTCGGCGGTGCGGCGGCTGGAGCGCTTCAACGGCAGCGAGCAAATCGTCTTTCTCCTTCTCGTAGCGCTCACGGTCATCGGCGCATAAATCGATGGCATGGCGATACAGCTTCGTCACTTCGGTAATGTAGCCCGGTTCATGCAAAATACCGTCGATTTTAAAGCTGTCAATGCCAGCATTCACCATGTCGCCCAGTTCGTCAATAATGCAAAGATCGTTCGGGCTCATAATGTGTGTGCCGTTTTCGTCTTCAAAAATCGGGTATTTATGGTCGCGTTCTTTGTCGTACAGGAACATCCCTTTTTCATACTTTTTCCGTTCAATTTCCATCACTTTTCCTTGATATTCAAAATAGTTGCCGATCAGTGAACGCTTCGACTGATACATGCACGTCATGCCATGCACTTGCACTTCGATTTCCACTTCGGCATGGGCCTTGATTTCTAAAATGGCGTCCATGTTCAGCTCGCGCGCCAAGACGGCGCGTTTCGCTCCTTTTCGTCCCCAGTAGTTGCACGTATACCAGTTTGTCGCTGTCGTTTCCGTGCTCCAATGGAGCTTCATATGAGGGGCGGTTTCTCGTACTGTCAGTAAAACCGCTGGGTCGCCGAAGACGATGGCATCAGCGCCTACGTCGGCGACAAAGGCGACGTAATCAGCGAGTTCGTCCACTTTATCATTATGAAAAATGGCGTTCATCGCCACGTAAACATTCATGCCGTGCCGGCGGGCCGCTTCAACAGCCGCGGCGACATCGGTGCGGGAAAACTCGCCGGCGAGCCGCAAGCCATAGCGCTGTTCGCCGACAATGACAGCGTCCGCTCCCGCTTTCGCGAGTTCGTCAATATGGGAAACGCTCGTCGGTGTGACGAGCAATTCCGGTTTTTTCATTCTCGTTCACCTCGTTTTTTCGATATAGCGAGCCCGTCCCCGACCGGAATGATGATCGTGTCATAATCGCTCCGGGCCATCAGCCATTCGTTGTAGCGACGGATTTTTTTCGCAATGTTCCAAAGCCGCTTATTGTCCGCGGGCGTTTCGGCGGCGACGAGCCCTTTAAACAGCACGTTGTCGCTGATGATGAGGCCGCCTTCAGCAAGAAGCGGCTCATAGAGCGTAAAAAAGCGTTCATACTGCCCTTTGGCGGCGTCAATAAACATGGCATCAAACGGGGCGGCAGCGGCCACATCGGCCTCAACCGCGAGCGCATCACCAAAGACGGCTTCGATTTGATGTTCGGTATTCGTCTTCCCGATATAAAAACGGGCGCGGTCGTATCGCTCCCGGTCTTTTTCAATCGTCACAATGTGCGCCTCCGGCAACGCTTTCGCCATTCGGATCGCCGAATAGCCGATCGCTGTGCCAATTTCCAAAATACGGCGTGGTCTGACGGTTTTCAACACAAACAGCAGCACTTCCATGCTCACCGGATCCATAATCGGCACGCGGTGTTCATGCGCGTACTGTTCCATTTCCGCGATATCCGGATCCGGTGCCGGGCGCAGCTGCTGCAAATAGTGAACGACGTCTTTTGCGAGCAAGACGATTCCTCCCCGGCATCAACAAAGTGAAAAGCGCCTGCCTAGAGCCGATCGACAGCCCCAAGGTTTGCGCTTCATCATCATGAAAAATAAGAGCCGCAAGCGGACTCTTATCATTAGCCTGTTCAACTTTATCTATACTACCACAAAACAGCGAAAAAGCGAAGCCATTTAGCCCGATTGGCCAGCAACTTCCGTTTTACTCTATTGTTTCCCAATATGCTTCGCTTTTTCTCGGTTATGCTCATCCAATGTTTTGGTGAAAATGACGTCTCCAGCTGGTGTCGCCAAAAAGTATAAATAGTCGGTCGTCGCCGGCTCGAGCGCCGCTTCGATCGACATCGTGCCAGCATTGGCAATCGGCCCTGGCGTCAGCCCTTTATGAATGTACGTATTGTACGGTGAGTCGACTTTCAAGTCTTTGTAAAAGACACGCTCCTTATGTTTGCCAAGCGCGTATAAGACAGTGGGGTCAGTTTGCAGCGGCATGCCGATGCGCAGCCGGTTGTAAAATACGCTAGCAATTTTCTCGCGGTCGGCTTTTTCCGTTGCCTCTTCTTCAATTAATGACGCCATCGTCAACAGCTGATGCGGCGACATCTGCCTTTCCTTCATCGCATCCTTGTATGTGTCGAGCACGACCGCTGTTTTGGCGACCATTGCCTCAATGATTTCCGGAAGCGGCGGCTTTTTGTCCGCAAACACATAAGTGGCTGGGAACAAGTAACCTTCAAGCGGATAGCGAATGTTTTTATGAAAAATATCGTTCGTTAATAAATCAGGATATGTCTTCATCAGCTGTTCAATGTACGCACGGTCATTCATCTGCTTCATAATCTCTTCTTGCTTGTACCCTGTTTTTGCGGCGATGAGATCGGCGATTTGCACAAGCTGCGATCCTTCGGGGATCGTCAACTTCAATCCGATTTTCAACGACTTCCCGGTTTTTAACAGCTCAATGATGCGCGTCATCGGCAGCGCCCGCGTCAACTCATACTCACCGGCTTGAAAGCCGGACTCGTTTTTCCAGCGAACGTAGTAGCGGAAGACCGTCGCGCTTTTAATCAGTCGCTTTTGTTCAAGTTGTTCGGCAATATCCGCCACCGATGAACCGATTGGAATGGAGACATGCACCGGAGTGCGGTCATCTGGGTCGACTGGCTCGAACGCTGAACGGATATATAGAAAACTGCTGGTGCCAGCGATGACAAGCGCGACCAGCAGGGCGGCGCAAACAATCAAAACCATTTTCCTTACCAGCCGTGCCTTAGACATCTGAAAATCGCCCTGTTTCATCTTCAACCTCCTTTCATCGGTCATATTATACTACAAAATTCTCCATTTTTCGCGTTTTAGCGATTAAAAAGCGTGACATGGATGAGTTCTGATCCCCATCGACCGTTGAAACTCATCGCTCACCGTTCAAAAAATTCATCGAACAGAAATGCTCTGTGAGCAAAGTTTGCTCTCCACCTACGTATGAAAATGGTAACCCGAGGTACACTCATTTTCACAGAAAGATCCATGAGCCAAGTTTCCTCTCTCCCTAGGCATGAAAATGTCCGCTCAAGATGTGCGCATGTTCACAGAAAAAGCGGCCGCCCCTAGGCAACCGCTTTGTTCGTCACTCTTCACCTTCTTCTTGTTCAGCGCAAAATGTATTCCACACTTCTTCGATCATATCCCATTCTTCTTCCGTCTCAATCGGAAGCAGCTCGCCTTCCTCATTTTCGTCGCCGGGGATAAACGCTGAAACGTGCACTTCCGTCTCACCGTCTTCGTCTTCAGCCTCGGCGCTGACCGGATAGTAAAACACGTACGATTTACCGAAATCGTCTGATTCAAACGTAAACAAAATTTCGCACAGCTGCTCGTTGCCTTGTTCATCGACAACGGTAATATGACGGTCTCCATGTTCCATTGATATTCTCCTCCTACTCACCGTTTACTGTCCAAATACGATTGCAAAATGACGGCCGCTGCCATTTTGTCGATCACTTTCCGCCGCTTTTTCCGGCTCACATCGGCAGCGATCAGCATGCGCTCGGCAGCCATCGTCGACAGCCGCTCATCCCAAAGCACGACCGGCAAAGAAAACTCCTCACGCAGCTTGGCAGCAAACCGCTCGCTCGCCTCGGCGCGCGGCCCGAGCGTGCCGTTCATGTTTTTCGGCCATCCGACAACGATCGTATCGACACCATATTCGTCGATGATGGCGCGCAGCCGTTCGAAACCATAGTGGCCGCGCTCCTCATCGATGGCGATCGTCTCCAAGCCTTGCGCCGTCCAACCGAATTCGTCGCTGACGGCGACGCCGAGCGTTTTCGTTCCGAGATCTAGTCCTAACGTTCGCATCGGTTAACCCTTTCGTTGTCCCTGTAAATAGAATTTCACCAATTCTTCGATTAATTCGTCGCGCTCAATTTTGCGGATGAGCGTGCGCGCATCTTTATGGCGCGGGATGTAAGCCGGGTCACCGGACAACAAGTAGCCGACAATTTGGTTGATCGGATTGTAGCCTTTTTCTTGCAAGGCGTCGTACACCGTCAGCAACACCTCACGAACGTTCGTTTCGGCCGGCTCCTCCGGGAAATGAAACTGCATCGTTTGGTCAAACGAGCTCACCGTTTCCACCTCGCTCTTCATTTGGGCCATCCCGTTATCTTACATCCATTGTACACGATTCGCGCCCATTTAGGAAATGGATTTGACCCATGTTTCGACATAATCGAGCGCTTCGCCGACTTTGTTCGCGTCCTTCCCACCGGCCTGCGCCATATCAGGACGTCCGCCGCCTCCGCCGCCGCAACGTGAAGCCACTTCTTTGACGAGTTTGCCGGCGTGGTATCCTTTTTTCACTAAGTCATCAGTCACCGCAGCAATCAATTGGACTTTGCCACCTTGCACGGCCGCTAACACGATGACCGCCGTCCCTAGTTTTTGCTTCAAGTCATCAGCCATCGCCCGCAATTGGTTCATGTCGTTCGCCTGCACTTTTGCGGCTAATACCGGCACACCGCCCACCTCTTTCACTTGACGGGTGAGGTGTTCCGCCTCCATATGGGCGAGACGGGCAGCAAGCGACTCATTTTCGCGCTGCAGTTGGCGCAGTTCGGCAAACAGCCCATCAAGGCGGGCATTCAGCTCTCTCGGGCTCGTTTTCAGCTTTTGCGCCGCTTCTTGCAACAGAGCAAGCTGTTCGCTCATAAAGCGGTATGCCGCTTCCCCAGTCACCGCTTCAATCCGGCGCGTGCCGGCACCGATGCCGGACTCGGAGACGATTTTAAACAACCCAATGGCCGCTGTATTCGGCACATGGCAGCCGCCGCACAACTCTAAGCTGTAGTCGCCAACTTTAACAACGCGGACGATATCGCCGTATTTTTCACCAAACAGCGCCATCGCCCCCATCGCTTTTGCTTCCTCGAGCGGTTTGTAAAAAATGTCGACCGGAATACTCTTCCAAATTTGTTCATTGACGATCGCCTCAATGCGCTCGAGCTCATCAGGCTTCACTTGCCCGAAATGAGTAAAGTCAAAGCGAAGCCGATCCGGGGCAACGAGTGATCCGGCCTGGTTGACATGGCGGCCAAGAACGTCTTTTAACGCTTGATGAAGCAAGTGGGTCGCCGTATGGTTTTTCACGATTTGCGACCGCTTCACTTCATCGACGCGCGCCGTATAGCGATCGCCTTTTTTCACCGCACCGCGTTCGACGACAATCGAATGGAGGTGCTGACCGTTCGGTGCTTTTTGCACATCTTTGACGACCGCTGTTCCCGTTTCGCCTTCAAACACACCTTGGTCAGCGATTTGTCCGCCGCTTTCGGCGTAAAACGGCGTCACATCAACGATGATTTGTGCTTCCTCGCCAGTCCCGACTTCCTCCACGAGCTGTCCGTCTTTAATGATGGCAATGACCGTCGAAGAAACGACGAGCTCATCGTAGCCGACAAAACGGCTTTCGTCTTTAATGTCGCCGAGCACCCCGCCTTGCACTTGCATCGAATCGACATCTTGGCGAGCGGCACGGGCCCGTTCGCGCTGGCGCTCCATCTCGCGCTCAAAACCGGCGTGATCGACCGACATGCCCGCTTCAGCAGCATATTCTTCCGTCAGCTCGAGCGGGAAGCCGTACGTATCGTACAAGCGGAACGCCTCTTCTCCTGGAATGACGGTGCTTCCTTGTTTTTTCGCCTTTTCCATCACTTCTGCCAAAATGGCGAGCCCTTCATGAAGCGTTTCGTGGAACCGCTCTTCTTCCGTCCGAATGACGCGGGCGATGAAATCGGCTTTTTCTTTCACTTCCGGATAATAGTCTTGCATAATTTCACCGACAACCGGAACAAGCTCATACATAAATGGACGGTCAATGCCGATTTGTTTCGCATAGCGCACAGCGCGGCGAAGCAGGCGGCGCAATACATAGCCTCGTCCTTCGTTCGACGGCAGCGCCCCGTCGCCGACCGCAAACGTCACGGCACGAATATGGTCAGCGATGACCTTAAAAGCAACGTCTTTATTCGGATCTTTGCCGTATTGCTCACCCGCGATCTGCTCAGTCGCGCGGATGATCGGCATGAACAAATCAGTTTCAAAGTTCGTCGGTACATCTTGCAAAATCGAGCACATCCGCTCTAAGCCCATGCCGGTATCGATGTTTTTCTTCGGCAGCGGCGTGTACGTGCCGTCCGGGTTATGGTTGAACTGTGAAAAGACGAGATTCCATACTTCTAAGTAGCGGTCATTTTCCCCGCCTGGATACAGTTCTGGATCGTTTGGATCGTTGCCGAACGCTTCACCGCGGTCATAAAAAATTTCCGTGTTCGGACCGCTCGGGCCTTCACCGATATCCCAGAAGTTTCCTTCTAAACGAATAATCCGCTCTTCAGGAAGACCGATCTCGTTGCGCCAAATGTTATACGCCTCTTCGTCTTCCGGATGAACAGTGACTGACAACCGCTCTGGATCAAAACCAATCCACTTTTCACTTGTTAAAAACTCCCATGCCCAATGAATCGCTTCACGCTTGAAATAATCGCCGATCGAAAAGTTGCCGAGCATTTCAAAAAACGTATGGTGGCGAGCCGTTTTCCCGACATTTTCGATGTCGTTTGTGCGGATCGATTTTTGCGCATTGCAAATGCGCGGGTTGTCCGGGATGATACGGCCATCAAAATATTTTTTCAGCGTCGCGACACCGCTGTTGATCCATAATAACGACGGGTCATCGACAGGAATGAGCGAAGCGCTCGGCTCGACCGCATGGCCTTTTTCTTGGAAAAACTGCAAAAACATACGCCGCACTTCGGCAGATGTTAACTTTTTCATAACAATCCTCCCCTTTGGTCTTTTATATAAAAAAACTCTCATCCCCTTCAGGGACGAGAGTTGTGCTCGCGGTACCACCCTGTTTATGGGCAAAAAGCGCCCATCACCTCTTTGGCCGTAACGCAGCCTTGCGTCAGGTTTTGCCTGCGCTCCGGATTAGCCTTCTGTTGCCCTTCATCTGGAATTTCTTTCAGCCACGGAAATTCCTCTCTGTGCGCCAACGCGCGTTAAGATGGACTGCAACATACTCGATCCGTCATCGCGTTATGTATTCGCTTTTTTCATTGAAAAATTATAGACAAGCCGCGCCCATTTGTCAATGCGGAGCATAATGCTCTTTCCAATGCACGAGGGCTACTTTCAGCACCGCCGCAGTCGGAACGGCGAGAATGAGCCCAGGCACACCGGCAAGTTCGCCACCGGCAAACAACGCGAACATAATGACCAGCGGATGCATATGAACGCTTTTGCCGACGATCAGCGGCGACAAGACGTTGCCTTCTAAAAACTGCAAGGCAAAAATCAAGGCAAGCACGATAATGACCATTTTGAGCGAAATGGTCGCCGCCAAAATCGCTGCCGGAATAGCGCCGATCAGTGGGCCGAAATACGGGATGATGTTCGTCAATCCAATCACAAACCCGAGCAAGAGAGGATAGTCCATGCCGGCGAGCCAAAGGCCGAGCGATGCCGCCAAACCGATGGCCGCACAGACGAAGAGCTGACCGCGAATATAGCCGCCGAGCGACTCATCAACATCTTTTAAAAACGCTATCCCCGGTCCGCGCCACCGCTTCGGGGTCATATACCAAACCGCTTTTTTCAACACATCAATATCTTTTAGCATATAAAATACGATAAACGGGATAAGAAGAAACATCGCCGCAGAACCGATAAATGATTTGACCGCATTAATCGCCATCGTCACTGCTCGGGCAACTACCTGCTCAAGCTGCACAAACATCGCTTCAATGCGCGTATGCACTTCCATCGGCCACGTTGACGTTTCATCGTGGATGTGGCGCGCCCACTGCCGATATGTATTCATCAATGATGGCAACCGTTCATCCAGTTCACGCAGCTGGGCGATCAGCACCGGTATGCCGCGGTAAAGACCGTAGCCGACCGAACCGAAAAACAACAAATAAATGAGCAAAATGGCCAGCGCCCGTGGCACCCCCTTGCTGTGGATATACTCAACAAGCGGGTGCAACAAATATGTAATAAACGCCGCCAACAAAAACGGCGTCAGTACGGTAGTGACAAATTCGACGACCGGCCACCAAATCTCTTTCATCCGGACGATTAAATAGACGATCACAGTCACGAGCAGCCATTTCCCGATGCGAAAGAATGACAGCCATTGTTGCTCCCCCATCGCCACACCTCCTACCGTTTAGTGTAGGAGATGGAGGGAGAAATATGCCTTCACGGTTCCTTCCACTATTTAACAACCAAGAAAAGCCGCCGTCCCCCTTCAACCGGGAGACGACGGAGCCGTCAGCGGATTGCCTGCATCAAGCGGCGACGCATTTTCCGCATCGTGCGGCCGTTCATCAAATTGTTGCGCTGGGCAAGCTGATAAGCAGCGACTCCTACCCCGATTGCCAACAGTGAAGTCATCGTCCGGTTCATGCTCGTCCCTCCTAAAATTGGATCGTGCGTTCATGGTCGTCAAACAAATCATCGAGGGAGCTTAACGTTCCATCCTCTTCCACTTGATGGGCGTGAATCATTCCTTTAGAAACGGACAGCTCAATAAAACAGTCCCAGCAGTAATATTGGTTGACGCCGATCTTCCCTAAATTTTTCCGTTTGCAATTCGGGCAAATGAGCATCGACAGCCACTCTCCTTACCTCATTGTTTCGACGGTGACGACGCCTTCTTTGGCGGTGAACGGAGCTGCCTCCATTCGTTTTTTTCCTTCGGTCAAGTCGGAAAAAAATCCCTCACTAATCTCGTATCCGTCAATTTTGCCCAATTGCCCGTCAAAATATACATCATCCAGCAAGCCGATCGTTGTTCCGTCTGCGGCGACAACCATGCTGCCGGCGATGCCGCGTTCACCGTAAAGAGAGTGGCCACTGTCAAGAGAGGGGAACGGCTGGAAACTGCCAGCATCACGGATGATGACCCGGTCGTTTTGAAACGACTGCACAGCCGAAAGGGGCAAGTAGCGGCGGCGGTTAAATAGACCGCTCCGTTCCGCGATAAACCCTTTGACTGTGCCGTGGCTGGTAAACCAAATGTCAGCGATCGTCCCGACCGCTTTCCCTGTCGTTTGTTCATAAATGGGAAGCCCTTTGACGTCGGAAAACGTCCGCATCATTCTCCCACCTTTCCAGCCACTTTTAGCTTGACCCATCGTCCATAAAGTCATACGGCGTAACGTTTTCCATCCCGATGTTCGCATCCTCAAGCGGCAGTTCCCCTTCGACAAACAGCGCAGTCGAAGCCGCCAACTTTTCTGCAAGCGCCGTCTGGCGCGCTCCGTCGCCCCTCTGGGCAACACCAAACCGGAATGCTTCTTCCTCCCCGCATAAAATCAGAAATTGTTTGCTTCTTGTCACCGCCGTATACAACAAATTCCGCTTCAACATCCGGTAATAACTTTTGACAACAGGCAAAATGACAATCGGAAACTCGCTCCCTTGCGCCTTATGGACGGAGCAGCAATATGCATGGGTAATTTGCGCTAAATCTTGCCTTGTATACGTCACTTCAATGCCGTCAAATGAGACGACGAGCAAATCTTGCTTTTCTGTATTTTCTTTGGCATAAAAAATGGCCACGACTTCACCGATATCGCCGTTAAACACGTTGTCTTCCGGTTGATTGACGAGCTGGAGCACTTTATCGCCGACGCGATACACTACGTCGCCAACGGAAAGTTCTCGCTTCCCATCCGTTGGTGGATTAAACAGCTCCTGCAGCACTTTGTTTAGCTGATCGATACCGGCTGGGCCGCGGTACATCGGAGCGAGCACTTGAATGTCTTTGACGGAAAACCCTTTGTTACGCGCATTTTCGGCGATTTGACGCACGACACTAGCCACTTGTCCGGCGCGGCAGCGGATGAACGAACGATCCGCCTTCGGGGCAGTCAAGTCGGCCGGCACGTTCCCACGCTTCATCTCATGGGCGAGCTCGATAATCGATGACCCTTCCGCCTGGCGGTACACCTCGGTCAGCCGCACGGACGGGATAACACCCGACTCGAGCAAATCTTTCAACACTTGCCCTGGCCCGACGGATGGAAGCTGGTCTTCATCGCCAACGAAGATGACTTGCATCCCATTAGGCACCGCTTTTAACAGGTGATTAGCCAACCACGTATCGACCATCGACACCTCATCGACGACAAGCAGCTTACCGGCAATCGGCTCATGTTCATCGTGGCTGAACCCTTCCGCTCCATTCCAGCCGAGCAGCCGGTGAATCGTCGCCGCCGGCAGCCCGGTCGCCTCACTCATCCGCTTTGCAGCCCGTCCAGTCGGAGCAGCGAGCAGCACAGGAAACGGTTCACCGTTTTTGTAATCGTCGGGGGAAAGTGATATGCCATTTAGAACCGCAAACAGCTCAACAATTCCTTTAATGACCGTTGTTTTTCCTGTTCCTGGACCTCCCGTCAAAATAAAGAGCGGCGAAGACAGCGCCCGTTGAATCGCTTCTTTTTGCTGCGGAGCATATTGCATCCCGAGTCGTTCTTCAAGCGCCCCGAGCGCCAGCAAAAACTCCGACTCCGGAAATGAGGCCGATGGTGGCGTTTGCCCGAGCAACCGCCGAATGTTAGAAGCGATCCCTTTTTCGGCGAAGTAAAGCGAAGGAAGATAATAGCGGCCTTGTTCCGCGATCATCTTTCCTTCTTCGCTTAACATAAGGAGCGTCTGTTCGATGGCTTGTCCATCAACCGCTCCGTTCGACCTTCCGCCAAGCAGCTCCCCAATGCGGCTGACGAGCTCTTCTTTCTTCATGTAGACGTGCCCTTCTTGCAAGCATGCCTGCTCAAGGACAAACAGACAAGCGGCGCGCAGCCGGGCTGGATGACTGCCGGAAATGCCGAGCTGCCGCCCGAGCTCATCGGCGCGACCAAAACCGATCCCTTCAATATCTTCGACGAGCTTGTACGGGTTTTCATGAATGATGTCCATTGTCTCTTCGCCGTATACTTGGTAAATTTTCATTGCCAGCTGTGGACCAAAACCGAGCTGAGCGAGGGCGATCATCGTCTGTTCGAGCCCTTCGTGGGCGCAGAGCGTTTCGTACAATTGCTTCGCTTTTTGTTTCGTCAGCTTGGGCACGCGTTCGAGCGCTCCTGGATCACGCAAAATGGCGGCGATCGCGTTTTCACCAAGCGCATCGACAATCGCTGTCGCTGTTTTTTTGCCGATCCCCTTAAACAAGCCGCTCGACAAATAATCGATGACTCCTTCTTTCGTGTTCGGAAGCTGTTTGCGGAACTGCTCGGCCGCATACTGGCGGCCAAAGCGCGGATGTTGGCGGAATTGCCCGTAAAAGATGTACACGTCCCCTTCATTTAAACGTGGAAAATAGCCGGTGACGACCACTTCTTCCTCCGCAGCCGCTTCATTCGTTTCTTCGACGCGGATACGGACAACGGTATACAACGTCTCCTCGTTATGAAAAATGACGGCCAAACACACCCCTTTAATAAACGTGCGGCCGTCCAGCGCAAGCGATTGCTGCTCTTGCAACAGTCATCCCCTGCCTTTTACGGCGCAAGCCGCTTTTCCATCAGTTTCTTTCCGTACCCGGCGAGCACGTGATCCGGGTTGGCATCTAAAGCGGCGGCAAATAAATCACGGGCAGCGGCCAGATCATCTTTGTACGCATAAATGACGCCTAAATTGTAGTACGCATCCGCATGGCGCGGATTCCGTTCCAACGTTTTTTCGAAATACCGTTTCGCCTCATCGACATAATCGAGAGCAGCGAGACAAAGACCAAGTTGAAAGAGCGCTTCGGCATCTTCTTCATTCAGTTCAGCGGCCCGCTGCAAATACGGCAGCGCCAAGCGCGGCATCTCAAGCCGACATAATGACATTCCAAGCATAAAATGCGTATCCGCATCATTCAGCCCGAGCGCCAGCGCCCGTTCAAACATATCTTTCGCCTGAGCAAACTGCTCGCGCCTGTAGTGGACCGTACCGATGCCATAATAGGCTGCCGCTGCTCGCTCATCAAGCATAAGCGCCTGTCGGAAGCATTCGAGCGCCTTCTCTTCCTCGCCGGCAGCGGCAAGAACGGTACCGATGTTAATATAACCAGCCGGGTCATCCGGATGTTCATTCACTGCTTCAGAAAAGCAGCGAAGTGCTTCTTCGTACTCTCCTGCGCGCATATGCGCTAACCCCTGTTCATTGAGATTGGCCACGCTCATCCCTCCTGCTTCTAGTTTAGCACATATGTTCGTTCTTTTCGAGCAATTGCAAAAAACACCTCAACCCGACTCCGGGTTGAGGTTTTTCTTCCGCTCGTGCAATCAGCCAACATACCAAAGCTTTTCACCGTTGCGGAACACTTCGTCAATCGTGCCGCCACCGAGACATTCATCTCCGTTGTAAAAGACAACAGCCTGCCCCGGCGTCACCGCCCGCGCCGGTGCATCAAAGACGACTTCCGCCTTGCCGTCCGCAAGCGGATGAACCATGACACCGATATCCGGCTGGCGGTAGCGGAATTTCGCCGTGCAGCGGAACGGTGCTTCCGGTTTACGATCGGACACCCAATTGACGTCCACCGCTTTTAACGAAGTGGAATACAAATATTCGTTTTCAAACCCTTGGGCGACGTAAAGCACGTTTTCGCGCACATCTTTGCCAACGACAAACCACGGTTCGCCGCTGCCGCCGATGCCAAGTCCGTGACGCTGGCCGATCGTGTAATACATCACTCCATCATGCCGCCCTTTCACCTCGCCATCGAGTGTTTTCATCACCCCTGGCTGAGCCGGCAAGTAGTGGCTTAAAAACTCTTTGAAATCGCGCTCACCGATAAAGCAAATGCCGGTGCTGTCTTTTTTCCCGGCGGTGGCAAGCCCCACTTCTTTTGCGATCCGACGGACATCGGCTTTCTGCAAATGACCGATCGGGAACATCACTTTCGACAGCTGAGCTTGGCCAAGTTGGTTCAAAAAGTACGTTTGGTCTTTGTTCGGATCGGCCCCGCGCAACATTTTGTATTCGCCGTCGCGAAACTCGACGCGGGCATAGTGGCCGGTCGCGACATAATCGGCGCCGATCGACATAGCATGCTCCAAAAACGCCTTGAACTTAATTTCTTTATTGCACATCACGTCCGGATTCGGCGTCCGTCCAGCTTTATATTCATTCAAAAAATACGTAAACACTTTGTCCCAATATTGCTTTTCAAAGTTGACTGCATAGTATGGGATGCCGATTTGGTTGCAGACGCGCACGACATCTTCGTAGTCTTCCGTCGCTGTGCAGACGCCGTTTTCGTCGGTGTCATCCCAGTTTTTCATAAAAATGCCGATCACATCATATCCTTGCTCTTTTAACAATAGCGCAGCGACAGATGAGTCAACTCCGCCAGACATGCCAACAACAACGCGCGTTTCATGCGGTGCTTTGTTCATGCTGCTTCACCCCTCACTGGTTCGTGAGCCGTTTGACGATCTTTACCGTTTCTTCCGCGGCTCGTTCAATTTGCTCATTCGTGTTGCCCAGTCCGAAGCTGAAACGAACGGACGAGCGGATGCGCTCGGACTGTTTTCCGCACATGGCAACAAGCACGTGAGATGGGTCGATCGAACCGGCCGTACATGCCGAGCCACTTGAAGCGGCGATGCCGGCTAAATCCAAATTCACAAGCAGCGATTCAACGTTCGTTCCCGGAAAAGCAACGTTTAAAATATGCGGCAGACCGTCTTGACTGCCGTTAACTACATAGTCAATGCCCGATGAGCGAAAAATATCAAGCATTGCCTCGCGCCAAGCCGTGTATTGTTTGTGCTTTTCCTCCCTCGTCCGCTCGGCGATTTCCGCTGCCCGCGCCAAACCGATGATACCGGGGACGTTTTCCGTGCCAGCGCGCCGTTTCCGCTCTTGTTCACCGCCAAAAAGCAGCGGAGTAATGCGGACCGTCTCCCGAACATACAATGCCCCGCTTCCTTTCGGGCCATTAATTTTATGGCTTGAGAGTGACAACAAATCGACCCCATATTCATTCACATCGATGGAGAGCAACCCATACGCTTGGACGGCGTCGGTGTGAAAATAGGCCGGGTGATCACGAAGCAACGCGCCGATTTCACGGATCGGCTGGATCGTACCAACTTCATTGTTGGCAAACATGACCGACACTAAAATCGTCTCATCGCGCAGCGCAGCTTTTACATCATCGACCGACACAAGCCCTTGTTCATCAACCGGCAAATACGTCACGTCAAACCCTTGTTTTTCCAAATATTCACAAGCACGCAACACAGCGTGATGCTCGATAGCAGTCGTAATAATATGATTGCCGCGCCCCCGGTTGGCCATCGCCGTCCCGATGAGCGCAAAGTTATCCGCTTCCGTACCGCCACTTGTAAACACAATTTCTGTCTCTTTCGCCCCGAGGCTGCGAGCGATGGTTGCCCTTGCTTCGTCAATCGCACGGCGGCTTTGTCGACCAAAATAATGGATGCTTGACGGGTTGCCGAACTGTTCAGTCATCCAATGGACCATACCGGCTGCCACATCTGGATGCACGGGAGCCGTGGCGGCATGGTCCAAATAAATCCGTTCCAACGCTCATTCTCCTTTCTATCGCTTAAATATAAAACATATATGCTCCTTCATCTCCGTCGTTATACTTCGCCAAATCTTCCAATGTCGTGCTATCAAGCACTTCCTCGACCGCATCACGGATGCGGATCCACAACTCGCGCTTTGCCGGCTCCTCCTCTTCAAGTTCCTCGACCGGAGTAATCGGTCCTTCAAGCACGCGAAGAATATCGCCGGCCGTAATTTTGGCCGGATGCTCGGCAAGCACGTAACCGCCATACGCCCCACGAATGCTTTTGACGAGCCCAGCGTTGCGCAGCGGCGTGACAAGTTGTTCCAAATAATGTTCGGATAAATTGTTCGCCCTGGCGATCGAACGAAGCGAAATCGGACGATCCCCATATTTTTTGGCTAATTCGATCATAATCGTCAACCCGTACCGGCCCTTCGTCGAGATTTTCATCATATCCCCCCTAACGACTTAACCCTTCCACGTGAGCGCTTGTCACTCCAAGCAGACGGCTGGTTATTTTTCCAGTATTGCGGCAACACCAAGCCGGCACTCAAGCCGATCATCACGCAAAAAAGAAGCGTGCCAAACAACACCGGCCCACCAAGCAGCCAACCGATAAGCAATACGAGCGCTTCCATTCCCATGTACGCTCCCTTCCACCTAGTCAGCACGGTCAAGTGAGCATGGAACTGTCGCGTGGATCAGCACCAACGCCAGCAGAAATATATAACCTCATGCCATAGCTAATCACTATGATGCCCGACATTACCATTGCATATTGCTCAAGCGGCCATTCAGGTGTTTTGAGATATGGAATTATCATCCATCCATCGATCAAAATTCCAACCGTCACTATATTCAAAAAAGCGCCAAGACGCGATGGTCGCTTTACGAGCAATGAGGAAGCCGCAAGCACTATCAGCCCGACAATGATCGACCACGCGCCGATCGTCAAGCCAAATTGTCGTTGCCACCCAATATGAAGCATATCCCACGGTACGCAGCCGATATCGGCTGTAATTGTCAACACGATGCCAAATGACATGGCGAGCAAACCGAAAAAGGCAATGTCCCAACGCAGCCATGGGATATCGTTATGAGCCATTATGGATGCGCCTCCTCTGTTGAGCCAATCGCCTGTGTTATTATATCATAAATGCTTCTTCCATTCACGGCTCAACATTGTCCTCTTGTTTCAACTGCTGAAGCCGTCGGTACACTTTGGCATAATATTTCTCCTCGCCATGCTCTTTCGGTTCATAATAGCGAGTTCCTTCAATAGAAACGGGTAAATAGGCTTGAGCTACCCAGCCGTTTGGATAATCGTGCGGATATAAATAGCCTTGGCCATGCCCAAGTATGGACGCTCCTTTATAATGAGCATCTTTTAAATGATCTGGAATCTCGCCGAGCTTGCCGGCCCGCACGTCAGCCAATGCCGCATCAAGCGCCTTGTAGGCGCTGTTTGATTTCGGGCTCAAACAAAGTTCAATCGTCACAACAGCGAGCGGAATGCGCGCCTCCGGCAGCCCGATCCGCTCCGCTGCCTCCACGGCTGCCTGCACTTTCACCCCCATCATCGGGTTGGCGAGCCCGATATCTTCGTAGGCAATGACGAGCAACCGCCGGCAGACGGCGGCCAAATCCCCTCCTTCAAGCAGGCGCGCCAAATAATGAAGCGCAGCATCGGCATCGCTGCCGCGCACACTTTTTTGAAACGCGGAAAGCAGCGAATAGTATGTATCGCCGTATTTGTCATGAGTAAACCCTCGATTGGCGGTACACGACGCTATGATGTTCTCATCAATATACAAACACCCGTCGCGTTCATCAGCAGCGGCGACCGCCGCCTCAAGAAGAGAGAGTGCTGCGCGTGCATCCCCGCCGGCCGCCTCGGCAATGCGCCATAACAGTTCCTCAGCGATGATCACCGGCGTCTCTCCGACCCCGCGTTCCGAGTCAGCAAGCGCTCGTTTCAAAATCACGAGTATATCAGCCGGCTTAAGCCGCTTTAATTGCTGAATTTGCCCACAGCGGCTGCGGATCGCTGGATTGACCTCATGAAACGGATTTTCCGTCGTCGCCCCGATCAACGTCACGAGCCCTGATTCAAGATGTGGAAGCAGCACATCTTGCTGCGCCTTATTCAAGCGGTGAATCTCGTCGATAAACAAAAGGACATTGCCTGACCAACGAGCCGCTTCGGCCGCCTCTTCGATCTCCTTCTTTCCGGCTGACGTCGCATTGATGGCGATCAGCTCCCGCTCGGCAGTGCGGGCGATGGCGTAAGCGAGCGACGTCTTCCCTGTCCCCGGCTCCCCGTAAAGCAATAGCGAGGGCACATACCCTTTCTTAATCATTTTATAAAGCGGCGTCTCTGGTCCGATGATATGTTCCTGCCCAACGATGTCATCAATCGTCCGCGGCCGCATCCGTACTGCCAACGGTTCCGTCGTTTTTCGCATGCTGACCCCTCCTTCGTTTCATTGTACAGCGGCCGCTTCGTCAAATACAACCTTACTGCCCATGTCATAAAACGCCCGCTCCTTTTGGTGTTATGTAGTAGACTGGTTGATTGAGACTGTGCAGCTTCGTTATGTTGAAGCAGCTCGCGCCTTACATCTTTGTTCAAGCACCGTTGGAGCAACGCTGGATAAGCAGGAGGGAAAATGGCAAAAATGAAGGGAGCGAAGTTTAAATTAGAAAAACAACGGAAAAACTATTATCATATCAACATTATCTTTGCGGGGTGGACAGCATGAAAACAAGACAAGATGCATGGTCACACGAAGAAGACGTACTGCTCGCTGAGACGGTACTGCAATACATACGCGAAGGAAAGACCCAACTCGCCGCTTTTGAAGAGGTCGGAAGACAGTTGCACCGGACAGCGGCAGCATGCGGCTTCCGCTGGAACGCCGAAGTGCGGAAACGGTATCTCGACGCCATTGAACAGGCAAAAAAGCAACGAAAAGAGCGAAAACGAGCGTTAGAGATGGTGAAAAAATGGCAAAAAGAAGCGAACGCTATCACATTGAGCGTTCCCGATAAGAACACGTCTGCCGAAGGGTCATCCCCGTTTCTCCCGGCTGCTCCGCTGACGCTCGACCAATGCATTTCCTTTTTGCAAACGTTACGGCGCGATGCGGAACAGTTGGAGACCGTCCGCCAGGAAAATGAGCGGCTGAAACGCGAACGAGCCGAATGGCAAGCGCGCAACGAGCAGCTGGCACAAAAGCTATCGCGCCTCGAGGCACGACAGATGACCGTTCAAGAAGATTACGAGGCGCTCATCAAAATTATGACTCGCGCCCGCCAGCTTGCTTCTGAAGAAGGTGAACGCTTTTCTCTCGCACATCTACTTCTTGCGGAAACGGGCGAACAAAACGAACCAATGGCTCATTCATAATAAAACAAGAGGTGATGGAGTTCATCACCTCTTGTTTATGACCAATTACGTTTTCATTCGCCAACACGAGCAATCGGGATGTCTTTCAACAGTTCGTTAATTACATACGACGCCATAATGAGCCCGGCAACTGACGGGACGAAGGCGTTCGATGATGGCGGCATTTTCGCTTTGCGAATCGGCGAGGCATTATTACCGACGACTTGGCGGACGTCTTCGCGAATTTTCACCGGTTTCTCGTCGGAAAAGACGACCGGAATGCCGCGGCGGATGCCTTCTTTACGAAGTTTCGCACGAATCACTTTGGCGATTGGATCGGTGTGCGTTTTCGAAATATCAGCAATGCGAAAACGCGTCGGATCCATTTTGTTCGCCGCTCCCATGCTTGAGATGATCGGGATGCCGCGCTCAAGGCATTGCTTCATTAAATGCACTTTATACATAATCGTATCGGACGCATCGATGACAAAATCCAAGTTATAAGCAAAAAACTGCTCGTACGTCTCTTCCGTATAAAACATTTGCAAAGCGATCACTTCGCACGCCGGGTTAATGTCAGCAATGCGCTCTTTCATCAATTCAACTTTCGGACGGCCGATGGTCGACAATAAAGCATGAATTTGCCGATTAATGTTCGTAATATCGACGTTGTCTCGGTCAACAAGTACAAGCCGGCCAACACCGGAACGGGCGAGCGCCTCGACAGCGAACGACCCGACGCCGCCGACGCCAAGCACAGCGACGGTGGCATTTTTTAATTTCTCAAGCCCTTCAGGACCAATCGCCAGTTCATTGCGAGAAAATTGATGCAGCATCGTTCTCCTCTCCATTTATTCAGAAATTAATCGTTATGCCGCTTTCTATCCTACATGAAGTCAGCCGATGTGGCAACGGCATTTTGTTGCCAAAACAAAATCCCCTATGCGCTTCGCATAGGGGGAATGGTTCTTTCATTCTCCTATGTATACCAGTCCCAATCGTGCCGTCGATGCCTTCGTTTTGAACCCGCTCCCACATAGGTGGGTGCCCTGTTCCAAGGTTTGCGCTTCCCCCTGCAACGAAGAGGCATGCACGCCGCTTGGAAACCCCGGGCTCCCGGATCATCGACTGTTCGGTCAAAACGATGGGTGACCCGACGAACACATCAGGACGGTTGATTGGTTGTTCTCATTTTATCATATTTTTCAGCGTTTGTGAACCATCTGCTGCTGATGTTTCTCTTTCAGACGCCGTTATTGCTGGTCGGGAAGCACCACAGCCAAATGCAACTCTTTCAGTTGTTTTTCACTGACCGGTCCCGGCGCTTCAGTAAGCAGGCAGCTGGCGCTCGCAGTTTTCGGGAAGGCGATCGTATCGCGCAAGTTTGTGCGCCCAGCTAAGAGCATCACAAGTCGATCGAGGCCGAGGGCGATACCGCCATGCGGCGGAGTGCCATATTCAAACGCCTCAAGCAGGAAGCCAAACTGGCGGCGCGCCTCTTCCTGGTCAAATCCTAGAGCGCGGAACATTTTTTCTTGTACATCGCGCTCAAAAATACGGAGCGAACCGCCGCCAAGCTCATAGCCGTTTAACACTAAATCATACGCCTGCGCCCGAACAGCGCCTGGGTTTGTCTCAAGCAGCGGGATATCGTCACGCACCGGCATCGTAAACGGATGGTGGGCGGCGTAATAGCGGCCTTCTTCTTCGTCGTACTCTAAAAGCGGCCAATCTGTTACCCATAAAAAAGCGAGCTTCGTTTCATCGATCAAGCCAAGCTCTTTGCCGAGCTTTAACCGCAACGCACCAAGAGCCGCCGCGACAATCGCCTTCTCGTCAGCAACAAACAACAGCAAATCCCCATCTTCGGCAGCAAGCAGCTGGCGCAGCGCTGTTTGCTCATCATCGACGAAAAACTTGGCGATCGGCCCTTTCAGCTCCCCGCCTTCAACTTTTAACCAAGCGAGCCCTTTCGCTCCGTAGCGGCCGGCAAACTCCGCTAACGCGTCAATGTCTTTACGCGAATAACGGCTCGCCGCTCCTTTTACGTTGATTGCCTTCACTTGACCACCTTGCTCAACGGCGCGGGCGAACACTTGAAACGCGGAGCCGCGGACCGCTTCCGACACATCGACAAGCTCAAGGCCAAAACGTACGTCCGGCTTATCGGAACCGTAACGGCTCATCGCTTCGTCATACGTGATGCGTGGAAATGGGCGCGGAATGTCAATCCCTTTAGTTGCTTTGACGACCGCCGCCATCATCCGTTCGGTTAAATCGATGATGTCTTCTTGGTCGACAAACGACATTTCAATGTCAATTTGCGTAAACTCTGGCTGGCGGTCAGCGCGCAAATCTTCATCGCGGAAGCAACGAGTGATTTGGTAATAGCGTTCAAAACCGCCGACCATCAAAAGCTGCTTAAAAATTTGCGGCGACTGCGGCAAGGCGTAAAATTCCCCCGGATGAACGCGGCTTGGCACTAAATAATCGCGCGCCCCTTCCGGTGTGCTTTTCGTCAACATTGGCGTCTCCACTTCTAAAAAGCGTTCGCCGTCTAAAAAGTTGCGCACCGCCTTCGCCACTTTATGACGAAGCTCAAGTGTTTGAAACATGGTCGGGCGGCGCAAATCCAAGTACCGGTATTTCAAACGCACATCTTCCGCCGCATCTGTGTCATCAGCAATCGCAAACGGCGGCGTTTTCGCTTCATTGATAATGTCGATGCGCTCCGCATGAACTTCGATGCGGCCGGTCGCAATGTTCGGATTGACCGTCTCCGGTGTGCGGGCGACGACCGTCCCTTCAACACTTAGCACATATTCGCTCCGTACGCGCTCCGCTGTCGCCAGCGCCTCGACCGAGACGTCTGGGCTGGCGACAACTTGGACAATGCCTGTCCGGTCACGTAAATCGATGAAAATCAACCCACCCAAGTCACGGCGCTTTTGCACCCAGCCTTTGAGCACAACACGCTCGCCGACGGCCGTTTCCGGCACTTCACCACAATAATACGTTCGTTCCACTTTTTACTCCTCCCGTTTTGTTCGTTCTATTAAAAAGGACGCCAACTCTCCAAGCGGCACATCAGTTTGCTCGCCGCTCGCCATGTGTTTCACAGCTGCTGTCTGTTTTTCCAGCTCCTCGTCGCCGATGATGGCAACGAATGATGCGCCAAGACGGTCAGCTGCCTTCAGCTGTGCCTTCATTTTTCGACCTAAATAGTCTTGCTCCACACGCAGGCCGGCACGGCGCAATTCGTAAACGAGGCGGACAGTTTCATCTTTTGCCCGCTCACCGACAGCGACAACATAGCAATCGATTCCTCGATGGATCGGCAGTTCAATCCCTTCCGCTTCAAGCGCCGCCAGCAGCCGTTCAATGCTTAACGCAAAGCCGATGCCAGGCGTTTCCGGGCCGCCAATTTCTTGCACAAGCCCGTTATAGCGTCCGCCGCCGCAAAGAGTCGCCGCTGCGCCGAATCCTTCAGCCTCGCTCATAATTTCAAACGTCGTATGGTTGTAATAATCGAGGCCGCGCACGAGCCGCGAGTCAATGACAAACGGGATGTCAAGCATCGTTAAATATTGCTTCACCTTCTCAAAATACGCGCGCGATTCGTCATTCAAATAGTCTAAAATCGACGGTGCTGACGCCATCAGTTCATGATCGCGGTCCTTTTTACAATCGAGAATGCGGAGCGGATTCGTCTCAAGCCGCGCCTGACAGTCCGGGCACAGTTCATGAATGCGGTCAGAAAAATGGCGGACAAGCGCTTCGCGATGCGCCCGGCGGCTGTCTACATCGCCTAAACTGTTGATTACGAGCCGGATGTGTTTTAAACCAAGCGCCTTATAAATATGCATCGCTAACGCCATCACCTCGGCGTCAATCGCCGGATCACTGCTGCCAATTGCCTCAACACCAAACTGGACGAATTGGCGGAACCGTCCGGCTTCCGGCCGCTCATAACGGAACATTGGTCCCGCATAATACAACTTGACCGGCTGATTCGGGCTGCCGTACAGCTTATGCTCGACGAACGCCCGCACGACCGGTGCGGTTCCTTCCGGACGGAGCGTCAACGCACGGCCCCCTTTGTCTTCAAACGTGTACATCTCTTTTTGGACGATATCGGTCGTATCACCAACGCCACGTAAAAACAGCTCCGTATGTTCAAAAATCGGCGTCCGTATTTCTTCATAGCCGTACCGTCTACACAGGTCGCGGGCCACTTGTTCGACATATTGCCATTTTTCCGTTTCACCCGGTAATAAATCTTGTGTCCCTCTTGGAATTTGAAAAGCCATACTCTTCCTCCTTTGCCCAAAATAAAAACGCCCTTATCCCCATCATCGATAGGGACGAGAGCGTCATTCCCGCGGTGCCACCCTAATTGAAGCATACAGCTTCCTCTTGTCGCCGCTAACGCGTGGCGCGCGTTCCCCCTTACTGGCGCAAAGCGCGTTCAAAGGGAAACCTATGGAGTGTCTTTCGTTAAGCCATCATGGAGAAACGCTCGCAGCCTCAGGCGTTTCCTCTCTGGCCATGTGGGCCTTAACTACTTTTCTCCGTCATCGGTTATCACGTATAGAAAATGTAATTTTATATTACGGAGAAAGCCGAACGTTGTCAAGTTGTCTTTGCTGTGAAACAGCTCTTTGCCTGCGTCTGATTGATATCATGCATGAATGGGCATTTGTAAAAAGAGAGCCGTTTTCGGCTCTCTTTTTAGTGGCGAATTAAGTAATCAAACGCACTCAATGCGGCAGTAGCGCCTGAACCCATGGAAATAATGATTTGCTTATAAGCGCTGTCCGTGCAATCGCCCGCGGCAAAGACGCCTTCAACATTTGTCGCGCCGCGTTTATCGACGATGATTTCGCCGATGCGATTCCGTTCAACCGTTCCTTCCAGCCACTCTGTATTCGGCACAAGTCCGATTTGAACGAATACACCTTGCAACTCGATATGGTGCTCTTCCCCTGTTTCGCGATCGATATACGTAAGGCCATTCACTTTGTCTGTACCGGTAATTTCTTTCGTTTGCGCATTTTTAATGACCGTCACGTTCGGCAAGCTATACAATCGCTCCTGCAAAACAGCATCCGCTTTTAATTCAGGAGCGAACTCGAGCACAGTCACATGTTTAGCGATGCCAGCGAGGTCAATCGCCGCTTCTACGCCGGAGTTACCGCCGCCAATGACCGCCACGTGCTTGCCTTCAAACAGCGGGCCGTCGCAATGCGGGCAGTAGGCAACCCCTTTGTTTTTGAACTCTTCCTCACCCGGCACACCGAGATTGCGCCAACGTGCGCCAGTGGAAATAACCACCGTTTTGCTTTTCAGGACAGCACCGTTTTCCAGCTCGACTTCAATAAGATCTTTCTTCTCGAGCCGTTTGGCACGCTGGATCATGATGTCGACATCATACTGTTTGACATGCTCCTCAATGCTGGCTGCCAGCTTCGGCCCTTCGGTATATTTGACGCTGATGAAGTTCTCAATACCGAGCGTATCTAAAATTTGTCCGCCGAAGCGCTCAGCGACAATACCGGTGCGGATGCCTTTGCGCGCCGCATAAATGGCAGCTGTCGCACCCGCTGGTCCGCCGCCGATGACAAGCACATCAAACGGGTCTTTATCGGCAAATGAAGCAGCGTCCGGCTCGCTTCCTAATTTTGCGAGAATGTCTTCAAGCGACATGCGGCCGCTAGCGAACATCTCGCCGTTTAAAAAGACGGTCGGCACCGCCATAATGCCTTTTTGTTCAACTTCTTCCTTAAACGCCGCACCATCAATCATCGTATGCGAAATGTCAGGGTTGAGCACGCTCATGATGTTGAGCGCTTGAACGACATCCGGGCAGTTATGGCACGTTAAGCTCACGTACGTTTCAAAATGATGTTTGCCCCGAATTTGTTGAATGCGGCGCACCACATCCTCGCTGACTTTTGGCGGCCGCCCGCTCACTTGAAGCAGGGCAAGCACCAAAGACGTAAACTCATGGCCTAACGGAACGCCAGCAAAGGTGACGCCGGTGTTTTCGCCGACCCGGCTGACGCTGAAGCTTGGCGTTCGTTCAAGCGTTGCTTTTTCCACTTTGATTTTCGGCGACATCGCCGTTAATTCATCGATTAAAGCAAGCATATCGCGGGAAACGTTGTCGTCTCCCGCGCTTACTGTCAAGACAATGTCATTTTCAAGCAATTGCAAGTACTGGGCGAGTTGTGCCTTGATGTCAGCATCAAGCATTGTCAAATGCCTCCTTAAATTTTGCCAACAAGGTCAAGACTCGGTTTCAGCGTTTCAGCACCTTCTTGCCATTTCGCCGGGCACACTTCACCTGGATGGTTGCGCACATATTGAGCAGCTTTGATTTTATCAATCAATGCGCTAGCTTTGCGGCCAATGCCGTCAGCGTTGATTTCCACCGCTTGGATGACGCCGTCCGGATCGATAATGAACGTGCCGCGTTGAGCCAAACCTTGTTCTTCGTCAAGCACATCAAACATGCGCGACAATTGGTGCGAAGGATCGCCGATCATGACATATTCAATTTTGCTGATCGTCGGCGATGTGTCATGCCATGCTTTATGAGTAAAGTGCGTATCGGTCGAAACCGAGTACACTTCCACACCAAGTTCTTTGAACGTAGCATAATGGTCTTGCAAATCTTCGAGCTCCGTCGGGCATACGAACGTAAAGTCAGCCGGATAGAAGCAAACGATGCTCCATTTTCCGAGGAAGTTTTGTTCCGTAACTTCAACGAAATCTCCATTATGATACGCTTGTGCTTTGAAAGGTTCTACTTTTTTCCCTACGAGAGACATTCTTCATCTACCTCCTGCAATGGCTAGTCTTTAAATTAAAATGATTTTAATACGATATTTATTATCATATAGAAGTGTGTATTTTGTCAATAGATATAACTTAAAATTTTTCCATGGCGCCTAACCAGCTTCGGGTGGAGCACGGTGTGTCCATGTGATGCACAATGGAGTGGGGCTCTCTTTATTTATCGAAGATCCCATCCTGGAGACGGGTCAGCTGGTTTTGGCTTTCGCATGTCCACCCTTTTCTCACAAGCAGATCCATCTGACGAGCCAATTTGACACCATAGAACCTATGCCTAAACACTCGCACGCGAGACGCCGTTCCTCCACCCGAAGCGTTAGCACTGGCCATGTTCACGGGCGAAACCACTGTTTTTTCATCGTCTGCACATCTTTTAGTGTTACGCCGAACTCAGACGCCAGCTCAAAGGCACTATATTCGGCTTTCAGCCGCAGCCATTCGTGGAAATCGGCGGAAAGCACATCGTTCGATCGGTGCGCCTGCTTGCTTCTGCCCGTTTGCCGCATCGCCTTTCCTCCTTTCTATGCCGCCGGTTCGTTTTCATCTTTCCCATTTTTCGCTGAAAATAAAAAAACCGGGAAACATCATTCGTTTCCCGGTTTGTCACCGCTGTCGATAATCAAGGTGACTGGTCCATCGTTTGTGAGCGAAACGTCCATCATTGCGCCGAACACTCCTGTTTCGACATGGATGCCTTTTCCGCGCAAGAAGGTGTTGAATGCCTCATAAAGCGGCAAGGCGCGATCCGGTTTCGCTGCTGCCATAAAGTTCGGCCGCCGTCCTTTCCGACAGTCGCCGTAAAGGGTAAACTGCGACACCGACAGCACCGCCCCGCCGACTTCAAGCAACGAACGGTTCATTTTTCCATTTTCATCTTCAAAGATGCGCAAATGAGCAATTTTCTCCGCTAAATAGGCGGCGTCGGCCTCCGTATCCTCGTGCGTGACGCCAAGAAGCACGACAAGCCCCGCATCGATCGCTCCAACGACCTCGCCGTTGACGGTGACGCTCGCCTGCTTCGCCCGCTGGATGACCGCTTTCATTGTGTCCCTCCTTTCGACACCCCTAGTTGTTCATCAGACGCTGAACTGAATAAATGTCAGGAATTTGTTTAATTCGTTCCACTACTTTTTGCAAATGGCTGATGTTATGAATGGCGATGGTCATATGAATCGTCGCGATTTTATGCCGATGATCCGAGCGGCCGGAGACGGCGGAAATGTCGGTGCGCGTCTCGTTTACAGCCTGCAGCACTTCATTCAGCAAGCCGCGGCGATCAAAGCCGATAATTTCGATGTCGACGTTATACTCACGCTCACCATTTGTGCCGCTTTCCCATTCAACAGGAATCAACCGGTCAGCCGCCTCTTCCACCTGCACGTTCGGGCAGTCGGCGCGGTGAACGGAAATGCCGCGGCCGCGGGTGATAAAGCCGATAATTTCATCGCCCGGCACCGGGTTACAGCAGCGCGACAAGCGGATGAGCAAGTTGTCGATTCCTTGGACACGAATGCCACAGTCACGTTTTTTGCCAGCCGGCAGCTTCGCTTCCGAGACCGCTTCAGCCAGTTTGCGCTGCTGTTCTTCAAGATCGCGCTGCTTTCGCCATTTTTCCGTCAACCGATGGGCGATTTGCGCCGCCGTAATTCCATGGTAGCCAACCGCTGCGTACATATCGTCTTCGTTCGAAAAATTGAATTTCTCCGCGACGCGCTTTATGTTGTCAGCCGTCATCACTTCTTTCGGCTCGAAACCGAGGCCGCGCACTTCTTTTTCAACCATCTCTTTGCCTTTATCAATGTTTTCTTCCCGTCGCTGTTTTTTGAAAAACTGACGAATTTTGTTGCGCGCCTGCGATGTTTTGGCGAGCTTCAGCCAATCTTGGCTCGGTCCATACGAATGCTTCGACGTTAAAATTTCGACGATGTCGCCCGTTTGCAGCTTATAATCAAGCGGCACCATTTTTCCGTTGACTTTCGCACCGATCGTTTTATTGCCGATTTCTGAATGGATGCGGTAGGCGAAATCAATCGGCACCGAACCGGCCGGCAGCTCGATGACATCACCTTTTGGCGTGAAGACGAACACCATGTCGGAAAACAAATCCATCTTCAGCGACTCCATAAACTCTTCGGCATTGCTGGCGTCGTTTTGCCACTCTAAAATTTCCCTGAACCAAGACAACTTTTCTTCAAACGAGTTCGGCTTCACCGTTTTTCCTTCCTTGTACGCCCAATGGGCAGCGATCCCGAACTCGGCGATTTGGTGCATTTCGAACGTGCGGATTTGCACCTCGAGCGGCTCACCTTTTGGCCCGATGACCGTTGTATGGAGCGACTGATACATGTTTGGCTTCGGCATGGCGATATAGTCTTTGAACCGCCCCGGCATCGGCTTCCAGCACGTATGGATGATGCCGAGCACGGCATAGCAGTCTTTAATACTGTTGACGATAATGCGGACGGCAAGCAAATCATAAATTTCATTAAACTGTTTATTTTGCATAACCATTTTTCGGTAAATGCTGTAAATATGTTTCGGCCGCCCGGAAATTTCACACGGAATATGCACTTCATTGAGCCGTTCACGCACTTCCTGAATGACTTCTTCCAAATATTGCTCGCGTTCAGCCCGCTTCTTCTTCATTAAGTTGACGATGCGGTAATATTGTTGCGGATTTAAATAACGAAGTGCGGTATCCTCAAGCTCCCATTTAATTTTCGAAATGCCAAGACGGTGGGCGAGCGGGGCGAAAATTTCGAGCGTTTCGTTAGCGATGCGCCGCTGCTTTTCCGCTGGCAAATGTTTTAACGTCCGCATGTTATGCAAACGATCGGCCAGTTTAATTAAAATGACGCGAATATCTTGCGCCATGGCCAAAAACATTTTTCGGTGGTTTTCCGCCTGCTGTTCCTCTTGTGATTTATATTTAATTTTGCCGAGCTTCGTCACGCCATCGACGAGCATCGCCACATCCGCACCGAATTCACGCTCGAGGTCCTCTTTTGTCGCCTCGGTATCTTCCACGACATCATGCAAAAACCCAGCAGCGATCGTCGTCGCATCCATTTTCAAGTCAGCCAAAATACCGGCAACTTGAATGGGATGGATGATATATGGTTCGCCCGACTTCCGGAATTGATCGCGGTGGGCGTGTTTCGCAAATTCATACGCCTTTTTTAAAAAGGCGACATCTTGTTCCGACAAATAACAGCCCGCCTGTTCAAACACTTGCTCCGCTGTCAGCACTTGTTCATTGGCCATATGGTTGGATCACCTTTGATTTTATAAAATGAAATTCACACGCTAAGGTGTTAACATCAATCACGTTAATAAGAAAGAGCACTCGTGCGAGTGCCCCTTTTTTCTCTATTGTAGCGGAAGAAGCGAACAATGTCGACTATTTTAAAACTGCATGAGCGTTAAAATATCGTATCCTTCCAATTTTTTGCGCCCACCAAGCTCTGTGAGCTCAATTAAAAATGCCAAACCGGCCACTACTCCACCTAATTGTTCGACTAAATCGATCGTCGCCCGCATCGTGCCGCCTGTCGCTAACAAATCGTCGGTAATCAAGACGCGCTGCCCCGGCTTGATGGCGTCTTTGTGCATCGTCAGCACATCTGTTCCATACTCTAATCCGTATTCAACACGAACGACTTCACGCGGCAATTTTCCTTCTTTGCGTACCGGTGCAAAACCAACACCGAGTGCATAGGCAACCGGGCATCCGATGATAAACCCGCGCGCCTCCGGACCAACAACGATATCAATTTGCTTTTCGCGTGCGTATTCGACAATTTGGTCGGTGGCGTATTTGTACGCTTCCCCGTTGTCCATCAGCGTCGTAATGTCTTTAAATAAAATTCCCGGTTTCGGAAAATCAGGCACGATTGTAATATACTGTTTTAAATCCATTATACGTTTGCCTCCTCGTACGTTTGCGAACGTGTCATTTCTGCTAAACAGCGTTTCAACTGCTCATAAGTGGAATATAATAACTGCTGTTCCACCTCAAGCTCGTCCCGCCGGCGGCGATATGTCGGTGATTCATGCAAATCACGCTTCTCTGGCGCATGGACAAGTGAGATGACGCCGTCTTGTTCGCGAATAAACTCAAGCTCTAAAAATACTTTCGCCATAAAATGAACCGTCTCTTCCGTCCAGCCACGGGCGCGCGCCAGCTGTCCGCCCCGCTCGGCGAGCGGAAACGAACGGTATTTATGCAAAAAGGCATAAAACCATTTAAAATGGTCGCGCGTCGGAAACGTGCGAAAAAACTGCGCTTCCGGCTGCGCAAACACCGCGTAAATGCGCTCCGGCTGCCCGTTGCCAAGCAAGACAGCGAGTCGGCGGAGCTTTGGCGGCAAGTCAAGCAGCACGACATAGCGGCCGTCAATCGCCAAGGCGCCCGCCTCTTCATCACTTGCTACATAATGAAGTTCGTCGCGAAACGCCGCCAAATCTAATTGATTTTCGGTTTCGCGGCGAAACAGGACAAGCAGCCGTTTCTCTTTCGGCATTCGCTCAATAAGCGGGTGGACATCGCGGCAGCCGCGGACATCAAACACTTGGCAGCTGCTTACCGCTACATCACATAACGACAACTGCGGCTTCGCTAACCCGTTCCATTCATTTACCGAAAGCTCTCCGACGGCCGAGACGCACGCCCCAGGGGCGATCTCCTCGCAAAGCGGCCCGAGACCGAAGCCAATGGCATCAATCGCTGCACCATTTTGGGAAAAGACCGCTTTCATATGGGCGCCGTTCGCTCCGACGCGGCGCATCGTTTCAACCGCCACCTCTTCAATAAGAAGAAGCGGCCGCGGATTGCTGACACCAAACGGGGCAAGCCGCTCAAAGCTGCGCGCGGCCGACAACGTCAGCTCATCAACAGAGCAGGCAGCATCAATAAACGTCGGCGGTGTAAAATCATCATCTGACAACGTCCTAGCGGCGATGGCATTCAACCGCTCCCGCAGTTCTTCGACATCATCAAGCGCTAAGGTCATTCCCGCCGCCATCGGATGGCCACCAAAATGAGGCAAAATGTCACGACATTGCGATAAACTTGCAAAGAGGTCAAAGCCGTGAATGCTGCGAGCCGACCCTTTGGCGATTCCTTTTTCCCGATCCATCGAAAGCACAACCGCTGGACGATAAAACTGCTCAACAAGTTTCGAGGCAACGATGCCAACAACCCCCGGATTCCATCCTTCACCCGCGACAACAAGAACGCGATGCTCTTCAGGCGGAAACTGACGCCGTACCATCTCTGCCGCTTCTTCAGCCATTTGCGCCACAAGCTGCTGGCGTTCACGGTTTAGTTCATCCATTTCTTGGGCCAACCGTGCGGCTTCGCCCTCATCGTCTGTCATTAACAGCGCCACGGCCGGATCGGCGCCGCCGAGGCGGCCGGCCGCATTCAGCCGCGGCGCGATAGCAAAACCGACCGTCTGTTCATTTACTGTCATCGCATCAATACGGCATTGCCGCCAAAGGGCGCGCAACCCAACGCGGTTCGTTTCGCGCAGCGCCTCGAGCCCTTGTGCGGCGAGCAGACGGTTTTCCCCAACGAGCGGCACTAAGTCGGCAATCGTCCCGATCGCTACCAAATCAAGCAAATGGCGCGGCACCCGTCCAAGCAACGCATGAGCAACTTTAAATGCGACGCCGACGCCGGCCAAATCGCGAAACGGGTATGTACTTCCCGGCTTTTTCGGATGAATGATCGCGTACGCCTCCGGTAACACCGGACCCGGTTCATGGTGGTCGGTCACAATGACATCAAGCCCCCACTCATTAGCGGCAGCGATTTCATCGACCGCTGCAATTCCATTGTCGACCGTCACAATAACGGACACGCCCCGCTCTTTCGCGGCACGAAATGCCGCCAGATTCGGACCGTATCCTTCCGTAAAGCGATTGGGAATGTAGAATTCGACCGACGCTCCCGCCTCTTTAAGGGCGCTCACCATCACCGACGTACTGCAGACGCCATCGGCATCATAGTCGCCATAGACAAGCACAAGTTCGCCGGTGTTGATCGCCCGCTCTAAGCGCCGAACCGCCCGTTCCATCCCATCAAGTAGAAACGGATCATGAAACGGCTGTCCAAGGGGATCAAGAAACGCGGCCGCTTCCGCTGCCGTCCGCACGCCACGGCGGACAAGAAGCTTTGCTAACAACGGCGCGATGTCGGCTTCCTCGGCCAGCCGCCTCACCGTCTGTTCGTCGGGGCAATCTACTTCCCAACGCGTTTTCGCTTTTAACATGTCCCCCACCTCAACTCTCCTTATTATACAAAAAGGAGAAAAGGGCAGGCAACGACATTACGTGTTTTTTTGCGGATCATACGGATTGATATGCACCATCACGTTGCGGACGCGCGGAAGTGTCAGCAACTTTTCCTTTACTTTTTTCCCAATCCGGTGTCCTTCTTCGACTGTCAGCCGTGGATCAACGGCGATCTTCAAATCGACAATAACGTAATGACCATGCTCGCGCGCATATAGCTCGTTAATTTGCCGCACGTCAGGAACCGACAGCACCGCCTCCCGCAAATAGCCCGTTTCCTCCTCATGGAGCACGTGGTCGATTGCCGTATGGATCGACTTCCGACCAAGCTCCCACGCCATTTTTAAAACAAGAATGGCGACGAATAGCCCAGCGAGCGGGTCGGCATACACGAGCCAGCCGATTTCCCACTTTCCGCCGAGAATGGCAGCACCAACACCAACGAGCGCAGCAAGTGAAGAGAAGACGTCAGAGCGATGTTCATAGGCGTTGACAACTAAGGCATCGCTATTGAGCTGTTTCCCTAGCCGGTATTTATAGCGAAACATCGCCTCTTTGACAACGATCGATAACAACAGAACATAAATGGCCGCCATCCCCGGTGGCGACAGTGGGGCGAAAAACGACATGAGCGCTGATCGTCCGATCTCGAGCCCAACAAGAAACAAAAGGACCGCCACAATAATGGCAGCGATCGATTCCGCTTTTCCGTGCCCGTACGGATGGTCTTCATCCGGCGGGCGCGCCGCGGCTCGCAGTCCGATCCAAACGGCGAACGATCCAGCAACATCGGATGCCGAATGAGCGGCATCGGCGATCAGTGCCTGACTTTGGCTCCACACCCCAACGATTGCCTTGATGGCGGCAAGCGCTATGTTGCCGACAATGCCAATGATCGCCGCTGTTTTCGCCTGCCTGAATCGCTGTTCGTTTTCCATGGCCATCTTCCCCCACTTCACGTCTAGCAGCATCCCAGCCGTTTATGTTTCATCTGGCCATTAGTGTATCCATTTTCCGTTCCAAGCATCGTCGTCAAAAGAAAAAGCACCGGAAAAAGCGCAAGCACTTTTTCCGGTGCGGACATTACAGGTGCGGCTCGGTTTCCGGCGTGATTTTTTTCGTCCCTTTGCCTTTTTTGAGCGCATTTCCTTTCCAAACGAGCCACAGCTGTGCAGCGATAAACAGCGAGGAATAGACGCCGCACAACAGGCCGGCGAGCAAGGCAAGGTTGAAGTTGCGGATCGCCTCGCTGCCAAACAGAAGTAAGGCAATCACCGTAAACAAAACGGTCAATACGGTGTTGATTGAGCGTGTGAACGTTTGCTGCAACGCTCGGTTGACGATGTGCCTTAAATCGTCGACCGTTTTCACTTTCCGTTTTTTCATGAGATCGCGAATGCGGTCAAACGTGACAATCGTATCATTGATCGAGTAACCAATGATCGTCAACACGGCGGCGATGAACGTCAAATCAACCTCAAGCCGCGTCAAGCTGAACACAGTAATGATGAAAAACGCATCGTGCAATAAGGCGATGATAGCAGCTAACGCCATCCGCCATTCAAAGCGGATCGTCACATAAAGAATGATCCCAATCGACGAAATGAGCACGGCAATGAGCGCGTTTCGCGCTAACTGCTTGCCGACAACGGGCGACACGGTGCTGATGTTGGGTTCATGCCCGTACGTCGTTTTCAGCTCACTTTTGATTTTCGCAATTTCCTGCTTGTCAAGCACTCCGATCAAGCGGACGACGCCTGTTTTCCCGTCCGTGCCAGATAAAACGACATCCTCCGGCTTGTGACCAAGCTGTTCAAAATAGTCGCTTAGCTCCTTGGCGTCGATCGGTTGGCTGCTCGTCACCTCAATGCGCGTCCCGCTCGTGAAATCAATGCCGAGATTGAGCCCCATGGCAAAAAGTGAAATGACCCCGGCAATCGCCAAGGCGATGGAGAACAGGAAAAACTTTTTGCTATGTTTGATAAAATCCCAACGGTCAAACTTCGTCGGCACTTCTGTCTCATCGGTCGTTTCGGCAATGTTTAAGATTTCCGATTTTTTCACGCCGAAATAACCCGGTTTCTTATCAAGCCAGCGGCTTGAGACGAGCAGCCCGAGCAAAAGACGCGTGCCGTAGACAGCAGTGACAAAGCTGGCGACAATGCTGATAATGAGCATCGTCGCGAACCCTTTGACCGAGCTTGTTCCGTAAATGAACAGGACGACGCCGGCGATGATCGTCGTAATGTTGGCGTCAAAAATCGTTGCAAACGAACCTCGGTTGCCGGCGCGAAACGCCGACAGCATCGATTTGCCAAGCTTTAGCTCTTCCTTGATTCGCTCATACGTAATAATGTTGGCGTCGACCGCCATCCCGACCCCTAAAATAAGGGCGGCAATGCCTGGCAACGTCAAGACGCCGTTCATCCAATCAAACAATAACAGAATCAAATAAATGTACACCGACAGTGTAATGACGGCAATCACGCCTGGCAATCGGTAAAACCAAATCATAAACAAGAAGATGGCAGCAACACCGATGATGCCAGCCAACATCGTTGTTTGCAGGGCGTTTTTCCCGAATTGGGCGCCAACAGACGTCGAGTAAATTTCATGCAATTCGACTGGAAGCGCGCCGGCGTTTAACAGATCAGCCAGCTGCTGTGCTTCTTTCACCGTAAAGTTGCCGACAATCGACACGTCTGTCTGATTGAAAACTTGGTTGACCGAAGCAGCGGAAATAAATTTCGGATCCACTTTGCCCGCTTCTTTTTGGTACGAGTCAACCCCTTCTTCAAAATCAAGCCAAATGACCAAAATATTGTTCGGCGGCCCCATGTTGTACACTTTTTCCGTCACTTGGCGAAACTTATCGGCATCTTTCAATTTAATAGCGACACTCGGCTGGCCGTTCTCATCAAACGACAGCTTCGCTCCGCCTTGGACAAGATCGCTCCCGTCCATGAGCACGTTGTCATTGACGTCACGGAACGTCAACTTTGCCTGGGTGGCCAAAATTTCGCGTGCCTCGTTTTGATCTTTCACCCCGGCGAGTTGGACGCGAATACGGTTTTCACCTTCGATGTCGACGCGCGGCTCACTGACGCCGAGGACGTTAATCCGCTTGTTTAAGGCGCTGACCGTGCTTTGGAGCGTTTCCTGGTCAATTTTATCGCCTTTTTTCGCCGGCTTCACCTCATACAACACTTCAAAGCCGCCTTGCAAATCAAGGCCGAGCTTGATATTATGTAAAATTCCTTGAATCGTCGGTCCGATCACTCCAGCCAATAGGAGCACGAGCAAAAAAAACGTGACGATGCGACTTCGTTTTACCATTCGTTGTAAAATCCTCCTTCGATTCATCTTGACGCCCGGCGGCTTCTACAGCACCATCGTTGAACACATCGGCTTCGACTTCCATTATGCGCCAGTCGGCCATTGGTGTCAATTTTTCGCTATAACAACTCTTTGAGAACGTTTTCTAAATCATCACCGCCAGTTTCCCGCTGCTGTTCATACGAACGCATCGTCAAAAATGCCATGTATTCCCCCGGCGAAAGCGACAAAATGTCGCTGACAAGCTCATATAGTTTTTTTTCCGCCAGCGCGTTTTTCCACTTTCGAGCACACAAACATTCCCATAGCCCGTCGATCGTTACTTGTGTGTAACCGAGCAAATGAAACTCGTCATATTTGCATTCGAGCGCCGGCATGAGCTGTTCGCGCAGCCGTTTTTCCCCTTCCATCTCTCACCCTCCCGCGCCATGCCAGCTAT
The DNA here is from genome assembly GCF_000496575.1 of Geobacillus thermodenitrificans subsp. thermodenitrificans DSM 465. Taxonomy (GTDB): domain Bacteria; phylum Bacillota; class Bacilli; order Bacillales; family Anoxybacillaceae; genus Geobacillus; species Geobacillus thermodenitrificans. The sequence continues at coordinate 295,728 of NZ_AYKT01000002.1, read as the reverse complement.
GATCCTTGTCATGCTTGGCCATGTATCTAGCATATATTGTATAAAAGATTAAGGCATTTGAGAAGGCAGGGAAAGAAGATGTCTAAATTTTTGCAAGGGACGATCATTTTAATCGCCGCCGGTTTTATTACGAAAATTCTCGGTTTCATCAACCGTATCGTCGTCGCCCGGATGATCGGGGATGAAGGGGTCGGGCTGTACATGATGGCCGTACCGACGCTATCGTTAGCCATTACGGCGACCCAAATCGGGCTTCCTGTCGCCATTTCCAAACTCGTCGCTGAGGCGGAAGCGGCCGGCGACCGGCAGCGGGTGAAAAAAATTCTTGTCGTGTCGCTTACAACGACGGGAGTGCTGAGCACCGTATTTTTGCCAACGCTCATTGCTATTGCACCATGGCTTTCACAGACGATGTTCACCGACCCGCGCACATACTACCCTCTAATGGCCATCGCCCCGGTCGTGCCGATCGTGGCGATTTCCTCGGTGTTGCGCGGCTATTTTCAAGGGCGCCAACAAATGAAGCCGCACGCCTACTCGCTTTTGATTGAACAAATCGTCCGTATCAGCTTGATCGCTCTATGCACAAGGCCGCTCTTGCCGTATGGCGTTGAGTACGCCGCCGCCGGCGCCATGGCATCTTCTGTCCTTGGTGAACTAGCCGCCTTATTGTATTTGTTGTTCTTATTTAAGTTTAAAAAGTCAATCCGTCTGCGGGCGAAATTTTTTCGCTACGTGCAAGCCGGTAAAGAGACGTTCATCCGTCTCATGCGGATCGCCTTGCCAACGACCGGCGGCCGCTTGATCGGCTCACTTTCTTGGTTTTTCGAACCGATCGTCGTCGCCAACAGCTTAGCTCTTGCCGGTGTAGCCTCCTCCGTCGCCACGAAGCAGTATGGCCAGCTCGTCGGTTACGCGCTGCCGTTGCTCACCTTGCCGTCATTCATTACATACGCGCTCTCGACAGCGCTTGTACCGGCCATTAGTGAGGCAATGGCGCAAAACAAGTTGGTTTTAGTTGAATACCGGATCGCCCAGGCAATGCGCCTATCGCTTGTCACTGGCGGTCTTTCCGCCGTCGTGCTATACATTTTTGCCGAACCGCTCATGTGGTGGATGTACGGCACAAGTGAAGCGGCCATCTTTATTCAAGTGATGGCTCCGTTCTTCTTATTTTATTATTTCCAAGGCCCGCTCCAAGCCGTATTGCAAGGACTCGACTTGGCGAACGCAGCCATGACGAACAGCTTGATCGGGGCAGTCGTCAAGCTCGCTTGTATCTTCACCCTCGCCTCACGTCCTAGTTTAGGCATTATGGGGGCGGCGCTTGCAACATCCATCGGCACGGTGCTTGTGACGTTTCTCCATTTCGCCACTGTCGTCAAAGCCGTCTCCTTTTCGATCCATGCGCGCGAGTATGCGAAAGCAACGATTGCCATCACTGTCACCGGTGTGGCCGGCTATGTGCTTTTCCACTATCCACCTATAGCCACACCTTCGTCATTATGGACACTGTTCGCCATGGTGGCGACGATCGTTTTATATATCACTGTCCTTCTGTTCTTTCGGCTCATCAAGCGCGAAGAGCTCGTCTATCTCCCGGGGCTTCATTGGCTAGCTGGGAAAAACGGACGAAAATAGACTTCTAAACATGTCCGGCAACGAATATATATGGTGGTAAAACGGTTGTGATCAGGGAGGGAACACGGTGTCACGACTTGGCAGCGCACTCGTATACGGGGTCTCCACCATTTTCGTTTTGGCAGCGCTCGTTAGCTTCATTTTTTCGTTGTTGCTTAAATGGACGGACATCCAGGAATCGTCGCTTACATGGATAATTTTTGCCGTCTCGGTCATTTCGATGTTCATCGGCGGCATCGTTGCTGGCGGAAAAAGTCAAGAAAAGGGATGGCTTGCCGGCGGACTGACCGGCTTCTTATTTACCGCGATCATCTTTTTGTTTCAATTTCTTGGCATCGAAAAGCCATTTACAGCCCAACAATGGCTGTATCATCTTCTCTTTTTTGTCTCTGCTGCCCTTGGCGGCATCGTCGGTGTCAACCTGTCACCGGCTCGCCGCGAGCGGACATAAGCGAGTGTCTCAATGTGAAAGCGGCTGTTTCCAAACGAAACAGCCGCTTTTTTGTCGTCAGTATTCATCTTTTCGATGACAGCTCCATTTCTAACGCTGTCAGCCGTTGCTTTCCATTTAGGTTATGCGTTGCTTTCCGACAACTTCACGCACCGCAGAACGGTCGTATGTAAGCCGCGTGCCGTCACCGGCGCGGATGATGATTTTATCTTCATCGACCGAGTCGATGATGCCATGCAAACCGCCAATCGTGACGATTTTATCGCCTTTTTTCAAATTCGCCTGCATTTGTTGGACGGCGCGCTGCCGCTTTTGCTGTGGGCGAATAAGCAAAAAGTAGAAAATGACGAAAAACAGCACGATCGGCAATAAATTCGCAATCGTCGCGTTCATTCAATCCCCCTCCTTTCTAATGACTAAAAGTTTTTCGCGTTTGGCTTGTTAAAGCCGTAACGCTCAAAAAATTCCTCACGGAAATCGGCGAGTCGATCTTCACGAATCGCTTGTCTCACCTGCTCCATTAATTTTATCAAAAAATAGACGTTATGGTAAGACGTGAGCCGGATACCAAATGTTTCATCACATTTAATGAGATGGCGAATATAGGCGCGCGTGTAGTTTCGACACGTATAGCAATCGCAGTTCGGATCAAGCGGTGTGAAGTCACGGGCGTACTGGGCGTTTTTAATGACAACCCGCCCCTCACTCGTCATAACCGTTCCGTTGCGGCCGATGCGCGTCGGCAAGACGCAGTCAAACATGTCGATGCCGCGGATCGCACCGTCAATGAGTGAATCGGGTGAACCGACGCCCATTAAATAGCGGGGCTTGTCCGTCGGCAAAAGTGGCGTTGTAAACTCAAGCACCCGATTCATCACATCTTTCGGCTCGCCGACCGACAACCCACCGACGGCATAGCCAGGAAAATCGAGCGACACTAAATCGCGCGCGCTTTGCCGGCGTAAGTCCTCATATTCACCGCCTTGGACGATGCCAAATAGCCCTTGTTCATTCGAGCGTCGATGAGCTTTCAGGCAGCGCTCCGCCCAGCGGCTCGTCCGCTCGACCGACCGTTTCATATAGTCATACGTCGCCGGATACGGCGGACATTCGTCAAACGCCATGATGATGTCAGCACCGAGCGCATTTTGGATTTCAGTCGCTTTTTCCGGCGATAAAAACAGCTTGTCGCCGTTTAAATGGTTGCGGAAATAGACACCTTCTTCCTCAATCCGGCGAAATTCGCTCAAGCTAAACACTTGGAATCCACCGGAATCCGTCAAAATGCCGCGATCCCAGTTCATAAAAGCGTGGAGGCCGCCCGCCTCAGCGACAATGTCATGGCCTGGGCGCAGCCAAAGATGGTACGTATTGCTTAAAATGACGCCTGCCCCCATTTCCTTCAACTCTTCTGGCGATAGCGTTTTGACCGTCGCAAGCGTCCCGACTGGCATAAACATCGGTGTTTCAAACGAGCCGTGCGGCGTGTGGAGAATGCCAAGGCGCGCTCCTGTCTGCCGACACGTTTTGATCAGTTCAAAGCGAATCGGTGTCGTCAACGTGCTGTTCTCCTTTCTTAAATGATGAGCATCGCATCGCCGAAGCTGAAAAAGCGGTACTGCTCTTTGACCGCCACTTCATACGCGTGCAAAATATGCTCGCGTCCGGCGAATGCGCTCACTAACATAATGAGTGTCGATTTCGGCAAATGGAAGTTCGTCACGAGCCCATCAATGGCTTTAAACTCATAGCCTGGATAAATGAAAATGTCCGTCCAACCGCTCTCAGCGGCAAACCGGCCATCATGCCGATTGGCGATCGTCTCAAGTGTCCTCGTCGATGTCGTACCGACGGCGATAATGCGGCCGCCGTTCGCACGCACGCGGTTCAATATCGCCGCCGTTTCCTCACTCATTTGATAAAACTCAGCGTGCATATTGTGTTTTTCGACGTCATCCACTTGCACCGGCCGGAATGTACCGAGCCCAACATGAAGCGTAATAAAGGCGATATGTATCCCTTTTTCCCGAATGGCGTCAAGCAGCTCCTCAGTGAAATGAAGGCCGGCTGTTGGCGCTGCCGCTGAGCCGATTTCACGAGCGTACACCGTCTGATACCTCTCCGGATTATCGAGCTTTTCTTTAATATACGGCGGGAGCGGCATTTCGCCAAGTTCAGCCAATACTTGATAAAACAGCCCTTCGTACGAAAATTCAAGCACCCGGCCGCCATGCTCAAGCGTATCAAGACAAACAGCTTGAAGTTTCCCGCCGCCAAAGACGAGCTTCGTTCCCGGCCTGACCCGTTTGCCTGGCTTGACGAGCGTCTCCCAACGGTCGCCGTCTAACTGTTTTAACAAGAGCACCTCGACCATCCCGCCCGTTTCCGCTTTTTCCCCGTACAGGCGCGCTGGCATGACACGGGTGTCGTTTAAGACGAGACAATCGCCAGGGTGTAAATACGAAATAATGTTGCGAAATGTTTCATGGCGGATGGCCCCTGTTTGTTTATCGAGCACCATCAGCCGCGACGCCGCCCGATCCGGGAGCGGCGTTTGTGCAATGAGTTCCTCAGGCAAATGGAAATCAAACAAGTCAACTTTCATAAAGTTCTCCTTTCTTTAGCGAAATCGCCCGAGCACGTAAAAAATCAATGATAATACGACGCTTAGCAATATCGATGTGACGATCGGAAAATAAAAGGTCATGTTTCCTTTGCGGATGACGATATCCCCCGGCAAGCGGCCGAGTTTGACAAACTGCATAACAAACCCAACGATGATAAGCACAACGCCGATTATCATAATCAACTTAGGCAAGCTGTTCACCGCTTCGGAACCTCCATTCCTAAATGGGCATACGCCGCCGGCGTGGCGACACGCCCGCGCGGCGTTCGCTGCAATAAGCCGATTTGCAGCAAATACGGCTCATATACTTCCTCGATCGTTTGCGCTTCTTCTCCGATCACGGCTGCCATCGTTTCGAGTCCAACCGGACCGCCGGCAAACTTTTCAATGATCGCTAAAAGCAGCTTATGGTCAATGTGATCAAGCCCGAGTCGATCGACTTGCAGCCGCTCAAGTGCCTCGACGGCGAGCGGCAGCGTAATTTCCCCGTCCCCACGCACTTGAGCAAAGTCGCGAACACGGCGGAGCAGACGGTTGGCAATACGCGGCGTGCCACGCGCCCGGCGTGCCAGTTCAAGCGCCGCCTCATTGTTGATGATAATATGCAAAATAGCAGCCGCCCGCTCAATAATTTGCGCTAGTTGGTCCACTTGATAATATTCAAGCCGGCTGATGACACCAAATCGGTCGCGCAGCGGTGCGGACAGCGCTCCGGCCCTTGTTGTCGCTCCAACAAGCGTAAACGGCGGCAAATCTAGACGAAGCGAGCGCGCTTCAGGCCCTTTGCCGACCGTAATGTCCAAACAGTAATCTTCCATCGCGGGATAGAGAACTTCCTCAACCGTCCGCGGCAACCGATGAATTTCGTCAATAAACAACACATCCCCGGGCTCAAGCGATGTCAACAGCGCCGCTAAGTCACCGGGCCTCTCAAGTGCGGGCCCGGATGTCGCCCGCATCTTGACGCCCATTTCGTTCGCAATGATGGCGGCGAGCGTCGTTTTCCCGAGCCCCGGCGGGCCGTACAACAAGACGTGGTCAAGTGTTTCTTCACGCAGCTTGGCCGCTTCAATAAACACTTGCAAGTTTTCTTTTACCTTATCTTGCCCGATATATTCATGCAAATATTGCGGGCGCAAGGTTGGTTCGAACGCCGCCTCGCCGCCTAAAGCTGATCCAGATACAAGCCGTTCGTCCACCGTCGTCCCTCCCTTTTGGCTCGTTGCCAACAGCCATTTATTTCAGTAACATGGCCAACGCCCGCTTCACGTACTGTTCCGTCGACATCGTTTCTTCGCGGAGCGCCGGAATAATTTTTTCAATTTCTCGTTCCGCATAGCCAAGCGCCTTGAGCGCAGCAATCGCCTCAGCAAGCTCCCCAGACAGAGAAGCGGCCGGTCGTGGAGCCGTTGGCATTGAAAACATCGCAAGCTTTCCTTTTAAGTCTAAAATCATTTGCCGCGCCGTTTTTTTTCCAACACCCGGGAACTTACATAAAAATGCTTCATTTTCTTCCTCAATCGCCCGTGCCAGCTCATCCGGACGCCCCGCTGCCAAAATAGCGAGCCCCCCTTTTGGTCCAATGCCGGACACTTGAAGCAGCTTGGCGAACAAGTTTCGCTCTTCACGCGTTAGAAATCCGTATAAAGCGTGCACATCTTCACGCACGTATTCGTATGTATATACCGTTACCGCTGCCTCACGACTCTCCTCAAAGGCAAACGGGTTGGGAGTAAAAATTTCGTAGCCGATGCCGTTATGGTCGATCACAATATATTCGGGACAGATGTAATCGACATATCCGCGGATAAACTCGATCAATGCATACTCCTCTCCTTTTCTCGTCCTTTCATTGTATCATACGATTTCATTATAGCAAAAAACAAATCCCGTGATGCGCTTCACACCACGGGATTCCGTTTTAATGCACGACCGCAAAATGGCGATACATTTCGATCACTTGTTCATATTGTTCTTTCGAGAGGACGCGGATGCCTTGTTTTAATTTCGCCTGCTGGCGGCTTTCTAGTTTTTGTACATCGATTTGAAAAAACGACTGGATAATTTTCCCCGACTGATTCGGTTTACCGTTAAAAATAGATAATGTACCATCATCGGTGAGCCCGAAATAGCCGTTTGTTTTTAACAACGGGGAAATGTCGTTAATCGTTTTGCGAAAGACGATCGTCTGTCCATCGAGATCAATCAGCTGCCAGTCGCGGTACTTTTTCCATATTTCTGTTAACGAAACAACCGTTTCCGTTCTTTTCTCCTCGCTCATCTCTCCGTCTAAGTATTGCTGCTGCAATACAATCGTCATGTTCACCGGCGTTGGTGCGGCGAACGCCGAATGAGTCGGCAACACGACTGCAGCAACCAACAACATGATGGAAAGAATTCGCATTGTCCGTTCCTCTCTTCCAAAATGATAGTTTTCTTACATCATTAGTTTCGCCGCCAGTCGCCATTTTATTACTGTTTCGTTAGCTTTTTTTGTAAAAACAAGCTGCTGCCGAGCCAAAGTCAGCAAACAGGTGACGATGCTGTCATTGATAGATGCGCGCCAACGATTTGACACTTTGACGTTTGTTCGATGGAGCAACATTTCTATCTGTTGTTTCCCCCGTTATGATGTTTCGCCACCTCGGTCTATAAAAAAATCGCCAGCGTGCCGCCGACGATTGTTATTGTTCCTCAATCACTGATTCATCCAAGTTATGGTATACTTCTTGCACATCGTCATCATCTTCAAGCGTATCAATTAACTTCAACATCTTTTTCAATTCATCGCCTGATAACGTTGTATATGTTTGCGGAATCATCGTAATTTCCGCGCTCGCAAACGTTAATCCTTGCTGTTCAAGCTGTTCTTTTACCGTCTCAAACGACTCGGGCGTTGTATAAATTTCGAACGATTCGTCCGTCGTTTCCATCTCCTCCGCCCCTGCCTCAATCGCCAAAAGCAGCAACTCATCTTCCTCCATGTTGTGCTGCTCACGATCGATGACGAGCAATCCTTTGCGCTCAAACAAGTAAGAGACGCAACCTGTTTCCCCCAAGTTGCCGCCGTTTTTCGAAAATGCTGAACGCACGTTGGCAGCGGTCCGGTTTTTATTATCGGTCAAGCAGACAACCATGACAGCGACGCCGCCCGGTCCGTATCCTTCATAACGGATTTCCTCATAATTGGTATGTTCTTGGTTCCCCGTTGCCTTTTTAATCGCCCGTTCAATGTTTTCACCCGGCATATTAGCCGCCTTTGCCTTCTCAATGACAAGACGCAGGCTCGGGTTGGCCGCCGGGTCACCACCGCCGGTTTTTGCGGCAACATAAATTTCTTTCGCCAGTTTCATAAATAGTTTGCCGCGCTTAGCATCTTGAGCATTTTTCCGCCGTTGGATATTTTTCCACTTCGAATGTCCAGCCATCAAACTTTCTCCTCTCATCACAACGGAATGTTCCGATATTACTATAGCAAAAACCGCAGAAAATGTCAGCTGCGCCTAGCTGAAAGCGGAAAACGAGTAAAGGGGATGCCGATGGCATCCCCTTGCCGAACTACCGATTGTTTTCCGGCCGTTCTTGAATCGTACCGTCGATAAAAATAGTACGCAAATCGCGGCGAATTTCTTCCATGCTGATCGGCGCACCGCGACGAATTGTGTTGTCAATCGTGCGGATGCGGTTGTACATGCTCGGATTGGACGTGACACGTACCCGTTTGCCGTTGGCGTACGGAGCCACTGCTTTGGCAACACGCTCTTCCAGCCGACCTGGATGGCGGGTATCAGTCGCAATGGCGATGAGCGCTTGATCGCCGTAAACGACCGTACGAGCATCATCTACTCCACTTACCGCTGCAGCGCGGCGGGAAAGCTCTTCAACCAAAGCACCGTCATAGCTACGGTAGTACGATGGATGCGGAGCAACATTCAGCGAATGTAAATGCCCGTGGTAGTTGTAATCGCCGTTGCCAAAATCGACTCCGCGCGGAAGAGCTGGGACGTCCGCATCCAACCGGGGCGCCGCCGACCGACCAAGGCGGTCACCGTCCGTCAAAAAGTCAGTCACCGGTCCGCGGCGTGCCCACATATAGTTGTTATCGTAGTTGAGCGCATTCGTTCCGTAACGACCGTAGCGGAAATCATCGTTCCGTTCTGTTGAGTAATAGCCGATCGGTCTCTCCGCATTGTTATAGCGCTGGGCTCCTTCGTCATTGGTCCCATAATTGGTGCATGAAGCGAGCAAGCCGGCTACCGACAATACACCGATCCATTTGACCGCGTACCTCAATGGAAAACCCCCCCTTGGTTTCCTTCGCCCAAGGCTGGCGCAAAGCCAGCCTTACATTTAGCTTGCGGAAAAAGCAGGGGGGTTATCGCTGTTAGTTCAAACCAACAAGACGACGGTTAAAACTTTGGTGGCGCAATGGCCAGCTGCCGTTTATGGTGCGAACGTTCATGCAGCCGTTCAATAATTTTCCGGTCTTGCTCTGGAATGTCTTCACCTTTTAAATATTTATCAATCATATCATACGTCGTGCCCATTTCGCTTTCATCCGTCTGTCCTTCCCATAATCCGGCGCTCGGCGCTTTCGTGATAATTTCTTCCGGAACACCAAGCAGACGAGCCATTTCACGCACTTCGCCTTTTGTGAAATGAATGAGCGGCACTAAATCAACCCCGCCATCGCCATATTTCGTAAAGTAGCCGGTGTGCCACTCCGCCGCATTGTCCGTACCGACAACGAGGTAGCCATAGTTGTTGGCGACAGCGTACAACGTCGTCATGCGCAGACGCGCCCTCGTGTTCGCATCGCCAAGCCGCGCCTTTTCTTCATTCCACTCACCGATGGCTTTCAACTCGGCTTCCACCGCGCCGAACAACGATTTATGCACCTCGGTCAAATCAATGACAAGATATTGAATGCCGCAGCTTTCCACCACTTTGAGGGCATCTTCCATATCTTTTGCATGACTTTTGCACGGCATGATGAGGCCAAGCGAGTTATCTGGAAACGCCCGCTTGATCAAATGGGCGACAACGGCAGAGTCGATGCCACCGCTAATGCCGACTACTGCCCCGTTTAAGCCAGCCGACGCCACTTGTTCCCGCAGCCATTGGACAAGCTTGTCAATTTTTTCTTGCATCCGCCTTCGACTCCTTTTTCCAAAGATTTTACTCTTTATTTTAGCATAGCGAAAAGACGACGGACAAACCATTCCCGCTTCTTCCGATCCAATACGAGCGGGCGGCGTCGCGCGGCCGCCTGTCGCCACTCACGAAATACATCAGCAGGGAACAAAAGCGCATGCAAAAACCAACTTTTTTCCAGCCAACGACCAAGCGGAACAAAACGGGCGAGCGCCGAATACGACCAGCCGATATGCGGCAAAATACGGTTTGCGTATTGCCAATAATCAAGACCGGGCGAGGCGAGGGCGGCCGCATCGTAGTCGATCATATATACATCTCCACCGGCAGTGCGCAAAAAATTATGGGGCGCTACATCCCCATGAATGATGACGACAGGCTCCGCCGCTAACTCTTGGGCGTAATCGCCGCACGTTGCCAAGCAGTAATGCGCCCAGCGAAGCGTAAATAAAATATCCTCTTTTTCCATCGCTGTCTCAATGAACGGCAAATGTCGACAAAACTCATCGTAACAGCGCCGCCATTTTTCATACAGCTGCACAGACGGCAGCCGCATGGCTGCCCGTTTGTCACATACGATCCTTGCCGTTGCCACATGGTAGCTATGTAACGCTTGAAGCCCATCTTTGATGTCGCACTCGTTGACAAATACAAATGGGCGCGCACTAGCTACATATTCTGTCAGCAGCCAATGTCGCCCTCCGGCAGTGATGACACCTCCATGGCCGATCGGGACAACGGCTGGAGCGGCGAAAAAGCCGGAGCGGCGGAGAGCGGCAAGAAGCCAAGCTTGCCGTTCAGCCGCCACTAACGAATGGTACGCTTTCGCGACAAATGATCCGTGCGAAGTGGCGATGGCAATGACATTTGGTTTCAGCGCCACAGCCTGCCGAATAACAATCCGGTACTGGCGGCTAAGAAGAAAAAAGAGACGGCCAACGGCGTCTCTTTCTGTCAGGTTACTGTTCTTCCCCATGCTCGCTCTCCTCATCCGGCGGTCCGGCAAACAGGCGCGAACCGGCGGCGGGTGGGCTTACCGGGTAAACGGCACCGGGCCACGGGATCGCCTGCGCAGCTTGTTGCGGCGCGTACCCGTATGGAGCCGGCTGGGCGTACACTCCCGGAGGGGCATATCCCCCGTAGTACGGAGTCGGTGGATACACAGGCACATACCCAAAAGGCGGATATCCGGCTAGCGGCGCGTACACTCCAGATGGTGCATATCCCGGTGCGGCAGGACCGGACGCAGCGAAAGCGGCACCAGCTGGCGGTGCAAGCGGAGCAGCAGCCCCGTGTTTCCCCGGTTCAGAAAACTGCGGAGACTCTAAAGAATCATTGCTCCCTTCGCTAATGCCCGGAAATGGAGCCGGGTTATTTTCCGGGCCGCCCCCTAACGAACCCGGCGGCGGAGAATAAGATGGCATGGCTGGCGGCGGAGACATGTAAAACCCCGCTCCTGGCAAAATAGGCGTCACTGGCACACATCCTTGGTCAACACCGAAAACTGGTGCCGTCATCGGTGCAATTGGAACATGCGGAATGTTCGGCAACGGTGGCGGGGTTTCCTCGCTTTCGTCTGCTATTTCTGTTTGTTCCCCTTTCAGTTCAGTTGGGCTTTCATCCATCTCCTCTTTCATCATGCCAGGCAAAATGTTGCTCGGCTTCGGTGGAATCGGTGGCAGATTCGGCAACGATTTGGCAAACGAAACGTGAGGGGTCGGAACGACCGGCGGAATCGTATGTGTAAGCGGCGGTGTATAGGCTGTCGGTGCTTTCGGCGCCTCGTTCGCCGGTACGTTCGGTGTTTCATTCACCGGCACGTTCGGCGCTTCGTTCACTGGTACGTTCGGTGTCTCGTTCACCGGCACATTCGGGGCTTCGTTCACTGACACATTCGCCTTCTTGTTCTCCATTCCCTTCGATGTCCCGCTTATCGGCGCCTTTGCTGTTCCTTTCCCCTCTGCCTTTGGCGCTTCGACCGCCGGCGCCTTCGGTTTTTCTTTCACTTCCGCTTTCGGCGCTTTGGCCGCTGGTGCTTTCGGTTTTTCTTTCGCCTCCGCTTTCGGTGCTTCGACCGCTGGCGCTTTCGGTTTTTCTTTCACCTCCGCTTTCGGTGCTTCGACCGCTGGCGCTTTCGGTTTTTCTTTCGCCTCCGCTTTCGGTGCTTCGACCGCTGGTGCTTTCGGTTTTTCTTTCACTTCCGCTTTCGGCGCTTTGGCCGCTGGCGCCTTCGGTTTTTCTTTTTCCACTGCTTTCGGCGCCTCGTTCACTGGTATTTCATTTTCCGAGACGGAGCCGCTAGCTGTGTCCATCTCCGCATCAATATTGAATGAAACGAACGGTTTCGTCTCCGCGTACGGATGTTCTCCCACTTTCGGCTTTTTTGACGGTGCATACGTTTTTGTTTCTTTTTTTATTGGCACTCCTGCTGTCGGCACTTTAATTTTCATGCCAGGCATAATCATATTCGGATCGCTCAAATGCCCATTTATCTTTTTCAATTGTTCAAAATCAACCCCATATTTTTGGGCAATTTTCCAAAGGGTATCGCCCTTTTGAACAATATGGATTTTCACGCGGTTCCCCTCCTAAACCGAGACTGTTTGCGCTCTATCCAACCGATGCTTGTTTCTTGTTATCATCTTTCAACACAATGTATGACGATGGTTGTTGATTTATGATAAAAAAATCCCTGGCCGGACGGAAGCGATCCCGTCTTCGCCAGGGAGGAGAACTAGGCAAGGGCAAGCATGCGCTCGAGTGCTAGCTTTGCTTCGAACGCTACTTCCCTTGGAACGGTAATGCGGTTGACGACTGTTCCTTCACTGAGCGATTCCAACGCCCAAACGAAATGCGGCAAATCGATCCGGTTCATCGTCAAACACGGGCACATATACGGATTAAGAGAAATGATTTCTTTGTCCGGATGCTCATGCATAAGGCGATTCACCAAATTCATTTCTGTTCCGATCGCCCATCGGCTACCGGGTGAGGCGTTGCGAATCGTTTCGATAATGTATTTTGTTGAACCGGCGTAATCGGCTTGCTGGACGACGTCCCAGCTGCATTCCGGATGGACGATTACCTTTGTTTCCGGTTTCGTCTGCCGAATATGCTCGATTTGCCGGACATTGAAGTTTTCATGCACCGAGCAATGGCCCTTCCAAAGAATGACTTTCACCTTGTCAAGGTCACCGTTGCCTTGCAATGTTTCCTCATATGGATCCCAGACGGCCATCTCGTCAAGGCCAACGCCGAGTGCATAGGCCGTATTTCGGCCTAAATGCTGGTCCGGTAAAAAGAAGATCCGTTCTTTTTGTGAAAACGCCCACGCTACCATCTTTTGCGCGTTGGACGACGTAACCGTCGCCCCTCCATTTCGGCCGACAAACGCTTTAATCGCCGCTGTGGAATTGACGTATACAAGCGGCAGAATCGTCTCGCCAAATCGATCCGTCAATGCCGCCCATGCCCGCTCAACTTGAAAAATATCGGCCATATCGGCCATCGAACAGCCAGCGCGCAAGTCCGGCAAAATAACTGCCTGCTCCTCACTCGTTAAAATGTCCGCGGTTTCCGCCATGAAATGGACGCCGCAAAACACAATATATTCCGCTTCGTTGTTTTTCGCCGCCAGTTGGGCAAGCTGAAGCGAGTCGCCGGTGGCATCAGCGAACTGAATGACCTCATCTTTTTGGTAATGATGTCCAGGGATAAAAAGACGCCGCCCGAGCTGCTCCTTCACCGCGCGGGCGCGCGCTTCGAGCTCATCTCTGTCCATCGTTTTATACTGTTCCGGCATATTATCGAGCTGTTTGAACTGTTCGAGTACGTTCATCATTCTCTCCTCCGTCATTGTAAATAAAAACTAATGTCCAACGCTGCAGCTGAATGCGTTAAAAACCCAAGTGAAATGTAGTCGACTCCGGTCGCACCGTATGCTGCTACATTGGCGAGCGTAATACCGCCGGACGCCTCCGTGATGATCGGTTTCGGCACGAGCCGGACGAACGACCGCACTTCATCCGGCGTCCGATTGTCAAACATAATAATGTCAGCCCCGGCTTCGACCGCCTCGAGCACCTGAGCTTCCGTTTCCGTTTCGACTTCGATTTTCACCATATGGCCGAGCCGCTCTCTCACCGCTTTGACAGCGGCGGCAATCGACCCACAAAAGGCGATATGATTGTCTTTAATCATCACACCATCGTACAAGCCAAAGCGGTGATTGTAGCCGCCACCGCAAGTAACCGCATATTTTTCCAACATGCGCAAACCCGGTGTCGTTTTTCGCGTATCGCAAAGGCGAGTATGGCTGTCACCAAGCAGGTCAACCGCCTGCCGCGTCATAGTCGCAATGCCGCTCAAACGCTGAAGCAAATTCAAAATGACGCGCTCACCAGACAACAGTGGACGGACAGGCCCAGAAACGGCGGCGATCGTTTCACCAGCTGCAATCCGTTCGCCGTCCCGTTTCATGATCGATACCTCGATATGCGGATCAAGCAGTTGATAGCCAGTGGCAATAAGGTCGACGCCAGCCACAACCCCGTCCTCTTTCGCCGTAAACACCCCCGTCGCACGTTCGTTAGCCGGAAAAATCGTGTCGCTTGTCACATCCCCATCGCCGATATCTTCAAGAAAAAACTGCCTCAACAACTGTTCGAGTTTTAACCGATTCATCGCCTCATCCTCCTTTTGATCTTATTCCCGCTTTACCGTCCAACTGGTGCATGCTCCCACTCTTCTTTCGTCCGCACGAGGCGTCGGCCTTTCCAGTCCGGATGATCATACGGAAAATCACTTCGGTAGTGGCCGCCACGGCTTTCCGTGCGGCGAAGCGCAGACGAGGCGACAAGCCAACCGGTAAGGAGCATATACCCTGTTTCAATCTCCTCTGCCGACAAGCATTCAAGATCGCCATCCAACCAATCTGGCAAGGAAAATTGTTCGAACCAGCGAACCGCCTCACAAAGCCGCCCTTTTTCACGGACGATACCGACAAATGTGGACAATCGCTCACGGATGCACGACCGTTCCGGAAGCGGAGGCACCAAAAGACGACGCGAGTGGCCAAACGATCGGGCAGCGCGGTATACTGACGTCGGCCACTCCTCCCGGCGATTGATAGAGTGGGCCACACGGGCTCCAAAGACGATCGCTTCAAGCAACGAATTGCTTGCCAACCGGTTGGCACCGTGCACACCGGTGCACGCCACTTCCCCAACGGCATACAAGCCCGGCACGGTCGTCTGCCCCCATTCATTGACCATAATGCCGCCCATTAAAAAGTGGGCGCCTGGCACAACCGGGAGGCGGCCGGCCTCAAGATCAACGCCATGCGCCTCGCATAACGCCGCAATCGTCGGAAAACGGCGGTGGAAATGAGGAACGGCGGAAATATTTAAGTAGACGCGGCCGCCTCGCTCCGTTTCCGCGGCGATCGCGCGGGCGACAACATCACGCGGTGCCAAATCACGAAGTGGGTGAACGCCATTCATTAAGCGCCGCCCGTCTTCCGTCTCAAGCACCGCTCCTTCTCCGCGCACCGCTTCCGATACTAATCCGACCGCTTTTCCTCCGACAGCCAGCATCGTCGGATGAAATTGGATAAATTCCATGTCGGCGACTGCCGCGCCGGCGCGATACGCCATGGCAATGCCATCACCAGTCACGGTCGGCGCGTTGGAAGTGAACGTATACAGCCCGGCGCAGCCGCCGGTCGCTAGGACGACTGCCGCCGCCCGCCAAACGGAGACAGCACCGTCTTTTCGCTTCGTTTTCACCCCGACACAGCGGCCGTCTTCCATCAAAAGTTCGATGACTTGTTCACCTTCCACCACTGATACGCGCCCTTTCACCTGCTGAAGCAAAAATGTAACGATCTCCTTGCCCGTTTGGTCGCCGCCAGCGTGTAAAATGCGGCGGTGGCTATGCCCGCCTTCAAGGCCGAAGCAAAGCTGTCCATGTTCATCTGCATCGAACGCCATCCCAGCGTCCATCCATTCTTGCAGCCGCTTCGGCCCTTCACGAACGAGCAACTCAACCATTCGCACATCGTTATGATGGCAGCCGGCCGTAAGCGTGTCGTGGAAATGAACGCGCCAATCATCGTCGGGGGCTAACGCTGCCGCCACCCCACCTTGCGCCCGCCAAGAGTTGCAGTCCGTTTTCCCTTTTTTTGTGAAAACAATCACATTTTCTTGCACCTGTAAATAATAAGCCACTGTTAAAGCGGCCAATCCGCTACCAACAATAATGATGCCGTTTTCCCCCACAACCGCTCACCTCTCTTTTCACCTGTCTTGACATCTATATTTACACATATTTAAACTAATGACAAGAGGTTGATTGAAAAAAGTGAAAGAAAAGGCGGGAGAATATGATTTATTTGGACTACGCAGCGACGACACCAATGTGCAAAGAAGCCATCGAGGCTTATGCTGAGGCAGCGGCCGTTTATTTTGGCAATGAAAGTAGCCTGCACGACGTCGGCACGAAAGCGAAGCAATTGCTGACGCTATGCCGGCGTGAGCTTGCCGCTATGATCAACGGGGAAGCAGAAGGGATTTATTTCACAAGCGGCGGCACGGAGGCAAATGTGCTCGCCATTCGGTCGCTCATTGCCGCCCACCGCCACAAAGGGAATCATTTAATCACTACCGAAGTCGAACACGCCTCACTTTATCATTTGTTTCAACAGCTTGAAACGGAAGGATATGCGGTGACGTATTTGCCCGTCGATCGATTCGGTCGCATCCGTCTCGCTGATTTGGAACGGGCCATCACACCGCAGACGATCCTCGCTTCCATCCAGCATGCCAACTCGGAAATCGGCACCATCCAGCCGCTTGCTGACATCGGTCGCCTGTTGCGAGCGCGCGGCATCCTTTTTCATAGCGACTGCGTGCAAACTTTTGCTAAAATACAGCTAGACGTTAAGGCGATGGCAATTGACAGCGTATCGATTTCCGCTCATAAAGTGTACGGTCCAAAAGGCGTCGGAGCCGTCTACATCGACCCGCACCTTCATTGGAAACCCGTTTTTCCAGGGACGACACACGAATCCGGCTTCCGACCCGGAACAGTCAATGTGCCGGGGATCGTTGCCTTCCTCACTGCCGCTAAGCAGCTTTACGAACGGATGGAAGGTGAACAGACACGATTTGAACAGCTGCGCCGCCGGCTGCTTGACGCCATAGCAGCCAAACAGCTGCCGATTGCCGTTGAAGGCCATCCTAGCTGTCGACTTGCCCATATTGTCGGGTTGTCTGTTACCGGTTTTGAAGGGCAGCTCGTCATGCTGGAATGCAACCGTGCCGGTATTGCCATTTCAACCGGCAGCGCCTGCCAAGTCGGATTGCAGGCGCCGTCGCGCACCATGCTTGCCGTCGGCAAAACCCCAGAGGAGGCAAAGCAGTTCGTCCGTGTATCACTTGGTACGTCCACGCGGGAAATAGAGATCGATCAATTGATCTCCACATTAGAACAGTTTATCCGAACGCGAAAGGAGGTATGGACAAGGTGAAAGAAGAAAAGAAAATTTTAGGAGAAGCGCGGCGCCAGCTCATTTTGCAATGGCTGAAAGAAAGCGAGACACCGCTCACCGGGGCAGAATTGGCAGCAAAAACGAACGTCAGCCGCCAAGTAATCGTCCAAGATATTTCGCTGTTAAAGGCACGCAACGAACCTATTATCGCGACAAGCCAAGGATATTTGTATTTAAAGCCGGCCGAACCGACGCAAACGTATACGCGAACCATCGCCTGCTCCCATACACCGGAACAGACAAAAGAAGAACTGTATTTGCTTGTCGACTGTGGTGTAACGGTAAAAGATGTCAAAATTGAACATCCGGTCTATGGCGATTTAATTGCATCGGTCATGGTCAGCAACCGCTTCGAAGTCGACCAGTTTATCGCCAAAATTGAAGCGACAAAATCAGCATATTTATTGCAGCTGACCGATGGGACGCATTTGCATACGCTCGAAGCTGACTCACCAGAAAAGCTCGACGCCGCCTGCCGTGCCTTAAAACAAGCGGGATTTTTAATCGAGGCCTAACCCCTCTTCATTTGCACGCTCCTGTCCCGCCACCAAAACGGGCGTTCCACAGCAGCTAAACAGAACGTGCAGCATTTTTCACCTAAGCAAAGCGGGCAATAGGAGATAAGAGAGCGATGGAAAAAAGAAGTGTAGCAGCGGTGGAAGGCAAAAGAGGCTGATTCAAAAGGTATCGTTCTTTACGAGGGAGATAACATCTCGTCTCTCATAAAATGACCTAGTACACATATGCCATGATAGGAAAGGGTGTCCTCCTAGTTTTGGGACACCCTGGTGTTTTAGACAAAGTAATATGGATAGCTGCCTAACAGTTGCACCGTACAGCCGAGCGCTTCGATTTCGGCGATCGCTCCCGGGATGAGGACATCATCCATCGGTGCGTCAATATCAATGATAAAAAAGTAGTTGCCAAGCCCTGTTTTCGCTGGGCGCGACTCGATTTTCGTCAAGTTCAGCCGCCGCCAAGCAAACGCCGACAGCACTTGGTGGAGCGCACCAGGCTGATCTTGCGGCAACATGACAACAATGGTCGTTTTGTCGCCGGCATAAAGCGGCGAATCAGGCGAAAGCGGCTGCCTGCTTCGGCTGACGACGATAAAGCGCGTATGGTTGTAATCATAATCATGAATATTTTCCTGCACAATCGTCAAGCCGTATTCGCTCGCTGCGAGCCGATTGGCAATCGCCGCCACTGGCAAGTGCGGATGTTCGCTGACAAATTTGGCAGCGGCGCTCGTTGACGTCGTGGGCACTTGCTTTGCGCCTTTGAGCACCGTATGTAAAAATTTGCGGCACTGAGCAATGGCATGCGAATGTGAATACACTTCTTTAATCTCCCGCCAATGCGGTGCATAGTACGGGTGCACCATGAAATGCTGCTCAATCGGAACAACGATTTCACCGATGATCGGCAACGGCTGTTCATGGATTAAATAATCGAGCGTTAAATTGACCGACCCTTCCAACGCATTCTCAAGCGGCACAACCGCTGCCTCAATTTCCCCAGCGGCGACGGCATCGATGCAGTCGGGAATCGTGGCGTACGGCTGTCGCGGCTCTGATGGAAACAGCGCCGCAACGGCCGCTTCAGTAAACGTCGCCTTCGGTCCTAAATAGCCGATTCTCATCTCGTTTGCCTCTCCCTTGCTTTAATACACTCCCGAGCCGACAATTTCAACTTTTTCGACAAATTCAAGCCCCCTAAGTTTTGCCAACAGTTCATCAATGTCTTCATGCATATCGTTTGTGCTGACGGAAAGCGTCACGTTCGCCCGTCCTTGCAGTGGGATCGTCTGGTGGATCGTCAGCACATTGCAGCCTGCCGCTGCTACGACGCTAAGCAGCTGTGACAACGTGCCCGAGCGGTCTTCCAAATGAAAAAACAACGTGACGATATTTTCTTTCGTCACCGCCTGAAACGGAAAAATGGCATCGCGGTATTTATAAAAGACGCCGCGGCTAATGTTGGCGAGCTGAGCCGCCTCGGCAACCGAGGCGGCTTTTTTCCGCTCAAGCAGCTGTTTCGCCAGCACGACTTTTTTCATCGCTTCCGGCAAGATGTCTTCGCGCACTAAATAAAATTTTTTCTCCACCGCACCTTCCTCCGCTTTTATCGTTCATCCCAGTCATCGACAAACTCAAATTCGTAATCGAGCAGCCGGACGGTGTCGCCGTCTTTCGCTCCGCGCTCGCGCAACGCGTCGTCGACTCCCATGGCACGCAGTTGGCGGGCGAAGCGGCGCACCGATTCTTCACGCGAGAAGTCGGTCATTTTAAACAGTTTCTCAATTTTTTCACCCGACAAAATGAACGCCCCATCGCTGCCGCGGGTAATGGTAAACGGCAGCTCCTCTTTTTCGTATTTGTACACGACGCGCTGCACTGCCGGCTCTTCCAGTTCATGGAGCGGAAACTCCGGCGTTGTTTCGAGCAAATCAGCAATGGCAAACAGCAACTCGCGCACCCCTTGCCTTGTCGCTGCTGAAATCGGAAAGACGGGCACTGCCTCGCCGACTTTCTCTTTAAAGCGGCGCAAATTTTCTTCGGCGTTTGGCATGTCCATTTTATTAGCTGCGACAATTTGCGGCCGTTCAGTCAAGCGCAAATTGTATTGCTTCAACTCCTCGTTGATGACGACATAGTCGTCATACGGATCGCGCCCTTCCACCGCGGCCATATCGATGACATGGACGATCACGCGAGTCCGTTCAATATGCCGCAAAAACTGATGTCCTAAGCCGACCCCCTCATGGGCGCCTTCGATGAGCCCCGGCAAGTCAGCCATGACAAAGCTGCGGCCGTCTTCCGTTCCGACGACGCCCAAATTCGGCACGAGTGTCGTAAAGTGGTACTCAGCAATTTTCGGTCTTGCTGCTGAAACGACGGACAATAACGTCGATTTGCCGACACTTGGGAACCCGACAAGGCCAACATCAGCGAGCAGTTTTAATTCCAAAATGACGTTCCGCTCCTCGCCTGGCTCGCCGTTTTCCGCGATCTCTGGCGCCGGATTAGCCGCGGTCGCAAACCGGGTGTTTCCTCGCCCGCCTCGCCCTCCTTTGGCGACGACAAACCGCTGTCCTTGTTCGGTCAAATCGGCGAGCACTTCGTTTGTATCGGCATCGATGACAACCGTCCCCGGCGGCACTTTGACAAGCAAGTCTTCAGCATTTTTGCCGTGCTGATTTTTCGACATGCCGTTTTCGCCGCGCGGCGCTTTAAAATGGCGTTGGTAGCGGAAATCCATTAACGTCCGCAGCCCTTCGTCGACGACGAACACAACGTCGCCGCCTTTACCGCCGTCTCCGCCAGCCGGCCCGCCTTTTGGGACATATTTTTCACGGCGAAACGCGACCATACCGTTGCCGCCGTCCCCACCTTTGACGTAAATTTTCACTTGATCGACAAACATAGCTGTTCCTCCGATTCGCTTCCATCATGGCGAAATTAGTGTAACTAATACTTATTATTGTATACAGAGCCAATTCAATGCTGTCAATATGTGCTCAAGAATAAGTCATTTCAGAGCGGATCAGCAGCTCAAGCTCCACGGTCAACTCTTCCGCACCGACAGCAAACGATACAAGCCGAAGCGGCGGCGCCGGCTCGCATCGTTCCAACCAAGCACGAACCGCTTCCTCGTCCTGCCATGCGCCACGATAATCAAAAAACAACAAGGCCCGCCCGTAAGACAGCTCGATCGACAAGCACACATGGTTTTCCGTCCGTCTATCGGCCTGCATCTCAAGCAAGCGAAGAAACTCGCGACACCATTCGGTCAACCGTTTGTCATACAATGACAAATCCGCTTCGCCGCCCGTGATTTCATACTCAAGACTAACCGGGCGCGGCTCCCAATTGTAAGTCATGACAAGTTCGGCGAATCGCTCGGCCTTCAAGTTCGTCAGCCGGGTTTCCTGCTGCATCTCACCGATAATGCCATTAATGACTTCCTGCACCCGTTCGATTTTATTGAGCGCCAAATGACCTTTAATGAGCTGAATTTTATTCAGCCAGTCATGGCGGGCATGGCGCATCACTTCAACGACCGTCCATCGCTTTTCCATTCACTGCTCCCCTATTCATGCGGCGCAGTTTCCCACACCGTCTTTTCTTCAGCCTCTTCTTCATCAAGAGGCCATTCACTTTTACTATAACATTTTCTGACATTAAACGGGAACGATTTTTCAAGGACAAAAAGAAAAACCCTAACCGGAATGGTTAGAGTTTTTCTCCGAAACAAATTACGCTTCTTGGCTAACCGGGTAGACGCTGACACGCTTCCGGTCGCGGCCGAGCCGCTCGAAACGAACGATGCCGTCGATTTTCGCGTACAGCGTGTCATCGCCGCCGCGGCCAACGTTCAAGCCCGGATGAACTTTCGTTCCGCGTTGGCGGTACAAAATCGAGCCGCCAGTGACGAATTGACCGTCAGCGCGTTTCGCACCAAGACGTTTTGCGATCGAATCACGGCCGTTTTTTGTCGAACCGACCCCTTTTTTCGAAGCAAAAAATTGCAAGTCGAGTCTCAGCATAGCAGTCACCTCCTGCTAGATAGATGTCACGCGGATAAACTTCCCGTAATCGCGTTCGATCGTCTTTAACGAGACGACCATCGCTTCCAACAATAATTGCACTTTCTCTGCCGTCGCTGCTTCTTCCAACTTCGGAAGCTCACAGCGAAGATAGCCTCCGTCTTGGCCAAGCGAAACGTGCGGGCGAACGCCGGTGAGCGCCTCGATGGCATTGATGGTGCCAAACGAGACGGCCGAAGCGCCGGCACATACGATATCTTGCCCGCGCTTGGCAAACTCGGCGTGCCCATCCATCGTAAACGCGCGAATGCGGCCGTCCGCTTCCCGTTCAATCGTGACGCGGATCATCGCTTACGCGTTGATTTTTTCGATGACGACTTTCGTATATGGCTGACGGTGGCCTTGTTTGCGGCGATAGTTCTTTTTCGCTTTATATTTGAAGACGATAATTTTCTTTTGTCGGCCGTGCTTTTGCACTTTCGCCGTAACCGTCGCACCTTCGACTGTCGGGTTTCCGATTTTCACCGTTTCCCCGCCGACGAACAGCACTTTGTCAAACGTCACCGTATCGCCTTCATTAGCATCCAATTTTTCAATGTAAATTTCTTGGCCTTCTTGTACTTTCAATTGTTTACCGCCAGTTTCGATAATTGCGTACATGCCTCGCACCTCCTTTATGAACTCAGACTCGCCAGCGTCAAGGCGGTTCCAACCGGAACACTTCACAACCCGCGCTGAGCGGTTGTAGTACGGGTGCGTCTTTTTGCGACAGCCGCCCTCTTTTGTCCCTGCTATTAAGGGACAAAAAGTCTACAACGTTAACTATAGTAACATACAAACGACCGGCCGTCAACCGCAATCTTCTCCCCAGAGGGGAATGAAACGGTTCAAACGGCCAGCCGTCATCAATAAATGAGAGCGCCAAGCGGCGCATCAGTCCGCTTTTCAGCAAAAAATGCGTGCAACAGTTCGTTTTCATCAAGCGCCGTCCGTTCGCGTCCATTGCGGACGACGACGATCGCATGTTTTTGGCCGCGATAAAAGCGTTGCAGCACAGCAGAGATGCGCTCGTCCGCTGGGGCGGTGATCGTCTGCAGCCTTGCGTAATCCCCCTTTTTCCCGTAATACCGCTCAAGCAAAAAGCGCATAACAATATATGGATGTTGTTTTTTCTCTTGCCAAAGCGCATACGCCAAAAAGACTGCAATCGTCCATAAATCAAGCTGACGTGGCATGAATACAAGCAAAAGGATGATACTGGCCGCCAGCACAGCCGCTGATATCGCAACCATCTTCCGGTGCGCCTCGCTGAACGGACGGTGATACGACAACAGCAAAAACAGCAGTTTACCGCCGTCAAGCGGCCAGATCGGCAGCAAATTTAAACTAAAAACAGCCACGTTATAACGGAAAAACAATTCCCAACTCCCGTCATCCATCCAGCCCGCCTTCCACAAAAAAAACGCAGCCGTTGTCAACCAAAGATGCTGTGCCGGTCCGGCGAGCGTGACAATCCATTCTTCGCGGAATGGACGGTTTCCATGCTCTTCTACTTCTGCCACTCCGCCGAACGGCAGCAACAAAATCCTCTTTATCCGCCAAGAAAAAAACGCCGCTGCCACCGCATGGCCAAGTTCATGGACAAGAACGATAAAAAACAGCAAACAAAGCTGCTTAAAATGGGCAGTCAATACCGCCATGCCGCCGATCAGCCATAATAACGGATGAACGTGCAACTTTCCAAGCAGCCCTAGATACTTATTCAAAGGAGATCACCTGGATCGGATCGATAAATTGCTCCCCTTGCTTAATGGCAAAATAAAACAACCCTTTCTGTTTTTCTTTATCACTCGCCTGGGCGGTACCGACTTCTTTTCCCATCTCGATAAAATCGTACAGCTTCACCGAAATGGTGCCTAAATGGCCATACCACGTCTCACTGCCATCCGCATGCTGAATGATGACCGTTTTTCCGAGCTTCTCCTTCGTGCCGGCAAACGTGACGATCCCTTCTTTCATCGCTTCGACTTTCGCCTCACTCTCTGTTTCGATCATCACCCCTTGACCATTTTCGTCAAAGCTTTCAAGCACTCGACCGGAAACTGGCACCGCGTATGAGGACGCTATTTCCGTTTTTGTCCCTTTTTTTGGCGCAAAAAAGGCGAGCGGCTCGCCGAACATGTTTTCATACCAAGCCGAAACAGCCGCAAACTGAAATTCTGTTTCCATCGTCCGCACGACAAACTGCCGTGCCGGTTCAAGCGAAGCGGATGGATGCCTGAACAAAATGGCGGTCACTAACACGAGACAGGCGGCGATGAGCGTTTTAAAAAGAAACCACTCTTTGCGGAACAGCGGATGGGACTCTGATTCAAACGAATAGCGGTCATACGTGACGACCGGCAGCCCGTACCGTTCCTCGTCCGCTATCCCCCACACCGGCTCCTTTCGCTTTTTTGATTGATATTGGCGCTCTTTTCGCCGCTTTTCAATTCGCTTTTTCATCTCTCGAATGCGTCGGTCCATACGTCCCCCCTCCACCTTTCTAACAACGTTTGTACTAATTTATGAGACAACCTCATTGAATATGAACAAGCGTTTTTCACCGAGCCCATCTCTATGGCCAAGGCTCCTCGCTTCCAAAGACGGACGTGTTTACATCCTAACTATTTTCTAAGAAGCCTTGTTTGCATCATGTTCCCCATCCACCTTACTAAAATACTTGCAGCATTATAAAAAAGAGGGCGTCTCTAAAGCAACGAGACACCCTTTCTACCACCATATACACATATCAAACGAATCCGTATACACATATCAAACGAATCCGTCAGTCTATATCTGATGTTTTGTTGAGGGCAAACGGCCTTTTGGGTTTTCCTTTTACCCCCATATTCTCTCATGCTGAGCCGCTGTATGCCGGAGCCTTCCTCGAACGATGAGCAAAACAAAAAGGGCAATTTCCCCTCGGAATTGCCCCATTCCTCTATTTCAAACTAAAGATTTTCCGAATCTTAGAGAACAGTCCTTTCTCTTCTTCCTCAAGCGGCGGCAACGGCACTGACTCGCCAAGAATACGGCGCGCGATGTTGCGGTAAGCGATTGACGCTTTGCTGTTCGGGTCAAGGACGATCGGCTCGCCGCGGTTAGACGCTTTGATCACGTTTTCATCGTCGACGATAATGCCGAGCAGCTCAATCGATAAGTGCATGACAATTTCATCAACATCCAACATATCTCCGTTTTTCACCATATTGCTGCGAATGCGATTGATGATGAGGCGTGGCGGCTTGACGTGCTCTTCCGCTTCAAGCAGGCCGATGATGCGATCCGCATCGCGAACGGCCGATACTTCCGGTGTCGTGACGACGATCGCCTCATCCGCACCGGCGACGGCATTGCGGTAGCCTTGCTCAATGCCGGCTGGACAGTCGATGAGCACATAATCGTATTCTTGCTTCAGCTGCTCGATCATCTCTTTCATCTGTTCCGGATTGACCGCCGACTTATCGCTCGTTTGCGCCGCCGGCAGCAAATACAAATGGTTATCGAACCGCTTATCTTTGACAAGCGCTTTTTGTACCGTACAGCGTCCTTCAACGACATCCACTAAATCATAAATAATTCGGTTTTCAAGCCCCAACACGACATCAAGGTTGCGCAGCCCGATGTCCGTATCGACGAGGCACACCCGCTTCCCCAAAATGGCGAGGGCCGTCCCAAGGTTCGCGGTCGTCGTCGTTTTGCCGACACCGCCCTTCCCGGAAGTAATGACGATCGCTTCTCCCACGGTTACATTCTCCTTTCTAAGCGCGTCAAATTCGGCCGCAAATGCATGAGCAGCTGCAGGCGGTCAACAACAATTTGATTATGTTCATTAATATAAGCACATTCCATTTCATTTCTTTCGTCCGTTTTGTAATCGGGAGCACGATTCATGACATCGCCGATGCGCAGCTGCATCGGCTTCATCACTGACGCGGCAATGATCGCCTCTTTATTCCCAGCGTATCCAGCATGGGCGATGCCGCGCAAGGCGCCGAGGATGAAAATGTTGCCTCCGGCAATCACCGTTCCACCGGGGTTCACATCACCGAGCAGCAGCAAATCCCCCTCGACGTGAAGCACTTGCCCGGAACGAACAATGCGCGAGACAGTGACGATTTCCGTTTTCTGTACCCATTCGATCGCTTCTGCTTTCGATATCACATTGCTCTCGATCGAATCGACGACCAAGTTTTTCGAACGGCGGATGAGCGCTCGCAACTCCTCCTCTTGGGCGGGCGTTAAGTAGCGATTTCCAACTTTCAGATGAACGGAGACGAGCGGGCTGTTGGCCGCGACGCTGGAGCGTTTGACGAGACGCTCCTCAATTTCTTTCATTAAATCATCGTACGAGCAGCGGTCATCAAGATACAGCGTCAGCCCATCTTTCGTCCCTTTAATCGTCACGTACTGCTGCTTTTGTTTTGCCACAACGTTCACCCCAACGAATAATTCTACAGAACGGGCCGTTTTTCCTCTTTTATTCTTCCTGCTCCAATCGGCGAATTTTGGTCAGCCACCGTCCGAGCGGGTACGAGAAGATGAGCAAAAATGCGATGTTTAACAGCAGCGTCGGCCATAACCGGCGATCCCAAAAAACAGAAAACGACCAATCTGTCCGCCCGATCAACAGCTGAATGCCGTACACATAACTGTCAAGCAGGGCAATAGCCAACACCGATAACAAAAACGCAACCGCCCAGCTCTGGTGAAACCATTTTGTTGCTTTGCCCGCTATATAGGCGATGAGCGTATAGGCAAAGGCGTTAACACCGAGCAGTTCCGTATAGATGCAATCATATAAGAACCCGAAAATGAAGCCGTAGCCCATCGCCCGCGTCCCGCCAAGGTAAACAGCCATTAGCACTAAAAAAACGAGAAAAAAACGGGGCACAAAAAAATAGCGAATATATAAGTCACCCTTCGGCCATACATCAACAAAAATGCTTTCGCTGACAAAACATAACACCGCAAGGAAAGGGAGCTGCCACTTTTTCACTTTGCCTCCTCCTCTTCTTGCAGTGTCTTATCGATTTTTCGTTTCACAATCATTACATCGTCAATATCATACAAGTTGGCAAACGGTTTGACATAGACGATTTGCGTCAGTCCGTACTGATCTGGTTTGACCTCGGTCACTTCGCCGATCGGCAATCCTTTCGGAAACACACCACCGAGGCCGGAAGTCAACACTTTTTGCTTTTTTTTCACTTCGGCATCAATCGGAATTTCGCCGAGCACTAGTTCACGCCGCTTTTCATCGTACCCTTCGATTAACCCAAATACATTTTCATTCCCTTGGACGTAGGCGGAAATGCGGTTGTTTTGATCAAGCGCGCTTAACAGTTGCACCGTGGACGTAAATTGGGAAGCGTGCTGCACCTTGCCGACAAGCCCGGCCGGGGTAATGACCGCCATATCTTTTTTGACCCCGTGCTGAATTCCTTTGTTGACAATGATCGTCTCCCGCCAACGCTCCGGGTTTCTCCCGATCACTGTTGCCTGAATCGGAATAAAGTCGCGCAAGCTCTCCTTTTTATCAAGCAGCTCGCGCAGCCGCTCATTTTCCTGGCGCAGCGCCTCGACCTCTGTCTGCAGTGCCGTATATTCCTCAAGTCTTGCTTTCAATACCTCGTTTTCCTCATATGTATGGCGGAGGTCGTTCACATTTTCAAAGAAGCCCGCGACAAACTGTGCGGGCTTCTCAAACAGAAGCTGAATACCCCCAGCAGTGTCTTTAATAAACTGCTCTGGCCATGTCAGTTCCTCACGGTTGCGCAACGAAAAACCGATCAACATGACAAGAATGACAATGCTGACAAGCAAAAAAATGAGGCGCTTATTTCCAAAAAACTGTGACATGCGTCAGCACCTTCTTACTGTCAGCGATGGTCTCTCGCCTTGTTTTTGAACAAGTCAATATGGTCAAGCGCTTTGCCGGTGCCTATCGCCACGCAATCCAATGGATTCTCAGCCACGATGACCGGCATGTCCGTTTCCTTGCTGATGACCTTGTCCAAATTGCGCAACAAAGCCCCACCGCCCGTCAATACAATGCCGCGATCCATAATGTCGGCAGCCAGCTCCGGCGGCGTTTTTTCAAGCGTATTTTTCACCGAATCGACGATCGCATAAACGGTATCATGCAACGCCTCTGCTACTTCTTCCGCGCTAATTTCAATCGTTTTCGGCAACCCAGTCAATAAGTCGCGGCCGCGAATTTCCATTTTGCCGATTCCTTCTACATCTCCAGCTGAACCGATTTCCATTTTGATCGCTTCCGCCGTCCGCTCGCCGATCATCAAATTGTACATTTTGCGGATATATTGGATGATCGCCTCATCCATTTCATCACCGGCAACGCGAATCGACTGGCTTGTCACGATGCCGCCGAGCGAAATAACCGCCACTTCGGTCGTGCCGCCGCCAATATCAACAACCATGCTGCCGGTCGGCTCCCATACCGGCAAGTTGGCACCGATTGCCGCCGCAAACGGTTCTTCAATCGTATACGCATCGCGCGCTCCAGCCTGGCGTGTCGCATCAACGACCGCCCGCTCTTCGACCGCTGTGATGCCATACGGTACACATACCATCACATACGGCTTGCTCGCAAATATCCCTTTCGTTTTGATGGCCTTGCGGATGTAGTACTTCATCATGGTCGCTGTCGTCTCATAATCAGCGATGACGCCGTCCTTCATCGGCCGCAGCGCCACAATGTTGCCCGGCGTGCGCCCGATCATGTTTTTCGCTTCATTGCCAACGGCGACAATTTGCTTTGTATCGCGCTGAATAGCAACGACTGACGGCTCTCTGAGCACGATGCCCTTTCCTTTTACGTAAACAAGTGTATTCGCTGTCCCTAAGTCGATTCCAAGATCTTTTGTTCCAAACCCAAGCATATTGTCGATCTTCCTTTCCGAAACGAAATGCGTATCATCTTTATATTGGCAAAATTGGTCGGATGTCAGTCATTTATAAGTTGTACAGCACCGCCCAAGCAGATTCAGAAAAACTCATAATTGATATTATACCTGATTCGACAAAAAATGAGAACCGTTAGACGTATCCTTTTTCTTTCAAACTGATGAATTTTTGGTCGCCGATAATGAGATGATCCAAGAGTTCGATGCCGATAATGCGTCCGCATTCAGCGAGCCGTTTTGTGACATCGATGTCTTCACGGCTTGGGGTCGGATCGCCAGAGGGGTGATTATGCACGCAAATGACCGAGGCGGCGGATCGTTTGATCGCCTCTTTAAACACTTCGCGTGGATGGACAATTGAGGCGTTTAAACTTCCGATGAATACCGCTTTGCGGTGGATGACTTGGTTTTTCGTATTCAAATAAATGGCAACAAAATGTTCTTGCGATAAAAAGCGCATATCTTCCATCACGTATTTGGCTCCGTCCTCCGGACAACGGATGACATAGCGGTCATTGTAGCCGGACTGGTGAATGCGCCGGCCAAGCTCAAGCGCGGCTAAAATTTGCACCGCTTTCGTCGGGCCAATTCCTTTAATGCTGGTCATTTCTTCAACCGTCGCGTCTTTCAGCAGCCTCAGCCCTTCAAAATGCTGGAGAACACGCTGGGCGAGCTGCACGACTGACTCGTCTTTCGTCCCGGTGCGCAGCAAAATCGCCAATAACTCATGATCGGATAAGCTTTCCGGCCCGGATGCCAGCAACCGTTCACGCGGCCGGCTGTCTTTCGGCACGTCACGAATCATCCACGTCATCGTATCTCCCCTTTTTTTGTGATCATCGTCTCCCCTTCAATTGAGGAGCAAACACCGCTTAGGGACGCTTTTTGGGCCTGCCCAAAGAGCGGCCAGCCGCCCACGTTTTGCACGCCTACGCTCCCGACGACGGCCACCCGAATCGGCGCAGTTCTCTTACCGTCCGCGACAGCGGCAGGCCAACGACATTGAAATAATCGCCTTCAATCCGTTTGACAAACAGGGCGGCCTGTCCTTGAATACCGTACGCCCCTGCCTTGTCCATCGGCTCCCCGGTCGCAATGTAGGCGGCGATCTCTTCTTCGCTTAACTCCCAAAACGTCACCGCCGTTTTTTCAGCGAACGACACCACTTCTCCATTCGGCGTTGCAATGGCGACACCAGTCCACACATCATGCGTCCGCCCAGACAAAAGGCGCAATATATCAAATGCTTCTTCGGCGGTATGCGGCTTCCCTAAAAAGCGATCACCGTACACAACCATCGTGTCAGCCCCGAGAATGTAAGCATCGGGTATCGACGGCATGACCGCCTCGACTTTCCGGCGGGCAAGCATTTGAACAGCTTCTTCAGGAGGTGTTCCTGGAGCGATCGTTTCATCGGCTTGGCTTTCTTGCACATCGAACGGCCAACCGGTCATCTCGAGGAGCTGTTTGCGGCGCGGGGAGCGGGAAGCAAGTACTAACCGTGGGGGCATGAACCATTCTCCTTTCCTTCGCTTCGGTTCGGAAGATTCATTTGTATCGTAGCAAATTTTTCACCGGAAGACAATTTTCCACAGTCAAGAAGCAAAAAAGAAAAAACGGAGCCTGTTTTTAGCTCCGCAACGGCACGAGTTCCATATACGTGCTTAGCGCCTCAAGCAGCTGTTGTTGGGCTTTGCTAAGCAGCGCTTCGTCTTGATTTTCTTTGTAGGCGGCAAGCGCCAAATACGCCTGCTTTAGCGCTTCGACATAGTTTTGAACCGTTTTGTCGTTTGATACTTTGCTTTTTTCCAACGAACCGTACGCCTTGCTCAACGCTTGCCATTCCTCTTTGCTTGCATCCTTGCCGGCAAGCAAAGCGGCAGAGAGCGCTGCCATATTTCCGTACAATTTCTCTCCTTTTTGTACGATATCCGACCGCGCCTTCGTTTCGGCAGCAAACGCCAGCTCCTTCACGTACGTGCTTGGCACAGCCTCACGATATTTGTTGTTGACCGCCCGCAACCCTTCCTTATCCGTGCCGACCGCAATATAGAGCGCCGCCGGCTTCTGGCCGGCAATGACGACCGGCACGCCCGCTTCTTGAATCGATTTGGCTGCTCGTGCGGCTGCCTTAGAGTCGGAATAAACCCCGGCTTGAATCACTGCGATCGAAAATGGCGCAGGTATCGTACTTTCCTCACGTTCTCCATCCGTCGCTGTTCCAGCTTCGGCGAGTTCCGTCATCGCTTCAGCTGCCGGCGACGGCTCTGCTTTTTCCTTCGGAATCAGGCGAAGCATCGTCATACCAAACGCCATGCCAACGAAAGCGGCAATCGCCGCCGCTAGAAACAGTGACTTGGCATGCGGAGGCAATCGCCACGCCCACCGCTTTTGGCCGGCTTTCTTCTTTTTTTGAATCGCTTCTGAAATCGAGATGGTTTGTTCGTCCACCTCTTCCAGGGCGGCCGCTTCTTCCTCTTTGACCGTTTCAAACGCCTGCTTTTCCGCCTTTTGTTCACCGATTTGCCGACCGTTTCTTTGATTTTCATCCGTTTGTCGACCGTCCGCTTGAGACGAACACGCTTGATGACGATCGGCCGGTTTTCCATCATTGGCGGGAGTTGCAGAAGGGCGCTCTTCAGATCGGTGCTCCCTAGGCTCGTCCGGCTGATTCCCTTCCGATGGGCGCCTGATCGTAAACGGCTGCGGATGTCCGTTAATGTTCACCGTAATGCCCGAGCGCTGCTTGTCCATTTTGTCACCACCCTTCTTCGTGCTTCGATTTCTTTCGCCCATCTTACCATAAATGAAAAAAAAAAGAACAAGACATTTGTCGTCTTGTTCCCGCTTCTTTTCTTCATTTTCCGACATTACCGGTCACGAATCGCTTCGCTTGTTAACGCCTCGACAGGAATCGGCTGTTCGCGTCCCCGGTAATCGCAAAGCTGCTTCGTCTCCTCTTTCAAACAAACGGCATAGTCGATCCCGTCGCCTTCCTGTTTCGTCACGAGCACGTACGACGGATTCGTCTCTATGGATAGTACGTTCCCGGTAAACGGATCTTGGATCGGGTGAAGCAAGCCGTGTTTCACCAGTTCACTATAGGACAATACCGCCGATGAACGAGCCGGCAAAAACTCGACGCTTTCTGCGCCGACATACAGCCGCGCCACCTCATACAAGCCATACGCATCGGAAACAAACGCCCGCTCGCGCGCCTTTTCAATCACAGCGACAATACCGACAATCGCCAACACAACAAGGAGCTCGATGAGCGTCATTCCACGCTTTACCCGCCCCAATATGGTCGCCCCTCCGACTAGCTACGGACTCACCGATGGCGCGATTTCTGTCAGCGGGTTATCCTTGTCGCCTGGCGGCGGAACATCCCGTGCCGGCAGGAGCTGTTTCCATTTTTCAAGCTTCGGTGCATAAAAGGCGCGAACTGTTAGCGAATACGTCAACGGATGGATATCCGTTGACGTTGAGGTCAACTCTGGCGGCCCGGTAAACGTGAGCGACTCAATGGCCATAATGCGCTCAGCCCGCTCTAACGTTTCTAAAAATCGTTCAAGCTGGTAATACGATGGCGACTGAACCGTCAGCTGCGCACTCACCGTCTCAATACCAGTTGGTGGAGCACCCGTTTCATCTCTGCTTACCTGCTCCTTTTCGGAAAAGCGAATATTTACCAATAAGCTGTCCGAGACGTACTCCGCCTTTTGAAACTCAAGCAACAGTTGGTCGATGAGCGGGCGGGTCGGCACTTTTTTTTGCAGCGCGGCGAGGCTTTCCAACGCCTCTCCTTCCTTTGGCGAAACGTTTTGCTCCATGGCAGCGAGCACTTTTTTCTCGCTTTGCACCATGGCGGCGAGCCGGTCAATTTCCTGGTAGCGCGGCGCTAACAAGAGAAAATAAAACGCGGTGCCGACAGCGGCAACAAGCAGCAATACAATGGAAACTGCTAGCCATTTGTTTACGCGACCGGTCATGGCGATGTCTCCTTTTTTTCGGCTTGGCCGATTTTTAGCTCATATTGCGCCATATAGCGCGGCACGATCATTTCCGTCTCAACTTCACCGCTTTGGCTGCTGGCAGAAACCTCTGTCAGCTTCACCTCTTTGACTATGTCCACCGCCTCTAACCGGGCTAAATAATAGGCCGCTTCTTCGGCGGTATCAAACTGAACCGTCATCGTCACCGTCTGCCGGTCGGCATAGGAAAATTTCATGATAAAGCCGCGCTCAGGCAACTCTTTTGTCAACGCGCGCAACAGTGGCACTGTTTTAAACGGATAGCGGTTCGCCCACTCCACCGCCTTGGACAGCTCTTGCCTCCCTTGCTGTTGCTCGGCATCCTTCTGTTTGGCGGCCGTCGCGGCCTGCAGGGCGCGCACTTGCTTCAATTCCGCTTCAAGCGCCGCTTGACGGCTGTTGGCACGTTCCATCAGCCAGTATCCCCCGGCGGCGCCGATGAGGAGAAGAAGGACGACCAAGACCGTCAACACGACGCCGAACGTATGGCGCGGCTCTTTCCGCGGCAATAAGTTGATGTCAACGATCATCGTCAGTCATTCCCTCTTTCAACGCCAGCCCCCAGGCGAGATGATACCGATCCGGCAGCGGATCGAGTGAATAGGAAAGCCGCTCGGGCGGTACATCAAGCCGCTCCGACAAGGCAGCGAAGGCATCGGCAAGCTGCGGGTGATCACCGGTGAGGAACAGGCGCGTAATTTGCTGTTTTCCTTGTTGGAGAGAAAATGAATAAAAGTTCATCATCCGCTCGATTTCCTTATACACATCCACAAACGGGTCAACGATCGGCACGGTTCGCTCCTCGAGCATCTCAAGCGGCAAATGGCGCATAAACAGCGGCAAATGGCGGTGAAAGGCACTTACATTCACCGCCGAGCGATCAAGCTGCACGAGCAAAATATGATCATCTGCCGCTGCTTGTCCGGCGGCATAAAACGGACGGTAAGCGCAAAGCGGCGACACGTCGGCCGCCACCGGCCGCAAATCAGCATCCTCAAGGAGCGCCGCATATTCCGCCACTGCTTCCTCCGGTGCAGCAAACAATAGCACGTTTAGCGCCTCTTCCGTCCGTTCGACCACCGCGTAGTCGAACACCGGATCGGCAAACGGAAGCGGGATCGATTCACCAAGTTCCATAAACAAATATCCGCGAATGTCATCGTCCGGCAAATGAGGAGGAAGCGACACGGTGCGGATCATGACAAACGGATCGGGGACGACAAAGCGGACGCGCCGCCCGCCAAGCTTCCATTCGTCGACGCATTCCTCTAAAATCATCGCCAATGTTTCCGCATCAACGATTTTTCCGTCGCGAATGAGGCCAGGCGGCAGTTCGCGCTCACCCCACCGCTTCGCCTCCGGCGGATTCCCCGGCTTCGCTTCCACACAACGGACGACATGGTCTTTAATGACAATATTCGCTTGTTTTGCCTTTCGCCGCCATAACGCCATGGTTGTCTGCTTCCTTTCTACCGTCCTACATCATAAGCGAAAGATACGCACGCACCATCGCCTCGCCAAAGAAAAACGCTGTCAGCGTCCCGAGCGCAATGGCCGGCGCAAACGGCATCGGCACGCCGCGTCGCACATGGCCGAGCGCCATGCCGACCAACCCGATCACTGTACCATACAATGCCGCCAAGAAAAACGCGAGCAACACCATTTTCCAGCCAAGCACAAATCCAAGCACGGCAAACAGTTTTACATCGCCGCCGCCCATCCCGCCTTTTGATAGCACGGCAATCAGCAGCAACAACAAAAACCCCACCGCCGCACCAATGAGCATGTCCATCCACGGCAAAAACGGAATGAAGAGCCGTTCTATCAAAAACAAGGCGGCAAATACCACAAGCACCCGGTCCGGGATGAGCATATAGCGAAGGTCAGAAACAACGATAATGGCAAAAAGCGCAATCAACGTCCAAACGATAATAAGCCGTCCACCCCAACCGACCCACGTTGGTGCAGCGGTAAACAAGATAGCCGTCGCGAGCTCCATCGCCGGGTAAAGGGGGGAAATGCGCCCCCCGCACCCTTTGCACCGCCCGCGCTGCACAACATACGACACAACCGGAACCAACTCCCTCGCCGACAACGTCCGCCCGCACGCCGGACAATGCGACCGCGGCCGGACGATCGACTTCCCGACCGGCACCCGCAGCCCGACGACGTTAAAAAAGGAGGCGAGGAGAAGGGAAATAATAAATAAATAGCTTAAGACCATGGTCCTCATTAGGAGTTATTTTCAGGATTTTGAGATGAATTGTTTCTAACTTGTTTACGATCTAATTTATTTTCATTGACAGCTTCTCCATTATCATTCTGAACGCCCCGTTTATCATTAATCAATTTAACGCTGTAAGACAATTTATTATTATCATTGCTAATCATGACATACGAGTCAGTTTTATTATAAGTTCCTCCATCTGGATCTTTTACTTTTTCTAGATATCCATTGCTCTCTAGTTTCTTCAGTTCAATTTTTACGGGCTTACTGCCATCAGGTATAAGACTTTTATCCGCCGTCACTGCAATTTTCGCTGCATTGATCATTTGCTGCGCATTGGCGACATGCGCATCCTTTTTCGAATTGTCAATCAATCCCCCAATCGATGGAACCGCAATCGCCGAGATAATCCCTAAAATGACGACGACGGCGAGCAGTTCGATGAGTGTCAAACCACGCTCGTTTTTGATGATTCGCTTCAACATCATTCCCTCTCCCTTTCTGTTAAATTAGAATGTTGCCCCTACTATTCTATAACGAGGAAATAAAAATAAGAATATATTCTTATTGACTATTGTTGGACACGACCGAAAATATCATACATCGGTATGATGATAGAGGTGACGATAGTCCCGACAACACCGGCAAGCAGCACGATCATGATCGGTTCGATGAGCGATTTGAGGCGATCGGTGCCGGCGTCGACTTCCGCTTCGTAAAAGTCGGCGACTTTGCCGAGCATGGCGTCAAGTGCCCCCGTCCGTTCGCCGATGGCGATCATTTGCGCCACAAGCGGCGGAAACGCCCAATGGCGACGGAGTGGCTCGGCGAGCGACTGGCCGCGCTCAAGGGCGGTGCGTGCTTCATCAAGGACGGAAGCGATCACTTCATTTTCAACGACGCGCCCGACGATGGCCAGCGCCTCTAAAATCGGCACCGAGCTCGAGACGAGCGAGCTAAGCGTTCGCGTCATACGGGCGAGCGCCGCCTTTTGCACAAGTTTGCCAAAAATCGGCAGCCGCATCGCTGCGTAATCGAAATAATACTTCACCTCCTTTCGCTGCCGGAGAGCGATGAACAATACGTATACGCCCATGATCAGCAGCACCATCGCCCACCAGTAATGTTGCATCACGTCGCTTGTTTTGAGCACAAACTTCGTAATCGCCGGCAGCTCGGCGTGAAAATCGGCAAACATCTCCACAAACGCCGGCACGACAGCCACAAGCAAAAAGATGACGACCGCCGTGGCGATGATGGCAATAGCGATCGGATAAGCGAGCGCCGAGACGATTTTTTGCCGCGTCCGGTGCATTTTTTCAAAATGATCAGCAAGACGGTCGAGCGTCTCGTCAAGCGTTCCGCTCGCCTCTCCGGCGCGCACCATGTTGACAAACAGCGACGGAAACAGGCGTGGATGGCGCGCCGCGGCCGTCGAGAGCGGATTCCCGCCGCGCAATGACTGTTCGATGTCCGAAAGCGCCCGAGCAAGCGACTTGCTCTCGGTCTGCTCGGCTAAAATATGAACCGAGTCAACAATCGTCACCCCTGCGCGCACGAGCGTCGCAAACTGGCGCAAAAAAATGACAAAGTGCTGCGGCTTCACAGCGCGGCCGAACGAAATTTCTTTGTTCCATATCGATGGCGGCACTTCAGTAAGCACCATCGGGCGAATCCCTTTTTCCCGCAGTTTGATGGCTGCCTCGCGCCGCGAGACGGCGGTGATCATCCCCGCCTTTTTTCGCCCGCTCCGATCGCGCCCCTCGTACTTAAATTGTGCCATGTTCGCCACGCTCCCCTACCAAATACGCCTCGGCTGCACGTGGATCGATGCGCCCGTCGGCCACAAGCTCTTTGATGCTCATTTCCATCGTCTGCATGCCAACGTTTTTGCTTGTTTGCATCACGTTAACGATTTGATGTTCTTTTTCATTACGAATTAAGTTGGCGACCGCGGAATTATTGATTAAAATTTCGAACGCTGCCACTCGTCCGTTCCCCCGGCTATTCGGAAACAGACGTTGGGCGATGACTGCGACAAGAACGGAAGCGAGCTGCAAGCGAATTTGCGTCTGCTGGGCCGACGGAAAAACGTCAATCATCCGCTCGATCGCCGCCGGCGCGCTTGCCGTATGCAGCGTGCCTAATACGAAATGCCCCGTTTCCGCGGCGGTGATCGCCGTTTGAATCGTCTCCAAATCGCGCATTTCCCCGACTAAAATGACATCCGGATCTTGGCGAAGTGCAGCGCGCAAACCAGCGGCAAAGCTGCCGGTGTCAAACCCGATTTCACGCTGGTCGATGATCGATTTTCCATGTTTATGTAAATATTCGATCGGATCTTCGAGCGTAATGATATGTTTGGACATCGTTTTGTTCATATAGTCGATCATGGCTGCCAATGTCGTCGATTTACCACTGCCGGTCGGCCCGGTGACAAGCACGAGCCCATGCGGCCTTTCGGCGATGCGTTTTAAGACGGCCGGCATGCCAAGCTCCTCAAGTGTCGGGATGCGCATCGGAATGAGGCGCACAGCTAAAGAAACACACGACCGCTGTTTAAACACATTTAAACGGAAGCGGGAAACTCCGGTTATGCCGTACGAAAAGTCGAGCTCCCCTGTTTCTTGAAACTGCTGCCAAAGCGGCGGTGGAATGATGGCTTTTGCCATTTGTTCGGTCTCTTCCGGACGAAGCCGCTCATGGCCGTATGCTTTCAGTTCCCCGTCTACACGAAAAATCGGCGGTGCGCCGACAGTTAAATGCACATCGGACGCACGGCATTCAAAGGCGGCACGTAATAACGCCTCAAGTTTTTCTTTCATGGATCTCACCTATCAATGCAAAATGGCTACTTTCAGCACTTCTTCGAGTGTCGTTATCCCTTGCTTCACTTTCAATAGCCCGTCATCAAGCAAAAAAATCATTTTGCTTTGAATAGCGAGCTCGCGCAATTTCGAAAACGGTTCATTATTTAAAATGACGCGCCGCATCTCATCGGTCACGACGAGCAGCTCATGAATCGCCAGCCGGCCGCGGTAACCAGTCATATTGCACATCGGACAGCCGCGACCGCGGGCGAGTGTTTGCACCTCGATTCCACGGCGGGCGAAAATTTCTTTCTCCCGCTTTGTCGGTTCATACGTTTCTTGACAGTCGCGACAGACGCGGCGCACGAGCCGCTGTGACACGACACCAACGAGTGATGTCGCCACTAAAAACGGTTCAATCCCCATGTCGATCAAGCGGGTGATCGTGCTTAACGCATCGTTCGTATGAAGCGTACTTAACACTAAATGCCCAGTGAGCGAGGCGCGAATCGCCACTTCGGCCGTCTCGCGGTCGCGAATTTCCCCGACCATGATGATGTTCGGGTCTTGACGTAAAATCGAGCGAAGCCCTTGAGCGAACGTCAAGCCGACGTTCGGGTTCACTTGAATTTGGTTAACCCCTTCAATTTGGTATTCGACCGGATCCTCAATCGTAATGATGTTCACTTCTTCTCGGTTTAAATGGTTTAAGGCGGCATATAACGTCGACGATTTTCCTGAACCGGTCGGCCCAGTGATCAGCACGATGCCGTTTGGCCGTTCAATTAAGCGGATGAAACGCTCCAAATTCACCGAATTAAAGCCGAGTTTATGAATGTCATTCAAGGCTGCCCCTAGATCGAGGACACGCATAACGATCTTCTCGCCGTACACCGTTGGCAGTGTGGAAACACGCAAATCGACGGGGTGGAAATCGATATCCATTTTCATCCGGCCGTCTTGCGGAATGCGATGTTCCGTGATATCCATATTGGCTAAAATTTTAATCCTCGCTGTTAACATGCTTTGCATATGTTTCGGCAACGCCCGCTCGGTGCGGAGGAGACCATCGATCCGGTAGCGAATGAGCACTTTCGTCTCCTGCGGATCGATATGAATATCGCTTGCCCGCTGCTCAACGGCAAGCTGCAAAATTTGATTCACCAACCGAACAATCGGGGAATCATCGTCATCGGCCTGTTCGTCTTCGCGCACCTCCAGCGGCGATGCCTGCACAAAATCAGCAAACACCTCATCAATGTCGTAATATTTATTAATGGCTCTTAAAATATCGTCTTTCGAGGCGATCGCCGTCTCGATTTGAAACCCGGTTGAAAGACGCAGATCGTCAATGACGAAAAAGTCCATCGGATCAGCCATAGCGACGAGCAGCCGCTCGCCTTCGACTTTGAGCGGCATCACCATATGGCGGCGGGCGAATTCTTTCGGCACAAGGCTTGTTGCTTTCGGATCGATCGGATAGCGGTATAAGCTGACATGGGGAATGCCAAGCTGGAACTCAAGCACTTCAATCAGCTGCTGCTCGGTAATGTAGCCGCGCTGCAACAAGGCATCGCCAAGCTTTTGTCCGGGCACCCTCTCACGTAGCGCTTCGGCGAGCTGCTCTTTCGTAATTAATCCCGCTTCGACAAGCAAATCGCCAAGCCGTTTCCGTTCTTGCTTTTTGCTCATTTTTCTCCCCCTCCGCTCGCTTCCGTCTCCCCTTTACCGCTGGCAGTAGGCGCATTTTCACGGCTGTCCGCTTCATCGCCTTCTTTTGGCACCGGTTTGTCCTTTGTATTCTCTTCGCTATTTTCTGTTGCTGTCGGGTTCGGTGATTCCATCGATTCACCGTTTTCGCTTTCCGTTGATTCGCCGCTTTCGCCTTCCTCATCACTGCTTGGCTCGACGCTGCTTTTCGGGATCTCGAGACCGCGCACTTCAATCGTGTATGTCGGTGGATAAAAATCTTCACTGACCGTTTCCTTGCGGACGAGACG
The DNA here is from genome assembly GCF_000496575.1 of Geobacillus thermodenitrificans subsp. thermodenitrificans DSM 465. Classification (GTDB taxonomy): domain Bacteria; phylum Bacillota; class Bacilli; order Bacillales; family Anoxybacillaceae; genus Geobacillus; species Geobacillus thermodenitrificans. The sequence goes on along the minus strand of NZ_AYKT01000002.1, from coordinate 255,716 downwards.
CGGCCCGTCGCGCACCTCGCGCGTCACCTCGACAAACAGCCCCAAGCGGCCCATTTGTTTCGTTTGCTTATCCCCCGGCGCCAAGCGCGCATCATATTGAACAACTGTGCGCGGTTCGATGTTCACCGCTTCACCGGTGCGAATGATATATTGATAGACAAATGGCAAGCCGGAGATCTCAGCGTGTACGCTTTGCCCGTCATACCGAAGCCAAAGCGTGTAATCAGTTGTGTTTGGATTGAGCCATTCCAAATCGCGGCCATTGCTGATGGCCGCTTCAAAACCGGGCGTTACTCCGTCGGGCAGCGTGCGGCTCGTGTAGCGCTCGGCAATAGCAAAATTCGTTTTTAGCACCGCTTGATAAACCGCCGAAGCGATCAAATCGGCCGCTCCATCACTGAAATCCGCCTTTTCCTTTTTAAGCCAATCATCAAGCGAAAACAGCTGCCCCGCTTTGATCGTCGCACGCCGCTCCGTCGACAGCCAGCGGGCAGCCGCCGCATCAGACAACGGTACAGCTGCTTCACTGACAACCGGCTCGTTCCCGTCCGGAAACGATATGTAGCGTGCTAAATCAACGGGAGAAGACGGTGACTGCAGTCGAGTCGCCCACTTCTCTAAATCCTTTCCAAGCTGCTTGACATCATACACCTCAAGTGCTGCCGGCGGAACGACGGCTTCCACTGCTTTGAAACACTTTTCCAAATCCACGATAACGAGAAGCGGGGTGTGCTTCCCATCAATGAGCCGCTTCACACTTTCTTCGAGACGAAACGTAAAAACATCCGCCGACAGGTCGATCTGTTTTTCTTGATATCGCAACGGAATGGAAGCGGTCGCCTTCCACTCGTTTACCCGTTCAGCCACTGCCTGATAGGCTTCGGGCACTGTCATATTCGCCAATGAAACCGGTCCGACTGCCGTTCCCGCACTTAAGCGGCCGTCATCCGGAATTAACGCATTATAGGCAAAGGTGCCGAAATGCGAAAAAGTAATAAAATAGATCGTACAAACGGCCATCACAGCGAACAATTTCCACGGGGTCGCTTTTTCCACTGCCGACCCTCCTCCTGTTATGCTTCCATATTCATTGAGATATTGACGATGACACCCGGACCTGCTTCTTGCAACTTGTGCACACCCTCTTTGTGAAGCGTTGTTCTGACAACGAATAATAGGCGTGCATCTGCATCATAACTTGTCGACCCGTCGTTCTATTACATAATGTTCCATTCACAAACGAGCCAATATGTAATAATCGCAATCGGAAAGCAGCGCGCTCAAGTGTCGATAAAGGCAGCGAGCGTAGACGGCAGCATTAAAACAGCGGTAATTAAGACACCATTGCAAGATACCCAGCGGCACGCCTTCTGTGCGCACCGTTTTCCGGTTCAGCCGTCTGTCTTCTTCCTATTGCTCTTCAGGTTATTCGCTCCCTCTCTTCCTGCCGGTTCGCCTATCTTCCTCGAGCTCGCAGTATCCGACCCCAGCTTGTCGGTTCTGCTTTGTTTGTCGCTCTCCTTGTTGCTCAAACAGTGCGTTTTCCTCATCCGTTTCCCCTATTTGCTCAGTAACGCTACCCACTTCCGACAGCGAAACTTGTGTTATGTCCGGCGGCGCATCTTTCACAGACGTCCACTCAAGCAACGCTTCCTGCTCGGAAATGAGCTCGCTTTCATCGCCATAGTCGTTATCTGCTTCAAAAAAAGTCAACAGGGAAGCGGCGTCACTCCGATCGATTGCCTGCAACAAATCGCAGTCATCGTGATCATTCGCTAGGGAGCCAGCGGCTGCTTCCGCCTGCAACGCCGCTGCTTCGATATCTGGCGTCATAGCGACCGGCAGCTCATCGAGCCAGTCATGCGAGGGGCGTGCCGGCTCATCAGCTGCAATGACCGACTCAAAAGCGGAATCGGAAGGTTGCTCCTCATCGTCCACCTGCATCGGAAGCAAGGCAGGCGAAAAGGCGGAGCGCTCTTCTTCACGCTCAACCGCCCTGCGATCTTCCCCCAAGGCAATGGACTCCAAAGAGAAAGGCACACGTTGTTCCGCATGGCTTGCCAATTCCGACAGCAGCGCGGCAGAACGTTCCGTACGCTCTTTTTCCCGTTCGAAGTCCTCAGCATGTTTGACCGCTGCCCCTAGCTCACCTAAAGCTGTCCCTAGGTCATCTAACCTTAACATCGATTCATCTGAAGACAGCCTCGGCTCATCGACAGCGGTCGTCGGTTCGTTCAACGCTGAAGCCGAATCTTTCAGCGCTGGTTCAAGCCCGTCTGAAGCGGGTTCGTCCGCTTCCAAACCGTCATGAAGGCGCACCGCTGCATTTGGCAAAGCAACCTCAGGAGCGACATGTCCGTGTTCCTGCCTGAACGCTGTTTGCTGGCGTCCGTCGTTCAAGTCATTTGCCTCACGCTGATCCGCTTCTTTGTCGTTATGGTCTATCGGCTTCATCAAGCGCACCGTTTTTTCTATCCGAGCATCATTCGTCTCGTCATCTTCTTCCTTTTCCGTTACCGACCGATAGAGGACCGTGCCAAACCGGCGGTCGAATAAATACGAAACCGCAGCCAGCAAGAGCCCGAGCAACAGCACGATTTGCCAAAGCGGCACGACCGATTCGGCCAGTCGAGCTAATACCGCGATGAGAAACGCAACTGCGACAACTACTGCACCCCCGGCTCGACTGAACCCAAGCGGCAACAACCAAATCGCCAAAAGAGCCAGTATGAATGCCGCAAGATAAATAACCGCCTCTTTCCACATGCCCATCCGTTCCTTCCCGGCGCAACGATTACAAATGTATGACTTATCACCCTATTATCCTAAAAATCTACATAGTAATTTTAACTTATTGTATAATAAAATTACATATTTTGAAAGAAGGTTGTGACGAATGTATTGGTACAATTTTCGTACATTTTATCAAAAAGAGGGATTCACCCTCATCGAAACACTGCTCGCCATTACCCTATTATCAGGCGTGGTGATCGGCTTGTTCTACTTTTTTACGAACGCGATGACATATACGTCCTACAACCAAGGGCGCACGGTCGCGATCAATATCGCCCGCGGCGTCGCTGTATATATGGGAAAATTGAACTTCTCTGCGCTCGAACAACATGTCCGCCAATCGACCAACGAACAAACGCCATTTGTAAAACTGACGGGGGTCGATTGTGAACATGCGGCCATTTTCCCTGAGCCGGACGTATGCCGAGCCCAATTCTCCCCGATGATCAATAATGTCATTTACGATAACGGGCGGGTCGCTGTTTTTCTCATTCCGTATGAACGAACACTCTGGGAACAACTCACCTCATCCCCTCCTGAGGAGTTCCCACGTTCACTGCGCGAACGGATCAGCGAAGAAGCGGAAAAAGTGCGGCAGTCTGAACTTGGCTTGGAACAGTATGCGTTGAAAATGTATGTGATCGTCCGCTGGGGCGATCGGTCCGAAGAGGCGGAGTGGGTGGAAGGAGTAATCACTGATGAGACGATCCGCTAAAGCCCAAGCTGGGATGACGCTTGTTGAGCTGCTTGCTGCCGTCTCCATTTCGCTGCTCATCATCGGCGCCATTTATACCGTCTTTCTGACCGGCATTCGCGCCTATCAACGGATCGGCATCGAGAACGAACTGCGCAGTGAGGCGGACTATGCCGTCGCCATGATGATGAACAAGCTGTACGAACTCGCTCCCGATGGCGTTGATCTAAGCGTAAGCAATGAACAGACGTTAACCTTCATTGAGGACCGACAACAATGGATTGACACCTTGTCTGGATTTGTTGCTGAACAAAAAAAGGACGGTGCCGCACTGACGATTTCGATTGAAGACGGGGCGCTTGCGATCAATGGGGAAGCCATTTCCTCATCACGCCTGTCGCTGGCCGCCGATTCCACACTTTCGCTCCGTTGCCTGCGCGAAGAAAAAAAGGGGGAAGCGCATATTTGCCGCAGCGGTGTGGTCACGATGAAGCTCACCGTGCAAGACCGCAAACACGCCGATCCGGATAGCTGGCTGTATGTACAACCGTTTACATTAAAAACGGAGTTCGGCTTTTAAGGGGGGGGAAGCTCGATGAACCGCCTGCGTCTAAACGAGGCCGGCTACAGTTTAGTGACAACGATGCTTGTCATCACCATCTTCTTTTTGCTCGGCTTAACGATTTTAGCGGTTGCCGCTCAACAGGCGCGATTTACTGACGTGCGCGTCGAAGATATCGAATCGTTTCACGAAGCCGCCAACGCCATCGACGAAACGGTCGCCTCCTTAAAAGCGACCATCGCCAAGCCGGATTTTGTCCTTTCTACGCCGGTGCGCTTTGACGATGATTTAAGCCGTTGGCTGTCCGCATTTGAACAGCGATATGGAGTCACTATCCACGATGCGACTGAGGAAGAAGGGATCGACCGGCAAAAGCTGTTTACCCGCGTTTTCTATATTTCGAAGCCGCATGGGAGCAAAACGGTCACGCGGCGCGTCATTATCTCCAACACGCCAAGTTTTTTAAAATACGCCCTCGGCTCGGCGGAGGACTTGGCTGTCAACGGCGGCGCATATATCGACGGACATGTGTATGCGGGCAACGATGCCTATGTCACGAACGCCGCCAACTATATCGACCATTCACAACGCCGGACCGAACCGACTTCTTTTCCTTCCCTTTCGGCCGACAATGCCTGGCTTGTTCAAGGAGAGATGTTCTCTTGCAAAAGCGGAGCTGACTGCTATCAAAGGGCGTCAGGAACGTTTCTTCGACAGTCAATTCACTTTTCCTTTGGTTTAGAGGGAGCGACCGTACAAAAAGAAACAGACGATTTTATTGACGTTGATTTTAACTGGACGGTGAAAGATAAGCTGCTTAATGCGGCAGGTATCGAAACGTTTAGCGATGAATACGAACAATGGATTGATAAGGGCATTCCAGACATGCTTTCGATGCTCGAAGACCGCCTAACGTTGGTGGATGACATTGAGCCACTGCTCGACGGTTCGTGGCATCAGTCTGTCCTGCTTTATCATCCAGAAGTTTCCTCGTTTTTTGTTGATCATGGGGAAATTGACCTAAAGAAACATTGGCTCATCGTCAACGGCGATTTGTTTTTAGGCAATACGGCACAGACGCCGACAAAAGTGCGCGGCAATTTGATCGTGCTCGGTGATTTAACGATTCAAGGAAATGTCGCGTTTGACGCCTCTGTATATGTCACCGGGCGCACGCTCATTTATGACGCTGACATTAGCGATTGGGACGGAAAAGAGCTTGTCCTGTTATCCGACGGTCCGCTTGAGCTGGCGCGCATTAATGAGTTTCATAATTCGTTTCCGCGGCAGCCGAACTTAAAAGGCTATTTTTACACGAGCAGCAATGCCACAGTCTATGCGGTTGGCTCGTACATTCATATTCAAGGCGGCTTGTTCGCACGCGGCGATGCATCCAAACACGCACCGGATGCTGACATATCCGGCCTTGTCGTCAACGCTTATCGCGGCCGGGCGGAAAACGGATTGTCGTTCATTCCAGCTCCGGATGACGACATCGGCCAGTCGCGTCTCGTCATCCGTCACGACCCGCAAGTGCTGATCGACCGCGGGGAAGGTCTTCCGTTTGTCAAACGGTTGTCCCTCGTTGTAGACCGGTTGAAAGTAGAATAAAGAAAAAGGCGGCTAGGTCGATCTGGCCGCCCTTTTTTACGGAAAAACCTCCACTAATTTGTCGATATCATTTGATCTCGTCAACAAGCTTAGTTGTGTTGATGTCGATTACCATCGGTTTCGCCCGTCGTTATCACCGTGATCTTCCGGTTCGCGAACAATCACCGTCACGCTCGCCCGAATCGGCTGATGATCGCTCGTTTTCGCATTAGCAGTCGCCGTCACCGTCGCATAACCGACATCGTTGGCAACCAAAACCCACTCGCCGTTTTCACGGACAACCTCGACATACTCCGGTGCGGACGATTCAACGGAGCGAAGCGTTTGATCGGTCGCATTGTCTGGAATGAAGCGAAGCTGCGGCATTACTTCAAGCCGTTCGCCAACTTCCATGTACAGCACCCGGGGAAACTCCATCCGTTCGAGCGGCACGTATGCATCTTTCACTATGACCGTCGCAGTTTTGGTCACTGCCGGCTGCAACTGCCCGTATACATCACGGTACGTTAGTTCGGCCGTAAACGTATATGTCCCTTTTTGCTTAAAGGAGACGGAAACCGGAATCGTAATCGGCGCCGGCGCTGGCTTCCCGACTTCATACGGAATCGAAAACGAAATATACGCGTTTTGTTTGTCTTCATCTAGCCATACTTGGCCGTTTTCTGTAATGGTCACATTGCCTCCAAAGGAAGCAAGCGGAATACGAACCGTTCCCGTTAAAGTCGGATCGGTGGGCATTTGTGAAAACCGTTGAAACAGCTCAGTCAAGTTTTGCGGTGTTCCTTGCCGCACTTCCCCTCCTGCTGTCGTCGACAGTGCTCGCAAATAGTCCATATCGACCTCGTGATTGTTGCCAAAACCGATCGAATACAGCGTGATGTTGTTCATGACAAGCGTTTTTGCCACATTGACGGCATCACCGTAAGCCTTCCCTTCACCCCAGGCATAAGTGAACGAATAGCCGTTATCGTTGGAAAACAGCCACCCATTCACATAATCGATATGATTGTTGTAAAATAGCCGGTCATAACCGTCCTTATCGGTAAAGCTGATGCTCGTCATTTTTCCGTCGCTGTACAATCCATATATGAGCGGTAGGGAAGCGGTGATTTTTTCACCATCATCTTTAAAACCTTTCTTAATTTCCTTATGTGTAATCGAACTCGTTGTGTTTAGCACAGTCGGCATTCCATCAGTCAAAAAGATAATGTACTTTTTCCGCTCTGGATCGTTAAAATACGACTGAGCCAACGACAAGGCAGCCGAGTAGTTCGTCCCGCCGTTGGCCGTCAAACGGTTTCCTTCATCAAGTATGGCGTCTAATTGACTGATAACATTTGATTTCGATCCGAACGGAACAACACTTGTTGCCTTCACGTCATCAGAAAACGGAATCAGAGCAAACCGATCATTTGGATGATAATTGGTTTTGAAATAATTCACCGCTGCCTGCAAAGCGGATTTGGCGCTTTGCAGCTTCATCGTCGTCATGGAGCCTGACACGTCCATCACAAACACGACATCGATCGGCGGGCGAACAGGCGCCGGAACCCCACCTTGCGGGATGAGCGTCACATCGAGTCGTCCTTGGGCATCGCCGTCTGGCGGCTTGGCGTATTCTGGCTGTGAAAATGAGAGGGAAAAATCCAATTTCGCCGTGCTCGTCTCCGTTTGCCTCGTATATTCATAAGGCGGCTCCGGAAATGAAAAATACACCTCTTCTTGTCCGTTTCCTAACACCCGGTAAGCATCGACAACGATTTCATAAGTGGCCGTTGTTCCCGGAGCCGATGGCCATTTGCCGCGCATATCGAGCGAAAATGTATACTTTTTCTCGCCGTTCCGATCCGGCTCTACTTCCACCGCTTCCGTCCGGTAGCTGACAGCAGTGCCGTTTTGTCCTTTCAGCTGAATGCGAACCTCAAAAAAGCGAATGCTGTTGCCTTTTCCATCACCTTCTCCCGGAGCGGTCGCCCATCCTTCAATTTTCTTCTCGGAAACGGAAGTGATCGCTCCCTTTTTTGGGTCGGCATAAACGACATCTGCGGTGTTCGGCCATATACTTGCCATCAGCCAGAACAACATCCCCCATAACAGCCATCTTCGTCGCCGCACGCGCCTCCCCTCCCGTGCCAAAAGAACTATTTTTCTTTCATTATATCAATTCTTTTCATCAATTGGCATCGGTTTTTAAAAGTTTCCGCACTTCCGATAGAAAATAAAGCGATCCGGTGACAAGCAGCAGCTCATCATCCCCTATTTGTTTTTTCTTCTCACGGATCCAGCCGGTCCAATCGTCCGTGACCGCTTTCTTTGGATGGGAAGAAAGGGCGGCAAGTGCATCAGCCGCTGCGGCGCGTGGAAAATCAAACGTCGTAAACGTAATTGTCTCAGCCAGCTCGTCAAGCAGACGGATCATTCGTTCAAGCGGCTTGTCGGCCAACGCAGCAAACAACACATGCACCCGCTTGTCCGAGTAATGGGTGCGCACCGTGTCAACAAGAGCGCGAATACCGGCTTCGTTATGGGCGCCGTCGATAATGACAAGCGGATCATCGCTCACCCGCTCAAACCGGCCCGGCCAAGCAGCCATAGCGAGTCCGTCGTGAATGTGCTCCGGTTCAATCAAAAACGAATAGTTCAGCCGAAGCAATTCAGCCGCCATGACGGCCGTCGCCGCGTTTTCAATTTGGTGGGCTCCCGGCATGTGAATGCGTAAGTCACGATACTCAGCAAACGGCGTTGTGATGGAAAATTGCTCCCCTTCAGCGGTCGTTTGCTGGTGGGAAACGGAAAAATCAACGCCAAGCCAGTATGTTTTCGCTTTCCGCTCCGCCGCCGTCTTAGCGATGACCTCCCGTGCTTCCGGCTCATTCACCGCTGTCACAAGCGGAACCCCCGATTTGATGATTCCTGCTTTTTCGGCCGCAATTTGCGCGAGCGTATCGCCTAAAATGTTCATATGGTCGTAGCTGACGTTCGTAATGACGGAAACGAGCGGATAAATCACATTCGTCGAGTCCAATCGTCCGCCAAGCCCGACTTCAATAAGTACAATATCTTGAATCCGTTTTTTGCCGAAGTAATAGAGCATCATAGCGGTGATCACTTCAAATTCGGTCGGTCCACCAAGTTCTGTTCGTTCGAGTTCGTCCGAGAGCGGTTGAATGACTTGCACAAGCTCAACGATTTCTTCATCGCGAATCGGTTCGCCGTTGATGCTGATCCGTTCGTTAAATTGCTCAACGTACGGTGAGGTGAACGTACCGACCGAATAACCGGCCGCCTGCAAAATCGAACGCAAATACGCCACTGTCGACCCTTTGCCGTTCGTTCCGCCGATATGGACAGCACGGACGCGGCGTTCCGGATGGCCGAGCTTTTCCATCATCCATTCCATCCGGGCCAACCCCGGCTTCATGCCAAGACGTAGCCGCTCATGAATCCAAGTGACGGCTTCTTCATATGTCCGGATCATGCTGATGACTCCTCCCTCGAGAAGATGGATATAAGAAATTAGCGATTGACTAGGTGTTTCGCTAGCGAAAAAGACGAACCCGCATGATAGCGGATTCGTCTTCATCATAATCAACAAAAGAATTGTTTGTCTACCGTTTCAACTCGGCAAGACGCGCTTTCACTGCTTCGCGTTTTTCGATGTAATCTTGCCGCTTGCGCCGCTCTTCCTCGACGACATGAGCCGGCGCTTTTGCCAAAAAGCCTTCGTTCGCCAGTTTCTTTTCGACACGCTCGACTTCTTTGTTCCATTTGTCGAGCTCTTTCTCAAGCCGCTTGATTTCTTCTTCGATATTGATGAGTCCTTCAAGCGGCAAAATGAGCTCTGCCCCTGTGACGACAGCAGTCATCGCTTTTTCTGGCGCCGGAACATCCGTGTCAATGATCAATTCGCTCGGATTGCAGAACCGTTCGAGATAAGCGCGGTTTTTCATAAGCGCTGCGCGCACTTGTTCGTCTTTTGTCTTAATGTAGAGCGCAATCGGTTTGCTCGGCGGCGTATTGACTTCGGCACGAACGTTTCGGACCGCGCGGATAATGTCAACGAGCATCCGCATTTCTTCCGCCGCTTCTTCGTTTGACAGCTCCGGACGCACTTGCGGCCACGAGGCAACGGTAATCGATTCGCCGTCATGCGGCAAGTTTTGCCAAATTTCCTCGGTAATGAACGGCATGAATGGATGCAACAAGCGCATCGTATTGTCAAGCACATACGCTAAAACTGAACGCGTCGTCTTTTTCGCTGTCTCATCATCGCCGTAAAGCGGCAGCTTCGCCATTTCAATGTACCAGTCGCACAAATCGTCCCAAATAAAGTTGTACAACGTGCGACCGACTTCACCAAACTCGTATTTGTCGGCGAGCTTCGTCACCGTGTCGATCGTTTCATTTAAGCGCGTTAAAATCCAATGGTCGGCGACCGTTTTTTCGCCGCTCAAATCGAGCTCCTCATATGTCATGCCGCCCATGTTCATTAAGGCGAAACGTGAAGCGTTCCAAATTTTGTTAGCAAAATTCCACGTCGCCTCAACTTTTTCCGTGCTAAAGCGCAAATCTTGTCCTGGCGAGCTACCGGTCGCTAGGAAGTAGCGGAGCGCATCGGCGCCGTATTGGTCAATGACATCCATCGGGTCGACACCGTTGCCGAGCGACTTGCTCATTTTTCTTCCTTGAGCGTCGCGGACGAGGCCGTGGATCAACACATCTTTAAACGGTCTCTTCCCAGTGAACTCAAGCCCTTGGAAAATCATGCGCGACACCCAGAAGAAAATGATGTCATAGCCGGTGACAAGCACATCGGTCGGGTAATAGCGCTTGTAGTCCGGCGCTTCCGTATCCGGCCACCCCATTGTGGAGAACGGCCAGAGTGCCGAGCTGAACCATGTATCAAGCACATCCGGGTCTTGCTCCCAATTTTCAATGTCTGCCGGCGGCTCGTGGTCGACGTAAATTTCACCCGTTTCTTTATGGTACCACGCCGGAATGCGGTGCCCCCACCAAAGCTGACGCGAAATGCACCAGTCGCGAATGTTCTCAAGCCAGTGCAAGTACGTTTTTTCAAACCGCTCCGGCACAAATTGCACTTTTCCTTCTGTTTGCTGCATCTTGATGGCAGCTTCCGCGAGCGGCTTCATTTTTACGAACCATTGTGTCGACAAATACGGTTCAACAACGGCGCCGCTCCGTTCACTGTGCCCGACCGAGTGGACGTGTTCCTCAATTTTAAAGAGGACGCCTTGCTCTTGTAAATCACGGACGATTTGCTTCCGGCATTCAAACCGGTCAAGCCCTTGATATTGCAATGCGTTTTCGTTCATTGTACCGTCTTCGTTCATGACGAGAATGCGCGGCAAGTTGTGGCGGTTGCCAACTTCAAAGTCGTTCGGATCGTGTGCCGGTGTAATTTTTACCGCGCCGGAACCGAATTCCATATCGACATACTCATCAGCGATGATCGGAATTTCCCGGCCAACGATTGGCAATTTCACCATCTTGCCGATCAAGTGTTTATACCGCTCGTCATCCGGATGAACCGCGACGGCCGTGTCACCGAGCATCGTTTCTGGACGGGTTGTCGCTACTTCAATGTAGCCCGAGCCGTCAGCGAGCGGATAGCGCAAATGATAAAGCGCACCTTTCACTTCCTTGTAAATGACCTCGATGTCGGACAAGGCGGTTTTGGTCGCCGGATCCCAGTTGATAATGTATTCACCGCGGTAAATGAGCCCTTTCCGGTAAAGCGAGACGAACACTTCGCGTACGGCTTTTGACAGCCCTTCATCAAGCGTAAACCGCTCGCGCGTGTAATCGAGGCCGAGCCCTAATTTTGCCCATTGGCTGCGGATATGGCCGGCATATTCTTCTTTCCATTTCCACGTTTCTTCCAAAAATTTTTCCCGTCCTAAATCGTAGCGGGACAGTCCTTGTTGGCGCAATTTTTCTTCCACTTTCGCCTGGGTGGCGATGCCGGCATGGTCCATACCCGGAAGCCATAGGACATCATACCCTTGCATCCGCTTCATGCGCGTAATGATGTCTTGCAGCGTCGTATCCCACGCATGGCCCAAATGCAGTTTGCCTGTGACGTTCGGCGGTGGGATAACGATCGTAAACGGTTGTTTGTCCGGATCGCCGGTCGTTTCAAAAAACTTGCCTTTCAGCCACCAGTCATAGCGCCCCGCTTCAACAGCGCGGTGATCGTATTTTGGCGGCATCGACACTTCATGCTGTGCCACTTTTATTCCCTCCTTCATGTGATAAACAATGGCTGTGTTGCCTACAGGATCAACCGTCCGATAGGCAAGCAAAAAAGCCCCTTTCATCCAAAAAGGACGAAAGGAGCTGCTTTCGCGGTACCACCTTTTTTCTTAAGCCTAGAAGAACGGTGAAAAGGTGCCATTTTCCGAGCATCGGGCAATATTCCATCAGGAGCGGCCGCAAGGTTTCTCGACTTGCGTCTTTCAACGACATTCTCCTTTCAATCACCCGTCTCCTAGAGGCTTAAGCACTTCATTAGCATAACGGCATCAAGCCGGCTTCCCCTACTCAGCGGTTTCGCCTTTCAACGAAGCAGCTCAAGGGCGACCTTCCAACAGTCGACATCCTAGGAAATCTCGCAGCTTATGATTTCCCTCTCTGCAGGAGCGAACTGTTGTACTCCTCCCCGTCTTCGCTTTTTTCATCATTATTCGATTATTATACTACCATTGTCCATCATCTTTGCCAAGTTTTTATTTATTTATTCCAATTGCCCCAGTTAGGTGACAAATAATGGACCTTTTCATATTGTATAGTAAACCGGAGAAGGAGGGAAGTGCCGATGCGGCGATTTAACCCATATTCATGGCCGCCGTGGCTGAGGCAAGTGCGCGCCGTCTGCGCCCAAGTGATCATTCCGCTCACTATTTTTCAAGCCATTCGCACCATTTTTTTGCCAACGACGTTCGATGTCATTTTATTAGCCATCTTTGTTTTGATTGCTGTGGCGCTCCATTTGGAATGGATTTAACCGCTGTCGTCCCCTTGTTCTGGCTCTTCATGCTTGATCGCCTCTTCTTGCTGCCGCGCAGCGTCGCGTTGGACAAGATGCATCACAATCGCTTCCATGTTTTTGAAGGCAAAATAGCAGCGCTGCAAGGCGGCAACATATTTCCGCTCGTTCCGTTCCTTTCTCGGCGCAGCTTCATATTGTTCAAGGCAGCGGACAAACCCGCGCGGTTCGGCTAAATGGCTGTATAAAAATGCCCGTTCCCCGGCGGATAATGGGAGTTCCTTTTCGTATTCATCCATCCCCCTCATCCACTCCTGTCCAAGCGGCGGAAGCGTTTGGACATGAACGCGAAGTGCAGCGATCAAATCATATACTGGCGAATTCCAGTGCGCTCGCTCCCAGCTGATCCAATACGGTGCTACGTAATGAGAAAGACGCGCTTTTCCGTGCACCCAAGCAACTCGCCATTGTTTCGTTTCTTGGAGTGCCTCCTCCCAAGCGGTCAGCTGGTCCTCAGCAAACAAATAAGCGCGCATCACCTCATGAAAATACGTACAGCACTGCAGCTGAAACGGTGACATGTACCAGGCAGTTTCATACTGCTCGATCCGCTCTTCCCAAACCGTCCGCTCCCGCTGCCATTCCTCTTTTTTTTGTTTTCGATAAGCGGCGACCTCTTCCTCGCTCACTTCGACGGTGCGAACGGTAGCGCGATGGAGACGAGACAGTCCGTGAAAAAAGGCACGCACTGTTTCCTCCCTTGCTCTCGCTTCTCCATCCTGCCATGCGTGTAAATAATAAAGGCGGCCCCCCTCCGCCGCAAACAGCGACCGATGCCTCGTCCAATAAACCGGAGGGCAATGGCGGCCATAATAGTGAAGCGACTGCCAAATGGCGGCCGCCTCCTGCTCGCCGTCGAGCATTTTTAAGGCAAAAATACCGCGATCAGTGTACACTTTCGCCGCTTTGCCCCGCTGTTCGATGCGCTGTGGTTGAAGCCCATACTGATGAAGTACGGCGCGGTACGTTTCAGACCATATGGCCATTGTTACGCCCCCTCACCGGCAAAAGAAACGGAAAGCGTTCCTTTCACGAGAAAGGACGGCTTCCCGCCAAGGCCGGAATATATAACAGCTGCCCTTCATGCACGTCCTCCGCGCTTTCCAAATCGTTGGCGCGCAAAAGCTGGGAGATCGTCACATCATACCGTTCAGCAATCTTGTCCAACGAATCTCCTTGTTGGACGATGCAAATTTTGACGGTTGTAAACTCTTCCGCTCCACTTTTGGCAAACAGCTTCGTTAAGTAAAGGGCGTTTTCACTTTTCACTTCCGTTTGTTGTTCTTCCTCGTCCTCTTCATCCATCGCTTTTTTGGCTGCGCCAATCGATACTTTCGCCTCCGTTGGCGGCGACAGATTATCAAGTTCCTCTTCTGCTTCCGCACTGACAGCTTTCGTTTCCGTCTCAATTGGCAAAAATGGCTCTTTTACGTCCTCTTTTTGATCAGACGGCGTTTCTTCATGGCGCACAGCCGCCAGTTCAAGCTCGGAAGACGGCGTTTCACTGACTGCAGCAATAGGCTGTTCGTTCACCTCATTAGCGGGGCGATCTTCCGATGCGAATGCTTCATCGTCGGTTGCCTCTTTGCGGGCGATTGACTCAAATGGGGTAAACAGCGGCTCCTCATCTTCGTCATCATCCGGTAAGTCATCGACGAGCGGCGCCTCACTAATCCCGCTGATCGAAATGTCTGCAGTCACAAGCAGCCTTCCGTTGTCACCTAAATCATAGTCGAATGATTCGACTGTCACGTATACATCGTCAAGTTCGCGAATACGGTTTTTCGGAATCGTAATATCAATTGGAAAACGGTGCAACAGTTCGCTAATGCCGTCTTCACGCACCGAAATGTGTTGAATGAATCGATAGCTTGCCGATTCAAACGTATCATCATCCACGTCCCTCTGCGGCGATTCGTCCGCTTGACGGAATTCTCCGCTTAACTCGAGCGCGCCGCGAATCGTAATATATTGGTCGTACTCGTCGACGGAAATGACCGGATCAAGAGAGATGGACAAAAACTCGGCGACTTCCTGTCCGCTTTTAAACCAGACTGATTCTTCCAATGAAAAACGCAAATACGATTGCTCCAACCGGGCTTCCTCCTTCCGTCCCCTCGACAAATAGTTTCTATGACATTATCCATTGTATGAACGGAAAAGAGGCGGTATGATAAAAAAATCGGGCTGCCCATACAGCAGCCCGATGGATTTAGCCGCGCAGACGAGCAAATACCCGCTCGGCAGCGGCGATCGTATATTCAATGTCTTCATCGCTATGAGCAGTCGACAAAAACAGCCCTTCAAATTGTGACGGCGGCAAGAAAATGCCTTCGTTCGCCATCTCCCGGTAATAGGCGGCAAACAGTTCCAAATCCGACGTTTTTGCCGTCTCGTAATTGATGACCGGCTCGTTCGTAAAGAAAAAGCCAATCATCGATCCAGCGCGGTTGATGGTATGCGGAATCTCATATTTTTCGGCAGCTTGATGCAGCCCTTCTTCAAGGCGCGCTGCCTTCCGACGAAACTCTTTATACGTTTCCGGTGTCAGTTGGCGAAGCGTTTCATAACCGGCTGTCATGGCAAGCGGGTTGCCGGACAACGTACCGGCCTGATACACCGGCCCGCTCGGTGCAACTTGCTCCATAATTTCTGCTTTACCGCCATACGCTCCAACCGGCAGGCCGCCGCCGATCACTTTGCCGAGGCACGTCAAATCCGGTTCAACGCCGTAATACCCTTGTGCACAATGGTAATCGACACGGAATCCGGTCATCACCTCGTCAAAAATCAATAGAGCGCCGTATTGTTTTGTCACGTCGCGCAGCCCTTCCAAAAAGCCAGGGACTGGCGGAACAACGCCCATATTGCCGGCTACCGGCTCGACAATCACCGCCGCAATGTCTTCACCAAACCGCTCAAATGCATAGCGCACGCTGTCCAAATCATTGTACGGAACGGTGATGGTATGCTGAGCGACTGATTGCGGTACGCCTGGACTATCCGGTAAGCCGAGCGTCGCCACACCGGAGCCAGCTTTAATAAGCAACGAATCACCATGACCATGGTAGCTGCCTTCAAACTTGATGATTTTGTTGCGCTTCGTGTAGCCACGCGCCAAACGGAGGGCGCTCATCGTTGCTTCCGTTCCGGAGTTGACCATTCGTACGATCTCGACGGAAGGCACCCGCTCGATCACGAGTTTGGCCAACTCGTTCTCAAGCAACGTCGGAGCGCCGAAGCTCGTCCCTTGTTCGGCTACCCGTTTTAACGCTTCAACAACTTGTGGATCGGCATGCCCTAAAATGAGCGGTCCCCATGACAACACATAATCGATATATTCGTTGCCGTCAATATCGTAAATTTTCGCACCTTGGCCGCGCGCCATAAAAATCGGCGTCATCCCGACCGATTTGAAGGCGCGAACCGGGCTGTTTACCCCACCTGGCATTAATGTCACTGCTTCTTCATAAGCCGCTTTCGACCGTTCATAACTTCGCACGATTCCGCCCCCTCTCTATTCAGCCAGCCAGCGAGCAACATCTTTCGCAAAATATGTGATGATTAAATCAGCGCCGGCTCGCTTCATTCCTGTCAGCATTTCCATCACAACTGATTTTTCGTCAATCCAACCGTTTTGCGCTGCCGCTTTCACCATCGAATACTCACCGCTCACGTTATAGGCAACAAGCGGAAGCGGAAACCGGTTTTTGATGTCGCGAATAATGTCCATATAGGCAAGCGCCGGTTTGACCATTAAGAAATCAGCGCCTTCTTTTATATCGGATTCTGCCTCGCGAAACGCCTCAAGACGATTGGCCGGATCCATTTGGTACGTTTTCCGGTCGCCAAATTGCGGTGCGCTGTCCGCTGCATCGCGGAACGGGCCGTAAAATGCCGAGGCGTACTTAATTGCATAGGACATGATCGGCACGTTCTCAAACCCCGCTTCATCAAGCCCATGGCGAATGGCGGCGACAAACCCGTCCATCATGTTCGACGGTGCGATGATGTCGGCACCAGCTTGCGCTTGGCTCACTGCCGTTTTGACGAGCAACTCGAGCGACGGGTCGTTGAGTACTTGCTCATTTTCGACGACGCCGCAATGACCGTGGCTCGTATATTCGCATAAACATGTATCGGCAATGACGACCATCTCCGAACGTTCAGCCTTGATTTGCCGGATTGCTCGCTGGACGATCCCAGTTTCGCAATACGCCTGCGAACCGACTTCATCTTTTTCGTCCGGCACACCAAACACCATGACCGCCCGGATGCCAAGCTTCGCGATTTCATCGATTTCTTCCGTTAGACGATCAAGCGATAAATGGTATACCCCAGGCATCGATGGCACTTCGCGGCGAATGCCGCTTCCTTCGACGACAAACAGCGGATAAATAAGATCATCAACGCGAAGATGCGTCTCGCGTACCATCGCCCGAATGGCGGCTGTTTGCCGCAGGCGACGATGGCGGTCAAATGACAATGACATTTATCGTCCCTCCGTGGAAAAATATTGTTCCATCGCTTTCATTATACCATCAGCCGTGTAATCAGCTGGACAAATATGTACTGCTATGCCTTCCTGCTCGGCTGCCTTTTTTGTCACCGGTCCGATGCAGGCGACGGTGACTCCGGAGAGAAGCTCGTTCGCTTCTCCGCCAAGAAGACGGGCAAGGCTGCGGACTGCTGATGGGCTCATCAAAGTGAGTACATCCAACTTCCGTTCGCGCAGCAGTGTCAACAACTGCTCTTCTCCGCTCGTATCCGGCATGGTGCGATACACAATAAACTCATCAACTGTTGCCCCAGCCTCTCTTAACGCCTCAGGCAGCGTCGGGCTCGCCAAGTCCCCCTTGACAAACAGCACCCGTTCGCCCTGTTTCAAGCGCGGTGCAAGCATGGCAGCGAGCCGTTCAGCGGTGAAATCATCCGGCACGAGCACCGGTGAAACACCGTACTCAGCGAGGGCAGCTGCCGTCTTCCGTCCGACGACAGCGATATTCGGCAACGGCCGCGACAACGAAACGTGCGGAAAAAAGAAGCGAATGGCGTTCGCGCTCGTCAAGACGAGCCATCGGTATTCCTCAAGCCGTTCGGCGAGCGCGGCAATCGCTTCCGGTGTCGCCGCTGGCCGGATAGCTATGAGTGGGATTTCGATCGGCACCGCACCAGCGTCGCGCAGCTTGGCGGAAAACGATGCCGCCTGCTCCTTGTCACGGGTTACAAGCACTGTCTTGCCAGCCAGCGCACGATTGGTCATTAGTTGCCCAGCTCCTTTTTTACGCGCTCGATCAGCTCTTTGGCCCCTTGCTCACTCAGGAGGGCAGCTGCCTGTCGGCCGACCTCTTCCGGATCAGCGCCAATGACGATTTCTTTGTATTTCTCTTTGCCGTCTGGGGAGGCAACAAGCGCAGTAAGATGCACCATTCCCTCCTTCACTTCCGCATAGCCGGCAATCGGCACTTGGCATCCACCTTCCATCTGCTGCAAAAAGGCGCGCTCCGCCCGAACTGCTCGTTCCGTCTGTTCATCATTCAGACGGCTCAGCCACTCGCGCAACTCCACATCATCTTCACGGCATTCGACAGCAAGCGCTCCTTGGCCAACCGCCGGGACGCACACATCCGGCGACAAATATTCGCTGATCACGTCATCGCTCCAGCCCATACGCGCCAAGCCGGCAGCCGCCAGCACGATGGCGTCATAATCTTCGTTTTTCAGCTTCGCCAGCCTTGTGTCAATGTTGCCGCGGATCCATTTGATCGTCACATCCGGCCGATAGGCGAGCAACTGTGCCGAGCGGCGCAGACTGCTCGTACCGATGACCGCCCCGCTTGGCAAATCGGAAAGCGACAGATTCCCCTTGCTGACGAGCACATCACGCACATCCTCACGCCGCGGAACCGAGCCGATCACCAATCCGCTCGGCAGTACTGCCGGCATGTCTTTCATACTGTGGACGGCCATATCGATGCCGCCGGTCAGCATTTCATGCTCAATTTCTTTCACAAACAGCCCTTTGCCTCCTACTTTGGAGAGCGTGACATCGAGCACGCGATCTCCTTTCGTGACGATTTCTTTTACCTCAAACGTAAACGGCGCCCCGAGCCGCTTCAATTCGTTAATGACCCAGTTCGTCTGAGTCAAAGCAAGCTTGCTGCGCCGCGAGCCAACGACGATGTTTCGCATTTCGCTCCTCCTCAATTACGCATACCAAAAATGGAATTCTGACAAACTGCCAAACAAGAAAAAGTTGATAAGCAAAAATAAAAATGAACCGATATTCCATAGCGCGATCGTCTTCCCTTGCACCTGTCGGACGATCCGTTTGTAAAAATAGACGCCATAAACGAGAAGAACGACAAATGATCCAAGCACTTTCGCGTCATACCAATGGAAATAATCGATTTGAATATACGCCCAAATCATACCGAGAATAAGCCCTAATAACAACATAGGCAAACCGAGCAAATTTAAAACATACGACGAAAAATCGAGCTTCGACAAATCAGCCATCCGCCAAAGACGAGCGTTCCACTTTTTCTTTTTCAACAGACTGTATTGCAACATGTAAAGCACCGAGAAAAGAAATGACAGTGTAAACGCTGCATATGCCCCGAAGGAAAGGGTAATATGGATGACCAGCAGTTCGGAGACAAGCCGTTTGGCGACAGCCGGCGATTGCGAGGACGGCACGAACGTATGAATGGCCAAAATAAAAAAAGCGAGTACGTTCGTAAAAAAGACGATAAAATCAACACGCAACAGCCGGTTGATGACAAGCGACAGCGTGATAAGCAGCCAGGCGTAAAAATAAAGCCCTTCCGACATCGTTAAAATCGGAAAGCGCTTTGTTTCCATGATGCGGAAGGCGAATGTCAATGTTTGCAACAGCCAAACGACAGAAAGCAACCAGAAGGCGGTTTCATTCGCCTTCCGGTTTTGCTGCAAAAAATCGATAAAATAGAAAAAAATCGAAGCAATGTAGAGCAAAATAGACAGTTCATACAACGCCACCATCTATCCCACCTTACAGCTGCCATGATGGGCGGGCGGCGCGAACCGCTTCCGCTTGCTGTTCATCCCTCAACTGCACTTCTGCTCGCTGCGCGCTCCGTTGCTCTGCTTTGACTGCATCTTCGATATTAAAAATTTTCATAAACAGCTGAAGCGCTTCGTCAGCGTTCGGACCAGCGGCAAGTTCCTTCACCTGCAAAATCGGGTCGCGGAGCAGCTGGTTAATAATGCTTTTCGTATGTTTGTTCAACACTTTCCGATCGCGCTCCGACAAATGCGGCAACTTTCGCTCCAAGCTTTTCATCGTTTCCGCCTGAATGGCGAGCGCTTTTTCCCGCAGCGCCGCGATGACTGGCACAACGCCGAGCGTCTGCAACCATTGGCCAAACGCCACTAGCTCCCCTTCAATCATCTCCTCAATGAGGGCGGCAGCTTTTTGCCGTTCCGCCAAATTCGCTGCGACGACGTCTTGCAAGTCATCAATGTCGTACAAAAAGACCGTCTCTAGTTCAGCGAGCGCCGGGTCTAAATCGCGCGGCACGGCAATATCGACCATAAACAACGGGCGGCCTTTACGCATTTTCTCAAGCGGAGCCATCTCCTCTTTCGTTAACATGTAGCCTTTCGCTCCCGTCGAGCTGATGACGATATCCGCTTCAAGCAGCGCACATGACAATTCGCCAAGCGACTTCGCCTCACCGTCAAACTGCGCCGCGAGCTGCTTCGCTTTTTCAAGCGTCCGGTTGACGACGGTCACTTTACCGACACCGTTGCCGTACAAGTTTTGCGCCGCCAACGTCCCCATTTTGCCGGCACCGATAATCAAAACATGCTTGCCGTTGAGATGGCCGAAAATTTTCTTCGCCAACTCGACAGCTGCATAACTGACCGACACGGCATGCGCACCGATCCCGGTTTCCGAATGGGCGCGTTTGGCAAACGTCACTGCCTGTTTAAACAGGTGGTTCAAAATCGTGCCGCTCGTTCCAATCTCTTGAGCGAGCAAATAGCTCCCTTTCACTTGTCCTAAAATTTGCGTTTCTCCAAGCACCATGGAGTCAAGGCCGGCTGCTACGCGGAACAAATGCCCCGCGGCCGCTTCCCCTTCGAGCACGCGCAAATACGGGGCGATCGCCTCCGCTTCGATGTCAAACCATTCGGCTAAAAATGCTTTTATATAGTAACGGCCGGTATGCAGTTGATCGACGACCGCGTAAATTTCCGTCCGATTGCATGTGGAAACGATGACGTTTTCGAGGATGCTTTTTTGCTTGGCGAGCTGTTTCATCGCCTCGCCGAGCTCTGCCTCACCAAACGCCAACTTTTCACGAATTTCTACAGGGGCAGTTTTATAATTGACGCCAACTACGATGATCTGCACGGTGCAATCCCCCCTTCTTAGCCCAATCCCTTCCACTATTATACCATAAACGTCTATCATTCCGATTTGAAAAAATTGTGAACATCCCTCACGAGCTATGTTAAACTGTATACAGTGAACATTCTATCATAAACATGTCTAAATGGGAAACGGGGGGCACGATCGTGAAAAACAGAGCTGCTTTCTCCGGCATATTGTTCATCGGCCTCGGATTATATTTTCTTGCCGGACAGTTAGCCATTCCATTGCTCCGCTTCCTTCAAGGATGGCCGGCTTTGCTCGCCATTTGCGGCGCCGCCTTGCTTGGGCAGGCGTATTCGGCGCGCGAGTACCATTATGTTTTCCCGGGCTTTCTTTTGCTCGGCTTCGGTGTTGAGCTTTTGCTTGCCAGTGCCTTTCCGTCTTGGCCCCATGGCACAAACATCTTTTTTTTCATCATTGCACTCTCTTTTTTCGCCAGCAGTCGCAAGCAAAAAAGCGGAGCCGGCTTCGGCGCATTTTTTTTGCTTCTTGCTATTGTGCTGTCGTTTTCCGACCGCGGCCAGCCGCTGTTCCATCTCGTCCAAACCGGCCTTTCTTCCATCTGGAAGTTTTGGCCGCTCGGACTCATCGCCATCGGCATTTACGTATTATGGGCCAAACGGAGGTAGTTGGAGGTGAACAAAAGGTGTCTCGAAGGATCGAGACACCTTTTTCATCACCAAATATGAGAACACTTTTTTATCACTCGGTCAAAAACGGCAAGAGCGCCGCCCACGCTTCCTCTTTTCCTTGCCCGGTCTCGGAGGAAAACAAAATGAGGGAGTCACCGGCTGCCAGACGCAACGTTTCGCGTGCGATTTTCGCATGCTTTTGCTGCTTGCCACGCGGGACTTTATCCGCTTTCGTCGCAATGACGATCACAGGAATCTCGTAATGTTTGAAAAACTCATACATCATGACATCGTCTTTGGTTGGCGGGTGGCGCAAATCGACAAGCAACAGCGCCGCTTTGAGCGTCTCGCGCGTCGTGAAATACGTCTCCATCATTTTTCCCCATTTTTGCCGCTCCTGCTTCGACACGCGGGCAAAACCATAGCCAGGCACGTCTACAAAGTAAAACGAATCGTTAATCAAATAAAAGTTCAACGTCTGCGTTTTCCCTGGCTTTGATGAGGTGCGCGCCAAGTTCTTCCGATTGATCATTTTGTTGATAAATGACGATTTGCCGACGTTTGAGCGACCAGCAAGCGCCACTTCCGGCCGCCCACTATCCGGATATTGCTCGGGTTTGACAGCACTGATGACGAGCTCTGCTTTTGTGATGTTCATCGTTCCCACCCCACCAACGCATGTGGCAGCACCTCATCGAGATGGGAGACGAGCACAAAGCGCAAGTCGCGCTTTACTGTATCCGGAATGTCGGCCAAATCTTTTTCATTATCTTTCGGTAAAATGACCGTTTTCAGTCCGGCGCGGTGGGCGCTTAGCGTTTTCTCTTTTAAGCCGCCGATCGGGAGCACACGGCCACGCAGCGTAATTTCCCCGGTCATACCGACAAACCGGCTGACCGGCTTACCTGTTAAAGCGGAAATGAGCGCAGTCGCGATCGTAATACCAGCAGACGGTCCGTCTTTTGGCACCGCTCCTTCTGGAACGTGAATATGGATATCGTACGTTTCATGAAATTTCGGGTCAATGCCGAGCTCCTCGGCGCGTGAACGCACATAGCTGAACGCTGCTTGTGCCGACTCTTTCATTACATCTCCGAGTTTTCCGGTCAAGACAAGTTTGCCGTTGCCTTTCGCAAGCGACACTTCGATGGCGAGCGTATCACCGCCAAACGCGGTATACGCAAGACCGGTGGCTACCCCAATTTGATCTTCTGCCTCCGCCTGACCATAGCGGTATTTTCGTTTCCCTAAAAATTCTTCGATATTATTTTGTGTAACCACAACCCGCTTTTTCTCCCCAGAGACGATGAGGCGAGCCGCTTTCCGGCAAATGGCGGCAAGTTGCCGTTCAAGCTCCCGAACGCCGGCTTCGCGCGTATAATGACGGATGATATCCAACATCGCATCATCCCGAACCTGGAGCGCTGCCTTTTTCAGTCCATGCTCCGCCAGCTGCTTCGGCAGCAAATGCCGTTTGGCGATATGCAGCTTTTCGACCTCTGTATAGCCTGGAATGTGAATGATTTCCATCCGGTCCAACAACGGCTGCGGAATCGTCGCCAAATTGTTAGCGGTAGCGATAAACATTACTTTCGATAAATCGTACGGCTCTTCGATATAATGATCGCTGAACGTATGGTTTTGTTCCGGATCGAGCACCTCAAGCATAGCCGCGGATGGGTCGCCACGGAAATCGCTTGACATTTTGTCGATCTCATCAAGCAAAAAGACCGGATTGATCGTGCCTGCTTTTTTCATGCCTTGAATGATGCGACCCGGCATCGCTCCAACGTACGTGCGACGATGGCCGCGAATTTCCGATTCGTCGCGCACGCCGCCAAGCGACATGCGAACGAAACGACGGCCGAGTGCTTTGGCAATCGAGCGGGCAAGCGATGTTTTTCCGACCCCCGGCGGTCCGGCAAGGCAAAGAATCGGTCCTTTTAACGATTGGGTCAACTGCTGCACGGACAAAAATTCAAGCACCCGCTCTTTCACCTTATCAAGCCCGTAATGCTCCTCGTTTAAAATCGTTTCCGCGCGTTTAATATCGTGGATGTCTTTCGTTTCTTTTGACCATGGCAAAGCAATGAGCCAGTCTAAGTAGTTGCGAATGACCGCACTTTCTGCTGATGTTGCCGGAATTTTTTCATAGCGGTCGAGCTCCTTGAGGGCCGTCTCTTTCACATGTTCTGGCATGCCGGCTGCCTCGATTTTCTCTTTGAGCGCCTCGACTTCACCCGTTTTTCCTTCCTTTTCACCGAGCTCTTTTTGAATGGCTTTCATTTGCTCGCGCAAATAATACTCTTTTTGCGTCCGCTCCATTGACTGTTTGACGCGAGCGCTAATTTTTTTCTCGAGCTGAAGCACTTCTTTCTCGTTGTGCAAAATTTGAATAATTTTATTCAGCCGTTCTTTCACATCGATCGTTTCTAAAATACGCTGTTTTTCTTCGAGCTTAAGCGGCAAATGCGAAGCGATAATATCGGCCATCCGCCCCGGCTCATCAATGTCGACAATCGAGGCATAAATGTCCGCCGACAGCCGCTTGGATAAATTTATGTATTGCTCAAAATATTCGAGCATCGTCCGCTTGAGCGCCTCATCTTCCAAGTCTTTCGATGCCCGATCGGCGAATTTTTCCACCTTGACGGAAAAATACGGCTCCTCGCTGACGACTTCGGTGATGAGCGCCCGGGCAATGCCTTCGACAAGCACACGGAACGTGCCGTTCGGCAATTTTAACAACTGCTTAACGCGCGCAATCGTCCCCATTTTATATAAGTCGTCCATGTCCGGTTCGTCGATGGCGACATCTTTTTGCGATGTCAGCAAAATGATATGGTCCTCGACCATCGCCTGTTCGAGTGCTTTCACCGATTTCTCGCGCCCGACGTCCAAATGGAGTACCATCGTCGGAAACACAAGCAACCCCCGCAGCGGCAAAAGCGGAACGATCGTCTCCTTTTTCTTTCCGTTCACGCCGAACACCTCCATATCTCGCTTCTATTCGTTTATTGTATAGTACGACAGCCAGATTTGTAAAATTTGATGAATACCAAAGAGAACGGCATCTTATTTGCAGACAAAGAAAAATCGACTCCGGCGATCATCCGCTTGCGCCGAAGCCGTACACTGACAACTGGTAAAACCGTTGATCTGTCTCATAGTCGGCCGCACAATGCAGCGAGCCGTACACGAAACGGTATATTCCACAGCGGCAAAAACGGGCGGCTGCGCTCCTCTTTACCATCGCTCCCCCTTTGTTACACGAGCTTTTTCCCTGAACGATCGGCGGCAGCAGCCGGCAAAAATGCAGTGCCTCGACGGAGTGTTTCTTCACCGAACACGTGGATGAGCGCTTCTTCAAGGCGGCGGACAGCGATAATTTGAATACCGCTCACTTCCCGCAACAGCGATTGCATGTTTTCAATCGGAATAATGACTTTTTTCGCTCCGGCTTGCTTGGCCGCTTTAATTTTAGCAAACACGCCACCGACCGGTTTGACGTAGCCGTGGATGCTAATTTCTCCAGTCATTGCGACGGTATGATCGACCGGCAGCTGATAAATGGCCGAATAAATCCCAACCGCGATCGCCACCCCGGCTGAAGGACCGTCGACTGGCACACCGCCTGGAAAATTGACGTGAATATCGTAACGGTCCGCCGGTACCCCCATCGCACGAAGCACGGTAATCACGTTTTCCGCCGAGCCGCGCGCCATACTTTTGCGGCGCACCGATTTTTCCGGACTACCAATGCTTTCTTCCTCGACAATGCCGGTCACATTGATTGATCCTTTTCCTTTCGCTGGCAAGGCAGTCACTTCAATTTCGAGAAGCGCGCCGGTGTTCGGTCCGTATACCGCCAGCCCATTGACAACACCGACTGCCGGAGCGGATCCAATTTTCTTTTCATAGCGCGGAGCCATTTGGCTTGAGTGAATGACCCATTCAATATCTTTATCCAAAATTTTCTCCCGGTTTTCCGTAATGGCAAGCCCGGCCGCAATTTGCATCATGTTCACCGCTTCCCGACCGTTGCGCGCATAAGCGGCAAGGAGACGAATGCCGCTTTCGGAAACATTCAAGCGGATTTTTTCCGCTGCTTTTTTGGCGATCAAGGCGATTTCGTCTTGATCCAATTCGCGGAAAAACACTTCTAAACAACGGGAACGAATGGCCGGAGGAATCTCGTTTGGCGTTCGTGTTGTTGCACCGACAAGGCGAAAATCGGCCGGCAGCCCGTTTTGGAAAATGTCATGGATATGGCTTGGAATTTGTGGGTTTTCTTTGCTGTAATAGGCGCTTTCAAAAAACACTTTCCGATCCTCAAGCACTTTGAGCAGCTTGTTCATTTGGATGGGATGGAGTTCGCCAATTTCATCAATAAACAAAACGCCGCCATGAGCGTTCGTCACCGCCCCTTGTTTCGGCTGGGGGATACCGGCTTGTCCCATCGCCCCGGCCCCTTGGTAAATCGGGTCATGCACCGAGCCAATGAGCGGATCGGCGATGCCGCGCTCGTCAAAGCGCGCCGTCGTCGCATCGAGCTCAACAAATACAGCATTTTTCTTAAACGGGGAGAGCGGATTTTTCTTCGCTTCTTCAAGTACCAACCGGGCTGCGGCTGTTTTGCCGACGCCAGGTGGTCCATAAATGATGACATGTTGCGGGTTCGGCCCGCACAGTGCTGCTTTCAATGCCTTGATGCCGTCTTCCTGACCTACGATATCGTCAAAACTTTTCGGGCGTACTTTTTCGGCAAGCGGCTCAGTGAGTGAAATAGAGCGCAGCTTGCGGAGCTGCTCCATCTCTTTGCGCGATTCTTTATCAATCGATACTTTTTGCACACGCTGTCCTTTTAACAAATTCCAAAAATAAAGGCCGATGACGACCCCAAAAAACAACTGAATTACAAGCACGATATTCGTCCAATTCATGCCCCGATATCCTCCTGCCTTCAAGTAGTATGTAGTATAATAGTATCTCCGCGAATTGGCGGGAATAAACAAAAAAAGCGCCGACTGGCGCCTAGGGCATGCAACAAAAAAGAAACCGCCGTAAAAGGCGGTTTCCCTCATTAAGCGGACGTTTTCCGTTCGTGCTCGACCACCGTGCCGTCATGGCGAATGAGTTTCGGTGGTTTTTTGCCGCACACGGTATCGACAGTAATGATACATTTTTGCACATCTTCGCGCGACGGAAGCTCAAACATGACATCGAGCATAATGCCTTCGATGATCGAACGGAGACCGCGCGCTCCCGTTTTCCGTTCAATTGCTTTTTTCGCGATTTCACGGAGTGCGGCTTCTTCAAACTCAAGCTCAACGCCGTCAAGCTCGAGCATTTTTTTGTATTGCTTCACAATGGCGTTTTTCGGCTTCGTCAAAATATCAATCAACGCTTGTTCATCGAGCGGTTCAAGCGTAGTAATGACCGGCAGGCGGCCGATGAACTCCGGAATGAGACCAAACTTGAGCAAGTCTTCCGGCAACACTTTCGACAGCAAGTTTTTCTCATCAACGTCAGCTTGGTTCATTTCAGCACCAAACCCGATCACTTTTTTGCCGAGGCGGCGCTTGATGATCGGCTCAATTCCGTCAAACGCCCCGCCGCAAATAAACAAAATGTTCGTCGTATCAATTTGAATAAACTCTTGATGCGGATGTTTGCGGCCACCCTGCGGCGGAACGCTGGCGATCGTGCCTTCCAAAATTTTCAACAGGGCCTGCTGCACCCCTTCACCCGAAACATCGCGGGTAATGGAAGGGTTTTCCGACTTGCGGGCAATTTTATCGATTTCGTCGATGTAAATAATGCCTTTTTCTGCCCGTTCGACATCGTAGTCAGCCGCTTGAATAAGCTTCAGCAAAATGTTTTCGACGTCCTCGCCAACATAGCCCGCTTCCGTGAGCGATGTCGCATCAGCAATGGCAAACGGTACGTTTAAAATGCGTGCCAATGTTTGCGCCAAGAGCGTTTTCCCGCTTCCAGTCGGCCCGATCATCAAAATGTTGCTTTTCGACAGCTCTACATCGTCAATTTTGCTGCCGGAGTTAATCCGTTTATAATGATTATAAACGGCAACGGCAAGCGATTTTTTCGCCTCGTCCTGGCCGATGACGTATTCATCTAGAATTTCACGGATTTCCACCGGCTTTGGCACATCTTTAAACTCGAACTCTTCCTCATTGCCAAGCTCTTCTTCGACGATCTCCGTGCATAGCTCGATGCACTCATCGCAAATGTACACACCCGGCCCAGCGACCAACTTGCGCACTTGGTCTTGTGTTTTGCCACAAAACGAACATTTCAACTGCCCTTTTTCATCGTTAAATTTAAACATGTTATTCACCCCTTGTTAACGGAATCACGCCTGCGTTATGTATCGTGTGTCGCCATCCTTCGTTGCAAAAACGTATGTATTCGCTATTTTACCATAAGTGTTCCCGAAAAAGCGAATGAAAAAACTAAAATGTGTTAGAAAAGTTTGAAAACTCATCCTCCAATCGCCATTGATGAGATAAAGAACAAGGCACGAACGTTTCGCGCCTTGTTCCTTCCCTACTTCATTATTATGCCGCAACCGTGCTGTGCTCTACAAGAAAATCGACCGTTTTTCGCCATTTTAAATCTTCTTTGACGCCGTCGAGGTTGCCGATCAGCTCTTTTAACTTGTCAACGCTCAAGTTGTAGGATGCGGCCATTTTTTCGAGCTCTTCATTCACTTCTTCGTCAGTCACGTCGATATTTTCTGCTTTGGCGATCGCTTCAAGCGTCAGTGCTGCGCGCACCCGCTTTTCAGCATCTTCTTTCATTTGTTCACGCAACGCTGCTTCGTCCTGGCCGGAGAATTGATAGTACAACTGCAAGTTCATTCCTTGCATTTGCAGACGTTGGTCAAATTCGCGAAGCATCCGGTCAGTCTCATTTTGCACCATGACAGCCGGAATATCGATTTCCGCGTTGGCCGCTGCTTTCTCAACAACTGCGTTGCGAACGGCCGCTTCTGCCTCGTTCTTCTTCGCTTCTTCTAAACGAGTGCGGATTTTCGACTTCAGTTCGTCAAGCGTTTCGACTTCTTCATCGACATCTTTTGCGAATTCATCGTCAAGCGCCGGCAGTTGTTTCGCTTTCACTTCGTGTACTTTCACTTTGAACGTCGCCGGTTTGCCCGCCAGTTGTTCAGCATGATACTCTTCCAGGAAGGTGACTTGAATTTCTTTTTCTTCTCCCGCTTTCATGCCGACAAGCTGATCTTCAAACCCAGGAATGAACGTTCCGGAGCCGATTTCGAGCGAATAGTTTTCTGCTTTGCCACCTTCAAACGGTTCGCCGTCGACAAATCCTTCAAAGTCGATGACGGCCGTATCACCGTTTTCCACTGTCCCTTCTTCTTTGACGACCAGTTCAGCATAGTTTTCTTGCAGGCGCTTCAGCTCATTTTCGACATCTTCATCCGTTACCGTCGTATCGATTTTTTCAACCTCAAGTCCTTTGTATTGACCGAGTTTTACTTCCGGTTTAACAGTGACTTTCGCTTTAAAAATTAAGCTTTTGCCTTTTTCCATTTGCTCAATGTCGATTTCCGGCATCGATACCGGCTCAATACCTGCTTCTTCGACCGCTTTCGCATACGCTTCCGGCAGCAAAATGTCGAGCGCATCTTGATAGAGCGCTTCAACGCCAAAGCGTTTTTCAAACAAGACGCGCGGTACTTTCCCTTTACGGAAGCCCGGAAGCGAGACGTTTTTCACCACTTTTTTGAATGCGGCGTCCAAGCCTTTGTTCACTTGTTCAGCGTCGACCTCAACGGTCAATACGCCTTCGTTGCCTTCAAGCTTTTCCCATTTGACTGACATACTGTTCCCTCCACCTAAAATCATTGCTAGGATCATGGCGCAATCTGCTTGTCCATTATCCTTTTATTATGTCCATATTATGTAGCCAAGTATGCGAAAACAGATACATAGCACAGCCATTATATTATAACATACAAAAGCTATGTTTCAATACAGAACCATCCATTAGAGGTAGGAAAGTTTCTCTATTTCGTTCAACTTTTTGCAAAGCTTCGCCATCTCCTCCACCGCTACACCGTAGCGGGCAGCCAACATACTCATATCAGCGTCCATACCTTGAAGTCGGCTTGCCATCCAATGAAGGGCAGCAAGCCATACGTCGGCATCGGCCGGCTCTGGCGGGAACGGATACAAGATGTACGCATAGCGAAGCCATATTTCCGCCGCCGTTTCATACAAGCTCGGGCTCTCCGCCGTAAGTCGCTGCTCAAGCAGGCGCAACAGCGTTGAAGCGAATTCCGTTTCCGCCTGTTCGTTTAATGCAGATGGGACGACATCGATACGCTGGCCAAACTTCTCAACCGTCACTGTCTCATCAATCTGTTTCACCGTCAGAAGCCGAAGCAACATCGTTTTTGCTATCGGGCTTTTTTTCGGTTCACTTAAATATTGACTCAACAGTGACAGTACTGGAGCGATATCTTCTTTTTCCAGCTGTTTAATGAGCTGCATTTGCTCGGCGATATCCTCCGATTCAAGCAACCGTTTCACCCGCTTCCATTCCGCGGGCGGCAATGGGCGGACGTTCATTTTTTCACTGAATCGGAGCAGCTGGCGAAGCTGTTCACGCAATGAAACTGGCAGTGTCTGGCGACGCAAAGCGGAGCGGATGAACGTTTCCGCCTCCCGATATCGGTTCGTCTGTAACAGCAGGGCAACATACATTTGCAACAGTTCGCCATTGTTCGGTTGTTCATCAAGCAATGCGGCCAGGCGCCATTCCGCCTCATCGTAATCTCCCAGCTCGTAGCAGCAAACCGCAAGCCCGAGCCGGATCGGAAAGCTGCCGTCACCAAGCTGTTCGGCGGCACGCAAAAAACGGAGTGCTTCCTTGTACTGCTTCGCCTCGAGTGCTGTGAACGCCGCTTCGATCAGCCGTTCTTTCGTTTGTGGAAACATAATGATTTTTCCTTTTTTTCCGTTCCCCATCTTTGCCTGCTCCTATTTGCATTTACCACAAGTGTAGCAAGTTTTCCCTGGCGAAACAAGCCGCAGCAACATCATGACAGCCCACTCATCCCTCTACTGTTGGGTCAAAAACGGGGACTGACTGAAAGGGACGACTGTCTTCAAAAGAGGGAAGCTATAGCCTAAAAAAACTGACAAAAACCATTACTCCTTCCATCCATCATTTTTCTCTCTCAATGAGCGAAACGCCTTTTTTGCTCCGTCACCAGCTCTAAAAGAACGATTCAGCGCATGTATACAGTGATGAAAAAGGGTGTCCCTTTTCTTTTAGGACACCCTCAGTTCGCCTTACATTGCCGTTCCGAACGCCAAGCGCTTACGGCCGCGGACAATGTTTTTGCTCGTAGGCAGCAATATGCGATTCATATACAAACGTTAAATCAATTTCGTCCCAGCCTTTTAAGAGCAACTTCTTCCGGTACGGGTCGATGTCAAACGGGCGTGAAAACCCTTCGTCATCAAACACCCGCTGTTCTTCAAGCGAAACGGTCAGCTCGTAGTCAGCACGCTCGCTCTGTTGTAATAAATAGCGGACATCTTCCTGATCAAGCCGAATGGGCAGCAGTCCGTTTTTTAAGCAGTTATTGTAAAAGATATCGGCAAATGAAGGAGCAATGATCGCACGAAATCCATAATCCTGAAGCGCCCACGGGGCATGTTCGCGCGATGAACCACAGCCAAAATTGTCACCGGCGACCAAAATCGTTGCCCCTTCATTTTCCGGACGGTTGAGCTCAAACTCCGGATTCGGCGTACCATCGCTTAAATAGCGCCAGTCGTAAAACAGAAATTGGCCAAATCCGGTACGCTCGATCCGTTTTAAAAACTGTTTCGGAATGATTTGGTCGGTATCGATGTTCACACGGTCGATGCCAGCAGTTTTTCCGCGGTGAATCGTAAACGGCTTCATCGTCTCTCCCCTTCCATCAGATGTATCAGTCACCGTTCCAAAAGCGGATGGCCCTAAGGTGGGATGCTGCGGATTCAAGAAGCATCCCTTACCGGACCGGTTCAGCTTCGAGCTGACGCACATCGACAAAGCGGCCGTAAATGGCAGCGGCAGCAGCCATCGCCGGGCTGACAAGATGGGTGCGCGCTCCTTTTCCTTGACGCCCTTCAAAGTTGCGGTTCGACGTCGACGCACAATGCTCGCCTTCCGGAATGATGTCCGGGTTCATGCCCAAACAGGCGCTGCAGCCAGCATCGCGCCATTCAAAGCCGGCATCAAGGAAAATTTGCGCGAGTCCTTCTTCTTCAGCCTGTTTTTTTACTTGCTGCGACCCGGGTACAACAAGCGCTCTGACACCAGGAGCTACTTTTTGGCCCTTGACGATTTTCGCCGCTTCGCGCAAATCGCTGATGCGTGAGTTCGTACAGGAACCGATAAATACATGCTGCACCGGAATTTCGGTAATCGACATGCCCGGCTTCAGCCCCATATACTCAAGCGCCCGGCGCACCGCGTTTCGCTCTGTTTCGCTTTCAAACTGTTCCGGGTCGGGCACCGTTCCATCAACCGATGTGCTCATCGATGGGTTCGTGCCCCACGTTACCATCGGGGCAATGGTTGAGGCGTCAATTTCGATCGTTTTGTCATACTCGGCCCCTTCGTCGCTGGCAAGCGCACGCCACCGTTCAACCGCTTGGTCAAACTCCTCTCCTTTTGGTGCATATTTGCGTCCTCGCAAATAGGCAAATGTCGTTTCATCCGGACTGATGAGGCCGGCGCGCGCCCCGGCTTCGATCGACATGTTGCAAATCGTCATCCGCTCTTCCATCGACATCCGACGGATCGCCTCACCGGTAAACTCGATAATATAACCGGTGCCGACGCCGACGCCGTAGCGGCCAATGATAGCCAAAATGACGTCTTTCGCCGTCACTCCTTTGCCGAGCTGGCCGTTGATGCGGATTTGCAACGTTTTCGGTTTATGCTGCCAAAGCGTTTGTGTCGCCAATACGTGCTCGACTTCACTTGTTCCGATGCCAAACGCCAAGGCGCCAAACGCTCCGTGCGTCGATGTATGACTGTCGCCGCAGACGATCGTTTTTCCTGGCTGAGTCAAGCCAAGTTCCGGACCAATCACATGAACGATTCCTTGTTCTTCGCTGTGCAAGTCAGCAAGCGGGATGCCAAACTCGCGGCAGTTGCGCTCAAGCGCAGCGATTTGGTTGCGTGCCACTTCATCAGTAATGACAAACCGGTTGACAGTCGGCACGTTATGGTCCATCGTCGCAAACGTCAAATCTGGACGCCGAACTTTGCGCCCGTTTTGGCGCAGCCCTTCAAATGCCTGCGGCGATGTCACTTCATGCACTAAATGCAAATCGATATACAGCAAATCCGGCTTTCCTTCTTCTCGATAAACGACATGGTTTTCCCATATTTTCTCGATGATCGTTTTTGGTTTCATTTGCCTTCACCTCGCTCGTCTCATGCATAAACGGTCATGATTTGCGCGATCGCTGTATAGTCCAGTACAGCTGTTTTGATTTCCTCGATCATTTCATCTGTCGATACGACACGACCGTTGCTTTGCGCTAGATCAGCCGTTCGCAAGCCCGCAGTGAGCGCCTGCTGCACCGCATGCTCGATCGCTTCCGCCTCGGCGGTGAGCCCAAACGACAGGCGAAGCATCATGGCAGCCGACAAAATAGCAGCAATCGGATTCGCCTTTCGCATGCCAGCGATATCGGGCGCCGAACCGTGCACCGGCTCATACAAGCTCGGTCCGGAAGCCGACAAGCTAGCTGATGGCAACATCCCGAGCGAGCCGGACAACATCGATGCTTCATCGCTTAAAATGTCGCCAAACATATTTTCAGTGACGATCACGTCAAACTGCTTAGGCGCGCGGATCAGTTGCATCGCTGCATTGTCGACCAGCATATGTTCAAGCTCTACATCCGGGAATTGTTTAGCCACCTCTTCGGCCACTTCCCGCCATAAACGGCTTGAGGAGAGCACGTTCGCCTTATCGACCGATGTCACTTTTTTCTTCCGCCCACGTGCCAGCGTAAACGCCATGCGCACAATCCGTTCAATCTCTTCCTTTTTATATAAGAGTGTGTCAACGGCTTTTTCTTCCCCATTTTCAACAACGCGGCCGCTCGGTTGGCCGAAGTAAATGCCGCCGGTCAATTCACGAACGATGATAAAATCTACCCCTTGCACGAGATCGGATTTTAACGGCGAAGCGGAATCCAAACTGTCATAGCAGACGACCGGCCGCAAGTTCGCGTACAGCCCAAGCTGTTGACGGATAGCAAGCAACCCTTTTTCCGGGCGCAAGTGCGGAGGATTTTGGTCCCACTTCGGACCGCCGACCGCCCCAAGCAAGACAGCATCGCTTTGTTGGCAAAGGCGAAGCGTTTCTTCTGGAAGCGGCGTCCCTACTTCATCGATCGCCGCTCCGCCAATCAACCCGTATTCGAATGTAAACTCGTGGCCAAACCGGATTCCGACCGCTTTTAATACTTCCACCGCTCCAGACGTCACTTCTTTGCCGATACCATCTCCCGGCAAGACGGCAATCCGATAGTTTCCCATGCTCGATCCCCCCGTTTTATGGTGTTGTCACTTTTTCGTTTTCAGCACGCATCGCTTCGATCATAAACATGCGGTTCATCGCGTTAATGTACGCTTTAGCTGAAGCTTCCAACACATCTTGCGCCGTTCCGCGGCCGCTCGTTTCCACATCGTTGACGCGCACTTTGACAAACACTTGTGCTAGCGCATCACGGCCGCCTCCGACCGATTCAATCCGGTAATCTAACAGCGTCACCGCCGTTTGGAAACAGCGCTCCAATGTGTTGTACAACGCCTCGACGCTGCCAGCTCCAGTCGCTGCTTCTTGAATGGTGTTTCCTTTCCCATCTTTCAGTACAACAACTGCTGTCGGGATTTGATTTGTCCCGTATTGCACTTGAATCGATGACAATTGGTAGAAGTCTTTGAAATGGTCGAACTTCTCTTCGAAAATTAAAGCGATCAAATCGTCGTCCGTAACATCTTTCTTTTTGTCTGCCAACTCTTTAAAGCGGACGAACAGCTGGTTGATCTCTTCCTCTGATAGCGTATAGCCGAGCTCTTCGACCCGGTTGCGGAGCGCATGGCGCCCGGAATGTTTGCCAAGTACCATCGAATTCGACGACACACCGACGAGCTCTGGCGAGATGATTTCATACGTCGTTTTTTCTTTTAAAACGCCGTCTTGATGGATGCCTGATTCGTGAGCAAAAGCATTTTTGCCGACAACTGCTTTGTTCGGCGGAACGACCATGCCGGTCAGCTTGCTGACTAGATTGCTCGTGCGCTTAATTTCTTGCAAATTGAGACGCGTTTCCACTTGGTAATAGTCTTTGCGAATGTGAAGGGCGACGGCAATCTCCTCAAGCGCCGCGTTGCCGGCCCGCTCACCGATGCCGTTGATCGTGCATTCAACTTGCGTCGCCCCATGTTCGATGGCCGACAGTGAGTTGATGACCGCCATGCCTAAGTCGTCATGACAATGGGCGGACAAAGAAATGTTTTCAATATTCGGAACATTATTTCGTAAATAAAGGAAGATCTCCCCATACTCTTTTGGTGTAATATAGCCGACCGTATCCGGGATATTGATCACTGAAGCGCCGGCCTTGATCACTTCGGTCACGATTTTGGCTAAAAACGGAAGCTCGCTCCGACATGCATCTTCTGCCGACCATTGAACGATCGGGAAGAAGCGTTTGGCATATTTCACCGCTTCCACCGCCGCTTCAATCACTTGCTCCGGAGTCATCCGCAACTTGTGCACCATATGGATCGGCGAAGTGGCGATGAACAGATGCAACCGCGGTTCAGCGCCGCCTTTTAATGCCTCCCACGCTGCGTCAATATCACTTCGGACCGAGCGCGACAGCCCGGTGACCGAACATGTTCTCACCGTCTCAGCGATTTGTTTGACTGCTTCAAAATCGCCTTTGGACGAGGCGGGGAAGCCCGCCTCGATAATGTCGACTTGCAGACGCTCGAGCTGGCGGGCGATCTCCAATTTTTCTTGCAAGTTCAAGTTGACACCAGCCGATTGTTCCCCGTCGCGCAAGGTCGTATCAAAAAACTTAATTTTTCGCACCTGGCACCACCACCTCTTTTTGTTTTGCCTTCACAAACGGCATCATGCTCCGCAATTCGCGTCCGACGACCTCGATCAAATGCTCATTTTCGCGCTGGTTGATGGCGTTGAATTCTGGACGATTCGCCTGATTTTCTAAAATCCAGCCTTTTGCAAATTTGCCGGTTTGAATGTCATGCAAGATGTTTTTCATTTCTGCTTTTACTGCTTCGTTAATGACACGCGGTCCGGATGTAAAGTCACCCCATTGTGCCGTATCAGAAATCGAGTAGCGCATCCACGACAGTCCGCCCTCATAAAGGAGATCGACGATGAGCTTCATCTCATGCAAACATTCGAAATACGCGACTTCCGGCTGATATCCAGCTTCAACAAGCGTTTCAAATCCGGCTTTAATGAGTGCCGTCAATCCGCCGCAAAGTACCGCCTGTTCGCCGAATAAGTCAGTTTCTGTTTCTTCTTTGAACGTTGTCTCAAGCACTCCAGCCCGAGCGGCACCGATCGCTTTGGCATAGGCGAGCGCCGTTTCCTTGGCATGGCCGGTCACATCTTGGTAGACGGCGATGAGTGCTGGTACGCCCGCCCCTTCGACGTATGTGCGACGCACGAGGTGGCCTGGGCCTTTTGGTGCGACTAAAAAGACGTCAACGTGCTCCGGCGGGACGATTTGGCTGAAATGAATATTAAAGCCATGGGCGAAGACAAGCGCGTTGCCCGGTTTCAGTTCTGGTTCAATTTCTTCCTTGTAAACAGCGGGCTGCTTTTCATCTGGCAGCAGCACCATCACGATATCAGCTTTTTTCGACGCTTCACGCACCGAATATACATCAAAGCCGTCTTGTTCCGCTTGTTCCCATGATCTGCCTTTCCGCAATCCGATAATGACGTGAACACCGCTGTCACGCAAATTTTGCGCATGGGCATGGCCTTGCGAACCATAGCCGATGATAGCAACTGTTTTTCCTTGCAAGTATTGTTCGTTTGCATCTCCGTTATAGTAAACTTTTGCCATGATTACCCTCTCCTTTTATTAGTGTAATAATTGTTAAATGATGAATGCTGTTTTCTGATTGGATCCCGCTTTTTGCGCCCCGCGGGTAAACGCAGTCGTTCCGGTGCGTGCGACTTCTTTGATGCCGTACGGACGGAGCAGTTCGATTAACGCCTCGACTTTTTCCGGCTCGCCGGTCACTTGAATGACGAGGCTGTCTTTGCTCACATCCACGATCGAGGCACGGAACGGTTCGATGAGCGTATAAATGTCTTGGCGGGTCGCCGGGGCGGCCGCTACTTTTACGAGTGCCAGCTCTCGTGCGACGATGGCTTGGTCAGTAATGTCACTTACTTTTAGCACATCGATTTGCTTGTTTAGCTGCTTAATAATTTGCTCAGCGATCCGTTCATCATCAACATTGACGACGAACGTCATCCGCGATACCCCATCGATTTCCGTATGGCCGACGGTGATGCTTTCAATGTTGTAATGCCGCTTCGTAAACAGCCCGGTGATGCGATTTAATACGCCTGGACGG
Organism: Geobacillus thermodenitrificans subsp. thermodenitrificans DSM 465; assembly: GCF_000496575.1. Lineage (GTDB taxonomy): Bacteria > Bacillota > Bacilli > Bacillales > Anoxybacillaceae > Geobacillus > Geobacillus thermodenitrificans. Next base: position 218,237 of record NZ_AYKT01000002.1, on the reverse strand, counting down.
TTGTTGACGGTCATTGTGATAATTCTTCGCATGCTTTCACCCCCACCATTTCATGAAGCCCTTTTCCGGGCGCGACCATCGGATAGACGTTTTCGTCGGCGCAGACATGGAAGTCAAGCAGCACCGGACCGTCGATGGCAAATGCTTGTTTTAATACTTCGGCGGCTTCCGCTTCCGTCTTCGCCCGTAGCCCCGGCATGCCGTAAGCTTCGGCTAATTTCACGAAATCCGGCTGGTTCGGAATGAGTGAATGGGAGTACCGTTTGTCATAAAACAGTTCCTGCCATTGCCGCACCATGCCGAGCGCCTGGTTGTTGACGATGACGACTTTGATCGGCAGCTGCAGCTCTTGAATGACCGACAGCTCTTGGCATGTCATTTGGAAGCCACCGTCGCCGACGATCGAAACGACCGTGGCACTCCGGTCAGCAAGCTGGGCACCGATGGCCGCCGGAAGCCCGAAGCCCATTGTGCCGAGTCCCCCGGATGTGACCCAGCGGTTCGGCCGATTAAACTTGTAATATTGCGCCGCCCACATTTGATGTTGGCCGACATCGGTCGTGACGATCGCTTCGCCGCCCGTTACCTCATAAATCATCTCAATGAGCTTTTGCGGTTTGATCGCCCCGGCTTCCGGCTCGTAATGAAGCGGGAAGCGCCGCTTCCATTCATTAAGCTGCGCGAGCCATGCCGCGTTGTCAGCCGGTTTGCCTTGCTGTTCAATCAGCTCTTGCAAGGCCGCCTTCGCATCGCTGACGATCGGGATTTTCGTTGGTACGTTTTTGCCGATTTCCGCTGGATCGATGTCAATATGAGCGACCGTCGCCTTTGGTGCAAAATATTTTAAATTGCCGGTGACCCGGTCATCGAAGCGGGCGCCGATGTTAATAAGCAAGTCGCACTCATACAGCGCCATATTCGCCGCATACGTGCCGTGCATGCCGGCCATGCCAAGGAAAAGCGGATGATCAGCTGGGAAACCACCGAGGCCAAGGAGCGTATGGGCGACCGGAATGTTTTGTTGTTCTGCATATTGCTGCAATTCATCGGCTGCGTTGGCGTGCAAGACGCCGGCACCGGCTAAAATGACCGGCCGCTTCGACTGGCTGACCGCCTCGACGAGCCGGCGGATTTGCCAATGGTTTGGCTGCGTCGTCGGTTGATAACCTGGCAGATGGACATCTTGGTTGTAGTCAAATTCCCCTTCGGCGATCGTCACATCTTTTGGAATGTCAATCAACACCGGCCCTGGCCGCCCGGTCGTCGCAATATGAAACGCTTCTTTGATGATTTTCGGAAGTTCGCTGATGTCACGCACTTGGTAGTTATGTTTTGTGATCGGCATCGTAATCCCGACAACGTCTGCTTCCTGAAACGCATCCGAACCGATGACGTTCGTCGCCACTTGCCCGGTAAAGACAACGAGCGGCAGCGAATCCATCATCGCATCCGTCAGCCCTGTGACGATGTTTGTCGCTCCCGGGCCAGAAGTGGCGATGACAACCCCAGGTTTTCCGGAAATGCGCGCGTACCCTTCCGCCGCATGGATGGCGCCTTGCTCATGGCGCGTCAACACGTGAAACACACCGGCTTTGTACAGCTCGTCGTAAAGCGGCAACACCGCACCGCCCGGATAGCCGAAAATGACTTCGACATTTTCCGCCTTGAGCGCTTCAATCAACATCAGCGACCCGCTCATTCTCGCCTTCGTCTTCGCTTGTTCCTCCACCTTCATCTTTGCCATCGTCGATCCTCCCCGTTGTTTGTCATCCATAATAAAAAACCTTTTCCCCCTCCATGGCCGGCCTTACCCAGCCAAAGGGGCGAAAAGGTTTCCTTTCCGCGGTACCACCCTTCTTCACGGCCATTACGGCCGCCTCAGGAGCAGCTAGCCAAAGCCAGCCGCTCATTTTCGTAACGAGTGAAGCGCGCGTCTCCACCCGTCCAACCCTACTAGCCGTTTGGCGTTCAGGCTGGCGCTCAGAGGTGAGTTCATCAAGCGGCAACATCACCGGTTCCCAGCTCCCCCGGCTCTCTGTGGATGTTGGCCCCGCTGATTACTTGTCCTCATCAACGCTTTTTCCCTATGCAGTTGTCATTGTCTCTCAACCGACATTGGCTTTGGTCGGATATACTTTGACTCCTTCCGCGATCACGCGGCGCCGGAATTCTTCAAGAAGCCGCTTCGTATGCGGACCAGGTGTTCCATCGCCGATCGTCCGGCCGTCCACTTTAATGACGGAAATGACTTCAGCCGCCGTCCCGGTTAAAAACACCTCATCAGCGACATATACATCATGGCGGGTAAATGGCTCTTCTTTGACCGTATAGCCAAGCTCCTCAGCAATTTCGATAATCGCTTGGCGCGTAATGCCTTCAAGCGCTCCGACATATCCCGGAGGGGTGTAAACGACGCCATTTTTGACGATGAAGATGTTGTCCCCGGAACCTTCCGCTACATACCCTTGATCGTTTAAAATAAGAGCTTCACTAACATTGGCCAAATGCGCCTCAATCTTCACAAGAACATTGTTCAAATAGTTGAGCGACTTGACTTTTGGGCTCAACACGTCAGAGCGGTTGCGACGTGTCGCCACTGTCACGACTTCGATACCCGTTTCATATAAATGTTTCGGGAAGAGCGCCAGCGGCTCAACGATAATCACGACTTGCGGTGATTTGCATTTATACGGGTCAAGCCCCAAATCGCCAACCCCGCGCGAAACGACAAGGCGGATGTACGCATCTTGATATCCATTGCGACGGACGGTTTCGAGCACGTGGTTGATCATTTCATCTTTCGTGTATGGAATGTTCAGCATAATGGACTTAGCTGAGTTATACAGACGATCTATATGTTCTTCTAGGCGGAATACGTTGCCGCTATAGACGCGAATACCTTCAAACACGCCGTCCCCATACAAAAATCCATGATCATAAACTGATATTTTTGCGTTTTCTTTCGTTACAAATTCTCCGTTTAAAAAAATCCATTGTTCTCCCATTTCGGTTCCCCTCTTCCTTGATCAGTCAATGGTTGCTTTGAACGGCTTGATGATGAGTTTAAGTCGTTCCTCTTATTTGAAAATTATAATAATCCTAAACCTTCTTGGCGTCAATAATGTTTTTTGAAAATTTCGATTGGTCAAAATAATTGTATACGCTTACAATGTGATAGAATCAAGGGTTTGCTGATTTTAAAAAAATTTTTTCTTCTCGCAACAAATCGGGGGAGTTGGAGAGGAGGAAGGGGCACGAATGCATAAAAAAAGCGGACATTTGTCCGCCTAGAAGGAAAACGTTTGTGCCAAGCCGGGGATTGGATGACCCGTGACATCATAAAATTGAACAAAGGCCTGGTCTTTGTCAATCGTCAGCACCGCATATGTTTTTTCTTTTCTTCCCCGCGGCAAGGCGATGCTGCCGGGATTGATGAACAACACCCCATTGATTTGCTCAACACCGGCAAGGTGGGAGTGGCCGAAGCAAACGACGTTGGCTTCTGTTTCTTTCGCCCGGTAGTATAAACGTAAAAGCGACGTTTTCACGCCGTATAAATGGCCGTGGGTGACAAAGAAGCGGACGCCATCCGCCTCCTCGATCCGCTCATCGGGAAACGCGGCTTTCCAATCACAATTGCCGCGCACGACTACAAACGGAGCAAGCTCATCCGCTTCCGCCGGCAGCTCGGAATCACCGCAATGAATGAACAAATCCGCTTCATGGCGATGACGCGACACAATTTGAGCGAGTTCGGCAGTCAGCCCGTGGCTGTCACTGACAATGACGACGTTCATTCCGTCCGCCCCTTTTCGCCCATGATCTCGTCCCATTGCTCATTTAACTTCTCCAGCGCCTTCGCTCGATGGCTGATGGCATTTTTCTCTTCTGGCGTGAGCTCAGCCATCGTTTTCCCACGCTCCGGAAGATAAAAGACAGGGTCGTATCCAAAACCACCCTCCCCGCGCGGCGCTTCGGCGATATAGCCGTCACACGTTCCCTCGACGATGGCAGTCGGCTGCCCGGGAATGGCGACAGCCAACGCACAATGAAAGCGGGCGGTCCGTTTCTCCATCGGCACTCCGTCAAGCTCATGAAGCAGTTTGGCGATGTTGCGTGCATCATTTTTGTCTTCACCGGCGTAGCGGGCTGAATGAACACCCGGTCGGCCCCCGAGCGCATCGACGGCAAGTCCGGAATCATCAGCGATGACTGGCCGCTGCAAACGTTGGCATACCGCTTCAGCTTTTAATTTAGCATTTTCGACAAAGGTGCTTCCTGTTTCTTCGACATCGGGGACATCCGGAAAATCGAGCAGCGATTTCACTTCGATGCCTCGCTTGGCAAACATGGCGGCAAACTCACGCACCTTGCCTGCGTTTTTCGTGGCAATGACAATTTCCTTCACTCTGATTTCCCCTCCTGTTCTACTTTCTCTCCGATGAGGGCTGCCTGCTCCCCCAATACACGGCGCTGAATGGTGATGAGCTGTTCAATACCTAGTTGGGCCGTCTCGAGTAATTCCTCCAGCTCAGCGCGCGAAAAAGACGCTTCTTCCCCGGTGCCTTGAATTTCGACAAACCGGCCGGCTCCGGTCATGACGACGTTCATGTCGACTTTCGCCCGTGCGTCCTCGCTGTAATTTAAATCGAGAATAACCCCGTGTTCAGGATCGATGCCGACTGACGTGGCAGCGAGAAAATCGCGAACCGGGAGCGACTCAAGCTTCCCTTCTGCAACCAGTTTGGAGAGCGCCAACACGAGCGCCACATACGCACCAGTGATCGACGCCGTTCGTGTTCCACCGTCCGCCTGAATGACGTCACAGTCAATCCAGACGGTCCGCTCGCCGAGCTGTTCCAACTCAACGACCGAACGGAGCGCCCGGCCGATCAGACGCTGAATTTCCATCGTGCGTCCCGACACTTTCCCTTTGCTTGCTTCCCTCGCATTCCGTTGTTCTGTCGCTCTTGGCAACATCCCATATTCGGCCGTAATCCATCCTTTCCCGCCACCGCGCATAAACGGCGGCACTTTGTCTTCAACCGTCGCCGTGCAAATCACTCTCGTGTCGCCGATTTCAATCAGCACCGAGCCTTCAGCATGCTTGATATAATGCGGTTGTATATGTACAGGGCGCAGCTCGCGGTTATTTCGTCCGTCCGTTCTCATCGACAGTCCTCCTTTTTCCTCCTTGGATGGCTTCCGCTTGACGGCCAAGTGTCAGCCTGCTCCTTCAAGCGAATCCCAAGCGGTCCCAAACATCGTTCCTGCTTTTATCGCACTCCCTAGCAGAAGCTTCCACCGCTTTGATAAAAAATAAAGGGGCGGAATACGTTTCCACCCCTTTGTTATACCACAAACAGTCTCTTCGTTTCCAGCTTGCCCAACGTCAACTGGTTAAAATGCTCCAGTATTGACGTTTTGCGGCCGAGTAACCGGCTTTGTGAGCGGTTTCCCATCCTCGGTGACGAGATCGGCTTTGCCGTTGACGGTGATTGCCACGCTGTCAACTCCGTTTTGCTCGGTGAGCGATAGCACAAGCGAATTTAACACGACATCAGAAATGACATTTTTCTTGTTGCTGCCATAAATGCCTTCGTTAAAGTTAAGTGTCACTTTGCCGTCTTCATATTTCGGGGCATCGACAAGTTTTGCATCCGGCTGGAAGGCGCCAACAAGCCCGCTGCCGTGGTCCGGCCCTTGAATGAGCTCATTGACCGCTGCAGCGATATTGTCCTTCTCTTTATTGGGGACGCGTCTTGTCACCGGTACGTAATACGTATGATCTCCCTGCTGTGCGACGAAATAAACCGTAACCGGGTGTGTATTCGTAATGTCCGGTACACCACTCGCCTCGATATTGATGCCGTCCGCACGGCTGACTCCATCTTGGATCGGTGTTTTATTGACCGGCATCACCTCTTGGTCATAGCCGTTAATCCGAATTTTGACACGCTTAATATTGTCAAATTGGGTCAATGTCCACGTAATGGCTTGCAAAATCCGCTTTTCATCTTCTGGTTTGTATTGCTTAAATTCCGGCGAAAAATCGGCGATTAGCGTCCCATCTTTTTCTAATTTTGTTCCAAGCACAGTCGTTCCCGCTGGAATGACGGCGCGGAAGCCTGTTGGCAAAATTTCGGACACAGGGCCGTCCTCAATCAAATATTCGAGCACTTGTTTCGCAACCGCCTGCGTTTTCGGCAACTCTACTGTTTGTGGCACGACAAAGCCATTTTTGTCAATTAAGTATAATTCCCTCTTCACCGTCTCAGTAGCCTTTGCTTTCTCTTTCTCTTCTTTCTTGTCTCCCGTTGCCTCTTGAAGCGCCTGGCCGTCTTTAACGTAGTTCGTTTCTTGCGGCGGATCGATCTCCTTCACCGCTTCATCATTGCCAAACAAACCGCAACCGCCAAGCAGCAAAAGAGAAGCAAGCACTGGTGCTGTCCATCTATGAGCCGTCCGTTTGCCCATTGACGTTCCCTCCTACTCGTAGTTTGTACTACTATGTATACGAGCTGGTTGCCAAAATAGAATAAAAAAATCCTTTAGCGTCCACACGCTAAAGGATTTTTTTGGTCACAAGCGAATCGCCTCGACTGTGCCGATCGATTTGCCAAACCATTTTCGTGAAATCTTTTCAAACAATTCTTTTGATCCGGTTGTGAAAAACAAATGTTCCGGTTCACATCCGCCAGTGTAAAGAAGGTGGCTATGATGCAAAATCGCGCTCACTTCACGGGCTGTTTCATCCCCGGAGCAAATCAGTTTCACCTTTTTGCCCATATACTCACGAATGAGCGGGGCAAGCAACGGGTAATGCGTACAGCCTAAAATGAGCACATCAATGGGTCGCGGACGCAGCGGAGCAAGCGATTCGGCGACAATCGCCAACGCCTTCTCCCCTTCAAAATCGCCGCTTTCGACAAGCGGAACGAACTTCGGACAGGCCAAACTTTCGACATGAACGCGCGGGTTGATCGATTGAAGTGCTTTTTCATACGCTTTGCTTCTGACTGTCCCGACAGTGCCGATCACGCCGATGTGCCCGTTTTTCGTCGCCTTTAGGGCAGCGCGGGCGCCAGGATGAACGACACCAAGAACAGGGATGTCAAGCTTCGCACGCACCTCGTCAAGCACGACAGCTGTCGCCGTGTTGCAAGCGATAACGAGCATTTTCAGCGGGTATTGCTGCAAATAATGAATCATTTGCCACGTAAACTGGCGGATTTCTTCGATCGGACGTGGCCCGTATGGGCAACGGGCGGTGTCGCCGAGGTAAATGATTCGCTCTTTCGGTAACTGACGAATAATTTCCTTGGCAACTGTTAAGCCGCCAACTCCTGAATCAATAACACCAATTGCTCTTTCCAAGTGATCGCCTCATTCTTTGTTCATTTCTTGATGTAACTTGCGTAAACAGCGTTCCAAAAAGACGATTTCCTCGTCCGAAAAGTTCTCCAATACTCTTGCCAAATCACGTTGGCGTTTTTCAATGACTTCCTCGATGATGCGCTCGCCTTTTTCCAACAGATGGATGCGGACGACACGGCGGTCGTGTTCATCCCGGACTCTGCTGACAAGGCCGTTCCGTTCCATACGGTCAATCAAATCGGTCGTCGTGCTGCACGCCAAATACATTTTGTTCGATAATTCGCCGACCGTCAAGTCCCCTTCTTCAAGTAACCATTGCAAAGCGACAAACTGCGGGGGGGGTAATCGGATAATTGGTTAAAATTTCACGGCCGCGCTGCTTTAAGTTAGCGGCGATATAGCGAAGCAATTTTTCTAATTCGGCAACCGTTTTTTCGTTCATCGCAGACGGCATACAATCTCCCCTTGATCATTTTCGCGGCCTAGCCATGAATCACCGGCTTGTGCCAATACGATATTCTATTTTTCATTTTACAACACCCCGGGACATAATCAATACAAAAATGCGGCTTCCACTACAGACGAAGGCCGGACGGGCAACAAAGCCTCGTCCGGCCACAAAAGGAGATAACAAACAGCCATTCGAAAAGGGAACATCGGCATCGTTTTATAGTTCAAGTTCGCCCATTCGAAGCAATTCGATGACAGCCTGTGAGCGCCCCTTGACTCCAAGCTTTTGCATCGCATTCGAAATATGGTTGCGAACGGTTTTCTCGCTGATAAACAGCTCTTTAGCGATTTCTTTCGTCGTCTTATCTTGGACGAGCAATTCAAAAACTTCTTTCTCTCTCTTTGTCAACAGCGGCTTCGATTGAAACGATTTATCCTTCAACGGTTGTAACCCTCCTTGCTCTCAATGGGCCCGAACTGCCGGATGGGTATTTACTCACCATATAGTATGTGAGAGCAAGGGCGGCGGTGACGAAAATTTGCTTATCTAATAGAAAAATGGGTCTTTTTTCTTCACTTTTTCCATGCGCTAGGACAAACGATCAGCAGGCTGCATCCGCCCGACAGGCGGTATCCATCCGGCACCTAGGACAAGAAATCCCCTTCATGGCTGACCATGAAGGGGATGGATATCGTCCTCATTATACTTCGTCGCTGCCGAAGAAATCGCGGAACATTTGAATCGTCGTATCGCGGTTTAAAGCGGCGATCGATGTTGTCAGCGGAATGCCTTTCGGGCATGATTGCACACAGTTTTGTGAGTTGCCGCAGTTCGCCAAGCCGCCGTCGCCCATAATAGTCCGCAGCCGTTCCGCTTTATGCATCGCTCCGGTCGGATGGGCGTTGAACAGCCGCACTTGCGACAGCGGCGCCGGGCCGATAAAGTTCGACTTGCTGTTGACATTCGGACACGCCTCAAGGCACACGCCGCACGTCATGCATTTTGACAACTCGTATGCCCACTGCCGTTTCCGCTCCGGCATGCGCGGGCCAGGACCTAAGTCATACGTCCCGTCGATCGGGATCCACGCTTTTACTCTCTTTAAGGCGTCAAACATCCGGCTACGGTCGATCGCCAAGTCACGGATGACTGGGAACGTGCGCATCGGCTCGAGGCGGATCGGCTGCTCAAGCTGGTCGATCAAGGCCGCACACGCTTGGCGCGGCTTGCCGTTAATCACCATCGAACATGCTCCGCACACTTCTTCCAAACAGTTCATTTCCCAAACGACTGGTGTTGTTTTTTCCCCTTTGGCGTTAACCGGATTGCGGCGAATTTCCATGAGCGCCGAAATGACGTTCATGTTCGGACGGTACGGGATGACAAACTCTTCTTCATATGGTGCAGAGTCCGGACGATCTTGGCGCGTAATGATGAATCGAACCGTTTTGTTCTCGCTCATCTTACTTCACTTCCTCTTTCTTTTTGCTGTAGTCGCGTTTGCGCGGCTTAATCAACGAAACATCGACGTCTTCGTAATGGAACGACGGACCGTCTGGCGTATAGCGAGCCATCGTCGTTTTCAGCCACTCTTTGTCATTGCGCTCCGGAAACTCCGGTTTGTAGTGCGCTCCGCGGCTTTCATTGCGATTGTACGCGCCAAGTGTAATGACACGGGCGAGTTGCAGCATGTTGTACAGCTGACGGATAAATGTTGCCCCTTGGTTGCTCCATTTTGCCGTGTCAGTGACGCTAATGTTTTTATACCGCTCCATCAGCTCTTGAATTTTTTCGTCCGTCTTCAGCAGCCGGTCGTTGTAGCGGACGATCGTCACGTTCGCTGTCATCCATTCGCCGAGTTCTTTATGCAGCACATAAGCGTTTTCCGTGCCGTCCATCGACAGGATGTTTTCCCATTTTTCTTGTTCTTGTTTGACATAGCTGTCAAAGAGCGTCGACGGCAACGCATCGGCCGATTTTTCAAGGCCGCGGATGTAACGAACAGCATTCGGGCCGGCGACCATTCCGCCATAAATAGCTGAGAGCAGCGAGTTCGCACCAAGGCGGTTCGCGCCGTGAATAGAATAATCGCACTCACCTGCGGCAAACAACCCTTTAATGTTCGTCATTTGATCATAATCGACCCATAAACCGCCCATCGAATAGTGAACGGCCGGGAACACTTTCATCGGCACTTTGCGCGGATCTTCGCCCATGAATTTCTCATAAATTTCAATAATACCGCCAAGCTTAACATCCAGCTCTTTCGGATCTTTATGGGAAAGATCCAAATACACCATGTTTTCGCCGTTAATGCCAAGCTTCAAGTCGACGCACACATGGAAAATTTCCCGAGCGGCGATGTCGCGTGGCACTAAGTTTCCGTAAGCCGGATACTTTTCTTCGAGGAAGTACCACGGTTTTCCGTCTTTGTACGTCCAGACGCGTCCGCCCTCTCCGCGCGCCGATTCGCTCATCAACCGAAGCTTGTCATCGCCCGGAATCGCGGTCGGATGAATTTGGATAAACTCACCGTTTGCGTAATAGACACCTTGTTGGTAAGCGATCGATGCGGCCGAACCAGTATTGATGACCGAGTTCGTCGATTTTCCAAAGATGATCCCCGGACCACCGGTCGCCAAAATGACCGCATCAGCCGGAAACGCTTTAATTTCCATGGACCGCAAGTCTTGTGCGACGATGCCGCGGCAAATTTGTTCATCATCTAAAACAACACCCAAAAATTCCCAATGCTCATATTTCGTGACAAGGCCTGCTACTTCATGGCGACGCACTTGCTCATCAAGCGCATACAAAATTTGCTGACCAGTCGTTGCTCCAGCGTAAGCAGTGCGGTGATGCTGCGTTCCCCCGAAACGACGGAAATCGAGCAATCCTTCCGGCGTGCGGTTGAACATGACACCCATCCGATCGAGCATGTAAATGATGCCCGGCGCCGCCTCACACATCGCTTTGACCGGAGGCTGGTTCGCCAAAAAGTCGCCGCCGTAGACGGTATCGTCAAAATGTTCCCACGGCGAGTCACCCTCACCTTTCGTATTGACCGCTCCGTTAATGCCTCCTTGGGCACAGACGGAGTGAGAACGCTTTACTGGAACGAGTGAAAACAACTCGACAGGCACTCCTGCTTCGGCGATTTTAATCGTGGCCATCAAGCCGGCCAATCCGCCGCCAACAACGATGATTTTTCCTTTTTTCATGGCTACTCACTCCCTAGAAAATTGCTGCTTTTGCTTCAATATCCACGGTTTGCTCCGCCGATTCGCCCCATCGACCAAGCGGTCGTTCGACGAACGGCTGCAACGCGATCCGTTATCAGCCAACGCAGCGGTTCATCATCAAAACGTCTCGAATGAAAGGATTGTCCTACGCAAATGCTAAAATGGCGCGAATACCGATAATCGAAATTGCGAAAAAGATAATCATCGTAATGTACGTAAACACTTGTTGTGAACGAGGAGACACGATTAACCCCCAGCTGACAAAGAACGACCATAAACCGTTAGCGAAGTGAAACACGGTTGATAAAATTCCGACAATATAAAACCAAAGCATGATCGGATTATCGACGATATTCGCCATCATATCATAGTTCACTTCGGCACCAAAGGCAGCTTGCACCCTTGTTTCATACACATGCCAGACGACAAAAATCAACGTAATAATCCCTGTGATCCGCTGAAGCATAAACATCCAGTTACGGAAATAGCCGTACTGACGGGTGTTGAATTTGGCTGTAAACGCAATATAAATACCGTATACAGCGTGGAACACCAATGGAAGAAGAATAACAAAAATTTCTAAGAAAATACGGAACGGCAAATTCTCCATAAATGCAGCCGCTCGGTTAAACGCTTCCGGCCCACGCGTCGCAAAATGGTTGACGATCAAGTGCTGCACTAAAAAAATGCCAACGGGAATAACCCCAAGCAGCGAATGGAGCCGGCGGTAATAAAACTCGCGATTCCCTGCCATATGTAAGCCCCCTTTTGACTAGTAATAAAATGCGTGCCCCCTCGCTAAAGAATGGAAACAGAAACGCCTTCCATTTCCATATTCGCTTTGTCACATTCATTGTACTCCCACATCGTACAAGCGTCAAGAAAACATCGTCACAAAATGTTCAAACATTCTCATATTTATCCTTTCTTTAAGAAAGGGCGTGCACGCCGCCATCAGTTCAGCTATAATGAGGAAATGGATAGAAAGAGGGGAAGATGATGAAACAGCCATCATTAGACGAACAGTATCAAGCATTTGAATCCATCGCGCTTTCCGCATTTGGCACCGAGCTGCTCCGCCATTCACTTCTTCCCGAGCTGTTCGGCAAAGATAGCGCAGGGCTTTTGTATTGGGCCGGCAAGCAGCTGGCGCGCCGCTATCCACTTGCTACCCTAGAAGACATCGCCGCTTTTTTTGAACGGGCCGGCTGGGGAACGATATCGATTGGCGAAGAGCGGAAAGATGAACTGCATATCGAGCTGTCCGGTCCGATTATCTCTGCCCGCCTTTCCTTATACGACGACTGCACATTTCAGCTGGAAGCCGGATTTCTCGCCCAGCAAATTGAGCAGCAAAAACGGTTCGTCACCGAAGCAGTCGAAATGCCATCAAAGCAGGCCGGCAAGGCGCGCATTTTAGTAAAATGGGATCGAAAGCAATCGATTGATTGATTGCCTCACGTTTTCGACAACAAACACAAAAGGCTTCTCCGACAAGGAGAATCAAGTGAACAAAGGGCGTCCCAACCCTCTGGGACGCCCTTTGCGCCATTATTCGTGCAGTTTTTCATAAATTTTCTCCGCCACCGACCGCGGGATGTTTGCCCGCTGCAGCTCTTCCACCGTCGCCTCTTTCATTTTTTTCACGGAGCCAAAATAGTTTAATAACGCCTTTTTTCGCTTTGCCCCGACACCAGGGATGTCATCAAGAATGGAATGGAGCATCGTTTTTTGCCGCGTCTGACGGTGGAACGTCACCGCAAACCGGTGCACTTCATCTTGAATGCGTTGCAGCAAATAAAACTCTTGGCTTTGCCTGTCAAGCGGCACAACGGCTGGCGGGTCACCAGCAATAAGCTCCGATGTGCGATGTTTTTCGTCTTTCGCCAGCCCGGCGAGCGGTACATCGAGGCCGAGTTCGTTTTCAAGTACATCGCGCACTGCGGACAAATGGCCTTTTCCGCCATCGATAATGATCAAATCAGGAAGCGGCAGTCTTTCTTTCAGCACGCGTGTATAGCGTCGGCGCACGACTTCGCGCATCGACTCATAGTCGTTCGGCCCCTCGACCGTTTTCACCTTATATTTCCGGTACTCTTTTTTCGCCGGCTTGCCGTCAAGGAAGACAACGAGCGCTGAGACCGGATCGGTTCCGTATATGTTCGAGTTATCAAACGCCTCAATGCGGCGCGGCGTCGGAATGCCGAGCAGCTCCCCGAGCCGTTCGACCGCCTTGATCGTCCGCTCTTCATCGCGCTCGATAAAATAAAACTTTTCTTTTAGGGCAATGGCGGCGTTTTTGTTCGCCAGCTCGATCAGTTCTTTTTTCTTCCCTTTTTTCGGCTGAACGACATGGACGCCAAGCAGCTCGCGGACGAGCTCACCGTCGATGTCGGTCGGCAAGACAACTTCTTTTGGCTTTAAATGGTGTGCCTTCGTATAAAACTGACCTAAAAATGTGAGCATTTCCTCATCCGGGTCTTGGTAAAGAGGGAAAATGGACACATCGCGCTCAATCAGCTTCCCTTGGCGAAGGAAAAACACTTGTACGCACATCCAACCTTTGTCATATGCATAGCCGAACACATCGCGATCGATGAAATCGTTGAACACGATTTTTTGTTTTTCCATCGTCATCTCAATCGCCGCGATTTGGTCACGGTATTCTTTCGCCCGCTCAAACTCGAGCGCTTCGGCCGCCTGATGCATTTTTTCCGTCAGCTCCCGCTTTACCTCTTGATAGCCACCGTTTAAAAAACGAACGACTTGCTCGACCATGGCTTTGTTTTGCTCATCCGACACCGGGTAAACGCACGGAGCAAGACACTGTCCCATATGGTAATATAAGCAAACACGCGAAGGCAGCGTCGAGCATTTGCGGAGCGGATATAAACGGTCGAGCAACTTTTTCGTTTCGCGGGCCGCCTGCACGTTCGGGTACGGACCGAAATATTTGCCGCCGTCTTTTTTCACTTTGCGGGTAATAAGCAATCGCGGATGCTTTTCTGCGGTAATTTTAATAAATGGATAACTTTCATCGCCTTTCAGCATGACGTTGTATTTCGGGTCATGCTTTTTAATCAAGTTCATTTCCAAAATGAGCGCCTCGGCATTTGATGAGGTAACAATATATTCAAAATCGGCAATTTCCTCGACAAGTCGCTGCGTCTTGCCTTCGTGCGTCCCGGTAAAATACGAGCGGACGCGCGCTTTCAGCGACTTCGCCTTGCCGACGTAAATGACCGTTCCGTGTTTGTCTTTCATTAAATAGCAGCCCGGCTGCTCTGGCAGCACGGACAGCTTTTCTTTCAGCCGGTCGTTCATGGTCATCACTCCATCCTATTCCTCGACCCATTCGCCCAGCGTAATCGTCCCATACACCGGATCGTCGAGCGAACTTGAACGATACGTTTTCCCTCTCCGCACATAGCTGGATAGGTCGGCCCTCTGGACGCGAAACCTGCCCACAACATGGTTTGCTATATCAATTGTAGCATGGCGACCGTTCTCTTTGTCTTACAAATAATAGAAGAAAAAATGGAATACATATTTATACGGAAACAGCACGCCAAATCGTCGAATATAATCGTATCTTCCCATATACATACCACAAACGGCTGTGTCATGCACGTCATAAGCGGCACACCGATCGCTCATGTTCGTGCGCCTACGCCATCGCCCGCGTCCGGGCCAACCCTTCGACAAACGGCGCCCTCGAATCGTAGCCAAACGCTCATTTCGCCTTCGTAATATTCGCCCACGTCACTTTCCCTTCGCCTTTTCGTTCCAGCATCCGCACAATTTTCATGTCCGGGAAATGCTGTCGCAGCTCGATGAGCAGTGCATGACGGACTCTCGATTCTCCAGCTGCAGTCAAGACGTTTCTCATAATCAATATGCTTAAGCCAATACAGCACGCCTGGCAGCGCGGCCAAATGAAAGACGATATCGGGGGAAACTTTTCGTCTGTTCCCCATCAAGCAAGTCCAAGCGAACTCGCGGCACCCAGCCACTGGTAAGCACTTGAAACTGCCGCTCTTTCCTTTCAACAGAATAGTATGGATGGAAACTATCAATTTCCATTATTCTTGCAAACATGCGGCCAAATGGCTGCCGATAAATTCCGTTCCTCCGGTCACCGCCGCTTTCGTTGATTTCATCTCGTTATTCATTTCTATCATCCATTAGCATCGTACCATAAGCCACTAGAGAAAGTCGCGAAGAATCCGTAAAAAACAAAAAGATGGAGGAATTCTCGACTTGAGAATCCCTCCATTCTGAAAAATGCTCACACTTTAATAAACGTCGGAAAAAACTCATTCCCTACCACTTCACCTTGGATCGCAGAACTGGTGCGACGAGACGTCAGCGGCAACAGCGGGAAGAGCAGTTCTGCTACCCGATACGCTTCCTCTAAATGTGGGTAGCCAGATAAAATGAAATACCGGATTCCCAACTGCTCGTACTCACGCAGTCGAGCAGCCACTGTTTCCGGATCGCCGACGAGAGCCGTGCCCGCACCCCCGCGCACCAATCCTACCCCAGCCCATAGATTTGGACTGATCTCCAACGAATCCCGCTTTCCGCCGTGCAGCTGCCGCATCCGTTGCTGTCCCACCGAATCGTAGCGAGCAAATACCCGTTGCGCCTCTTCAATCGTCCGGTCATCGACATATCGAATCAATCGCTCTGCCGCTTCCCATGCTTCTTTTTCCGTCTCACGAACGATGATATGGAGACGAACGCCAAATTCGATTTTTCTGCCTTCTTGACGAGCAAGCTCCCTTACCCGTTCGATTTTGTCTTTCACCTGTTCAGGAGGCTCGCCCCAGGTCAAATACACATCCGCATGGCGCGCCGCAACCCGTTGGCCGGCATCCGACGATCCGCCAAAAAAGATGGGCGGATACGGCTTTTGCACCGCTGGAAATAGCAGTTTGGCTCCCTTGACCGACACATGTTTTCCACTCAACGTCACTTCTTCTCCTGCAAGCAATCGGCGCCAAACCGTCAAAAATTCATCGGTTGCCTCATACCGCTCATCATGGGATAAAAATAACCCATCACCTGCGAGCTCAACAGGATCTCCCCCCGCCACAACGTTAATGAGCAGCCGCCCATCCGAAATGCGGTCCAATGTAGACGCCATGCGGGCAGCCAACGTCGGCGTCATCAATCCGGGACGGACAGCGACAAGAAAGCGCAAACGGTTGGTTTCAGCCGCCAATGCCGAAGCGAGCAGCCAAGGATCTTCGCACGATTTGCCGGTTGGAATGAGCACGCCCGTATATCCTAAGCGGTCGGCTGCTTGGGCGACTTGTTTGAAATAACTGTACTCAGGAGAGCGACCGCCTTTAGTCGTTCCTAAATATCGCCCATCACCATGAGAAGGAATGAACCACAGCAACTCCATCATTGGTTTCCCCCTTATTTAAATAACCGTTTTTTCGTTTATCTAAGAAACGGAATGAATGACTTCTTCCATCCGCGATAGTAAGTCATCAGAAAGAACAAGGCGTCCTTCGCTATCGTGCCCCAACGTCCAATCTAAAATAAAGACCCCATGCAGAATTTCCCGCGCACCTAAAATCGAGAAAATCGGCTTGAGTGCGTATTCGATCGCCAACAGATGCGCAATCGTTCCCCCAGTCACAATCGGTACAATGAGCTTCCCGGCAAATGCTTTTTCCGGCAGCAAATCCAAATACGCTTTTAAAATGCCCGTGTAACTTCCTTTATAGACCGGACTAAGCACAATGACCGCTTTGGACTGGTGGATCCATTGATGCGTTTGGGCAATCGGGTCACTCGATGAGCGAGCATAGAGCAAGTCCTCAGCAGGCAAATCGCGCAAGCGAATGAAATGCACCGTGTGACCGAGCTGTTGCAATTGCCCCTTCACCCATTCGGCCACCTGATTCGTTTTCGACGTGTGTGACGGGCTGCCAGAAACAATCGTTACCACTGCCATTCCGTTTTCCTCCCATCGTTTTTTATTGCTCGGCAATGACCGCATCCCGCACCTTGATTGTTTTCGGAATAAGCCCGAGTTCATAAAATCGATCAGCGATACGCTGTTGGGCATCGATCACCTCCTTTGTCAGCGGAAACACCCCGTATCCTCTCCGACTTAATGTTTTTTTCCAAATGTCTTCACCGATTTTTGTTTCTTTGGCCAGTAGACGGGCCGCTTCATCCGGGGAGGATTGAATCTCTTGATGGACTTTTCCTAACTCCTTGATAACCACATCCGCCACTTTCCGATATTGCTTGACATACTCTTTCCGTCCAACAATCAATCCGTATTGCTTCGGCAACCCATTTGCATCAATCAAAACACGCGCTCCGCCATTCACTTCCGCATCAGCCAAAAACGGATCCCAGATGGCCCAAGCATCAACATCACCACGCTCAAACGCCGTACGCGCCTCAGCCGGTTGCAAATATACCTGGGAAATATCATCCAACGTGAGCCCGGCTGTTTCCAATGCAGTCAACAGCGTATAATGGGCGCTAGATCCTTTTCCAAAGGCCACTCTTTTCCCTTTCAAGTCCGCCACTGTACGAATCGGTGATGTTTTCGGCACAATAATCGCCCGCGCCACTTCTGGTTCATATGCAATATAAACCAATTTTGAACCTGGATTTGCCTGCGCCAACACAGCGGGTGCTCCTCCGACATAGCCAATGTCGATTTGCCCAGCATTTAATGCCTCGAGCAACGGAGGGCCAGATTGGAATTCAAACCATTTCACTTGCACCCCATGCTTTTGCAGTTGTTTTTCCAAGTACCCCTTCTCTTTCAAAAAGAGAGAAAATGATGATTTTTGAAAGCCGACGTGCAATTCTTTCGGCCAAGAATCCGTCGATGCCGACTGTTTAGGAGAAGACAAGGAAGCAGAACGTTCTTGGCCGCAAGCTGCCAACAACAGGAATGCACTCAACACCGAAAACAAAAGGAGCCTTCTTTTCACTGTCTATAGCGCCCTCCTTTTCTCACTCATCGAAGACGCGGCGATGACTTTCTCATCAGATTCTGTGCTTAAAATGCGGCGCAAAATTGTATCGACCAAATCAGCAAACGCCGCATCGCCGCGCTGACGCGGTCGCGGCAAGCGCACAGGCAAATCAAGCGCGCATTCCCCGTCCTCAATGAGCACGACGCGGTCCGCCAACATCACTGCTTCATCAACATCATGCGTGACCAACAAAGCCGTAAAGCGTTGTTCTCTCCATAATCGTTCGATCAGCCGCTGCATTTCAATTCTCGTCAACGCGTCAAGCGCACCGAGCGGTTCATCAAGCAATAACAACTGTGGACGGCTGATCAATGCGCGGGCGAGCGCCACCCGTTGACGCTGGCCGCCGGATAACACCGATGGCCAATCCTTCGCGCGGTCTGCCAAACCGACTTGTTCGAGCACTGTGATCGCTTGTTCTTTCCAGTCACCTTTCAACCCGAGGCCGACATTGTCGATGACGCGCCGCCATGGCAACAGACGAGCATCTTGAAACATGACGCGAGCTGCTGTATTCAACCCATGAAGCAACTGTCCATCCAGCTGAATCATGCCGGAAGTCGGCGTCTCCAATCCGGCAGCCAAGCGCAATAGTGTGCTTTTTCCGCAGCCGCTGCGACCAATAATGGCGATAAACTCCCCCGGTTTGACCGTTAAATCAATGCGGCGCAACACTTGTTGATCGCCAAACTGTTTGGCCACTTGCACAAATACGAGCTCTGCTCCTCGTCCTGTTTCCATCTCTCGCTCTCCTTTCCCACTCCGTTTGTGTCAGTTACCGATTTTGATAGTTGACATTCCAGCGAAGCCAGCGTTTTTCCAAAAAGCGGGCAATGCTGTCTGCGAGCTTGCCAAACAGCGCGTAAAGCAAAATACTGAACACAACGACATCCGTTTGCATAAATTCACGTGCATTCATGGCCAAATACCCGATGCCGCGGTCAGCAGCGATCGTCTCCGCTACGATTAACGTCAACCACATAATGCCCAGCGCATAGCGCAGACCGACCAAAATCGACGATAACGCGCCCGGCAGCCAAATACGCCAAAACAACTGCCACGGGCGAAGCCCATAGACACGACCCATTTCCAACAATCCCGCATCCACATTGCGAATGCCATGTAATGTATTGACATAAATTGGAAAAAGCACCCCGATGGCAACGAGAAACACTTTCGCTTCTTCCCCAATGCCAAACCATAAAATGACGAGCGGAATCATCGCCAAATGCGGAATATTTCGAATCATCTGGATTGAAGTATCCAACAATCGTTCGGCCGGCCGAAAGACCCCGTTGAGCAAGCCAAGAACAAAGCCGAGTGACCCGCCGATAGCAAATCCAATCAATGCACGCCCAAAACTGATCGATAAATGTTGCCATAACTCTCCTTTTTCTAAGAGATCCCAAGCAGCCGCCACCACGTCAGTCGGAGCCGGCAGCACTCTTGAAGATAGCCATCCCGCCTCCACTGCCCCCTGCCATGCAACGAGCAAGACGATCGGCAGTCCCCATGGTACCACCTTTTCATGAATCCATTTCACCTTCTTGGACTCTTTCATTCTTCCATCACTCCCTTTCCTCTTCTCATCCAGCCCCCATCCTACGAAACCTTAAAAGGCTAGTGAAAAACAGCCATTTCCCCCAATAAAGTGCTCTCGTGTAAAGATGAGTCATCATTTTTAATAAGGGCTGATCAGCATTGTCTACTAAAATCACCTACTTTTAGGTGGAAAAACCGTCATAAAGTGATGTTCAAGGAAAGCGAAAGTCACGGTTTCTTTATGTTGATAAGCTGCATTCCCCGCTCATTCATTAACCCTTTTAGGCGCACGAAGATGCTTTCGTTCAACGGCTGTCATGCCAAACTGCGTCCTTTACCATCAGCTTTTTGGGCAACAGGCCGAGTGTATGAAACTCGTCGGCGATGATTTGCTGTTGGGAAATCACTTCATTCGTGATCGGTTCAATCCCATAAACGTGGCGTCTCGAGGCCGTTTCCAGCGCCTGTTCATCAATGCCGAGTTCGGGCGCTAAAAATTCAGCCACACCTTTCGGATCATTGTTTGCCCACTGCTCTACTTTTTTCAATTCTTCGAGCAAGACTTGAATCAACTCTGGCTCGCGTTTGGCGAATGAACGTGAAGCGAAGAAAAATTCACGGTTCGCTACCAATCCTTGGCCGTCAGCGAGCACTCGAGCCTTTCCTCCCTTTTCAGCGGCGGCGTAAAACGGGTCCCAAATGGCCCACGCATCAACGCTCCCCTGCTCAAATGCAGCGCGAGCATCGGCTGGTGGCAAATAGATCGGCTGAATGTCAGAAAGTGTCAATCCCGCTTTTTTGAGCACCTGCACAAGCAAATAATGGACATTCGATCCTTTGTTTAACGCCACCTTTTTCCCTTTCAAATCCGCCACTGTCTGAATGGACGAGTCCTTTTTGACTAAAATGGCCTCGGACACAGGATTGGGAGGTGACGTCGCTACATACAAGAGCGGTGTACCAGCCGCTTGAGCAAATACTGGCGGCGCTTCACCGGTATGGCCAAAATCGAGGCTTCCGGCATTCATCGCTTCCAACAGTTGAGGACCTCCCGGAAATAACGCCCATTGTACGGTGTAGCCTAATTTTTTCAGCCGTTTTTCCAAGTCACCACGCGCTTTTAACATGTTGAGTGTCCCGTATTTTTGATAGCCGATGCGGATGACTTTGCTAGATGGCGGAGAGGATGACGATGATTTGGCGTTCGCAGACTCGTTATGTATTCCGCATCCAGATGCCATCGCCAGCCATAAAGCGACCGCTAACATTCCACCCAATGTTTTCCAGAACACTTTGTTTTTCATGATCGCTTTTCCCTCCTTTGTTCATTTCTTGCAATGCTTTCACACACGTACGTGATCGTCATTCTTGATCTCCCTCTTAATTAGAACTAAATAGATAGAAAAAGTATGAATAACAGGCGTAAAACAAACTTAACCACTAGGAATTGTTGGTTATAAATATAAAGAATTATCTGCCATCTGTCAACCATTTTTCAGCAAAAAATAAAAATCCAGAGGAAGAGGCCTCTGGATTTTTCCTATGCCATCACTACACATGTTTGCCGACAAGCTGAGCAAGTGCTTCTTTCGGTTGGTAGCCGACGGCTTTATCAACGAGTTCGCCGTTTTTAAACACGAGCAGCGTCGGAATGCTCATCACCCCGAACTTTGCTGCTGTTTCTTGGTTTTCATCAACGTTGACTTTGACAATTTTCACTTTGTCGCCCATTTCTTGATCAAGCTCCTCAAGCACCGGGGCGATCATACGGCATGGACCGCACCATGGCGCCCAAAAGTCGACAAGAGTGACGCCGTCTTTCGTTTCCGCGGCGAACGTTTGGTCTGTCGC
Source organism: Geobacillus thermodenitrificans subsp. thermodenitrificans DSM 465 (assembly GCF_000496575.1). Taxonomy (GTDB): domain Bacteria; phylum Bacillota; class Bacilli; order Bacillales; family Anoxybacillaceae; genus Geobacillus; species Geobacillus thermodenitrificans. Next base: position 196,755 of record NZ_AYKT01000002.1, on the reverse strand, counting down.
ATTGATAATGGCCATGCGAATTCCCTCCCATATTCTAGAATGCTGTAAGCACAGTATACCATGGAAATTTAAAACGACGCGAATATTTTGCCTCGTTTCTAATATTCGCTTCGCGGTTCAATTTATCCAAGAAAAAACGGGCAGCGCATACCACGCTACCCGTTTGAATCGATTACGAATGCACTTTCAGCTTTTTAAACTCTTCCGTGAGGAGAGGAACGACTTCAAACAAATCGCCGACAATGCCGTAATCAGCGACTTTAAAGATATTGGCTTCCGGGTCTTTGTTAATGGCGACGATCACTTTTGAGTTCGACATGCCTGCCAAATGCTGAATAGCACCTGAGATACCGCAGGCGATGTAAAGATCTGGTGTTACGACTTTCCCGGTTTGCCCGATTTGCAGCGAGTAGTCACAATAGCCGGCATCGCACGCTCCACGTGACGCACCGACTGCGCCGCCCAACACTTCCGCCAGCTCTTGGAGCGGCTTGAAGCCTTCCGCGCTTTTCACACCGCGGCCGCCAGCGACAATCACTTTCGCTTCCGTCAGGTCGACCCCTTCAGCAGTTTTGCGGACGACTTCTTTGACGATCGCGCGCAAATCTTTAATTTCGACCGCCAATGATTCAACGCTGCCGGAGCGCGATTCGTCACGCTCAAGCGATGCGATGTTGTTCGGACGCACCGTCACAAACATGATGCCGTCGGTGACGATTTTCTTTTCAAACGCTTTACCGGAGTAGATCGGGCGCGTGAACACAATGTTGCCGCCTACTTCTTCGACTGCCACCACGTCGGAAACAAGACCGGCGTCAAGTTTAACGGCCAGCTTCGGCGACAGGTCTTTGCCAAGCGCTGTATGACCAAAGACAATGGCTTCTGGCTGTTCTTTATCGATCACCGCTTTTAACGCTTGCGAATAGCCGTCGGACGTATAAAATTTCAAGTTCGGATGCTCAACGACAACGACGCGATCCGCCCCGCGGAAAATCAGCTCATTTGCATGCGCTTGCACTTGATCGCCGACAAGTGCCGCTACGACTTCCCCGCCTTCAGCGATCGTTTTGGCTGCTGCGATCGCTTCAAACGAAACGTTCCGCAGCGATCCGTCGCGAACTTCTGCTAATGTTAATACTTTGCGTGCCATGTTTCAGTCCCCCTACCCTTTTGTTCATGTTTTCCGTCCGTTAGAGAGCGCTAACAACCATACCGTCTGCCGCTTTAAACGACTTTCGCTTCGGAACGGAGCAGCCCGACAAGCTCTTTGACTTGATCGGCAATCTCACCTTGCAAAATTTTGCCCGCTTCCCGCTTCGGCGGCAAGAACACTTCGATCGTTTTCGTTTTCGCCTCGACATCGTCCTCGTCAAGATCCAAGTCATCGAGCTCGAGCTCGTCAAGCGGTTTCTTTTTCGCTTTCATAATGCCTGGTAACGACGGATAGCGCGGCTCATTCAGCCCTTGTTGAGCGGTAACAAGGAGCGGCAGCGACGTTTCGATCACTTCCTCATCCCCCTCGACGTCACGCACAACGGTCACTTTACCGCCATCGGCAATGTCAAGCTTCGTAATCGTCGTCACGTATGGAATGCCAAGCAATTCAGCCACGCGCGGTCCGACTTGCCCCGAGCCGCCGTCAATCGCCACATTACCAGCTAAAATCAAATCCGGGTTTTTATCTTTCAAATATTCAGCGAGCACTTTCGCCGTTGTATATTGATCTTGCTCTTCGACGTCATCCTCAATATTGATGAGCACCGCTTTGTCGCAGCCCATGGCGAGCGCTGTGCGCAACTCTTTTTCCGCTTCCTCGCTGCCGACGGTGACGACCGTCACTTCACCGCCATGTTTGTCGCGCACTTGGATCGCCTCTTCAATGGCGTATTCATCGTACGGGTTGATGATGAATTCAGCACCTTCCTCATTGATTTTGCCGTTATTGATGGTAATTTTCTCCTCGGTGTCGAACGTGCGTTTCATCAAAACAAAAATGTTCATGTCATTCCCCTCCTCAGTTTGATCCAACATTATTTCAGTTGCCAAGATTCCGACATTTATAGCGATTATTTCCCTTGAAAGACGGGGGGACGTTTTTCTAAAAACGCCTGCACACCTTCTCTCCCATCCTCGGAAACAAACACACGGCCAAACCATTCCGCTTCGTCGCGCACCGCCTCAGCGAACGATTTTTCTTTCGCCGCATTGAGAAGCTCAATCGTGGCGCGAACGGAAAGCGGGCTTTTTGCAGCGATTTTGTGCGCTAACTGTTTCGCTTCATCAAGAAGCCGCTCTTCAGGCACCGCCTTGTTGGCCAGCCCCCACTGCACAGCCTCTAAGCCGGTGATCGGCTCGCCTGTCCACATCATTTCCGCCGCCTTGCCGAACCCAACGTAGCGCACGAGCCGCTGCGTGCCGGCAAACCCTGGAATGATGCCAAGCTGCAGCTCTGGCAGGCCAAGCTTCGCATTTTCTGTCACCAAACGAATATGGCAGCTCATCGCCAACTCAAGTCCTCCACCCAACGCGGCGCCATGAATAGCAGCAATCACCGGCTTGGAAAACCGCTCAATCCGCTCTACAACCAGCTGGCCGTTGCGCGACAAAGCGGACGCTTCCTCGGCAGAAGCGACGGACGTAAACTCTTTAATATCCGCGCCAGCCGAGAAAAACCGGCCTTCACCATGCAACAGCACGACACGCACGTCCGAGTCGGCCTCGAGCTCATCCAAGATATTTGAAAGCTCTTTCAAAACAGCAGATGAAAGAGCATTCGCCGGCGGCCGCGAAAACGTCACGACAGCGACGAATTCCTCTTTTATCAAGCGAAAATGCTCCATGATGCCTCTCCCCTTTCTGCCTTCCATCAACGCCCAGCGGCGCACCCTTTGGCAAGCAATTCGTACACTGGCTCGGCGAGCGCAGCCAAGTCGTATTTTTGCTCATTCATGACCCATGTCGTCACCGTCTCGTCGATCGTGCCGAAGATCATTTGCCGGGTGAGCCGGACGTCTAGATCATTTCGGAATTCTCCTTTTTCCATTCCCTCGATGATGATGCTGTCGATGAGCCGCAAATATCCTTTCAGCACCTCATTGATGCGTTGGCGCAGCTCTTTGTTCGACTGGCGCAGCTCAAGCTGCGTCACGACCGCCATATGCGGATCATCAGCCAGGGCGGAAAAATGAGTTCTCACCAATACATACAATTTCTCTAGCGGACTCGAAATTCCTTCTATTTCTTGCTCGATTTTCTCGATAAACGACCCCATTTTTTCTTGGAAAAGCGAGATTAAAATATCTTCTTTGTTTTTGAAATAAAGGTAGATCGTGCCGTCGGCGACACCAGCCTGCTTCGCGATTTTCGACACTTGCGCCTGATGATAGCCATGTTCGGCGATGACGACGACGGCTGCATCAATAATTTGCTTAAACTTCGGTTTCTCCCTACGCAATCGTCATTCTCCTTTTCTCAACATCACCTGTCACCAACTGAATGAATAATCATTCACAATCCTATTTTACGGACTGTTCTGTCGATTTGTCAAGCTCTTTTTTTCTTCCTCCACCAGAACGCGCCGTAAAATTTTTCCGACCGCAGTTTTCGGCAGCTCGCTTCGGAACTCATATAGGCGCGGCACTTTATACGCGGCTAGGCGCTCGCGCATAAATGCATCTAGCTCTTGTTCGCTGCACTCCTCTCCTGGTTTCAAAACGATGAACGCTTTTACCGTCTCACCGCGATATGGATCAGGAACGCCAATAACGGCCGCTTCCTGCACTTTCGGGTGTTCATACAGCACTTCCTCGACTTCGCGCGGATAAATGTTGTAGCCACCGGCGATAATAACATCTTTTTTTCGGTCGACAATATAAAAATAACCGCGCTCATCCATGTAGCCGATATCGCCAGTGTACAGCCAACCATCGCGCAGCACTTGCTCGGTCTCTTCCGGCCGATTCCAATAGCCTTTCATCACTTGCGGACCGCGCACAACAAGTTCCCCTATCTCCCCCGGCTTTACCTCCTCACCGGTTTCCAATGAAACGATTTTCGCTTCGGTATCCGGCCAAGGCACACCAATGCTTCCTTTGACCCGCTCGCCATCCCAAAGAAAATTACTGTGAGTGACGGGTGATGCTTCTGTCAGGCCATATCCTTCAATCAATTTTCCGCCAGTCACCCGCTCAAACTGCTCCTGCACTTCGACAGGCAACGGCGCAGAACCGCTAATACATACATTAATGGAGGATAAATCATATTTCGATAAATCCGGGTCGTTCAGCAGCGCAATATACATCGTCGGTGCACCTGGAAACATCGTCGGCCGCGTGCGCTCAATCGTTTTCAATGTTTGTTTTACGTCGAATCGAGGCAGCAGCACCATTTTGCTTGCTTGCATGATAGCCAAATTCATCACCGTCGTCATCCCATATACGTGGAAAAACGGCAAGATACCAAGCACTGTTTCTTTTCCTTTTTCACATTTATACACCCAATGGGCGCACATCAATGTATTTGCGATCAAATTGTGATGCGTCAGCATGGCCGCTTTCGGATGACCTGTCGTGCCACCTGTATATTGAAGCAAGGCGATATCTTCCATCGGATCAATCGCGACCTGAAGAGGCGCTGTCTCAAGACGACTGACGATGGAACGGAACAAGTGAACCGACTCTCCCTCATCCACCCGCACTGACGGCATCTTTTGCTTCCACCGAACGAGCGGATATAACCATTTTTTGATCGTCGGCAAATAATCTTGCATTCTTGTCACAATCCAATGTTTGACCGCCGTTTTTCCTTTCATAGCTATCGCTTTCGGATAAAGCAAATCCATCGTCACCAACACGGATGCGCCGCTATCATTCAGCTGATACTCCAGTTCATATTCGGTGTAGAGCGGATTTGTCTGCACGACGATGCCGCCGGCCAGGAGCGTCCCGTAATAGCTGATCACTGCCTGAGGGCAGTTCGGCAGCATCACCGCTACCCGATCGCCTTCCTTGACACCTAGCCCCCGCAAATAGTGGGCAAACGTCATTGCCTGCTCATACAGCTCGCGAAACGTCACCGTCTTCCCTAAAAAATCGATCGCTATTCGGTCCCCAAACTGTTCCGCTGTCTCTCGCAAATAATCAGGAAGCGTTTTCATCGGATAATCCAAGGTGTGTGGGATTTCCGGTGGGTAATGAGCGAGCCATCGTTTTTCCATCACAATCCCCCCTTACTCCTATTTTATTTTATTATTTTTAATTTTTCATCAAAAAAAAAGAACGCCAGAACTACGTCTGGCGTCACCAAAACCAATACATCAACCCCATCAAAAGAAAACACGCACAGATGGCAAACAAAATTTTTGCCAGCACATCCATCGATCGGTTGCGAACCGCCATATAAACAATGCCGGCGACCAGCAGCAGACCGACTATGATTAACAGCCCTTTCACTACTGCGTCCATCGCTTTTGTTCCCCTTTACTGAATGCCTTCACCGATCACAAACGACAAGCCAACGGAAATCACCATCGAAATAAAGCCGACTGCTCGGTTGTCATTGGCAATTTCTTCATCAATATCAAACTTTGGCGTCAAAAACTCATAGATAAAGTACGCCGCCAATAAAAGTAAAAATCCATATAAGCCCCAGCCAATCATCGATAACAGCGACTCATGGCGGTCAAGCGCATAGCGGAAAATGTTGGAAATCCCAAAAATCTTTCCGCCTGTCGCCATCGCGACCGCCACATTGCCGTTGCGGATTTCCTCCCAATTTTTATATTTCGTCACTAGCTCAAACAAGGCTAAAAACACGACGATGCACAATACTGCGACGCTAAAATTGGCTGCCGTCCTCACCATGTCGTGCTCCCAAAACGGCATCATCGCTCTCTCCCCTATCATTTCAGTTCGACGACCGTCACCCCGGTACCGCCCTCATTCGCCGCACCGAACCGGAAGCTTTTTACCGCCCGGTGCTGTTTTAAAAACTGCTGGACTCCTTGGCGAAGCGCGCCTGTTCCTTTACCGTGGATGATCGAGACGCGCGGATAGCCGGCAAGCACGGCGTCATCAATATATTTTTCCAGTCGGACAAGGGCGTCTTCGTAGCGCTCACCGCGCAAATCAAGCTCTAGGCTGACGTGGGCGTCCTTGCCTTTTACAGTCGCAATCGGCGTCACTTCTTTGGCCGGTGCGCTGCCAATATACTCCAAGTCGCGCTCATGAATTTTCATTTTTAAAATGCCAAGCTGCACTTGCCATTCATCCTCTGACACTTTTTCGAGCAAATACCCCTTTTGGTTTAAGCTTGTCACTTTCACTTCATCACCCGGTTGGAACGCATGGCGTGCAGTCGCTTTTTTTGTTTTTTTCCGTTTTTCAACTACGGGCACAGCGGCAGCAAGTCGCTGTTTCGCGGCAATGAGCTCATGCTCCTTCACTTCTGCCTGCTTTTCTTTTTTCAGACGACGCAACTCGTTGATAATCCGCTCAGCCTCGCGCTCGGCAGCGCGGATGATGTCGGTTGCCTTTTGCGCCGCTTCCGCGAGCTGCTCTGCTTTTTTGTCTTCCAGCTCTTCAAGTTTTTGTTCCCACTCAGCCCGCAATCGTTCCGCTTCTTCACGCGCCGAGTGCGCCCTTGCCTCATCTTCCTCGGCTTGCTTTTTGCTTCGTTCCAGTGAAGCGATCATGTTTTCCACGCTATGGCTTTCTGCGCTTACTTGCACTTTCGCCCGCTCGATAATCCGCTCATCGAGCCCAAGACGGCGCGAGATGTCAAAGGCGTTGCTGCGGCCGGGAATGCCGATCAACAATTTATACGTCGGACGAAGCGTTTCGGTGTCAAATTCGACGCTGGCATTTACCACTCCGGGACGATTGTAACCGTACGCTTTCAACTCCGGATAATGCGTCGTCGCTACCGTCCGCGCCCCGCGTCCGTGTACTTCATCCAAAATAGCGATAGCCAGCGCGGCTCCCTCTTGTGGATCGGTACCGGCCCCCAGCTCATCAAAGAGCACGAGGCTTTCCTCATCAACATGACGCAAAATATCAACAATATTCACCATATGGGAAGAGAACGTACTCAAACTTTGTTCGATTGACTGCTCGTCACCGATATCGGCGAAAACAGAGCGGAACACTGCTGCCTCCGACCCGTCCGCCGCCGGGATAAACAGCCCGGCTTGCGCCATGATGGTCAACAGGCCGACTGTTTTTAACGTCACCGTTTTCCCGCCGGTGTTCGGCCCGGTAATAACGATCGTCGTGTAATCGCCGCCCAACACAATATCATTCGGCACCGCTTTATCTTGGTCAATAAGCGGATGACGCGCTTGCAAAAAGCGGAGGTAGCCGCGGTTGTTGACCGCTGGCTTTGCCGCTTGCAGCCGGCGCGCGTATTTCGCCTTGGCAAATAAGAAATCAAAATGGGCAAGCGCCTCCACAGCTCGTTTGAGCGGTTCATCGTGTTCAGCCACTTTGGCTGAGAGTTCGCGCAAAATGCGTTCGATTTCTTGCTTTTCTTTCGCCCGCGCCTCGCGCAGTGCATTATTCAGCTCAACGACCACCTGCGGCTCGATAAACAGAGTCGCTCCGGAGGCTGACTGGTCATGGACGATGCCGCCGTAAGCGCTGCGGTATTCTTGCTTGACCGGGATGACATACCGATCGTTGCGGATCGTAATGATCGCGTCCGACAGCCGCTTTTGCGCTGATGGCGAGCGGATAATGCTTTCAAGCTTCTCGCGGATGCGCGCTTCAGCCGCCCGGATTTGCCCGCGCAGCGAACGAAGACGGTCGCTGGCTGTGTCCAACACCTCGCCGTGATCATCGATCGAGCGGCGGATGTCCTCTTCAAGCGCCGGCACCTCGGCAAGCTCATCCGCATAGTCGGCCAGCCGCGCGAGCCCGCCGTGCTCATCGTGAAGCGACATGATCAACTGCTTCATTTGGCGGCTTGCGGCAGCCGTCGCCGCGACTTCCAACAGCTCAATCGGACTGAGCACACCGCCGATGGCCGCCCGTTTCAAATGCGAACGGATGTCGACCACCCCGTCCAGCGGAACGTAGCCGCGCAGCCGCAACACCGCAGCCGCCTCATCTGTTTCCTCAAGCCAAACCGCCACTTCATCCAAATCAGACGATGGAACGAGAGCGGCGATTTTCTCTAAACCGAGCGCGGATGACGCATGCTCGGCCAACTGTTCTTTCACTTTATCGAACTCTAGGATACGAAGCATTTTTTGCTGCACGTATTCAAACCCCCATGCCTCATCATGTTTGCTTTCGTTTGTCGCGCAAAAACTGTTGTAACTTCTCAAGCGGCCATGTATTGATCACCGTCTCTTTTTTGATCCATCCTTTCCTTGCCGTCGTCACACCAATGACCATATCATCAAGCATGTCCAAATGGTGGGCGTCCGTATGAATGGCAATATAAGCACCTGCTTCTTGCGCTTTTTTCACGTAAACAGCCGACAAATCGAGGCGGTTCGGATTCGCGTTGAGCTCGAGCACCGTGTTCGTCTCGACCGCCAACTCGATTAATCGTTCAACGTCGACGTCATAGCCGTCACGCTGGCCGATGAGCCGGCCGGTCGGATGGGCGATGACATCCACATACGGGTGGCGAAGCGCCGCTTCGAGCCGCTTCATAATTACCTCGCGCGGCTGTTTGAACGCAGAATGAATGGCGGCAATGACAAAATCAAGCTCCTTGAGCACGTCATCATCGTAATCGAGCGTCCCGTCAGGCAAAATATCCATCTCGATGCCAGCTAAGATCGTAAAATCAGAATAGCGTGCATTCAACCGCTCAATCTCCTCGCGTTGACGCCGCAATCGATCTGGCGTCAAGCCGTTGGCGACTTTCAAATATTGAGAATGATCCGTAATGGCCATATACTGGTAGCCGCGGCGACGGCACGCCTCAGCGAGCTCCTCGAGCGAACACGCCCCGTCGCTCCATGCCGAGTGCATATGCAAATCGCCTCGGATATCGTCAAGATGGACAAGCGGATAATCCGAAGAATATCGCTCAACTTCCGTGCCGTCTTCGCGCAGTTCAGGCGGAATGTACGGCAACCCGAAGTAAGCATAAAACGCCGGTTCATCCGAGAACGTTTTTACATCCCCTGTTGTTTGGTCTTCAACGCCGTATTCGCTAATTTTCTCCCCACGTTCTTTGGCAAGCTGGCGCATGCGGACATTATGTTCTTTCGATCCAGTGAAATGATGAAGCGCTGTCGCAAACTCAGCCGCACTGACGAGCCGGAAGTCGGCGGCGATTTCATCCTCATACTTGAAAAGAAGCGACACTTTCGTTTCCCCGGCAGCAATGACTTCACGGATGCGCGAAAGACGAAGGAGTGCCTCGCGCACCTCGGCCGGGCGATCGGTAGCGATGACATAATCCAAATCTTTCACCGTTTCTTTCAAACGCCGCAAACTGCCTGCTCGCGCGAAGCGGATGATGCCATCGATCTCTTGCAGTTGACGTTCAATGTCCTCGGCGAGCGGCAATACCCGAGCGAGCGGCAGCCGCTCAGGACGTTTTCCCGCCTCTTCGAGAGCCATAAGCAGCTTCTCTTCCGTTTTCACCCCAAATCCAGGAAGCTCCCGCACCTTTCCGGAAAGACATGCTTCCTTCAATCCATTCATATCCACAATGCCAAGCTCCTGATGCAGCTTCGCGATTTTTTTGCCGCCAAGCCCCGGGAGCTTAAGCAAAGCAAGCAATGTCTCCGGAATGTCGCGCCTTAATTCCTCTAGCACCGACGATGAACCGGTTTGGACAAACTCGGTGATGATCGCCGCCGTGCTTTTGCCGATGCCCGGGATGGCAGTGAACTCTTCGATTTCCGACAAACTCCGTTCATCTGTTTCCAGCGCGGCCGCCGCCTTGCGAAACGCTGTCACTTTAAACGGATTTTCTCCTTTGATCTCCATATATAAGGCGATCGTCTCTAACAGGCGGATGACATCTTTTTTGTTCACGTTCATGCCGTCCCCTCCCTTTTCCGAAACACCGCGGGCCGTGCTCCGTTAGATGCGGCCATGAATCCACCAGTTGCTAAGCATCTCCGACAAGATTGGTGTATGTTTCACGATGACCGTCGCCATGAGCGACTGCTGCAACTGCTCTTGCACGCTATCGATCGGCACGAGCGCGCTCACATACAAAAGCAAAAACACAAACAAATACACTTCAGCGAATCCGAGCGCTGCCCCCGCTACACGGTTGACGCTGCGCAACAGCGGCAGTTGGGCGACAAAGTCGAGCATCGAACCGACGATTTGAAGCACAATTTTCACGGCAAAAAATAAGAGTGCAAACGAAATCGCCCGATAATACGCATCATCTAAATGCGTGCTTTGAAACAACAACTTCACTGTCTCCGGATCGCCAAACGTCGGATACGGAATCCAAAGGCGCAATGTCGGCACAAATCGATCATAATACTTATAAGCGACAAAAAAGGCGATGAGAAACCCTGCCATATGGATAAATTGAAGAATAAAACCGCGCTTTAGTCCGATCATCGCGCCTAACAGCAGGACAAATAAAAGCACGACATCAATCATCGTCTTCCCCACCCTTTTCCCGTCTCAACTTGGCTGCAAGCCGATCGTATTCTTCCTTCAGCTTTAAGTATTCATTGGCGATATTGACTGCCGTCAACACAGCCAACTTCGGCACATCAAGCACCGGGTTCCTTTCGCTGAACTCGTGCATTTTATCATCAACGAACGCCGCCACGAGCCGGATATGAGCCGGGCTTTCCGTGCCGACGATCGTGTAATCTTGACCGTAGATGCGGACGCTTACCCGCGTTTTTGGCTCGTCTGTCAACCTGCTTCCCCCATTTCGCAAAATCCTACTGTTTATCATATCATGAATGCTGGTATAATGGAAAGATGCGGCCCAAAGAGACAATAAAGGAGCGATCAAACGTTGTCAAACTATGTGATTCACGCCGACCAAAAATTGCTTGCTACGTTGCGCGCCTACTATAAAGACGCCTTATCCGACCGGCTTCCGGCCGGGGCGCTGTTTGCTGCAAAGCGCCCGGATGTCACGATCACCGCCTACCGCTCAGGCAAAGTGCTGTTTCAAGGGAAAGCGGCAGAACAAGAGGCGGCAAAATGGATGGAGAATCACACAGCGCCTGAAAACAAACCAAAGGATCAGAACCGAGCAAAAACAACCGCCCTGTCGGAACAAGAACTCGGGAGTCTTTCCGCCATCGGCTCCGATGAAGTCGGAACCGGCGACTATTTCGGCCCAATCGTCGTTGCCGCCGCTTACGTCGACCGGGGTCATCTCGATCGAATCGCGGCGCTTGGCGTCAAAGATTCAAAGCAATTGAATGACGAAACGATCACGCGAATCGCACCGACCATCATGGAAACCGTGCCTTACGCCGTCACCGTGCTCACCAACGCCGAATACAACCGCTGGCAGCAAAGCGGCATGCCGCAGACGAAAATGAAAGCGTTGCTCCATAACCGGACGCTCGCGAAACTCATTGACGACATCGCGCCCATCGAACCAGAAGCGATCATCATCGATCAGTTTTTGGAACGCAATTCATATTTCCGCTACCTCGAAGATGAAACGCGCATCGTCCGCGAGCGGGTGCACTGCCTGCCAAAAGCAGAAGGGGTGCACGTCGCCGTCGCCGCCGCCTCGATCATCGCCCGCTATATGTTTTTAGCGGAGATGGACAAACTATCCCGCACCGTCGGCCTTCCGCTCCCGAAAGGCGCGGGCGCTATTGTCGATGAAGCCGCCGCCCAGCTTATCCGCCAACAAGGGGTTGGGGCGCTTGAGACGTGCGCCAAGCTTCATTTCGCGAATACAAAAAAAGCGCTCGACATCGCCAAACACTCGTAATGGTTCGCCCCTTCCCTTCCTCCGATTGCCAAGGGCAAAAGCGAAACCATCATCTTATGCCCCCACTCGTCCCGCTACATGTCAAGGTGGGGGCTTCTGTGTAAGAGACATTCCTTTCTCTTTCCATGAAATGAATGATCAAATTGGCGTTTCTGTTCTCATGAAGAAACAAATCGATGAAAATAACGTTTACTGATGACGATGGTTGTTAAGAAAAGAAAACAAGCCCGTAAACAAGAAAATAGCTCCTACCGTTTTATAAGCATTGATATATTCTTTTAACATCTGCCAATACTCTTATGAACCTACAGAACCGCCTGTAGACCGAACCTATGATGAGACGGAATCACTCCCTCATTCAGGGCTGTTTAGAATGAACCACAACCCAATGATAGAAATAGCAAGCGAAACAACCTTCATTCTGTTTGTAGCTTTGAAAAAACTCATTTTTTCTCTCCCTCCCCAAGTCAACACTATCCCTTTCTGTTTATCAGCTATGAGGAAAATGGATAGAACCGCACACGAAACGTCTCAAACATCACCAAGATCATGGAGCATAAAATCAAAAAGATCCGTCTCCACTAATAGGTTATGGCACATTCATGAATGTCCGGAAAAAATGGTGTGGAAGATGGAACGGCGCAACCGAAAAGTGAACTTTTCAAGGTGCATTTATGTAGATAGTAGCGAAAGCAACAATCATATTCAATATATTACCAAACATATATCCTCTATCTCTTCCCTTATGTCAATCCAAAAGAGTATGTATATCCGCCAACTAGAGGCAGTCATTCAGCACATTGATGTTGGTTGAATGTGCCGACTTGTTTTTATTTCCTGACTCTAAAAAAGGAACGCCGCCCTCAAGCAACATGAGGGCGACGCAAGCTAGCTTAACTCATTCTCTCTTGTTCAAGTTCACCTGCTCCACCCGCAGGCTGCCGGAATGGCCACCAATTCGCGCGTCCGAACGTGCGAACCATGACTGGGACAAACAACGGCAGCACAACGAGCGCATAAAGCAGCAGCCCGGTTAAGACAATGGTTGCGATTTGCAAAAGCGACAAAACGCCGGACGGGTACATAGCGGCAAATGTTCCACCTAAAATGACAGCCGCTGAGATGATGACCGTACCCATATGCCCCATCGCCGAAAGCATCGCTTCTCTCACTGGACGGTCACGATATTCATTGAACCGGTCCATGAGGAAAATGCTGTAGTCGATGCCGAGCGCCATAAGCAGGACGAAAGCGAAAAACGACACCGCCCAGTTCAAGCCGGCATAGCCGAGGCCGTTGACGAAAATAAGTTCCGTGACGGCCATGGACGTGAAATAGGTCAACACGAGCGACAGCATCAAATAAAGCGGCATGATGAGCGAACGGAGCAGCACCGCCAACACAATAGCGATACCAATGATCATCAGCACCGCGGTACGCTGATAGTCGGCGTTCGAAATCGCCTGCAAATCGGCATACGTGCTCGTGACGCCACCAATCGCCATCGTCACGCCTTCCCATTTCGTTCCTTTCACCGCCCGTTCAGCGGCGGCGCGAATATCATCAATGCGGCCAAGCGCGGAGATGGAATACGGATTTTCGTCTAAAATGACGTCAAATGTGACGATGCGTCCATCTTTTGACATGTACGCGTCTTTCGCCTGCGCAAAGTCTTTGCTTTCGAGCGCTTCTTTCGGCATGTGCCAACCGGCCATTTCCTTCACCGGCGCTGATGACAAATCAGCCAAATACGTTTCCGCCGTTCCAAGACCGTCGGCCACTTGGCGCAAACCGGACGCGCTTTGGTCCAAGCCGTTGACAAGCTGGCCGAGCTGGCCGCCAAGTGCGGAGAAATGTTTGAGCAATTGTCGCTGGCCGCCGTTGACTTGCTCAAGACCGGCTGAGAATTGCGGCAGTTTATCAACCGCTTGTTTTTGGCCGTCGGCTGCTTTCTTTAAACCATCCTCAAGTTCACCAAGCCCGGCGATCACGTTGTCTAAACCGCCGTTGACGGCTGCCTGACCGTTGTTGAGTTGGGCAAACGACTCATTCGCTTTCACCAATCCAGCGCGCGCTTGATCAAGTGCCCCATTCAACTGCGTGAGGCCGGCCGCCATTTGCTTCACTTGATCAGATAAAGCAGCGACTGTCATTTTCGCCCGTTGATATGTCTCGTCTTGACGGAGCTCTGCATGCGACTGCTCGACTTGCTCGAGCATCATTTGTACGGCTGCGAGCTGATCGGCGACCGCCTTTAATCCCGTTTCAACTTGCTGGTATTGGCTGCTGATCGTCGACAGACCTTGTTCGGCCTGTTTGTAACCGCTAAGCAGCTGATTTGCGCCGGCTTGCAGCTTTTTCGCATTGTCGCGGAGCGTAGACACCCCTTTTTTCAGCTCGCCGGCCCCCATCGCTCCTTGGCGTACACCTTGTTCGATTTGGGTAAGGCCGTTTTGCAGCTCAACGATGCCGTTTTTTAACTGCTCCGTTCCCTCGACAAGTTCGCCAATGCCGGATGAAGCCTGCTTAAGCTGCGGCGCGGAAGCGGAGAGCTTATTGCTCGCTGTTTCGAGCCCAGCGCCGATTTTTTCGATACCGTCTTTGCCGGCGCCAAGACCGTCTTTCAGCTGTTTGGCCTGTTCGGTGACAAGCAACTGTTCAATCGGCTCTCCAGTCGGGCGTGTTGCCGAGCGGACGCTTGCCACACCGTTGACTTTCTCAACTTCGCGGCTGATCGTTTCGATTAACGCCAACCCTTCTTTAGAATCGAGTGTTTGCTTGCCTTTTAGCACGATTTGCGTCGGCATTGCGTCTCCTGGATTGAAGTGGTCAGCGATGATACGAAACGCTTTCACCGAGCGATAATGATCGCCGATTTCTTCCATTGAATCAAACGACAGCTTGCCTTCGTACGTCGCCAGCACCGGCACGGTCACCGCTGCGACGATAATGAGCGCCAACAGTGGGCGGGCGAACGCAAATCGGCCAGCCGCCAGCCAAAGCCGGCTTTGCCCGTGCTCAAGCTTTCCTCGAACCGGCCAAAACAATTTTTCGCCAAGCACGGCCATAAAAAACGGCACGAGCGTCACGAGCGCCACAAGCAACACCGCTACTCCAACGGCGACAGCTGCTGCCGATTGGTATAACTTAAACGTTGACAAGCCGATTGACGCAAAACCGATCATCACCGCCAATCCGCTCGCCAACACCGTTTTCCCGGCTGTTCGGTACGTCACAACAATCGCTTCCGTCCGATCGCCGAGTTTCGCCAACTCTTCTTTAAACCGGCTCAGCAGCAAAATGCAATAGTCGGTTCCAATCCCAAACAAAACGGCGACTAAAAAGATTTGCGTAAACGTCGATAGCGGAAAATCGACTTTGTCAACCAAAAAGGCGACGACCGACTGTGAAACGGCGTATGTCGCCCCGACCGCCACCAATGGAATCAGCGGCGCTACTGGTGAACGGAACACGGCGAGCAGAACAATTAAAATGAAGACGATCGTAATCCCTTCCGTTTTCTTCACGCCTTCAAGCGAGCTTGTCACCACATCTTCATCGATCATCCACCCGCCGGTGAAATAATGCTCAACCTTGACGCCATCCAACGCTTCATATAACGCATCGGTCAACTGTTTCGCCGTCCGCCCGTCCGGATCGATACTGACCGAAACGAGCATCGTCGTTTTGTCTTTAGAGATCAACTCTTTTTCTAACTCCGGGTTGGCAAACGGGGAAATGATATTCGTGATATGAAGGTCGCTTTTCTTCTTTTCGAGCGCGTTCACTGCTCGCTCAATTTCTTTTTTGTCTTCCGCCGTCAATCCGTCTTTCTGATAAAAGACGAGCACGGTAGAGAGCTCATTTTCTTTGTTTTCTTGCTTATTTGCTTCTTTGATCAATTCTGCTGCCACCGACGACGAATAGCCGTCCGGCACGCTCAGCTGCCCTTTTTCACGGACGAGCTCGCCCATGTTCGGCGCGGTCATCACGAGCACCGCCGCCACGGCAATCCACGTCAAAAGCACCAACCATCTTCCTCTGATGATCGCTCTCATTTCGCCTCTTCCACCTCCTGCAATACGCGGGCCAATTTCTCATACGTACGGATGAACGCTTCAATTTCTTCTTCTGGAAAACGAGCGATCACCTCTTCCACAAGCCGGTAGACGTTGCGATCCGTCTCGGCCACCCATTCCTCTCCTTGTGGCGTCAACGATAAGGCCACAACGCGCCGGTCGTTCTGATCACGGTCGCGGCGCAGCCAGCCTTTGTCGACGAGACGGTTCGTCATCGCTGTCACCGCGCTTTTATTGACACCAAACACCGTCGAGAGCTCCGTCGACGTGCACGTCCCCCGCCGGCGAATGTAGCGAAGCAAATAATATTGGTCATGCGTCATTTCCTCGTCAAGCCCGACTTTCACGAGCGCCGCTCCACGTTTTATCACGAGAAATGACACAGACAAATAGCGGTCGATCCAATCATCCACGTTCCGCTTCTTCACGATTTCGCCTCCATTGGTTCACGAATTGAACTATTAGTCCGCTATACTCCTCACACGGCATTCATTGTCCATTTAGTTCAACTATTGAACTATTAATCAATTTATCAAGCGAAAAAGAAAAAGTCAATGAGGAAGACAGGCAAAACCTTACTGGTTGATAGACTGTTTTCATGCCTTGAAATAAGAACGGTAGCAAATGGAGCCGCAGTCATCTTCATCCGTTTTCGTCCTCTTCCCGAAAACACACTGCTCAATGAGCAGATAGGACAAAGAAAATACTGGTTTATTTGCAAAACGATTACATAGAATTCACATTCTCTTCATATCGAGCTTGTACGATAAACATGACAAAATGAATTTGAAAAAAGGAGAGGAGAACGATGTTCAAATCGAAACGCTGCGCTGCTCTACTTATCGCTACGCTAAGTGTCGGACTCACGCTCAACCATGGCGGACAAGCAGTATCGGCTGCACCGTCCAAGCCCGCAAAGCCACCTGTCGTGAAAAATGTCATCATGCTCGTCGGCGACGGTATGGGAACAGCCCAGCGCAATGCCATTCGCCTAGCGACGAAAGGGATAGACGGGGAACTAGAAATGGACAGCATGCCATACAGCGGGCTCATTCATACAAACTCCGCCGACCCCAAATCATTCATCACCGACTCCGCTGCGGCTGCCAGCGCGATAGCGACAGGTGTAAAAACGTATAACGGCGCCATCTCCGTTGACTTACAAGGAAAACCGGTGAAAACGATTTTGGAACAAGCGAAAAAAGCCGGGAAAGCGACCGGGCTTGTCACGACTGCCCAAGTAACCGATGCTACCCCAGCGGCATTCGCTGCTCACACCGCCAATCGCTCCGCACAAAGCGACATCGCCAAGCAATACATCGAAAAAACCAAAGTTGACGTCATTTTGGGCGGCGGGGAAGACTACTGGTATCCAGCTGGACATCCTGGCTATTACCCAGATACGGCTGAAGATGCAGAAGAAGGAAGCAAAGGCACGCAAGGAAACTTAGTTGAACGCGCCAAGAAGCTCGGTTACACCTATGTCCGCACCGCCGATGAGCTGAAACGGGCAAAGGGGCGCAAACTGCTTGGATTATTCGCCAATGAAGAAATGTTCCAAAAACGTTCCGAAGGAGAAGGTAAGTACAACCCCGTCGTATCGCTGCCTGATATGACAAAAAAAGCGATTGATGTGTTGTCGAAAAACAAAAAAGGCTTTTTCCTTGTCGTCGAAGAGGAAGCGATTGATGAAATGAGCCATGACAATAACGGTTCGCTCATGATCAAAGCGGGGCAACAGTTTGATCAAGCAGTCGCCGTGGCGAAACGGTACGCCAAGCACCATCCAGACACACTCGTTCTTGTGCTCGCCGACCACGAATCCGGCGGCCTGACGATTGAAACGCCGGGCGACGCAGATGAATCAGAAGACAGTAACACGCTCTCTGACGAAAACGGCCCGTTTGCCGTCGCCCATTCTAAACAAACATTCACCTTAAACTGGACGACAACAGGCCACACTGCTGCCGGTGTGCCACTGACCGCCATGGGTCCGGGAGCGAAACGGTTTGCTGGCGTGTATGAAAATACGCACATTCATGACATTCTTGAGACGTTATTGTTTGGAAAAAGAGAAAGATAACCGATGCGTTATTTCCATCGTTCCCCTTCATCCGCTCTCTCTTCCCCGCCAATGTGTCGTTGACGGGGAGAGAGTTTTTGTCGATTTTTCCAGTCTGCGATCGGATGTCATGTCATTATGAACGTCCAAATTGATAGCCTAGCCATGCCAACCATATTCCAAATGAGTAGGTGACAGCCAAATAAGCCAGCGATTTTCCCCATTGTTTTTTCTGCATCATTTGCACACTCTCCCACTTTAAGGTGGAAAAAGTCGTGAACGCTCCCATAAACCCCGTGCCGATGAGCAGTTTTTCTGCATTGGCGGCACCGCTTCCTGCAAGCCACCCCAGCAAAAACGAGCCAAGCAAATTGACAAAGAGCGTCCCGAACGGAACATGTGGCATGCAGCGAGCGAACCACCGACTGACGGCATAGCGAGCCACAGCACCGAAAAAGCCGCCAAGCATCACCAACCATGGCGCTATCATGATTCCACTCCTTCCTTTCGTCCCCCATCACTCCGTTGGGCTGCAGCGTACCCAGCCCATGAGGCGAACAAACCGCCAAACAAACTAGCCGCAATATAAACAGCCGCCGCTCCCCATGCCCCTTGCTCCATCAATTCGACACACTCAACGCTAAGCGTAGAAAACGTTGTATACGAGCCGACAAAACCGGTCGTCATCGCCGTTTTCCACCACGTCGGCCATGTGGGGCGACAGGTGAAAACAACCGTCAGCCAGCTAAGCAAAAACGCGCCTGTCCAGTTCATTAACAGTGTCCCGAGCGGAAAACCGCCGACGGCGGCAGCGGGAACAGCCAATCCGAGCGCATAGCGGACAAGTGCGCCGATCATGCCAGCGATGCCGACAGCGACATACACCATAAGACATCCCTCCTCTGCAAAACAAGCAAACTCCTGCCACTCGCAAACGCAGCAGGAGTCATCAGCCGGAAGCCGGTGGTTATGGCGAACCCCATCGCCTAGTATGTTGATATGTCTTTTATTTTACAATGATGGCCTGTTCGTGTGAAGACAAGTGCGTTTGGACGCTAGTGGGCACGGCGGAACCCGTACTGTTCAAATTGCTTCAACGCTTGTTCACTCGTCAAATAGGCATAAAACTGGCGCGCTTCTTGCAGATGTTTGCTCGTCTTGACCACACCGAGCGGATAGACGATCGGTTCGTGCATCTCATCAGGCACCGCAGTGGCGATGTGCACGTTGCCCGAGACAAGCGCGTCCGTCCGATATACAAAGCCGGCGTCGACGTTGCCCGTTTCGACATACGTCAATACTTGGCGAACGTCTTTGGCAAGAACAAGGCGCGGCTCGACGTTTTCCCAAAGCCCGGCGCGCTCAAGTGTTTGTTTCGCGTATATGCCGGCCGGCACCGACTCAGGGATGCCAATGGCCACCCGTTTCGCGCGAGTGATGTCATCGAGCGACTGAATCGCTCCTTCTTCCTGTTTTGGCACAATGAGCACGAGTTCGTTGGCAACCACCGTTTTTTCATGCGTGGAATCGATCAGCCCTTCCTTTTTCAGTTCTTCAAACGGCAGGACGGCGGCAGAGAAAAACAAGTCGACCGGCGCTCCTTGGGCGATTTGTTTTTGCAAGGCGCCGGATGACCCAAAATTATAGTGAATGCGGATATTCGGATGTTCATGCTCGAAGGCGGTTTTCACTTCCTTTAGCGCGTCTTGCAAACTGGCAGCCGCTGAGACGGTGAGCTCAACCGGTTGTTTTCCACCTTCTGATCGACCTGCGTCACACCCGTGCAACCCGACAAGTAAAACCATCGCAATGATCACCGCTCGAACGCTTCGCATCGTTCTCCCCCTTTTTTCGCGATGGGCGCGAATAGAAAAACAGGGAGCTGCCTACGCTCCCTGCTTAACACAGCCGCGGCATTACCCGCGCAACACCGCGCCAAACTGCTCCTCGACCGCTGCCAAAACCCGTTCATGGACGGCAGTAACTTCCTCATCAGTGAGCGTCCGTTCCGGATCGTAGTAGCGGAGCGAGAAGGCGAGCGATTTTTTCCCGGCCGGCAGACGGTCGCCTTTATAGACGTCAAAGAGGGCCACGTCTTTTAATAGCGGGTTCCCCGCTTCGGCGATCGCCTGCTTGAGAGCACCTGCTTCGACATTGTCGTCGACGACTAAAGCGATGTCGCGCACGACTGACGGGAAGCGCGGAATCGACTCGTAACGGATCGTTTCGCCTTCTGTATTCAGTAGCTCAGCGAAGGCGAGTTCAAAGACATACGTTTCTTTCAAATCGTACTCTTTTTGTACAGCCGGATGGAGCTGGCCGACAAAGCCGATCTCTTTGCCGTCAAGCACAATCTCCGCTGTCCGCCCCAGATGCAAATCAGCACGCTTCGCCGGACGGTAGCTGATGCGATCAGACAGCCCAAGCAGGGCGAACAAGCCGTCAAGCACGCCTTTTGCAACATAGAAATCAGCTGCTTTTTTCTCTCCTTGCCAAAGGTGGGCATGCCATAAACCGGTGATGACGCCGGCGAGCCGTTCTTTTTCCGCCGGTTGGACATTTTCCCCCTTGGACAAATAGACAGAGCCGATTTCATATAGCGCGACGTTCTCAACTTGGCGGGCACGGTTGTAGCTCGCCGCTTCGAGCAAATGCGGCACCAAGCTTTGCCGGAGAACGCTCCGCTCCTCACTCATCGGCAACGCCAAGCGGACTGGTTCGGTTGTCTCCAAAGCAAACCGCGTCGCTTTGTCCGGACTGGTAAGCGAATACGTGATCGCCTGGAACAAGCCCGCGCCTTCGAAATAGCGGCGGACACGGCGGCGTTTCGCTTGGTACGGTGTCAACTCGCCCGGTTTTGCTTCGGCCACCGGCAAAGTCGCTGGCAAATGGTCGTAGCCATACAAACGGGCGACTTCCTCGATAATATCTTCTTCGATCGTAATATCGCGGCGGCGCGATGGAACATGGATTGTAAACGTTCCATTATCTTCCGTAAACGAGAATTGCAAGTTTGAAAGAATGCCAGCTACTTCCTCTTTCGTCATCGCTGTGCCGAGGACGCCGTTGATGCGTTCCAGCGCCACCGTTACGACAACCGGCTCTTCTTTCCATGTATTAGCTTCCACGATACCGCTGACGACCTCGCCGCCGGCGTATTCTGCCATCAAAGCAGCAGCGCGCTCGAGCGCTTCTTTCGTCCGCGCCGGATCAATCCCTTTTTCAAACCGGGTGCTCGCTTCGCTGCGCAACCCGTGGTCTTTCACCGCCTGGCGGATGACCGGGCTCGTAAAATACGCGGCTTCGATGAACACTGTTTTCGTGTCATCCTGCACTTCCGAGTTCGCTCCGCCCATCACACCGGCTAAGGCGACCGGCTCACGGCCGTTTGTGATGACGAGATGATCTTCAGTCAGCTTCCGCTCGACATCGTCAAGCGTCACGATCATTTCTCCCGCCTTGGCACGACGAACGACGATCTCCTTCGAACCGAGACGGTCGTAGTCAAACGCGTGAAGCGGCTGGCCGTACTCAAGCAAAATGTAGTTGGTGATATCGACAACATTGTTGTGTGGACGAATGCCGGCCGCCATCAAGCGCGCTTGCATCCAAAGCGGCGACGGGCCGATTTGGACGTTTTTCACGATCCGTCCGGCGTACAGCGGATTGTCTTCCGGCGCCTCGACACGGACAGAAATGTAGTCATGGACGCTTTCTTCATTTTCGTTCACCGCCGTTTCCGGCAACTTCACATCGCGGCCGAGAATCGCAGCGACTTCGTAGGCAACGCCAAGCATGCTTAAGCAATCGGCGCGATTCGGCGTCAAGGCGAGTTCGAGCACTTCATCGTGCAAGCCGAGCCATTCAAGCGCATCAGCGCCGACCGGCGCGTCGCTTGGGAAGACGAAAATGCCTTCGGCGTATTCTTTCGGCACGACTTTTGTTTCAACACCGAGTTCTTGGAGCGAGCAAATCATGCCGTTCGACTCTTCGCCGCGCAGCTTCGCCCGTTTGATTTTAAAATTGCCCGGCAGTCTCGCTCCAACTTTCGCTACAGCAACTTTTTGCCCCTTGGCGACGTTCGGGGCACCGCAAATGATTTGCACCGGCTCTCCTTCGCCAAGATCAACAAGACATTTCCGCAGTTTATCGGCGTTTGGGTGTGGCTCGCATTCGAGCACATGGCCGATGACGACTCCTTTCATTCCCCGCTCAAGCGCTTCAACCCGCTCGACTTCAATGCCGCTTTTTGTAATGCGATCAGCGAGTTGTTCCGCCGTCACGCCCGTCAAATCGACGTATTCGCCTAGCCAACGATAAGAAACGAGCATTCCCAACTCCTCCTTTTTCTTTTAGACACGCAAAAATTGTTGCAAGAAACGAAGATCGTTCTGATAGAAATGGCGGATGTCATCAATGCCGTATTTCAACATCGCGATCCGCTCCGGCCCCATGCCGAACGCAAATCCGGTATACGTTTTCGAATCAAAGCCGGCCATCTCAAGCACGTTCGGGTGCACCATGCCAGCGCCTAAAATTTCAATCCAGCCCGTACCTTTGCAAACGCTGCAGCCGTGCCCTTCGCAGCGGAAGCAGGACACATCGACCTCGACTGAAGGCTCGGTAAACGGGAAAAAGCTCGGACGAAAACGGATGTCGCGCCCTTCACCGAACAGCTTGCGGGCAAATTCGCGCAGCGTCCCTTTTAAATCGCTCATCCGGATGTTGCGGTCAACAACCAATCCTTCAATTTGCGTAAACTGATGTGAATGGGTCGCATCATCGGTATCGCGGCGATACACTTTCCCCGGGCAAATGATTTTTACCGGACCGCGCCCGCGATGTTTTTCCATCGTCCGTGCCTGCATCGGCGACGTGTGGGTGCGAAGCAGAATTTCTTCCGTAATATAAAACGAATCTTGCATATCGCGGGCCGGGTGTCCTTTCGGCAAATTGAGCGCCTCAAAATTGTAATAATCGGTCTCGACTTCCGGACCTTCGGCGACCGTATAGCCCATGCCGATAAACAAATCTTCAATTTCCTCGATGACGCGCGTCAGCGGATGAGGATTCCCCAGTTTCACCGGACGGCCCGGAAGCGTCACATCGATCGCTTCAGCCGCCAACTTCCGCTCGACTTCTTCTTCTTCCAGTTTCGTTTGTTTTGCTTCGAGCGCCTTTTGGATCGCCTCTCTTACCTCATTGGCAAGCGCACCAATTTTCGGACGCTCTTCTGACGGCAATGCTCCCATGCCGCGCAGCACTTCGGTAATCGGCCCTTTTTTGCCTAAATAGGCGACACGCACATCGTTGAGCGCTTTTAAATCGCCAGCTTGTTCAATTTTTTCAAGCGCTTCTCGTTCAAGCTCATGCAACCGTTCTTTCACGCCAATCCCTCCTCTAACAAAATAAAAAAACCCG
This sequence comes from Geobacillus thermodenitrificans subsp. thermodenitrificans DSM 465, assembly GCF_000496575.1. Taxonomy (GTDB): domain Bacteria; phylum Bacillota; class Bacilli; order Bacillales; family Anoxybacillaceae; genus Geobacillus; species Geobacillus thermodenitrificans. Next base: position 173,295 of record NZ_AYKT01000002.1, on the reverse strand, counting down.
TCCCTCATAAGGGACGAGTTGTTGCTCGCGGTACCACCCTTGTTAACAGCGCAAACGAAGACGCACTGTTCCCTTCATTGCTATAACGGCCCGAAGCCGGATCACCTTTACATCCTGCCTGAGAGGATGGTCCCGGTGTCAACTCGGGAGGTGAACTTCACTTGCGTCGGCCATAAAAACGCTCCCAGTCTATGGCGTTTTCTCCCTGGATGGCGAGCAGCAAGCTACTCTTCTCCGTCATCGTTGTTATCGATATGGGAAATGTCGCTATTCATTATACGCAAACCAAGAGACAAAGGCAAGGTAAGTCAGAAATTTTTTACTGCGCCGTCTGCAAGGAGTAAAGTAAAATTCCAGCTGCAACGGCAACGTTGAGTGACTCGGCTTGGCCGTAAATCGGAATGTAGACATTTTCCGTTGTCATCTTGAGCAGCTCGCGCCGGACGCCGCTTCCTTCATTGCCAACTAAAAGCGCAAATGAGGATGATTGCGGGATGGCACGGTAGTCGACCGCATTCTCCAAGGCGGTGCCGTACACTGGAACACCTTGCTCTTTCAAGCGCGTGATCCATTCTGCCACATCGCCTTTGACAACCGGAAGATGAAACAACGACCCTTGGGTTGCGCGGATCACTTTCGGATTGTACAAGTCAGCACATCCTTCTCCTAAAATGACAGCATCAATGCCGGCTGCGTCGGCAGTGCGAATCATTGTGCCAAGATTGCCTGGGTCTTGCACGGCATCAATGAGCAACGCCGTTTTCACACCTGTAAGCTCATGCGGCCGCTGACGACAGATGGCAGCGATCCCTTGCGGCGTTTCCGTGCTGCTGATCGCCTTCATCACCGTCTCGGTCACGATCACTACCGGAACATCGCTGACGTCCCAGCCGGGCGGGATCGTCGTCCGTTCATCCACAATCAACTCGACAAGCGGCGCTTGGCTTTTGACTGCCTCTTCAACGAGATGGAATCCTTCTAGCAAAAAGCACCCGGTTTCCTCGCGTCCTTTTTTCGTCAATAACTTTTTCCAATGCTTTACACGTGCATTTTTCGGCGATTCGATCCGCTTCACCGCTTCGCCCCCCAATGTTTGGCGATAAACTCGTCGCGCCCGGAAGCGGCACGATCTTGCTTGTAATGCTCCGGATTTTTCTTATGGTAGTTTTGATGGTGCTCTTCCGCCGGGTAAAACGTTGTAGCTGGCAAAATTTTTGTCACAATCGGCTTTGAGAAACGTCCGCTTTCTTCTAACGCCCGCTTTGACTGCTCAGCGAGCCGGCGCTGTGTTTCGTTATGGTAAAAAATCGCCGTCCGGTATTGCGATCCACGGTCATGAAACTGACCGCCGTCATCGGTCGGGTCAATTTGGCACCAATACAGCTCTAAAAGCCGCTCATATGGGAACACGTCCGGGTCAAACGTGATTTGCACCGCTTCATAATAGCCGGTCGTCCCTGTTTTCACTTGCTCATACGTCGGATTTTCAACATGCCCACCCGTATAGCCAGAGACGATGCCGTAAATGCCGTCCAGCTCTTCAAACGGCGTCACCATGCACCAAAAGCAACCTCCAGCGAATGTCGCTTTTTCCATTGTGTCGTCACCTCATACGTCAAGTTTCTTCATTTTGATATTTGCTCCCCATTATACCATAGACGTGAACCACCGATGTATAAATCCGCTGCCATTGGCAAACGATAACGTTGTACAACAACGGCAAACGAGGTGATGACAATGAATTTAAATCTTCGCCATGCGATTATGCACAATGTCGCAAACAATTCGAAAGACCAGCTCGAAAATACGATTGAAGACGCGATTCAACGTGGTGAGGAAAAGTATTTGCCCGGCCTTGGCGTCCTCTTTGAAGCCATTTGGACAAACGCCAATGAGCAGCAAAAAGACATGATGCTCTCCACGCTCGAGCAAGCAGTCAAACAGTAAGCAGTCGCTGGCGCTGCGGTCCACCCTTCCCGCCTAGAAGGCTGATGAAACACAATGACTATGGGAAAAGGGAAACGTATTTCAACTTGAGAACGCCTACTATGAAGCTACATGCTCTGTTTCATCGCCCGCCTTCTAAACAGCGCCACCCCCAACACCTCGCCTCAACGAAAAAAGCCCGCCCGACTAGGGCGGCTTTTCCATTTTGATATAATAGGTAATCATAACAAATTGGAAGGGGAAAAACACTGCTGGTAAACAAAGCATATCCATTTAGAATCTATCCAAACAAAACATTTGGTTGTTCTCGATTCGTCCTTAACTTCTTTTTGAACAAGCAAAAAGAAAAAATAGCTATTAGTCTGAGGGATCCCTCAGTGTTCGCAGGAATCTCCCACTTCAAACAAACTGTAAGGCGGTTAAGCGGTGAGTAGTTCAACTCTCTTTCGGCCAATCATATCCCTCTGCTTACTAAAATAACTGCCCTGAGGCACGGCTCAACTAGTGAGACCGTTTTACTGCCGTCAATGCAAAAGCGGGTTGGAATACATCCGCCGGCAAAGCGAAAAACGGTCACAACATGTTGACCAATCAAGAAATTGGATAACAAGCGCCGCATACAAACCAGCACAATAAGTAGCGCTGTTTCTACCAAAAAGAAGGTGTCCCAAAACGTTCGGGACACCTGTTTCCTGTTCTGTATATACGCAGATCTTTTTCGCTAAAAGAGGCTGCCTTTTCAGGCAACCTCCTTACGCTCGTTATTCAAATGTAATTTGGTTCACTTTATCAGCATCAAGCCGTTTAATGACTTCAACTAATAGCTTGACCGTGTTTTCATAGTCATCGCGATGCAAAATGGAAGCATGCGAATGGATGTAGCGGGTTGGAATGGCAATCGTCAGTGACGGGACACCGCTGCCGGTTAAATGAATCGCCCCCGCGTCCGTGCCGCCGCCTGGCATGGCGTCAAAGTGATACGGAATGTTCAGCTCTTCCGCCACTTCGATGACAAATTCGCGCAAACCGCGATGCGACACCATCGTTGCATCGTATAGGACAATGTGCGGGCCGGCGCCGAGCTTGCCCATCGCTTCTTTTTCCGAGACACCTGGCGTATCGCCTGCCACGCCGACGTCAACGGCAAAAGCGATGTCCGGTTGAATGAATTGGGCAGCCGTGCGCGCCCCGCGCAAACCGACTTCTTCCTGTACCGTGCCGACACCATACACCGTGTTCGGGTGGTCAACGCCTTTCAGCTGCTTGAGCACATCAATGGCGATCGCACAGCCGATCCGGTTGTCCCACGCTTTGGCTAACAGCATTTTTTCATTGTTCAACACGGTAAACTCAAAATACGGTACGATCATATCGCCTGGGCGGACGCCCCACTCCATCGCTTCGTCACGGCTCTTCGCACCGATGTCAATGAACATATCTTTAATATCAACCGGTTTTTTGCGCGCCTCCGGCGGCAAAATGTGCGGCGGCTTCGAACCGATCACACCGGTGATGTCGCCCTTTTTCGTTACGATGGTCACTCGTTGGGCGAGCATCACTTGGCTCCACCAGCCGCCGAGCGTCTGGAAGCGGATGAATCCTTTATCATCAATTTGCGTGACCATAAAGCCGACTTCGTCCAAATGGCCGGCAATCATGACTTTCGGTCCGCCAGCTTTTCCTTCTTTTTTGGCGATCAAGCTGCCGAGACCGTCGGTCGTTACTTCGTCCGCATATGGGGCTATGTATGTTTTCATCACTTCGCGCGCTTCCCGTTCATTGCCCGGGACACCTTTTGCATCCGTCAACGCTTTCAGCATTGTCAACGTTTCGTCCAACTTTGCCATCTTGACACCCCTTTCCGTTTTTGTCCACTTTTTCATTATACCTGAAAAAGCTGGCGGTTGGCAAAATTCAATCATTTGCTCTCCAAAAAAGCTTAATACCGTTCGTTTTGCCGTTGATGGTTCACTTCATTTTTCCGACGGTACGCGGCGGTGATTTCATCTGGCGAAAAACCGAGCGCCGCGCCAAGGCACAAATATTCGGTAAACAGCTCGTGATAATCCGCACTCGCTTTCGTCATCCCGAACCGGTCAGCGGCGCGAAACACGGCGAGAAACTGTTCAACTAGCGGCCGTTGTGCCGAAGGAGACGTTTCACTTTCATAGAACAACCCGCATTCGAGTCCGAGCGACAAAAGGAAGTGCAACCCATCGACGTACTCTTCAAGCACTTTCTCTGCCGGTGAAGACGGCTTAACGCTCCAAAACTTAAAACAGCGTGTCTCGTTCGCCAGCTCACCAAGTTCAACAAGAAAAGCAAGATGCTTGCGCGCAAACAAATCTTCAGCCTCTAGGCCGTGCTGCGTTTCAATGCGTGTGTCTAACTCGCGTTGCATGTCGTAAAGCAAAGGCCAGTTCATTCTCTCCTCCCCTTTCTACCTCATCCACAGCCAATAAACAACGAACTCCGCCGCTGCCAACAGCGGCAAGCCGTATCGAAACACGCGATGGCGCGTTTTATGGCGAAACGTATACATGCCCGCCATAGCTCCGAAAGCTCCACCCAACCACGCCAGCAGCCAAAGCGTCCGCTCGGCGATGCGAAAACGATGGCGTCTCGCCTTATATTTATCAAGCCCCATGGCAAAAAAAGCGAGAAGATTGACGGCTATTGCATATTGTATCATAAGGCCCCTCCCTCACTCCATTTCCTATGTAAATAAAAACGGCCATCCCCGTTCAGGATGGCCATTCGTATTACTTATTCAAGTTCGCTTTTGCCAAGTCAGCGAGTTGAGCGAACGCTGCTTGGTCGTTTACCGCCAAGTCAGCAAGCATTTTCCGGTTTACTTCTACACCGGCCAGTTTCAAGCCGTGCATGAGGCGGCTGTAGGACAAGCCGTTTTGGCGAGCTGCCGCGTTGATACGCGCGATCCATAATTTACGGAAATCGCGCTTCCGTTGACGACGGTCGCGATACGCGTACATGAGAGATTTCATAACTTGTTGGTTAGCAACTCTATATAACGCGTGTTTCGCGCCGAAATACCCTTTCGCAAGCTTTAATACTTTTTTGCGACGTCTGCGCGTCACTGGTCCACCTTTTACGCGTGGCATAATTTTTCCCTCCTACTGATCGGTCATTATTTCAAGTTGTCAAGCATTTGACGAATGCGTTTGAAATCGCCAGGCGAAACGAGCGCCGCTTTGCGAAGATGACGTTTTTGCTTTTTCGTTTTGTTAGCAAACAAGTGGCTCGTATACGCATGACCGCGTTTTAATTTGCCGCTCGCCGTTTTTTTGAACCGTTTGGCCGAGCCGCGGTGAGTTTTCATTTTTGGCATCGTAGTTCCTCCTTACTTGTTGTCATTTTTCGGTGCCAGCACTAAAAACATGTTGCGCCCTTCCAATTTCGGCGCCGTTTCGACGACCGCGATATCAGCGCATGCTTCCGAGAAGCGGTCAAGGACGCGCTGCCCGATTTCTTTATGGGTGATCGCCCGCCCTTTAAAGCGGATCGTCGCCTTCACTTTATCGCCTTTTTCTAAAAACTTGCGCGCATTGCGTAGTTTCGTATTAAAGTCGTGTTCCTCAATTGTCGGGCTGAGGCGCACCTCTTTAATGTTGATCACCTTTTGCTTTTTGCGCGCTTCTTTTTCTTTCTTTTGCTGCTCAAAGCGGAATTTGCCGTAGTCCATGATACGGCAAACAGGCGGTTTGGCGTTCGGGGCGACAAGCACAAGGTCCAAGTTGCGTCTTGCCGCGATCTCGAGCGCTTCCTGCTTCGACTTAATGCCGAGCTGATCGCCGTTTTGATCGATTAAGCGCACTTCGCGGGCACGAATTTGTTCGTTGATAATAAAATCTTTGCTAATAATGAGCCACCTCCAAGGTTTTTTCCGACTGTCTTGTTTGTCGGCAGAATCCCGCTCCTAACAAAAAAGCGCGGATGCACAAGACACCCGCGCACGATGTTCGAATAAACCATTGACGAACCGTAACAACCTGCCAACAGCCACTTAAGCGTCGGTCAGGTGAGAAGCGGGTGCTTCTGCTTTCGTTACAAACAAGCAATCATTTCACTTTATACACTATACCACCTTGGTGATGGCATGTCAAGGATCCATTCTTGATAAACACAACGTCCTTTATTATAGCGGATCATTGTTTCGTTGACAAGAGAAAACTTTTGATTTGTGACAAAAAGTTTTGTTGCCCTTCGTGTTCCCGTTTCTGAGGCAGCGCAGCTGTTCACCTGAAAAAAGCAGCCCGGCAGGCGGGCATGCCGCCTACGGGCCGCTGTTGACTCATCGTTTTTTCACTCGTTTTTGCCGCACATCTTCTTCTAGCATCGCGATAAACTTGTCAAGCGCCACAGTCTCGCTTTCTTTTTCACCGTAGCGGCGGACGTTGACCGCTCGCTCGGCCGCTTCTTTGTCGCCGACAACGAGCATATAAGGAATTTTTTGCATTTGCGCTTCGCGGATTTTATAGCCGATTTTTTCATCCCGTTCGTCGACTTCGACGCGGAAGCCGTTTACTTGCAGCGCTTGTTTCACTTCATACGCATAATCGAGATGGGCTTCCGACGATACCGGGATGACTTCCACTTGCACCGGGGCGAGCCACGTTGGAAATGCCCCTTTGTATTCTTCGATCAAGAAGGCGACAAACCGTTCCATCGTGGAAACAACGCCGCGGTGGATGACGACCGGGCGGTGCGGTTTTCCATCTTCGCCGATATATGTTAAGTCAAACCGCTCCGGCAAGAGGAAGTCAAGCTGTACAGTCGACAGCGTCTCATCTTTGCCGAGTGCCGTGCGCACTTGCACATCGAGCTTCGGTCCGTAAAACGCTGCTTCCCCTTCCGCTTCGTAGTAATCGAGGCCAAGTTCATCCATCGCCTCGCGCAGCATGCGTTGCGCCTTTTCCCACATCTCGTCGTCGTCGTAATATTTTTCTTTATCTTGTGGGTCGCGGTACGACAGGCGGAACGAATATTCGTCCAGCCCAAAGTCTTTGTATACTTCCAAAATCAAATTAACGACGCGCTTAAACTCGTCTTTAATTTGATCCGGGCGCACGAAAATATGGGCGTCGTTGAGCGTCATGCCGCGGACACGCTGCAGTCCAGTAAGCGCCCCGGACATTTCGTAGCGATGCATCGTGCCGAGCTCGGCGATGCGGATCGGCAGCTCACGGTAGCTATGAAGCTTGCTTTTATAAATCATCATATGGTGCGGGCAGTTCATCGGCCGCAGCACGAGCTCTTCGTTATCCATTTCCATCGGTGGGAACATGTTTTCTTTATAATGGTCCCAGTGTCCTGAGGTTTTATACAGCTCCACACTGCCGAGCACCGGCGTATATACATGATCATAACCAAGGGCGATTTCTTTATCGACAATGTACCGTTCAATCAAGCGACGGATCGTCGCCCCTTTCGGCAACCAAAGCGGCAGTCCTTGTCCGACTTTTTGTGATGTCGTAAATAGCTCAAGCTCTTTGCCCAATTTGCGATGATCGCGCTCTTTCGCCTCTTCGAGCAACTGCAAATAATGGTCCAGATCTTCTTTTTTGAAAAACGCCGTACCGTAAATACGCTGCAGCATTTTGTTGTTGCTGTCACCGCGCCAGTAGGCCCCCGAGATGCTGAGCAGCTTGAACTCTTTGATTTTCCCGGTCGACGGCACGTGCACACCCCGACAAAGATCGAAAAACTCGCCTTGCTCGTAAATGGAAATCGTCTCGCCTTCCGGAATATCGTTGATGAGCTCCAGTTTCAAGTGATCACCAATTTTTTCATACAGGCGAATCGCCTCGTCACGGCTCACCTCTTTGCGAACAACGTCAAGATTTTCCTTTACGATTTTGCGCATTTCCGCCTCAATTTTCGGCAAATCATCCGGCGTCAGCTTATGTTCCATATCAATATCATAGTAGAAGCCGTTTTCAATGACCGGGCCGACGCCAAGCTTGACGTTGTCATACAGCCGCTTGATCGCTTGCGCCATTAAATGGGCGGTGCTATGACGCAAAATATCAAGTGCCTCAGGCATGTCCTGGGTAATAATGACAAGCTCGCCGTCTTCTTGAAGCGGCGTGCGTAAATCAACAAACCGGCCGTTCAGTTTCCCGGCAATCGCTTTTTTCTTCAATCCCGGACTGATCGAGGCAGCGATGTCCTCAGTTGACGTTCCGCTCGGAAACTCCTTTTTCGCCCCGTCCGGGAACGTAATGCGAATAACGTCTGGCATGAAGTTCACTCCTTTACCTTAATGTCAAAATAAAAAAACTCCTCCCTCATAAAGGGACGAGTTTTTGTCGTGGTTCCACCCTTCTTCCCATGGCAAAAACAAAGCCATGGCTCAACACATATAACGGCCGTCGACCGGCGGCAACTACTAGACGTCGCGTTCGCTGCCGCAGCTCTGAGGGGGTAAGCACATTTTTCGTGTTAGGAAGGTTCCAGCCAACGCCTTCCCTCTCTGGAAACCGTAAAAATGCGCCCATGTCCTCATCATCGCTTGTTTTCGTTCACTTTTATGACGCCATTATAGCGAAAACAACAGGAAAAATCAAGATTCTTCTCGATTTCCAGCGTTAGCGGTAAACAGATGGGCAAAATCAGCGCGACGCCGAAGACGAAGCCGCTCTTGGAACACGTTTTGCATCGTCTGCACCATGCCATCATCCGGATGATCCGTGTACAGCTCGATTTCAGCCGGAGCAAGCGAAATAAGCGGCGCCAGAACGGAAGAATCGATATACATCGGCTGGCTGAAGACGAGATGGCGATCAATCATTTGTTTTACTTCAGCCATCGACAATTCCCGTCGGCTGCTGTCATAAAACAAAAAGTGTGGCGGGTCATGTACTAAGTAGAGGCGCGGCCATTGCGGCGTCCGGGTGGCAAGGCAGTCACGCAGCATTTGCACAAAGTTTTGGTATTCCTGTTCTAGTTTGTATTCATCAATCGCCAGCTCGACGTAATGCTGGAGGCGCTCCATATACGACTTTAAGCGGAATGTAACGAATGAAGAAAACGAAAACGACAATCCGTCACGCAAAAAGGAAGCGAATGCGCTGCGCAGAAGCACTGCACGCGAAGCGGCAAACTCCCCGCCTTTCCGGTAGTCGCGCCGCTCACCTTCTAAAAACGAATGGGCGAGCGCTAAAATTTGCTGTTGCTCCTCCACATCACGGAAATAAAAGACGTCGGAGATGATCGATAAGAGCAACCTGTCTTCCACAACCCTCCTCACAAACGCCGTCATGGCTGGTATGATATGCTCCTCAAGCACGTGCTTCTCCTCGCCATGTATGTAAACCGCCACGGTTTTGCATCCATCGTAAGCGGCGTGAAACAGCGGACAGGCATCCTGTTTCCGTTTGTTCAGCAGCCAAAACAGTTTCTCCGCCTCGCTTGCCTCGTCAAAATGGATTTCGATCACCCGCTGTCCCCCCTTAATTCGAGATCAATGCTTGGTTTATATATATGGGGACAACCAGCTGTTTAGACTAAAAAAAGAGCCAAGCTTAACGGCGTTTCACCTGAAGGGCGGCAAGACAAAAAAATCGGCGTCCTACTTTTGGAAGCCGATCGTAAGAGAACGTTGCTGCGGGATCCTAGTACGCCTATTAACCGTTTTGCTCGCGACGGTTTGGCCCGGTCAGCTCAATCGGGTATGCCAAATAGCGAATCCGTTCCATAATGCGCGCCGCCTTCACTTTCTCTTCCTCGCCGCGCTGCGAATACGTTAAATGATGGGCAAGCTGCTGCATATCAAAGTTGGATGTAAAAAAGGTCGGCAAGTTTTCAAACATCCGGTATTGCAAAATCGGACCGAGCACGTCATCGCGCACCCAGCTTGACATCGACTCAGCACCAAGATCATCAAGCATCAAAATCGGCACTTTTTTCACGTAATCCAGCTTTTCGTTCATCGTCTGATCTTGGAGCGAATGTTTCAGCTCACGAAACAGCTCCGGTACATAGACAATGAGCGATGGGATGTTTCGTTTGGCAAGCTCGTTGGCGATCGCGCCAAGCAAATACGTTTTGCCGACGCCAAACGATCCGTGCAAATATAACCCTTTCATTTTTTTTCCTGGCTGGTATTCTGTCACAAACTTCTCGGCGAACTTGATCGCTTTAATCCGCCCATTATCGCTAAGATCAATATCAGACAGCGAGGCGTGCAAAATTTCACGCGGTACGAACATGCTTTGAATCAGCGATTCTTGCTGTCTTCGCTCGTCATCCTGCACCTTTTTCGGGCAGCGGTCATACTCGGTGTCAATCCGTCCACCGGTGACCACCAAATTCGGACGGTATCCCGGCAGCATGTTCGGGCATTGCTCGAGCCCTGGGCATTGGCGGCAGTGCTGGCTTTGCTCAATAAATTCATACAGCTTCATCAAACTGCGGTCAACCATGTCGTTTGACAACTGCCGCTCGTGTGCCCGCAAAAACGGCTGCACGTCCGGATGTGTCAAAATATAGGTCCTCATTTGTTCATAACGCTGCTTAAACCCTTGGTTGCCAAGCAACCGCTGCAACAAGTGGTTTACTCGTTCCATTGCTTTTACACCTACGATCCATCACGATATTTTTTCAGCCGTTCTTCAAGCTCTTTGCGCGCCTGTTCCACATCAAAATCGTCATCGTCCGGTTGACTGTAATCCATCTTCAGCCAGTCAGGAACAATTTCTGTGCGCACGACTTTTCGCACTGGCCGTACCCCTTTTTCTTTTTCATTCGCCCACTGTTGGTATGTCTTTGCTTCCTCTTTGGCTAACTCCATGGCCTCTTTGACCGTCCGCACTTTTTTGCGCGCCCAATGACTGGCGATTTTTTCGACATATTTTTTTGATAGTTTCATATTCGTCCGCAGCATAACGTAATAAATCAACACGTTGACAACACCAGGAAGAAGCTGCTGCTGAAACATAACGTCTTCAATCAACTGCAAATCCCCTAGCGACGGTTCAGCACCACCTGAAATTTCTTTCAACAGCTGACGTGGAGAAATCGTTTCGAGCTGCTTCATCAGCTGCTCTTCCTTCGTGCGTGGTTCAACATTCTCCATCGTCCGATGGGCGAGCGGCTGCACCCGCTCGACAAGCCGTGGTGCGGCACCGCCATGCTCAAGCTCATACCATTCACGCGCCGCTTGACGCAACGCATCAATATCGATATGGTAAGCGGGATCGATGACACCAAGAACGATTTTTTGCATTTCAAGCGGCGGAATGCCGTATAAAAATGCCAACTTTTTAATTGCTTCTTTCACTTTTGCCGTCACTGCTCGACGCGGCACCAATTGTTTCGACAGTCCGGCAAAAAACAGTTCAAAATCAAACACGTCGTCATCGAGCGTATACGATGCCCCGTCCCGCCCAATATGCACCTTTCCGTCCGGCGGCTCGAGTTCATGTCCGGCTTCTTCGCTAAAACCGGCGACGATTTGTTCGGCTTGGACGGCTGAAAAGACGTCAGAAAACGAACGTGTCACTCGGGTAAACTTCGTCTCGTCAATCGAGGGGCGGGCAAAAAACTCGTTCAGTTGGGCAAACAAATGGCGACCGACTTGCCGATACAAAAAGACACCGAGCATTTCGTCGCGGAAAAACTGATCGGGCGCCAGCGGCGGACGCAATTCATAAAGAAACTGTTTCGGCTCTTCCTTTTCCCAAACACGGACGTATGTATTCAACAGTCCGATTCCTTCAAGTTTGAGCCGTTCACTATAAATGTCCGGCAGCCCGCATTGCATAAGCGCCATCAGCCGATGGTGAGTCGCTTCCCGGCCGCCGAGCAGCTCAAGTTCCCCCCAAAGCGTCATATAAAGCGCGAGCGCGCGATAGCCAATGAGCGGCTGATAGAGCATCGTCAATACTTTTCGATCCACATCATGCAATACTCCGCGGCTTTGTACCATGTACCGGTCGACGGCAATCAGTTCTTTCCAATGATGTTCCATCGTCCCAACCTTCCATTTCGTCGTATTCGTTTCAACCCGCCTCTCTCCTTTCCTGCCCGAAAAAACGTTGAAAAAAGGGCTTGCTGCCTAACGCGAAAGCCCTTTTACCGCTGTCCTTTTTTAATCAACTCTTTTAGTTCTTCAATAAATACATTAATATCTTTAAACTGGCGATAGACGGAAGCAAAACGGACATAAGCCACTTCATCGATGCGCGACAGCCGCTCCATGACCATTTCACCGATCGTTTCGCTTTTCACTTCCGATACGCCTTGATTACGCAACTCTCGCTCGATTTCTTGCGTCACTTTTTCCAGTTCTTCCAACGCCACCGGCCGTTTTTCACACGCTTTAATCAAGCCACGCAAAATTTTTTCCCGGCTGAATTCTTCGCGCGTCCCTTCTTTTTTCACGACAATGAGCGGCGGCTCCTCGATCCGCTCAAACGTCGTAAACCGATAATGGCACCGTTCACACTCCCGCCGACGACGGATCGAACGGCCTTCCTCGGCTGGACGCGAATCAAGCACGCGCGTGCCTTGATGATGGCATGACGGACACCGCATAACATTCACTCCGTTTGTCTTCTTATTTTCTATCATACCGGAATGGAGAAAAGCAGACAAGCCATAGTTAGCCGTTTAACCCGGAGCCGATATACGGCAGACGGGCATCAAGCTTCCGGTACAATTCGAGGATCACTGCCCGGCTGGAGCCAAAATCAAACGGCAACACCTTCGTCTCCGTCGTCACTGAAAAGTCGACCGCTGTTTCAAACGGACGAACCGAAACGACGGTAGCAACAATAAACAACTTTTTGCCCCGCCGTGTCTGAGCACAAAGCTCGCCTCGCTCCTCGGAAACGGAAAGCAGCTCGGCGTTAGGTAACGACGAAAGCAGCTCTTTGACTGCTTCGATGACAGCACGGTTGGTCGCCTTGTAATAATGGCTGCGCAGCTCGGAATCTTCATGGGTTTCCCGCGTTTCACAATGGTTCGTCAACGCATACTTCAACTTCTTCCACACGCTCATAGCCACGTCTCCCTAGTCGTTCTTTTTCTTCCATCATACCATGATTTTCACCGCTGTTGTACCGTCGAAGAATAAAAAAAGGAGCGTTCCGCTTACGCTCCTTTCGGTTCCGTCGTTATGGAATTACAGCGCGTGCGCCTTTTTCACTTCGATTGGACGCATGCCGCGCGGAAGTTCAATCGTTTCTCGCGTTTGTGCGCCGAGCTGTTCTGCGATGTAGTCAGCGGCAATCGTCGGGTCTAAATGGCCGCATGTATACACATCAATACTCGCATAGCCATGTTCAGGGAACGTGTGAATTGTTAAATGAGATTCCGAAATAATGACAACTCCGCTTACGCCTTGTGGAGCGAATTTATGGAACGCGACTTCACGAATTTCCGCCCCTGATTTTAGTGCGGCGTCAACAAATGTTTTTTCAATAAAATCGATATCATTCAGTTTGTCAAAGTCGCATCCCCAGAGTTCCGAGATAACGTGACGACCCATCGTATCCATGCAAAGAATCCCCCTTTTAACCAATTTTCTCAAATAAAAAACAGATTGTCGTTTGCAAAATGGCATGTATAACTACCACGGGGGAAAGTTAGTCCTAAGAGGTCCTAACCCTTTAAGTAGTCACATTACCTTTGCCGTTAAGAAGTTCACGAGACATAGTATACTTTGTTTAGGGGTTTTTTGCAACAGCCTTTTTTAATTTTTTTACATGAGAAAAACAAGAAACGCCCAAGCCGCTCAACATCGGCTTGGACGCTTTTTGGAAACGGATTGGATAAGCCTTGCGGCGAATGTTCAAGCAACCAGTCAGCGAACGCCCTCCTACGTACCATCACACTGAGAAGCGGGGATACCTTGACTCAAGGTGATAAAATAACGCCGGCGGATGGCCGGCGAAGTGGTTACGCATTGACGTGAAGATGTTCGTTCATCTTAGCAGCGACAAGATGCGCTAAGTCGACGACGCGGCACGAATAGCCCCATTCGTTGTCATACCAAGCGAGCACTTTCACTTTCCGTCCATCGATCACCATCGTCGACAAACCATCAATGATCGCTGAATGCGGATTCGTGTTGAAGTCGATCGACACAAGCGGTTCCATCGTGAATTCTAAAATTCCTTTCAGCGGGCCGTTAGCCGCGCGAAGCAACGCCTCGTTCACTTCATCAATCGTCACATCCCGTTTGACATCGACGACCAAATCGACAAGCGAGACGTTTGGCGTCGGGACGCGCAGCGCCATGCCGTGAAGTTTTCCTTTCAAATGCGGTAACACTAAGCCAAGCGCTTTCGCCGCCCCAGTCGTCGTCGGAATGATCGATTGTGCGCATGAGCGGGCGCGGCGCAAATCTTTATGCGGATTGTCAATATTTTTTTGGTCGTTCGTATAGGCGTGAACGGTCGTCATCAGCCCGTTTTCAATTCCGAACGCCTCATCAAGCACTTTCACGACAGGAGCGAGACAGTTCGTCGTGCACGAAGCGTTCGAAATGATGAAATGACGTTCGATATCAAGCATCTGTTCGTTGACGCCAACGACGATTGTGACATCCTCATTTTTGCCCGGAGCGGTTAAAATGACACGCTTCGCCCCAGCGTCTAAGTGGAGGCTCGCTTTCTCACGAGAATTAAATTTTCCAGTTGCTTCAATGACGATATCGATATCAAGCTCTTTCCACGGCAGTTGCTGCGGATCGCGCGAGTTCAATAGCTTCACTTTTTTTCCGTTGACAAGCAGGCCGTCTTCTAAGGCGGTGACGTCCCCGTCAAATTTGCCGTGGTTCGAGTCGTATTTCACTAAATGGGCTAACGTTTCGGGCGGATAGCTGGCATTGACCGCCACAATATCGAGATCAGGAGAATTGATGGCTCTCCGGAAAACCATCCGTCCAATTCGTCCGAATCCGTTAATCGCCACTTTCGCCTTCATTCACCTTGTTCTCCTCTCATATATGTTATACTATTTATCGCAATCTGTATAAATAGTATATCATATTTTTCGAGAATGTGGAGAGCAAAATGACAAAAAACAAACAAAAAAGACGCCTATTTTTCCAAGGCGTCCCATTGTTGTAAAATCGACAATAACTGTCGACGCGTCTGTTCCACCGTTCCGTTATTGTCGATAACTGCATCAGCACGTTTTACTTTTTCTTCGAGCGGCCACTGAGCGCGGATGCGGGCGATCGCTTCCTCCTCGGTGAAGCCGTTTCGCGCCATGAGGCGACGAAGCTGAACGTCATCATCAACGTAAACGACGAGCACTTTATCAACCCAATCGGTCAGTCCGCTTTCAAATAAGAGAGGAATATCCAAGACGACCGTTTTTGCTCCGGAACGAATGAGCTCCTCTTTTTCCGCAAGCATTTTCCGGCGCACAGCCGGATGGACGATGGCGTTCAGCTTTTTCCGCTCTTGTTCGTTGTTAAAGACGATCGCTCCGAGTTTTGCCCGGTCGATCTCACCGTTCATCTGCAAAATGTCTGGACCGAAGGTAGCAACGATTTGCCGATACGCCTCTTCTCCTGGTTCAACGACAGCTCGCGCCGCCTCATCCGCGTCAATGACCGGAAGGCCGAGTTCGCGCATCATGGCACTGACTGTACTTTTCCCGCTCGCGATTCCCCCAGTCAACCCGATGGTTACTGCCATTTGATTTCTCTCCTTTTTCGTTTGTCGCCTACCGCTGACAGTGCGGGCAATAGTGCGTGCCGCGGCCGGCGACGACCGTTTTTTCAATCGGGGTTCCGCACCGTTTGCACGGCTCCCCTTTGCGGCCATATACGAACAAGCTATGTTGGAACGTACCCGTTTCCCCTTGCGTGTTGACGTACGTTCGCACCGTGCTTCCCCCCTTCATGATGGCCTCACCGATGGTGGCGACCATCTGTTCATGCAGCCGCTTGATTTCTTCGTCTGTCAGTGAAGCGGCCTGCCGCTCGGGAAGAATGCCAGCGCGAAACAGTGATTCATCGACGTAAATGTTGCCAAATCCAGCGACGACGGTTTGGTCAAGCAGCAACGCTTTCACAGTCCGTTTCGTTTTCGCGGCCCTCTCCGCCAATACGGCTGGAGAAAACGCCGGGGAAAGCGGCTCCGGCCCCAATTGATCAAGCGGCGGCTGGCGGTCTCCCTCCTCCTTGGCATACACATGCATCGTTCCGAACTTGCGCACATCGCGATAACGGAGTTCACTATCGTCAGTGAAGCGGAACACGACGTGCGTGTGCGGGTCAAGCGGTTCGTGTGCATCAGCAACGGTGTAACGCCCTTCCATGCGCAAATGGGAAACAAGCATATCTTGGTCAAACAAAAACTTCAAAAATTTCCCTCGCCGATCGATGCCGCGCACCGTCTGTCCAACAAGCCTTGCGGCAAATGCCTCCGGATCTTGTGGATGACGAATGATGTTCGGCCAAAAAATTTGCACATCCCCGACCGTTTTGCCAACAATAAGCGGCAGCAACGTGCGGCGAATCGTTTCCACTTCCGGCAATTCTGGCATCACGTTCCCTCCTTTCTTTGCTCGTTTGCCTGTACAATCACAAAATGCAGGCTCGCCGGGCAGAGAGCCTTTTTCTTCCCTGTCGTTCACCCGGCGTCCCGACTCAAGCAAAGACGGCTTCTCTTTGTTGATGTCGACTTGCCCCGCAACCGGGCAAAAGCTTTTTCCCATTCGCATCAGCCCGGCTGGGAGACGTTCTTTTTCTATGATTGGCCGGCCCGTTTCCGCCCCCGTACCCCTTATTTGGCATCATACCATGTTGGACCGTAATGGTAGTCGACTTTCAGCGGCACGCGGAGCGTAACGGCCTGCTCCATCACTTCCGGAACAAGCTCGCATAATCGCTCAATTTCCTCTTTTGGCGCTTCCAAAATGAGCTCGTCATGCACTTGCAGCAAAAGACGAGCCTGAAGCTGCTCTTCTTTCAGCCGTGCCGCTAAATCAATCATCGCTTTTTTAATAATGTCAGCGGCGCTTCCTTGAATTGGCGTGTTCATGGCCGTCCGCTCTGCAAAACTGCGGACGTTGAAATTGCGGCTTGTAATATCAGGCAAATAGCGGCGCCGATGCAACAGCGTTGTCACATATCCTTTCTGTTTCGCTTCTTGCACAATGTTTTCCATATACTGCTTTACGCCCGGAAAGCTGGCGAAGTAACGTTCGATAAATTCGGCAGCTTCTTTGCGCGTAATGTTCAAGTTTTGCGCCAATCCGTAATCGCTAATTCCGTAAACGATACCGAAGTTAACGGCCTTTGCCTGGCGGCGCATGTTGGCCGTGACTTCCTCTTCGCTCACATGGAAAATGTCCATCGCCGTTTTTGTGTGAATATCCAAATCGCGTTGGAACGCTTCAATTAGATTGTCGTCATCGGCGATATGGGCGAGGACGCGCAATTCAATTTGTGAGTAATCGGCGGCGAAAATGAGCCAGTCCGGCTCTGACGGGACGAACGCTTGGCGGATTTTCCGCCCCTCTTCGAGCCGAATCGGAATGTTTTGCAAGTTCGGCTCGGCCGAGCTGAGCCGCCCAGTTTGCGTCAGCGCTTGGTTGAACATCGTATGCACTTTGCCGGTATCAGGGCGCACAACTTTCAACAATCCTTCAATATACGTTGATTGCAGTTTGCCAAGCTGGCGGTAATGCAAAATGTTTTCGACGATTTCATGATGCGGTGCAAGCTTCTCAAGCACATCAGCCGAAGTCGAATAGCCTGTTTTCGTCTTCTTTAGCACCGGTAGCTGCAGCTTTTCAAATAAAATGACTCCGAGCTGTTTTGGCGAGTTAATGTTGAACTCTTGGCCGGCTAGCTCGTAAATGCGCTGCTCGATGGCACGCAGTTGTTCGGCGAGCTCCGAACCCATCTGTTCAAGCCGCTTTGTATCCACGTTCACCCCAGTGAATTCCATTTCAGCCAAAATCGCCGCCAGCGGCTGCTCAAGCTTCGTTAATAATTGATCTTGTTCGTTGTTCCGCAAATCGTCCATAAACGGCTGCTCAAGCGCCCAAATGGCTGCCGCTTTGCGAACGAGATGCTCAGCAAGCGTCTGCTCGTCCGGAAGCGACCGCTTGGCGCCTTTGCCATAGACCGCTTCATCCGACCGCACCGCTTCATATTGTTTCATTTTCGCCACCGCAGCGATATCGCCGGCATCTTGAGCCGGATTGAGCAAATAGGCAGCGAGCAATAAATCAAAGGCGACGCCGCGAAGCTCAATTCCTTTCCACTTTAAGGCAACGACTGCCCGCTTGGCGTCAAACATGCTTTTTTTCTTCGTTTCATCGGCAAGCCATGCTAAAAATTGCGAATCAGCCAGCGCGGTCTCCGGGCGCATAAAAAATCGCCCATGCTCGTTCACTAGTGCGATTCCGACAATCGGGGCATCGTGGTAGTTTTCTTCCATCACCTCAACGACAAGCGCTGCCTTGTCGGCAAGCATCTCTTCGGTAATGACGTCAACGATGGCAAACTCCATCTCCTCAAGCGGTTTCTCCCCTTCGGCTGCCGGCGCGGCCATTTTTTCCAAGAACGACTGAAACCCGAGTTCTTTAAATAACGCGATGACTTTTTCGCGGTCTTGTCCTTCGTAGACAATGTCATCTAACGACAGCTCAACCGGGGCGTCGCGGCAAATGGACGCCAGCTGTTTGCTCAAGAGAGCTAAATCCCGGTGTTGGCGCAAGTTTTCTTTCAGTTTTTCCCCTTTCACCTCATCGATCGATGCGAGCACATTTTCCACCGTACCAAATTGCTTCAGCAGCTTGACCGCCGTTTTTTCCCCGATGCCGGGCACGCCCGGGATGTTGTCGGATTTATCGCCCATCAATCCTTTTAAATCCACTATTTGCTCCGGAGTCAGGCCGTATTTTTCGTGAACGGTCTCTGGCGTATACGGCTCAATGTCGGTAATCCCTTTTTTCGTAATATCGACCGTCACATGACGGGAGGCGAGCTGGGTTAAATCGCGGTCGCCGGAAATGATTTTCACTTCAAACCCTTCTTGCTCAGCGCGGGCAGCGAGCGTCCCGATAATATCGTCCGCTTCGTAATGATCAAGTTCATAAGCGGGAATGCGGTACGCTTTTAATAGCTCGCGCAACAGCGGAAACTGCTCGGACAGTTCCGGGGGAGTTTGTTGCCGTCCGCCTTTATACTCTTGAAACGTTTCATGCCGGAACGTCGTTTTTCCGGCGTCAAACGCTACAAGTAAATGGGTCGGTTGTTCTTCCACCAAAATTTTGTTCAACATCATCGTAAACCCGTAAACCGCATTCGTATGAATGCCTTTGTCGTTATGCAAAAGTGGCAAGGCAAAAAAGGCGCGGTATGCCACGCTGTTGCCATCAATTAAGACGAGTTTTTTCTTCAATCTCATCCCTCCTCGAACGCTCCTTGTTCTATTGTACCATGCAAACCGCTTCTCATAAAAAAGAAGCCGGCTACCGCTCCGGCTTTGGAAAATGGATCGTAAACACTGTGCCGCGCCCCACTTCGCTTGCTACTGTAATATAGCCGTGATGAGCCTCCACCAAATGTTTGACGATCGAAAGGCCTAGGCCTGTTCCGCCGGAATCACGACTGCGCGCTTTGTCAATGCGATAAAAGCGCTCAAAAATACGAGGAATTTCCTTCTCCTCGATACCAATACCGGTATCTTTCACATGAATGAGCACTTCCTTCTCTTTTTCTTCCGCTTCGACGGCGACTTGTCCATGTTCTGGCGTATAAGCGAGAGCGTTGGCAAGCAAGTTAATCAAAATCTGCTTCAACCGATTTCGATCGCCGCGGATGACAAGCCCGGGCAACGCCTCAACGCGCAAGTCAATTTGCTTTTCCTCCGCCTTTTGACGAAACACGGCTGCCGCCTCGGCAATCACTTCGGCCACGTCCACGTCTTCGAGCTGCAATTGAAATCCGTGCTGCTCAATTTTTGACAAATCAAGCAATTCTTCAACGAGTGTTTGCAGCCGCTCGCTTTCCTTTAAAATGATCGTCAAAAAATGCTCTAACGCCTCTTCGTCTTTCATCGCTCCGTCAAGCAGCGTCTCGGCAAACCCTTTAATGGAGGTGACCGGCGTTTTCAGCTCGTGTGAAACGTTGGCGACAAAGTCTTTGCGAATTTGCTCCAGACGCTTCAATTCCGTAATGTCATGGAACACTACGACGATCCCTTTCCACTCGGCATTCGTTCCGATAATCGGAGCGCCGTATACATCAAAATGCTTCCGCTCAATGCCAATCGTCAACCGCATGTGCCGGCGCATCGCCGTTTCGGTGATAAAAATATCGTCGATCAATTTGATGATGTCACGGTGCGGCAACACATCGGCATATGGACGGTACAAGCAATCGGACGAATCAAGATGAAAATACGTTTGGAACGCGCGGTTGATCAAATGGATATGCCCGCGATGGTCGATAAACAACAAGCCGCTGCCGACATTTTCGATAAGCGTATGGAGCCGGTCGGTTTGGATTTCCCGCGCCCGGCTCATTTCCTGCAAGTTGCGGGCAAGCCGGTTGATCGAACGGACAAGCATGCCGGCTTCTTTATACTCGCCATCGGGAACCCTGGCAGCATAATTGCCTTTTTCGAGCTCAAACGCCACTTTTGTGGCCGCCTCAATCGGCCTCATATATTGGTTGGCGATTTTCCAGCCCAAAGCGACAATAACGATGAGCGCCATGCCGAGGCTGCTCACGAGCACTCCCCAAATTTGCTGACTCACTTTTTTCAGCGAACTCGTCGGCGTGCTTAAAATGACATACCCGCCTCGCCCGCTGCCGTGCCCGTACGGGGCAATATAGTAGTACACATCGTTCGCTTTTTCGATCACCGAAAAGCGAGGGAACTGCTTTTTACGCAAAATGGTGCGGATAATGCGCTCGTGGTCTTCGTCGCTGATCGCCGCGATGCGCCCGCTATCAAACTGCAACCGCTGGTGTCGATCAAGCACAGTGATGCGCGACGACAGCTCATCCCCCATTTCCTTCAAATCGAGGCGAATTCGCTCAAGTGGTTCGTTTTCAAGCAAAATGGCGAGCGCTTTTGCCTCCTTTTCCATCCGTTTGTTCATCGTCTCAGCATAAAAGTCTTTCAGCAATTGACCGAGCAAAAGGCCAAGGGCGATCAAGACGGTGACAATAAGTGTTACGAGCCAAAACAGCAACCGGTTGCGGAAGCTATTCATACCCGCCTCGGTTCCTCCAATTTATAGCCGAGACCGCGCACCGTTTTAATGTATACTGGCTTTTTCGTATCTTCCTCAATTTTCTCGCGCAAATGGCTGATATGGACATCGACAATGCGTGTATCGCCGGCAAAATCGTAGTTCCATACCGCGCTGAGGAGTTGATCGCGCGTCAACACCCGCCCTTTATGCCGCGCTAAGTGAAGGAGCAACTCAAATTCTTTCGGCGTCAGCTCAAGCGGCTTGTCGCCGACTGCCGCTTCGTAACGCTCTGGGAAAATCTCCAGATCGCCGATGACAAGTCGTTCGCTCGGTTCAGCGGCCGGTTGAGCAAGATCCGTGCGGCGCAAAATCGCCTTCACACGCGCAACGACTTCGCGAGGGCTGAACGGTTTCGTCATGTAATCATCTGCGCCAAGCTCAAGGCCGAGCACCTTGTCAAATTCATCGTCCCGTGCCGTCAACATTAAAATCGGCGTCATGATTTGCTGCTGGCGAAGCCGTTTGCATACTTCGACACCGTCAAGCTTTGGCAGCATCAAGTCCAAAATGATCAGCGCCGGCTGCTCAAACGCCACTTTCTCCAGCGCCTCTTCGCCGTCATAGGCGGCTACGACTTGAAAACCGGCTTTCTCCAAATTGTAAGACAAAAGAGTCACAATCGGCTGCTCGTCATCGACAACTAAAATTTTTTTGCCCATGCCACGCCTCCATCTCGTCCAATGTTTCTCATTTTTATCATACCATAACTCACGCTTTTACTCGGCAAAAAATGAAAGAGGCTGTTCTTCCAACGGTCGGTTCACCCGTGAAGAACAGCCCCTGGCATTTGGTTTGTCTCTTTGACAGAAGATAAATATCGTTTGCTACCAAGAATGATACGGCCTAGAAAAACAGTCCTAGCGACGCCTTTTTTATCAAAAATTTTCTAGCACACGGCCATCGAAGCGCGGAAGTGCGTGCGGCGGACAGACGGACAACGTGCCATCAAGCACCGTCTCCGCACCGCGCGTCGCTGTCACGTTCAATGTGACACAATGCCCCGCCTCATCCACCTCTGCCACTTCAAGCAAAAATTCGAGCGTTTCATAATGATACACCGGACGGAGAAAACGAAGATCCTGCCGCGTAATGTAGCTTCCCGGACCCGGCAAATATTTGGAGACTGCTGACGTAATCATCCCCGTCAACATGACGGTCGGAACGATCGGCTTCCCGAGCGGTGTTTGTGAGGCGTAGTCATGCTGAATGTAAAGCGGATTCGCATCATCGGTCAGCCCGAGATAAAGAAGCAAATCTTTATCTTCAATGGCCGCCTGGAAGACAAGCTTTTCTCCAGGTTGGATTTCCCTGATTGTTCTCCCCAACTTCCGTTTTTTTAACACGTTCCCACCCCCCTCGATTTGGAAAACGCTTTCAAAATGAAGGTGCAAAAATTCGGGACAACGCCCGAATTTTTGCCTTGCGGTTATTCTAATACGCGCATGACGTTTTTGACCGACTCAACCGATTTGGCGAGTGCCGCTTTTTCATCCTCGGTCAGCTCGAGCTCAATCACTTTCTCGATGCCGTTGCCACCTAGGATCGTTGGCACCCCCAAATAAATGCCTTCATAGCCGTATTCGCCTTCAAGGTAGGCGATCGCCGGCAAAATGCGGCGTTGATCTTTGACAATCGCCTCGACCATTTCGGCAAGCGAGGCAGCCGGCGCATAGTAGGCGCTGCCATTGCCAAGCAGGTTGACGATTTCGCCGCCGCCTTTGCGCGTCCGCTCAACGATGGCGTCAAGACGGTCTTTTGGAATAAGTTTTTCAAGCGGAATGCCGCCGGCGTACGAGTAGCGGACGAGCGGCACCATGTCATCGCCATGGCCGCCCAACACAAACCCGGTGACGTCTTTCACCGAAATGTTCAGCTCCTGGGCGACGAA
The DNA here is from genome assembly GCF_000496575.1 of Geobacillus thermodenitrificans subsp. thermodenitrificans DSM 465. Taxonomy (GTDB): domain Bacteria; phylum Bacillota; class Bacilli; order Bacillales; family Anoxybacillaceae; genus Geobacillus; species Geobacillus thermodenitrificans. The sequence continues at coordinate 150,200 of NZ_AYKT01000002.1, read as the reverse complement.
CGTACGGAAGCGTGCCGTATCGAGGACGCCCGATTGACCGATGACGCGGTTTTTCGGGAATCCGGATTCCTTAAAGACCGTATACGTCATCGCATCGACTGGGTTCGTCAAGACGATGATGTAGCAGTTTGGCGAGTATTTGACGACTTCTTTCGTCACTTGTTTCATGATTTTTTGGTTTGTCGTCACTAAGTCGTCGCGGCTCATTCCCGGCTTGCGGGCGATGCCGGCCGTAATGACGACGATGTCAGAATCAGCCGTGTCAGCGTAATCCGACGTACCGACGATGTTCGCGTCAAAGCCGAGTACCGGGCTTGACTCGAGCATATCGAGCGCTTTCCCTTTCGTCGGATTCTCAAGCTGCGGAATGTCGACAAGCACGATGTCGCCAAGCTCTTTTTGCGCCAAAAGGAACGCCGTCGTCGCTCCCGTAAATCCGGCGCCAATGACCGAAATTTTTTTCCGTTTCATCGCCATCGTTTGCCATCCCCTTCGTTAAAGGTTAGTCCATATTGCGGATGAGCGCATCAGCAAATTCCGAACATTTCACTTCGGTTGCCCCTTCCATCAGACGGGCGAAATCGTACGTGACCACTTTGGACGCGATCGTTTTTTCCATTGCTTGAATGATCAATTGAGCTGCTTCGTTCCAGCCGAGATGCTCAAACATCATGACGCCGGACAAAATAACCGACGACGGATTGACTTTGTCCAAACCAGCATATTTCGGCGCCGTGCCGTGCGTCGCTTCGAAAATGGCGTGACCGGTTTCATAGTTGATGTTCGCTCCTGGTGCGATGCCGATACCGCCGACTTGGGCTGCGAGTGCATCTGAAATGTAATCGCCATTTAAGTTCATCGTCGCGATGACATCAAATTCGCGCGGACGCGTCAAAATTTGCTGCAGGAAGATGTCGGCGATGGCGTCTTTAATGATGATTTTACCGGTCGCTTCCGCGTCAGCAAGCGCTTTGTTCGCCGCTTCTTTTCCTTCTGCTTCAACGATCCGGTCATATTGTGCCCACGTGAACACTTTGTCGCCGAACTCTTGTTCAGCCAGCTCATAACCCCAGTTTTTAAACGCCCCTTCAGTGAACTTCATAATGTTCCCTTTATGGACGAGCGTAACCGACTTGCGGCCGTGTTCGATCGCATAGTTGATTGCCGCGCGCACGAGCCGTTTCGTTCCTTCTTCAGAAATCGGTTTGATGCCGATACCGGACGTTTCCGGGAAGCGGATTTTGCGCACGCCCATTTCGTTTTGCAAAAAGTCAATCACTTTTTTCACTTCTGGGGTCCCTTTTGCATACTCAATACCGGCGTAAATGTCTTCCGTATTTTCGCGGAAAATGACCATATCGGTATCTTCCGGACGTTTTACCGGCGACGGAACACCTTGGAAGTAACGAACCGGACGCAGGCAGACGAACAAGTCCAGCTCTTGGCGGAGCGCAACGTTCAACGAACGGATGCCGCCGCCAACCGGCGTCGTCAACGGCCCTTTAATAGCGATTATGTATTCGCGGATCGTCTCAAGCGTTTCATCTGGAAGCCAGTTGCCCGTCAGCTTGTACGCTTTTTCACCAGCAAGCACTTCCTTCCAGACGATTTTCTTCTCGCCTTTGTACGCTTTTTCAACGGCTGCTTCGAGCACGCGCGAAGCGGCTGCCCAAATGTCCGGACCCGTTCCGTCCCCTTCAATGAACGGGATGATCGGGTTGTTTGGAACGTTGAGAACACCATTGGTGACAGTAATTTTTTCCCCTTGCGTCACGAGTAAAACCCCCAATGCCATTTTTTATTGAAAAGGCGTGAAGGTTGGCCTTCAGCGCCTTGTCCACTTGTTTAACCGCGCTGTTCAATCGGCACGTACACTTGCTTGCTCGGGCCGGTGTACTCCGCACGCGGACGGATGAGACGGTTGTTGTCATATTGCTCTAAAATGTGGGCTAACCATCCCGATGTCCGGCTGACGGCAAAAATCGGCGTAAATAAATCATGGTCGATTCCTAAACAATGGTAAACCGAGGCGGAATAAAAGTCAACGTTCGGCGGCAACGCTTTTTCCGATGTGACGATTTCTTCAATCTTCGTCGACATTTCATACCAGTGCGGTTCACCAACAAGCTTCGTCAGTTTTTCCGACATTTTTTTCAAATGCTTGGCGCGCGGGTCGCCTTTCCGGTAGACGCGGTGGCCAAACCCCATAATTTTCTCTTTATTGGCCAGTTTTCCGCGGATGTACGGCTCAACGTTGTCGATCGTGCCGATTTCCGTCAACATTTTCATGACCGCTTCGTTCGCCCCGCCGTGAAGCGGCCCTTTCAAGGCGCCGATCGCTGCAGTAATGCCAGAATAAATGTCCGACAGCGTCGCCACGCAGACACGCGCCGTGAACGTCGATGCGTTCAGCTCATGGTCAGCATGCAGCACGAGTGCCTTGTTGAACGCTTCCTCCGCAATTTCATTCGGCTCCTCACCGGTGAGCATATACAAGAAATTCGCAGCAAAGCTTAAATCTTTGCGCGGCGCAACCGGTTCCAATCCTTTGCGCACGCGGGCAAATGCGGTGACGATCGTCGGGATTTTCGCCTGCAGGCGGATTGCTTTCCGGTAGTTTGCCTCTTTCGTCATAACATCCGCCTCTTCATCATACAGGCCGAGGAGCGAAATCGCCGTGCGCAACGCGGCCATCGGATGCACTTTATCGATCGGGTATAATTTAAAATGCTCAATGATTTCGTTCGGAATCTCCGCATTCTCCGCAAGCTGCTGCTTCAGTTCCGCCAGTTGCTCTTTTGTTGGCAGCACCCGATGCCAAAGCAAATAAATGACCTCTTCGAAGGAAGCGTTTTCGGCTAAATCATCAATGTTATAGCCGACATACGTCAATGTATCATCGATGATCGAGCTGATGCTTGAGGTTGTCGCCACAACCCCTTCTAAACCGCGGGTTACTGTCATACGAATCTCCCCTTTTCTTCATAATTCCTGCCTTGCCACTAGACGGCTGGTGAGCGCTTGCTCGAAATGGATGCAAAAACAGACATACACAAGAAAGTGCTTACATTGACACATCGGCTGCCGCCTTGTTGTGACAACGCTACATGTCGCTTGGGCCGAAAACTAGCTTACGCCTATTATTATAAACAATTATCAGATTTTTGTGAACGGTAATGCATCCATTTGTCAAAAGATTATTACACAGGAATAATGATCCTCGCCCAGCTTCAAAAATATTCTACCATTTTTATAACCACATAGGCAATTCCTGCGCCAATTAATGGTCCGACTGCCACCCCGTGAAACAGCGATACGGCAATGACCGTACCCAACACAAGTGAAGCGGTGATGTGCGGGTCACTGGCCAAAAGCGTCACCCCTCCTTTGGCAATTAACGCCACAAAAATGCCAGATAAGAGTGCAATCCAGGCCGACGCCGACTGCAGCGAGCCGATGAGCTGCTTAAACCCGATCTCTCCGGTGGCAATCGGCGCCAACACTGCAACCGTAATGACCGTAACCCCCCAGTTGATTCCTTTCGCCTGAATGGCCGGCAACAGCCGCGCTTCCAACCCGAACAGTTTGATGGCCAACAGCACCGCAATGGCGATGATGAGCGACTGATTTTTTGCGATCACCCCGATCGCCAAAAGCAAAAGCAAAAATAATACTGGTTCATTCATAAGCGTCCGTCCTTTCCTATGAAACTTGTCTTTTTGCTTCTTCGTAAAGAAACATGTAATATATCAGTATGGAAAACCGTTGGGGGTGAAACATTGTCCCGAGTCTATATCGACCGTTTTTTGCGCTTTCTCATTGTCATCGCCGTCGTTGTGTTGGGCCTCATGGCCGCCTATTATGTCTCGACGGTGACGTACCCGTTTATTATTGCCTTTTTTATCGCTCTTCTCATCAATCCGCTCGTCAATTTTTTGGAACGAAAGACGAAAATGCCGCGCTGGCTCGCCGTCAGCGTGACGCTGATCGTCCTGTTTGCCGCTGTTGCGGGAATCGTGATTCTGTTAATTGCCGAAATCGTTTCGGGAACGCAATACTTGGCCGACGTCGTGCCGGAAAAATTCCAGGCGCTCATCGCGTACATGGAGTCGTTTGCGGCCAATCAGCTCATCCCACTCTATCAAGACTTAGCCGTCCTGTTTAAAAGTTTAAATGATAATCAGCAGGATACAATCATGCAAAACATCCAGGCGGTCGGAACGCAAATTGCGACGACAGTCGGCGAATTCATCCAGCGCGTGTTGCAAAACATTCCGCAGCTCCTCGCCTGGCTGCCGAACGCGGCGACAGTTTTTATTTTTTCGCTGCTCGCTACCTTTTTCATCAGCAAAGACTGGCACCGTCTCATGCGGATGGTACAGCAATGGCTGCCCGCGAAAGCCCGCACAAGCGGAAAAACGGTGTTTCTTGACTTGAAGCGGGCGCTGTTTGGCTTTATTAAAGCACAGGCGACGCTCATTTCGATTACGACCGTCATCGTGTTGATCGGCTTGCTCATTTTGCGCGTCGATTACGCTATTACAATCGCCTTAATCATCGGATTCGTCGATATTTTGCCTTACTTAGGGACGGGGATTGTGTTCGTGCCTTGGATTATTTACGCGGCGGTCAGCGGCGACATCCCGTTTGCGATCGGGCTTGGCGTTTTGTATATCGTCGTGCTCGTCCAGCGGCAAATTATGGAGCCGAAAGTTCTTTCCTCATCGATCGGTCTCGACCCGCTCGCGACGCTCATTGCCTTGTTTGTTGGTTTCAAGCTGCTCGGCTTTCTCGGCTTGATCGCTGGCCCGGTCATTCTCGTCATTATCCGCACGCTCCATAGTGCCAACGTCTTTCACGACATCTGGCGTTTTATCATCGGTAAACCATCCTCATAAAAACAGCCTTGGCTTTATGGCCAAGGCTGTTTTTTCGATCATAAAAAACGATATTACAAGACGCTTGCGTGGCCGCGGTAGACAGCACCAAACCCTCCGTCGACCGTAATTTCTTGCCCGTCTTTAAACAAGCTTGTCGCATTGTTCACCCCGACAACGACAGGAATGCCAAGGCTTAGGCCAACAACCGCGGCATGGCTTGTCAATCCGCCTTCCTCGGTAATGATCGCCGACGCCTTTTCAATTGCCGGCATCATATCGGCATCGGTGTTGATGGTGACTAAAATGCCACCCTCGACCATTTTTTGACACGCTTCTTCCGCTGTTTTCGCCACAACGGCCTTGCCAAACGCCGACTTGCGGCCGATGCCTTGTCCTTTCGCGATCAAGTCGCTGATGACGTGCACTTTCATTAAGTTCGTCGAACCGGTCTCACCGACCGGAACCCCGGCGGTGATGACGACTAAATCACCGTGCTTCACCAAACCGGAACGCACCGCGGCATCGACGGCGACATCGAGCATTTCATCCGTCGTGTTCACATGCCGCGCTTCTTTCGTATAGACGCCCCATACGAGCGCCAACCGGCGCGATACCGCTTCGTTTGAGGTGACAGCAATAATCGGTGCTTTCGGGCGGTATTTCGCCACCATTTGCGGCGTTTTCCCGCTCACCGTCGGCGTGACGATCGCTGCTACATCTAAATTTAAGGCTGTATGAGCGACTGACTGCCCGATGGCATCGGTAATCGTCGTCGCGCTTTCTTTTGTGCGCTGGGACAAAATATCGTGGTGCTCAAGCGCCTGTTCGGTGCGGAGTGCAATTTGGTGCATCGTTCTGACCGCTTCAACTGGATATTGACCAGCCGCCGTTTCCCCAGAAAGCATGACAGCATCTGTGCCGTCAAAAATGGCGTTGGCGACGTCACTTGCTTCCGCCCGCGTCGGCCGCGGGTTGCGCTGCATCGAATCAAGCATTTGCGTCGCTGTAATGACCGGCTTGCCGAGCATATTGCACTTTTTGATCAACAACTTTTGGATGAGCGGCACTTCCTCAGCCGGAATTTCGACGCCTAAATCACCGCGGGCCACCATGAGGCCGTCGGCTGCTTCTAAAATTTCGTCGATGTTGTCGACGCCTTCTTCATTCTCAATTTTGGCGATAATTTGGATATGGAGGGCATCGTTCGCTTCAAGCAGCTCGCGAATTTCGAGCACATCGGACGCTCGGCGAACGAACGAGGCAGCGATAAAGTCGATTCCTTGACGAATGCCAAACAAAATATCGGCCCGGTCTTTCTCGGTAATCCCCGGCAAGTTGACGCGTACACCCGGGACGTTGACCCCTTTTTTGTTTTTCAACACGCCGCCGTTTAAAACGGTCGTGATAATTTCTCCGGCTTGCTTGTCAACTGCATTGACCTCAAGGGCGATCAACCCATCGTCGAGCAAAATTTTCGACCCGACAGATACGTCATCGATCAATCCCGGATAAGTGACCGAGATCTTTTCTGGCGTGCCGAGCACTTCGCTCATCGAAATGACCAGCTTCGCTCCTTCTCTTAGTTCGATCGCGCCGTTTTCCATATTGTGCGTCCGGATTTCCGGGCCTTTCGTATCAAGCAAAATGGCGACCGTTTTGCCCGTTCGCTGCGCTGCCTCACGAATGTTGGCAATGCGCCGTCCATGTTCCTCGTGATCGCCATGCGAAAAATTCAGGCGTGCTACGTTCATTCCCGCTTCAATCAGTTGTTCAAGCTTGTCCACACTTTCACTTGCCGGCCCAATGGTACAGACGATTTTCGTTTTCCGCTTCATCGTTTCCTCTTCCTTTCCCCTCGGGAATTAGATGGACAATTCTTTCGACAGTAAGTACATCCGCTGATCGACGGTATGTTTCTGCGCTAACGCTTCGGCAATGTCATGGTCGACAAGCTGGTTTTGTTGAATGCCGACGCAGCGTCCTCCTTTTCCTTCCAACAGCAACTCTACCGCACGGGCGCCAAGACGGCTAGCTAGCACACGGTCAAACGCTGTCGGCGACCCGCCGCGCTGCACATGGCCTAAAACAGTGACGCGCGTTTCAAATCCGGTCGCCTCTTGAATTTGCCGGCCGAAGTCAACACCGCTGCCAACCCCTTCAGCAACGATGATAATGCTATGTTTCTTGCCACGCTCATGGCCGCGTTTCAACCGGGCGATGACGTCGTTCATATCGTAGTCCGCTTCTGGAATTAAAATCGTTTCCGCCCCGCCAGCAAGACCGGACCATAAGGCGATGTCGCCGGCATGACGACCCATGACTTCGATGACGTACGTCCGTTCATGTGAGGTTGCCGTATCACGAATTTTGTCAATGGCATCAATGACTGTATTCAGCGCCGTATCAAAACCGATCGTAAAATCCGTACCTGGAATGTCGTTATCAATCGTTCCTGGTACCCCAACGCACGGAAAACCATGTTCAGTCAGCTTTTTTGCCCCTTGGTACGAACCGTCGCCACCGATGACGACAAGCCCTTCAATGCCATGCTTTTTCAACTGTTCAATCCCTTTTTTCTGCCCTTCTTCTGTTTTAAACTCCGGACAGCGAGCCGTATATAACATGGTGCCGCCGCGATGGATAATATCACCGACATCGCCGACTTCCAACTTTTTAATGTTGCCGGCAATCAGCCCCGCATAGCCGTAGTAGACGCCATACACTTCCACGCCGTGATAAATCGCCTTGCGGACGACGGCACGAATGGCGGCGTTCATCCCCGGCGAGTCGCCGCCGCTTGTCAATACACCAATCCGTTTCATGATTTTCCACCTCATTTACATGGAATTCAACACGTCCGACCTCATACGTCTGTCGCTCTTGAACATTCCTAATGTACCATGAACATCTAAGGAACACAATATCGAAGCCCTCACTGAAATGGCTTACATTAATGAATTTTTCTAGACAGAATAAAGCTGTCCCACAAATGGAGACAGCTTTTTCCTTATCTTGCCCGAATCGTTTCTTGTAAAAACGATACTTGGCCCATTTGTTTAAATTTTTCATAGCGCTGTTCAACGAGCGCCTCACCGTCGAGCGCCAACAGCTGCTTCAGCGAAGCGCGCAGCACGCGGTCAATTTCTTTCGCCTGCTCGTCGGCATTGCGATGGGCGCCGCCTTTCACTTCTGGAATGATTTCGTCAATGACGCCGAGCGTCTTTAAGTCATGAGCGGTAATTTTCATCGTTTCCGCTGCCCGTTGGGCTAATGACGCATCTTTCCATAAGATAGCGGCCGCTCCTTCCGGTGAAATGACCGAGTACGTTGAGTTTTCAAGCATATGAATGTGGTTACCGACACCAAGCGCCAGCGCTCCGCCGCTTCCGCCCTCACCGATGACGATGCAGACGACCGGTACCGTCAATCCTGCCATTTCAAACAAGTTGCGAGCGATCGCTTCGCTTTGGCCGCGCTCTTCAGCCGCTTTGCCTGGATAGGCGCCTTTTGTATCAATAAAGCAAATGATCGGCCGGGAAAATTTTTCCGCTTGTTTCATGAGCCGAAGCGCCTTCCGGTAGCCTTCCGGATGCGGCATGCCGAAATTGCGGCGCAAGTTTTCTTTCGTATCTTTACCGCGCTGGTGGCCAATCACCGTCACCGGAAGCCCATCATAATCCGCAATGCCGCCGACGATCGCCTCATCATCACCAAAACAGCGGTCGCCATGGCATTCGAAAAAGTTCGTAAACAGCCGCTCAATATAATCAAGCGTCGTTGGCCGCTGCGGATGGCGGGCGATTTGCACGCGATCCCACGGCGTCAAATTCGCGTACACTTCGTTCTCAAGCTTGGTGAGGCGCGCCTCCAGCTTTTCAATTTCCGACGACAAATCGACGTCTGCCGTTTTCATAAACTCTTTCAGCTCTTGAATTTTGCGGCGCAACTCGACGAGCGGCTTTTCAAATTCTAATTCCGCCACCATCCTGATTCCCCTCCTCCTGCGTGAATCGCCAACACGACGGCGAGCTTCTCCTTCAGCTCATGCCGATGAATGACGGCATCCAACTGCCCGTGCTTTAACAAAAACTCCGCTGTCTGGAAGTCTTCCGGCAGCTCTTCGCGCACCGTCTGTTCGATGACGCGGCGGCCGGCAAAACCGATGAGCGCGCCAGGTTCGGCGAAGTTGTAATCGCCAAGCGAGGCGAAGCTTGCCGATACGCCGCCCGTCGTTGGGTGGGTCATGACGGAAATAAACAAGCCCCCGTCGTTGCTGAATCGTTTGAGCGCCGCGCTCGTTTTCGCCATTTGCATCAGGCTTAGCACTCCTTCTTGCATGCGGGCGCCGCCGGAAGCGGTAAAAATGAGAAACGGCATCCGCTGTTCGTGCGCCCGTTCGACGGCGCGGGCGATTTTTTCACCGACAACCGATCCCATGCTGCCCATGCGGAACGATGAGTCCATCACCGCGATGGCAAGCGGATGGCCTTCAAGCGTCCCCTCGCCGGTGACGACCGCCTCGTTCAATCCGGATTTGCGCCGATCTGCTTCCAGTTTTTCTATATAACCCGGGAACCCGAGCGGGTTGACCGATGTCATGCCGGCGTCATACTCGCGAAAGCTGCCTTCATCAAGTACGCTTTCAATCCGTTCGCGCGCCGGCATGGGATGATGGTAGCCACAGCTTAAGCAAACGCGCAAGTTTTTCACTAATTCTTTTGTATACATGATCTTTTTGCATTGCGGGCATTTCGTCATTACGCCTTCCGGCACTTCAGGCCTCAACGGCTCGGAAGGGATTGCCGCATATTTTTTCTTTTTCACAAATAAATCTTTCCACACGAGGGAGCCCCTCCTTTGCGTTTTCGCCTCTCTACTACTTTATCGAAAATACGTACGATTGTTTGTCAAACGGTGTCAGCTCTTTTTCGACAATGGCCAGGGCCGGTGCGCCTCCCATACGGCGATGGCTTCCGCCGAATCACGCTTTTTCAATGCTGCTAGCAGCTGGTCATAAAATGAATCCGCAAGCGACGGCTTCGGCGCAAAGGCGGCCGCAAACGCGGACAACGCCCGCCAAATGCGGACAAGCAAGTAATTGCCAGCTGCTTCGGCGATCGTCTGAAAAAACCGCTCGAAATCGATCGGTTTTTGACGAACGGTTTTTTCAAGCCTTCCTATGGCTTCCTCACCTTGACGCTGACAGAAGAGTTCAAGCAACAGCCGTTCGACAAGCCATTTCGTTTCCGCCAAATCGGCTTTTGCCCGTTCATTTTCAAGCAAAAACATCGCCAGCAAATCGACTAGCTGATGGCTGCCGATCTCACACATATAGGTTCCTTCGCCGCGCCGCGTTTCAATCAGGCCGAGAAATTCGAGCGCCCGCAGCGCCTCGCGCACTGACGAACGACCGACTCCAAGCCGTTCGGCCAACTCCCGCTCCGACGGCAGCTTATCGCCGGGGGCGAGGCCATCCTGAACAATGAGACGGTGAATATGTTTCAACGTCTCAGCATACACTTTCTCGTCGTTCAACGAAGATCCCTCCCGGCGATTTACTAGCAAAAAGATTTCTAAAGTCGAAAACTGAATCTTTACCGACCTTGGGAACGATGGGTGACGAGAATCGGCGGCTTTTCCTCACTTCTCAATTCCATACTGGTCTGACCACCTAATGGTTATACGATATAATAAAATAGCGAAATAGTAAAGGGCGATTTATTTAACAGCTAGGCGACGAGCGCCGAACAAGGCGATCAGTTCATCGATCAGCGGCGCGGTCAAAGCGACGCCATACCGCTCCGGCAGGCGGAGGAGCGACCGCTTCGTCTCATCGTACAAATAAACCGGAGTGCTGCCGCGATGCTGCTCAAGCAACAGCTTCAGCGCGGAAAGCCGAGATCTGTCTGCAAGGCTCGCATGAATGTACAGCGCCGACGCCGGCAGGCGTTCCGCCCGGCGGAGGACGAGCTGGCGCCGTCCGGCGCGCATGTCCACCGTTCCGGCGAGCAGCACAAAATTCCCTTCTTCAAGCTCACCAGCCGCACGGGCATAGACGGATGGGAAAGCGACCGCCTCCAATTCTCCACTTTCATCGCTCACCGTTATAAATGCCATTTCTTCTCCAAATTTCGTTCTCGTTTTCCGTAACTCGGCGATGCAGCCGCCAACAACGACCGGCGAACCGTGCACCTCAGCCGCAGGCACCGCCCGGACCGCTTGAAATAAAGGGCGGCAGACGGCGGCTGGATGCGGAGTGACAGCGAAGCCAAGCAGTTCTTTTTCCCGCTGCCGCCGCTCGGCCGGTGACAACGGCGGCGCATCCGCATATTTCGGCTTGAGCGACAGCCCTCCGGCTTCTAAATATGGCCGCATCAGTTGCACGTGTTCGATGGCGATCTCAATACTAGCCAAAAGTGAACCCCGCTCCTCACCCAACTCGTCAAACGCACCGGCGGAAATGAGCGCCTCGAGCGCCGAACGCGCCAACCCTTTTGGCAACAGACGAACGGCAAAATCAAAAAAGTCCGCAAACGGCCCGTTCTCCTTCCGCTCATCAATGATGAGCTTCGCCGCCGAGCCGACATGCTTCACCGTTGCCAATCCCGCACGGATCGCCTCCCCTTCAACGGCGAACCGGTAGCCGCTTCGATTGACCGACGGCGGCAAAAGTGCGATGCCTTTTCGCGCCGCCTCGTAGCTATAAAGCACCATTTTTTCCCGGTCACCGGAAGCGTTCGAGAGCATGACCGCATAAAAGCAAAGCGGATAATGGGCTTTTATATACGCCAACGCATACGACAGCAGCGTATAACTGACGGCATGGCTCCGGTTGAAACCGTAATCGGCAAAGCGAACGATTTGCCGGTACAACTCTTCGGCCATCGGCGCTGGATAGCCGTTCGCTACGCAGCCGGCCACAAACGCCTCCCGGTGTTCAGCGAGCAGCGCTTTTTCCTTTTTCGCCACCGCCCGCCGGAGCACATCCGCTTTGCCAAGCGAAAATCCAGCAATCCGGGCAGCGATTTGCATAATTTGTTCTTGATAAATGAGAACACCGTATGTCGGCGCTAAAATTGGCTCAAGGTCCGGATGGAGATACGAAATCGCCTCTTCGCCGCGCTTGCGCCGGATATAAGTAGGGATCATGTTCATCGGCCCCGGCCGGTACAGCGCATTGACGGCGACGATCTCTTCCAATGTCGACGGCCGCAATTCGGCAAGTACGCGCTTCATCCCGCTTGATTCAAGCTGAAAAACGCCGCTTGTATCCCCGGCACTAAGCAGGGCGTACGTTTTTTCATCATCAAGCGGCAACGTGCGCACATCAAACGGCTTTCCCGTCTGCCTTTCGATCAGGCGCACCATTTGCCCGAGCAGAGTCAACGTGCGCAAGCCGAGAAAGTCAATCTTCAATAAACCGAGTGCTTCCAATGCCCCCATGGCGTATTGCGTGAGCGGCCACTCGCCATGGCTCGGCTGCAGCGGCACATGACGCATAAGCGGATCTGGACTGATAATGACGCCTGCAGCATGGATGGACGTATGGCGTGGCAATCCTTCCAACTTTTTCGCGATCGTAAGCCATCGCTCTCCGTCAGGGAGGGCACGGAGCGCACGGCGGAAAGCAGCGGATTCACGATGCCATTGGCTGATGGTCACGCCTTGTTTGTTCGGCAACAGCGCCATAACTCGTTCCGCTTCGCGCCCAGAGACGCCAAGCACCTTCGCCGTCTCGCGGAGCGCCGCTTTGGCGCCGAACGTGCCGAACGTAATAATTTGCGCGACGTGATCACGCCCGTATGTTTCCACGACATAGCGAATCACTTCTTCACGGCGATCATCAGGGAAATCTAAGTCGATATCCGGCACCGACACCCGTTCCGGGTTTAAAAACCGTTCAAACAAGAGCCCGTATTCGATCGGATCGACATCGGTAATCGACAAAGCGTAGGCGACGAGCGATCCGGCCGCCGAACCGCGGCCCGGGCCGGTCAAAATGCCGCGTTGACGAGCGTAGGCGAGCACATCAGCGACGATCAAAAAATAGTCGCTAAACCGCATCGTTTGAATGATGTGCAGCTCATGCTCAAGCCGCTCCCGGTAGCGCGCATCCGCCGATGGCACGCGGCGGGCGAGCCCTTGTTCGCACAAGCGGCGCAAATAGCTATCCGCCGTCTCTCCGTCCGGCACCGGAAACTTCGGCAGCCGCCAGCGGCCGAACTCGATATGGAGCTCACACTGATTGGCGATATTCATACTGTTTTCAAGCGCCTCTGGCAAGTCGGCAAACCGGCGAGCCATCTCATCCGGCGCGGCTAAATACCGCTCATCCTCTTCCGGAATATGCGCAAGCGGCACACCGTCACCAATCGCCTCCAAGCAGCGCCATGCGAGCGCATCTTCGCGCTCAACGTAGCGAACCTCGTTCGTCGCAACCACCGGGACACCGGTCTCTTCAGCCAGCCTCAACAGCGCACTTTCATACGGAGCGCGCGTCCGCTCGCCGCGCTGGATGGCTATATATAAACAGCCGGCAAACAGCTGTCGATAGCGAAGCAACGTTTCTTTGGCCTGCGCAACTTCTCCGGCTGCGAGAAACGATTCAACCCGCCCGTTCAGCCCCGGAGTGATGGCAATGATTCCACCGCTCAAGCGGCGGAGGGCGGCTTCATGAACATGCTTTTCTTCCCCCATTTGAACCGCTGTGCTTATCTCAATTAAATGGCGGTATCCTTCCTCATTGGCCGCGAGCAAGACGAGCGGAAACGCCCCGCTGTCCCCGTCAAGGACAACATCAGCCATCATGCCGATGATCGGTCGGAGCCCGTGGCGCTGACACTCCCGATAAAACGGAATGGCACCATACAACACCTGATGGTCGGTGAGCGCTAAAGCCCGGTAGCCTAGCTGTTTTGCTTTTGCCACAAGCGCCTCGACCGTGGCCGTACTTTGAAACAAGCTATATCCGCTTAACACGTGCAAGTGGACGAACGTCATTGCCATCCCTCCTTCATCCGTACACTTTACGGGCGAAAACTTCTCTTTCAGCTACATACTCCGTCCAACTTGTTGATATACATAGTAAAAGAAAAGAAAGGGCGGGGAAACAGATGAACGAAAAAGTGGCCTTTTTGCCAGCGTTTATTCAAAGCTATTTCATCGCGGTCGGCGTGCTGCTCGGCGGCGCCATCATCGGCGCGCTCGGCGCTTTTTTGAGCGGCGGCCAGCCGCTGACAGCCATGTATCGGTTCGCCGGCGATTTGCGCATTTGGGCGGTGGTGGCCGCCATCGGCGGGACGTTTGATACGTTTTATGTCGTCGAGCGGGGGCTGTTTCTTGGGGAAACGAAAGACATCGTACGGCAATTTTTGTTGATTTTGTCTGCCATGGGCGGCGCGCAAACAGGGGTAGCGATCATTACGTGGCTGACGCAGGAGCACATTTCGCCATGAGAATTTCTCCGCATTACCAATCCCCATCATGGCAGCGCTTTTTCGCCGGCGCAGCGATCGGAGCGCTGATTAGTTGGTTTGTCTTTTTATATATTTTCGGCGTCCTGCAGGAAAAACAAGCGCGGCATGTCAACGAGCTCAATGAGCAGATTGCTGATTTACAAAATGAAATTCGCATTTGGCAAGAGGACTATATCCATTACAACAAAGAAATGAAAAAAAAGCTGACCGTACAAGACGTTTCCGTCCATCTCGCCAACGCTAAGCAGTACAAGCTTGACTCGTACACGACGTTTCGCATCGAAGACAGCGTCAAAGAAGACTTGTCCCATTTAATTACAAAAGACATTGAAACAGTGTACAACAGCCGTGATTTGATCAAACGGGCCATCGAAAACAAAACGTATACGATCCACGAAAAACCATACCGTCTTCAAATTCATACACTCACGATTTTCACCATCTTAGCGGTCGAAGTCAAATTAACGCCGCTCCCGTAATCAATCTCCTGGTGGCGCGCCATTGTCCGCCGGCGGCAAAAGAGGGTGTCCCCAAAGGTCGGGACACCTTTTCTCATGACCATATCGGCGCATATGGGCTTTTTCCGGAAGAACAACTCCTTCCTTTACCGCTCGGCCCGACAGACGGCTTTCACATCTTCAACAATACGGTCAGCTTCTTCCCATGAAGCGATGGAAGCACCGGCCGCAAGCGGATGGCCTCCGCCGCCGTACTGTTTGGCGACAACATTGATGATCGGTCCTTTTGACCGGAAGCGGACGCGAATCTCCTTCTCTTCCTCAATGAAAAACACCCAGGCAACAATGCCATCGATATTGCCGAGCAATCCGACAAGCTGCGACGCTTCAAGCGGAGCAACGCCGTACTCCTCAAGAAGCGCCCGCGGCATTTTCACCGCCGCCACTCCTTCGTCGATCGTGAAATTCGACAGCACGTAACCGCTCAAACGCGCGAGCGGCAAGCTTGTTCGATACAGCCCGTCATACAACTCTGAGAGCGAAAAGCCGTACGAAATGAGCTCCCCGGCGTAACGGAACGTTTTTTCACTCGTGCGCGGAAACAAAAAGCGGCCCGTATCCCCGACAATACCGGCGTAGATTAAGCGTGCCGCCTCCACCGTCATCGTCAGCCCGTGATCTTTCCCCGCCAAATAGAACTCGTAAATCATTTCGCTTGTCGAGCTGGCTGTGGTATCGACCCACATCATATCACCGTACGGCGTGTCGTTCGGGTGGTGGTCGATTTTGATGAGTTTCCGTCCAAGCCGGTAGCGGCCGTCACAAATCCGCTCCTCATTGGCCGTATCGCAGACGATCACAAGCGCCTGTTCATACACATCGTCGTCAATGACATCCATTTTCCGCAAAAATGACAATGACGGATCATCTGTCCCGACTGCATACACCCGTTTTTCCGGAAATGACGCTTGAAGCAGCGCCGCCAATCCACCTTGCGACCCGTACGCATCCGGATCTGGACGCACATGGCGGTGAATGATGATCGTGTCAAATTGGCGAATCGCATCTAAAATTTGTCGGCATTGTTCTCTCATCGTTCTTCCCCTTTTGGATTACCTGTCATTTTCAACCGCTGGCCTTTTTTTCCGTTTCTATGTACAATGGGAAAAGAAATGGACAACGGAGGGATCATCTATGCCAGCACTGGTTATTTTCATTATATTTTCCTTTTCGTTTTACGTCTATTATAAAATCCGCTATGTCCGTGCGCAGCGCCCGATGGAGCGCCAGTTTTACTCAGCAAAATCGAGCATGGCACTTGGATTGTTTGTCGCATTGTTCGGCATCAACCAACTGTTTTTGTATTCAACAACATTAACGTACATCATCTCCGCCATTTTTATCGCCTTAGGCTTGGGCAGCGCTTGGGCCGGCTACCGCGCTTACCGTCATTATTTGCCGCAGGCGGCGCAAGAGGCGGAAGAAGCGGCGAAACGGGGATAAAAATCAAGGAGTGCACCGCAGACAGCATGGTCTAGGCGTGCGCTCCTTTTTCTCAAAAAGGTCGATGGTTGTGCAAAATGAGCGAGTTTTTCCGTTTGCCCCTCTCACTGTGCTTTTGCTGCGATTGGTTCCATAGAGTGCGATGTTTTCATCAATCTAAAGCACGTGTTCGTTTCATCGGACGGCTACCACGATTGTATGATCGTTCCTTGATGGAAAAACATTTGCCATCTCCCATCTACCTGCTTCCAAATGGAACTGCGCAACGTATGTTGCCTTCTTGTTTCATCTTTGACACGATATGTTGTTAGCACCACATGTTCTGTTAAAGGGTGTATATGAAAATCATAAAGAGTCATTTCTGTCGCACTAAGTCCACCCTCGCCAACGAAATCTTTTTTATACCAGACATTCCCCGAACTTCCGAATTCAAAAAAATCATCTGCAAGCAGCTTTTCCAACTCTGCTGGTGTTGTGCGAATGTTCGGGTCTAACAATCGTTCCTCTAATTGCTGTAAATGCTCTTTTAAGGCGAAATGATTTTCCATTTTTTTACTCCTCTCCCCCGTCTTCCATCGGTGGCGCTAAATCGTTGAGATGCCTCACTCTAGGAGCAACAGCTCCTCTCCTTCATCCTCTGGCAACATACAAACCGATATCCTCGCCTTGCTTTGCGTCCTTTCTCAGAAGTAAAAAGGGATGGTCGAATCGTTGGCATCGCCTCATCCCCTTCGTTTGCCTTCACCGTCTATCGGTCGATCAGCTGGCACATCATCATCGCCTTGCCGACGATCGCCCCTTCGTTATACACCTCGACATCTACTTTCCCGAATTTGCGCCCGAGTTCAAGCAACTTCGCCTTCACATCGACCGTGCTGTCGATTTGCACTGGCTTGATGAAGTAAATGGTTATGTTTTCCATCACTAAATCCCCGCGTTTGTACGCCCTCAGCATCCGTGCCGCCGCTTCGGTGACGATCGTCGTAAACACACCATACGAGAGCGTCCCTAAATAGCTTGTCATTTGCGGGGTGATCGCGCAGCGAAACAACGTCTCTTTGTCGCCTGACTCACGAAACTGGGCGGTGATAAGGTCTTCGATCGTCTCGCCGACTTGCGGCTGACGCTGTGCCATCTGCAGCGCTTTCAACACATCCTGTCGGCTAATAATCCCTTGCAGCCGGTGGTGATCATCCACAACCGGAAGAAGTTCGATCCCTTCCCACACCATAATGTGGGAAGCAAAAGCGACCGACGTTTTTCCATTCACCGTAATCGGCTGCTTCGTCATCACTTTTTCGATCGGCAGCTGGCGATCCATATCAAGTACGTCTTTCGCCGTCACAATCCCTTGTACTTTCCAATCGTCATCGACAACCGGGAAGCGGCTATGGCGCGTTTCCTTGTTTAATACATACCACCGCTCAATCGGGTCGTTGACGCGCAAGTACGCGGTTTTTTCCAGCGGGATAATAATATCCTCGACGAGCACAATTTCTTTTTTAATCAACTGGTCGTAAATGGCACGGTTGATCATCGTCGCCACGGTAAACGTATCGTAGCTCGTCGAGATGATCGGCAGCTGCCGCTCGTCGGCAAGTTTTTTGACGTGATCGGCCGTATCAAACCCTCCGGTGATGAGCACTGCCGCCCCAGCTTGAAGCGCCAGCTCATGCGCTTTTGTCCGGTTGCCGACAATCAACAAATCGCCCGCTCCGGTATAGCGCATCATCGCTTCCAGCTGCATCGCACCGATGACAAAGCGGTTGAGCGTCTTATACAATCCTTCTCTCCCGCCGAGCACTTGTCCGTCGACGATGTTAACAACTTCCGCATACGTCAACTTTTCAATGTTTTCCTTTCGCTTTTTCTCGATCCGAATCGTGCCGACGCGCTCAATCGTGCTCACATATCCTTTGTTTTCCGCATCCTTAATCGCTCGATACGCTGTGCCTTCGCTCACGCCCATTTCTTTGGCGATCTGGCGGACAGAAATTTTCTCGCCAATCGGCAACTGATGGATGTATTGCAAAATTTGCTCATGTTTTGTCGCCAACGGTCCTTCACCCTTTGCATATTGTTACTTTCATTATAACGGGCACAACGGCAGCGATTCAACGGGAAGGGGCTATGCGAAGGATGTGGCTCATCAAAAAACACAACCGGCAATCACCAATCACTCCAACCGCATCACCGCGCATCCACCCGTTTGACCAAAGGAGCATGTCGTCCTGTTGACAAAAAGAGAGGAAAGGTCAATTCCTTTCCCCTCAATGAACAGCGGCTAAAAGCGGTTTGTACTGCAAGGAACAGGCGGTTACAGCTCGATGCTTTCGCCCGGCTGCAAGGCGCGTCCGACGCCCGGCGGGAGAAGCGACACGAACTGTTGTGGATCTTGTGCGATCGGCGGGAACGTGTTGTAATGGATCGGCACGACCAGCTTCGCCCCAAGCCATTCGGCAGCCACCGCCGCATCTTCCGGTCCCATCGTGAAGCTGTCGCCGATCGGCAAAAACGCCACATCGATCGAATGACGCTCGCCGATCAGTTTCATGTCAGAAAACAGTCCGGTGTCACCGGCATGGTAGATCGTTTTGCCTTCGGCGGTGAACAAAATGCCAGTCGGCATGCCTAAATAAATGATTTGTTTGTCTTCTGTCACAAAGCCGGAGCTGTGAAATGCCTGTGTGAACTTCACCGTGCCAAAGTCAAATTCGCGCGCCCCACCGATGTTCATACCGAACGTCTCGACCCCTTGCCAGCTTAAATACGTCGCCAGCTCGAACGTCGCTACGACGAGCGCATTGTTCCGCTTCGCAATCTCGACCGTATCACCCACATGGTCGCCGTGCCCGTGCGTCAACAAAATGACGTCCGCTTTCACATCGGCTGCGTTCAAGTCGGTCGTTGTGTTGCCGGTGATGAACGGGTCGATCAAAATCGTTTTTCCGTTTGTTTCAATGCGAACAACTGAATGGCCATGGTAGCTGATTTTCATAGTCACATCTCTCCTTTCCACTTAAACATGGTTCGCCGCCGCGCGTTCATTTCCTTCTTTTCCCGCTTATCCATTTACAATTTGCCCGTTTCTTGGTACGCTCAAAATGAACGATAGCGAAAAAAGGAAGGAATGGAACGATGAATCAACGGCTGAAATCGTTATCATTATGGCTTCAACATCATGATGATTCATTTGCCTTCATCACGTCAAGCGCCAACGTCTTTTATTTAAGCGGATTTTGGTGCGACCCGCACGAGCGGCTGCTCGCGCTTCTCGTTTTTCCTGACGGCGAGCCCGTGCTCGTCTGCCCGCAAATGGAAACCGCCCGCGCCCGCCGGGCTGGTTGGGGGTATGCGGTGATCGGCTATGATGACAGCACCGACCCGTGGGAAGAAATTCACCGCCATCTGCAAGGACGAGCGATTAAAGCAAACACCATCGCCGTCGAGAAAAGCCATTTGTCATTCGCGCGTTTCGAGCGGCTTTCGGCGCTGTTTCCCAACGTCCAATGGCTCGACGCTGAAGAAACACTGCGTCAGCTTCGCCTTATCAAAGACGAGCAAGAAATGAAACGGTTGCGCCAGGCAGCCGAACTCGCCGACCGAGCGATTGAAATCGGCGTATCGGCCATCCGCCCCGGCGTAACAGAGCTCGAGCTCGTCGCTGTGATCGAATATGAACTGAAAAAGCTCGGCGTGGAAGGAATGTCGTTTCCGACAACCGTGCTGACAGGCGCGCGCACGGCCGATCCGCACGGCGTGCCGGGATCGGCAGCGGTCGCTTCGGGCGATTTCGTCTTATTCGATTTGGGAGTCATCGTTGACGGCTATTGTTCGGACATCACCCGCACTGTCGTCTGTCAAACGGCAAGCGACGAACAACGACTCATTTACAACACCGTCCTGCGCGCCCAACAAGCGGCGATTGATGCTTGCCGCCCGCAAACAGCTTTGGGCGCCATCGATCGCGCCGCCCGCAGCGTCATCGAACAGGCCGGCTATGGTCCGTACTTCACCCATCGCGTCGGCCACGGCTTAGGGATTGAGGTCCACGAACACCCATCCCTCCATGGCGCAAACGAAGAGCTTCTTGTCCCAGGGATGGTGTTTACGATCGAACCAGGCATTTACGTCCCCGCAATCGGCGGCGTGCGCATTGAGGATGACATCGCTGTCACCGACAGCGGGGGTCAGGTGCTGACATCGTTTTCAAAAGAACTGATCATCGTTTAACGTGCGGAGTTTAGAAACTGATTCTCTTGTCTAAACAGCGAAAGCTGCCCGCCGGCCTGCTGCAAGGCCGAGTTGGGCAGCTTTGCGGTTTATTGGCTTTGTTTCTTGCACCTTCTCTTTCGGGAATCACTGGGCGCCCCGCCACCATTTCATTACCCTAATACCTGATGAACATCCGTATACGGCATATTGTGAGCCGCCGCTACCGCTTCGTACACGATGTGCCCGTCTAGCGTGTTGATTCCTTTTAACAATGCCGGATTGTCAAGACTCGCAGCGCGGTAGCCTTTGTTGGCGATCTGCAAGGCGTATGGGATCGTGACGTTCGTAAGCGCAAACGTCGAGGTGCGCGGGACAGCGCCCGGCATGTTGGCGACGGCGTAATGGACGATGCCGTGCTTGACGTATGTCGGGTTGTCATGCGTCGTCACTCGGTCGGTTGTTTCAAAAATGCCCCCTTGGTCGATCGCAATATCGACAAGTACCGAGCCCGGGGCCATCGAGCGAACCATCTCTTCGGTGACGAGCTTTGGCGCTTTCGCCCCCGGGATCAAGACCGCGCCGACGACCAAATCTGATTCGCGCACACATTCCGCGATATGGTATGGGTTGGACATTAACGTCGTCACATGGTCGCCAAACAAATCATCCAACTCACGCAGCCGATCGGCGTTGATGTCCAAAATCGTCACGTCCGCCCCGAGGCCGACGGCGATTTTTGCTGCGTTCGTCCCAGCCGTTCCCCCACCGATGATTGTCACTTTGCCGCGTCGCACTCCGGGTACACCGCCAAGCAAAATCCCTTTGCCGCCGTGCGGTTTCTCCAAAAACTGGGCACCGACTTGCACCGACATGCGGCCTGCGACTTCACTCATCGGGGTTAATAGCGGCAGGGAGCCATTCTCCAACTGCACCGTCTCATAGGCGATGCCGACGACTTTTTGTTCAACAAGCGCTTTTGTTAGCTCTTCGGCCGCTGCCAAATGCAAATACGTAAACAAAATCAACCCAGGCCGAAAATAACGGAATTCCTCAGGCAGCGGTTCTTTCACTTTCAACACCATCTCCGCCGCCCACGCGTCTTCGGCGTTCGGTACGATCACCGCTCCGGCTTGTTCATATTCGGCATCTGAAAAGCCCGATCCGGCGCCGGCATTCGTTTCAACATAGACGTCATGCCCGGCTTTCACAAGCGTCATGACGCCAGCCGGTGTAATGGCGACACGGTTTTCATTATTTTTGATTTCTTTTGGAACGCCAATTTTCACCGTTCATTTTCCTCCTTTTTCCTTGCCACTTCCTCTTTTATTGTTCCCTGTTCAACCGGAAAGCAAACAGCAAAAGAAGACGGCATTGCGATCACCGGAAAAAGTGGCGATAGATGACGTTCGCTCCGCCGGTGACATCAATGACAGCGCCGGTGATGAAGTCCGAATCGTCTTCGCACAAAAAGGCGATGACACGAGCGATATCCTCTCCCGTCCCAGGCCGTCCGATGGGCGTTTCCTCATCACGCTTGGTGCGGGCATCTTGAATGTCCGCTTCTTTCATGTCGCCAACGATGTTGCCTGGACAGACCATGTTGGCGGTGATGCCGTATTCCGCCTCTTCGAGAGCGATCGTTTTCGTCAATGACACAAGCCCGACCTTCGCAGCGCCAAAGGCCGAACGATGCACCCATCCCGGGGCATCGGCCGCTCCTTGGAACCCATACGTAATGATGCGACCGAACCGTTGTTTCCGCATAATCGGAATCGTCCGCCTTACCAAATGGAACACCGAGCTCAAGTTGCCTTCCACCATCTCGTACCATTCATCTTCCGTATAATCGGCCAGCTTTTTCCGTTCAAAAATGTATGGTCCCGCGTTGTTAATGAGGAAATCAATGCGGCCGAACCGTTCCATGGCCGCGTCAACCAATGCCGCCAAATCGTCTTTGTTGGTCACATCGCCGCGCACAAATTGGAGACGATCGCTCGCGTCCTTATACCGTTCTTGAAGCAAGTGCACTGCCCGTTCATCGCTCCGGTAGTTAACCGTCACTGAATAACCTTTGTCCAGCAGCAGCTCCGTCACTTTTCGACCCAGCCCTTTCGCTCCAGCCGTGATTAAGGCGTGCCGCACTGTTCTCCCTCCTTGCCGCTATTCGCCTGTCTCATTTTTACTTTACTACAAACAGGAGAGAATTGGAACGCTCTGCCACCGACGTTTACGCTTAGAGAGGAGAGTGTCGGGAACACCCGTCCCACGGCAGGCTGTCAACCACGCCAGCCTCGTGCGCTCCACAGTGGGTGATGACGGATTCATCTCCCACTTATCCTCATGGGGTCGAAGTGAGGTCTTCCCGGGGCACGATGATAAAAAAATAACCATAGCGCGTTGTCGCTATGGTTATTCGCCGACTTCCCGGCGCGGGTCATAATACGATGCATCGTCATCATCAATCATACCGCTCTCATACGACTCAGTAATTTGCTGCGTAATCGTCCGTACTTCCTCCTCATCGTATGACCAGCCGTTGTACCGCTTTTCCATCATTTTTCCTCCTTGTTCACAAAATCGAAATATATGGTCTAGTTTCCCGCTAGAACGAGGAGGGTATACTACATATAGAAGTAACATTTATATCCAAGGGGAGTGGAGAACGTGACGACAACATACAAAACGATTGTCGTTGCTGTTGACGGCTCGAAAGAAGCAGAATGGGCGTTGAAAAAAGCGATCGAAATTGCGAAACGAAACAAAGCGAAGCTCATTTTATCCCATATTATCGATTTGCGCGGCTTTACGACTGTCGAGGCGCATGATTATTCTCTTGCCGAACGGTCGGAGCAGTACGCCAACGACCTGCTCGAACGTTATAAAAATGCGGTCATCGCCGCAGGACTCAACGACGTGGAGACCGACATTGAGTTTGGCTCGCCGAAAGTGAAAATCGCCAAGGACGTCGCTCCCAAATACAAAGCCGACTTAATCATTTGCGGGGCGACGGGTCTGAACGCGGTCGAGCGGTTCTTAATCGGCAGCGTATCGGAAAACATCGTCCGCTATGCAAAATGCGATGTGTTGGTCGTTCGGACACCAAAAGAATAGTGGTACGAACAAAACTCATGCACATAGAGAGAGAAAGAAACCGCACATGTTCCGGCCCTGTCCAAAAAAAGAGCACCCCGTCATGTTACAGGGTGCCTAGTCTCTCTTTCACTTTGGCGAGCGTCGCGCGCACTTCCGCAAAACCGGTTCCGCCGGCGCTGTTGCGGCGATTGACCGCCGTACGCGAATTCAACGCGTCATAAATGTCTTTTTCAAACAGCGGCGACGCTTCCTTATACACCTCAAGCGGCAAATCGGCCAAAAAAACGCCTTGTTCGATGCAATGCAAGACGAGCTTGCCGACGACCTCATGCGCTTCGCGGAACGGCATGCCTTTGGCCGCCAGATAATCGGCGAGCTCCGTAGCGTTCGAAAAGTCTTGTTTTGTCGCCTTCTCCATCGCATCCACGCGCACATTCATCGTCTCAATCATGCCGGTGAAAATTTTCAACGAACCGATGACCGTCTTCACCGTATCGAACATGCCTTCTTTATCTTCTTGCATATCTTTGTTGTAGGCAAGCGGCAGC
The DNA here is from genome assembly GCF_000496575.1 of Geobacillus thermodenitrificans subsp. thermodenitrificans DSM 465. Classification (GTDB taxonomy): domain Bacteria; phylum Bacillota; class Bacilli; order Bacillales; family Anoxybacillaceae; genus Geobacillus; species Geobacillus thermodenitrificans. Next base: position 126,027 of record NZ_AYKT01000002.1, on the reverse strand, counting down.
CCTTTCATCACCGTCAACAAGGCCATTAGGTGCCCGTAGACCCGCCCGGTTTTGCCGCGGATAAGCTCGGCCATGTCCGGGTTTTTCTTTTGCGGCATGATGCTGCTGCCGGTCGCAAACGCGTCATCAAGCTCAACGAACTGAAACTCTTGGCTTGACCAAAGGATGAGCTCCTCCGCTAGCCGCGATAAGTGCATCATGAGCATCGAGCTGTTGCTTAGAAATTCGATGATAAAATCGCGATCGCTTACAGCATCTAAGCTGTTTTCGTAAATGCCTTCAAAACCAAGGAGCTCCGCCGTCCGCTGCCGGTTGATCGGGAACGTCGTGCCGGCGAGCGCCCCGGCGCCAAGCGGCGAGCGGTTGATCCGTTTCAGCGACTCGGAAAAGCGCTCATAGTCACGTTCTAACATCCACACATACGCAAGCAGATGATGGGCGAACGAAATCGGCTGCGCCCGCTGCAAATGCGTATACCCCGGCATGATCGTTTCGACATGCTTCTCGGCTTGAGACACAAGCGCCCGCTGCAGCCCGCGGATCAAGCTGAGAATCTCTTTGACGCGCTTGCGCAAGTATAGATGCATATCGGTCGCCACTTGGTCGTTCCGGCTCCGTCCGGTATGCAACTTGCCGCCGACTGAGCCGATGTCATCGATCAACATTTTTTCGATGTTTAAGTGAATGTCTTCATACGCGACCGAAAACTCCAGCTCTCCCCGCTTCGCTTTTTCGAGCAAGCGCAGAAGCCCGTCTTTTATTTTTTCGACGTCCTCGGCCGGCAAAATGCCGCACTCGCCGAGCATCGTCACATGAGCGAGGCTGCCTTCAATATCTTCTTCAACGAGCTCTTGGTCGAACGGGATCGATGCGCCAAACTCATCGACCCATTCTTCCGCTGTTTTTGTAAATCGTCCACCCCAAAGCTTTTTCACACATCACGCCGCAGAGGAATGCGACTTCCTCCTTCCTTTTCCCGATGTTTTATTGACCCGTCGACACCGATGATTTGTTTTGCTTATTCACAATGCTGTTGACTTTCGTCGGCAAGCCGTACAGCGAAATGAAGCCAACGGCTGCTTGATGATCAAATTCGTCTTCTGAAGTATACGTTGCCAATTTTTCATCATAGAGCGAGAATGGCGATTTGCGCCCTTCGACGATCGCATGGCCTTTAAACAGCTTCACACGCACAACGCCGGTCACGTTTTTCTGCGTCTCTTTCAAAAACGCGACCAACGCATCTTTGAGCGGCGAGAACCAGAGGCCGTTGTAAATGACTTCGGCGATTTTTTGCTCGATGAGCGGCTTGAAATGGGCAACTTCCCGCACAAGCGTCAAGTCTTCCAACTCTTTATGCGCTTTGATCAATGTCATGGCGCCTGGGCATTCGTACACTTCACGCGACTTAATGCCAACAAGGCGATTCTCGACATGGTCGATGCGGCCGACACCATGCTTGCCGGCGATGGCGTTCAGCTCCAAAATCATCTGTGCAAGCGGGTACGCTTTCCCGTTTAGCGTCACCGGCACGCCTTGCTCAAAGCCGATCTCGATAACATCCGGCACGTCCGGCGCATTCTCAAGCGAAGCTGTCAGCTCGTACGCCTCTTCCGGTGGTGCAGCCCACGGATCTTCCAAAATGCCGCATTCGTTGCTGCGTCCCCATAAGTTTTGGTCGATCGAAAACGGGCTATCAAGGTCAACCGGGATCGGAATGCCGTGTTTTTTCGCGTATTCGATTTCTTCCTCACGCGACCAGCTCCATTCACGAACGGGCGCGATCACGTCCAAATCCGGATTCAATGCTTTGATTGACACTTCAAAACGCACTTGGTCGTTCCCTTTCCCCGTGCAACCGTGAGCCACTGCCACCGCGCCTTCAAGCTCGGCGATTTCCACCAATTTTTTCGCAATGAGCGGGCGGGACAGTGCCGAGACGAGCGGATATTTTCCTTCATACAGCGCGTTTGCTTGCAAGGCGATGAGCGCGTACTCGTTCGCAAACTCGTCTTTGACGTCGATGACGTACGATTTGATTGCTCCGACTTTGAGCGCTTTTTCTTTCACAAAATCGAGATCTTTCCCTTCTCCAAGGTCCAAGCAGCACGCGATCACATCATACCCGCGCTCCTGCAACCACTTAATCGCCACCGATGTATCTAAACCGCCGGAATACGCCAGCACCAATTTTGGATTTGCCATGGTTGTTCCCCTTTCTTTTTCACATAAATATACTTAAACATAAATAAATATTCAATCTAATACACTATCACTTTATCAGCTTTCCAATGATTTTTCAATACTTATTCAAATAAAAGCATAAAAATTCGACTCCGAGCTGTCGTATGTTTTCGTATAATAGAAACAGGGAGGGGATAAGATGAACCGCCAATTTATCGATGACAAACGGCTCGGCATCCGCGTGCCGCAGTTGGACAAACGTTGGGAAGACTACAGCGCCGAAGAACAGGAAGCGATTTTGCTCGAGTGGGAAGCCATCCGTGGCTCCATCCCTGACCGCATCGCGACGCTGGAGCGGCAAATCAATGAAAAACAAGATGCGCTTAGCCACGAAGCCGATTTTGCGCGCTCGTGCCAGCTCAATGCTGACATCGCCGAACTCGCCTCGATTATCAACGATTTGTGGATTTGGTATCGCACCGTGCCATCCGTTTCATCACTCACAGAAGAAAAACAAGGTGAAAAACGGTGACATGCCCTCACGAATGAGTGCCAAGACCGTTTGGTGTTCTTTTAAAGACAGCAGACAAGCGTAACGGAAAGAGAAGTGAACAGATGTAGCGGATTTCGCTGCGCTGACAGAGAATACGTTGGCACAAATAAAATTTTAGTCATGCCTGAAAGACGAGGAGGAGTGCTCAAATTAGGGAACTCCTCTTCAGCGTTTTTATCCCACTCGCCAAGAGCCTATCAAAGTCCTTTCTACTATTTGAAGTTCTCCAGCATCAATGACGCCAAGAAACAGCGATTTTCATCAGCCTTCCATAGCAATCATATTAGTGGATCAAGAGCTTTTATGTATAAAAAATATAGCAAGCAACAATGGGAACATAGGATAAAACATCAGGCACTTGAACGCATTCTCCGCTCCGCTGAAATAATACGCAATCGGTAAAAATAATAAGGCACTACTTACCAAATGAATCGCCCTTTTTCTCAGCCCTCCCCAAATGAGAAGGAAAATTGAGGCTCCGATGAATAACCAAAATAGAAATCCCACCCAAAAAAAGCTCATTTCCCCATCCCCCGTCTCTCTAATTTTACTATATCATTGCCCGGTTTTGTGTGAAAATTCGGTTATCATTGCTCGTCTACCATTTCATTTGTTTTGATCGCTCCCTTTCACTTCACCATTTTCTAATTCCCTACCTGCAATACTAGCTCCGTTAACGATGACGTATTCTTTCTTATTGTCGGTGATTGCTACAATCGCTTGCTCAAATCCCTCATCATTTCCTTGATGACTTCCCTTCCAACGTCCTGACTGATCCATTCATCACTACCAAATCGGCAAGAACGCCGTTTTCTTTTCGCATCCTCCGATAAAAATCGGAGAATTTTTTTATCCTCGAAATCCAAGAGGAAGCAAAAAGGAGGAGCTTCCAGCATCATCGCTCGAAATGTTGCTTATGCAAAAAAGGAACGAGCCGCTAGGGACACCAGCCAAGAAATGAATACCACCCTCATTGGTTCTGCCAAGTTCAGCACCCTAACACAAATTGTTCCTAAACAGATTCTCTTATTACTATCGGTGTTATCTAACAATAATATATTGAATTTTATACATTTTTCTATTATTATTAATTTAAGTCTTTTTCAAACAACGGAGGGATCAAGATGGTTAACAACGTATCACCAGTCTCACTCATCCAATCGTTTTCCTGGGATCACGTATTTGCTCATTATGATGGAGATCCCCACAGCCGATTCAACGTCGCCCATGAAGTATGCGACCGCTATGCCAATGATCCGAATCGCATTGCGCTCTTTTATGAAAACGCTTTAGGAGAGCAGAAAACGATCACGTATCGACAATTACGCGATTGGTCCAACCAAATGGCGAATGTGTTCCGCAAACTAGGAGTGAAAAAAGGGGATCGCGTCTGCGCGCTCATGCCGAAAAACCCTGCGCTTGTCGTTTATATTTTGGCAGCTTGGAAAGTCGGCGCCGTGTACGTGCCGCTCTTTACCGCGTTTGGCCCACAGGCGATCGAATATCGCATCAACCATGCCGAGGCGAAAGTGATTTTGACGAACAAGGAACAACGCGCCAAACTACCGGCAAAGGAAAAAATGCCGACGCTCGAACACATTTTTGTCGTCGATGATGAGCGCGAAGATAGCCAAGATTCCCCATTTTGGAAAACGCTTTCGAAAGAATCGACCGAGCACTCGCTCGAAGAAACGACGGCCGATGATCTGCTTGCCATCCAATATACGTCCGGATCGACTGGAATGCCAAAAGGCACCATGTGGCCGCATAACGTGCTGATCAATATTTATCCATACATGCGCTATGCCATCGATTTGCGGGATGATGATGTCTTTTTCGGTGGGGCCGACCCAGGTTGGGCGTACGGGTTGATTTTCTGCACCTTTGCCCCGATGGCGTTTGGGGTGCCAATCGTCTTTTATGAGGGACCGTTTAAACCAGAAACATGCTATTCACTGATGGAAAAATACGGCGTCACGAACTTTGCGTACGCTCCGACCGCCTACCGGGCGATGGCCGCAGCCGGTGCCGATGTCATCGGCCGCTATCACCTGAAAGTGCGCGCGATGAGCTCAGCCGGCGAGCCGCTCAATCCGGAAGTCATTCGCTTTTTCCAAGAGCACTTAGGTGTCACGATCCACGACCATTATGGCTTATCGGAAACGTTGATGCTGATTGGAAATCTCAACGCTGCTGCGATGGACATCCGCCCGGGCTCGATGGGGTGCCCGCTTCCGGGCTTTGACATCGCCTTGCTCGGTGAAGATGGAACCCCGGTCGCTGACGGCGAAGTTGGGCAAATTGCCTTTAACATCGATTCCATTCCGAACGTCTTTAAAGGATATTGGAAAGATCCTGAAAAGACAGCCGAACGGCTTGTCGGCCGGTGGTTTTTGACCGGTGACTTGGCGAACAAAGACGAAGACGGGTATTTTTGGTTCCAAGGGCGGGCTGACGATATCATCTCAAGCGCCGGCTACCGCATCGGACCGTTCGAAATTGAAAGCTGCCTCCTTGAGCATCCAGCCGTCGTCGAAGCAGCCGCCGTCGGCAAACCGGATCCTATTAAAGGGGAAATCGTCAAAGCGTTTGTCGTGCTGAAAGAGGGCTATGCTCCATCGGACGAGCTGGCCGAAGAGCTGTCATTGTTCGTCAAAACACGCTTATCGAAGCACGAATACCCGCGCGAAGTCGAATTTGTCACCGAACTTCCGAAAACGCCGAGCGGAAAAATCCAGCGGTTTATCCTTCGCAATCAAGAAAGGGAAAAACAGAAAAACGTGTGATCAAACTTCGTGTCCGTTCTTACCGAACGGACACGTTTTCCTTTACCGGTCTTTTCGAATCTCCCTCATGACATGTCCAAGTTCCGGCAAGATGAGCTTCATCATCGCAAGGCGCACCGCTCCGGTTGAACCAGGAGTGCAAAAGATGGCGGTATCCATCGCCACACCGGCGATGGCGCGCGACAGCATCGCCGCCGAGCCAATGTCTTCCGTATAACTTAAAAAGCGGAACAATTCGCCAAAGCCGACGATCTCCTTCTCGAGCAGCGCACTCACCGTTTCGATCGTCACGTCGCGCTTGGCGATGCCAGTGCCGCCGTTTGTGAGCACTGCGTCGACATCAGTGCGACGGCAGCCGTCGAGCACCGCCTCGCGAATGGCGGCTTCCTCATCTTTCACAATGTCATAGCCAACAACGTCATGCCCCGCCTCGGTCAGCAACTCGATCATCAGCCGGCCGCTCCGGTCGGTTTCTTCCGTTCTCGTATCGCTGATCGTCACGACTTTGCAGCGGACGGTTTTCGGGGCTTCTTGCTTATGTTCGATCGTGCTCATCGTTCGTCTCTCCTTCGCTTATCGTCTTCATCCATAAGTATAGCAAAAAACAGCAGGTATCCTGCCAAACGCTTCGACCAACGAAAAAGCGGCTCCCTCCTAGAAGCTAGGAGAGAGCCGCTTCATTTTATTTTGCGCTATCCGGCTCTATTACAAATGCGCCAACCGCATCACATCACGGGCAATCATAACCTCTTCGTTCGTCGGGATGACGAGCACTTTCACCGGCGAGTGCGGGTAGCTGATGAACGCTTCTTTGCCGCGCACTTTGTTTAATGCCGGATCCCAGTAAACCCCCATGAATTCGAGACCGCGCAACACTTTCGCGCGCACGACATCACTGTTTTCGCCGATGCCGGCGGTGAAAATGATGGCGTCGACACCGCACATGCGCGCAGCATACGAACCGATATATTTATGAATTCGGCTAGCAAATACTTCAAGCGCCAGCTCTGCCCGTTCATTCCCTTCCGATGCCGCTTTTTCGAGGTCGCGCAAGTCGCTTGAAAGGCCGGACAAGCCGAGCATGCCGCTTCGTTTGTTCAGCACTTCAATCACTTCATCCGCCGTCATTCCCGTTTTCTCCATAATATACGGGATGAGCGCCGGGTCGATGTTACCAGAACGCGTTCCCATCGCTACGCCCGCTAATGGAGTGAAGCCCATCGACGTGTCAATCGATTTTCCTGCTTCCACCGCCGCGATGCTCGCGCCGTTTCCTAAATGGCACGAGATGAGGCGCAGCTGTTCGATCGGCCGGCCGAGCAATTCGGCGGCACGATGGGTGACGTATTTATGCGACGTGCCGTGGAATCCATATTTTCGAATACCGAATTTCGTATAATACTCATACGGCAAGCTATACAAAAATGATTGTTCCGGCATCGTTTGGTGGAACGCCGTATCAAACACGGCCACCGCCGGCACGTTCGGCAACACTTCCTGGAACGCCCGAATGCCAACGAGGTTGGCCGGGTTATGGAGCGGGGCGAGCTCGGAAACTTCCTCGATTTGTTTCATGACTTCATCGGTAATTAACACGGAGTCGCTGAACTTCTCCCCGCCGTGAACGACACGATGGCCAATGCCGTCGATTTCCTCAAACGACCGAATAATGCCGTAGCGAATCAATTTATCCAACAGCATTTTCACCGCCACGGCATGGTTCGGGATGGCGGTCACTTCCTGTTGTTTTTCCCCGTTCACAACAATGGTGAAAATCGCGTCGTCAAAACCGATGCGCTCGACGACCCCTTTCGTCAACACCGTTTCCGCCGGCATCTCAAACAATTGGAATTTCAACGATGAACTACCTGCGTTAATGGCTAACACTTTCGCCATATATCCAAACAGCTCCTTTTTACGAAATCCGATCGCACCTATCTTTAGTGTGCGCGCTTGGGCGCTATTTCACTATGCCTTTTTCATTGTATGCCCCCCTTGTTTTTCTTTCAAGCGCTTCCCCCTTCAGTAATCGGTTGCAACAAAAAGTTTTTATGTTGCGAAAAATGAAAACGGCCTCCCTTTTTGGAGGCCGTCAACTTCCCTTCTCGTTGGCGATCCACGCCTCGATTTTTTCCATCATTGCCTGCATCGCCGTCTTGTTCGAAAAGCGCGGCAGCTCGGCAAGCAGCACGTTTTTTGGCGGCTTGGCCATCGGTCCTTTCTTTTGCAAAATAAATACACTTTTCGCTGCTTGTTCATGTTTAAACATCGACAACGGCAACTGCAGCACGCCTTGGACGATGGCCGTCTCTTTTAGAAACTGGTTCAGCTGTTCTGCTTGCGGGCTCGAAAATAACGTATTAGGAATAAGGAAAAACAAATAACCGCCGTCTTTTGTGTACCGCAAGCTTTGTTCAATCAACAAATGGTGCGCGTATGACTGCCCTTCTTCCGCTTTTAGAGCAAAACGAGACGCATTGTCATCATCCGGGTAATAGCCGACCGGCAAATCACAGACGATGACGTCGGCCGGTTCGACAAAAAGAGGGCGTAAGCTGTCTTGGTTAAACAGCTGCAGCGAGTGTTTTTGCAAGTTCGCGTTGACATACGCGAGTTTGACGAGCAAGTCGTCCACATCGACGCCATAACTTTTCACCTGTTTGCCACTAAGACCGTTGAGCACCGCCGTCAATAAATTCGCCGTGCCAACGGCCGGGTCAAGGATGGTAAGCGCCAAATGCGGGCGTGTAAACCGACGGACTAAATACGCCAAAAATAAACTGACCGCATCCGGGGTCATTTGGTGGTGCGGCTGGATATGTTGGCGCATCCCTTTTAAGACGGCGAGCTGGAACGCCTTGCGGATTTCCTCATTTTGAAACCGGTCGAGCATGAGTTCGCGATATTGTTTTTTCAACCGTTTAGCATTTAATTCACTCACTTCGTCTTGCAACACGTCGCCGTGAAACAAATTTTCTCCTGTTTCGGCGACCGCTTCTAAATACGTGCATTGCAATTCTTCCTGCAAAATATGAGCTGTTTCATCCAATACAGTGAACAGCCGCTCAACTGGCGTCATCATTCCGTATATCCCACCTTTCTGGCCATTTCCTTTTGCTATTGTACGCCGGATTCCCCCTGTGCGGCAAGAAAAGCGTCGGCAGGAAAGAAAAGACCCCGAACGGATCGGGGCCTTTTTCCATTATTTCGCTGCTTTTGCTGCTTCAATCGCGGCTTCGTAGTTCGGATGGTTCGTCACTTCCGGCACGTATTCTACGTACGTCACCGTATCATTGCTGTCGATGACAAACACCGCGCGGGCGAGCAAGCGCAGTTCTTTGATCAAGACGCCGTACGCTTGTCCGAACGAAACGTCGCGATGGTCGGACAATACTTGGACGTTGTCAATGCCGGCAGCGCCGCACCACCGTTTTTGTGCAAACGGCAAATCGACGCTGATGGTTAACACTTTCACATTGTCAAGCTTCGCCGCTTCTTCGTTAAATCGGCGCGTCTGCGCATCACAAACCCCAGTGTCAAGCGACGGAACGACGCTGATTAAGCGGACGTGTCCTTTCGTATCGGCGAGCGTTACTTCTTGCAAGTTTTGGTCAAGCACCGTAAAATCCGGCGCCTTGTCACCGACGTTCACTTCGTTTCCGACGAGCGTGACCGGATTTCCTTTAAACGTCACATTAGCCATCATTTCTCTCCCCTTAAGAAAAAATATGTACTATTTCCATATTAGAACACGGAAAAGATTTTTGCAATCGTTTTGCCTTCGCTAGAAAGTTAATTTGAATGAACATTCAAAAAATAGTTTGTAGCATCTGATGAAACAACAGAGACTGTTGTTTTCGGTTTCCACAACTTAGAAAAAGCGCCGGACAAAAACGTGTCCAGCGCCCAGCTAAATGTCAAAGTCATTTGCCGAAGCAGAGGATGCCTCGTCTTTCTTGTTTTTCTTCAACATCGCTTGAATTTTCTCAAACGCCTGCGGGGCGACATCAAGTAGTTTCTCGTATAAGTGCGTGCTTTCATCCAAATGGAGAAGTTTGACCCCTGACGAATTGACGACAAGAAACGCAATCGGGGTAATGGAGACACCACCGCCGCTGCCGCCGCCAAACGGATGCCCGCTCCCTTGGGCTTGTCCGTTTTGCCCGCTTTGCCCGTTTGCGCCAGCTTGAGCTCCTTGGCCGTTTTGCTGGCCGTCGAGCATAAACTCGCTGCCGCCGGCAGCAAACCCAAACCCGACTTTCGACACGGTTAAAATAACGCTGCCATCAGGCGTTTCGACCGGATCGCCGATAATCGTATTGACGTCAATCATTTGTTTTAAGTTTTCCATCGCTGTTGTCATTAACCCTTGGATTGGATGGTTCGTCATGCTCATTCCTCCTAATAGCCTTCATTTGCCTGTTTGGCCGCAAGCGGCTTTCGTTTCGGCAAGCGTCGTCCGTTCCAATGTTTGACCACTCGCAATCCTGCTAACATAGCATGCCCGATTCGAAACTGAAACATACATAAAAACGCTGTTTCCGAAACCGCTCGGTCATACGAAGGAACGATCATAATCACTGGTACCGTTTTCATCTTCGTGTAGCGGCTCACCACACCAATGATGGTGTATTTCAACGACCAACCAAGCCCGGCGATCAATCCGGTTGACGCTGCATCGCCGGTGCCGATCGTTGTTCTCCATTCCCATTTGGTAATCGTTACATGACGGTAAAACTGTTTCATAATTTCATGCAAGTCGACGACTTGCTTGAGAAATTGCTTGACTTGACGAAAGAAATGAGCAATGTCTCTCGGTGTCCATTTGCTTTTCTTCTCCTTTTTCGTTCGCGTCCCCCCAACACCTTCTTTATGGACAAACGTCACACCGGGCGACTCCGATTCGGTTTCGAGCTTGATGAGCGGAATGCGAATCGTGTAACGAATGAGACCAAATAGCGTGCGCACAACAATTTTATACTCATCATCGTCTTTAGCATGGCGGAAGACAACCGTCACCGCGACTTTCATCCATGCGACAAGAAGGAGAAAAAGAGCAACCACCACGACAGCTATGATTATTCCTCTCAATGTCCGCACTTCCTTTCACCATATCATTGTCACCATATGGAAAAAAAATAAACCTGCCGGAGCGGCAGGTCGATATCATTGATGATCAGCCGATACAAACCAAAGACCGTCAATCGCGAATGACGATCGTATCGGCAAACTGATCATGCATCCCTTTTTTCTTTTCCGAAAAAGCGACAAACAAAAAACCGATGAACAACAGTTTTTTCGAAATAAACTTGCCAACCACTTCGCGGAACAGCACCGTCAGCCATGTAAGCGGCACGCCCCGCTCATCGACGACTTTTAAGCCGAACACCATTTTGCCAAGCGTCTGTCCGAACGTTTTCGTCATTAAGACAAAATAAGCGTAAAAAATGATCGCCGCCACCACCGCAGCCGGCGCAAACAAATGATCTCTCTCTAACGGCCAGTCGAACAAGCGAAACAGCGGCCAAACGATCAGCCGGTTGATGCTTGAAACGACGATGATGTCAAGCAAATATGCCCAAAAGCGAAGCCAAAACCCGCCGTAGCGGGGGGCTGTTTCCACCGGCAGGCTTTCGGCTGCAGACGGCGCCATGGCTTGCGTATCAGTCATCTTCCCACTTCCTTTACTCACTAAATAAATACATAAGCCGTGGCGATGACGGACGCGACAACAAGCGAATGAGCTCGGACGCTTCCGTTTCTGGCTTAGCATTGTTCGATATCACGCCAAACAATGAACTCCACGGAGTATCACTGACATATTTCACGACTTGAGCACCGGAAAGCCGATGTTCTTTTTTCAGTGCTGCAATGGTATCATCCAAATAGCCAAACTCATCAATCAACTGGAGCGCTTTCGCTTGGCGGCCGTCGTAAATGCGGCCATCAGCCAGTTTGCGCACCGCTTCTTCCGACAACTTTCTTCCTTCAACAATGACATCGACAAACCCCTCATACGATTGGTTGATCAGCCGTTGCAAAATCTCCTGCTCCGCATCCGTCATTTTGCGCGCTGGATTCATGATGTCTTTGTATGGGCCGCTTTTGATCGTGACGAGTTCGACGCCGTATTTTTTCGCCAACCCTTCGTAATTGATGCTCTGCATAATGACGCCGATCGAACCCGTGATCGTCTCCGGGCTGGCAAAAAGTTTATCACCCGCTGTGGCGATGTAATAGCCACCGGAGGCTGCCATCGCTCCCATCGACACATAAATAGGCTTCTTCGTCTCTTTTTTCAATTTCAACAGCTGGTTATGAACTTCCGCGCTTTCAACGACTCCGCCGCCCGGCGAGTTGATGCGCAATACGATCGCCTTGACGCTGTCATCTTCTTTCACCTGTTTAATCATTTTCAAAAACGCTTGATGATTATAAAACGACGAGGAAAAGAACGTTTCCGCTTCGCCCGTATCTTCAATGACACCGTTCACCTCCAAGACAACGATTTTTTTCAACGGATCGCCGTCTTCGATCACTTCCTCGCTAAATGAATCTTCCATAAGCGACAACCAATTTTTCGACCATGTTTCGGACTTATCAGACAGCAAGATACCAACGGCATTAACAAGCACAGAAATAATAAATAACGCGGCAGCAATCGCCAATGCCGTCCACCGTTTTCGATTCATTTTCTTCCCCCTTTGCATGGACTGTCCATATTTTTATAATCATGGAAAACGTGGTACAATATTCATTGTACATCGGTTTAAGCATGATGCCAATAGGAGGGCGCAAAGATGGACATGGAACGTAATCGCCTTTATTTTTTTTATAAGCGGGATGACGAGTTGGTCGAACGGGTAAAGCCGCTCATTGAACGGGCGGAACGCGGGCCGTTTGTCGTGGTCGACGACGCTCAAGAAGCGAATATTATCGTCAGCATCGGCGATGATGGAGCGTTTTTGCAGGCGGTCCGGCAAACCGGGTTTCACCCCGACCGTTTATACGTCGGTGTGTCAACGTTACCGACACGCGGATTTTATTGTGATTTCCAAATTGATCATATCGATTATATCGTTGAAGCGGCGAGAAACTGGAAATTAGAAGTACGGCGTTACCCAATCATCGAAGTGACGATCGATGGCACCGCCTCCTTTTTCTGCCTAAACGAATGTTCCATTCGTTCGCAAATCATTAAAACGATGGCCATCGATGTCTTTATTGACGACTTGCATTTTGAAACCTTCCGCGGCGATGGCATTATTGTCTCGACCCCAACCGGCAGCACCGGCTACAATAAGTCGGTGCACGGAGCAGTGGTTGATCCGCTCTTGCCGTGTTTCCAAGTGAGCGAGCTCGCTTCGCTCAACAGTAACCGCTACCGGACGCTCGGTTCGCCGTTCATTTTAAGCGGCGAGCGGAAACTGACGCTGAAAATGTCGGAAGAAACGAGCCATTTTCCGATCATCGGCCTCGACAACGAGGCGCTTAGCATCCAACATATCGAACAAATCGACATCCGCCTGAGCGATCGGGTCATCAAAACCGTACGGCTGAAAGACAATTCGTTCTGGGATAAAGTGAAGCGCGTCTTTTTATAAACCGCGGGAAAGGTCTCCGATATCAGATCTGTGGAAGTGTTCGGTGCAAATAGAGAGAGGGTGTCCCCGTTGCTTTCGGGACACCCTCTCTTTCATTTGGCGGATGGCTTCAAGACGCCCTGCTTCCCCTTCATCCTTTAGGAAGACAGGCAGTTCTGACGTCTTTTCGTTAAGCTCGTGTTTCACACGCCTTCTCACGGTGTTTAAGAAGAGCGGCCTGCAAGGCGCGCTTCCCGCTCGCGAAGCTCGACGCGGCGGATTTTTCCCGACACGGTTTTCGGCAAGTCATCGACGAACTCAATTTTGCGCGGATATTTGTATGGAGCGGTCAATTGTTTGACATGTTCCTGCAGCGCCGGAATGAGCGATGGATCGTTTGGATCGACTCCATCACGGAGCACGACGAACGCTTTGACGACATGACCGCGCACTTCATCCGGGCTGGCGACAACCGCGCATTCTTTTACCGCCGGATGCTTGACGAGCGCATCTTCCACTTCAAACGGGCCGATCGTATAACCGGAGCTGATGATGATATCATCGCCGCGGCCTTCAAACCAGAAATAACCGTCTTCGTCTTTTCTCGCCTTATCGCCGGTAATGTAATAGTCACCGCGGAACTGCATCGCCGTCCGTTCCGGATCTTTATAGTAATATTTAAATAAGGCTGGCGTTTCTACATGAACAGCGATATCTCCCACAACGCCGACTGGGCACGGTTCGCCGTTTTCGTCGATAATTTCGACACGGTTGCCCGGCGTCGGTTTCCCCATCGATCCCGGTTTGATGTCCATCCCCTTCATGACACCGACAAGCAATGTATTTTCCGTCTGTCCATAACCGTCGCGCACTTGGATGCCAAAATGTTTGGCAAACGTGTCGATCACTTCACGGTTGAGCGGCTCGCCAGCCGACACGGCGCTGTGCAAATGCGATAAGTCGTAGCGGCCGATATCCGGCACTTTCGCCATCAGACGGTACTCGGTCGGTGTGCAGCAAAGCACGTTGACTTGATATTTTTCTAACAGCTGCAAATATTTTTCCGGCTCAAAGCGGCCGTAATAGACAAACCCGGTCGCTCCCGAACCGAGCACCGATAAAAATGGGCTCCAAATCCATTTTTGCCACCCCGGTCCAGCGGTCGCCCAAACGAGATCCGTCTCTTCAATGCACAGCCAGTTTTTCGCCGCCGTGCGCAAATGAGCGTACGCCCAGCCGTGGCAATGGACGACCCCTTTCGGATTGCCGGTCGTTCCAGATGTGTAAGATAAAAACGCCATATCGTCGCGCGATGTGTCGGCCGCTGCGAGTGTTTCGCTTTCCGCCGCCATCGCCGCGTCCAACCGAACCCAACCGTCATGCTCGTGTTCACCGATCGAAAATTTCAACAGCTTGTCCACGCCATCGATCGGAACGAATTCGTCGAGATACGGTTCATAGGCGACGATTGCCTTCACTTCTCCATGGGACAATCGGTATTCCAAGTCTTTGGTCCGCAGCATCTCCGAGCTTGGGATGACGACAAGCCCGGCTTTGAGCGCCCCTAAATATACTTCATACGCTTCAATCAGCCGCGGAACCATGACAAGCACTTTATCCCCTTTTTCCAGCCCGCGCGATAAGAAAGCGTTTCCAATTTGGTTAGCGCGCGCCATGAGGCGACCGTATGTAATCTCTTTCGTTTCGCCGCGCTCATTCTCCCATTTTAAAGCAATTCGCTCCGGATGTGCTGCCGCATGCCGTTCCATTTCGGACGTTAAATTGTAGCGCTCAGGAGCGATCAGTTCTTCCCGCTTCATCGTTCCTCTCCCCCTCTTCTGTTCATTTTGCCGTCTCCGACACCTTTTATTATACAAAATAATTATTATATTTTGAATACTTTTGTCATAACAAACGGCGGGGAGCTCCCCGCCGCGTAAGCCATCATTATAAAATTAGAATTGACGTGCACCGCCCAATTGTTGTTGCGCCATAGCGACAAGACGTTTCGTAATCTCGCCGCCGACCGAACCGTTAGCGCGCGATGTCGTGTCAGCGCCTAAGTTGACGCCGAATTCTTGGGCGATTTCATATTTCATTTGCTCAAGCGCTTGTTGTGCGCCCGGAACAAGCAATTGATTGCTGTTGTTGTTGCGTGCCATCTGTTTTCACCTCCTTTGTACGTATAGAATGTGTGAAAACAGACAGCAATATGCAACAACATGTTTGGTAAATTTTGAGATTTAAAACAGCGCAGTGAACTCGTCAGCCTGTCCAGCTTCTTCATCAATCACGATGGTTTCCGTCTCATTGATCGCTTTTTCAAGAAGCGGAGCGAGATCAAGCTGGCTCTCGTGCTGAAGCACTTTCTCTTTTTTCGGCTTTGTTTTTGGCGCCCGCGGCGTAAAAATGGTGCAACAGTCTTCATATGGAAGAATGGAAATATCATGGGTGTCGATTTGCTTAGCAATCTCGATGATTTCCATTTTATCCATCGAAATGAGCGGGCGCAAAACCGGTGTGTTGGTCACTTCGTTAATCACGTACATGCTTTCAAGCGTTTGACTCGCAACTTGGCCGAGGCTTTCACCAGTGACGATCGCCAACCCCCGCTGGCGGCGGCGCAAGGCGTCTGTAATTTTTAGCATTGCCCTCCGAGTGGAAATCAGCGAATATTCGTTTGGAACCCCTTGATAAATGGCTTGCTGCACTTCGGTAAACGGTACGATATGCAACTTGATTTTTCCACCGTACGCGGTCAGTTTCCGCACCAAATCGATCACTTTTTGCTTTGCCCGCTCGCTTGTAAACGGCGGACTGAAAAAGTGAACGGCTTCGATTTCGAGACCGCGCTTCATCGCCAAATACCCGGCGACCGGGCTGTCGATGCCGCCTGAGAGCATGAGCATCGCCTTGCCGCTCGTCCCCACCGGCAAGCCGCCAGCGCCGAAAATGTCATGGCACGTAACATAGGTTCCGTCTTGGCGTACTTCGATGCGCACATCAATATCCGGTTGGCGCACATTGACCGTTAAGTCTTCCGTCTGCCGCAAAATATGTGCCCCAACTTCATGATTAAGCTCATCACTTCGGTACGGAAACTGTTTATCGACGCGGCGGGCGCTCACTTTAAACGTTTTTCCTTTGTATGGAAGCTGCCGGACAGCAGCGAGCGCCGTCTCTTTAATAGCCGCTAAATCGTTTTCGCACTTCATCGCCAAGCTGAACGAGTGGATGCCAAACACCGTTTTCAGCTTGTCGATAATCGGTTCATGCGGCTCACCGTTTAATAAAATGTACATTCGGTCACGCATATATTCAATTTTGATCCGAGGAAACGCCTGCAGTTTGCGGGCGATGTTGTTTTTTAGCCGTCGAACAAAAATATTGCGGTTTTTTCCTTTTGTCGTCATTTCCCCATAACGGATTAAAATGCGGTCATACTTCATTTCCATGTTATCCCGTTACCTCGCTTAATGTTTTGATCGCCTGTTTCATGGCAGCCACTGCCGGCGCGATTTCTTCGCTTGTGTTGTCAAACGATAAGCTGACGCGGATGCCGCGCTCAGCACGGTCTTCCCCAAGCCCCATCGCCACCAGCGTTTTGCTCGGCGCCTTTTTCTTCGACGAACAAGCCGATGTTGTCGAGACGTAAATGCCGCTTTTCGCCAGTTCGTGGACGAACACTTCCGGCTTCATGCCGCGCTTTAAGGAAAAGTTAATAATATGAGGCGCAGCACCGTCGCGCGGCGTGTTGATCTCAATCTCCGGAATGGTGGAAAGAGCGGTTCGCCACTCGTCTTTTAACGCCTTGAGCCGGTCGATCTCCCGCTCGTATCTCTCCATAGCGAGGCGCAGCGCTTTCGCCATCGCGACAATGGCGGCCACATTTTCCGTTCCGGACCGGAGCCGCATTTCCTGCCCGCCGCCGGCAATCAACGACGTCAAGCGGACACCTTCGCGGACGTAAAGCACCCCGGCACCGCGCAATCCGTGAAACTTATGAGCCGATATCGTGCTTAAATCGACGCCGGCCTTTTTCAAATCAAGCGGCACTTTGCTGATGCCTTGCACCCGGTCGACATGAAACAGCGTCTTCGGGTAGCGGGCAAGAAGCGCACCGATTTCCTCAATCGGTTGCACCGTGCCGACTTCGTTATTGACGTGCATGATTGAAACAAGAATCGTATCATCGCGCAGCGCGCGCTCGACTTGCTCCGCCGACACTCTCCCGTTGCGGTCGACCGGCAAATACGTCACCTCAAAGCCGAGCTCCTCAAGCTGACGGCACGGCTCAGCAACGGACGGATGCTCGATCTCCGTCGTAATAATATGCCGGCCGCGCCGCCGATATTGCCAAGCCACTCCTTTAATGGCGAAATTGTTGGCTTCCGTTCCACCGGACGTGAACACGACCTCGTTCGCTTTGACCCGCAGCATGGCAGCGATTTGTTCGCGTGCCTGCGTGAGCAGTCGCTCCGCCTTCATGCCCAGTTCATGAAGCGAAGACGGATTGGCAAAATAGTCCGTCGCGACCTTGACAAACGAATCGATCACTTCTGGAAACGGTTTGGTCGTCGCACTGTTATCAAGGTAAATCATTGTTTCCATCCTCCGCTCATGATCGGCAAATGTACATACATAGTATAATAACATAAAACCGAGCTGAAAACACACACGTACTTACAGTATTCACCAAAAACCCGATAAATATCGGTTTTCACCGATAATTATCGGGTTTTGATCATTGTTCGTCCTCGTTGTCCGCCTGCCAAAGCTTCTGCACGCGGTCAAACGCGCCTGGCTCGACACTTTCAATCGTGGCCACCGCCTGCCGGAGCGCCTCTTCGTAATCGTAATGACGGAACAAAAACTCGGCCTCCTCAAGCCCTTTGTGAACCGCCGGATAACGGCGGCGGTAGCGGTTGCCATATTGAATCGTCCGTTCAGCCAAGGACGCCTGTTCAATCATTTCGACTGTCCGCTCATAAAGCCGTTCAACCGAAACTTTCGCTTCTTCGAGCGCCCGGTCGACCGCCGGCATGTCGAGCGGCTTTTCTTCGAGGCGGGCGGCCACATTTTGCAAGCTGTTTTTCGCTTCCGTCAGCTCAAGCGCATACGGCTCAGGCAGCCCCGGCAGTCGGCTTTTTTGCACGAGGCGAAGCGATTCGGACAATTTTTTTCTCATGTCGTCGAGCTTTTCACGGGCAATTAATTCGTCTTTGCGCAGCGCCTGCAGCATCAACCGAAACTGTTCATGCTCTTCTTTCATCATGTCAATTTGCCCGACGAGCTGTTCCAGCTCCTCTCTGAGCAAAGAATAGGCAGTTTTCGCCTCAGCGACGCGGTCTTCGATCAGCAAAAACCGCTTCTGCAGCTGATGCATCTGTTTTTCAATGCTTCGATATTTTTCAAGGTCGCTTGGCGGCAGATGGTAACTTTGTTGAACAAACATCGCTTCAGCGCTCGTTTCTTTTGCCTCGGCAGCCAACTCCGTAAGCATGCCGCCAATGCGCGGCATTTCCGTTTGCACGTATTGATTAGCGAGCACTTCTTTTTCCAGCAAGTCGTATAGCGTATCAATTTCTTCTTTCAGCTCAGCGACGGTTTGCTTCGCTTCTTCGATGCGCAGCTCGCCAATCATCGCTAAGCATTGTCCGATTTTCTCCTGTTTTTCTGCCAATGTGCGTTCGATGTGCAAATGGTCGAGTATGTACCCGCTTTGCTCCATTTCCCGATAGCCGTCAGCAAGCTCGGCCAACTGGGCGGGAAGAGAGGTTTGGCACTCGCTAAGCAGCGCCGGAATCTCTTCCATCATCGTCGCCAGGCTGTCAAGCTCCTGCTTCAGCTCCTGGACGACACCGCGCGCTGCCAAATAGTTGCCGGCTTCCGTCAATTTGGCAAACGACTCAAACTGCTTTTCGGCCTCGGTTAGGCGGACGTCAAGCAAATCGGCAGCCGCCCCAAACGTATACCGATAAGCAAGCAGCGTTTTCTTCGCCTCCCGATGGACAGCGCGCAGCTCTTCGATTTCCGTCCGGCTTTGCTCTTCGCTTCCGATCAGCTCGTTAACTTCATCAATGATTTGATGCACCTCTTCCTCAAGGCGACGCAACCCATCCTCAATTTGCCCAATCAACTTGCGTGCCTGCCGGTACCGGTATTTGTCCAGAAACGTCTCGGTATCAAACAGCTGTTCTTCGACATTCGGCAGCTTCACGGCTACGATCTCATCCCATTGTTGGCGCCACCGTTCAAACAGCTGCTCCGTTTCCCCGGTCATGTTCAGCTGTTTCACTTTCGCTAACTCATCCGGCACCGGCCGGTTCATCAGTTCGATTTTCCATGCCTCAAGCCGGTCGATTTCCCGGTACATCTTCTTCCGATACATATGATTGTATATGATTACTCCTGCGCCGAGGAGCAGAACGATCCATACGATTTCCATGCACGAATGCCCCCTTGCACTCAAGCTACTCCGAAATGAATGAATACGGCGGAGAAGGCAAAAATATATGTTTTTCAATGTTTTTATGATACCATGTTAACGACATTTTTTGACCAAAATTTTTATTTTTTTTACAAGAATCTTCAAGATTTTTGCTATGATACAAGGGAAAGGGGGAAAACCGCCTTGCGTGACGGCCATATTCATACACCGTTTTGTCCACACGGAAGTCCTGACCCACTTGAGCAATATGTGGAACGGGCGATTGTGCTCGGCTATACCGACATTTCCTTCACTGAACATGCCCCGCTGCCAGAGCGGTTTGTTGATCCGACGCCGGATCGGGATAGCGCGATGGAGCGCCGTCAGCTTGAACGCTATTTAGCCGCTGTGGCTGATGTAAAAGCGCGCTACCGAAACGACATCACGATCCGCGTCGGACTTGAGGTCGACTTTATCCCCGGCTGGGAGGAAGAAACGGTTCGATTGCTCGATGAAGTTGGACCGCTGCTTGATGACAGCATTTTATCGGTCCATTTTTTAGCGCACAAAGGTCAATATGTATGCATTGACTACAGTGCTGACATGTTCGCCGACATCGTCCGCCTGTTCGGTTCCGTCGAACATGTTCACCGCACCTATTACGAAACGGTGCGCCAGTCGATCCGCACCGACATGGGCCGCTATAAGCCGAAACGCATCGGCCATCTAACGCTTGTGCGGAAGTTTTGGCGTCGCTTTCCGTGCCCAGATCCGATGACTGACCTCGTTCTCGCCATTCTCGATGACATAGAGCAGTTCGGCTATGAGATCGACTATAACGGCGCCGGCGCTGCCAAACCGCTCTGCCTCGAGCCATACCCGCCCAATCACCTCATCACTGAAGCGCGGCGGCGTGGCATTCCGATCGTTTACGGCTCGGACGCTCATCGTGCAGCCGACCTGCATCAAGGGCGGGACGTGATGGATCACGAGGCGCTTTCGATTGACAATCGCCAAGCGTCGTCATAAAATGGGTCAAAAAGGAGGGCGAACAAATGTTTCATCAACTAACCTACAACGGGACACGCGAAGAAAACTATGCGCTCGTCATCGAGCAGCTGAAGGCGCTCATCGCCGGCGAACCGAACATGATCGCCAACTTGGCGAACGCTTCCGCCCTGCTCAACCAGTTTCTCACCGACATCAACTGGGTCGGGTTTTATTTGGCAGATGGCGATGAGCTTGTGCTCGGTCCGTTCCAAGGATTGCCAGCATGCGTGCGCATTCCGTTCGGCAAAGGCGTGTGCGGCACAGCGGCTGCCGAGCGGCGGACGGTCGTCGTTCCCGATGTGCACCAATTCCCAGGCCATATCGCCTGTGATGCCGCATCCCAATCGGAAATCGTCGTGCCGCTCATTAAGGAAGGTCGCGTCATCGGTGTCCTTGATATCGACAGCCCGATCAAGAACCGCTTTGATGACATTGACCGCCGCTATTTAGAGCAATTCGCCAGCGTGCTCGTTTCAGAATAAGCGAAAATAGCGGTGAGCGCGAAGAAGGAATCCGCCTGTCCGGATTCCTTTTTCACCCTCTATATAGATGGTCACCATCATGAACGAAAATGGTGTTTTTCCCTGTTTCTTTTGCCATATACAGCGCCGCATCAGCCCGTTTGAACAGCTGTTCTGCATCATCATGATCCTGTCGTCTCCACGATGAAAGACCGCATGAAACGGTCACGGACGGGACCGTATGCTCTCTCACTTTTTCAACGATGCGGCGCGCAATCGCTATCGCATCCAAAAGCGCCACCTTTGGCAAATAGACGGCGAGCTCTTCTCCTCCCCAGCGCGCCGCTATATCGCCATCGCGAATGTTAGTGCGGATCATCTTCGCCACTTGAACGAGCACATCATCGCCGGTTTGGTGGCCATAAGTATCGTTGATCTGCTTAAAATTATCGATATCAATTAAAAGAAACGACCCTAACGCATCCTCTTCCATCGATTTTTGGATCGCCTCATCTAAATAACGGCGCGTATACAGCTTCGTCAAATAATCGGTGACAACCAATTTCTCAAGTTCTTCGCGCAAAATCGCATTCATAAACGCCAGTGTCGAGTGTTGGACGAGCGATTGCAGCAGTTTAAACATCTCAAAGGTGAATCGATACGTCTCATAGGCAAGCACGATACAGACGCCTTTCATTTCTTTATTTTGCATCATTGGCGCCGCCATAATGGAACGAAACGGTCCGAAATCGGACGTGCGTACATCGCCGGCAAATAGAATATCATTTCCGCTTAGAAGCCGTGCTTCGACCCATTCGACATACAGCGCCGACAAGTCATTATAAAAAAATGGTGTGCTTCCTCGAAGAAGCTCACGTTTGCCGTCAGCAAACAAGAAAAAGCCGACCTCGTCCGCGCCAAACGATTCTTTGATTTGCGACACCATATACTCGATCGCTTCACACAGCCGCGGCCGGGCATTCAGCTGACGCATCGTATCGTTAATGAGTTGCAAATCGGCAACGAGCCGGCGCGATTGCTCATACAGTTTGGCGTTTTCCAACGCCCTTCCCGCCGTTCCCGCCAACAACGAAATAAAATTGATTTCCCGCTTTGGAAATGGGGCGGCATACGGAGCAATGATTTGAATCACCCCGTATACGGCCTGCACCCCTTTAATGGGGGCATATAGCACTGAACGCGGCGGTGCGGCTGTCTCCTCACATTGCACCTGTCCGGTCAAAAACGCCCGCAGTGCCGCCGGTTGCCCCTCGCTTTCATCCAAGGCAAGCGTTTTAATCGGCAAATTCCCGCACACATGGTTATCATGCGATAAGAGGAGATGGTATGTAAACGCTGGGTAAACATTTTGCAGCGTGCGGATAATTTCTTCAAGCACATCGTCAATTTGCATGGTGGAATGGATTTTCGCTGCAAAACGGTGCAACTGCTCATACCGATTCTCCTCGCTCGTTCGTTGCGAAAGCGCACTCAACTTGCGGAACAATGAAGACAAATCCGTTCTCAGCACTTTCAACCATTCACGGTCGATGTGGCGCTCTTTTCCATACATAAGCTCAAGCATCGCTCGTGTTTCTTCAGAAAGCAGGAAAAAGAGGCGGACAACTATACACGGCCCGCCATCATCTATCACGACGATCTCCTGCTTTTCCTCTGCCACGATCGATTCTGCCGCCGGCATCCTGCCTGCCGCTGCTTCTGGGCAAAAGGCGTCACAGGATGGGTCAAACAAATACAATACGGCTTGTTGCAACGCCAACTCTTCTTTTAACATCACAAGCAGCTCGCCCGCCGCCACAGAAAACGGCTCATCCCCCGAAAACGCTAAAAACCAGTGGAAAAATTCCCGCTTAAACGATTCATATCGTTTCGTTTCTTCCTGTTTCATTGTCTTTCCACCTGAACTGATATCATCACTTTAAAGCGAAAGAATGAGTAGCATTTTTTTCTAAAAATTTCATCTTTTATTATATCATATAAGCAGCAAAGAAGGAAATTAAAATATTGACTTTGCCCTTTAAAAATCATATAATAGCCTTTGTGTAAAATATAGCAGCCTTTGTGCACACCTTTATGGTTCATTTTGTTCCTCGGTGCTCCGAGGTGTATCGTGTAACTCTTAGCTGCTAGAGCGAGGATACATGAAAACAAAATGGCCATAATTGTTGGCGCACGTCTGCTTTTATTTTACGGGAATAAAAGCATAAGGAGGAGCAAAACATGGCTCGTTATACTGGCCCAACATGGAAAATTTCCCGCCGCCTCGGCATCTCGTTAAGCGGCACGGGGAAAGAATTGCAAAAACGTCCGTATCCGCCTGGTCAACATGGCCCAGGCCAACGGAGAAAATTGTCGGAGTACGGTTTGCAGCTCCAAGAAAAACAAAAGCTGCGCCATATGTACGGCGTCAACGAGCGCCAATTCCGCAAAACGTTTGACGAAGCGGGCAAAATGCCGGGTAAACACGGCGAAAACTTCATGATTTTGCTTGAATCGCGCTTGGACAACCTCGTTTATCGTTTAGGGTTGGCTCGTACGCGCCGTCAAGCTCGTCAGCTCGTGACGCACGGTCACATTTTAGTTGACGGCAGCCGCGTCAACATCCCGTCTTACCGCGTAAAACCGGGACAAACGATCGCTGTCCGCGAAAAATCGCGCAACTTGCAAGTCATTAAAGAAGCGATCGAAGTGAACAACTTCGTTCCAGATTATTTGACGTTCGATCCAGAAAAACTGGAAGGCACGTACACTCGCTTGCCGGAGCGTTCTGAACTGCCGGCAGAAATTAACGAAGCGCTCATCGTTGAGTTCTACTCGCGTTAATAAAGCCAGGTTCTATAGTTCAACATGTAAAAACCCCAAAACCCTTGAACTACAAAGGTTTTGGGGTTTTTCGTTTATATTCATTTTTACGAAATAATGTTTTTAGAACCAACGCGATAGATTTAAGCTAAAATTTTATGTGGACAGCTGTTGATTTAAATATAAATTTTTATCCACTGATACCATTGAGGCCTAAATAACCAACTCAGATACGATGTTCTTCGGTTAAAGTTGGAATTAAGTCGCATTGTCGCTCCACGCATTATCATTTCTTTTTTAAAATCCTTATATGAGAGCCTGTAAAGAAGTTTTGAACACTGTGACTGTTATCAGCCTTTTCGTTTCTTCCGTATTTTTTAACCTAAAAAATAAAAAACATCTATTGTCTTAAATTTTATTATGAAAAAGGATTCTGATTTGATAATCGGATTCTTTTTCACAACTCAATAACTATACCATGTTATTACAATCATCCACAATTTAATTTCTATTTATTACCTTTTAACCTTTAATGAATCAAATCTTTCGATATTGACAGAGAAATCTGGAACGATTTTTTGTTCTTCGGCCTTTTTTACTAATTCCACAACTAGATCGTTATAAGGGGTTTTCATTCCAACAAGCCGACCTTTTGCACTTACATGTCCATTAATGTAGTCAATCTCTGTTTTTTTTCCTTTTTCCAGATCTTGCAGCATACTTGCTTTTAATTTTGCATGTGGGGTCCAAACTTCTTTGTAAAAATCCATTTTATTCGGAATATCTTTTTCATCCTTTAATTCAAGAAATTCAAAATCTTTACCTTGCATGGGCACCATTTTGACTCCTAACGCTCGGGCAACCTTAATGGTTTCATCAGCGATATGAGCAAGACTATACATTGCTCTTTCATTGAATAAAACCTCACCAAATGTACATCCTAAAGCTGCAGACATCCCACTAAATGTCGCATTCATCAAAAGTTTTGCCCACTTAATTCCTAAAATATTATCAGACACTTTACAATGACCAACCAAACTTAAAATTTCTGCAATTTTTTGAGCCCTAGGTGTAATCTTTCCGTCTAGTTCACCTATATCAAACGCAAACTTTTGAACGATATCCCATTCAGTTGTTAATTCTGAAACTCCCGGTCTTAGCCAAGTAGCTCCAAATCCAACAGCCCCGCCAATTGTTCTATGTTTTCCGACAATATTAGCAACATTGTCTTCTGGAACACCATTTTGAAGTGTACAGACTACACTATCTGTATGTAAGTGTGGAAGTAATTGATTTAATGCCACATGATTATACATTTGCTTTGTTAAAAGGAATACAATATCATATTTATCTTCCAACTGTTCTGGTGTTAAGGCGTTTACTTTTACATGTTTTTTAATAAATCCTGTTATTTGTGCACCGTTTTCATTCAACGCTTTTACATTTTCTTCATTCGCATCAATCAAATCAACATTTTGTCCGCCTTCAGTTAAAAGGGCACCAATAATCGTACCAAGTGAACCTGCTCCTACAATTGCTATTCTCATTATATCTCCTCCTCGTAATTAAATAGACATTGTATTATTGATCTTTTAATTGCTAAACCATTCATACAACAGTATTCCGTTTAATAATTTAGCTTTTAAACAAAGGAGTGAATTTGAAAGTTTATTATCTGTAATGAGCACTGACAATGTCCGGTTTCAAATTCACTCCGAATCATTTGATAGAATATTCTAATAATTACACGTACTATATCATTAAATGTTATAAGATCTGGATCATGATTTATGCTTCTTTACTGAGATAATAGTCATTTTACAATTATGCCTTTACCTCGTGATTTATTGAGTCGTTTGCTAGTATGTCTGTAGAACCATCTGCTCCTTCATTGCGAATAATATTTAATACCTTTTCTGTAGACGGACTTACTTCCACCTCAAAATACGGCTCGTATGCTTCAAGTGGTGACTTTTTCCCGATAATAATAGATAGTAATACTGCGATAAAAGATACAACTAAAGAAACTAAGAATGGATTTGTGGCTCCAACAATATGTGCAATAATGAAAGCTACAAGCCCCACAATAACGTTTGCGTAAGCAGCAAGACGATTCATACGTTTTGTATATAATCCTAATAACACAACAAAGAAGAATACTGCACCAAATGCCCCATATACATAAGTAAATCCCATAGCCAGTAGTACTGGTGGTTTTATTGCACTAAGCACTGCTAAGAACCCAAGGGTTAAGACTAAATAGCGAAGCTGTTTTTTTCCCTTTTCATCATGAAAATCCTTATCGGGAAATAAATTTCGATACAAATCATAGTATATTGATGTTCCTGCATGTAAAAGCATTGAGTTTGCAGTAGAAATCGCTGCAGCACATAATGCAACTAGTGTAAATGCACCAACTATCGGGTGAGCAAATTCTGTAATAACGGTTGGCATAATATAATCAGTTGTTTGCCCAGCCGGTAAACTTGGTATTAGCATTTTTGCACCTAAACCAATAATGATTAACGGAATAAATATTAAAGTTAGTATAAGAACTGATAACATCATTTGTAAAATTGCAGTTTTTACATTCTTTGGTGCCATCATTCTAGTCACCCAGTGTGGCGACACAATGGCACCTAATGCGTTCGATAGGAAAATGGAACAAAGTGCACCAAATCCAAATCCGCCAACAGGTGATAATAAAAGTCCTTTTGGAAGACTTTCTCCACCTTCGAACGTAGGCGCAGTTGTAGTAGCTAAATTTTCATAAATATTTACAAATCCACCAGTTGAATATAATACAGCAAAAGCACCAAGTATAACACCTAAAACAATGATTATGGTATTAACAGAGTCCGTAACAGAAACTGACCAGAATCCTCCTATACTTGTAAACAATAAAAAGAATAAGAAACCAAATAAAGCTATTTCATATTGAATTCCCGTAATCGTTGAAAAAACAATCCCAAATCCAACCACTTGTAAATGTACAAATATAAAGTAGCCTATTGACATCAACAATCCTACAATGGCTCTAAGCGGACTTCTCTTTTGGAAAGGTTCATACCGAAGATGGATAAACTCAGGAAAAGTCCTTGGAGGGTTTTTCGGTCTTCTAACTTTATAAGCAACAATCGGGATAAATGCTGTTGCTAAAAACCATCCAGCTATCCAGCCAATAATAGCAGACACACCATTACTATATAAATAACCAGGTACTCCCATTACCGAAGCTACACTGACCCATGTTGCAACCGTGGTAAATACACCAACCCATAATCCCATTCTGTGCCCGCCAGTAGTAAAATCCGCAAAAGTCTCGACTTGTTTAAGACTTCTTAGGTTCAAAACAATTATAAAAAATGTATATAATACAAAAACAAAAATGTACCAAAACACACATATCACCCCTTCATTTAAATAATTTACCTGTAGCTCCCCAGCGTTCAACACCTGATTTTTCTATCCGGTAACATAAAAACGTACCTAATAATAGTGATACTAAAATTGATCCTAGCCAACTTAAAAGAGCAATAAGCATACTATTTACCTCCTTTTCAGTCTGATAATTTAAAATGGAGTTTCACATGGACTCAATTTGGTTGATTCCTTTTTTACATAAATCAATTTCTAATTTTATTCTTCTAGACACTTACAAAAATTTAACTTTTTAAACCAAGAATTTCTCTTGCTTCATCCGGTGTAGCAGGTTCTTTGTTGAATTCTTTAATGATTCTTACTGCCCTTTCTACAAACTCTGCATTTGATTTGGCAATTCGATTCTTTGAATAATAAATATTATCCTCCATTCCTACACGAATATGTCCACCTAATGCTAGAGTTGCAAAAAGAATTGGCAAATGACCTTTTCCGATTCCAAATGCAGACCACGTGCAATTTTCAGGAAGTAAACTCTTTAAATATACTAGATTTTCTACAGTTGCTGCAGTTCCGCCCGGTGCACCCAGCACAAATTGAAAGTGAACAGGTTCTTTTAAAACCCCTTTTTTCACATAATATAAAGCGTTGTAAAGCATACCTGCATCAAATATTTCTACTTCTGGCTTTACATTATTTTCAATCATCGTTTTACCTAATTTTTCAAGAAAAGGAGGGGTGTTATAAAATACGGTTTTATGCATCCAGTTCATCGTTCCTGCATCAAACGATGCCATTTCCGGTTTAAGTTCAATCAAATGAGCCATTCGTTCTTCATCTGTTGCATTTAAATCCCCGGATGTTGTAAGGTTTAGTATGATATCAATATTTTTTTCTTTAATAAGTTCAACAGTTTCTGCAAATCTTTCTTTATTCATCGTGCCTTGCCCGTTTTCATCCACCATATGTAAATGGGCAATGGCTGCACCTGCTTTCCAAACTTCATAAACGTCATCTGCAATTTCTTGAGGTGTTAATGGAATATTTGGGTTTTTGTCCTTGGCAGGAAATGCACCTGTCAAAGCTGCTGTAATAATTACTTTGTCCAAAAATACCACTCCTTTCATTTTCTCATTCATAAGAAATGCAATAACCGTGCCAAATGAAAAACGCTTTAAGACAGGTGTTTTCGTACTTTCAAAAAAAATAAGTGATGAAATATTTCATCACTTATTTTTCTATTATGTAAAACAGGGACTTTTTACATATATTCATAGCTTTTATGGTATCGTTTTCATTATGAAAAGAATCATCAGCTTTGATGACGTATTTCATCAATATTTATTCCATATTTCTTTAGCTTTTTTACTAATGTGGATTGGTCTATTTTTAATTTTTTTGCCGCTTTTCTAGTAGTTCCTGTATTCTTTAATACATCTATTAATATTTCTTTTTCAATCTCTTGAATAATTTCTTTTAATCCTTTTTCGGATTTTGTGATATCTAACATTGTGTTTGGAAACATAATTTTCTCAATTTGATCTTTATTAATCACTGTTTGGTCATCAGAAATAATAATTAATCTTTCGATAATATTCTGTAACTCCCTCACATTACCCGGCCAATCATAATTCATCAACAATGAATATGCCTCGGAAGATAAAACCACTGATTTTCCATACTTTTTATTATATTGTTTTAAAAAGTATTCACCTAAGGCATATATATCTCTTTTCCTCTCCCTTAAGGGCGGAATTTCAATGGGAAAAACATTTAATCGGTAATATAAATCTTTGCGAAACTTTCCCTCTTTTACTTGTTGAGACAAATCTTTATTTGTTGCTGCAATAATTCGAACATCTAATTTTTGAATTTGGGTTCCACCTACAGGAACAACCTCTTTTTGTTGCAGAGCCCTCAGTAATTTTGGTTGAATTTCTAATGGAATGTCCCCTATCTCATCTAAAAAAATGGTACCACCATCTGCGAGTTGAAAAAGTCCTTTTTTGGCTTTGTCTGCACCAGTAAAAGCCCCCTTTTCATAACCAAAAAGCTCAGATTCTAACAAATTAGTAGGAATTGCAGCACAATTCACTTTAATAAACTGCTTATTCTTCCTCGAGCTCTTTTGGAAAATTTCATTTGCAATGACTTCTTTTCCTACACCGCTCTCTCCAGTAATTAAAACAGTAACATCTAGTGGGGCAATTTTATTAATTAAATAGATTACATCACGAATCTCTTCGCTATCTCCAATAATCCCAGTATTATTGAAAAATTGTTTTTTATAATATTCGTTTTCTTCTTCCTTCTTTTTTCTTTCTTTTTCAACTACTGCCATTTTGTTTTCTGTTACTATTAATTTTTGCCTCATAATTTCTAAATCAGAAATATCCCTCTGATTAACCACTACATAGATGAGTTCATTGTTTTCATCATATATCGGTTTTCCTGTAATTAACATTTCTACTCCATCTTTTGCCTTTCCAATGGAACTAATAATCTTGTTTTCCCTTCGAACATGAGGTGAAGTAGAATTTTTAAATATACCTTTTGCTTCTAAATCATCCACATAATGGCCGACAACATCTTCATATTTAAGACCTGACATTTTTGTATACGCTTCATTAACGTAAAGAATTTTACATTCGTTGTCTGTAATGAAAACACCATCGTATAAATGATCTAATGCTATTTTGTAAACACATTCATGCTGTAGCATATGTTGATTATTCATTGGAAACCGATTGATATGTTTAAGGTCTGGAACCATTTACATCCCCCACTTTTAATCAATTTATTCTAATGTGCATTCTCTTGAACAATATTATATCACTTATTTTAGTAATAATATTAATTTTCTCAATCTTATAACCATTATTTATATCCCCCTGGTGCTAGTGGAGCGTTAACACTCAACTAACCGAAGAACAACAAAGGAGTAAGCCAGTAAAATCCCATCGAGTGCCGTTTCAAATCCCGAAATCGAGTTCGCTCGAATCTCGATGAGCCAATACAAATCGCTGAAAATCGAAAACACGGTTTCAATCACTTTGCATTTTCATTTCATCCGCTGTTTCCATGAGATGGATTGGCGAATTCGCTCATTTTTTCGAACGGGCACTCAAAAAGCAACTCGATGCTCTTTGTACAGCTCCTTTTGTAGTTTTTGGCTGATGTACTCTTTGTCCACCTAGGTTTATGGATGTAGAATTTGCACTATGATGGTTTCAGCGGCACCCGATCATACACAAGATGCTTCATTGATGGCGTATCCCATCGGAACTCCTTGATTGCTGATCTGCGGATAAAGTTTGAAAACGATCTTTTTCGAAGCACAATAGCCAATATCCGCTTCTCTACGAAACCGTTTGGTGCGATCCATTCGGAATGGATGATATAGCTTAAGCGGCAAACTGTCCACGATCGCATACACACGGTGTTGTCCACGCTTGGCCAGCTGGTGCTGCCCCACTTGATGGCAAAGTCAAGTGCTCGACAACGACAGTTGTGTCAAGAACATTCAGGGAACAAGCCCTTGGAAAACTAATTCCTGATCACAAACTGGTGCCAAACCTGTTCGGAAGTGAAGCCTAACAACTTTCCAAGTGCACGAATCGTGATGATAACTTCTTCTTTCTGTTTCAACAAATGGAGAAAATGAATTTGATTGAGGTAATTTTTAAGAAGGTTTTTTAAACACTGATATATCAAGTGAGATGAAACAATTGAGTTCTACTCGCGTTAATGCGCAAAAAAAGCTCCGAAATGCCGATGCATTTCGGAGCTTTTTTGTTTAAGCGTAGCGGATTAAATAATACTTCTTCTTGCCGCGGCGGATCACGGTAAACCGCCCTTCCAAACGGTGTTCGGCCGTTAAGACAGCGCCGACATCTTGGATGCGCTCGCCGTTGACATAAATCGCACCGTTTTGAACATCTTCGCGCGCCTGCCGCTTCGATGGCGAGATGCCGGCAGCTACGAGCAGCTCGACGAGCGGGACGTCGCCTCCTTCATGGACAAACGACGGCACGTTTTTAAACCCTTGCTCGATTTCCGCAGCCGTCAGTTCGGCAATGTCGCCGCTAAAGAGTGCTTCTGAAATACGAATCGCTTGATTGAGCGCCTCTTCGCCATGCACGAGCTTCGTCACTTCGGAAGCAAGCGTTTTTTGCGCCACCCGCTTCTCCGGCGCTTCGCGCAGCTCTTGTTCAAGCGCGTCGATCTCTTCTTTTGTCAAGAACGTGAAATATTTTAAGTAACGGATCACATCGCGGTCATCGGTGTTGATCCAGAACTGGTAAAACTCATACGGCGACGTTTTTTCCGGATCGAGCCAAACCGCGCCGCTTTCCGTTTTTCCGAACTTCGTCCCATCGGCTTTCGTCACGAGCGGAACCGTCAAACCAAATGCTTTCGCCTCACCTTTCGTTCTGCGGATGAGCTCAAGCCCCGCCGTGATGTTGCCCCATTGGTCGCTGCCACCGATTTGTAGTCGGCAACCTTCCGTTTCGTACAAGTTGAGGAAGTCGTACGCCTGCAGCATCATATAGCTGAACTCGGTAAACGAAATGCCCATTTCAATGCGCGACTGCACCGATTCTTTCGCAAGCATGTAATTGACGCTGAAATGCTTGCCGATGTCACGCAAAAACGAGATGACATCAAGCGGCCCGATCCAGTCGTAGTTGTTTTTGATTTTCGCTGGATTGCTCTCAGCCTCAAAATCAAGAAACCGCTCGAGTTGCGCTTTGATTCGGGCGCTCCACGTCTCGACCGTCTCCTTGGCGTTGAGCGTGCGCTCGCTTTTTCTGCCACTCGGATCGCCGATCAACCCGGTGGCGCCGCCGACTAAGGCGATCGGTTGATGCCCCGCCTGTTGGAAACGACGCAAGGTCATGATCGTGACCAAATGGCCGATATGCAAGCTGTCTGCTGTCGGGTCAAACCCGCAATAAAGCGTCACCTTCTCCTCATTCAGGAGCTTTCGAAGCCCATCCTCATCCGTCGTTTGATTGACAAGTCCGCGCCATTGCAGTTCTTCAAGCAGGTTCATGTTTTTCTCACCTCTTTAATGAATGTCGTCAAAAAAGAAAACACCCGCCCTGCATGAAGGGGCGAGTGTTCGTCGCGGTACCACCCTACTTAGAAAGCATGTTGCTTTCTCGCTCATTTCGGTAACGGCGCATGCCGGCAGACGGCTACTAGGCGACAAAGCCGTTCACCATCGCTGCTCGGGGAGGTAATTCACGTTTGCCTATGGACTGGCTCGCACCACCCGCCAGCTCTCTGCACCAGGGAGACAACCGCTACTTGTTCCCGTCATCGCTTTGTCGGTATGAATATATACATTCTTTTACCATACCAGCACACTCACTGTCAACTCCGGCTTTTTTCGCCACAAATGGCGAAAAAGCGACAAAATCCCGCAACAGAACATGCGAGTATGCTATACTTATATATATGATTTGCCATTATAGGGGGCCCGATATGGAACAAAAACGGTTTCGAGCTTCTTTACAAAAAGTGTGGTACTATTTTTCCCTTACATATGACGTCGTCTGGAATGTCATCCTTATTTTGCTCATCGCCACACTCTGTCTTGTTTGTTTTGCCGTGGGCATCGGTGCCGGCTATTTTGCCTTTTTGGTGAAAGATATGGAGGTTCCGTCCCATGACCAACTGAAAAATGAGATTTACAGCTATGAAGAAACGAGCCATATGTATTTTGCTGACGGCATCTATTTAGGCCAATTCCGATCTGATCTCGACCGCGAGTCGGTGCGCCTTGCCGACGTCTCCCCGTACGTTGTGCAGGCGGTGATCGCCACGGAAGATGAGCATTTTTACGAGCATGACGGCGTCGTTCCCAAGGCTGTCATTCGCGCTATATTTCAAGAAGTGACCAATTCACCGATCAAAAGCGGCGGCAGTACGCTTACGCAGCAACTCGTCAAAAACCAGCTGCTGACCAGTGAAGTGTCGTTTGAACGCAAGGCGAAGGAAATGTTATTGGCGATGCGCTTGGAACGGTTTTTTTCCAAGGAAGAAATTTTAGAGGCCTACTTAAACGTTGTTCCGTTCGGCCGCAGTTCATCGGGCCGCAACATCGCCGGCATCCAAGCCGCCGCCCAAGGAGTGTTTGGCGTTGACGCCAAAGAACTCAATCTCGCCCAAGCGGCGTTTTTAGCCGGCTTGCCGCAAAACCCGTTCGTCTATACACCGTTTACCGCTGATGGGAGCCGCAAACAAGATATATCGGCCGGATTGGAACGGATGAAAACAGTGCTCTACCGGATGAAGCGCGCTGGTTATATTTCTGATAAGCAGTATAAAGAAGCGCTCGCCTACGATGTGACGAAGCATTTCGCCGCTCCGAAACCGACACCGTTTGAGCGCTATCCGTTTTTAACAATGGAAATCGAAAGACGAGCCAAAGACGTGCTTGCGGAAACGTTCGCTAAACGCGATGGCCACAAGCCGGAAGAGCTGAAACGCGATGCTGCTTTATACAGCCGCTATGTCGGTGAAGCGGAAAAAATGTTGCGGCAAGGAGGCTTGCACATCCATACGACGATCGACAAAGCGATTTATGAGCAAATGCAGCGTGTGGCCGCCAACTACCCGTATTACGGCAACGAACGGTTGTATTATGTGACAGACACAAAAACAGGGAAACGGATCGCCAAGCGCCAGCCGGTCGAAGTCGGGGCGATGCTCATCGAAAACAAAACCGGCAAAATCATCAGCTTTGTCGGCGGCCGTGATTACAAGCGCGAGCAGTTAAATCACGCCACCCAGGCGTACCGTTCGAACGGTTCAACGATGAAGCCGCTTTTAGTGTACGCACCGGCGATGGAGATGGGCGTCATTCAGCCCGGCTCGATCATTCCTGATCTTCCGCTTTCGATCGGTTCGTATAAGCCAAAAAATGCGGATGGAAAAACGCACGGCCTTGTCACAGCGCGGCGCGCGCTTCAACATTCGTACAACATCCCGGCTGTTCGGGTCTATACGAAAATCCAAAACCGCCATCCGGTCGACTATTTGCACAAAATGGGGATTACCAGCGTCGCTAAGGAAGAAGAAAAACATCCGGCTTTAGCGATCGGCGGGACGAATATCGGTGTCACCGTCGAAGAAAACGTGAATGCGTATGCGACCTTTGCCAATTACGGCTCATTTGTCGATGCGTATATGATCGAAAAGATTACCGACAAAGACGGAAAAGTCATTTATCAACATACAAGCAAACCGGTTCGCGTCTTTTCTCCGCAAACATCGTATTTAATGATCGATATGATGCGTGACGTGCTGCGCGGTGGAACCGCCTCTTCAGTGCGGCGTTACTTGACGTTTTCTGCTGACTGGGCCGGCAAGACGGGAACATCGCAAGACAATCGCGATTCATGGTTTGTTGCCACTAATCCGAACGTCACGTTCGGCGTTTGGATCGGTTACGATCGTCCAGCGTCGCTTGAGTCGCGCTACAAAGGGTTTTCCTACGGCCAACGCACTCAGCTGTTATGGGCGCAATTGATGAATGCCGCCCATCGTGTGAAACCGAAACTCATCAATCCGTCGGAACGGTTTTTAATGCCAGGCGGCATCGTTCGCCGCGCGTATTGTGCCACGAGTGGATTCAGCCCGTCATCGGCATGTAAAAAAGCTGGACTCGTTCGCTATGATTTATACAATACAAAGTTTACGCCGCGGCAAGGAAGCGATGACTATTTGATCGAGGGTCGGGTTGTCGTCATTGGCGAGCATCGGTATGCAGCGCTCGAGACGACGCCGGAAGAGTTTGTCACCCGCGAGGTCGTTGTCAATCCAAAATTGCTCGATCAGTGGGGAATCAATAGAAAGACATCGGTCGGCGATGCGTTCGTTGTTTCCACCTTAAAAGACAATGGACGCGTGCCCGCCCCACCGGCCGCCCGCCTGAATGACAATCAGCTCGTCTGGGCTCGCCACGGAGAGCGCGATGTCATCGGCTACCGCGTCTATCAGGTAAGCGAAACCGGAAAGCGGCAAATCGTCGCCATCATCAAAGCGGGGGAAACGACTTCCTTTTCCGATCTCAAACCGGGAGCAACATATTACGTCACCGCTGTCGATATTGCTGGCCGGGAATCAGCACCATCAAGCAAAGTCGCACTGCCGGCCGCCCAGTCCTCCCCGCCGGCCAATTCGCCCGCTAGTGCGGACAACGCGGAAAATAGCGAAGCTCCCCCATCTTCTTCTAGATAAATATTATGAGGCTTTCCAACCAAACAGTTGGAAAGCCTTTTTTTATGAGCGGGCACCTATTTTTCGACCGGCAGGAGAACCTCCTTTCGCCGCCTATATACTCGTGGTCGTTCGTTCCACTTCCTCTCGCTCGTCTTTTATGCCTTGTCATCCCACTTTTTCAACCGTTACGTCTCCCGTTATCTTTTTCCGTCACGGAGTTGTATGAATGGCGAACAACTGACGGAGCATTGCATCATCTGACGCTATAAGAAAAAGCGCCCGGAAAGCGCAACATTCCGGGCGCCTATGTTCGTGTTTAGTCTTCCATGGTCGATAAGTCGCCGGTCGGCAAGTTGAGCTCCCACGCTTTTAAGACGCGGCGCATAATTTTTCCGCTTCGCGTTTTCGGCAGTTTGTCGCGGAACTCGATCTCGCGCGGCGCGGCATGGGCAGCAAGCCCTTTTTTCACAAACTGGCGAATGTCTTCTTTCAGCTCTTCTGACGGCGCGTATCCTTCACGGAGCGCGATGAACGCCTTGATGATTTCTCCGCGCACCGGGTCCGGCTTGCCGATGACGCCGGCTTCAGCAACAGCCGGGTGCTCGACGAGCTTGCTTTCGACTTCAAACGGGCCGACGCGCTCGCCCGATGTATTGATCACATCGTCCACGCGCCCTTGGAACCAGAAATAGCCGTCTTCGTCCATGTAAGCCGAGTCGCCGGACACATACCAATCGCCGATAAAGTACGATTCGTATTTTTGCGGGTTGTTCCAAATCGTTTTCATCATCGACGGCCAACCTTTTTTGATGGCTAAGTTGCCCATCCGATACGGCGGCAGGACGTTCCCTTGATCATCGATGATTGCTGCCTGCACGCCTGGAATGGGTTTCCCCATCGAACCAGGCTTAATTTCCATGCACGGGTAGTTGCAAATGAGATGACCACCTGTTTCCGTCATCCACCACGTATCATGAATGCGGCGGCCGAACACTTTCAGTCCCCAGCGGATGACTTCCGGGTTGAGCGGCTCACCGACGCTTAACACATGGCGGAGCGAGCTTAAGTCGTATTTTTTCACCACTTCATCGCCCGCGCCCATCAGCATGCGGAACGCCGTCGGTGCGCTGTACCAGACGGTGACACCGAAGTCTTG
The DNA here is from genome assembly GCF_000496575.1 of Geobacillus thermodenitrificans subsp. thermodenitrificans DSM 465. GTDB lineage: Bacteria > Bacillota > Bacilli > Bacillales > Anoxybacillaceae > Geobacillus > Geobacillus thermodenitrificans. Next base: position 89,388 of record NZ_AYKT01000002.1, on the reverse strand, counting down.
AATCGTTTGATACCAAGCGTCCGGGCTGAAGCGGCCTCCGACGATCACACTCGATGCTCCGCACAGCCACGGACCGAAAATGCCGTATGACGTCCCGGTCACCCAACCCGGATCGGCTGTGCACCAATAAATGTCATCTTCTTTTAAATCAAGCACCCATTTCGCTGTTTGATAGTGTTGGATCATCGCATTATGGACGTGCAAAACGCCTTTCGGCTTGCCGGTCGAGCCGGACGTATAGTGCAAAATCAGGCCGTCTTGACGATCCACCCATTGGATGTCAAAGTGTTTGCTCGCCTCATTCATCCGCTTTTTCAAATCGATGTACGGCCCTTCTTCAACAATATCGTCACCAACTAAAAAGACGTACTTCAGTTCCGGAAGGTCGCCGACCGGCACACGCGGCAACAGCTCCGGCGTCGTGACGATCGCTTTCGCTCCGCTATCTTCTAGACGGTCGCGTACCGCTCCTTCCATAAACGCTTCAAACAGCGGTCCGACGATAGCGCCGGTTTTAATGATGCCAAGCACCGTAAAATACAGTTCCGGCAAACGCGGCATAAACACAAACACGCGGTCGCCTTTTTCAATGTCGGCCACCTGCTTTAAGACGTTGGCAACTTTGTTGGACAGCTCCTTCATTTCTTTGAACGTATATTTCTCATTCCGCACAGCGTCACGGTAGTAAAGTGCCACCTTATTTTTTCGGAACGACTCGGCATGGCGGTCGATCGCTTCGTACGCCATGTTGACTCGTCCAGTTTCATACCAAGAAAACGCCTTTTCCGTTTCCGTCCATTCAAATTGTTCGTATGCTTCCTCGTAGTTTTTCAAGTTGTAATCCCCTTGTACGACGGGTAGCAGTTCCGTTTTCATTCTCCGATCCCCCTTATGTAAGTGGTTACATTACTTATTATAGTAGATAATAATTGATTTCTCAATTTTTAAAATATTCCCGTCGCCTATTTTTTTGAAATTTTTTTGAACTGCGATTACTAAGGCCATTTTTATGTATAATGAAAGAAGATTGAGTGATTCAGGTGGTGACCGAATGGAACATAAAAAAACGTATAACGCCAAAGAGCTGAAAACACCGAAAGGGACGCTTCTCATCGAAGGACCGGTAACACCGGAAGCATTGGCCAGCTACGAATTTCACCCTGACTTAACTTCATTCCGCCAGCCCTCCAAACAACACGAAGCATTAATCGAGATCGCCAAGCTGCCGGAAGGGCGGATCATTATCGCCCGTCGCGGTGGAACCATCGTCGGTTATGTCACGTTTTTATATCCAGATCCGCTTGAACGTTGGTCCGAAGGAAAGATGGAAAATTTAATCGAGCTCGGTGCCATTGAAGTAATCCCTGAATTTCGTGGTTTTGGTGTTGGAAAAAATTTATTGATCGTCTCCATGATGGACGATGCGATGGAAGATTATATTATCATTACAACTGAGTATTACTGGCATTGGGATTTAAAAGGAACCGGGCTAAACGTATGGGAATACCGAAAAGTAATGGAGAAAATGATGAACGCCGGCGGGCTCGTCTGGTACGCGACCGACGACCCGGAAATTTGTTCTCATCCGGCGAACTGCCTAATGGTCCGCATCGGCAAACGAGTCGATCCGGAATCGATTCAACGGTTTGACCGGCTTCGCTTTATGAACCGGTATATGTACTAAACACGCGATACACAAAGGGGAGGGGAGACATATGATTGTTGAACAAGTCATGAAAACATCGGTGATCACGCTCCGTGCCACGAATACGATCGCCGAAGCGCTGCAGTTGCTTCGCCATCATCGCATCCGCCATCTCCCGGTCATCGACGAGGAAGGACATTTAATCGGCCTTGTGACAGACCGCGATTTGCGCGACGCCAGCCCATCGATTTTTCATCTTCACCAACATCTTGAAGACTTGCAAAAACCGGTCAGCACCATTATGAAAACAGACATCATCGTCGGCCACCCGCTCGATTTCGTCGAAGAAGTCGCCGCACTCTTTTACGAGCACCGGATCGGCTGCCTGCCGATCGTCAACGGGGGTAAGCTCGTTGGCATTATAACCGAAACAGATTTATTGCACACGCTCATTCAGCTGACCGGCGCCCACCAGCCTGGGTCGCAAATCGAAATCAAAGTGCCGAACGAAGCCGGCATGTTGAGCAAGGCGGCAAGCATCATCTCCAACCGCCACGTCAATATCGCCAGCGTCCTTCTTTATCCAGACAGCGACCCTAACTATAAAATCTTAGTGTTTCGCGTGCAAACGATGAACCCGATCAACTTAATCCATGATTTGAAAAAGGCTGGTTATACGGTGTTATGGCCGAACTTGCCGGGGGTTACATCATGAGCGACAAGTGCGTATTTGTTTATAGCGAACAATTTCTCCGTTATAAGTTTCATGATGACCACCCGTTTAACCAGCTGCGGGTCAAGCTGACCTACGATTTATTGCGAACCATCGGCGCGTTGGACGACCGTCACGTCGTCCCTCCGCGCATGGCGACGGATGAGGAGCTGACCCTCATCCACGATCGGGCATACATCGAAGCGGTCAAGGCAGCCGGGCGCGGCGAGCTTTCGGAAACCGCCGCGGCAAACTACGGCCTCGGCACCGAAGACACGCCGATATTTCCGAACATGCATGAGGCGAGCGCCCTCCTTGTTGGCAGCACGCTGACGGCTGTGGATTACGTCTTATCTGGACAGGCCGACCATGCGCTCAACCTTGGCGGCGGCTTACATCATGGATTCCGTGGCAAGGCGTCGGGCTTTTGCGTCTACAATGACAGCGCGGTCGCCATTCAATACATTCGCGAAAAATACGGATTGCGCGTCTTGTATGTCGACACCGACGCCCACCATGGCGATGGGGTGCAATGGGCGTTTTATGACGATCCAAACGTCTGCACGTTCTCCATTCATGAGACAGGCCGCTACTTGTTTCCGGGGACAGGAAACGTCAATGAACGTGGCCATGGAGCGGGTTACGGCTATTCGTTCAACATTCCGGTCGACGCCTTTACAGAAGACGAGTCATGGCTTTATGCCTACACGATGGCACTCCGGGAAATCGCTGACTTTTTCCGCCCCGATGTCATCGTGACGCAAAATGGGGTGGATGCCCATTATTACGATCCGCTTACCCATTTGTCGGTAACGATGAAAACGTATCGCGCCATTCCGAAGCTCGCCCACCAAATCGCCCATGAATATTGCGGCGGGCGCTGGATCGCCGTCGGCGGCGGTGGCTACGACATTTGGCGCGTTGTCCCACGGGCATGGGCGCTTCTTTGGTTAGAAATGACGGAACAATCCGATATTTCTGGCCCTCTACCGGCCGCTTGGCGCGAGCGATGGCAGCCACTTTCCCCGGTCTCCTTGCCGCTCGAATGGGACGATCCGGACAATTTGTATGCACCGATCCCACGCAAAGCGGAAATTAGCGAAAAAAATGCCCAGACGGTGGAAAAAGCGTTGTATTTCATCCGCAGCCAGCGGCGCGCGGGCACTTGATCCTTACTTCCTGCTACAGACGTGCGGGGATTCGCGGTTTCCATTGGCCAAACAAGAGGCGGTGCAGAGAAAGCACCTCCTCTTATTTTGCTTCAAGAAGTGGACACATAGCCCAATGCCATGTGTTTTCAAACCGAGAAACTTCACAATCGTTCATCTCGTCTTCCCGCCAGCCTCATCTTTGCCTACTGTGCTCGTGGAGCAGCTTCATGATGTGGCAGTTTTTCACCCGTTTTTTCTGCTCACAAGACAATTAAAAAAGCGCCCATCCGGGCGCTTTTTCTTGTTGTTTATTTCGTCGACTCGCGCACTTCCAACCGATGCGGCAAGACGACGATATGGTTGTCGACGTGTTCCTTGTTCATATATTTCGTCAGCAACCGCATCGCCACCGCGCCGATGTCATACATCGGCTGCACGACGGTCGTCAGCCGCGGCCGCACCATCGTCGCCAGCCTTGTGTTGTCAAAGCCGACGACTTCGAGCTCATCCGGCACACGCACTCCTTGATCTTGGGCGCTATGGATGATGCCGAGCGCCATTTCGTCCGTGCCGGCAAATACCGCCGTCGGCCGCTCGGCGAGCTCAGCAATTTTTTCATATGCTTCTAAACCGGAATCATATGAGTTGTCGCCTTCAACAACGAGTTCTTCGTCGTACGGCACTCCGTGCTCCTCAAGCGCACGACGATAGCCGGCCAGTTTCCGCTGGTTGATCGGATCGTCGGTCGGACCGGTGACATACGCCACGCGACGATTTCCTCTTTCGAGCAAATACGTCACGGCTTCAAACGCCGCCTGCTCGTAGTCAATGTTGACTGATGGAATCGTCTCGTTTGGCTCTATCGTTGCGGCAAGCACGATCGGCACAGACGATTTTTGAAACTCGGCGACGTGCTCCTCGGTGATCGTCCCACCCATAAACAAAATGCCGTCTACTTGCTTTGCAAGCATCGTATTAAGCAAATGCAGCTCTTTGTCTTTGTTTTGGTCGGAGTTGCTTAAAATAATGTTGTATTTATACATTGTCGCAATATCTTCAATGCCGCGTGCCAACTCAGCAAAGAAGATGCTCGAAATATCCGGGATGATCACCCCGACCGTCGTTGTTTTTTTGCTAGCGAGGCCGCGAGCGACTGCATTCGGACGATAGCCGAGCCGCTCAATCGCTTCCAATACTTTTTTTCTTGTTGACGGCTTGACGTTCGGGTTGCCGTTCACAACGCGCGAGACCGTCGCCATCGAGACGTTCGCCTCTCGCGCCACATCATAAATCGTTACGGTCATTCCGTTCACTCCTTTTTACTCAATCCGGTAACCTACCAGAGTTCCGATATATATATGTACAACTATCATACGATACATTATCTCCAACTCGCAACGAAATGGCAATGATTTTGCTGTTTTGTTCACAAACCGTTCACGGATAGTTTACCCAAAAAGCGTTTGAACAATCTCGATAAAAAGCAAATTTCATCGCAAAAATGAAAGAAAAGCGAGCACGTCTCAGCCGCCCATGTGTTCACACACAAAACGGAGGCTGCTTTTCAACTGTCCCGCTTCTAATCGACGTTTCTGTTGAGCATGCACGCATCTTGAGTTGTCGCTTTTATGCCCCAAACCGCTGCGATATTCACACCTCTTCTCCACGATGCGCATCAGACGCTAGGCAATGGCCCCTCCCCTAACGCTGCCCGCTTCACCGCCACGCAGCAGACGATAAAAATCCCCTTCGGCCGAAACCAAAGGGGAGGCTGATTTACGCCTGAACAAACTGGCGTTGGAAAGCGCGAACTTCTTCCATGAATTCGTTGAATTGGGCAATATCCATTTGTTGAGCGGAGTCGGACAAAGCGACGGCCGGATCCGGATGCACTTCGGCCATGACGCCGTCAGCGCCGATCGCCAACGCCGCTTTGGCGCACGGAATGAGAAGATCACGACGTCCGGTCGAATGGGTGACATCGACAAACACCGGCAAGTGCGTTTCTTTCTTTAAGATCGGCACCGCTGAAATGTCGAGCGTATTGCGCGTCGCCCGTTCATACGTGCGGATGCCGCGCTCACACAAAATGATTTGCCCATTGCCTTGCGACATAATGTATTCAGCAGCGTTAATGAATTCTTCAATCGTCGCTGCTAAACCGCGCTTCAGCAAAACTGGCTTATTCACTTGACCAGCCGCTTTCAGCAGCTCAAAGTTTTGCATGTTGCGCGCACCAATTTGAATCACATCAATATAATCCAAGGCGGTCTCAATATCCGCCGGAGTGACGATTTCGCTAATGACCGCCAAATCAAATTCATCGGCGATCCGTTTCAAAATTTTCAGTCCTTCGACGCCAAGCCCTTGGAAGTCATATGGCGAAGTGCGCGGTTTATACGCGCCGCCACGCAGCAACTTCACGCCTTGTTTTTTCACCGCTTCGGCGACCGCAGCCACCTGCTCGTAGCTTTCTACCGCACAAGGTCCCATGACGAAATATTGATTGCCGTCGCCGATCCGTTCGCCTTTCACTTCGACGATCGTGTTTTCCGGATGTTTTTTCCGTGAGACGAGCAGCGCTTTCCGGTGATCATCTTCTTGCAGCTCAAGCGCCGCTTTAAAAATTTCCTTGAAAATATGCTGCAGCGTCGACGTTTCAAACGGTCCATCGTTATGCTCGGAAATCAGATCAAGCATTTTCCGCTCGCGCACCGGGTCGTAGCGATGCGTTCCTTGCGCTTCTTTAATTTTCCCGATCTCTTGGACGAGCCGTCCCCGTTCATTGATCAGTTTCAACAGTTGCAAGTTGATTTCGTCGACTCTCGCCCGCAGCTCATCTAATCTCTCGTTGCTCATGCTTCCCCCATCCTTTCGCCAAATATCGTGCGATGTTTCGTTCTCCTAGTCTCGCCTACAGGACGATGGCAAGCCGCCCGTCAGGCGCTTCCCCTCATCCGGAGACAGAACGGTTAAGTTTTGTAATTAGTCTTTATTATAATGGATGAAACCCCAGTTGTCACGAAAAAAATGCTTTTTTGATTAAACGCTTTTAAGTGATAAAGCGAGAAGGTTGGCAAAAACCGCCCGCTAGGCAGGCGGTTATGCGGTGACCGTGTGCGCTTTTAACGCATCGTACGTAATCTTCCAATGGGATGTATGCCAAACCACTTGGCCGTTTTCAAACAGCAGCACTTGCGGCGACTCATGCTTAACGCCCGTTCGCTCCGCGATATAGTTGGAAAGCGGGCGCGCCTCTTGAACGTATAGGCAATAGACGGCCAGCTCCGGATGGTCGGCGGCAAACTTCTCACACTCACGGAACGCCGCTTGACTAATCGGACATGTTAAGCTATGTTTGACGAATAAAAAGCGATCCATTTCTTGCATAACGCGATCAAACTGTTCGATCGCCTCCAGTTTCTCCATTCCCACCGTCTTCACTCCATTTCTCTTCGGTATGACATGTTTTGCTCAGCATCATCTAGCGCTGCTTCCGCTTCTTCAAGCAGCTTTTGGAGCGTTTCGCGGTCTGTCTCATCTGCCGATGGTGGAATCGGGATCGTCGTTTCTTCGATGTTTTCCCCACCAGCTGGCGCTTCAGCCGTTTTCAGCGGGATGAAGTTGGCGATTTCCTTCGTTTTCTCTTTGGCCGTCTCGAACCATTCGGTAGCTGTCGTTTTCACCGGCTCCCATGTCTCGTAGTTGTTCAAGTCGTTCAGCCACTTCCGCCCTTTTTCACTCGTCAAAAACATCGCAGCAGCCGCGCCGGCGATGCCGCCGACAAGCGCTCCAAGCAAAAATCCGCCATTATTTTTGGCCATTTCGTATACCCTCCTTTTCTCGCAGTTGTTCTCTTTCTCTCCATTTTTCCCATATATCAAGCAAAACATTTGCCCAGCGCAGCGCTTTCGCCCACTTTTCTTGCCCTTGGCTCGCCCTCGCCGACAGCGCAGCTGCCGTCTGCTGAAGTGCGCGGTTTAGCGATCGGACGGTGCCGCCGATTTCATTCACCGCCTCGATCGTATTGTTTAACTTTTCTGCCTTGTTTTGCATATCACCGGCGATGCTATTAGCCGTATGGAGAAGCTGGGTCACTTCTTTCCCAACCGTCTGCACTTGTTCATCGGCATGGTTGACTGCTGCTGTCAGCCGGCGCAGCGTCTCCTGCAAAACAATGAGCGTTCTCGCTATGTAAACCGCAAGAAGCAAAAAAGCGACAGCGATGAGCGCGGCGCTCGCATACAAAAGCCATTCCACCTTGTTTCCCCCTTGCCTGTTGAAGCATTTCGTCCTTCTTTATACCCGCTCTGCTCCGTTTTCAAACTTCGACATCCCATCCTCTGTTTCCTGCCCAGCTCTTCATCTTTCCCGACGAATTCACGGCAGAGAATGAGAAATTTTGCCGACCTTCTCTAGTGAAGACGAACCGCATTTCTCATTCCGTTTGCTTCGTTTACGAGTAAACGTCTTCCCATAAAAAACAGGCCGTCTTGATCACGGCCTGCTTCCTATCGGCCGTTAGGCGGAGAGAACGGCCTGTTCGTATGCATGTTGAAACTTTTGAATGTCGCCGGCACCCATAAACACAAGTACTGCATCGCGATGCTGCTTCAACACCGACACGTTTTGCTCCTCAAGCAGCTGCGAGCGCGGGATTTTCTCCTGTAAGTCCCGAATAGACAGCTTGCCATGATGTTCGCGCGCCGAGCCGAAAATGTCGCACAAATAAACATAGTCGGCCTGCTGCAAGCTTTCGGCAAACTCACTCAAAAATGTTTGCGTCCGCGTATACGTGTGCGGCTGAAAAATAGCGACGACTTCGCGCCCCGGGTATTTTTGTCTAGCTGCTTCCAATGTCGCCATAATTTCGCGCGGATGATGCGCATAATCGTCAATTAACACTTGGCGCCCGACCGTTTTTTCGCTAAAGCGGCGCTTCACTCCTTGGAACGTTTGCAGCCGCGCAGCGATCGTGCCAGCGTCAATTCCCTCGTAATGACAAAGGGCGATGACCGCGAGCGCATTCAGCACGTTATGAGTGCCAAAGCGCGGAATGGTAAACGAGGCGAAAAACGTGTTGCGCACAAATACGTCAAACGCTGTTCCTTCTGTCGTTTTCACGATGTTGCGCGCCTGAAAATCATTTTCTTCGCCAAGCCCATAAAACAAGATCGGCACTTTGGCTTGAATATTTTGCAAATACGGATCGTCCCCGCAAGCGACAATCCCTTTTTTCACTTGTTGCGCCATCTGCTGGAAAGCAGAAAAGACGTCGTCGATATTGGCAAAATAATCTGGGTGGTCGAAGTCAATGTTCGTGATAATTGCATAATCTGGAAAATAGGAGAGAAAGTGTCTTCGGTATTCACACGCTTCAAATACAAAGTATTTGCTCCCCGGCTCCCCTTTTCCCGTTCCATCTCCGATTAAATACGACGTTGGATGCGCCCCTTGCATCACATGAGCGAGCAGCCCCGTCGTCGTCGTCTTTCCGTGCGAGCCGGTCACCGCTATACTCGTAAACTTGCTTGCCAACTCACCTAAAAAGCGATGGTACCGAATGACAGGAACACTGAGCTGACGAGCGGCTTCGATTTCCTCGTGCGTGTCCGGAAATGCATTGCCGGCAATGACCGTATAACCCGGGTGAACATTATCTTTTGAAAAAGGCAAAACCGGGATTCCCCGCTCTTCAAGTGCCTTTTGTGTAAAAAACCATTTTTCTACGTCCGATCCTTGCACTGTATAGCCGAGATCATAAAGCACTTGCGCGAGCGCGCTCATCCCCGTGCCTTTAATGCCAACAAAATGGTAAACTGTCATCGCTAAGCCCTCCAACCATCGTCTCTCTGTAAGACAGTATATGATATTTATCTATTTTTGCCATTTATTTCATCCTACTGTACCAACTGTCTCATTTCCCCATTATAGCACGCCGGTCGGCAAAACACTACTGTTCGGAAGAGGAAAAACCATCCGTCTGCAACGCGCCTCTCTCCCGCCAACGCGTCCATTCTTCTTCACTCATTAGTACGTCACGCGGTTTGCTGCCGCGCGCTTCGGAAATCAGTCCTTGCTCCTCCATCATCTCGATAAGCCGGGCGGCGCGGTTGTAGCCGATGCGGAAATGGCGCTGTAAACTCGATGTGGATGCCCCACCTTGCGCAATGACAAACCGACACGCTTCGTCAAATAATTCATCATCTTCCTCACTAAACGCCGCCGTCTGCCGAAACTCGTCCGGGCTGAACATGTAGGAAGGGCCTTGTTGCGCCTTCACATACGCCGTCACCCGTTCAATTTCCTCATCGGAAATAAAACAGCCTTGCAACCGCACCGACTTCGCCGAACCGTTCTCCAAAAAGAGCATATCGCCGCGACCAAGCAGCCGCTCGGCTCCATTCGCATCCAAAATCGTACGCGAATCAATTTGAGAAGAGACGGAAAAAGCAATGCGCGTTGGAATGTTCGCTTTAATTAAGCCGGTGATGACATCAACCGACGGCCGCTGGGTAGCGATCAATAAGTGAATGCCACATGCCCGTGCTTTTTGTGCCAACCGGCAAATCGATTCTTCGACATCGGCTGGGGCGGCCATCATTAAATCGGCCAACTCATCAATGACAATCACGATGTATGGAAGGATCGGTTCACCGCTGCCTTGGGCACGGAGATAAGCATTATACTTTTCAATGTCACGCACGCCCGCATGAACAAATAGCTCATACCGCCGCTCCATTTCGCGGACCGCCCATTTGAGCGCCCCGGCAGCCGCCTTCGCCTCCGTAATGACCGGGCTGAGCAAATGCGGCAAGCCGTTGTACGGTGCCAATTCGACCATTTTCGGGTCGATAAGCAGCCATTTTACCTCATGCGGAGCGGCTTTATACAACATGCTGACGAGCATTGCGTTCATGCACACGCTTTTCCCTGACCCGGTCGCTCCAGCGATGAGTCCATGCGGCATTTTTTTGATGTCCGTCACAACCGGCGCTCCGCTAATATCAAGACCGAGCGCGACCGTGAGCGGAGAACGGTGCTCGCGAAACGCGCTGCTGTCTAAAATCTCCCGCAGCTGCACCGGGCGGCTCGACGGGTTGGGCACTTCGATGCCGATCGTCCGTTTTCCCGGAATCGGCGCTTCAATCCGAATATCTCTCGCCGCCAAGCTTAGTTTGATATCATCCGTCAAACTTGTAATCTTGCTCACTTTCACTCCTAAATCAGGCTGCACTTCAAACTGCGTGACTGTCGGGCCTTGCGTGGCGTGAACGACTTTAGCGCCAATATGGAAACTTTCAAACGTCTGGTCCAAACGGGCGCATTGTTCGCGAATCCATTGTTCATCGCAGGCCGCTGCCTCTCCCGGTGGCTGAAGGAGCGACAACGGCGGCAGCGAATAGCCGCTCGAGCGACGGGCCGCTCTTTCTTCCAGCTTGCGCCGATCTTGCTTTAGCATCATGACGTTGTACGGAATGCGCATTCGTTCCGGACGATGGCGATCAGCCGCCCGTCTGTTTTCACTAGCCGGTGACGAAGAGGAATGCGGTCTTCTCTCAGCCTCTTTAGAAGTCCCCCGTGCATTCCTGTTGCCGCTCTCCGTCGGCAGCTCTTGCATTTCCTTTTGTCCATCGTCGCGGTCATCCGGTTGAGTTAATCTGTTTTCATGTTCATCTCCGCCTTCACGGGAGCCGCTCTCGGGTTCAACGACGGATGCGGACTGACGAAGCGACGCATGCGCCTGTTCCTCTTTCATTTCAGCAGCCGCCGGTTCACCGATCGTCGGCACGGCCGCAGACATCGCCTCCGGGACTTCCTTTTCTTCCGAGACGGGCGCTTCTGTCCATGTCGTCCCTTTCATTACTGCCTGCCCCGCTTCTGCTTTCCCTTCGCAATCGTCATCCCCTGCCGAAATGCCTTCTACCTGCTCCTCTGCTTCTTTTGCTATTTCAGTGAATGCCGATTCGCCAAGAGCAGGAGCTTCCTCGACAAGTTCAACGGACGGATCCTTTGCTTCTATCGCTATCTCGGTAAATGCCGGCTCGTCAAGGACAGACGATTCCTCGACAGGCTCAACAGGCTGCCCCTCTGCTTCTGCCGCTGTCTCCGTCAATGTCGGTTCGCCAAGGACAGGCGTGCCCTCATCAGACTCAACGGACGGATCCTTCGCTTCCGCTGCCGTCTCCGTGAATGATGGTTCGTCAAGCGCGGACTCTTCCGCGATAGGATCAGCCGATGGCTCCTTCGCTTCTACTGCCGTTTGGGTGAATGCCGGTTCACCAAGGACGAGCGATTCTTCGACAAGCTCAACAGGCTGCTCCTCTGCTTCTGCCGCTGTCTCCGTCAATGTCGATTCGTCAAGGACAGACGATTCCTCGACAGGCTCAACAGGCTGCCCCTCTGCTTCTGCCGCTGTCTCCGTCAATGTCGGTTCGCCAAGGACAGGCGTGCCCTCATCAGACTCAACGGACGGCCCCTTCGCTTCCGCTGCCGTCTCCGTCAATGCCGATTCGTCAAGGACAAGCGATTCCTCGACAGGCTCAATGGACGGTTTCTCTGCTTCCGCCGCTGTTTCCGTGAATGCCGATTCGTCAAAGGCAGACGTTCCCTCGACAAGCTCAACAGACGGCTCCTTCGCTTCCGCTGCCGTCTCCGTCAATGCCGATTCGTCAAGGACAGGTGATTCCTCGACAGGCTCAACAGGCAGCTCCTCTGCTTCTGCCGCTGTCTCGGTGAACGGCGCTTTGCGAAGCTCATTTTCTCCCTCGCTGTTTTCATTCATCCGTTTTTCTGCGCCTGGCGTTGCGATCTGTACGGTTGCGGCATCGACTTGAGTCTCTTTTTCTGTCTGCCGGTCGGCCGCCGCTCCCTCCTTCGCGCTGTGAGTCGTTTGTTCCAACGTCCCTTGCGGCGCGGCGGTATCGGTGAAATCAGATGAGCGAGACGACAGAGCTTGTTCACTTGGCAAGCTGCTCGCTTGTCCATCGGCGGACAAGCCCTCAGGACGTTGCTTCGCTTTTTCTGCCGTTCGCCTAGCGGCAATGATTCCTTGTTCTGTCAGTCGTTGCCGCTGTTCCCTATTGTTATGGTACCCAAAAATAGGAGACGGCACGTCGGACGGACGGAACGGCTTTTTTTCTGACGTTTCTCTCACTGTATCGACAGATGGGCGGCGTGGGGGCTTCAGCGTGCTTTCCTCGTCGACTATTTGCCTTGTCGTCTTCTTAGTCTCTAAGGAATGGTCATCTGGAATGAGCGGAAACCGGAAACGGCCTTGCGGGTACTGGTACACGACTTTCGCCTCGGCGCGTTCCGGCCTGTGGTCTAGTCGTTCTCTGTTGGTTGGTCGTTCGTGTTCCTCCTCATCTGTAAAAAAACGAAGCCATCGTTTCCAAAATTTCATTGATCGTTCCACTCTTTCTATTCATTCAGTGTCGGAAAAAACGTCACTGGAGTCAGTTCCAGTGACGTTCAAGCTGAATATCGCCCAGCTCTCCCATATTGACTCGTTAAAACGTGAACGGTTGTCCCACTTCATATTCATCGGAGAGCACAAGAATCCCTTTTTCTTGCGGGGCGTTTGGCAATCCGAGTTCGCGTGCCGAGCAAATCATGCCGCGCGAGGTGACGCCGCGCAGCTCACTTTCTTGAATGACGAGCCCGCTTGGCATGACCGCGCCGATTTTCGCGACGACGACTTTTTGCCCTGCAGCAACGTTCGGCGCCCCGCAGACGATTTGCAACACTTCGTTGCCGACATCGACTTGACAGATACTCAGTTTATCGGCGTTCGGGTGTTTTTCCTTTTCCTTTACATATCCAACAACGAATTTTGGCGACAAATCGGCTTCAATCCGCTCTTCATAGCCGTTTTTCGCCAAAATGTCATTCACGACATTGACCAGTTCTTCATTCACTTCAAGCGGACCGCTGCCAGAAAACGGATAATACGAAGAAGCGGAAAAAATATTATAGCCGACCGTCTCGCCTGTCCGTTCAGAAATGATGCGGACAACATCCCCTTGCTTTGTAAACACTCGCTCCTCAGCCGCCACTGGCTTTAGCGATACTAGCAATACATCACCGAGCCCTTCCCGATTGTAAAACACGTTCATCGCTTAACTCCTCCTTGTGCGCTACGTTCTCCGTTTTTTTCCTAAAATGAAGATCGGTTCAAGTTTGCCGTTTTCATATAAAAAGGACAATGCCGTAATCGGCACGCGGCCATTGGCAAAAAAGCTCATCGTCATTTGCGCCAACACATCATAGCCAATGTCATTGCGCAAATCAGCAAGAATGAGCACGTCTTGATGAGGAACGGCTATCGCCATCGTTCCTTCCATGCGTGTATGCATTTCGGCCAAAAACGCATCGTTTAAAATTCGGCTCGCATCATAGCCGTCGTTCGTGTTGACAAAATAAAACACGTTGTCGGCAACGCGGTCTTCTTTCACCGGCGTCGGCAGCGAACGGACGTTAAAGCGGGCGATTTCCTTCACCCGCTCGCGGTTCCATTTTTCCTTTTCCATCATTTGTTCATCAATCAAGCGATAGGTTTTACCCAAATCAAGCGCGTAGTAAATGCGCGTTTCGGCCGTATGATCATCGTGCAAAAGCGGAACGCCTTCTTTCGTTTCAGTCGGAAACGACGTCGACCGGATCACGGGATAAATGTTCCGTTCGTTTCCGGAAAGCGTTGCTGTTTCTTCCATTGTTTTCAGTGTCTCTTCTACGTAATAAATAATTTCGCGCACCGCTTCGTCTTTTTGTTCGTGCCACTTGGCGATCACGCCGGGAAGCGAGATCGTAACCCCTTTTTTCGTGCGGTGATCTTCGATTCGCATCGTATCATGTTTGGCATCAAAGTGAAACGTCCAATGCGGATGGGCGTTGAGACGTTCCTTGATCGTCTCATACATTTGCCGGCTGTTCATCAATCTGCCTCCTTGTTTTTATGGCGTCGCCAGCTGTCCTCCTTTATCATACCGTGAACGGGCCATTTTGACAAAACAATTCGTATTGGCCGACCAACAGCTGAACGATGTGGGAAAACATCGCTGCACGGTCGATGCGCCCGTTCGTAAACACACCGACCGCCCCCTCTTTGGTGCGGATGTTCCGCCGCCCTGTATATTCCTCCATTAGTTCACCGAGCTCGCGCCCCGCCTCAAGCCCGGCGCCGATGTCTGGCGGCAAGGCGAGACGCGCACCACCGGCAGCGACAGTAATGCCGTTTCGGTCAACGAGCGCTCCCCAGTTACAAAGCCACCATTGCCCGTCCATGTTCATGACGCCGCCCTCAAGCCCGATACCGATCTCCGCCTCGGCGGCTTCAAGCGCCCGCTTGGCGCGCTGAATCGCCCCACGCCGCGTTTCCTCGTCCGAAAGCGGCTGAGCGGAGACGCCTGATGGCACATCAATCGGAACAATGCGCCATTGCGATCCTCCGAACACCGCACGAACAGCGGCCACTTTCGCTTCGTTTTTTGTTCCGACTGCGATTGTCTTCATTGCTCATCCTCCTTGGCATGGAAAAGGAGAAGCTACCGCTTCTCCCCTTATCTTGTTCAGCTTTCGCCATCGTGTTGCTTCTTTGCCGCCATTCGCTTTTGATCAGCTGTTGGCGCGAATCGCTTCGACCGTCGCCCGGTCGCATCGTTTCACAAGCTCGACGATCAATTGTTTGGCCGCCGCATAATCGTCGACATGAATGATCGACGCATGCGTATGAATATAGCGAGCGCAAAGGCCAATCACTGCCGACGGCACACCGCGGTTCGCGATATGGACTCTGCCGGCGTCCGTTCCTCCGGCTGGAGAAATGAAAAATTGATATGGCACACCAAGCGATTCCGCCGTATCGAGCACGAACTCGCGCATGCCGCGGTGCGTCACCATCGTCCGGTCGTACAAACGGAGGAGCGCCCCTTTGCCGATATGGCCAAACGCCTGTTTATCGCCAGACATATCGTTCGCCGGACTTGCTTCAAGGGCGAAAAAGATATCCGGATTAATCATCGTTGCCGCCGTCTGCGCCCCGCGCAGCCCGACTTCCTCTTGGACCGTCGCTCCGGCATACAACACGTTTGGCACGGTTTCGTCTTTCAGCTCTTTTAACAGCTCAATGGCAAGCCCGCAGCCAAACCGGTTGTCCCACGCTTTGGCCATCACCGTTTTCCCGTTTGCAAGCGGAGTGAACGGGCTGACCGGCACGATCGGCTGGCCTGGACGAATACCGATCCGTTCAGCGTCCTCACGGCTTTCCGCGCCGATGTCAATGAGCATATGTTTGAGTTCCATCGGTTTGTTGCGCTGCTCCTCATTGAGCAAATGCGGCGGAGTCGAGCCGATGACGCCAATGACCGGCCCGTCGTCCGTGATAATTTGCACGCGCTGGGCGAGCAGCACTTGATTCCACCAGCTACCGAGCGTTTGAAAGCGAATCATGCCGTTATCGGTAATCGCCGTTACCATAAATCCGACCTCGTCCATATGGCCAGCGACCATCACCGTTGGACCTGTCTCATCGCCACGCTTGACACCGAAAATGCTGCCGAGACGGTCTTGCACGATCTCATCGGCGTATTTGGCGAGCTCTTTGCGCATAAACTGCCGCACCGCGTGCTCATGGCCTGGCGCCCCTGGCAGTTCGGTCAACGTTTGAAACAGTTGCAGCGTTTCTACGTTCATCACGGTTCTCCCTTTCTTTTCATTCATTGCCTTCTGTTTTTCCGCTCTGCTTACATCTTCCGTCAAAATCGGCTATACTAATCCGTATCAAGGCAAAAGGAGGAACAAACGCATGGCTTGGAAAAAATGGCTTGTTGGCGTTGCCGTCGGTGCCGCTGCTGTCTGCGCCATCCGCGCCGCGTCACGGCCCGCACTTCTCACCCCGGAAAAAGCGCTGGCGATGGCGAAGCAATCGCTCAGCGGGACGCGCCCGATCCGTGGTTCATGGATTCAATCCGCTCCGGAGCGCTATGAGAAAAACGGGTTGACATACACCGTCTACCGCGGCGGCATTTGCCGTGATGACAGGGATGACGAGTTTTGGGTGAACGCGTACACCGGCGCCATCGTCGACACGAAACCGCTATAGCATCGGCCGGTTTCGCTTCACTTGCTCTGCGATCGTTCCGTCTTCCCGCCATTTGACAGCGCGGTAATAGGCATCATGATAAAACGTAAACCAAGCGTTCCGCTCGATGCCGTACGGAAGCCACCGCTGTTTGGCGAAAATCGAGTCCATCGGGTAATCATCATACGCCATCACCCAAAGGACGTTTTGATGCGCATGCGTGCCGAGCAAATCGCCGAGGTGGATGGCCATCTCCCCATCCGATTCGATCAACACAATCGCATGGCCGGCGCTATGACCGCCGGTATGTATGAGGCGGATACCGGAGACGACTTCCGTTTCTTTCGTAAACGGAATGACCTGTTCAGCAATCGGCTCCCAGTTTTCTTTCCAATACGTATTGCGCGAGCGGATGTTTGGAGCGCGCATTTCCTCCCACTCCACGTCCGAAGTGATGATCGCTGCGCGCGGAAACGCCGGCACAAGCCGCCCGTCTTCCCAAACCGTCAACCCGCACGCATGGTCAAAATGAAGATGGGTCATGATGACGATGTCAATATCGCCGCGCGTCAGCCCCAGCGCAGCGAGCGACTCGTCAAGCGACGATTCCTCGGTGACGCCGAAATTGCGCTTTTGTTTATCGGTCAGTTTGCCGTTGCCGATGCCGGATTCAATGAGCAGACGTTTGCCGCCAGCCTCCACCAAAATGGGATCCGTGCGCAGCTCAATTTGGTTTTGGTCATTCGGCGGATATTTTTTCGACCAAAGCGGTTTCGGAACGACACCGAACATCGCCCCGCCGTCAAGATGAGTAACGCCTCCGTTCAACCATGTCAATGTCACTTGTCCAACTTGTAATTGTTCCATGTTCCTCTCCCCCCCTTATTCATTAGTGTACCATTTTCTTCATCGGCCGGAAAGGATGGAACGCTCTCCCATCGACGTTTACGCTTAGAAGTGGGAGGTTCTTAGGAATACCCGCCTCACAGCCGGCTGTCAGCCAAGCCATCCCCGTGCGTCCGGAAGTTGGTGAAGGCACGGATGCATCCTCCACTTATGCTCACGAGGAAACGTGGTGAGACCGGTTCAGAGCACTAAAAAAACCCGACCAAACCGGTCGGGCCGTTATGACTGCTGTGGCGGACGAAGCGCCTCGCAGCGGTAAATGCGGTTGCCTTTTGCTGAAAATTTTTCTTCGTACTCGGTCATGACGTTGCCGACAATATCGCTCCGATGCAAATCCAATTGGACCGCCGCGAGCACAAACCCATATTGTGACAGGCTGACAAGCGAATACTCAAAAAACGACTGATTGTCCGTTTTTAAATGAATGTCCCCGTCTGCGGACAAAATGCGATCATAAAGCGCCAAAAAATCCCGATAGGTCAGCCGCCGTTTCTCATGCCGCTTTTTCGGCCACGGGTCGGAAAAGTTCAAGTAAATACGCGCGATTTCTCCGTCAGCAAAAAATGTGGTGAGATCTTTCGCGTTGGCATTGAGCAACCGCACGTTTGGCAGCTCGCTCTCGATCAGCTTATCCAGCGCCGACACGAGCACGCTCGGATACAACTCAATGCCGATAAAATTGACGTCGGGATGCAGCTTCGCCATTTCGGTAATAAATTTTCCTTTTCCAGTGCCGATTTCAATATGGATCGGCCGGTCATTGCCAAACAGCTCATGCCAACGCCCGCGCCTCGCTTCCGGGTCAGGGATGACATACTGAGGGTAAGCGGCGATTTTGTCTTTCGCCCATGGTTTGTTGCGCAAACGCATATTGACACCTCTGTCTCGTTTCCGTTTGTTGTTTTGATGCTACCTTGTTAGTATAACCGCGCTTGAAGAAGCAAACGCCTAGGCATAAACACCGTTAGGCCCGGGCATATTAAAACCGTACAGCTTCGCTAAAGGATGGTGAACGGCATGCCGCTCGACCATAACCATCAATTGACCGTGCTCCGCGATATTTTGTCTGAACACCAACTTGATTGTTGCGGAACGGTTTCCGAATGTGAACAAATCGAACGGCTTGTCAAATCGCTGCTCGCCAACAATGAGGTGAGCGCGAATGTCAAGCAAATTCTCCCGAACATTTACGCCTATGGCCAAGGCGGAAAATATAGCCCCGATTTAAACGCCCATATTTCCGCGCATCAAAGCCAGCTCGCCGATTGGGTGAACGAGCTGTCATAAACAGCGCGGCTAAGACTGGTCAAACATGAGAGGCCGTGAAACGTTGCCAGCGTTCTGTTTTCTTTTTCGAAGACCGTTTCGGCAACGTTCAACGGCTTACTGTTCCGCTATAATGTACTGCAATAATTGCAACGATTGTTCCCTTTCTTTTTGACTGTCCTTCCCTTTCGGCCAAAACAGTGAATGCAATGTATGGGCGATGGCATACCATTTCAGACGGAGGGCAAGTCCCTCCGTCCATGCCAATCCATACTGATGAAGCCACACTTCCCACTCAGCGCGCGGAATGTATAAATGAAGCAACATGCCGATGTCAATGGCCGGATCCGCAATAACAGCTCCATCCCAATCGATCAAGTACAATGTGCCGTCATCAGCAAGCAGCCAATTGTTATGGTTAATGTCACAGTGGCAAACAACGTGCTGATCATCAGGCAAGAACGATACATGTTGCCTAAGCCAGCTAAGCGCTTCACGAACGGCCGCAGCGCCGATCGGATGACGTCGTTGCCGCTCGGTGAGCGCAGCGAGCATCTTCTCGGGATGCAGCGGCGTTTTGCCGAGCCGCTTAAGCATCGTCACCAGCTCTTTGGAGCCATGAATTTTCCGCAACAACGCCGCCACCTGTTCGCTTCCCATCTCATGCGGCTTCAGCTCCCGGCCGTTCAGCCACTGCTGGGCCGTAAACACATCGCCATTTTCCATCCGTTTCGTCCAGACGAGCTTCGGGACGATCCCTTCCGCCGACAATACGGCAAGAAACGGGGAAGAGTTCCGTTTCAAAAACAGTTTCTTCCCTTCATATTCGGCAAAATACGCATCCCCTGTTGCACCGCCGGCCGGAGTGATCTCCCACTCCTTACCTAGTAACTGTTCCAAAGCATGTTCACCTGCGACTTAAAAAATAGAAAACGTGTCCGTTTGCTTCTTCTTGTGCACAAATAAAAAGGACGGCCGTGCCGCGTCCTTCTTCCGTCCGTCTTACTTGTATTATACTGAAATACCGCCCCGGCATGCAAACATTTTTCTTACCAAGATACTTGCATAAAACTGCCAAAGTCTGCACAGCAAAACAAAAGGGAAGGAGTTTTCCCATTGGGATTCCGCTCATCCCGCATTTTCATCGGCATTCATCGCTTCTGTTCTGACAAGCACCCATGTACCGATACCGTCAAGGTCAACAACATGGCGCACCCGTCGGAGCGGAATCGTCCCGCTTTGCTCTCCGTCGCAGACGACGTCCCACTCTTCTTGATCGGGAAGAACAATTGTCTCCGATTTCTCTTCATGATGGTGAATGACAATGATATCCCCCCACGGCCCGTAGACGGCGACATCGCGCAGCCAATAAGCGATCACTGACGGCGGGGTTGGTTCAAGAAACTCGAAATGGCGCAACACCTCCGCCTCTGTCGCGAGGCGAAACGCACCGTGCGCCCGACGAAGAGCGATCAGCCCTTGAACATAGCGGACGTCGTTTTCATAGCGGCTTTTCTGCTCCCAATCGATCCAATTCACCTCATCAGGTGCCTGATAGCTGTTGCCATCTCCCCCTTTTGTCCGATAAAACTCCTGACCGCTATGCAAAAATGGAATCCCTTGCGCCAATAGAACGATCGCCGTGGCGAGCTTTTGCCGTTTGCGCCTAATCGCTTCTGATTCGTAGCCGTTCGCAACTTCCATCTTATCCCAAAAAGTATGATTATCATGACATTCTACATAGTTCAACGATTGGAGTGGATGACAAAACAGCCCGCCTAACGCCCGCAAGCTGCCGGCGATGACCGTTTTCGCCTGTTCGCGCCCGCTTGCATCGCCGAGCGCAAAGCCGCGGCTTGGCAAATGGAACGTGCTTCCTTTGATCGTATCGCGGAACCGATCATTGAAATAGGCAATGCGCGGCAACTTCCAAGCGTTGGTCATCGTCGCTTTTTGCTCTGGCGCAAGCGGTGTCGGCAAGTCCCAACCTTCCCCATACACGAGAATCGATGGATCGATTGCATCGAGAGCGTCACGCACGACTTTCATCGTCTCTATATCATGTACACCCATCAAATCGAAACGAAATCCATTAATGCCGTACTCTTTCGCCCAAAAGATGACCGAATCGACGATCCACCGACGGGCCATCCGCCGCTCAGAAGCGATGTCGTTGCCGACGCCGGTGCCGTTGGCTGGCTGGCCATACGCATCATAGCGGAAATAATACCCGGGAACAAGCTTCTCCAGTGATGACTGCTCCCGATCGTAGACATGGTTATATACCGCATCCATAACAACACGCAAGCCGTTTTCGTGCAGCGTTCGAATCATTTGTTTTAATTCAACAATGCGCGCGTAAGGATCGGTCGGATCGGTTGCATAACTCCCTTCCGGTGCATATAGATGAAGTGGATTGTATCCCCAGTTATACGAGGCTGACGGATCGCGTTCATCAACTCCGGCAAAATCGGTAAACGGCATAATCTGCACATGGGTGACACCCAGCTCTTTTAAATAGGAAAGCCCGGTCGATGTTCCGTTCGGCCCGCTTGTATTCGCTTCCGACAACCCAAGATACTTCCCTTTATGGGCGGCACCGCTGTCGGGGTGGCTCGTAAAGTCACGGATGCTTAATTCGTAAATAATGGCGTCAGTCGGTGATGTGAGCGGCGGCAACGGACGAGCGGATGGTGCGAGCTTCGTCTTTTCCCAGTCGATGATCACGCCATACTCACCATTGATGGAAACAGCGGTCGCATATGGATCCACTGCCTCGCGCCATACGCGGTTAATGCAGGCAACATACGTATAATACGTTCGTTCCCAGTCGCCGGGGACGACCGCCGACCATACACCGCGCTCCCCTCGCTCAAGTGGCACATAGCGGGCATCACCGCTATCCGGATGGATCAACTTGACGTTGACGGCGGTTGCCGTCGGTGCCCAAACGCGGAACACCGTTTGCTCCTTCGTGTAGTCCACTCCTAGCTTTCCTTCGTAAAAAAATTGATCATCGAACGCCGGCGTCCGCACGACAGCACCGATTTGCACATCGGTTCTCTCCCCCGAACGGGCACGAACCCAATAGGTCGCCCCAAACTCGAACGCAGACGCAAATCGACATACATATTTCACCATATCGCCTAAGTCCTCGAGCTGCTGCACGGAAAGCGGAATTTCCTCTCCGCTCGGTGCCACCATCGTAAATGGCGCCATCTCGTCAGGGCAACACGACTTCGGTACAAGCACGGTCAATTGATCCATCTCGTCCAAATAGGCGACAAACGTTCGGTTAATATGAAGCATATTGGCTCACCCCCCCTTTGTGGCCTCCCGTTACTACTATCATACGCAAAAGAAAAAGGGCGGTGCCAAAAAATCGGCCGGTTCGCCCCATCGATGCACAGATGCTTTTATTGTTGCCATTCTTCGTTGTAAATATTCCCATCAAGGCGGGGGCTGTAAAAACTGGCGCAGTGGCCAAGCAACGCCTCAGCCGCCTTCAACTGCTGATGCCGAAGCGGAAGGGCTGAGCGGCGCAAGCGGGAAAACCATTGTTCATAATTTCGTTTATCAATATAGTGAACAAAAGGAAAAAGATTGCTATGGTCAATGTAGCCATAGCGGTTTAACAGCACAAGATGAATCGGCCAATCGATTTGATGTTTTTGGAAAATATCAGAAACGACTTGCCCTGTCCGGCGCAGCGACACGACCGGGTTCACCCGCTTAACCTCTTTCATTCCGGCCCGCTCCGTCCAAAACCGGTCTGCGGATACGATCACAATATTGTCCGGACTTCCCTCGACAAAGGCGATGCACCAAGCCGCCGTCGGCGTCAGGATGACCGTCTCGAGCTCGACCTGCGCCTTACCGGCCATAACGACCGGCTGGTAAAAACATAAATACGTATCCGGAAACCGCTGCAAAAAATACTTCAACGTTTCATCGCGATACAGCTCGTCGTCAAGCGGAGAAACGTACATCATCGTCGAACTGGCCCATTTCAGCTGAAGCTGAAACAATTCGTCAAGAAATTGACGCTTCAGCTCCTCAACGGTGGCCGCACGGTTGACCATCGCAATAGCGGCTGGCGCCTCTTCTTCCTCTTCCAATGCCGTGTCGCGCCGCCACCGCTTTACGAGCCGTTCCCACCATGATGGTTCGTTAAGCAAAAAATCCCACGTCTCTTCCGTGCCCGTTTGAACGCTCATGCCAGCATCGTGTGCCGCTTCCCACCGTGCTTTCGCCTGTTCCCACTGCCGTTGTTTCAGCCGGATAAATTCCGGCACATAATAATACACATCCGTTTCATAGCGGGAGATACAATCCCGCATTTTCACAAGCTGTCCCATACCCTCACCTACTATTGGTTGCCCTCCGCCGGTGCACCCAGCAGCGGAAACGAGGCGATCACTTCATATTTTGGCGTCTGGTGCATATTTGTCCGGTATAGCACAATCTCCGGCACCGAAAACACCGCCGAAGCCGCCGGAAGCATACCGAGCATTTCCGGCTTAAACGGCTCGGCGCCTTGCCATTTGCGAGCGATCGTAATATGCGGGGCAAACGGCCGCCGGTCGAGAGAAAAACCGAGCGTTAAGCAAGCCTCATACACATCGCGCCGCAGCGCATTGAGCGTTTCCTCCGCTTTGACTCCTTGCCAAAAAATGCGGGGCGCTGTGCGCTCTCCGAACGTTCCGAGCCCGTCAAGTTGAAGGGAAAACGGAGCGTAGCGGGCTGCGGCTGCCGCTACCTTTTCACATAGCGGGTCCATTTTCTGTGGCGGCACATCCCCTAAAAATGCAAGGGTAATATGGTAGTCTTGTTCATGCACCCATGTACGGAACGGAAGCGATGATGCCATATCGCCCGCAAAACGGGCAATCGCTTGTTTCGCCTCCGCCGTCAGCGGAACGGCAATAAAATAATGGTTGCGTTTCATCCTCTCTCACCTGCCGATTGGTCGTCTCGTTCTAGTTTGGCAAGCCAAAGCAATACGAACACGCCAGCGAGCGTGCAAGCGCCAAAAAACAAATAAACCGTGCCAATGTGCCACCGCTCAAGCAAATACCCGCCCAAAAGCGTGCAAAACCAAGCACCGAGGCCGTTGCTGACTGCCGAGTAAAGGGACACCGCCGTCACCTGCACCCGCTCTGGCACCAAGCGACGCGCATATTGGAGCGCGGTCGGAATCGACAGTCCAACGGAGCAGCCTTGCACGATCGTTGTCATATAGACAAACCAAAGCGGTGGATCGGCGGCATATGACAGCCAGCGGACCGCCGATATTAGCGCCGCCAAAATAAGTAGGCGCGCCATGCCAAACCGGCGGATGAGCCGATCCGTCGCTTTCATAAACGGCACCTCACTTCCGGCAGCAAGCAAAAAGGCGAAGCCGACGCCAGTCAGCGTACCGCCGAGTTCATGAATCAACAGCCCGAAATACGAATTGTTGGCCAAAATCGGACCGAACAACAAAAACGCGGCCGTCAACAACAGTCGAAACGGGCGGAGCGAAAGCAGTCCGCCGATGTCACGCCACGTCAACCTCCCTGTCGACACCGCCGTCCGGTAGCGCGGCAGGCGGGCAGTCAACGCGGCTGCAGCTAACATCGCAAGCGAAAACGCATAAAAAATGACCGCAAAGGCGATACGTTCGGATAGCCATCCGACGACAAACACCGCCACAGCAAAGCCGATCGATCCCCATAACCGAATGGAGCCGTAGTTTCCGCCCTGTTCGTGGACATGGCGAAGGGCGAGGCTGTCCGAAATCGGAACGACAGCGCTCTGCGCCGCCGAAAGCAGCACCGTCAACGCAACAAAGGCTTCGTAACTGCCGGCGAATGAATACATGAGTCCGAACAACGCCGTCAAAACGAGCGTGATCATTAATATCCCGACCGGTTTGCGCGTATAGTCAGTCACCATGCCCCAAAGCGGTTGGGCGGCCATCGTCACGATCGGGGTGAGCGACATAATCCAACCGATGGCCGTCCCCGACAGGCGCGCTTCTTCCTGCAAATAGACAGACAAAAGCGGAGACAGCGCCCCAATGGCAAAAAAGATCAGAAAATAAAAGAGCGGAAACACCGTTTTTCGCGCCGCTGCTTCCCGTTTTAAGGCTGCTTCCATCCCGTTCTCCCCTTTCCTTGTCACAACATTGCTGTCTTGTGGGGCAACCATTCTATTTCTTAAGCCGTTCCGAAGCAGCGGTTTATTTGGCCAGCTCATAGATCGCCTGAGCGTAAATGGCAGTCGCTTTCACTAAATCGTCAATCTCGACATATTCATCTTTCTGATGGGCGACATCAGGGCGGCCAGGAAACAAAGCACCGAACGCCACCCCGGCGGTCAACGAGCGGGCATACGTGCCGCCGCCAATCGCCAACAGCCGACCAGGCTCACCGGTTTGTTCTTCATAGATGCGTTGAAGCGTGCGGATCCACTCATGATCCGGATCGACGTAATGCGGTTTCGTATCATGGAAACGCCCGAGCGTCAGGCCGCGTTCAGCAGCCACGTTGGTCAACGTTTGACGGATCGTTTCCCCGTCGGCCGTCACCGGATAGCGAATGTTCAACCCGATTGTCCCGCCCTGTGCACGGTCGTATGACAACACGCCGACATTCACGGTCAGCTCACCGCTCCGCTCATCCCGATACGCCAGACCGAGCTTCCGTCCGCGCGTGTCGTCGAAAAACGAGGACGCCACAAACTGGACAAACGGCCGGCTACCGCCATCCAGCGGAAGGCTCGCTAAAAATTGCGCCAAGTAGACGCCGGCATTTTTGCCGCGCTCCGGTTCGGCGCCATGAGCAGCCACTCCTTCCAGCGTAAGCACAGCCGCTTCGCCGCTATGGTGGATGTTCCCGTTTAATCCGTGGTCACGGCAAAAGCGCTCATACCGGCTAGACCATTCCTCCAGCCCGGCTCCTTCGACAACGGCTTCGGCCGCATCAGGCACCATATTGTAGCGGCGGCCTGCTTGAAACGAGCGAAGCGTCATTTCTCCCGTTTCTTCGCTCCCCGTCAGCCGATATTGCAAATCAGCGTCAATAATCCCTTTTTCCGCATAAATAATCGGAAAATCAGCGTCCGGGACAAACCCAATGTCCGGCATCTCTTCATGCTTGAAATAATGGTCGACACACCGCCAATCGCTTTCCTCATCCCCTCCGATGATGAGACGAACCCGCTTGCTCAGCGGCAGGCCGAGTTCTTTCACGATTTTCATTGCGTAAAACGCAGCGATGGTCGGCCCTTTGTCATCGATGGCCCCACGCCCGTAAATGCGGCCGTCCCTCACATGAGCGGAGAACGGATCAACCGTCCAGCCATCCCCGGGCGGCACGACGTCGATATGGCCGAGCACACCGATAAGCTTCTCCCCTTGCCCCATTTCCACATGTCCGGCAAACCCGTCGACGTTTTTGACGCGAAACCCTTCCGCTTGACCACGGGTTAACATATAATCGAGCGCTTCTGCCACTTTCAGTCCAAACGGCGCTCCTGGCTGCGCCTCGCTGTCATCACGAACGCTCGGAATGCGGACAAGCGCTTGCACATCGCGAACTAAATCGTCTTTCCGTTTCCGTGCCTCCTCAATCCAGTTGATGTTCAACGTCATTCTCCCTTTCTTTTTATCACTCTTTGTTGCCAACGTATCATATCAAAAAAAGGTTGTCAAAATTTTTCATTTGTCACAACTTCGTTTCATTTTTGCTACAAAATGTTTAAATTTTTCGTGAATATGTGCAAACGGGTAGCATTTCCCCAGCCATTTCGTGTACAATGGTAGTAAACAGATAAAAGACATCTCTCATCTAAAAGCTGTCGGTTGTGCCATGCGAATGATGCTAAGATAGGGAGTGGTCTTTTGAAACCTTCAACACACCGGATGCTTACCCGTATTAAATCCGTGTATATGTACATTAGCGAAAAAGGAACGGTTACGACCCAAGAACTTGTTGATGAGTTCGGCACCACCCCACGAACAATCCAGCGTGACTTAAACGTGCTTATGTACAATGATCTCGTTCGCAGCCCGAGCAAGGGCAAATGGACGACCACGAACAAAAAAGTGCGTATCTCTTCTTGAGCGGTGCCAACAAGGCAAAACAGGATGAGAGATGAATGCAGAATGTCTTTTCATAACGAACGAATATTCTTCACTTTTTCATAAAAAAGGAACCGTCTCAGGTTCCTTTTTTTTCATCCGCGTCCGCCCGATATTGCTTCAGCATCTCCACCTCTTCATCTGTCAATTCCCGATACTCGCCAACCGCTAAATCCGGATCGAGAGAAAGCGGCCCCATTTGCACCCGTTTCAAATAAACGACCCGCTTGCCGACCGCTTGAAACATCCGTTTCACCTGATGAAATTTCCCTTCTGTAATTGTCACTTCGACATCGGAACGCAGGCCCGATTTCAACACGACAAGCTCGGCCGGCTTCGTCTCATAGCCGTCATCGAGCACCACACCTCGCCGAAACGCCTCCACATCGTCTTCCGTCACCTCGCCATCAATGACGGCAAAGTACGTTTTCGGCACATGTTTTTTCGGCGCCAACAGCTGATGGGCGAGCTGTCCATCATTCGTCAACAACAGAAGCCCTTCCGTGTCTTTGTCGAGCCGCCCGACTGGAAACGGGTCAAACAGCCGATCTTCCTCTTCAAGCAAATCAACGACCGTCTCTTCCACAGCGTCTTCCGTCGCTGAGATGACGCCGGGGGGCTTGTTCATCATCAAATAAATGAACTGTTTATACTCGACCGTTTCTCCCCAGACGGTCACCGTCTGCTCGTCCGGCCGCACTTTCGTTTTCGGATCATAGACAGCAGCGCCATCCACTTTCACCACGCCGGACTTCAGCAGCTTTTTTACTTCCTTCCTCGTCCCATAGCCCATATGGGCGAGCAGCTTGTCAATGCGCAGTTCCACGAAACTCCCTCCTAAAATATTCCTCTATTTGGGCGTTTATCTAGTCCGCTTTTGCCTCCTCACCATACACTATGAGGGAAAGATACAGAAAGGAGATGTGTCGATGAACGAGTATTACTATTATGTTCCGACGTTTGACGATTACCGTCAACAGCCAGCAGGCCAGTTCTTGCCCATATGGCAATTTACCAACTGGGCGCGACGCATCGAGCAGCTCGAGCGCAATGTCGAACGGCTCAACCGGCAGCTCGAACGAGTGGACAGACGCCTCGATCGCATCGAGCGCCGACTCGGCCTTGCATAAACCGATGAGAAAGAAGGCGGATCACAAGACCGCCTTCTTCTCGTTTTGGCCATAAATCCGCCACTGCCAACGCAGACAGCGAAGTCGGGAACTGATGAGCAAGAATTATGACACGGCCTTTTTCTCTTTCCGACGCCAAAAAGCAAACCGGTCGCCAAATAGCGCCACAAACAGCCCGGAGCGAATGCTGAGAAACAAGTACACCGCCGCACCGGCCGCCACGCCAATCGCAGCAACGAACACCGCCTCCGCCGTTCCCTGGCGATAATCGACCCACTGCCCGACCAACGCCGCAACGACCATCACGGTCACCGACATCAACGCCGTCAAAATGGCCATAAACACCGTTCGGCGAAGGACAAAACGATAGCGATAGCGGGTGTACCGTTGAATCACCCATAAGTTGAACGCCACCGAGACGAAATACCCGGCCATCGTCGCAACAATGGCACCAACCGTCGCCCATTTCATAATCAACAGTGTGTTAAGCGACAGTTTCACAAGCAGGCCGGCCGCTAAACTAATGACCGTAAACCGCTGCTGGTTAATGCCTTGCATAATCGCGGACGTCACGGAAAATAACGCGTACAAAATCGCCGCTGGGGCGTACCAACGCAACACTTGCTCACCGAGCGGGTCATAGCTGTAAAACGAGCTGTACATCGGACCAGCGAGCACCGCCATGCCGATCACCGCCGGCATCGTTAAAAACATCAGCACTTGGAACGTCTGGTTCAAATATTGCCGCATGGCCCTCCGGTTTTGTTCAACATGTGCTTTCGTGATCGTCGGAATGAGCGCCAAGCTGAACGAGGTCGCCAACGTCACCGGGATGATGACGAGCTTTTGCGCCCACATATTGAACACCGAATATGCGTGTTCCGATATTTTTCCCAACCCTGCGGCAGCCATCGCGTGGTTGAACGTAAACTGATCGATGAGCTGATAAAGCGACATCGATAAGCCGACAAAGACGAACGGAATCGAAGAAAGGAGCAACTCCTTATACATCGCCGGGAGCGACACGCTCACTTCGCCGCGGTCGCGCTCGAGCAAGGAGCGCAAATACGGACGCCGCTTCCACCAATACACAACGAGCACCAACAACCCGCCGGCGGCGCCGACAAACGCGGCAAACGTCGCTGCACTCACGGCGGTGACGATCGAGCCGTCCCACATACGTAAAATGACATAACAAGCCCCAAGCAAAAAGGCAATGCGCACAACTTGCTCGACGACTTGCGACAACGCTGTCGGCCCCATCGATTCGTGTCCTTGGAAAAAGCCGCGGATCAAGCTCATCATCGGCACGATGATGAGCGCAAAACTGACCGCGCGAATGACGGCGACAACGTCATCGACCGAGTTGACGTTCGTTTCTGCATCGATCACATGTGGAGCCAAAATGGGCGCGAGCCCGTACAAAATGAGCCATGAGGCAACACCGCTCGCCAACATAAGCACGAGGCCGGAGCGAAAGAGCGTATAGCCGACGCGGTATTCCTCAAGGGCATTGTATTTTGACACAAATTTCGATACGGCGACCGGCAGCCCGGCCGTCGCCAAACTTAAAAAAATTTGGTAAGGCACATAGCCGTATCCGTACAGCGCCCCACCGCGCTCACCGACAAGGTGATAAAACGGAATGACGTAAAACAAGCCGAGAAGGCGGGAAATCATCACACCAGCAGTTAAAATAAATGTGCCGCGCAGCAATTTCGATGTTGACATATGATCCCTTCCCTAACCGTGGACGTTGAAAATCGCAACATTCCTATTTTATCATAGTTGGCAACGGAACGAAAAACATTGTCTGCTTGTAGACAACGAAAGGATGGAATCCATATGGGATATGACGTCATCATCATCGGCGGCGGCCCGTCCGGGCTCATGGCGGCGATCGCTGCTGGGGAACAAGGAGCGAACGTACTGCTGTTGGAAAAAGGAACAAAGCTCGGGCGCAAGCTTGCCATCTCCGGCGGTGGGCGCTGCAATGTCACGAACCGGTTGCCGATCGATGAAATCGTCCGCCACATTCCCGGCAACGGCCGCTTTTTATACAGCGCCTTTTCCGTATTTAACAATGAAGATATCATCCGCTTTTTCGAACGGCTTGGCGTGCCGCTGAAAGAAGAAGACCATGGCCGCATGTTTCCCAAAAGTGACAGCGCCCAATCCGTCGTAACAGCACTCGTGAACGAACTCGGCCGGCTTAAAGTCGATATCCGGCTTGAGGCGCCGGTTGAGGATGTTCTGTATGAGCACGGAAAAACGGTCGGCGTCAAGCTAAAAAGCGGGGAGACAATCGCAGCAAACGCCGTCGTTGTCGCAGTCGGGGGCAAATCCGTGCCGCAAACCGGCTCAACCGGCGACGGCTATCCTTGGGCGGAAAAAGCCGGTCATACGGTGACTGAGCTGTTTCCGACCGAAGTGCCGATCGTATCGAACGAGCCGTTCATCAAAAACCGGACGCTGCAAGGGCTGTCGTTGCGCGATGTGGCGCTGAGCGTCTTAAAGCCGAACGGCAAGCCGCTCATCACCCACCGAATGGACATGCTGTTTACCCATTTTGGCATTTCCGGCCCGGCTGCTCTCCGCTGCAGCCAATTTGTTGTCAAAGCGTTGAAAAAAGCTTCGGACGGCGCGGTCGCCATGAGCATCGATGCGCTGCCGGATCTCACGCAAGAAGAGCTGTTTCAACGCTTAGCCAAATTATGCAAACAAGAGCCGAAAAAAGCGGTAAAAAACATCGCCAAAACGGTGCTGCCGGAACGATACGCCGCCTTTTTGCTGGAGCGAAGCGGCATCGATCCGCAAGCGGCCGCCGGAACGGTGAGTCATGAAGCGCTGCGGGCGTTCGTCCGCTGTTGCAAACAATTTACGTTTCACGTCCATGGCACGCTGTCCATCGAAAAAGCGTTCGTGACCGGGGGCGGTGTGTCAGTGAAAGAAATTGAGCCAAAAACGATGGCATCTAAATGTATGGGCGGTCTATATTTTTGCGGCGAAATTTTGGACATCCACGGCTATACGGGCGGCTACAACATCACCGCCGCCTTGGTGACCGGGCGGCTCGCCGGCATGAACGCCGCTCGCTATGCATTGGAAGCGAAAAGTAGAGGAAGCATCGGCGCGGACAGCCGTTGATTGACGGCATACCAAACTAGGCGCAGCCGCTTTCCCACCGCCGGGGCGGACAACGGCTGACAGAAAGCTGGAAAACCTCTTACAGACAGCTCGACCTTCCGTCCCCGCCTGCAACCGGGGCGGCCCGGCAAATTACGTCCGGTAAATGACCATGGCCGAAAAGCAATAAATTTGCTCGCCCTCTGATTCCATCGCCGCCACGCTGTATTTGACATCAATCAACTGCCCGTCTTTCAAGCGGGCTAAAAAATCATTGACGGCCGCCTCTAAATCTTTTTCATGTTCTTTGTCAAACACTTTCACTTTATACATGGCGATCGCCCTCCGTTTTCTTTTTCCATTTCCACAAGGCAAGGGAAAGTTCCTGCCTAAGGAACGAAACGGGCTCGCCTTCTCCTTTTCACTGAGTTGACGGATCGGTAGGGCGGCACGTAACAAGCAGCGTGAAGCGAAAAAAACGGCAGGCCGTCTTTACCGGCCATGCCGTTTTTTTGTCCGTCTGCCAATCGCCCCGCCTGCCGGTTGACCGGCTAAGCGGAACCGTCACATTATTGCTTCGTCACTGTTTCCCCTTCCCACTCGAGCATGCCGCCGATCATGTTGCAGACGCGGTAGCCAAGCTCCTGCAAATAGCGGCAGACGTTTTCGCTCCGCCGCCCGGAGCGGCAGACGAAAATGTATTCTTCCTCCTTGTCAAGTTCGTCCAATCGGTTCGGAATATCGCCCATTTTGATATGTTTGGCACCTGGAATCATGCCGAGAGCGACTTCCTCGTCTTCACGCACATCGACAATGTTCAGCTTTTCGCCGCGTTCAAGCTTTTCTTTCACTTCCGCCGCGGTAATTTCCTTGATTTCTTCCATCCAAGTTCGCTCCTTTCATCCATATAAGAGGGTGGCAGCGGACTGCCCGCCCCACCCGTCTCGTTAGTTGGCGACGATATTGACGAGCTTACCAGGGACAGTGATCACCTTACGCACCGTTTTCCCTGCAAGCTGCTCTTTAATTTTTTCATCGGCGAGCGCCCGTTCTTCTAGCGCCTCTTTCGATAAGTCCGCCGGCACGTTCAGTTTCGCCCGCACTTTGCCGTTGATTTGGATCACGATTTCAACGACATCTTCGACGAGTTTCGCTTCGTCATATGTCGGCCATGGTTCATAGGCGATGGTGTCAGTATGGCCGAGCTTTTGCCAGAGCTCTTCGCCAATATGCGGGCAAACCGGCGATAAGAGCTTGACGAACCCTTCCATATATTCTTTTTTCATCTGCTCCGCTTTATACGCTTCGTTAATGAACACCATCAGCTGCGAAATGGCGGTGTTGAAGCGCAGCGCTTCGTAGTCTTCCGTCACTTTTTTCACCGTTTGATGGTAGACGCGCTCGAGCGTATCGTTCGCTGGCTCGTCAACGATGTTCGGGTTCAGTTGACCATCTTCGGTGACAAACAGACGCCAGACGCGCTCTAAGAAACGGCGCGCTCCGTCAAGCCCTTTCGTCGACCAGGCGATCGACGCTTCAAGCGGCCCCATAAACATTTCATACAGCCGCAACGTATCCGCGCCATGGCTCTCGACGATATCATCCGGGTTGACGACATTGCCTTTCGATTTGCTCATTTTTTCATTGTTTTCGCCTAAGATCATCCCTTGGTTAAACAGCTTTTGGAACGGCTCTTTCGTCGGCACGATGCCAAGGTCGTACAACACTTTATGCCAGAAGCGAGCGTACAGCAAGTGCAAGACCGCATGCTCCGCCCCGCCGATGTAGACGTCAACCGGCAGCCATTGTTTCAACTTTTCCGGATCGGCGAGCTGTTTGTCGTTATGCGGGTCGATGTAGCGCAAATAATACCAGCAGCTTCCCGCCCATTGCGGCATCGTGTTTGTTTCACGCCGCCCTTTTTTCCCGGTTTTCGGATCGACAACATTGACCCATTCTTCGATGTTGGCGAGCGGCGATTCACCCGTTCCCGACGGTTTAATTTCATCCGTTTTCGGCAAGACAAGCGGCAATTCTTCTTCCGGCACCGTCGTCATCGTCCCATCTTCCCAATGGATGACCGGAATCGGCTCACCCCAGTAGCGTTGGCGGCTAAACAACCAGTCGCGCAGCCGGTACGACACTTTCTTTTGTCCTTTTCCGTTTTCTTCAAGCCAGGCGATCATTTTTTCGATCGCTTCTTGTTTGTTCAAGCCGTTCAAAAACTCAGAGTTGATGTGCTCCCCGTCGCCAGTGTACGGCTCGTTTTCGACATTCCCGCCGGCAACGACTTCTTTGATCGGCAAGTTGAATGTTTTCGCAAACTCGTAGTCGCGCTCATCATGCGCCGGTACAGCCATGATCGCCCCAGTGCCGTAGCCCATCAACACGTAATCGGCGATCCAAATCGGCAGCTTGTCGCCGGTAACTGGATGGATGGCGTACGCACCAGTGAACACGCCTGTTTTTTCTTTCGCCAAGTCGGTGCGCTCGAGGTCGCTTTTGCTTTGCACTTCTTTTAAGTAAGCATCAACGGCTGGTTTTTGCTCCGGCGTTGTAATTTTCTCAACAAGCGGATGTTCCGGAGCCAACACTGCGTACGTGGCGCCAAACAGCGTATCTGGCCGCGTCGTAAATACCGTGAACGACTCGTCATGGCCGTCGACAGCAAACTCAATTTCCGCTCCTTCCGAACGGCCGATCCAGTTGCGTTGCATTTCTTTAATGCTTTCCGGCCAGTCAAGCTCCTCCAAATCTTCGAGCAGCCGGTCGGCATAGGCGGTAATTTTCAGCATCCATTGCCGCATTGGCTTGCGGATGACCGGATGCCCACCGCGCTCGCTCCGGCCGTTGATGACTTCTTCGTTCGCCAGCACGGTGCCAAGCGCCGGACACCAGTTGACCGGTACTTCGTCCATGTAGGCGAGCCCTTTTTCATACAGCTTCAAGAAAATCCATTGCGTCCATTTGTAATAGTTCGGATCAGTCGTGTTAATTTCCCGATCCCAGTCATACGAAAAACCAAGCGACTTAATTTGCCGGCGGAAGTTGTCGATGTTTTTTTGCGTAAATTCGGCCGGGTCGTTGCCGGTATCGAGCGCATATTGTTCTGCCGGCAATCCGAACGCGTCCCACCCCATCGGGTGAAGGACATTGTACCCTTGCATCCGCTTCATGCGCGCCAAAATATCAGTCGCCGTATACCCTTCCGGATGGCCGACGTGCAAGCCAGCGCCAGACGGATACGGAAACATATCCAACACGTAAAACTTCGGTTTATCGCTTTCATCCGGGGTGCGGAACGTTTTATGCTGTTCCCAATAATCCTGCCACTTTTTCTCAATTTCGCGATGGTTGAAACTCATCGTCGCACTCCTCCTCATCGATTTCTACTTTGCATCATTGACGGAAATATATAAAAAAACCTCCCATCCCAATGAAAAGGGACGAGAGGCACAATTCCCGCGGTACCACCCTTTTTGGCGCGCCAATGGCGCACCCGCTTTGCTCCTTAACGCAGATTCACGGCAAGTGCTACGAGGCCGCGACCGCTCGCACCTGCAACTCCGAGGCGAGTTCACGAGCCGGCTTCGGTTGACTCGCACCGACCGTCAACTCTCTGCCGTCCGCCAGGCCCGTTACTGCTCCTCTTCACCGTTATTCGCTTTATCCTTCCTTTGCGTTCGAAACAACAAATTTAATTATTATTTTAAAAAATTTGTCGATCAATTGCAAGCCGAAATCTATACAGTCGCCGTCGTTTTTTTCTCGGCCTTCCCGACCGGCTTCGGTAGCCAGCGGTCGTACAACAGCGACGCGGCTACCGCTAACAACGCAAACGCAACGAGCAGCCCGATGAGCGGTTTCATTCCTAATTCATCAGCGACCCACCCGCCGATGACCGGTCCGATCATCCGTCCGACCATCGCCGTGCCGTTGACGATTCCTTGATAAAATCCAGCCTTCCCTTGTGGCGCCAGTTCGTTCACGACCGTTGGAATCACCGGCCAGACAACCATCTCAGCGATGGTGATGACCACCATTGAGGCGACAAACTCACCGAGCGAATCGGCGCCAAACAGCATGGCAAACGAAACGGCGAAAATGGCAAACCCGATCACCATTTGCCGTTTCATCCCCGGCATGAAGCGTCGAATCACCCGCGACAGCAACGGCTGCGCCAAGACGATCAACGCGCCGTTGATCGTCCAAAGCAAGCTATATTGCCGGACTGACAAATGAAACTCTCGCATATAAACGGCGATCGTCGTCGACCATTGGACATAGCCGATCCAACACAATCCATAGCCGACGCAAAGGAGAGCGAGCGCCCATCCGACGGCGCGGGATGTCGATGTTTTGACTTTTGCAGCTCGTTTTGTTTTCGGCGGGGGCAAAAGCGGGATACGCCGCAATCCGACCACGACAATCAACAAAAACGCAACATACAACAACAGATTGGCGAAAAAAACGAACGAAAAAGAATACGAAGCAACAAACCCGCCGAGCGCCGAACCGACGGCGACACCGAGGTTTTGCGCGACATACAAAGCGTTGAACGCCCTCCGTCCCCCTTCCGGCCAAATCGCCCCCGCATACGCCGATGACACCGGAAAAACGATGCCGCTGCCGATGCCAAGAAGCGCCAAAAACACCGCATAATGCGGCCAGCCGTGCCAAACGCTCAAAGCAGCCGAAGCGACCACCGTCGAACATGCCCCGACAAGAAGGGCGCGAAACCCGCCGATCCGATCAAACAAAACACCGCCGACTAAGCTGCCGATGACGCTGCCCCCTGAGTTGAGCATCAGCACCGCTCCCGCCACCGCCAGCGGTTGGCCAAGCTGTTCGTGCAAATAAATCGTATTGAGCGGCCATAAAAATGACCCCCCTGTCACATTGAGCACCATACCGATAAGCAGCCACCAAAGCGCGCGGGGCATCGGTCATCATCCTTTGCTTGATTTATTTCGTTTCCCAAAATAATTGTAGAGGGGAAAGGAAAAAAAAGCAATAAAAAAGAGGGCGACGTGATGCCCCCTCGTTGTTCACCATGCTTCATCCGTTCCGCTGCTTGGAGCGAACCGGCTGGCCGCCTGTTTGTTCGTATTGTTTTTTCGCCAGTTTGACCGGATCGAAATCTTGGCCCAGCTCGAGATCGTTATTGTTTTGACTGTTGCGTGTTTTCTGTTCCGGGTTCGTTTGTTTCAGACGCCGCTTCATGTCGCATCATCCTCCCTTCTTTTTTCGTGTCGCATTTTGCCTTCTCTTCTCCCCTTTGCCAGGGGACGGGGCGCCCAACTTCGGAAACGCTTCCCCCTCCCCATCAAGGGCGTTCATTGACACCGCCTTTTAGCGGTCAAGCAAAATCATTTCGTTTTGCAGTTGCTCAAGCTGAAGCCGCATCCGATGCAGCTGCTCGCGCTGCTGGGCGTTGCAGCTTAACGCCAAGTGCGCCAAATCGTTGACGGTTTGCTCGAGCATTTGCTGGGCGTTTGTATATTCAATGAGATTATAATGTTCTTGTTTTTGCGCTTCTGTATATTGCTCTTTCGCAAAGCGGATCACATCTTCACACCGCTGCAAAAACTCCTCGACCGATTGTCTTGTTGCCATGCGTTCACCTCTTTTCATGATGTTCCCTCATGTTTACTATGCGCCGCCGGCGTCATCCGTATCACGTCAATGATTGGCAGCGATCGCTTTTTGCCGCCATTCATGGTACAATGCAAGGATGGTGGGATTTTTTCAAAGCAAGGAGGGAAGCGGTATTCATGCAGGCAAACCCGTTTCCATATACAAACGACCATAAACGGTATCATACGTGGAACTATCATTTACGCCAGACGTTCGGACATAAAGTGTTTAAAGTCGCGCTTGATGGCGGCTTTGATTGCCCGAACCGCGACGGGACGGTGGCGTACGGAGGGTGTACATTTTGCAGCGCTGCCGGATCAGGCGACTTTGCCGGCAACCGGGTCGATGATTTAGTGACGCAATTTCATACGATTAAGGAAAAAATGCACCAAAAGTGGAAAGACGGCAAATATTTGGCGTACTTTCAAGCGTTCACCAATACACACGCCCCCGTCGAGGTGCTGCGTGAAAAATACGAAACCGTGCTCGGCCTTGACGGAGTCGTCGGCCTGTCCATCGCCACGCGCCCCGACTGCCTGCCGGATGAGGTCGTCGATTATTTAGCGGAATTGAACGAACGGACGTATTTATGGGTCGAACTCGGTTTGCAAACGATCCACGAGCGGACGGCGCAACTGATCAACCGGGCGCATGATTTCCAATGTTTTGTCGATGGCGTACAAAAACTGCGCCGGCACGGCATCCGTGTCTGTGTCCATCTCATTAACGGCTTGCCACTTGAGACGTACGACATGATGATGGAAACAGCCAAAACCGTCGCCGCCATGGACGTGCAAGGCATCAAAATCCATTTGCTTCATTTATTAAAAGGGACACCGATGGTGAAGCAATATGAAAAAGGGCTCGTGAAGTTTTTAACGTTTGACGAATACGTCCATCTCGTGTGCGACCAGCTTGAAGTGCTGCCACCGGAGATGGTCGTCCATCGCATCACCGGCGACGGGCCGATCGACTTGCTCATTGGTCCGATGTGGAGCGCCAACAAATGGGAAGTGTTAAACGCCATTGACGCCGAACTCAAGCGGCGCAACAGCTATCAAGGAAAACGGTACAAACAAGAGGTGACGGCCCGATGACATTGATGAACATTTTGCCGTTTGCCCGCTTTTTGCTTGAACGTGCCGTCACAGAAGGCGATCTTGCCATCGACGCAACGGTCGGCAACGGCCATGACACCGTCTACCTTGCGGAACTCGTCGGCGATAGCGGACATGTGTTCGGATTTGACATTCAACCGGAGGCCATCACAGCGACAACAGCCCGCCTTTCTGAACACGGGCTGCACGACCGGGTCACGTTATTCCAACAAAGCCATAGCGAGCTGCTCACAGCGCTTCCTAGCGATGTGTATGGACGGATTGCCGGCGCCGTTTTCAACCTCGGCTATTTGCCGGGCGGTGATAAACAGATTGTCACCCAACCGGAATCGACGATTCAGGCGGTCGAACAGCTTCTTTCCATCATGAAGCCGGGCGGCGTCATCGTTCTTGTCGTTTACCACGGCCATCCGGAAGGAAAAATCGAACGTGACGCGTTGCTTGATTATGTGCGTTCCCTCGACCAGCAACACACCCACGTACTCAAATACGAATTCTTGAATCGGCGCAACGATCCGCCGTTTATTATCGCGCTCGAAAAGCGATAGGCGGAGACGTCTCCCTTTCGCCGATCCATCATCAAGCAATAAACGGCTGTCTTTATGAAAAAGACAGCCGTTTTTGTTTCTCCTGCCAAAAGCGATACGCTTTTCCGTTCCAATAAAAAAACTGCGATGCCGCCCCGCCGGCGCGGACGAGTTGACGCGCCAGCCGGCGCAAGGCGCGCTGTTTTTTCACTTTCTCATCGGACAAATACAGACCAAGCAAGCCGCGATGAATCAAGCGGTGGAACTTGCCATGCGGCAGCGTGCCGACATGGCGGTCCGCTTCTTCAATAAAGTGGCAAAGCCGTTCCAGCAGCACGGTTTCATTCGGATAGTAAAAGCAAAAGTTCAAATCGCCGCCTTCGCGGTCTTCTTCCTGATCGATCAAATAGTCAAGCAAAATGTGCAGCCCTTGAATGTACGGAAAATAACCGTCGCGCACTTGTTTTGCCATCTCCGGCGGCATCGACTCGCCAAAGGCGTACGCCACAAGGCAAAAAATGCCGAGCGTCGAGCCGGAACAGGCGGAAAACTCATACCATTCCATCGGCGGCAAGCTGTCTTTGTATTGGGCAAACCATCTCTCCAGCCGCGGCACGCGCTCTTTTGTGTCGACATGTTTATGTACTTGCAAGTCGCAATAATATCCGGCAAGCTCATGCAAAAACGGAACGATCGTTTCGTAATGTCGCACTGTCGCGAGCACCTCTTGGCATGTGCGCACAAGATCCGGCAAATAGCCGCCGTCTTCCTGCTCACGGCGGTAGCGGTAATAGTTGGACGGCTCTGCCCCAATGGTGAGCGCATCCGGCATTGAATCATGCAAGGCGCGAAAATCGAGCGGATCAAGCGATGTGCTCCGGTCGCACAAGTTATCTAAGTAATCGCTAATCGTCTGATACGCGACGATAAAGCGAATGCATGCTTCTAATTTCTCCCGAGCCAAAAGCGCCAAAATCGCGCCGCCTTCACAATGGAACGTTTTCGACGCGATGCTTGCTAACGCTTGCCGGCGCAACTCCGGGTCAGGAATGCGCTCCGCCCGCTGCCGCCAATAGGAAAGCTCGCGATGGACAAGGGGAAACACGTCACGATATACCATTTTCATTAACGCAATGGGATGTGTCGGGATTTTCAATGGGCTCACCTCGGGCGCAAAAACAGTGCTTTTTTCATCTCCTAGTATTTCCATCTCTACAACTGTGGAAAACCGCCTTGGTCATCATCTATTTCATTCCGTTTACGAACGGCAGACAACTTTGTAAAATAAGAATGAGCTGACGATTTCGCAAAAGAAAGGAACGAAAGCGATGATTTATCCATACAAAGGAAAAACACCGCAAATTGCCCCGTCCGCCTTTATCGCCGATTATGTGACGATCACCGGCGATGTCACGATCGGCGAGGAGACGAGCATCTGGTTTAACACCGTCATTCGCGGTGACGTGGCGCCGACCATTATCGGCAACCGGGTCAATATTCAAGATAACTCAATTTTGCATCAAAGTCCAAACAATCCGCTCATCATTGAAGACGGCGTGACCGTGGGCCATCAAGTCATTTTGCACAGCGCCATCGTCCGGAAACACGCCCTCATCGGCATGGGCTCGATCATTCTTGACCGTGCGGAAATCGGCGAAGGAGCGTTTATCGGCGCTGGCAGCTTAGTGCCGCCCGGCAAAAAAATCCCGCCGAACGTGCTCGCCCTCGGCCGGCCGGCGAAAGTCGTCCGCGAGCTGACGGAAGACGATTTCCGCGAAATGGAACGCATCCGCCGCGAATATGTAGAAAAAGGGCAATATTACAAGGCGCTCCAACAAAACAGAAGCTGACCTGCCATCTTTTCACAGCGGCTAAAAAGGACAGAACCAACAACAGCACGCTTCATTTCGATGTCTATAAAAAGAAACGGAGGAAGACTCACCTTAGTGCAGTCCCCCTCCGTTTTTCATTTATTCGTTTTTCGCTAATGCCATCGCTTGCTCTTTCAGCACCGCTGCTTTATCCGTGCGCTCCCACGGCAAGTCGACATCCGTGCGCCCGAAATGGCCGTAAGCCGCTGTTTGTTTATAAATCGGACGACGCAGATCCAGCATTTTGATGATGCCAGCCGGGCGAAGATCGAAGTTGTTGCGGACAACTTCAATTAAAACGTCTTCCGACACTTTGCCGGTGCCAAACGTATCAATCGAAATCGATACCGGACGAGCGACGCCGATGGCGTAAGCAAGCTGCACTTCGCACTTGTCGGCCAGTCCGGCCGCAACAATGTTTTTCGCAACATAGCGAGCCGCATATGCTGCCGAGCGGTCAACTTTCGTCGGGTCTTTCCCCGAGAATGCACCACCGCCATGGCGAGCGTAACCGCC
Source organism: Geobacillus thermodenitrificans subsp. thermodenitrificans DSM 465 (assembly GCF_000496575.1). Lineage (GTDB taxonomy): Bacteria > Bacillota > Bacilli > Bacillales > Anoxybacillaceae > Geobacillus > Geobacillus thermodenitrificans. The sequence goes on along the minus strand of NZ_AYKT01000002.1, from coordinate 48,577 downwards.
GTACGTGTCAACGATGATTTTCCGTCCTGTCAGTCCAGCGTCCCCTTGCGGACCACCGATGACGAAGCGGCCGGTCGGGTTGATGAAATATTTCGTGTTCTCATCCAACAACTCCGCCGGAACAATCGGCTTGATGACGTGTTCTTTCATATCGCGTTCGATTTGGTCGTGCTCAATTTCCGGATGATGCTGCGTTGAAATGACAATCGTATCCACGCGCACCGGTTTGCCGTTTTCATCATATTCGATCGTCACTTGCGTTTTGCCGTCTGGACGCAAGTATGGCAAAACATCCGTTTTGCGCACTTCGGCCAATCGGCGCGACAGACGATGGGCAAGCGAAATCGGGAGCGGCATAAGCTCTTCCGTTTCATTGCAGGCAAATCCAAACATGAGCCCTTGGTCGCCGGCACCGATCGCTTCAATTTCTTCGTCAGTCATCTGACCTTCGCGTGCCTCAAGTGCCTGGTCAACCCCCATCGCGATATCCGGCGACTGCTCGTCAATGGCCGTCAACACCGCGCACGTATCGGCGTCAAACCCGAACTTCGCACGCGTATAGCCGATCTCGCGGACCGTATCGCGAACGATGCGCGGAATATCGACGTACGTCGAGGTCGTAATTTCCCCGCTAACAAGCACGAGACCTGTTGTGACGCTCGTTTCACAAGCGACACGGGCATTCGGATCTTTTTCTAAAATGGCATCCAAAATGGCATCCGAAATTTGGTCACAAATTTTATCCGGATGCCCTTCTGTTACAGATTCTGAAGTGAACAAGCGGCGTTTGGCTGACATTCGGCTCATTTCCTCCTCTTGACATAATGTGGCGATACGGAACTCGTTTCCCTTCATATAAAAAAACCTTTCCTGTCACGGTGAGGAAAGGTCATTGCAATCGTATTGCTTCCTTTCACTCTTATCGTTCAAGGACCACGCCTTGCCACAGGTTAGCACCTTTTCACATATTGTAAAATTGTGACGGTTGCTGGGTTTCATCGGGCCTGTCCCTCCACCGGCTCGGGATAAGAGTATCCGTTCAATGACTTATCTTATCGTAATGAAATAAGCAAAGTCAACCGCAGAAACAAATTTTTTATTATCTGAAAAATAGGCCAAACTAAGTTTAAAAAACCTACACAATTAGTATGGACTATTAATAAAAATGTGTTATACTATTTTCAAGAGGAATTCCAATAAAAAAGGCAGGTTGTGAACATGGGGATCGCAAAAATGACCAATAAGCTTTCTTTGCTGCTGCAAAAACCGTACGTACATCACCAGTTGTCCGTTGCTGAGCTCGTCGAAAAAGTGCTGCACCGAAACGAAGGGCGGCTGACGCACACTGGCGCTGTCGCCGTCACGACCGGTAAATATACCGGACGGTCACCGAAAGACAAATACATCGTTGAAGAACCGTCGACGAAACAGAACATCGATTGGGGAACGGTCAACCAACCAATGGCACCGGAGACATTTCAAAAATTATATGATAAAGTGCTCGATTATTTAATGAAAAAAGATGAACTGTTCGTCTTTAAAGGCTTCGCCGGCGCTGACCCGAAAGCGCGGCTGCCGATTCAAGTGGTGAACGAATTCGCTTGGCACAACTTGTTTGTCCATCAGCTGTTCATCCGTCCAAGCACGGAAGAACTCGCCGACCATGAACCGCAATTCACCGTCATTTGCGCGCCGAACTTTAAAGCAGACCCGGCCGTTGACGGGACGCGTTCGGAAGCGTTTATCATCATCTCGTTCGAACAGCGCACCGTCTTGATCGGTGGAACGGAATATGCGGGCGAAATGAAAAAATCGATCTTCTCGGTCATGAACTATTTGCTGCCGGAACAAGGCATCTTGCCGATGCACTGCTCGGCCAACGTCGGTCAGGAAGGCGACGTCGCCCTCTTCTTCGGCCTGTCGGGAACCGGGAAAACAACGCTCTCGACCGACCCGAAACGCCGCTTGATCGGCGATGACGAACACGGCTGGTCGAGCCGCGGCATTTTCAACATCGAAGGCGGCTGCTATGCGAAATGCATCAACTTATCGCGCGAGAAAGAGCCGCAAATTTTTGATGCCATCGGCTTTGGCGCCGTGCTTGAAAACGTCATTCTCCATGATGCGACACGGGTTCCGGATTACGATGACGGGACATTGACGGAAAACACGCGCGCGGCCTATCCGCTTCAGGCGATCAAAAACATCGTTGACCCAAGCGTTGCCGGCCATCCGTCGACCATCGTGTTCTTGACGGCCGATGCGTTTGGCGTCTTGCCGCCGATCAGCAAGCTGACGCGCGAACAGGCGATGTACCATTTCTTAAGCGGCTACACAAGCAAACTCGCCGGCACCGAACGCGGCGTCACTGAACCGGAAGCGACGTTCTCGACATGCTTTGGCGCGCCGTTTTTGCCGCGCCCGGCCGTCGAATACGCCGAAATGCTCGGGCAAAAAATCGCTGAGCATAACGTCCGTGTCTTTTTGGTCAACACTGGTTGGACAGGAGGACCATACGGCGTCGGCAGCCGAATGAAGCTCGCCTACACCCGCGCGATGGTACAAGCCGCCGTCGAAGGGGAGCTTGACAACGTCGAAACGGTCCAAGACCCGATTTTCGGTCTTGCCATCCCTGCCCACGTCCCGGGCGTGCCAGATGACGTCTTGCGTCCGCAAAACACATGGGCAGACAAACAAGCGTACGAACAAAAAGCGAAAGAACTGGCGGAAAAATTCCGCGCTAACTTCCAAAAATTCGCTCACATCGATCCGTCCATTGAAAAACTCGGTGGACCGCTCGTTTAACAAACACCCGGCCGGACAGGGAACATCCTGTCCGGCCGTTTTTTCTGTTCTTTCCTCTATTTCGGTCTCCGTGATTCTCTTTCTCTTTGACAAGCAGGGCCTTTTTTCCTCTTATCTATGGCAAGGCGCAAACCGTCCTTCGGTTTGCGCCCCTGCCTGATGGACCAATTCCGCGCTCATTTGCCCGACGCTTCGTGTTCAATTGGTGGAATACAAGCTGACGAGCTCATACGTAACCGTTGTCTTGTTATCTTCCCATTCGAGCTTTCTTACGACCGCGATGCCGCTCGCTTCGCTTTGCAGCGTCCGGCGCACTTCAAGCGGCACGTCAAGCGGGTATAAGCGGTAGCCTTCTTTTTCGAGCACAAACAAATTGCCTTGAACGCGCTGTTCTTTTCCTTTTGTGACAATGAGCGTCTGCAGCTCCATCGGCATGCCCATCGTTTCCGACCTCCTTGCACCTGATCGATTCGTTTATAGCCCACGAAGCCGTCCTCCCAACATCATCGTTTTCTGCCAATGGTGATGTTGGCAAGCTCCCGAGGCTTCTTATGAGCGGTTTCCTCAACATCCTTCCCATCCTATCGTATCATACCGTCGGCTGTTGTTTCATCCATTCGGTGAGCCGTTGCACCGTCTTTCGATTATCTTGCGGCGGGAAATAGTGATTGAACTCAGGGAAGTACCAAGCGGTGACCGGTCGGTCGAGCTGCTTGAGCCGCCGCTCCAGCCGCCACGCATGCTCAATCGATACGTTTGTATCTCGCTCGCCATGGATGATGAGCACAGGCGCTTTGAGGCGCTCTAGGTTATAAAGCGGCGTACGGTGACGGTAGCGTTCCGGGTATTTGTTCGGTGTCCCGCCGATGACGCGCTTCATCATCCGCCGCAAGTCCAACCGCTCCCAATACGTCAGCTCCAAATCGGTCACCCCTCCCCAGACCGCGACCGAACAGACCCGCTCGGCCAACAAAGCGGTATGAAGCGCCATCGCCCCGCCGCGGGAGAAACCGAACACGTGCACACGCCCCGGGTGAACAAGCGGATGGCGGCGCAGGAGCTCAAATCCGGCAAGCGCATCATAACGGTCTTCACCGACAAAATCTTCGTTCCCTTCCCCGCCTCCGTTGCCGCGGTAAAGCGGGGCGAAGACGACAAATCCATGGGAAGCGAATTGGATGAGGCGTGGCACCCGCACTTGTCCGACGTTTTTGATCCCGCCGCGCAAATACAAAAACCCGTCATACACGTCGTTTTGTTTCGGCACGGCCAAAAATCCTTTCACTTTCAGTCCTTGCGCCATATAGGTGACAAAAAAGACGTCGATGTCCGGATGCGGCGACGGAAACCGGTATTGGTCGATGATGTCCCCGTCCATGGTGGATCTCTCCTTTCCGCCAGCTGAATGAATGTCTCCCCTCTTTTTTTCGTGAAAACAAAGGCATGTTGCATGCCTGAATGAAGGGAAAACCATTGCCTATAGACCGTTCCCGTCGTTTCGCCCATTTTTTCTAGGCATTCACACATTTTTCGCCTGTGCATACGATAAGGTGAAGCGAATGTTCACCACGTGTGGACGAAAAGGGGGTAGGTCACATGAAAAAATGGGCTGTATGGTTATGTTCACTTCTTCTCCTCTTGCCGCTCACTGCCTGCGGCAACGACGCCGATCAAAAAGAAAAAACGCTGACAAAAGTCCGTCTCGCTGAAGTGACGCGTTCGATTTTTTATGCGCCGCAGTACGTCGCCTTAGCGAAAGGATTTTTTGAAGAAGAAGGGCTCGATGTCGAGCTGACGACGACGTGGGGCGGTGACAAAACGATGACGACGCTGCTGTCTGGTGGCGCGGACATCGCCCTTGTCGGTTCGGAAACGTCGATTTATGTGTATGCGCAAGGGACGAATGATCCGGTCATCAACTTCGCCCAGCTGACGCAAACAGATGGAACGTTTCTCGTTTCCCGGAAAAAAATCGACAACTTTACTTGGGAGATGTTGAAAGGAAGCACGTTCCTCGGCCAGCGCAAAGGCGGCATGCCGCAGATGGTTGGCGAATTTGTGCTGAAACAACACGGCATTGACCCGCATCAAGACTTGAAGCTGATTCAAAACGTCGATTTTGCTAATATCGCCAACGCCTTTGCGAGCGGCACCGGCGATTTCGTCCAACTGTTTGAACCGACTGCTAGCATTTTTGAGCAAGAAGGAAAAGGCTACATTATCGCTTCCTTTGGCACCGAATCGGGGCGCGTTCCGTACACGACGTACATGGCAAAACAAAGCTATATGAACAAGAACAAAGACATCATCGAAAAATTTACGCGCGCCATCTACAAAGCGCAACAATGGGTCGAATCACACAGCACCAAAGAAATTGCCAAAGTCATTCAACCATACTTTGAGGACACGGAATTGGACATTATCGAAACAGTCGTCGATCGATACAAAAGTCAAGGCTCTTACGCGACCGATCCGATTTTAGATGAGGAAGAATGGAACAACTTGCAAAACATCATGGATGAAGCCGGCGAGCTGCCAAAACGAATCGACCTCGACACACTCGTTGATTCGTCGTTTGCCAAAAAAGCCATGAACGACTAACGAAAGCGGGTGAACCGGATGTTTCTTGTCATCGACCGTCTCTCGCACACGTATTTTACGAAAACAACCGCCGTCACCGCGCTCGCTGAGGTGTCGCTGTCGGTCGAGAAAGGAGAGTTTGTCTCCTTTCTCGGCCCAAGCGGCTGTGGGAAAACGACCCTTCTTTCCATTATCGCCGGGCTGATTCAACCGACGGAAGGGAAGGTGTTCATCGAAGGCGAACCGCTTTGGGCGCAGGAAACAAGCGCCAAAGCAGCGCGCCGGGCGGCCGGATCCGATCTGTCAACCCGCGGCGCTGTCGGGTATATGCTTCAGCAAGACTACTTGTTTCCATGGAAAACGATTGAAGAAAACATCTTACTCGGTCTCAAAATCACAGGAACGTTGACAGCGGAAACGAAAGAGCGGGCGCTCGCATTGCTTGCGGAGATCGGCCTTGACGGCGTGGAATCGTATTACCCGAGCCAGTTGTCCGGCGGCATGCGCCAGCGCGCGGCGCTCGTGCGCACATTGGCAACCGACCCGAAGCTCTTGTTGCTTGACGAACCGTTTTCCGCTCTTGACCAACAGACGAAGCTAAAATTAGAAGAACTCGTCTGGAAAACGTTAAAGCAATACGAAAAAACCGCGGTGCTCGTCACCCATGATATTGAAGAAGCCATCGCCATGAGCGACCGCATTTTCCTGTTTTCGCGACGCCCGGGCCGCCTAGTGCGGACGTTTATCATTCCGGATGAGCTGCGTCACTGTCCGCCGTTCGCCGCTCGCCAGCATCCGACGTTTTCTCCGCTATTTCAATCCATTTGGAAGGAGATGGAGGCCCTTGAATCCGTCTAATGAACGCATCCGCTCATTGCACCATGAATACCTCGCCGCGCTCCGCAAAGAACGGCGGGTGATTCGCGTTTGGCAAGTTGCGCTCCTTATTGCCTTTTTCGCTGTCTGGGAAGCGGCAAGTCACTTTCGCTGGGTCGATCCGCTGCTGTTTAGCTCTCCATCGGCCATTGGCAAATTGTTTATTGAAAAAATCGGCGACTACTCTCTCTTAACACATACGTGGGCCACCTTGTTTGAAACGATGCTCGGGTTTATCATCGGCACGGTCGGCGGTGCGCTCATCGGCGCGTTGCTTTGGTGGTTTCCACGCCTCGCCAAAACGCTTGATCCCTATTTGGTCGTCTTTAACGCCATGCCCAAAGTCGCACTCGGGCCGATTTTGATTGTCGCCCTTGGACCGGGATTTACGTCGATCATCGCGATGGGTGTCGTTATTGCGATCATTATTACGACAATTGTGGTGTACGCCTCGTTTCAAGAAGTCGACCCGAACTATTTGAAAGTGTTGCGAACGTTTGGCGCCACCCGCTACCAATGTTTCAAAGAAGCCGTGCTGCCAGCGTCGTTTCCGGCGATCATTTCAACGTTGAAAGTGAACGTCGGCCTCGCCTGGGTCGGCGTCATCACCGGCGAATTTCTCGTTTCCAAACAAGGGCTCGGCTATTTAATCATTTACGGCTTCCAAGTGTTCAATTTTACACTCGTCTTGATGAGCCTGCTCATTGTCGCGGTGCTGTCGACATTGATGTATCAACTTGTCGCTATGATCGAAAAGAAATGGAGCAACCGCCGCTAAGAGACGTTCGCGAACGATCGATGAACGTCTCTTTTCGTTTTGCCGCCGAATATTAGCCGATCCACCCGCGCTGTTTGACTTCCGCCAACGCCAACGGAAGCACATCGTCTTTCATGAGATAACTAAAGCGCGCATCCGTGCGGATATGATCCGGCAGTGCCGAAAGCAGCACGGGGCCGTTCGTCTCCCAATAGGAGTCCCGCTCGGAAAGCGCCGCAATGTCGGCGAAATAAATGTTTTTCACAATATCCGGCTCCACCTCATATTGGCCGACATAGGAAAGACGGCCAACCACCCCGCCGGTTTCTTCCATGACCTCGCGAGCGGCAGCTTCTTCGGCCGTTTCCCCGTCTTCAACTTTGCCGCCGGGAAATTCGAGACCGCGGCGCGGGTGATCCGTCAACAACCACTGACCTTGATAGCGGCAAATGACCCACACATGCCCAGGCGTCAAGGAAAACGGATGATCCGCAAACGCCAGCCGGACGCGATGCCCGTAATAATCGCGAAACTCATACATCGGACTCGCTCCTTTCCTCTCCCCATTATACAAAAAAAGCCGCCCCATTCGCGGCTTTTTACTCGTTTGTTTCTCTGTCATCAGGAAGGATGCCAAGCGATCGGATCTGCGCCTTCGTTTCGTCATTGCCAAGCCGATAAATCATTTCGTAAATTTTCATCATCGTCTCGTCATACGCATCGTTTTCCCGATCGTAATGATATTGGACATATGGCACATGGGCGCGCCAAAACGCTTGCCAGTCGGTCGAGTAATTTTGATCGAAATACTCGCGCAGCTCCGCGATTTCTCGGTCGGTTGCTTCAATTTGGAAATCCCATGGCGACGCCGTTTTCAGCTGCGAAATTTCCCCGTGCGCTATCGAGATGTAATACGTCTTTTTCCGTTCTTCTGCCACACTCGTCCACTCCTTCTGCTCTTTTTGTTTAGTGTGGGGTCATCCGGGAAAAATATGCGGATTTTGCGAAAATCAGCGAACAAATCCGCTCGGGTGTTCAAGCAACAAGGACTGCGTTCCAATGCGGCATAACCGGAACACTGCCGATGCAACGCTTTTCTTGAAGGTTGATGATTGAGCCTTCGGATTCATCTAGCAATAAGAACGATTCATTGTAAACAAAAACCCCCGATGAACTCGTCATCAGGGGAAATCATTTCATCTCATCTTTCAACAACTCGATCGCTTTTCGCAGCACGGCGGGAATCGGAACACCGGCCCGCCCGGCGTTTTCCACGATCGAAATAAATTCATTGGCAATATAGAAAAATACGATCGCGTCGCGAATCAAGTGCATGTTCCAGCCGATGGCCAAATCGACTAAATGCGCCGCTGCCGTGAGCACAAAAATCAACAACTTGCGAACGATGCCGCGAAACCCGACCTGGCTTGACAGCTTGCCTTCCATCGCACTAGCGACAATGCCAGTAATGTAATCGACAATCACTAATGCAAGCAAAATGACGACGAATGAGTCCACGCTGCCGACAAATACCGACACAAGCGAACCGAACAGCGGAACACCGATCATCGGAATTGGCTTGTTCACGGCTCTCTCCCCTTGAACATAGGATACGCGTACCCTATTCTATGCCAAGGGGAAAAAGCAAGACGCGGCGGTTTCCCTAAACAACGCCTTTTTTCGACAAAAACCGAAGGCCGCCCATGAGATTGACGGGCAGCCTTTCCCTTTACCGTCCCAAAAACGATTTCAGCATCCAGACGTGTTTCTCCAAGCTCCGGTGAATGCCAAGCAGCATATCCCCTGTCGTTTCATCGCCGACTTCATCCGCCACTTGCATTCCTTCCTTCAGTTCACCGATCATCGTTTCAAAGTCGCCGACAATCGAAGCGACCATTTGCTCGGCGGTTTCCGTCCCGGTCGCTTCCTTGACCGACGCTTGCTCTAGCGCGCCTTTCATCGTCGCCACCGGCTTGCCACCCAGCGCCAACAGCCGCTCGGCGAGCGCGTCAATATGGCCGGCTGCTTCATTGTAAAGCTCTTCAAACTTCTCATGCAGCGTAAAAAACTGCGGACCGGTGACATACCAATGGTAATTGTGCAACTTCACGTACAAAACGGTCCAGTTCGCGATTTGCTTGTTGACAATGTCCGTTAATTGGTTTGCCATATTCATTCCTCCCCATGGTTGATTTACCCAACTTGTCCGCTATTGAAACAGCCGAACCTTGCCGATGAATAGCTTGCCCGATTCCAGGAGAAATATGAATGCGCGCGTGCTTACATATGGTATAATGAAAAGAAAAAAGGTAGGCATCATCATGTATTGGACGTTAGTGATTTGTCTCATCATTGTCGTCATCATTCTTACGTTAGCCGTCGTCACCACCTCAAAAGCGTACGGATACAAACATACGGTAGATCCGCTTCCTGAGGAACAGGACGACAAACAACAGGCCGGCCCGAAACAGCCGCAGTAGCGGCGTTCGGACCGGCCTTATTGATCAGCCAAACACTTTTTTCAGTTCGCTTTTCTCTTGCGACAGCCAAAAGCGCATCAGCTCTTTCGCCGCCTCTAAGTCATGCAGCTTCGCTTGGCCGCATTGCCGCTCGGTCGCAGCCGGCACTTCCGTCGCATTCAAGGCGTCTTTCATCGTCTCCTCAAGCAAATCGATGATTTCGTCAACGGTCGGCGAACCGCTCACGACAAGGTAAAATCCCGTTTGGCAACCCATTGGCGAAATGTCGATAATGTCAAAGTGATCATACTTGGTCACATGTTTGCGCAGCGTATACGCCAACAAGTGCTCCAACGTATGAATGGCCGCCGGATCCATCGCTTCTTTGTTCGGCTGGCAAAAACGAATATCGAACTTATTGACGACACCGTCGCTTCCGATTTTGTGAACGCCGCAATGCCGCACGTACGGCGCTTTCACGGCGCAGTGATCCAATTCAAAGCTTTCGACTGGTGAAGGCATATGAATTCCCCCTAATCGTATATTCTCTTTTTTATCATAACCAAAACGAGGGGCGTCCCGCATCTTTTTTGTCTTCTAGGCCGACGGATGCGCTGGGGGCGAAACACCGGCTGCTCACAACAGACCATTTCCCTTGAATGGAAAGGCGATTTGTCCTATTGTAGAAATAGCGAAAAGGACGGAAAGGAATGGTGATGGTGGCCAAGTTGCTGATTATGCTCATCCGCTTTTACCAACGATTTCTTTCCCCGCTCAAGCCCCCGACATGTCGCTTTTACCCGACTTGCTCCCACTACGGGATAGAAGCGGTGACGCGGTTTGGTGCCATCAAAGGGGGATGGCTGACGGTGAAGCGAATTTTGAAATGCCACCCGTTCCACCCCGGCGGATTTGACCCCGTACCCGAAAAACCACAAAAAAAGACCAAACCATAACGAACAGAGCGACGTGCTTCCCCCTAAACGGGGACAAATAGTTTTCAAATCGGAATCATTACGATATAATAGCGAAGGACATATCGCTTTTTCAAGGGAAGGAGCTTATCATGAGAACGAGATCATGGATATTATGCTTATTTCTCGCTTTATTCGGCTTGCTATACGGCTGCCAAAACGAACAAGACAAGAACGGGTCAGAAACTAAAAAAGATACGTTAACGATATACACAACGGTCTACCCGCTCGAAGATTTCACGAAAAAAATCGGCGGCGATGTCGTTGAAGTCAACAGCATTTATCCGCCCGGAGCCGAAGCGCATACGTTCGAACCGACAACCAAAACGATCCAACAAGTTGCCGATGCGGATGCCTTCATTTATATCGGCCAAGGAATGGAACCGTTCGCCGAAAAGCTAAAGGAAGCGTTAAAAAATGAACCGGTTCGCTTTCTTGCTGCTGCCGACAGCATCGATTTACTTGAATCGTCTCACGAAGAACATGGAGAAGATGATGAACATGCCGCTCCAAAAGGCAATGGAGACGAACACGAGCACCACGGTGATAAAGATCCGCACGTTTGGCTTGACCCAATCCGTTCCGTCAAGATGGCCGAACAGATTCGCGATTTGCTCATTGAACTCAAACCGGAGCAAAAAGAAACGTTTACGGCAAACTTTAACGCCTTGAAAGAAAAACTGGAAGTGCTTGACCAAACCTTCCAGCAAACCGTCCAATCGGCGCCGAACAAAGATATTCTCGTCGCCCATGCGGCCTACGGTTATTGGGAAGAGCGCTACGGCCTCCGCCAGCGCAGCGTGTCCGGCCTGACGCCGACAAACGAACCGTCGCAAAAACAATTGGTTGCGCTCATCGATTGGGCGAAACGTCATCACATTCGCTACGTTCTTTTTGAACGCAACATCCCAGCGAAAACAGCAGAAATGATCCAGCATGAAATCGACGCCAAAGCGCTCTATTTGCACAACCTAGAAACATTGACCGACGAAGACAGGAAACAAAACCGTGATTACTTCAACTTGATGGAACAAAATATCGAAACGATCGAACAGGCTCTCCGTTAACCTTCCCTGCCCCGCCGTCAAGGCGGGGCTTTTTTCTCACTCTTTCCTTTATTTTTTTCGGTGTGCTCCAAAAGACGGATGGCGAATATAATATACCATTGTTGTTTTTAAATTTTCTGACAAATAAGGTGAAACATGTGCGCAAACGAGCGATGATGACGCTCCCAATCAGCGTCATTTTCGCCGTATGCATCGCCGCTTCCTTCTTTCTAATGAACATCAAACCCGACACGTCCCACGTCTCACAAGCGCAAAAGCTGGCTGAGTATACAAAGCCAGCCGTCGTCCGTATCGTCGATTATGCGATCGTGGAATGGAAATTTGTCAACAATGATCCGGATGTCGACGCGTACCTCCACCAGCTTGATTACCGAACGATGATTGGCGCATCCGGCTCAGGGGCCATCATTAGCTCAAACGGCTATATTGTCACGAACGCCCATGTCGTTGAGTATTCGAAGGCAGAAGAAAAAGACATCGCCCATGCGGCCTTTGAACAATTAGTAGCTGGAGTGGCCGAATATTTTGGCGTCGATTTTGACATCGCTTATGATTATATGATTGAGTATACGTTGTATACAAACGTCACCCGCGGTCTGAAAGTGATTTTACCTGGAGGGGATGTGCTTGACGGGGAAGTAAAAAGCTACGGAGCCCCAGTCAATCAAGGGAAAGACGTTGCGGTTTTAAAAGTCGAAGGGAAACATTTGCCGACGCTGCCGCTTGGCGATTCGGACAACGTCCAAAATCAAGATGACATTTGGGTGATCGGCTATCCCGCCGCTGCTGAATCCAACTACCTTTCTCCCGACTCCTCCTTAGTCTCTTCCATGAACGCCGGCCATGTTTCCGCCACTTCGAAAAAGACAGAACAAGGGAGTCCGGTCATCCAGATTGACGCCGCTGCCACCCATGGCAACAGCGGAGGACCCGTCATTAACAAACGCGGGGAAATGATCGGCTTGCTCACCTTCCGCGGCGACACTGTCAATGGCCAAGAAGTGCAAGGATTCAATTTTGTCGTTCCGGTCAATACCGTGAAAGAGTTTGTCAAGCAGGCTGGAGCCGACCAAGGGCAAGGAAGCATTGATACCCTCTTCCGCGAAGGATTGACGCTGTATTGGGGCGGTTACTATAAGGATGCCTTGGCCAAATTCGAAGCGGTCGAACGCCTCTATCCCGGCCATTCGGAAATTAAACGGTTCATTACCGACAGCCAGCAAAAAAGCGGGCAAAGCAAAATTCTTTGGTCAACCTACAAAACCGCCTTCCTTATTTTCGATGGCGTCGCTCTGCTTCTCATCATCGGACTGCTTGTGTTCACCTTCGCCTGTAAGCCAAAACAGCAAACCAAAGCGGCTTCAGCCGACGGCCCACCGGTAGCCTCCGCCGATCTGAACGGTGACGGCAAAGTCGATCTCCAAGACGTGCTGTTGGCCTTGCAACAACAGCAACAACAAACCGACGACAGCAAGAAAAAGGAGAGTCCATAGCGACACCTTGCCATAAATATTATGATAAAAATGGGACATTTATGACTATACCCTCGCAAGGACAACATAGAGAATGTCCGAACGTCCTTTTCTTTCAACATGAAACGGCATGTCGAGCTTTCACACCGTTCGAAGACATGCCGTTTTTATCCGGTAGACATCCATTCAATGCGGCGCCCGCCTGTCCATAAAAAGCAACATTCAAGCTCGTGCGGACAAAATCCGACCGCTTCTCGACATAAAGACGGCAGTCTTTCCTTGTAGTTCCGAATTTCCCCCTCTTCCTCGCACCATAACAATACGCGCACGCGGTCACGGTAAACGATACACAAGTTTGTACCGTTCCAATCTTCCGCCTCCCCCTCATTCCCGCCGTCAACAAGCAACAGTGGCTTGCATTCTGTCTCGTCCGCCGAACCAAAAAACTGCAACAAATGATCGGTCACTTTGGCGAGCACGAGGCCGTAATGTAATGGAGACGGAAAGAGAGACAAAGAAAGGAGCGGGCGATGCATTTCAATGAGCTTCAATAGCTGAAATGGCGACCGCAAGGAAGGAGTCGTTTCACAATACGCCTCGACCACGCGGTGGAGAAATCGGTGAACGGCATAAACCCAAGCGCCTTGTGTCTTTTGATGTGTCAATGCCATCACTGCTGCCTCCCATGTTTAAGCATGTTTCTCCAGCTGCTCCAGCACAGTATAAATCGAACTCCACGAACGCTTGACAAAATAAATGGGCTTGTCTTTGCTTTTTGCTTTCTCTTTCACTTTTTTGGCTAAGTTATGGTTAATGTAATCGATCATAACTAATACAGCATCCACATGCTCCGGAATATCGCGCTTGACCATATTCACTTTTCGGCCATTGACATGAATGATTTCCCGGAAACCAGAATTCACTAATTTATCGGTAATATTGCCTAAATGATCTGCACCCACAACAAGTAAAGAGGCCATCGTGTCACCCTCCCTTATCACCTTCTTGATTTTTATTTTAATTGAGAATGATTTTCTATGTCAATGATAATGATAAATATTTTCATTTATCGTCAGTTAAAAAACTTCCCACTTTTTACACCGGATCCGCAGCAGATGATCCTTCCATTCATAAATTCCGCTTGAACCGGCAAACTATTGTTGTAGCCGATTTCATCATGATAAGGGGGACGACGAATGGCAAAAGACGTTCTTTGCGAAGTACGCAACTGTCATTACTGGGCAGAAGGAAACCGCTGCAGCGCTGAGGCGATTTACGTCGTCAGCCATACAGGGAAAGCAGCGTCCGATGTGACGGAAACAGACTGCAAAACGTTTGTTCCTTCTGACGAAGCATAACTGGCAGATGAGTCAAGCGCTGCCCGGCTGACCGGGCGGCGCTTACATAGTTAGAGGGGGATAACGATGGACAAGCGCGCCAGCCTCATTAAAGCGTTCAAAAGGGAAATGAAGCGGAGCCATCCGGAAGCGTATCCGATTTGCATCGATTCCTTCACAAATTTATGGCAGTACGAGTTCGGTTCGTTGGAACAGTTGCCGCCCGATATTAAGCGGCTTGTCGCCTATCGAGCAGCTGAGCTTGGACTGGAGGACGATGATTTTTAACAGAAGCTGATGAATAAAGCGAGCGCCCCGCTTATAGCTGGGACGCTCGCTTTTCTGCTTCTGGAATGAGTGTTTTCAGCTCGCGGCGCAGCAGTTTTTGTGCCGCATTGCGCGGCAGCGCATGAACGAAATAAATGCGCGCTGGCACTTTATATTTGGCTAATCGGCCGCGGCAAAATTGCTTCAGTTCATCCTCATCGGCCGCCGCTCCTTGCTTCAATTTCACAAACGCATACGGCACTTGTCCCCACGTTTCATCTTCCATGCCGGTCACCCCGGCTTCTTCGACATCCGGATGAGCAAGGAGCACAGCTTCAATTTCGGCCGGATACACATTTTCGCCACCGGAGATGATGAGGTCAGAGCGGCGGTCGAGCACGTACAAAAATCCCTCTTCATCGACGTAACCGATATCTCCCGTATAAAACCAACCGTCGCGGATCGCCTGTTCGGTCGCCTCCGGTCGGTGCAAATACCCTTTCGTTACGTTCGGCCCTTTCACAACGATTTCCCCAGCTTCATACGGCGCCGCCGGCTTTCCATCGCGCACGATGCGCAACTCGGCGGGAAAAAGCGGCTTGCCCGCTGAACCGAGCTTTGTCAAGCTGTATTCGGGGGCCAGCGTAACAATTTGCGACGCCGTTTCGGTCATCCCGTACGTTTGGTACACTGGAATGCCTTTTTCTTTGCACACTTCAAGCAGCGGCTTCGGCGCCGGTCCGCCGCCTAACAGCATACAGCGGAACGTATCTGGGTAGCGCTCTTCCCCTAATTCCGCCACCATCCGCTGCAGCATCGCGGCCACAACCGACATGACAGTGACCTTGCCGTCCATGATCAAGGCGTTAGCCGCCTTGGCATCAAACGACGTTTGCAAATGCATCGGCATCCCGTAAATGACGCTGCGCATCGCGATCGACAGCCCACTAATATGAAACAGCGGCACCGCCGCCAGCCAGCAGTCGCGCTCATGCAAACCTAAATTGAGAACGGAACCGACGGCGCTCCACCAGTGGTTACCGTATGTTTGCAGCACGCCTTTCGGGGTGCCGGTTGTCCCCGATGTGTACATGATCGTCGCTGTCTCGTCCAAATGGTACGTTTCTTTGAGCGGGACGTCCGCTTCTGCAAGCCCGGCGAGCGCGCTGACGGTAATGACCCGCTCGTCACCGCCGAAGCGGTCGGCGAAACCATCATCCGCAATGACAAAACGCGCCCCGCTGTCATCGAGCTGCCAACCAAGTTCATAAGGGGTCAGGCGCACGTTTTGCAGCAAAGCGCGGGCGCCGAGGAAAAACAACGCATGGACGATTTCAATCATCTCGATGCTATTTTTCATAAGCAAGGCGACAATGTCGCCTTCTTTGATTCCCGCTCCGGCGAGGCGGCGCGCCCAGCTTGCGGCGGCTTCATACAGATCGGCGAACGTTTTCGTCCGCTCCCCATCACTGATGGCCGTCCGCTCCGGAGTCAAAAACGCCCGCTGCTTCAGCCAGTTCGGCATGGTCGTCATTTCGTTTTTCCTCCCTTCGGTCGCAAAAAAGCAGCTTGATGCCGCATCAAGCTGCTTTTTCGTTCTCACGGAAAAGACCGGTGGGCAACCTTTTGCCCTCAATCGAGCCAAGCGTGCGCATGTTCACGGAAATGATTCATGCGCAGATTGGCCCCCATCCAACCGTGACAATGTCGGCTCAAGGCGCACACATGATCACGGAAAACGAGGGAACTGGCCGAAGTCCGGTTTCCGTTTTTCCTTAAACGCTCTCATTCCTTCTTTTGCTTCTTCCGTCGTATAGAAGAGAAGCGTCGCATCGCCAGCGAGCTGCTGAATGCCGGCTAAGCCATCGGAATCGGCATTAAACGCCGCTTTTAAGAAGCGAATCGCCGTCGGACTTTTCTCCAAAATTTCTTGCGCCCATTTGACCGTTTCTTCCTCGAGCTGTTCAAGCGGCACGACTTTGTTGACGAGCCCCATCTCGAGCGCTTCTTGGGCGTTGTACTGGCGGCACAAATACCAAATTTCGCGCGCTTTTTTATGGCCGACGATGCGCGCCAAATAACCGGCGCCGTAACCGCCATCAAAGCTGCCGACTTTCGGCCCGGTTTGACCGAAAATGGCATTGTCCGCTGCGATCGTTAAGTCGCAGACGATATGAAGCACATGACCGCCGCCGATTGCATACCCGGCAACCATCGCGATGACCGGTTTCGGGATGACGCGAATGAGCCGCTGCAAATCGAGCACATTCAAGCGTGGGATTTCGTCCTCGCCGACATAGCCCCCGTGGCCGCGCACTTTTTGGTCGCCGCCGGAGCAAAACGCTTTGCCGCCCGCGCCGGTCAAAATAATGACGCCGATGTTCGAATCATCACGCGCCCGCGTGAATGCATCAATCAGCTCGTTAACTGTTTTCGGACGAAACGCATTATGTACTTCCGGACGATTGATCGTAATTTTAGCGATGCCGTTGTACGTTTCGTAAATAATATCTTCATAATCGTGTTCTTTTACCCATTCAAACGGCATTCATACTACCCCCTTTTAATCAATTCACTTACTATTTTAGCAAAAATGCCGGGTTGTTCCACATGAATTGCATGTCCGACCTTTTGGACGCAGACGAGTTCGCTGTTTGGGAGTCGTTCATGCATGTCGGCAGCGATGCGGCAAAATTTCTCATCGTACTCCCCGCAAAGAAGCAACACAGGTACTTTGACCTCCCCAAGCCGATCCCACCATGACGGCTGCACGCCCGTTCCCATTCCGCGCAAACTGTTGGCGAGTCCTCGCTCCGTATGGCGAAGCCGCTCACGGCGAATGGCATCCTGCACGGGCTTCGGGAGTTTCTTTTGGGTCGCAAACAGCGGGAGCTGTTCCCAATAATCGACAAATGCACGCACGCCGTTTCGTTCAATCATTTGCGCGAGCGCCTCATCGTCTTCTTGCCGCGCGCGCCGCTCCGCTTCCGTCTTCAACCCGGGCGAGCTGCTTTCGAGCACTAAACGGCGGAGGCGGTGCGGATACCATATAGCAAAGCTTAAAGCAAGCCGCCCGCCCATCGAATAACCAAGCACGTTTGCTTTTTCGATACGAAGTGCATCAAGAAGTGCCGCCAAGTCGGCCGCTGCCTGTTTCATTTGATACCGCTCAACGCTCTTTGGCGCCTCCGTCCGCCCGTGCCCTATCAGATCGACGGCAATGAGACGGAAGTCTCCCCAGGAACGAAGGAGTGGCCGCCACGTATCCGCACTGCCGGTAAACCCGTGCAACAGCAATAACGGCTCCCCTTCCCCATATTGTTCTACATGGTAACGGATTCCATTCAATTCCATGGTTCTTCCGTTCCTTTTTGTTCGAGAAATTTGGCGATTTCCTGGGAAACACGTTCCCACAAAAATCGATGCATTTGGACATTTTCTGTGCGCGACGTGCGCACTTCGATGACACTTAACCCACCTGTGTTGAGCGATTCGGCGACATGGTGGCGAAACTCGCCCCATGTGTGCGGCACTGCATAACGGCCGCCATACATCTCGACCGCATGAGCAAACGTCAAATCGGTCGGCGTGCCAAACAATGTTTCAAACGGCCCTTCATGGCGCGCTTGCGGCAAAAAAGAAAAAATGCCGCCGCCGTTATTGTTCATCAACACAATCGTCGCCTGCAGTCCATGCATTTTGGCCGCCAGCAGACCGTTTAAATCATGGTAAAACGACAAATCGCCAATGACAAGCACAAGCGGCGATGCGTCAAGGCTGGCGCCCAACGCGCTTGAAACGACACCGTCAATGCCGTTAGCACCGCGGTTGGCGAGAACGCGAAGCGGCTTGTCCGTGGCAAAGAGAAACGTATCGGCGTCGCGAATCGGCATGCTGTTGCCGACAAAAAGGGTGGCTCCGGCCGGCAACAACTCAGCGAGCTCAGTGAACACTTTTCCTTCAAACCATTCGTCTGCCGGCAAATGCTGCCGCAACACGGTGCGGGCAATGTCGTTCATCTCCCGCCATGTCGTCGACCACGCGCTCTCCTTTTGCTTCGGTCTAGCGATGTCAAGCAGCTGGCGGCAAAGAACCGTTTCATTGCTGCGGACGAAGCACGCCGCTTCCAACGTCGGATCGCGCCAGCCGCCGTCATCGACGACAATTTGGCGGATGGAACGGTGTTGCTTCAACCATAAAAACAGCGGCTTGGATACCGGCATGGCGCCGAACCGGAGCACGACATCCGGCACAAGCCTCGAAGCGACCGCCTCGTCTTTTAAAATGGCATCATAGCTATCGATGACATACGTTTTGTCATGCGCACCAGCGCGCAGTTGGGAAAGCGGGTCAGCAAGAATCGGAAAGTCAAGCGTCCGTGCCAGCTCTGTGACCGCTTCAGCGAAGCCGGGCTGATCAAGCGCTCCACAAACAATGAGCCCGCGTTTCGCCGCCGCCAACTGCTCATAGAGCGCCGCCACGTGCTCTGCTGGCAGCGTCGCACGGCCGCTCATGATTTGCGGCGTTTCCGCAACCGTACGCACCTTCTCCCAAACGGCCTCGTCGATGGTCGGGACAAGCGGCTCGCGGAGCGGAACGTTGACATGCACTGGCCCGGCCGGCGTCCCCGCTGCGATGGCGGCGGCCCTTGCCGCCATCGTCCGCGCATAGCTCAGCATAGGATCCGTTTCTTCCGGCAACGCCAGATCGACAAACCATTTCGCATAGCGGCCGTATAAATGCAGTTGGTCGATCGCTTGCGGGGCCCCGACATCGCGCAGTTCATGCGGCCGGTCAGCCGTCAGCACGACAAGCGGCACGCGCGAATAGTACGCCTCAACAATGGCCGGCAAATAGTTGGCCGCCGCGGTCCCTGACGTGCACACTAAAGCGACCGGCCGCTGTTTCGCTTTCGCCATGCCGAGGGCAAAAAACGCAGCCGATCGTTCATCAATGTGCATGGAAAAGTGGAGACCGCTATGCGCCGCCATCGCCATCGCAAGCGGTGTCGAGCGCGAACCAGGGCTGATGACGGCTTCTGTCACCCCGGCTTGCACAAGCCCGTCAACAAAAGCGGCCACATACCATGACAACGCGTTAGTCATTGCTCATCACTCCTAAGGCCGATAACATCGGAGCCATTTTGACGTTCGTCTCTTCGTACTCGCTCGTTGGATCTGAATGGGCGACGATGCCGCAGCCGGCAAACAGCATGGCTTTATCGACGTCAAGCAAGCCGGAGCGAATGGCAACTGCCCATTCCCCGTTGCCATCAGCATCCACCCAGCCGATCGGAGCGGCGTACCACCCGCGGTCAAGCGGTTCAAGAGAACGGATCGCTTCCATCGCTCGTTCGCGTGGCGTTCCGCCGAGCGCCGGCGTTGGGTGCATCATTTCCACAAGACGCAACACGGATGGCTCCTGGCAGCCGCGGCCGACAACTGGCGTGCACAAATGTTGGATATGCGGCAGCTTCAGAAGCTGCGGTGCTGTCGGCATCTCCACCGTCTCGCAAACGGAAGAAAACACGCGGCGGATCATGTGCACAACGAATTGATGTTCCTCACGGTTTTTCGAATCAGCCTGCAGCCAGGCGCCAAGCTGTTCATCTTCTCCAGGGCTGCTTCCGCGGCGCACGGATCCCGCCAAGCACACCGATTGGCACATCTCTCCGTCTTTTTGAACGAGCTGCTCAGGCGAGGCGCCAATAAAACAGCGGCCATCTTGTTCAAACGCAAAAAGGTAAGCAAACGGCTGCTGTTCACGAAGCCGCGCCAGCACAGCGGCGGCGTCAATCGTCCCGGTGAACGCCAACCGCCGCGAACGAGCGAGCACGACTTTATCCAACCTTCCGACACGAATGGAAGCAATCGCTTGACGGACCGCCGCGAGCCACCGCTCTTTTTCCTCCTCTTCATCTGAGACGAGCGCTGGAAGCGTTGCCGAAACCGGCTGCGGCTCCTCGATCCGTCTAAACAGCCGCCCGATTCGCTCCATATCCCGCTCTACGCCGTCAGTTGGCAGCGTGACCGTCAGCAGCGTCCGTCCGTTTTTAACCGAGAGAAGCACCGTCGGCGCGATGAGTTTTCCGGCCGGAAAACCGCGCCATACGGATGTGCGCGGTTGATGCGGGTCAAAAGCAAACCCGCCAAACAATAGCGGCGGCATATCCGCTTCACCGTGCCGCTCGATTTGTTCAACCCATCGTTGGCGCTGCTGTTCGACATAATGAAACCGTCCGTCTGTTTCCTCTGTTTCGATCGTATAAGCCGAGCCAAGGCCGACAAAGATGGTGCTGCCACTTCGGTCAGACCAAAAAAATCGCTCGCGAAACCCGCAGGATGGCCCTTGCATAAAAAAAGAAACCGGATCGATGTCTTCCAACGGTTCCGTCCAGCTCACAAACGGCCGTGCGGCATTTGCCGCCAACTCGTGCAGTTGTTGTTGGATTTTATGTTGAGATACAATTGCCACGACCCTCACGCTTTCTTTCGTTAGATTCCTTCTCCATCCCCTACTTTCATTATATATAATAGGAAATCATTTATCTATCGGAAAGGGTTGACACACCTGAAACGTTTTCCTACACTTATTTTGAACGTAAATGAAACGATATTTTCACGAAACATTAAGGGGAAATCAGTATGCAACCATCAACACATATTGATCACCAACCGCCTGCCCGCCGCGACTGGCGCGTCTTTTGGCGGCTGACGCGGCCGCATACGCTGACAGCGGCGTTCGTACCGGTATGTGTCGGCACGGTGCTGGCGCTTGGCGAGACGGGGGTTCGCTTTTCGCTCTTTGCTGCTATGCTGGTCGCTTCACTGCTCATTCAAGCCGCAACCAACATGTTTAACGAATATTACGATTATAAGCGCGGGCTCGATTCGCCGGAATCTGTTGGCATCGGTGGCGCCATCGTCCGCGATGGCCTCAAACCGAAAACCGTGTTAACACTGGCGTTCGCCTGCTGTGGAGCGGCCATGCTCATTGGCGTTTACATTTGCGCGCAAAGCAGCTGGTGGCTTGCGGTCATCGGAACCATTTGTATGGCGGCGGGCTACTTTTATACCGGTGGACCTGTTCCGATTGCCTATACACCGTTTGGCGAACTGGCGGCCGGGTTTTTTATGGGATTTGTCATCATTTTAATTTCATTTTTTATCCAAACCGGTGATGTCAGTGCGAAGGCTATATTGGTGGCCGTTCCTGTCGCCATTTTAGTCGGGGCCATCTTGCTCGCCAACAACATCCGCGACCTAGACGGCGACCGCGAAAAAGGGAGAAAAACGCTTGCCATTTTAGTCGGGCGCGATTGGGCAATCCGCGTGCTTGCGATGATGTTCGCCGCCGCGTTTCTTTGGGTTGTGGCGCTTGTTCTGTTCAGCGTCGTACCGTTTTGGACATTGCTTGCTTTATTGAGTGTGCCAAAAGCGGTGGCAGCGGCGCGCGGCTTTATCGGTAAAACGAAACCGATCGAGATGATGCCGGCAATGAAAGCGACCGCCCAAACGAATACGCAGTTTGGCTTTTTGCTCGCTATCGGCTTGCTCGTCAACCATTGGCTGTGACACGGTCAGAATGACCGTGTTTTTTTTTGATTTTCGCCCATACTACACCATATAGACGCTATTGTGAAGGAAGGGGTTGCAACCGATGTTGACGAGCGAACAACTTGCCGCCTTCCGCTCAACGCTGCTTGAGATGAAGCGGGACATTGAAGACCGGCTGAAGCAAAACGACCATTTCGGCATCGTGCGCAGCCATGCCCACGATGCCGTCGGCGAGCTGGCGAGCTACGACAATCATCCGGCTGACGAGGCGACCGAACTGTATGAACGGGAAAAAGACCTCGCTTTAGACGAACATACTGAGCGCGAACTTCGTGAGATTGAACAGGCACTCGAGGCTATCGATGACGGCACATACGGGACGTGCCGCGTCTGCGGGCAGCCGATTCCGTACGAACGGCTTGAGGCGCTGCCGACAACTCTTTATTGCCGGCAACATAGCCCCGACCAGACCGTCTCACAAAAACGGCCGCTCGAGGAAGGGGTGCTTATGCCGCCGTTTGGCAAATTTGATTTTGATGACCGCGATGAGTCGGTCGCTTACGATGCTGAGGACGCATGGCAGGAGTTCGCCCGTTACGGTACGTCCGACACCCCGTCCGACCTTGGCAAAAACGTCGATCATTACAGCGAAGTGTACGCCGAGTCGGAAGAGAACGTCGGCTATGTCGAAGACTTGGAAAATTTCGCCGCTGTCGATTTGTACGGGAGAAACGTTAACGTGTACCCGACCCGAGAACATGAACGGCTCGAAAACGTACTGGATGATGAAGGCATCATGTCCAATATCGGCGATTTGCCGGCCTATGAAAAAGACCCGTATACATCCAAAGACACGCATCGCCGCTAGACGAAGAGGGGCGATGGCCGCCGGAACGATGGACGCCACTATGCTAAGAAAAAGACCATCCGTGTGATGGTCTTTTTTGAAACAGAAAAGGCGTGTTTTTCGTAGTACATAATGGAACGTTGATGAAGATGATGGAGGAGAAATGATGAACGCACACGAAATTGATTACCAGTTGTACGGCGATGACATGCAGTTTGTCGAAATCGAGCTTGACCCGCGCGAAAGCGTCATTGCGGAAGCGGGCGGCATGATGATGATGGAGGACGGCATCGTCATGGAAACGGTATTCGGCGACGGTTCCTCGAGCGGAAAAGGGCTGCTCGGTCGCCTCGTTGGCGCCGGCAAACGGCTGCTCACCGGGGAAAGTTTGTTTATGACGGTGTTCACCAATCAAGGAACCGGCAAGCGCCGCGTCGCCTTCGCCGCTCCGTATCCAGGAAAAATCATCCCGGTCAACTTGCAGGAACTCGGTGGGAAGCTGATCTGTCAAAAAGACTCATTTTTATGCGCGGCCAAAGGCGTCTCTGTTGGCATTGAATTTCAGCGCAAGCTCGGCACCGGCTTTTTCGGCGGTGAAGGATTCATTATGCAAAAGCTGGAAGGAGACGGTCTCGCCTTTTTGCACGCCGGCGGAATGATTCACCGCCGCGAGCTGCAACCGGGAGAAAAGCTGCGCATCGATACCGGCTGCCTTGTCGCTATGACAAAGGAAGTCAATTACGACATTGAATATGTCGGCAACATTAAGACGGCCTTTTTTGGTGGCGAAGGACTGTTTTTTGCGACATTGACCGGACCGGGAGTCGTCTGGGTGCAATCGCTCCCATTCAGCCGGCTCGCTGACCGTGTGATCGCCGCCGCTCCCAGCTCGGGTGGGCGGTCGGTCGGCGAAGGCAGCATCTTAGGCGGCATTGGCGATTGGTTTGATGGAGACGACTAACACGAAAAGGGACGTTCTGCTTGGTTCAGAACGTCCCTTTTCTGTTCATGCCGTTGCCGCCCAATCAAGGTCAGCAACCGTGATTCACCAAACCTCTTGGCTGGTGCGCAACCGCCCTTGATTTTGCTTTTGCCTCACATCGATGGTGAAATGCCCCAAATATCGACGGCGTACTCGGCGATCGTCCGGTCGCTTGCAAAGTAGCCGGAGTGCGCGATGTTGACCGCGCTCATATACCACCAGCGTGCCGGGTCGCGGTAAGCGGCCTCCACCCGCTCATGCGCTTCGGTATAAGCGGCAAAGTCGCGCAGAACGAAATATTCGTCGTTTTGCGTCAGCAAGGAGTCGTAAATCGGCTCAAAGTAATCAGCAACATCAGGGAAAAAGCCGTTCACAAGTTGATCGACCACTTGTTTAATCCGTTTGTCGTGGTGGTAATATTCATGCGCCCGGTAACCGCCGTGTTCGTAGTAGTTCAGCACTTCTTCGGCGGTCAGCCCGAACAAAAACATATTTTCTTTTCCGACCGCTTCGGCGATTTCGACGTTCGCTCCATCGAGCGTGCCGAGCGTGAGCGCCCCGTTCATCATAAATTTCATGTTGCCCGTCCCGGACGCCTCTTTGCTCGCGGTTGAAATTTGTTCGCTCACATCAGCAGCCGGGAAAATTTCCTCCGCAAGCGACACGCGATAGTTTTCTAAAAAGATGACTTTGAGCTGCTCGTTCGTCTGTTTGTCATTGTTCACCTTATCGGCAACCGAATGAATCAGCTTAATGATTCGCTTGGCGTAATAGTAGCCAGGCGACGCTTTCGCTCCGAAGATGAACGTGCGTGGGTAAATCGAGAAGTGCGGGTCTTCTTTTAGACGATTGTATAGATACATAATGTGCAGTACATTCAACAGCTGTCGTTTGTAGGCGTGCAGCCGCTTCACTTGCACATCAAAGATGGACGACTCATCAACACGGATCCCGGTCTTTTCATAAATGCGGGCAGCGAGCTTGCCTTTGCGCTGCTGCTTAACGGCCGAAAGCGCCTGCTGGAACGCCGGATCGGAGGCATGCGGTTTCAGCTCGATCAGTGTTTCCGGCTCGTGAATCCAGCGCGAACCGATCGTGTCGGTAATCAACGCCGACAGCTCGGGGTTCGCTTTTAACAGCCAACGTCGATGCGTCACCCCGTTCGTTTTATTGTTAAACTTGTGCGGCGCCCATTCGTAAAACAAGCGCATTTCCCGCTGTTTCAAAATTTCTGTATGCAGCTTCGCCACTCCGTTGACGCTATGGCTGCCGGCGATGGCCAAATGCGCCATTTTCACCACGCCATGGGCGATAATAGCCATTTGTTCAATCCGCCCCCAATCGCCGGGGTAGCGTTCCCATAGCTCACGGCAAAATCGTTCGTTAATTTCCTCGACGATCATATAAATGCGCGGCAAGAGCGGCTGAAATAAATGAATCGGCCATTTCTCAAGCGCTTCGGATAACGTCGTATGGTTTGTGTAAGCGATCGTATGGGTCGTAATGTGCCACGCTTCTTCCCAACTCATGCCTTCCTCATCGAGCAAAATGCGCATTAGTTCCGGAATCGCCAACACCGGATGAGTGTCGTTTACATGAATGGCGACATATTCATGAAGCTGGTGTAGGTTCCCGTGCTGAAGGCGATGGGCGCGCACGATGCTGCCAAGGCTGGCGGCCACGAGAAAATATTGCTGCTTCAAGCGCAAAATTTTCCCTTCGTCATGCGCATCATCCGGGTATAAAAATTCGGAAATGGCTTCTGTCTCCCGCTTGTATTGCATGACATCCTTATGAAGCGGGAACGTTTTCGCCGGCTCCGCGTTCCAAAGCCGCAGCGTATTGACCGTGTTCGTCCCGTAGCCGATCACGGGCATGTCGTATGGCACCGCCATCACTTTTTCGCTGTCGATATGGCGGAAGACGAGGCACCCGTTTTGTTCGGACACCTCAACCTTCCCCCAAAAATTGACCTCGACAGCCAGCTCCTCTTTTCGTATTTCCCAAACGTTTCCGTGGCGCAGCCATTGCTCAGGCAGCTCGACTTGATAGCCATCGACGATCTTTTGGTCAAACAGCCCGTGTTTATAGCGGATGCCATGGCCATGGCCCGGCAAATTCAACGTCGCCAGCGAATCGAGAAAACAGGCGGCGAGCCGCCCGAGTCCGCCGTTGCCAAGCCCGGCATCCGCCTCGCTCTCCTCGACATCTTCAAGACGAATGCCGAGATCGCGAAGCCCCTCTTCAACGACCTGACGGACACCAAGGTTTAATAAGTTGCTGCCGAGCAACCGGCCCAATAAAAACTCGATCGACAAATAATACACTTGCTTCCGCTTTTGCGCCCGATTGCGCTCATTCGTGGCGATCCAATGGCGGCTAATATGTTCACGTACCATATGACCAAGCACATAATAATGGTCGCGCGTCGTCGACTCCTCGAACTGTTTGCCGCACAACGTTTCAAGCCGTATCAAAAACGCCTGTTTAAACGTTTCTTTATCCGTGAACAAGCGTGTGCTCCTCCTTTTTGATCAGCTGTTCATAGGCTTGTTTATATTGGTTTGCCGACCGACGCCAACTGTAATCACCGCGCATCGCCCGTTCCGTCAACTGCTCCCAAACGGATGGTTGGCGGTAAAATGACAGCGCCCGGCGGATCGTATACAGCATGTCATGAGCGTTAAAATTGGTAAAGCTGAACCCATTTCCTTCTTTTGTTATCTCATTGTATGATTGCACCGTATCGTTTAATCCCCCAGTTTCCCGGACGATCGGGATCGTTCCATACCGGAGCGCGATCATTTGGCTCAGCCCGCACGGTTCAAATAACGACGGCATTAAAAACAAATCGGCACCGGCGTAAATTTGGTGGGCGAGCGGTTCATGGAAGCCGATGTACACGCCGACTTTGCCCGGATACGCCGCAGCCATTTGCGAGAAAAATTGTTCAAACCGCCAGTCGCCCGTGCCGAGTACGACAAGCTGCATATCTTCACTCATCATCTCATGAAAGACGCATGTTACTAAATCAAGCCCTTTTTGCGCCGTCATTCTCGTGACCATCGCGATAAGCGGTACATCGTCCCGCTCCGGCAAGCCGAACTGCCGCTGCAAGGCACGCTTGTTGAGTTGTTTTCTTTCCCGCGTATGTACGCTATACGTCGCCGTCAAAAACGGATCCGCTTCTGGATTGTAAAACTCATCGTCAATGCCGTTTAAAATGCCGAGCAGATCATCCCGCCGCGCCCGCAGCAAACCGTCTAACCGCTCGCCGTAATAGGCGGTTTGAATCTCCTCTTTATACGTCGGGCTCACTGTTGTAATCAAATCGGAAGCAACGAGCGCCCCTTTCATAAAGCTGACGCAGCCATAAAACTCAAGATGATCCACAGTGAAATAGCGACCATCCAAATTCAATAAGTCTTCTAAAATGCCGCGCGGAAACAGCCCTTGAAACTGCAAGTTATGAATCGTAAAGACGGTGCGCATGTCGACATAAAACAGCTCATGCCGGTATTGTTCCCGAAGCAAAAACGGCACCATGCCTGTATGCCAGTCATGGCAGTGAATTACATCGGGCTGGAACTGAATTTCCGGCAACACTTCGAGCACCGCCCGACAAAAATAGGCGAACCGCTCGCCATCATCATAATGGCCGTACAGCTGCGGCCGCTTAAAATAATATTCGTTGTCGATAAAGTAATAGATGACTCCGTCATGCCGAAGCTCCTCCACGCCGCAATATTGGCGCCGCCACCCAACCGGCACGATGAGCTCGGCGACTTTTTTCATTTTCTTTTTCCATTCAGGGGCGATCGTTTCATATTTCGGCAACATCACGCGGGCATCAATGCCGAGCCGGCGCAGCTCTTTCGGCAGTGCGCCGGCGACGTCAGCCAATCCCCCTGATTTGGCAAACGGTGCACATTCGGAAACGGCAAATAGGACCTTCATCGGCTGATAACCTCCCCTTGCACCGTTCCTTTGCGGACGATAAACGGTTGTTCTTTCGTTCCTTTGAGGACGACACCTGGTTCAACCTTGGCATCTTTATCAATAATGACGCCATCAAGGACACAACCGTCACCGATTTGGCATTTTTGCATAATAATGCTATTGCGCACAACCGCTCCCTTGCCAATTTTGACGGAGCGGAACAAGACGCTGTTCTCCACCGTTCCCTCAATGACGCAGCCGTTGGCGATCATCGAACGCTTCACGTTCCCCTCCCGTCCATATTTCGTCGGCGGCTCGTCCTTGACTTTCGTATAAATCGGATGCGACGGGAGAAAGAGTTGTTCCCAGACGTCTCGGTCGAGCAGCTCCATGCTTGAGCGAAAATACTGTTCCACCGAGTCAATGACCGCCGCATACCCGCTATATTCATACTCGCAAATCGACAACGAACGATGGTAATCGCGGATGACATCGACAATGCTATAGTAACCGTGGTTTTTGTAGTCGGCGATTAAGTCAAGCAACAGCGACGTTTCAAGCAAATACATTTCCAGCGACCGACCTCGATGGCGGATTTCGGTCACATCGCAGCCATTTTCGATATGACGCTTCAAGACGGCGTCAAAATCGATGTTACATACCGTATAGCCGTTCGCAATGACCGCATATTTTTGCCGGCTCCGCAAAAAATAGTCAATATGCTGCTCAAAATGAGCAAACGCTCCGACCCGGCGCTCGCCAGAAAACAGCAAATCCGGCGACGGGAAGAAAAACAGCCCGTCCCGTTTTCGGTTTAAATCCCAGTTCTTCCCTGACCCTAAATGGTCCATGAGAGAGCGATACTGATATTTCGGAAAAATAGCGACACTTTCAATGCCGGAATTGACCATGCTTGAGAGCACGAAGTCAATGAGCCGGTACCGCCCGGCAAATGGTACTGCGGCGATCGAACGCTGCTCGATGAGCGGCTCCAACGCCTCAATATACGTTGTCGCGTCAATGACGCCTAACATCTTGTTGTTCATTATGCTTCATCCTTCCTAGCTGTTTCCTCATTCGATTGCTTAAGCCATTCGGCGGTCACCAACACGACATCGTCAGCATCTTCCGGGCAAACCGACGAATGCGGCGGGATGATCGAATCAGGAGTAACAATCGCCCGTTCGACATACGCTCCTTCGCTGACTGCCGCTCCGGGCATAATGACCGACTCTTTCACGACCGCCCCTTTACCGATACGAACGCCTTGGAACAGTACTGAACGCTCCACCGTTCCTTCGACGACGCATCCTTCATTGACGAGTGAGTCACTCACTTCCGCTTCCGGAGAAATATATTGCGGCGGCTGATTCGGATTGACGGAATAAATGCGCCATGAACGGTCGAACAAGTCGAGCTCATTGTTCTCATCAAGCAAGTCCATGTTCGCTTCCCATAAACTTTTCACCGTACCGACATCTTTCCAGTATCCTTCAAACGGATACGCAAACAGCCGCTTTTTCTCCCGAAGCAACATCGGGATGACATCCTTGCCAAAATCGTGTGAAGAATGCGGATTTACGTTGTCGATTTGCAAATATTGCTTCAACAGCGGCCAGTTGAAAATATAAATGCCCATCGATGCCAAATTGCTTTTCGGTTCAGCCGGTTTTTCGGCAAACTCAACAATTTCCATCTCTTCGTTCGTATTCATAATCCCAAACCGGCTCGCTTCTTCCCATGGCACCTCAATGACCGAAATCGTCACATCCGCCTGTTTGGCGATATGATAGTCGAGCATGTGCTGATAATCCATCTTGTAAATATGGTCGCCAGACAATACGAGCACGTAATCCGGATTATATTGTTCGATGTAATTGATATTTTGATAAACCGCGTTTGCGGTGCCTTCATACCATTTCACACCGGAAGAGACGGAATACGGCGGAAGAACGGTGACACCACCATTTCGCCGGTCCAAATCCCACGCGCTTCCAATGCCGATGTACGAGTGAAGGAGGAGTGGCTGATATTGAGTCAGCACTCCGACCGTATCAATGCCGGAATTCGTGCAATTGCTTAATGTAAAATCAATGATCCGGTACTTCCCGCCGAATGGCACGGCCGGTTTAGCGATGTTTGTCGTCAGCGAGCGAAGCCGACTTCCTTGCCCGCCGGCCAATAACATGGCGATGCATTTCTTTTTCATTTCGCTTTCTCTCCCCTCGTTTTTGCACTGGCCGTAAAATGGAAATGCCAAATGGCGGAATCGTCATGCGCACGTGGTATGGTTTACCATGAAACGGCTCATTGAAGGCGGAAAGCCGTTTCCCATTGACATGCCCCGATCCACCAAACGTGACCGCATCGCTATTCAGCACTTCCCGATACGGTACGAGCAACGGCACTCCAACTTTGTAGTCGTCATACGCCTGATTTGTGAAATTGCAAACAATAACAAGCACATCATCTTCTTTTTTCCCGCGGCGGATGAATGAGAAAATGCTTTGTTCAGCGTTGTGAACGTCAATCCATTCAAATCCTTGCGGGTCATGATCCAATTCGTAAAACGGCTTATACCGTTTATAGCAGGCGATTAACTCTTTCATGTAATCGTTCATCTTCCGGTGCAGCTCAAAATCAAACAGCACCCAATCGAGTTCATCCTCAAACTTCCATTCATCAAACTGAGCAAATTCATTGCCCATAAACAACAGCTTTTTCCCCGGATGAGCCATCATGTAGCCGTACAAGAGGCGCAGCTGGGTGAACTTCTCTTCATACGACCCTGGCATTTTATTGAGCAGCGATTTTTTGCCATGCACGACTTCATCGTGGGAAAACGGCAAAATGAAATTTTCCGAATACGCATAAAGGAGGGAGAACGTTACTTGGTTATGCACATGCCTCCGCTCATACGGCGGTGTTTCCATGTACTTCAGCATGTCGTTCATCCAGCCCATGTTCCATTTATAATTAAAGCCGAGTCCGCCTTCATACGTCGGCGCGGTCACCTTCGGCCAGTCAGTCGAATCTTCCGCAATCATCAGCACATTCGGATCATAGGCAAACACCGCTTCGTTTAACTTGCGCAAAAACTCGACCGCATACGGGTTCTCGTACAGCCTGTCATTGTTCGGCCAATAAAGCATATTGGCAACCGCATCGACCCGGAACCCGTCGATATGGTAATACTCGAGCCAAAACAATGCGTTCGAGATGAGAAAACTGCGCACTTCCGGCTTGCCTAAATCAAAATTGGCCGTCCCCCAAACGTAATTTTCTCGGTCTTTTTCATTCGCGTATTCATACGTCGGGGCGCCATCAAACATATATAACCCATGGGCGTCCTTGCAAAAATGCCCCGGCACCCAGTCCATAATGACCCCGATTCCCGCCTGATGGCAACGGTCGACGAAGTACATGAAGTCGTGTGGCGTACCATAGCGACTCGTTACCGCATAATACCCTGTTCCTTGATAGCCCCACGAGCGGTCGAGCGGATGCTCGACAAGAGGAAGCAGCTCAATGTGCGTAAACCCATGATCGAGCACATACGGGATCAGTTCATCGGCCATCTCACGGTACGTATAAAAACGCCCATCTTTTTTCTTCCACGAACCGAAATGGAGTTCATAAATCACCATGGGCTGATCATAAATCCGTTTTCGTCGCTTCTTCCGCTTCCAAGATTGATCGTTCCACTGGTATCCTTTCAGATCGTAGACAATCGAGGCGGTATGAGGACGCAATTCGGAGTAAAAAGCGTACGGGTCGGCTTTGAACAGCACCTGTCCGTCCGGCGTAACAATCTCATACTTATATAAATGCCCTTCCAAGTTTTCGGCGACAACAATCGTCCATACCCCTTCATCATTCACTTTCTCAAGGCGAAAATCCGTCCCGTCCCAATCGTTGAAACTGCCGACAAGACGCACCTCGCGCGCGTGCGGCGCCCAAACACAAAAACGGGTGCCGACCTTCCCGCCCTCATTAATCACATGGGCGCCAAACAGCTCGTAACTTTTATACAAGCTGCCTTCATGAAACAAATACACTTCCAAATCCGTCGGATTCGCCGCAATCAAACCGTATCGCATCCTTTCCAAAGCAAGATGATGGCCACACATTATTCCTTATTCGCCACTTCACCGCTGCATTCCTCGAAAAAATTATCTATATTTTTTGACAAAATCCATCAAAAATTGTGGGATTTGTCGATAATTTTTTTGCACACCTAGCACTTTTTATATTATAATAGATATAAATTAATAATTATTATAAAAAAGAGGTGTATTATGTCTCCTGGAGCATACGATTTTCATCATCTTCCACACGTGAAAACACAAACCCAGTCGAAAAAGGCGCTTTGGATTACACTCGTGCTCACCGTCTTTTTCACGGTTGTTGAAATCATCGGTGGGGTGCTCTCGAACTCGCTCGCTTTGTTGTCCGATTCGGCCCATATGGCTTCCGATGTCTTAGCGCTCGGCCTGAGCATGGTCGCCCTTTACATGGCGACACGCCCGCCAAACCGCCGCTTTACGTTCGGGTTTTTGCGGTTTGAAATCATTGCATCGTTTTTAAATGGATTGACGTTGGCAGTCATTGCGGTGTGGATTTTATGGGAAGGCATTGAGCGGTTTCTTCATCCAGAACCGATCCAGTTTCGCCTCATGCTCGGCATTGCCGCGATCGGTCTTATCGTCAACTTAACGTTGACCATCGTCTTAAGCCGGAGCACAAAAGAAGAAGATAATTTAAACGTCCAAAGCGCCCTTTGGCACTTTATCGGCGACTTAATCAGCTCCATCGGCGTCATCATCTCAGCGCTGCTCATTTATTTCACCGGTTGGACGATTTTCGACCCGATCATCAGTCTCGTGATCGCCGCCATCATTTTCACCGGCGGGGCGAAAATTATGCGCGAATCGTATCTCATTCTGATGGAAGCCGTGCCGGATGAATTCGACCTCGAACAAATCCGCGCCGATATACGGAACATCGAAGGGGTCGAAGACGTGCATGACATGCATTTATGGGCCATCTCGACCGACCATTATTCGCTGTCGGCCCATGTGTTTGTCAATGAGCACATCCAGCCGCTTTGTGTCATTTTGGCGGTGAATGAAATGCTGAAGGAAAAATACGGCATCGAGCACGCCACCATTCAAGTGGAACACGCCATACTTCATGACCACGGCAGCTATGGCAAAGCGTTTTTAGAGAAAAGAAAGGCGTCACAACCATAAAGACCGCCCATATCAAACTGGCACGGGCGGTCAAAAACGTAAGGAGGGTGTCTCAAAGGAAATGGGGCATCCTTTTCATCATTTATACACAAGTACAACATTTCCATTAGATAATCTCTTCTTGCTCTTGAAGCTCAGGATCCTCCTTTGGATCAGCCGTTGCTCTTTCGATCTCACACAAGGCAAAGCAGATGAAAAAGCCCTCCTTCGTTTACCTTGTACGGTTTTACCGTTGCAGCTCATATTGTTCTTCCCGCATCGTTCCGTATTGCTCATAACGAATATGCCACGAGAGCGCTTTTTCCAAGACGTGCGGCGTATGGCCGCCGCGCTTAAGCGCTTCGTTGAAGTAATCGCGCAGCGGCTGGCGGTAGTCCGGATGGGCGCAACGTTCAATGATCAACGGAGCGCGTTCCACAGGAGCCAGCCCGCGCAAGTCGGCGTATCCGTACTCGGTGATAATTACGTCGACATCATGCTCGGTATGGTCCACATGCGATACGAACGGAACGATGCTCGAAATCGCCCCTTGCTTAGCACTTGATTTCGTAACAAAAATCGTCAGACGCGCATGGCGCGCAAAGTCACCCGAGCCGCCGATCCCGTTCATCATCTGGGTGCCGCGGACGTGCGTCGAGTTGACATTTCCGTAAATGTCGGCTTCAAGTGCCGTATTGATCGAAATGAGACCGAGACGACGGATGATTTCCGGGTGGTTTGAAATCTCTTGCGGTCGCAAAACGAGTTTTCCTTGATACGCTTCCAAATTTGTATACACTTGTTCCATCTTGCTTTCTGACAACGTCATCGAACAACCGGAAGCGAACCGTACCTTCCCTGCATCAATCAAATCGAACATGGCGTCCTGCAATACTTCGGAATACACTTCCAAGTCATAAAATTCAGAATCTAATAAGCCGTAAAGAACCGCATTCGCGACCGAACCGATTCCCGCTTGAATCGGTGCCAACCGCTCCGACAACCGTCCCGCTGCCACTTCGGCGCGAAGAAAATCGATTAAATGATTGGCGATCGCCGCCGTTTCCTGATCAGGCGGTACAATGGTTGATGGCGAATCCGTTTGGCTCGTAATGACAATGCCGGCGATTTTGGCGATGTCTACCGGAATGCCAATCGTTCCAATCCGTTCATCCACTTTGGTCAGCGGAATCGGGGCGCGCTCTCCTTGCTTGCCAACTTCATAAATGTCATGAAACCCATACAGCGCTTTCGGCTGAGCCATGTTTAATTCAATGATCACTCTTCTTGCTTTGTTAACAAAAACGGACGAATTGCCGACAGAAGTCGTTGGGATGATCATTCCGTCTTCGGTGATCGAAACCGCCTCCACAATCGCGTAATCAATTGGTTTCAATACATCCGAACGGACCAGCTCCGCCGTATGCGACAAATGCTGGTCAACAAACAGCAGCTCCCTTTCATTGATTTTCCGGCGCATCGTCGCGTCAGCTTGAAACGGTAACCGTTTCTGAATAATCCCCGCTTCCGCCATCAGCTTATCAATATCCGAACCGAGCGAAGCCCCTGTATAGACGTCAACTTTCAGCGGCTGCTGCTTCGCTTTCTCTATGAGTGCCATCGGCACCGCTTTGGCATCACCTGCACGGGTAAAACCGCTTAATCCAAGCGTCATGCCGTCATGAATCCACGAGGCCGCTGTTTCCGCTGTCACAATCCTCTCCCTCAACGCTCGATGGCCGATCCGTTCGAAAATGCGTTGCTCCACAGCGACTTCCCCCTTTTTCTTTTTTCTCTCATTATAGCGACCGGCAAGGGGAAAATCATTCGAATGGGAGTAAAAGGGCTTTCTTTTGCATTCAAGCAGCATTTTTCCTACATAACACAGAAAAATTCATTCTATGGTGACGAGCGCCTTGCTCAATTTGCGCCTAAAACGATGGCGGTTTAATGACAAAAAACCTTTCTCTCATCTAGACATGAGGATGTTTGAAGGTTTCGAGAATCAACATGGCCACGACGCAGCGATCTTTGACAACCTGTCTCGTTACCAAAAAAATAGCCGCCCGTATCGGCGGTTTCATCAAAAGCCGAGCAATCTTCGAAAATGGCTCGCATACGTTTGGCTGACAGGCACTTTGGAGCCATCTTTCATCACAAGCAAAAACGTGGAGTGTGAATCCGGGTGAATTTCCGCGATAGAATCGACATTGACAATATACGACCGATGACAGCGGACAAACCGATGGCCGGGAAGCGAAAACTCCAATTCGGTCAAATTGTATTTATGATACCCTTCGGCATGCATCGCTTTCACAAATGTCTTTCGGTTTTGCGCCTCCAAATACACAACCGCTTCAAACGGAATCGGAATCCACCGATCCATCGTCCGTACAGTCAAATACGATGTCGCTAGAAGCGGCCTTTTCGGCCAGACAGCGGTCACACACCCTTTTGGCACGCCGTCTTCTAAAATCGGAACCGACACGCCGAAATACGGAACGCCAAACACCCGGCTATCCTTTTGTTCCTCAATCTTCCGGCGGATTACCAACGCTTTGTATGTCACCGAATCCGGCTTAATTTCATCCCCTGGACGGATTTTCAAATCAATTTGTCTGCTCGGCTGGTAGTAAATGTACCGCCGGTCATCCGAAATGGCAAGCGATGCTTCAACGGGAAACAATTCGTTCACCACTTGGCTGATGGCTGAAACAAGCCGCGAATCCATACGCCTCACCTCTCGCAAACCATGGCCACACCTTTATTTTCAAGCGAGCCTAGTGTGTTTGTCAAACAGGAAGGGAAATGAATCCATTTTTAGCGAGAAAAAAGGAATTCAACGGGAGCATGGCGAACCTTAGGAATCATCGTCATGATCAACAACCAAAGAGGTGTGTTCGATGGAAATGGATACAGCTTTATCGTTTTTAAGTGTCGCTGTTGTGCTGACGCTCGCCCCAGGCCCAGATATTTTATTCGTCATCGCCCAAAGCCTATCTCAAGGCAAAAACGCGGGTATCGCCACCGCGCTCGGGCTTTGTACAGGGCTTGTCGTCCATATTAGTGCGGCGGTGCTCGGCGTCTCGGCCGTCATTTACCAATCGGCCTTGGCGTTTGCCATCGTCAAATACGCAGGCGCCGCTTATTTGCTTTACTTGGCATGGCAAGCGTTCAACGAAAAAGACGCCGGCTTGGCGCTCGAGCGTCAAGAGCGGCTAGCCTTGATGTCACTGTACAAAAAAGGCATTTTTATGAACGTGCTCAATCCGAAAGTGTCCCTCTTCTTTTTGGCGCTATTGCCACAATTCGTCCATCCGTCAGCGGGCCAAATCCCGCGGCAAATGCTGGTGTTAGGCGTCATCTTTCTCGCTCAAGCGCTCGTTGTCTTCACCTTAGTGAGCATCGGTGCGGAAAAACTGCGCCATTGGCTGTTGTCGAACGAACGAATCGCTCGGCGGATCCATTGGCTAAAAGGCGTCCTCTTTGCCGTCATCGGCATCCAAATCGCCTTCAGCGAGCGGTCGTAGGGGGCAAACAAAGCGAGCGGGCTGTTTTGGCAAGCCCGCTCATCATGCTTTCGTCTGCAACAGCTTCACACCAAGCCCAACAAACACAATCCCCGTCAATCGATTGATGAGAAGCGCCATTTTGGCGTTTTGGCGCACCCGTTTCGTTGCTAGCGCAGCAACATAGACGACGCCAAGCCCCCACATCGTGCTCGTCACAACGAACGACAAACCAAGCAACAAAAACGGAAGCGGGCCGTATGGCTGATCCGTTTGAATGAATTGCGGCAAAAAGGAAAGGAAAAACAACGCCACTTTCGGATTCATCACATTGGTCGTCACGCCTTGCCAATAAATCTTTTTCAGCTTCGTCGGCGCCAATTCCTCAGACTCCAGCGCTGGCGGCGCCGGCTGCCGCATCATTTTGATGCCAAGATACACCAAATACGCCGCACCAGCGATTTTCACAGCCGTAAATAAGACAACCGACTGCTGCAAAATCACGGCTAAGCCAAACGCAGCAAGCAGCGTATGAACGAACACTCCTGTCGAAATGCCCAACACCGAATACACGCCCGCTTTTCTCCCTTGCGCCACACTGCGCCCCATAATATACATCGTATCCACTCCCGGAGTGGCATGCATCAAAATCGACGCCAGCAAATACATCCCATAGCTTGTAATGCCTAACACACGTCTCCCCCCTGACCAAGCTAGCAAACGGTCGTCCACGGACCGCAGCACCGTTTTCGTGCAATGTCACAAAAGGTTGGTAGCTTCACCACCGATACAGTGACAAAAGCGGGTTGTTTTCCAAAACCCATGATTCCAAGATCCCCCGATTTCCACCGGCCTTCGAAAAAGCCGGTGATGGAGAGCGCCCGGTTGGACAGCATTCCTTCCCAAAGCGAAAATCTTTTTTTCCTGCCATGACCGCTCGCTCAACAAAAACAGCTTTCTTTCACTGTCCTTTCAAAATTACAGTAAAAGATCTGCCTTTCATCGTCAATCAAAAAAAGCGATATTTTCGAAATAGAAAAAAATGAAGTGGACACCCATCCACTTCAACACACTCCCCGCCAAACCTATTTGACAAAGCGGGCCATCACGATCAAATCCCAGTACGTGTTGTCATCGATTTTGACGGCGTTTTTCTTCACCCCTTCTTCGACAAACCCAAACGTTTGATACAAGCGAAGCGCATTCGTATTGTCAGCCACAACCTCGAGGCACACTTTCTCAATGAACGGATGTTCCGTTGCCCAATCAAGAAGCGCCGCAAGTAGCGCCTTGCCGACCCCTTGGCCCCGAAAATCGCTTTTCACGCTCATGCCGAAGGACCCTTGGTGTCTGGTTCGCTGCTTATGGCCGTTATGAAAATCTAAAAGCCCGATTATTTCCCCGTCATGCTCGGCGACAATCGCCAACTTTCCCGGATCATCCATAATTTGTTGCAGCCATTGTTTTTGCCGCTCGCTCGTAGTCACCACTTCTGCCTCCGTCGTCAGCAAATACGGCGCTTCCGCCGCCACCGCCTTCACAAACGCAACGACACGCTCGGCATCCTCAGGTGATGCCGTCCGTACGACAATCGGCCGGCCGCTTGCCGTCATCAACCGCCTTGGTTGAATGCTCCCCATGGCTATCCTCCTTGCTTGATGTTCATCCGTATAGATTCGTAAGCACGAGGGCCATATCCTGCACGCAAAAGAAAATCTCTTCTTTCTCATGGTTCGTGTATTGCCGTCAAACCCTTGTACCTTCACCAAAAGCCCCGATATATTCTTAGTGATTCGCCGGATGAAAGTCGAAACATCCATTTTCGGTATGCTCTACGAACCACCACCCTAATCCTTTCATCATCCGCCATTGTTTGGATGGCCCGTTTGTCAATAAAGCAACCACTTGACGAACAGAAAAACAAAAAGTATACTCATAGTATACTTTTGATACTAGGGGTATCCACTATGAAAGAACATATTGCTGCTGTGCACAAACAAACGATTGCCCAAGCCGCTGAGCGGTTGTTTCTCGAACGCGGGTTTGACGGCACGTCAATCAGCGACATTTGCGCAGCGTCGGGATACAGCCGCCGCACGGTGTACCGCTACTTTGACACAAAGGAGGAGATTTTGTACTACATCGTCGCGAATGGTCTCGAACAGTTGCGTGATCGCCTAACCGACATCGTGCAAGCCGAGCAGCCGTTTTTGGCTAAGTACGAACACATTTGTAAAGCGATGCGCGCTTACTACGAACATTGTCCCGTTTCGGCGCGCGCCGTCCATCAGTTTCAACCGAAAGCGCTTGAGACAGTAACGCCAACCATGGAAACCATTTTCTCTTTAGGAACGGCCATCAATGACGCCCTCGCCCGCTGGATTGAGCAAGGCATCGCAGAAGGCGTTGTCCGCGAAACGGCGGACGTCATGATGACCGTGTACGTGTTTTCTGCACAACTACATGCGCTGTTTGACCTTGTCGAAACAAAAGGAGCGTTTTTGCTGCCGACACTCAGCAAGACGAAAGAGCAGTTTTTCGCCTACGGCCAGAAGATGATTTTCAATAGTCTCGCAAAGGAGCCATTGCGATGAAACCAAATGAACCGAGCATGACCGCATTGATGTCCTGTTTCGTCCGCGCCTATCATACGGAACACGACACGCCTGTCATTTTTCGTGACGATATGGCCAGACAGCTGATCACAGACGAAGAATACAAACAAATCCAAACCTTTCTCGCCAACGGCTTGGGATTTTTTGCCCCCGAGCGGCTTGATGCGTTCTCATCGGACGAAGAGAAAGTGAAATGGATCGTCCAAACGCAGCTCGCTCCGACTCCAATCGCTCGCGCTGCCTATATCGAACGGATCATCCACCACGAAAAGCGACTTGGCGCGACGCAATATGTCATTTTAGGAGCAGGGCTGGATACGTTCGCCTTCCGCCATCCAAACAGCGGCCTGACGATATTCGAAGTCGACCACCCCAACACGCAGCAATTCAAGCGCGAACGCATCCACATGGCCAACTGGAAGATGCCGAACTGCTTGCAACTGGTCGCCGCTGATTTTACCAAAGATGACGTAGCCCCCCGATTGCTCGCAGCCGGCTTTCGCCCAAGTGAAAAAACCGTATTCAGTCTGCTTGGCGTCTCGTATTATCTGGAAAAAGAGCACTTCTATCGCCTTTTGCACCAACTCGCTCCATTGATGACAGAAGGCAGCTCCATCGTGTTTGATTTTGCGGATGAGCAGCTGTTTACCTCCCCCGTCAAGCGGGTGCAAAACACGCTTGCTCTTGCCCAACAAAGCGGTGAGCCGATGAAAGCGGCGTATTCAATCAAGGAATTGGAACAACAGCTGCAGTACGACCATCTCCTGATTTTCGAACACGTATCGCCACAACAAATCCAAACACAATTTTTCTCCAATCGCAATGATGACCTAACGGCGTTTGAACATACTCATTACCTCCACGCCGTGCGCAAATAACCGCTCCTTCATCGGCCGGGAAGCGCTAGACGCCTTCCCGGCCTCATCCATTCAAATAACGGAGGCTTCGGTCGCCATCTCCTGCACCGTCCATTCCATTCACTTTCGCTATTTTTCGATGTGGAACGATATGGGCGAACAACGAATGCATCCCCGCCCTTTCTTTCGCTTTAGAAGACGGTTCGACCGATGAACAACCGTTGTCCCCCCAATTCCCGCCTCAACGGAACACATCTCTTCCTCTCATGCTTCCACGCCCGTTATCTCTTTTTTCATCATCACGACCTTTATCGGCACTCCATTAGCGCTGATAACCGTTTGTTCTTGAACGAGGGCATACCCTACCGATTGATACAGCCGGATATTGCGTGCGACCGACCGCCGGACGTTGCACCATATTTCCTTCTTCCCGTTTTCTTTTGCATACCTTTCAAGAAAGGCTAACATGGCTTTGGCTCTCCCTTTCCCCTGCTCCTTGGGACAGGCGGCAAGACGGAAAAACGAAAGCGAATGTTCATCCATTTGAAACCGCACCGTTCCAATCGGCCGGCCGCTCTGAATACAAAGAAGAGCCTGTTCATCCCCGTCCTCTAATCGCTCTCTAATGAACTCGACGGTTTCGTTCAAAGCTGCAGAGGGAACACGATCATGTTCATATTCGGCGAACGCAGCCATCGTGATCTGATGGATGAGATGAGCCTCATCTGGATCAGCTAGACGAATGACAACCTCTTCTTTTCCATCAGGTGTTCGCACTGGTTCTAGCTCCATGTTGGCCGCCCCTTTTCCGTTTCCATATTGGCACATGATAAATAGCGGCTTTCTTGCAAAAATATAGGGGAGTTTTCCCACTAAACCGCTTTCTACTTCAACAAAAAAAAAGCATTACTCCCTGCTTCTTGAAGTAATGCTTCCGCTACTTGAATCATTTAAATAACCCTAGGGCATTTTTGCACGATCTACATGCATTTAATTGTTTCATTTATCTCATCGTTTTCAACGATTTCTTAAAACTCAATCCCTCCCCCTTATCATGAAATGGAGTTTTATTTCTGTTGGAGTTGTTCGTTTATAAATGAGAAGATTTTATTTTTAATGGAGATGGCATCTGTCGTAAATAAAATATAGGTGTTGGAATGTGTTAAAATGACCAGTCTATCCGTTGCTCCATATGGTGTGCCAATTCGAATAGCTGTTTTCTCCTCCCCGCCATAAGTATCGTCAAATGTTACTTTTACAATATCAGAAATGGGTACTTCTATTTTTGATAGCAACCAACTAATCACTAACTTATCATTTAATTTTTCTACTTTTATCCCTGACATCACATTTCTCCCTGTCTTCTGTTACTGTTATCTATTTATTGAGCGAATCCCTCATGGGTGGAATAAGCTTTTGTTTCAGTACAATGATTAATTTATTTCCACCACATGATCCAATGAACCCTCTTTCTTACATAAAGAAGTTGATAATGCCTCTCACTAAGCGTTGAAAACGTCTCCTTCTTTATGTACAAAGTGATCATTCATCTATTTTCGTTCCTCTAAATCTCACAAAACAATTCCCACAGAACTGCCTACGTGCTTGTCAAATAAATCCCGATTTGCAGTTAAAAAACAAGGTAGCGAATAAGATTCATACACGCTGAGATTGTTTTATAAAACGCACCAAAATTGCCGTTCCTGTCATGTTTGAGATAATACTTATACCAAGCAATACACTCCATATAGGGGTAGGCAACGTAAGAGTTAATGATAGCATCAAGAAAATGAAACCAACTGTCACGAAAACCAAACCCGCAGTTTTATGATTCAATGTCAACACTCCTATTTGAATATTTTAGAAACCATTCCTTCATTATTATATACGTTTTATCCATCATATGGTTTCATTTTTTTCTTACTATTTGTTCGTTTTCAACTTATTTCAACAGGAT
The DNA here is from genome assembly GCF_000496575.1 of Geobacillus thermodenitrificans subsp. thermodenitrificans DSM 465. Taxonomy (GTDB): domain Bacteria; phylum Bacillota; class Bacilli; order Bacillales; family Anoxybacillaceae; genus Geobacillus; species Geobacillus thermodenitrificans. The sequence continues at coordinate 6,490 of NZ_AYKT01000002.1, read as the reverse complement.
GTAACATATACTTTTGTAAAAGTTTCCTAATCACCTGTTAGCCGAACGTTTCAACCGCACTGTTTGGCTGCACCAACAGCCTGCATTTGTCTCGATTTTTCCGTTTCTTCTACCCCTCCCGCCAACGTGGATGGCCTTATCACGTACTGACAAAGCTCCTGCACCATGGAATCAATTGAGCGGAAAGAAGGACCGGTTTCCCCAAATGCTCCTGACAGGCTATGATCAACGGTGTCTGCATCACCGTTGATGATGAAAAGATCCGGTCCCGAATCATACATCTTAAAATTTTAACGAAGTCTTTTGGCTTCTTGTAACTTTCTTTTCTGTTCCGCTACTTTCGTGCGCAAAAACCTTATCTTTCCCAAAGTGATGATGTTGAATATGGTGTAGCAAACAAGGCTTGCCGAATACTCGTTGTCCTCATTCATATCGTGAAAAAACTTCATGTAACTCCTCCTTGATCTCATCTTTCCCCTAAAGGGTGATGATTGAAAAAGCATTCTTCTAATAGATAAACCTTAATGGTTGAACTTCTCCAAAATCAATCGTACCAAGAAGCAGCGATTGTCACTAGCCTCCTCAAAGGATGATGCAATGTCCCTCCAAGGCAGGGATTCAAAAGGCTGCTGTCGAAAAGAGAAGGAATTGATTGAATGAGAGTCTTTCCATGCAAGCTCGGGTCCCAGATTCGTGCCACACCTAGGTTTCTATCATCTTTCCTATTGAACGAAAGAAACAGAAACGCTGGCGTCAACACAAGTCTTTGACCATCTGGCGCAAAACGAAAGGAGTGCTCGACGTGAATGTGCCGTTTGAAATTCGCCAAGCCACCATTCAAGACATCGAAGATCTGACTCGATTGCGCTTGGAATTTCTTAAGGAGTTAGGAAAAATACAGTCGGAACAAGAGGAAACGCTTGTCACAACCGCAACAAAACAATATTTAGAAGAAGCCCTTTCAAACCATGAATTTATTTCCTTTGTCGCTTTATCCAATCATCGCATAGTCAGTGTCAGTGGCATCGTCTTATTCAAACGGCCCCCTTCTTTGCAAAATCTAAAAGGACTCGAAGCGTATATACTGAACGTGTATACGATCCCTCCGTATCGGAGAAAAGGATTGGCCAGAACGCTGTTGGAACGTTGCATTGAGGAATGTAAAACAATCGGAGTCAAACGAATTTGGCTGCATGCCACGGAAGATGGGAAGCCGTTATATACAAAAATGGGATTTACCTTTAAAAACAGTGAAATGGAATTATTCATTTGAATGTAACCAAACATTATAGACGACTGCCGGAAGCGAGCTTGTGCTCGTCACACCAAGGTGTGGAAAGACCGAACACCGCTTCCCCCTACATGAACGCGGAAGCGGCGTTGTTTCGGGCGCCAGCAGTCGCTCCAATGCTTGGTAAAAGCCGCATCCAATTGCCTCTATAGACATGCTCAAGTAGCTCCTAACATAAAAAACATGGCTTCATATGGTCATCAATACTAAGGAGTGAATCAACGTGAAATTTGATCCCAATCAGCATCTTCATTTAGGATATTATGAGAACAATGTTGATGTAGAAGCAGTTGCCTATAAACTTGAGCATACAAATCAATGGGTAGTTTTTCTCGATCATGAACAGGATACTACAGTCGTGAAAAGAATATTAGATCAGTATGATCTCCATGAAAAATATGGTTACAAAATTTTCACAGTCGAAACAGATGAGTTATCTTATGACGTCGGAAGTAAGCTGCTGGAAGAATGGTTAAAAGCAAATAATATCATATAAGATCATGTTGCCATTTGGTTGAATGGTGATTGGACCAAATTCGAACTGTATGACTCAATATCACTGTTGCATGATTCAAAACGAAAAGTGAGGTCTGTACATGAAGACGGTTAGCCAAGAAATCCAAGAATTGTCCATTCAATCCTTAGAGTCCACTTTTCATAAGCTTTCCAATGCTTTTCAAAGCATGACAGAAAAAGGTGCAAACACCGCTCTTGTGGAAAAAAGACGAAACGCAGTCAAAATTGGTTTAGAAAGCCTAAAAAATACTTGGTATGGGGAAGAGTTTTGCTATGACGAAGAAATCATATTGACTTCTAAAGATGTTCTACAAGGTCTCATTCCGCCGATCGAAACACAAATAGCCAAAGCAAAGGAAGGAAGTTCGCAAAAAACATTAAATGAGCGTCGCTTAATGGCGTTAAAACTGGCCATCGAATCTTTGGAGAACCGTCTTACATAAGACGGTTTTTCAATTTTTTTATTGTTCCCGAATTGGGTGTGTGACATAAACAAGATGGAAGGAAAGCTTATTTATGATAGCATCCCGTTATGTTTACGCCATAATCAACTGAAATCAAGTACGTCGTTCATTCAATCACAGGAATCCCAGTATCGTTCCATTAATGAGACCGACCAAGCAGGCTGCCTTACTTCGCCTTTAGGTAAGAACTCCTTCATAACCGGTTTAATATCAATAATCGGCGTACCATCTATGGCATCTAATCCTCTTACTTTCAATGTCCGCCCTTGATGTTCTAACAATTCAACCGTTGTTAACCCTAATTTATTCGGTCGATGTTTGCCCCTTTGAGCAAAAATTCCGACCTTCGGATATTCTTTACGATTTCTTGGATGCCTTGCTCCATAGTGAATGGTGTCATCTGTCACTCGGTCAAAATAAAAAATAATATCTAAATGCGAAAACTCACTGATCCCTTGTAAAGCGGAATCATCGATTTCATCTACTAATTCAATGATTGAAATCACATTCCCCCAATAATCATCTTCGACATCTTTGCGGTTGTTTCTCACAAATGCGATTGGCGTAATGGTATATTGCATCATTTCCCCTCCTCGTTTCACTATTCACCTGCTTGTAGCCAACCATAAATCGCAGAGTGAGCGTCCGCAGGCTCTCTCTCCCACGTAAAGGTCAAGATATGAAAAAGATTGATTTTCCAGATCGTTGGATAGAAAGTGCGATTTCATTCCCTGTTTCCGGCGCTTCTAACTTCATTATGGCACCAAAATACTGTTGAGCCGTCGTAAAGATAATAAACGCGCAAAGCTCACTGATTTCTCCTTCGGAAAAGGATTCCCTCAATAGGTCAAAAGCAGAATCCGGGATATCTGTTTTAAAAAGACCTCCACAAATCCTACGGCAACAGCGATTTTTTCATTAAATGAATGAGGTTCAGGTTTTTCCTTTGGCTTTGCAATATTCACAACCATTCCCTTGCGCTAATGTTCTTTTCATTCGGCTGATAGCAGCCCGTCTTTTTCCCATACTTCTCCTAAATGTGCCCACCCCTCCATCACTTCTTTGTTATGTCCTAAACGCTTCTGAAACGGTGTATTCCCGAAAGTGGATGCATGAATTCTTGCCATTTGCTCATCCCTTCTTGTAGTATTAATGAAGAGTAAATTTGTTACAATCCATTATAAAACAAATACCCAATAAGGCTACAAAAGTAAAGTGTTTTGTGACTCGTTCAAGTCAATCGACAACCGCTCCCATACAGATAAAAAACAAGTATTGCTATGAGGAAATACATGATCCATGGTTTGGAGGTATTGTATATGTATGTCACAGTCGCAGATTTCATTAGGGAATGGAATTGGGAAGCAAGCCTAACTCAAAAGGTTTTGGATGGTTTGACCGATGAAGCGTTAAACCAAAAAGTTTACCCAGAAGGTCGTACGTTAGGAAGGATTGTGTGGCATTTTACAACAAACATCCCGGAATATTTAGCCCATTTCGGGTTGAAGATCGATAAAGTAGAAAATGCAGAAAACGTTCCAACTTCAGCCAAAGAAATAGCAGAAACCTTTCAAAAGGTAAGTTCCTATGCGGCCAAAGTCATTGAACAACAATGGACAGACGAATCGTTGAAGGAAGTGCAAAATGCATTCGGAAGGCAAGAAACCAATGCTCAAATCTTAATGGGGCTAATCAAGCACATCATTCATCATCGTGGCCAAGTGACTGTTCTTATGCGTCAAGCGGGACTCAAACCTTTTGGAGTTTATGGTCCATCCAAAGAAGATTGGGTTCATTTCGGTGTGGACAATCCACCGCTTTAATCATCATGGTCTAACGGGTGCATTCGTTGAAAAGAAAAGGGAAACCCTGATTGGGTTTCCCTTCATTTTATCGTTCCCACAGGCAGGAAAATGTTCCATCGTTTAGCGTAATCATAAAAAGTACGAAGAAAAACTATTAAGACGGGAGGTAGGACGATTGCGAATCGGAGGGATTAATCATTTGACGTTCTCTGTATCTGATCTAGAGAAATCCATTCATTTTTATCAAAACGTGTTCGGAGCAAAGCTATTAGTCAAAGGGAGAAATTTGGCTTACTTTGACTTAAACGGAATCTGGTTAGCTTTAAATGTTCAACAAGATATTCCACGCAACGACATCCAGCATTCATACACCCATATCGCTTTCTCTGTAAAGGAAGAAGACTTTGATCATGTCGTGGAAAAATTGAAAGAGTTGGGCGTCAATATTCTTCCAGGTAGAGAAAGGGATGAAAGAGACAAACGTTCCGTTTATTTTACAGATCCGGATGGACATAAATTCGAATTTCATACAGGCACGCTAAATGACCGATTATCTTATTACAAAAGTGAAATGCACCATATGCAATTTTTTGATTAAAAGAACATTGAAATTACGTCTTTATTTTTATGAAATGAATTCCTAGAAAAAATCGACAATGCGTTCATCATCAAGGCTTTCCTCTACTTTCGATGTCGATCGTGAGAGTCAAACCCATATATAGGGATGCCCCTCGATAATGAAACCACGCAGCCGTAGAGAAACAAAATGATTGTATCATTGAAGCTGAGATGCTGTTGATTTTCTCGTTTGATGAACAGACGGGAATGTTCAAAAAAGGATGGTTGAATCACTTGCAGAATAGATAAAAGTAGTTTACTAATGTAACGACTCAGTAGGAGGATAGGATGGACATCAAAATACATAGTGATTTTTCTCATGCCAATCTTAATGAAATGAGAGAAGTGTATAGTTCTGTCGGTTGGACAAAGCATACAACCAAGATCATTAAGCAAGTTTTTGAAGCAAGTAATGTGATCGCATTGGCTACTATCAATGGTCGGATTATTGGATTTGGAAGAGCGATTTCAGATGGGGTTTTTAATGCAGCAATCTATGATGTTGTGGTCCATCGAGATTTTCAAAAGCAAGGGATAGCAAAAAAAATCATGGAGTTTTTATTGGATCAGCTCAGTCATGTTTCTTGTGTACATTTAATCTCAACCACTGGAAATGAAGAATTTTATCGAAAACTTGGATTAAAACGGGTGAAAACAGGAATGGCAAGATATTTAAATCCCGAGCTAAGTGACGAGTATTTAGAGTAAGAAATCATTTCTGTGTTATCATAGCAATCACTCGTCATGAATTCGCTCTCCTCTTTTCCCTCTCTTGCTCTTTTTCTGCCATTTCACCTCACCGAACACGATGTTCTTTTCTCAAATCGTATTCGGTAAATAAAAAACAAGGGATTTCACAAAAGTGAAATCCCTTGTCCTTGTTTTTTCGATGCCGATGGTGGGAGTCGAACCCACACGGGAGAAATCCCACACGATTTTGAGTCGTGCGCGTCTGCCAGTTCCGCCACATCGGCGCGACATTTAACATTATATCATATCATTATTAGCTTGTCAACACTTTTTTATTAAGTGGAGGCGGCACCCGGATTCGAACCGGGGGTAAAGGTTTTGCAGACCTCTGCCTTACCACTTGGCTATGCCGCCTCGATCGAGAGCGGAAGACGGGACTCGAACCCGCGACCCCCACCTTGGCAAGGTGGTGTTCTACCACTGAACTACTTCCGCATGATTGGCTGGGGTAGCTGGATTCGAACCAACGCATCACGGAGTCAAAGTCCGTTGCCTTACCGCTTGGCTATACCCCAACACTGAAGGCAAAAGGGCGACTAGTGGGAATCGAACCCACGCATGCCAGAGCCACAATCTGGTGCGTTAACCACTTCGCCATAGCCGCCATAATGATCGTCAGAATGGCAGGGGCAGTAGGAATCGAACCCACACCGGAGGTTTTGGAGACCTCTGTTCTACCATTAAACTATGCCCCTTCATTATGGTGGAGGGGGACGGATTCGAACCGCCGAACCCAAAGGGAGCGGATTTACAGTCCGCCGCGTTTAGCCACTTCGCTACCCCTCCACGGAATGGTGCCGACTGCAGGACTTGAACCCGCAACCTACTGATTACGATTCAGTTGCTCTACCAATTGAGCTAAGTCGGCATATAAATCATAAGATGATTATATTCTATTTATTTAGTGGTGGCTCGGGACGGAATCGAACCGCCGACACAAGGATTTTCAGTCCTTTGCTCTACCGACTGAGCTACCGAGCCCTATGTAATTTTTTTATTTCATAGCTTTGAAATGATGGCGGTCCCGACGGGACTCGAACCCGCGA
>NZ_AYKT01000001.1 GCF_000496575.1 Geobacillus thermodenitrificans subsp. thermodenitrificans DSM 465 | reverse complement strand
AAAATCAAGTACATCTTTTGGTGATGAACCACATATATTGAAATTATACCAAATATTCACTCCCCATATATCCTATCCGTTGAATTGAGATATAATGAATTTGAAAACTTAATGGGACTTCCTCTATTTGATTTATATCAAAAGCTATACACCGTGAAGAATGAGGAAAATCCAGCTAAAAAAGTGAAATTATTAGAAGAGCAGGTAAGAGACCAAATTGCCGGGGCTTTATATGATAGTGGTGTTGCGCTTTCGGCTGCTCGAACCATTGTTTACTTTTTCGTGTCGGTAGTGTTTTCATGTCATTAAAAGCCGGAGTAAGGAGTGATATTCTTGAGACAGGAGTCCTTGGAGTAGAGAGTAGAACGGCTCGAACTTTACATTGACTTTTTACGAGATTTTGCTGTTGATCCCGAAACATTTGCTATTTGGGATTGGGTCATTTCTCGTAAACTAAACAAAAGTCAGGTTGATCGCTTAATGAAGACAGCAAGAGAGTTCAATCAAGCCATTAAGATAGCCAATGAAAATGGGAGCCAACCACCAAGGTTCGAGGAGTTCAGCCAAAAAATTATTGAGATTGTCCATTTGGAAGATAATCCCGCAGATGAACAACTGTGTTGCAATTCTTAAAGCGAATTAAACACTCTCATAGATATCTATCCGATTGCTACTTGACTACCACCGAATAATTGAGCTATATCACAAATATTTCCATTGTTTTTTTCACTGGAAACATTCTATATATTGTTCAGTCTATATCGTTGTGTAAAAAGCCTTTGAAAATAAGTGGGCCATTTTTTACTCCTCTCGCTTAGGAGGTAGTTATCTAGACAACACAACATTCGAAGGAGGGGAAGTGGTTCCTGTCACAGACACTTGATGAAAACATTTGATGAAATATGTATGAAGACGGTGAGAGGAAAACCATATCGTAAGAAACATTGGTACTTCAAGGTTTAACAAGGTTTAACAGCTATTCACTTCCCCACCGTGCAAAATTCGTGCAAAATTTTTTTGGATTCTATCGTTTTTTTCGGGATTCCTAAAAGATGAAAAACGACCGCAAACGCGGTCGTATCAGGGGTTTCGGGGATGTTAATTCAAATGAATCGTATGTAAGTGGCGGCCCCGAGAGGATTCGAACCTCCGACGCACGGTTTAGGAAACCGACGCTCTATCCACTGAGCTACGGGGCCGTGTTGATTCTCCATTCGGCATTAGGCGGCTCCTGAAGCATTGCGATAAGAGCATGAATAAAAGTCAAAAACCATAGCTCCGACAGAGAACACGAGCGACACGTTTTTCCCCTTTTGACAACGTGTTGTGCGATCAACGTCAGCGCGACTCCACGCGCCCTCACTCCATTCGTTGCTCTCTCGTTTACGGCGAGGGAAAACCGCATCTGGCTGCCGACATACCGTCTATGAGACGTACAGCCTGTATTATAACGGTTTTTTGCTATGGTGGCAAGCTCTCTTTTATTCTTCCATCTTCTTCTTTGTCCGGTGCTACTCATTCGCTTGTCCGTACCGGCCAGCTTGTAATCAAAGCAAGCCATAGAGTCGATCGCGCAGCATTCTCATTTCGAGAAACTGCATGATCGACACTTTTTGACGAAAGAACAGTCAGCAGAAGAAAAAGGACTGTTTTGAACAGAAAAGATCCACGGGCAACATTTTGCCCTCCATCCGAGGATAAAAATCACCGTTCACCTAGAAGGCGGGTGAAAAACAATGATCACTCCTAGCCGACGTCAGATCACGTGAAATGAGAAGCTGATGCTGCAAAATATAAGTTCAAACATGTGGTTATAACAAAAATACGGGTAATCGCGTAGAATTCCCTCTACGTATTACCCGTTGTTCATTTATAAAGTACTTAACCAAGCCCCAACTGCCGATCCTATATAGTTTCCGATAATATAACCTAAAGTACCCACAAGCATAATCGGTCCGACTAATTTGATCCAGCCTTTTGAAATCGCCATAGCTGCGGCCGTTGTTGGTCCACCGATATTTGCATTGCTCGCCAGAATAATTTCTTCCAGTGAAAATTTAAAGATTTTCCCAATACCGAAGGAAATGATCATGTTGATAATCACCATCAAAGCACATAATACGAAGATGAGCGGTGCATTTTGTAAGATGACTTGAATGGAAGCCGGTACACCGATCACGACGAAGAAAATATAAATTAAAAATGTACCGATTTCCTGAGTTCCATGGATATTTTCAAAGTAACGCGGGAACAGAGTGACCGCAAGCAGTGTAATCGTCGTTAACATTAAGTAGTTATCACCTAATATTCCATTTAAAATATTTAAAAATACGTTCGCATCCTCACCAGATGGAATCAATTCATCCAAAAAACCGGCAATTGTAAATGAGATGGCGACAATGACAAATGTCGTCCCGACGGCTTTTGCGATATCGAGCAAGGAGATATCTTTTCTCTTCCAGTAGGATGCCGCGTAGTTTTCATCTCCTTTCACATTGCTTTCCAACTCATCGATGTACGGGGTCTTAAAATATTTCCGGAAAAACGTTAATGATGGAATCAAGATCAACCCCAAGAAATAAAGTGCCATCACCATATTATCGGCAACGACCGTCGCGGATACGAGCTCACTTGGTGTTTCGAATTTTGCGGCCATCGCAACAAAGTTTACGCCACCACCAATATAAGAACCTGTCATCATCGCAGAAATCTTATATAGTAAAGGAATATGGTCTTTGAGTAAAAAGAAGGAGATAATAGCGCCTGCCACAGTTCCGACTGAACTAATCAAGAAAATTACCACTAATCTACCACTTTCACGCCAGATTTTCATTATATTCGTTTGAAAAAGGAGTAACGGGATTGCTAGCGGGATGACATACGACCAGACCGTATCATACACCGGTGATTCAGTAGGAATGATATTCAAGTTGGCCAAAATCATCGCACCAACAAGCGCAATGATCGCTCCGGATATTTTGGCAGCCCATTGATATTTTTGCTCTAAATAAATACTGATCGCTGCCCAGCCCACTAGAATCGCCCAAAGAATCCATGTATCATCCGATTGAATCAATGTATTCGTCATTTCCCAACCCTCCATTTTTTATCAAACCTCAGTGCATTGACCATTGATCCAAAAGAAGTGAATAAATTTGCCGCGGTCTTCCTCGATTGACTGGCTGCTCCTCACCTGTAACTGATACCACCCCAGCTTGTTCTAATCGACTTAATAGCCGCCGCGCACTTCTTGGCGTAATTCTTAAGCCCTTCGCTAATTCTATGGCAGTTACCGAATTTTTGCCATGAATTTTGAAAAAAGAGAGAATACGGTTGATGGTCGAACTACTCACATTTGCTTTTTGAGCAATTTCTAAAACTTTTTCATTATCATTCCGCAGCGAATAGCTTAAAATTCCTGATTGCATAACCGGACCATAAATTTTGCCGTTTGCATCATAAATGATATAATCTGTATTGGACGCTTTCGCTTTTTTTAGCGCTTCCAACGCATACATTTCCGCCTCATTTGTTGATCTTCCGATTCCGATACCGAGCTGAACTTTTCTTTCTGTTTTTTGAAAAATATCATGGATCAATGTAAGCTCGTTGGAATGTTGCTGATCATCTAATTGTAAGGCTTCGCGGGTGGTGATAAATCTTAATTCACGGCGATCAATCCATTTGATAATGGCCTGTGTCTTTTCCCCGTAATCTACTAAACTTTGCTGCAAAGCTAGTAATCTTCGTTGCAATTGATATTCCGTTAAATCATCTTGTTCGAAAATCTCTTTTAAATCGACGATCCCTATCGCAATGTGTGAATTTTGCTTTTTCAGTTTCTGTGCTTCCATTAACACGATCTGTAATGTATTTCTTACCGCATTCCTTGTCGGAAGGACCCTTACTGCAGGTACACCGAGTTCTATTAATCGTTCATATATTAACCCCACACATGTAATAGCGGTATCGATTTGACCGTTTTTCCACAATTCATAATGAAATCGAGTCGTTTTTTCAATATGAAATTCTTCTGAATGTGTATCATAATAGATGTTTTGTACTCTGATCTCCAATTCTTCCAAACTTTCTTCTACTTCATATTTTTGTAGATTATCAATACTTATGTTCAGTGTTCCATTTTGCAAATCGTACTTCCCATTTAAGGCTAATTGAAATAAGGCCCGGTATAAAGCGGTTCCTTCAAAAGGGATAAAGAATATCGATTGATCAAGTTTTAAATTATTTTTAGCGATTTTGTAAGGCAGCGAGCCGGCAAACAAAATGATTTGAAAACCCGCTCCATACTTTTTCACGATTTCAATGACTTCCTCTTCGTTATGGTAGGTAGCATAATGGATGGATAATTCCGGATATTCCTTCTCCACATTCATAATCATTTTTTCAATATCGCGAGGTCCGATCGCGAGTACTCGAATTTGCATTTCAGTAAGCACCCTTTCGGCACTTTTTCAAACCTGAAGGCGCAGGAATTAGTAAGTGATTCGATGCCCAGCCAATTCCAATACACCACCATAAATGGCTTCATTTCCCGTTTTCAGTGCCCAATTTTGATTGCCGTAGTCATAGTGCCACCATTCTTCGTCGTAATTTGTAAATCCGGCCTTTTCCATAATGCTTTTTAATAGCTTGCGATTCTCTTTAATCTCCCTATCTAATGGACTTGGATTTTTAATTTGTTCAAAATAGTCCGTTCTTGACATCTCCGTAAATTCATCAAATTTGGACCCCATATTCAGCGGACCTTGTTTATTCGCAATGGTTAAATCAATCGCACCACCAGTTAAATGATTGGATGGTCGCATCGGATCCTCCGACGGTCTGTCCACATACTTCGTCAATTCTTTTTTCAGTTCATTCCCTGCTAAACCTTTTAACTGTAATTGCTTTTCGAATTGTCGATACAGTGCTAACTGAACTTTATAAGGTCGCCAGGCGTCAAAAACGATAAAATAATGATCCACAGGTAGGAAGTGAACCGCTTTCAAAAGACGTTTGACAGCACCTTCCCTAAGATAGCAATCGTTCGGCGCACCAGGAATATTGTTTTGAAAATAATACGGTTCGACAACTATTTTTTCTGAAATCCCTGTTAGCGACATGAGTTTTTCATGATTCTCATGAATAGGAATCTGTTCCTTCGTTAGATAAATTGTTCGTCACCCCTCTTTTAAAAACTTATTGATAAATCTACTCCATCTTTTTCGTTAATTTAAGAATTTTCATTTATATAAAATTATATTTCCAGAATTAATTTTTATAGTCAACGTCCTTAAATAGACCGAAATTAAAAATCACCCGTGGTGCTAGTTAAGCCTTAACGTTCAACTAGCCCGAGAACAACAAGCCAGTAAAATATCATCCAGTGCCGTTTCAAATCCAGAAACCGATTTCGCTCGAATCTCGGTAATCCGATGCAATCCACTAAAATCGCGGTTTCCACCACTTTACGTTTTCGCTTCGTCCACTGTTTCCATACATCCGATTGGCGAATTCGCAGATTTTCTCGAACGGGCGCCTAAAAAGCGATTCGGTGCTCTTCGTACAGCTTCTTTTGCAGCTTTTGGCTGATATCCCCTTTGTCACCGAAGTTATGCGGATGTAGAAGTTGCGTCACGGCGGTGTTTGGTTTGATCTGCTGTAAAATGAAAGTGCTCTTGCATGGGAACTTCTCCTTTTGATGTTTGGTTGCACTTTCATTTTAAGAAGAACCTCTCATACAAAAGTTATTTTTTATGCTTGTCTGATTTTATCTAGCACCACGGGTTAGTATTTTAGAATGTCTCTATATTCCCCTCTCCCATCATCCCCACAACTTCTCGAAACACGGTTGATGGCTGTTTGCGAAGCAGTTTAGCGGCAATCGTTTTTTGCTTCGTGCCGTCCATGATTGTGAGTAGGCCGTCTTCAAGGTGGATGAGCAAGTTTTTGACACGGTATGCCGTGATTTTTGACGCCTGATCCAAGTAACGGGCGTCAAGGTCGAATCGGACACGATCAGACAGCCGCCGCAGCAAGCGCCAAAGGGCAATTTCCTCGCTTGATTTCATGAACAGCTCGGGCAGCTCTTTTGCTTGTTTGATTGTATTAAGCGTCGTCATCGCATAGACGGCGATGCCGTAGCCGACCGGACTACCGAGCCGCAAACCATTCTTGTCCGCCTGACAGCGGCGCGACGGTTGGCAAGTCGCGCAAAAAATCAAGATGGTCGAGCCGGACCCGATTGAACTCGATCGTATTCGCCCGATCAAGCACTTTTTTGCTGAAGGGGTGGGTTGTTTCGTCCATGTTGACGGTGCCGATGATATAGACGTTTGGCGGGAGAAAGAGATCACGCCCCGCCGTTTCTTTCGGCAGTAGCCGCGACGAGGTAATGCGGCCATTTTCCCAACGGCGGCTTTCCATCACGCTTAAGACGTCGCTGAAATAATGCTCGACGCGAGCGAGGTTCATTTCATCCAGCACAACGAAATACGGCTTGTCCGGATGGTTCTCGGCTTCGGTAATGACATTGGTGAGCGGCCCAGGCTTGAAATCGCCCTTAATGTCGACATAGCCAAGCAAGTCAGAGCCATCGTTCCAATCTGGGCAAACGGGAATTAAGATGAACTGCCCGTTGTCTTCCGTCGCACCGACGCTTTCAGCCAGCCATTGGGCGATTTTCGTTTTCCCTGTTCCGGAAATGCCGGACAAAATGACAAACGGTTTTGTTTTTAGTGAAAGAAAAAGATTCATCACTTCTTCTTGCGTATAGTAAAATCCTTTAGCGGTTATGTAGAAATGAATATGTTCGACGACTGACCGATCGGAGAGCGATTGCTTAAACGGCGTCATCTTTTCTGTTCGTTCCACGTATTGTCGGTAATAGCCGATCATCGTTTTCAAGTCGCTCACGAGTTGTTCATCGGACGGCAGATTGTCAAACGAATAGGCAATATACACCGCCACTGACCGCTCATATTCTTTCGCCCGTTTGCTTGCACGGAGACGGATGGCGTTATCAGTTTGCACGCGACCCCCAACAGGAATCTGCTGACGGATATCCTGCTTCACCCGCTCCATTTCATCTCGCGGCGTTTCTGTCACTCTTTGGGTGAGCGTCAAATAGAGCCGACACATATCCTCGCTGAACAAGTAGACGATATAATAGCCGCGCTGTGTAGAATCCGTCACCTTTTTGTCCATCACCGCCATCCACGGCACATCGGTCCACACTCCTTGGCCGACTGAACCTTTGACGATATATCGGTCGGGCTCAACAAACGGCAGCGCTTTTATCTTTTCCGGAATCGCTTTTGTCACGAGTTGAAACGCCCACCGCTCTTTTGACAGTTTTTCGCGTTTTTCTTCTTTGATAAATGGCCATGACTTGGCGGAAAAAATCGTGCAATGCCATCAGAAACGTCTCCTTCTCGCAAAATTCCCCTTTCTTCTTTTCTACTTTTTCTTCTATTCTACTAAAAAAGCGGCTTCTCCCATTAGCAGGAGAGCCGCTTTATGCATCAATGCACAGAACGTCGCTGCCCTTCACTTGCCAACGATACCTCCCTTCTTTGCGTCCGTTCGAACAAGACGGATGGTTTCATCGCCCAATGATTAATTGGGCTCCGAACTCCCCAACGCACGAGGACAGGCAATCGGAGAATGTGGGACAAAAAAACGGCTTGAGATATAGCGCTCATTTCTCAAGCCGCTTGTTTTCTATTCAGCTGCGAGGGCATCGGCCTTTGTTCGGTGTACAGTGCCGTGCGGGTGCTGCGGGGGTGCATAGATGGAATAGAGCTTGAGCGGGATCGTTCCGGTGTTGATAACATTATGCCATGTTCCGGCTGGAACCATGATCGCGGAACCGGCACGTACGTTTCTCTCAAACGTCAACTTGTCTTTCCTTCTGCCCATTCGGACGATTCCTTCTCCTTGTTCAATGCGCAAAAATTGATCGACATAGGGGTGAATTTCCAATCCGATATCTTCCCCGACATTCAAGCTCATTAACGTCACTTGCAAATGCGGTCCGGTCCATAAAGCGGTGCGGTACGTATTGTTTTGTTTTGCCGCCTCGCTAATCGAAATGACAAACGGCTCCGGCCCGTAATCTTTCAGCTTGATATTCTCTTTGTACGGAACCGAACCGTAAGGCAACCCGCCGTAATTGTGCACCGGTGGATAAACATAAGCTGGATACGGATGCATATACGGGTAGACAGAAGGATAGGAAGGTAAAAAAGACACGGTATACATCGCTCCACCTCTTCACTGATTAGTCACCGTCATCTTATGCACAACCACAAAGAAGTTGACTCGTGTTTTAGGCATATCTTTTCTGTGCCTCCTCCTGCTCACAAAAAGGCTGTCATCGGCGGTAAATGCGCAATGTTCTCCCATCTACGATTGGAGGCCTGCCCGATGGCGAGTGATGGGCCAAGACATCAGGGGATATCCGACGGTTCCGCTGGTTCAAAAGATCGTTGATGGAAAATACCGATTTTCCATTTCGCTCATGTCTAGAACTCGAGATGATGACGAGAGAGGGATGTGCTACAATGGGGATAAGGCAATCAACTCAGGCGTGCACGACGGGACGCTGTCAAGTTCTCTTATTTGAGGAGGAATGGACAATGAAAGCTCCTGCTTTGTTTCTCGCTCATGGGTCGCCGATGTTGGCGATCGAGGATCATGCGTATACCTCCTTTTTGGAGAAGCTCGGGGAAGGAATGTCCCCCAAGGCGCTCGTCGTCTTTACGGCGCATTGGATGACGCGCAAACCGACGGTTTCAGCAGTGGAAGGGACGTATGGAATGATTTATGATTTTTCTGGATTTCCGCGCGACTTGTATGAAATCGTTTATCCGGCACACGGATCGGTCGAGTGGGCGGAACGCGTGCGGGAGCACCTTGCTCGTGTGGCGGAAGTAGCCGTCGATCAAACGCGCGGGCTTGATCACGGTTCATGGGTGGTGCTCCACCGCATGTTTCCAAGGGCGGACATCCCGGTCGTGCAAGCATCGGTCGTGCCGTGGTGGACGCCAAAGCAATTGTTCCAGCTCGGCGAAGCGCTGCGCCCGTTGCGCGATGAAGGGGTGATGATCATCGGAAGTGGCGGGACGGTGCACAACTTGATGGCGCTTCGCTGGGAAGGGCATGTAGAGGCAGAAAGATGGGCGACTGCTTTTGATGACTGGCTGCTGCGCGAGTCAGCCGCCCGCAGTGAGGATGTATTCCATTATGAAGAAAAAGCACCTTACGCCAAGCAGGCCGTACCGACCCCCGAGCACCTCGCACCATACTGGATCGCTTACGGCGCAGGTGATCACAACCAAGCACCGCGCGTCTTGTTCCGCGACTATCAGTATGGAAACTTAAGCCTCATGGCGGTAGCCTTTTAACGAGGCGGCCCGACCTTGCTTGAAACATGCAGGGCGGGCCGTCTTTTCCTCTGAGAAATCAGCGAGGAGCCCCCGACTGTGAAGCGATCACGAAAATCAGGGAGAATCGCTGGTCACAGCACTCCTTACGAAAGCGCCCGGGCAATATCCGCCGCTAAAACAGCATTGTTTTTCACTAGGGCGATGTTCGCTTTTAAACTTTTCCCTTCAGTTAATGTTTTCACCCGATCTAGCAAAAACGGGGTGACCGCTTTGCCGGTGATGTGCTTTTCTTCTGCCTCCTTAAGCGCTTGTTCAATGATGGAAGTAATGTACGATTCCTCGAGCTCGTCTTCTTGCGGAACCGGATTGGCGACGACGATGCCGCCGTCTAAGCCGAGCGCCCATTTCGTTTCAATGAACTGGGCGATTTCTTCTGCGCTGTCTAAACGGTAGTCGACGCGAAACGGGCTTGTCCGTGAGTAAAAGGCCGGCAGGATGTCCGTCTGATAGCCAAGGACCGGAACACCGTGCGTCTCTAGATACTCGAGCGTCAAGCCTAAATCCAAAATCGATTTCGCCCCTGCACAGACGACGGCGACGTTTGTTTGCGCGAGTTCTTGCAAGTCAGCTGAGATGTCCATCGTCCGCTCGGCCCCACGGTGCACCCCGCCGATGCCGCCGGTCGCAAACACGTTAATGCCCGCCATCGCCGCACAAATCATCGTCGCTGCCACGGTGGTCGCCCCATGTTTCTTTTTCGCGACGACATATGGCAAATCGCGGCGGCTCACTTTTTCAATGTCACGGCTTGTGCCTAAAAATTCAAGCTCGTCATCCGTTAGCCCGATTTTCATCTTTCCATCGATGATGGCGATCGTCGCCGGCACAGCACCGCGGCTGCGGATCAGTTGTTCAACCTCTTTCGCTGTTTGGACGTTTTCCGGGTACGGCATGCCGTGGGAAATGATCGTTGACTCCAAAGCGACGATTGGCTTGCGTTCCGCTTTCGCTGCGGCCACTTCTTCAGAAAAAACAAGGATGTCGTTCATTATGATTCTCCTCCCTCGTGAAAATACTGTTCATACGCCGCTCGCAACCGTTGTTCCGTCAAAGCGGGATTTACCGTTTCGGTGGTTTGCAGCGTCAAAGCCGCGTTGCTTATCCCGAGGCGGCAGGCGTCTTCCACCATATGTCCGTTCAAGACGCCATACAAAAATCCAGCTGCGAACGCATCGCCCGCCCCGGTAGCATCGGCAACCTTGACCACAGGAGCTGCAATCGCTCCCCTCTCCCCTTTCCTTGTCGCGTACACGACGCCCTCAGCCCCGCGCGTGATGACGACATTTTCCACTCCCAAACGAAAAAGCGATTCGATCGCATCATCAAGGCGGCGTTTCCCCGCAAGCGCCATGGCTTCCGCCTGAT
The DNA here is from genome assembly GCF_000496575.1 of Geobacillus thermodenitrificans subsp. thermodenitrificans DSM 465. Lineage (GTDB taxonomy): Bacteria > Bacillota > Bacilli > Bacillales > Anoxybacillaceae > Geobacillus > Geobacillus thermodenitrificans. Next base: position 446,378 of record NZ_AYKT01000001.1, on the reverse strand, counting down.
TCGTGACAAGCCAAGTGACACCGGAAAGAACCGTCGGCAACCGCTTCACTTTGGGCACGGACACAGTCACGACGCAAAGCGGAAGGCGGTCTTGGCGGCACTGCTCGATCACCCATGAGATGACATCAGTCGGAAAATTCGTATCGAGCACGACAGCAGAAATCGGACCGAATTTCAACCATCGCTGCTTCAGCCATTCGTTCCCTACTGTATCATAAATCGCCATATCGGCCAAGGCGAGCACCATCTCGCCACGCTCATCGAGCACCGCCGTATATGCGCCGGTGTTCGCTTCCGGTATTCGTGTGACCATCCTTGTGTCAACATATGGACTCGTGGCATCAATGAGCCATTGACCGTCATGGTCGCCACCGACTACGCTGAGGAGCGCAACGTTTTGCCCGAGCCTACCGATATTTTCGGCGATGTTTCTCGCCACCCCACCTGCTGTTTGCGTGCTCACAACAGGATGGGACGTGCCGAGCTCAAACGGCGCAAGCAGCCGCGCTTTCCGATCGACGTTCACCCCGCCGATGCAGACGATGGAACCTTTCGTTCGCATGTCTCTCATCCTTTCCATCGCATCCATTCGAAAATGACGCCTCTGCTTCCAATCTTTACTATTGTATCATACAGCCCCTACAAATGAAAAACGCATCCCGCGTATAAGCGGGATGCAAGATTGCTAGTTTTTATATGCGCAATACGGACGCAACTTGACACCGATCAAGCTGCCAAGGAAAGCAAACACAAACCAAATCCAACCATGGACGCTGAAGGAAGCGATACCGCTGAAATACGCGCCGATGTTGCAGCCGAACGCCAACCGGGCACCGTATCCCATCATCAATCCACCGATGAATGCGCCGATTGTCATGCGCGTCGGCCGCTTCCATTGCACGGGTTTCGCATAGCGGCCAGCGAGCGCTGCGGCCAATAAGGCGCCGAACATTAAGCTAATGTCCATGACCGTCGTTGTATCGTAGTAGAGCGGATTGGCGAGCGCCTGCCGTTTCGCCTCATCTTGCCAATACGCCCAAGCCGTCGGATCGACACCAAACAGCTGGACAAACTTCGCTCCCCACAAGGCGAATGCGGATGTGATGCCCCACGGCGAACCTTTGAACATGAGAACAAGCACGTTCATCAGCGCCAATAATAACGCGCCAACCAACAATGACCATGGGCCTTTGTAAATGGTTTTCCATCCGTGGCGGCGTTCAAGCGGTGTCGTCAACAGCTTGCCGTGGCGCCGCTTTTCCATCACCGTCACGACATAATAGACAACCGCTAGCAAAACAAGTTGCAGCAGAAAGCCGCCCCATGCACCAAACGAAGCAATAAGCGAAATCGGATCGACGTGCGGCATACGCATCCAAACATCAAAATGCGTCGTCGCAATGACCGATCCAGCGATAAACCCGATCAAGGTGACGACACCGTTCGTATCACCGCCGCCAATATGGTACAGCGTCCCGGACGCGCAGCCGTCACCCAGCTGCATGCCGATCCCGAAAATAAAGGCACCAATCATGACAGCAATGCCGACTTCATGCACATTCCCAGCAACGGAATGGCCGAATATCGATCCCTTTATCAGCAACGGCAAAAACAACGCACTTGCCACCGCCATCATGACCATCTGTGCTCGAATGCCTTCCCCTTGACGGTACAAAATGAATTTCCGCCAGGCCGAAGTAAAACCGAAATGGGCTTGATAAAGCACAAAGCCGCCAAACGCACCCAGCACGTACAAAAGCGCCTGTTGCCAAGACACGCGGCTATATAAGAACAGGGCTCCGCCGATTAACACAAAACAGGAGACCGCAATGATCCATGCGGTTGGATTTTTCGGGGCGTTTGCTGCCTGTTTCGCGCGAACATCTCGCTGCGCAGTCATTTCCACGGTGCATATCCCCCTTTTATTCGTTAATTTAATATATTTTATAATACTATAAATATGATGGATTTTCTATGATTTGGGCCGGAGAAATGCCACGTGGCGATTTATGATATAATGCGGAAGAACACCATTCTAAGAAAGGGGATTCGTATGTGGAACGAATTTAAAAAATTTGCCATCCGCGGCAATGTCATCGATTTAGCCGTTGGGGTGATCATCGGTGGAGCGTTTGGCAAAATCGTTTCCTCGCTCGTCAATGACATCATCATGCCACTTGTCGGGTTGCTTTTAGGCGGCATCGATTTTAGCAACTTATCATGGAAAGTCGGCAAGGCGGTAGTCAAATACGGCGCATTTATTCAAACGGTCGTTGATTTTTTGATCATTGCCTTCTCGATTTTCCTGTTTGTCAAACTGATTAACAAACTATATGAGCGTGTGAAAAAACAAGAAGAGATGGAGGAAACAGAACCGACTTTGACAAAAGAAGAAGAGCTGCTCACTGAAATCCGCGATTTGTTAAAGCAACAACGAGAAACGATGTGAGCGGTTGTCTATGATGTGGACGGGCTCTCAAAACCGATGTTCATCGATTCTCTTGACGATACATGACATAGTCGATTGAAGAGTGGTGCTAATGACGATATTTGAAGCATTGATGGTTACGATCGCTTTACAAGTTTTGGAGTTTCCATACTGGTACGATCAAACGAAATCATCCACCCTCAAGCGAACGAAGCGTTGGGGTGGATGATTGTCTTCCACTTGCACTGACCACCTTTACACCAACGGTCTATAGCCAGGTCAAAGAGGCGGTAACACCTTTAGCTTCACTGATTATGTGGGTCAGTTTGTATCAAGGAGTTTCTCGCCGTTCAATGGACGTCGATGACAACGTAGTCCCAGTACGTGTTTCCGAGATAAATAAGCAAGGCCCATGTTCCGGATTCTCTCAGTTTCATATTTGATGGAATATGGGCGTCCGCCCCATTGTTCGGACTCCCTGGAACTGACGTTGTCCAAACACTTTTTCCGTCTACGGTTAACGCAGGGGCGACATCGTTGCTTCCTTTTTTCACGGCCACGATTGTCAGCTTTCCTTCTGGAATGGAATCCCCCCAGAAATGCCACATGTATTTGTTCCCTTGATTGGCTGTAAACGGTGCATCAATGAACCCCACTTTATTCGGCACTCCGCGCATCAAACAATTTCCAGATTGAAAAACCGGACTTACTTCCCAATTGATGCGCTCAATGATGTTCTGATCTATTTTTATAGGTAGTTTTTCAATATCACTAACGGTAGACGGAGGGGAATGAACTTGTCTTTCATTCTTTTCCCATATACTGCATGCGGATAAGGAAAAAAGGATGACAATCACGAGCAAGGGCTTGAGTAAATACACCATACACCCTCTCCTTCCTAGTTCCTGTTTGTTTTCGCTAATCACTATTATAAAAAGGAAAGAGTCTTTGGGCCTGGATGAATTTTCATCTTCAGTGCGCTTCATTTGACCGCTCCAACAAACATGATGAGCAAACGGTCGCTACCTTCACTGACAATTGTTCTTGTTGTAGGAAAAGCATCTGAACACAAGGAGCATCACTCTCTGCAGCATCAACCGGTTGTCAAAGAAGCCAGTATGCCAGCGGTGCGGTGAGGATGAGCGTCAACACCGTCCGCTCAAACCAAATGACGAGCAATTTCGGCAAGCTAAGTGGAATTTCGGTCGATACAATGCATGGGATGACAGCGGAAAAGAACAAGATGGCGGAAATTGATACAACGGCAATAATAAATTTCGTTACGAGCGGAGCTTCGGTGACAAGCAAGGCCGGCAAAAACATTTCGGCAATCTCGATAGCGGAGGCTTTCGCTGCCAACAACGGCTCTGGAATTTGCAAGAGAAGAGTAAACGGATAAAACAAATACCCCAGCCAATCAAACAACGGCGTATATTCAGCGAGCAGCAGCCCGATCAGTCCGACCGACATAATCGAAGGCAAAATGCCCATCGTCATCATAAAGCCATCGCGCAAGTTTTCCCATATGTTCGTCCCGATTCCTTTTGACTGCGCTACCGCTTTCATCGCCTCAGACCAAGCTTGTTTCATATAGTTCCCCGTCACTCTTTGCTCGGGGTCCCCCTTGCCGTCGTAATACTCATCGCTCATGCGACTTAGCGGCCAAATCCGTGCGGTGATGGCTGTAACGGCAAATGTGACAAGAAATGTCACCCAAAAATACGTGTTCCATATCGACATGAGCCCTAACGTTTTGGCGACAACCACCATAAATGTGACGGATACGGTGGAAAAACCGGTGGCGATGATTGCCGCCTCTTTCACCGTATATTTGCCCTCTTTGAACACTTTGTTCGTGATCAAAAGGCCAATGGAGTAGCTACCGACAAAGGAGGCAACAGCATCGATGGCCGAGCGGCCCGGTGTTTTCCAAATCGGCCGCATGATCGGCTGCATCCAAACACCGACGAATTCAAGAAGCCCGTAACCAACAAGCAGAGCGAGAAAAACGGAACCAATCGGCACAAGCAAGCCGACGGAAATGACGAGCTTATCGTACAAAAACGGCCCCATATCCGGCTGAAACAGCCATGCCGGACCAATCTGAAACACAAGCATGACAGCCACGATCAAGCCAAGTACTTTGAAAATGGAAAAAACAGCAGTGACCGCGTCTTTGTTCCACGTCTTATTATAGAATGGATGGATCGCTCCAAGAGCAATAACAATAAGCGCATAATACGGTACGAGTCCCGGGAACTGCGCGCGAATCCATGTAACAATATGATCGAGTAAAATCGATGATGTGCCTCCGATGGACACCGGGACAAAAAATACGAAAATACCGATGGCACTAAAGACGAAAAACTTCCATGCACCGCTTGTTGGCGTTGGTGTCGGTACGGATGGCGGTACATTTGTATCCGTTTTCATTTTCCTCCACCCCCATTGTTCTTCTTACGCAAGACGATGCAACCGGAAGCATCCCGCTCCCGGTCGCCAAACACCTCCACGGAAGACTATTCCCCTTCAGATGCATACCTTGCCTTCATTCACCACGATCTTCCCATCCTTAATCACCATCTCCGTATGGTTGACGCCGTAATAGTACATGATTTGCATATAGTTTGCGGCGTTGAAAATGGCCAAATCCGCTTTCTTGCCCGGTTCAAGGCTGCCGATCACGTGAGAGCGGCCGATGGCGTGGGCGGCGTTGATTGTGGCGGCGGCGAGCGCCTCAGCCGGGGTCATGCGCATATGCAAACAGGCAAGGCTCATGACAAGCGGCAGTGAAACGGTCGGCGATGAACCAGGATTGCAGTCAGTCGCTAGGGCGACAGGAACGCCGTTGTCGATCAAGCGGCGGGCGTCAGCGGCCTGGGTCATTAAGAAAAATGCCGTACCTGGCAAAAGAACGCCGATCACGCCGCGCTCCGCCATGCGGCGGAGGCCTTCATCAGACGCACGGAGCAAGTGGTCGGCCGAAATCGCCCCAACCTCAGCAGCCAGTTCGGCACCGCCGTACGGTTCGATTTCATCGGCGTGGATTTTCGGCGTCAAGCCGTGCGCCTTGCCCGCTTCGAGGATGCGGCGCGCCTCATCAGGGGTAAACACACCACGCTCACAGAAAACATCGTTGAACTCGGCCAAGCCTCGACGGCTGACCTCAGGAATCATTACTTCCATGATCAAGCGGATGTATCCATCCCGATCGTCCTTCCACTCCGGCGGGACGGCATGAGCACCAAGAAAAGTGGAAACGACATCAACCGGGTGGGTGTCATGCAGCCTCTTGGCAACCTCGAGCTGCTTGATTTCGCCTTCAAAACTTAAACCGTAGCCGCTTTTCGCCTCAACGGTCGTGACGCCATGAAGCAAAAACAGATCCAGCCGCCGCTTGCTTTCCTCATACAGCATTTCTTCCGACGCCTCGCGTGTCGCTTTTGTCGTCGCATGAATGCCGCCGCCAGCGTTCATGATCTCCATATACGTCGCCCCACGGAGACGCATCGTCCATTCATGTTCACGGCTGCCGGCGTACACGAGATGAGTGTGGGGGTCGATGAGTCCAGGAGTGACCGTTTTGCCGCGGGCGTCGATCACATCCGCCTCACTGATCCGATCGGCAAACCGGTGAGCCAGTTCATCGTCCGGACCAACGGCAATGATCACCCCCCGCTCGATCCAGACGCTTCCGTTTTCAATGATTTGAAGGTCGTTCATCTTTTCTCTGACAAGCGGAGCCGCGGAACTTCCCGCCAGCGTGACGAGTTGGCGAGCGCGGCGGATAAAGAGTGGGCGCATCTTATCTCCCCTTTTCTACTTCAGCATTGGCATATCAATACCTTTTTCTTTCGCCGTGCGAATGGCGAGCTCATACCCCGCGTCAGCGTGGCGGACGACACCAAGTCCCGGATCGGTCGTCAACACACGCGCCAACCGTTCTTCCGCCTCTTTCGTGCCATCGGCGACAATAACCATGCCAGCATGAAGCGAATAGCCCATACCGACGCCGCCGCCATGGTGAACCGACACCCAGCTCGCACCGCCGACCGCATTCAATAGCGCGTTTAAAATCGGCCAGTCGGCAATGGCGTCACTTCCATCTTTCATTCCTTCCGTTTCTCGGTTCGGCGAGGCGACAGATCCCGAATCTAAATGATCGCGGCCGATGACGATCGGCGCCTTCAATTCGCCGCGAGCAACCATGTCGTTAATGATTTTCCCGAACTTCGCCCGTTCGCCGTAACCGAGCCAGCAAATGCGCGCCGGCAGCCCTTGAAACTTGATTTGTTTTTGCGCCATGCGAATCCAATGGCAAAGGCGTTCATTATCGCTGAATTCGCGCAAAATGACTTCATCCGTCTTATAAATGTCTTCTGGGTCGCCGGAGAGCGCCACCCAACGGAACGGGCCTTTTCCTTCGCAAAAGAGCGGGCGGATGTAAGCTGGCACAAACCCCGGGAAGGAGAAGGCATCCTCGACTCCTTCGTCTTTCGCCACTTGACGAATGTTGTTGCCGTAATCAAACGTCACTGCCCCTTGTTTTTGCATCACAAGCATCGCCCTTACGTGCTCAGCGATCGATTGTTTGGCACGAGCAACATACTGCTTCGGATCGCGAACCCGCAGCTCGGCGGCTTCCTCGAGTGTCAAACGAGCAGGAATGTAGCCATTTAACGGATCATGAGCGGACGTTTGATCGGTCAAAACGTCAGGAATAAAGCCTATGTCAACGAGCTGCGGCAGCACTTCGGCCGCATTGCCGACAAGACCGATCGACAGCGCTTTTTTCTCTTCTTTCGCTTGTTTTGCCATTTGAAGCGCGACGTCTAGGCTGTCAGTCATCGTGTCAAGATATTTCGTGTCAAGACGGCGCTGGATGCGAGCCGGGTCGACTTCGATAGCAATACAGACGCCGCCGTTCATCGTCACTGCCAACGGCTGCGCCCCACCCATGCCGCCAAGGCCAGCCGTGACCGTGATCGTTCCCGCCAGCGTGCCGCCAAAGTGCTGGCGCGCCACTTCGGCGAACGTTTCGTACGTCCCTTGAACGATGCCTTGGCTTCCGATGTAAATCCAGCTGCCGGCCGTCATTTGCCCGTACATGATCAATCCTTTTTTGTCGAGTTCATGGAAATGGTCCCACGTCGCCCATGCCGGCACGAGGTTAGAGTTGGCGATGAGCACGCGCGGCGCGTTCGGATGGGTGCGAAACACCGCGACCGGCTTCCCCGATTGAATGAGCAATGTCTCATCGTTTTCTAAACGAAGAAGAGTGTCCACAATCGCCTCATAACATTCCCAGTTGCGCGCCGCTTTACCGATGCCGCCGTAGACGATCAATTCATCCGGTCGTTCGGCGACATCCGGATGCAAGTTGTTGTTTAACATGCGGAGCGCTGCTTCCTGAATCCATCCTTTCGCTTGCCGCGTTGTTCCTGAAAGCACTTGAACCATCCGTTTATTTCCCATCGTCATCCCCCTCTTTTTCCTCTTTGCTTTTTATTATGAAGGAAGCCAAGAGGAGGGAGATAGATGCTCTTCTTTTAAAGTTGATCCGTTTTTTTAGAAATTTCATATTTCTTTATACCACATCCGTCCATTTCTTTTGATATATGTTCATTTCTTTCGAAAAAACTGTCTACTGCGGTGATGACCGATGGAGCCGTTGTTCATCACGGTAGGCGGTCGGCGTCCGGTTCAGTTCGGCTTTAAAGACGCGCGTCAAATAATGAGCTGTCCGAAACCCAGTCTGTTCGGCGATTTCTTTCACAGACAAGTCGGTTTGTCGAAGCAACCGCTTTGCCTCCTCGAGTCGCCGTTTCGTCAGCCATTGGCGAAACGTCACACCGCGCTTTGTCGACAACAAATGGCTGAAATACGCAGGGCTGCGTCCGGCTGCTGCCGCGGTCCGCTCCAGCGTGAGCGACGGATCGCGAAAATGCGTTTCCATATAGCGAAGCCCCCGTTCGATGGCGTCGACACGCGCACCTTCCTCAGCCCTCCTCGCTTCGTGGAGCAGCCGGTATAAAAACAAAATCAATTCTTGGACGATACGATACAGCACAGGATTGTACAAAATGTCTTGAAATAGACGCATGTACTCACATTCCATCGTGCCGTGGTCAAGACGGTATGTTTTCATAAATCGCCGGATTTGCGCCAAGATGCTCGTCAGCCGCGTGCGCACCATCTCTGGGCTCGGAAACGGCGGCGTCCAATGGGAAAATTCATTCTGCAACCATCGTTTGACCGCCTCGTGGTCAAACTGCTCAAGCATTTCAACCCATTGTCGTTGCTCTTCCGGCGTCAAAAACGGATCCAACTCACGCCACCGTTCATATTCAGGCGCTGGAGCAATCACTTGCTGGTAGCCGATAAAAAATGTCGTCTCGAGCAGCCGGCGGGCAGCTTGATAGCGCATACGCACCGATTGCTGACCATCCGGTGGCATGATGACCACCGCCAACGGTTCATGATGTTCCTCCTCCCAATCGCGCATCATCTTCCATGCTTCTTCCTTTCCATTGCCCGGCAGCTCGGGAAAAAGGCACACCGCCATATGAGTCAACGGTAATACGCGCGCACGCCGGCGAAACGGATAGCTCGTTAAAAAGCGAACCACCTCAGCAGATAGGGAAGGCTGTTCCGCTTGCACCAGCCATACATGGAAGGAGACGTCAGCAAAGTCCTCGTAAAATAACGGGCGATAATCGTCAAAATGGGCATCAAGACGGGGGCGTTCACCGCCAGCGGAAAGCGAAGCCGCCGTTCTCAACGCTTGTTTCAGTTTGGCGGGCTCAAGCGGCTTCACAAGCAAATCGACGCATTGTAAATCGATGGCTTGTTTTGCCCGTGCGAATGTCGCCTCGGCGGTCACCGCAATCACCCGCTGGCAAAACAAGCGGATGCAAGACGTCGCTTTCCCCCATTGTTCATACGGAATCATATCTAATTCGACATACAATAGCTCCGGCGCCTCCCGCTCTAGAAGCGCCATCATCTCCTCCACCGTGGCCGCCGTGTACACTTGCTCAATCGGCAGTGAATACGCAGACACAAGCCAGCGGATCGCCTCCCGTTCGTTGTGATCCCGTTCGGCAATGACCAATTTCATCTTCTCACCGCCTCGGTTGCAAACGTCGAAAATGAAGAAGCGCTTCCATGCAGAAGGCGGCGGCTAACGCCACTGTTTTTCCGCCTTCATCAACGAGCGGATTGACTTCGCAAAGATCCACACTGATTGTTTTCGGGTGGGAAACGATTCGGCGAATGAGCGCACGTGCCAATGATGGAGAGAGTCCAAACGGCGACGGCGCGCTCACTCCTGGCGCTGCAGCCGCACTGATCGCGTCCATGCAAATGGTCAATATCACGCTGTCATGCCTCGAGGCAAATTGTTCAATTCGTTCATAAGCCGCCTCGATCGCTCCCGCCGTTAGCTGTTCTTCGAGTATGTATTCGCATCCGTACCTCTCCGCGTCCGCAAACAGCGCTGCCGTGTTCCCAAGCCGCTGAATCCCTAAGCAGCAATACCCCACCTGTTTATCTTCATCTAATATTTGCCGAAACATCGTCCCTGACGTCGGCCCGTTGTCGTACGGACGCAAATCGAAATGAGCGTCAATATTGATGATGCCCAATCGAGCGTTCGGCCCAAGCGCTGCGCGGACGCCTAAGTAATGGCCATACGCCGTCTCATGGCCGCCGCCGATCACCACCGGCGCCACCCCGCTCTGCAACAGGCGGGCGATGGCTTTTCCGAGTTCGGCCTGGCTTTGTTCGAGACGTCCGTCAGCACAAACGATATCTCCTGCATCGTAGATCGACGCTCCTGATGGAAGATGCCATGGCAACCGCGCCAACGCTGCTTTCACGGCGGCTGGCGCCTCTTTCGCTCCTTGGCGTCCTTGATTGCGGCGCACTCCCTCATCGCACACAAATCCAATAAAAGCCGCTGCTTGTTCCAACGGCGTTAATGGCCCCGATAAATCTAATAGGCGAATGCGCTGATGGAGACGAAACGCCCGTTCATCGCTCACACTGTCCACCCGCCCCGTCCAGCAGCTCGCCTCTGGTGGTTGGTACATCCACTCTTCCTCCTTTCGGTTTTCCTCGATTGGACTTTTTCGCTTTCTCTTTTCCATTCTCCTTCCTCCCAACGAGAAAAGAGGAAATCGTCGCTGTTTGGCGAATACAACCACCATGATTCATAACAGAAAGGGTGTTAGAGATGAAGCAATTGACGAACTTGCACGAGGTGATCACTGGTCAAAGCGCGCCGCCGCCATGCGACGTAACACTTGGCGTTCACTTGACGGAAGCTCGGGACGGCTATGCGAAAGGTGTATGGACGGTAAGCGAATCATTGCTTAACGGCAATGGGGTGATCATGGGCGGATTTGTCGGAGCGGCGGCAGACATTATGATGGCTTATGCGGTGACGACCTTGCTTCGCGATGATCAACTCCATGCGTCAATCAACTTGCAAACGACATTTCATCGTCCGATGGAAGCCGGAGAAGCGGAAATCGAGGCACAAGTGGAAAAATTCGGCCGGACTATCGCCTATGTGACCGCCACCGTACGACAAAACGGCAAAGAGGTAGCGAGTGCTACGTCATCGGTGCTGATTATGGACAAACGTTGAAAGAACAATGTCTACTAAACGTTCTTGGACGCTAGAAGGTTGATAATATACAACAACGTGATTTCTCCAATAGAGAAACTAAACGCGAAAGCAACATTGCCGTCCTTAGTCGAACTCCAGCTGCAAAGCGCCGAAGAAAGCGCTGTCAAAAAACAGCGGCTCTCCGGCGCTTTTCGCTGTTTGTTAAGGACGGACAAATGTTTTTGGCATGACGACAGCTACGACTTGTCCGCGGGCACACAATTCGCCGTTCGCAAACACTTCGGCGTCGACTTGCCATTTTTTCGGATGAATTTCCGTCACCGTGCCGATGGCCACAAGCGGCACACCGTGCGGCGTCGGTTTGAGAAAATCGACATGCAGTGAAGCGGTGACAAAGCGCGGCGGCGCTTCCCCACTGCCCGGCTCATGGCCATTTTTCCGGTGCAACGCAAGCGCTGCTGAGCCGGTGCCGTGGCAGTCGATCAGCGAGGCGATCAGCCCGCCGTACACAAATCCAGGGATGGCCGTATGTTCTGGGCGCGGCGTGTATATGGTCACCGTCTTGTCCCCCTGCCATCCAGTGCGGAAATGGTGGCCATGTTCATTCAGTCGGCCACAGCCATAGCACCAAGCAAATTCATCCGGATAGTCATCTTGAATGGCGTGAACGATCGTTTCTTCCACTAAATCTCCTCCCCTCTTTTTCTAGTATATCATCGGATCGAAAAGACCACGACCCCCAAAGAGCTCTTTTTACATCAACGTCCCTTTCCGTCCACACCGCCCTTCGTTTAATAACCCGAACGCGCGTTGCAAACAAGGAGTTGACCCCTCACCGGGAATCGTTCCTGATTCAGCCCAACTCCCCCCCTGTATCAAACAAAGCTGATAAACTCATGCCACCGATCGGCATGCGGTCGAGACAAGAAAATGGAAGGGCGTTAGCCATGCCCTAACGCCCAAAGATCGATGGCAACAGGCGGCCCAGACGATGAGGATTCTTGCTTTCTTTCGGCTCGTCATCTCTTCCTCGGACAAACGGAACCACCAACCGACACGAGCCTCTCTTTCTTTTGCTCAATGCCTTGCCTTATGCGAAGTGATGTCATTTCCCTTCAGCGGGCAAATTCGTGTTGTATCCTTTCAATCAGCTCGCCGATAACCGACTCGTCAAGTTGTAAAAACGTTCATTTCGGCGTCTCAGGCGTCTCGTTTGTATGTATCTTAACCGTTCCAGACCGACGGCGTTTTGATAACATGTTTTTGGTGCTGCGATACTTGGATGATGGCATATGCCCATTTTTTTGCGGTCATTCGTTGTTCTTCCTTTTTAGGACTCAATGGAAAACACTGCTCGCAAATACGGTGTCATTCGCGTAGGCAAAATTTCTTTTTTTCCTAGCTCCATCCATATATAGCGGTCAAGGGCATACGGATCTTCCGCTTTCCATTCATCCACCTCAGCGTTCGTTAGCAGGATAGAAAATATCGTTCCTTGTGCTTCCCCATACAAATGGACATACCCGTCCTCACGGTCGACATGCACGACCGCCTGTGAATCAAACTGAATGAGTTCCGCCCGCACGCAACGCATAACGTGAACCGCAAACGCCGCAGCCGGCAAATGTGCCGCCATGCAAGCGCGGATCGAAAATCGTTCCGCCATTGTTTCTTCCTCACCTCCCATCCATCAAAAAACCCCTTTCGCCTCGGAATGATGCGAAAAGGGGTGGAACCGTTCTTATCATCCAAAGCGAACTCGCTTTGCGGGTTTTAGCACCTTGCCAGCGGCAGGTTGCTGTGGGGTCATCAAGCCCGTTCTCTCGCCCACTCTTGATAAGACATATGCAATTTACTCTTATATTACCATGGGGAAACAAAAGTGCAAACTTTTTGTTTCTTCTGCCTATTTTAGTTACTTTGAGGCGCTGGCTGCTTGATGTTGCAACGCAAGCGAGATGATAGGTTGTTTTGGTTTTTGCCAGCTGTTGCTTTTTTATGGTTTTTGAATATTTAGCACATAGTTTTATAAAATAAGATAGCGGTTGTCTTTCTCTTTTCCAGACGGGTTGCGAACAAGTAAAGGCTTGTCAGGGCGTGTGCTGACATCCCTGCCCTTCGCTAGCCATCAGCTTTGCTCCTGTTTTGAACCACCAAAAAACGGACACCCTCAGCCAAGGGTATCCGTTTTCTTCCCGTTATTTAAACATCATCGCCGCCCGCACTGCTTTTTTCCAGCCTTCATAGAGTGCCGTTCGCTTATCGTCAGTCATCTGCGGCTCAAAGCGGCGCTCAAGCTGCCACTGGGCAGCAATATCTTCACGACTGCCCCAATAGCCGACCGCCAGCCCGGCCAAGTACGCCGCTCCAAGCGCGGTCGTCTCGCTAATCACCGGCCGCTCGACCGGCACAGCGAGCAAATCGCTTTGAAACTGCATGAGCAAGTTGTTTTTCACCGCTCCTCCGTCGACGCGCAATGTCGTCAGCGGCAAGCCGGCATCCGCTTCCATAGCGGCGAGCACGTCCTTTGTCTGGTAGGCGAGCGATTCCAATGTCGCACGGATGAAATGTTCTTTCGTCGTGCCACGTGTGAGGCCAAACACCGCTCCACGCACCTCGCTGTCCCAATACGGCGTGCCGAGACCGACGAACGCCGGGACAACGTACACCCCGTCCGTTGACTCGACTTTTTCGGCGTACGTTTCGCTGTCAGCCGCCGTTTTGATCATCCGCAAGCCGTCGCGCAGCCATTGAATGGCCGAACCGGCGACGAAGATGCTGCCTTCAAGCGCATATTCGACTTTGCCATCGATGCCCCAAGCAATTGTTGTCAACAGCCCGTGTTTTGACTGCACCGCTTTTTCTCCGGTGTTCATGAGCATAAAGCAGCCGGTGCCGTATGTATTCTTCGCCATCCCTTCAGCAAAGCACGCCTGTCCGAACAAGGCTGCCTGCTGGTCACCCGCCGCCCCAGCGATCGGCACTTCCACGCCGAAGAAATGATGCGGAACGGTTTTCGCATATACTTCCGAGGACGGCCGCACCTCAGGGAGCATCGCCTTTGGCACGTTTAAAATTGCAAGCAACTCATCGTCCCATTCAAGCGTATGAATGTTAAACATCAATGTACGCGACGCATTCGAGTAATCAGTCACATGAGCGCGGCCGCCGGACAGCTTCCAAATAAGCCACGTGTCGATCGTGCCAAACAGCAGCTCGCCGCGCTCCGCCCGTTCACGCGCTCCGTCGACATGATCTAAAATCCATTTTACTTTCGTTCCCGAAAAATAAGCGTCAATGAGCAGCCCCGTTTTTTCGCGAAACAGCGGATCATACCCTTTCGCTTTCAACTCGTCGCAAATATCAGCCGTTTGCCGCGATTGCCAAACGATGGCGTTGTAAATCGGATTGCCGCTCTCTTTTTCCCAGACAACGGTCGTTTCCCGCTGGTTCGTAATGCCGATCGCCGCCACTTGTTCCGGCTTCACTTGCGCCTCAGACAAGACACTGGCAATGACCGCAAGCACCGAGCCCCAAATTTCGTTCGCATTATGCTCAACCCAGCCGGGCTGTGGGAAATATTGCGTAAATTCTTTTTGCGCCATATGAACAATTTCTCCACCACGGTTGAACAAAATGGCGCGCGAGCTTGTTGTGCCTTGGTCAATCGCTAAAATATATTGATCTGTCATGAACATTCTCCTCTCCTACTCGATTTTTTCAGCTCAATGACACCGCCGCAAACACCGGGCCTCCTATCAAACTGAACGGCGATCCGCTACCGCCGAGCCCGCCCCTTTTCCTTTCATCATGCCAGCTCCAGCCAGCACCGCCGCCGCGGCAATGAGCACGCCCCATAGCGCCGCACTTGTCTTTCCTAAAAACAACGCTTTATATACTAGACTGCCAAGCGCACCGCCAAGCAGCGGCCCGACAATCGGCACCCACGCGTACGACCAATTTGATGGTCCTTTTCCCGGGATCGGCAACAAAAAGTGGGCGAGGCGCGGTCCGAAATCACGTGCCGGGTTGATGGCATACCCGGTCGTACCGCCGAGCGACAAGCCGATGGCGATAATGAGAAAGCCGACAATAAACGGGTTGAGGCCATCGGCGAATCGGTTGGCACCAATGGCTAAAATCCCTAGGACGAGCACAAACGTACCGATCATTTCGCTCAGCAAGTTAGCAGACACATTCGGCACGGCCGGACTAGTAGCAAATACACCGAGCTTAATACTAGGATCATCCGTTTCTTTCCAATGCGGCCAATAGTGGAGATAAACAACAGCCGCCCCAATCATCGCCCCAAGTACCTGAGCAATGACATACATCAGTACATCGTCCCATGGGAAGTCGCCGCTTATGGCCAACGCCACGGTTAAGGCCGGATTGAGATGAGCGCCGCTATATTGACCGACGGCATACGCTGCGATCGCGACCGCTAGCCCCCACCCCATCGTAATCACGATCCAACCGGAATTCGCGGCATACGATTTCTTTAAGTTCACGCCGGCGCACACCCCGGATCCGAAAATGATGAGCAGCGCCGTTCCGACGAGTTCTCCTAAAAATGGTGACATTTGGTCTCTTCCCCCTTTTCATTCGTGATTTCCTCTGCCATTTCCTGCTTCAGTGCTCCTTCCGGAAGGTTGCACGTTGGGCAAAAAAACAAAGACCCACACACTTCCCCTATTCAAAGGAAACATGTGTGGGTCTCCGTTTCTCCGCCACAAAATGATTAACTTGTCTTTAGGATAGCGCAAGTTTGTAAGCGTTGTCAACCTATTTTTTCGGTAAAATTTGCACGTAGTCGAAGTCGAGCGTATCGACCGCATCCTCGATATCGAGGCGGGTGATGAACCGGTATGATCGGCCTGGACGCGACATCGGCAACGTCTCTGGGATCGTGTAAGCAAACGGGATTTCCTTTTTCTCCCCCGGCTTGATCGCAAACGCTCCAGCCGCCGGGATGACAGCTACGACCGCATCGCGCTCCTTGCCGTTTTCAATCGTTTTTTGTACAAGCTCAACATCGAGCCGCTCGATCGTCTGCTCGACCGTTCCGCCATAAATATGAACGACCCCTTGAATCGTTTCACCCTGTCGCCATAACGATTTATTTAAAATCAAGTCGACACGCGCCGACCCGACCCCGACCTTTGACATCATTTTACGCAGCAACACTAATTGTCACCTCTTTAGTCTGTCACTCTTGTCATTCCAATATACGAAAAACAGCCGCCGCCCGTTTCAACCAAAGCCAAAAAATAAACAGACGATTGCCTGCACGGCAAAAGTCTGTCTCGGGATGAAACAGACGAATGCATTTTTTGTTACCGCTTACACCAGAGATTACCGCATTCGCCTTCTCTTGTCAATCAGTTATTCGTATACATTTTCATTTTCAATAATGTAGTCGATCCGGATGACCGGGACATCCTGCTGCTCGACTTCCGCGACGATCAGACCGACGCGATCATTATAGATGCAAAACGTGTCCTGTCCTTTACGAAACGCCGATTCGCCATACGAAAGAACCATGTGGTAAATTTTATTGTTGCTGAAATAGCGGCGGCTGACTCGGTTGCCCAGCCGGACAATCACTTCTTGACCCGCGATTTTTCCGCGGTACATCCGCTTCTCCCCCTTTTCGTCGTTCCTATTCCAATGTATGGTTTTTTTCAGTCGTTCATGACTTTTTTCTCCTTCGGTGGCCCGTTTTCCTTTTCTTTGTGGCGCTTTTTCGAAGAGCAAGCCTCTTTTTCGGAAATTTCCTTTCTTTTGCTTGACGCAGCGACCTTTGGTAGTGTATAGTAAAGTCATCACATAACAGAATATATTTCAGGCATTCAACACGAATACTCATCTTGGGTTGCTGTGGAGTATATTTTGTTATTTGATAAAAATCTTGAGGTTAGCCAGGCTGGCTAAAGGTATTAGGAGGAATTCAGTATTATGCAACGTGGTAAAGTAAAATGGTTTAACAACGAAAAAGGCTACGGTTTTATCGAAGTGGAAGGCGGTTCGGACGTATTCGTTCACTTCACGGCAATCCAAGGTGAAGGGTTCAAAACGTTAGAAGAAGGCCAAGAAGTTTCGTTTGAAATCGTACAAGGAAACCGCGGACCGCAAGCAGCGAACGTTGTCAAATTATAATGCTTCGTTGACATAGACGAAAGAACGGCAGCGGAACAAAAGGCATCCTGCATAAGCAAGGATGCCTTTTTCGTTTTCCTTTTGCATAGTTCCGACAAGGCGGCAAACAATAACAAAAGGGAGGTGTTCATATGGCAAAACGCGATGCCGACGTACATACAGGATACAATGACTTGAAGCAAGTCGAAATGTTCGTCGAGACGGCGGAAAAAATGGTCGGTCAAGCGACAATGCAACTTGATCCGGAGATGCTTAACCATGCAGAACAAGCGGTCGAAAATGCCCGCCGCCAACTCGCCCGTGCCCGGCAGGAAGCGACTGGCGTAGACGGTGACTTTCTTGCCCGGTGCGAACAAAAATTGACCCGCGCTGAGCACCAGCTTCGCGAGGCGCAACAATAATCCGAATCAGACGGAGCTTCGCCACGCGAAGCTCTTTTTGCTGTCCGCATCTTCGGACGTACCCGTTCCCCCGCTTTACACGCCGGACGAAGCGCTTTTCGTTATCGTTGCTCACCGTGTGATACGCGCTGCAGCCTTGTTGTCTCTAAGCGCGTGAAACGCCGTTTGGCGCCTTATCACCCGCACAAACCGCCCCTGAGAAAAACGCTGTCGCCCTTTGCCGCCTGTCACTGGCGCGGGCGCGGCGATGCGGAAAGCAGCATCTCCCCGTACTGCCGCATTTGTTCCCCAACCGTGCATTGCTGGATGCAAAACGACTGGGCGTACGTCTTGCCGTACTCTTTCCGGAATGTGCTTTTTAAAAAACAGCCGTCACAGTACGTTTCTTCAAGCCAGGCGATTTGTTCCAATATTTCTTTGCGTCGGTTTCGCTTTTTTCCCATACAACCTTACCCTTTCTCCGTCAATTCCATTTGGCTTGTGATTAGTTGCCCGTCGAGCGCTTGGCGCGCAAGGGAATCAGCCTCTTTATTTTGCTTTCGTGAAATCGGCTCATACGTCGGCTGAATGTCGAGATCGCGCATTTTAGCCTCAATGCGGTCAAGCCAGGCGTTATGATCTTCTTCAAAACACGGCCAGTCGCCCGACAGCTGCTTTAACACAACATGGGAGTCGCCGCGAAACGTCACTGGCAAATGGCGGACGCCAAGCTCCTCAAGCATCTGCATCACAAACCAAAACGCCGCATACTCCGCTTCGTTGTTCGATCTGATTTCGCCAAGCTGGCGGTTAGCACGCAGCCGATAGCGATGGTCGTTTTGCTTATAATATATGACCGCACCGACGCCGCCTTGGGTCGTCTCATGGTCAAAGCCGCCATCAAAATACGCAACGACGTCATGCGGCTCGCTTTCGATTTCTTTCAATAGCTTCTGAAGTTCTTTTTTTGACCACGAGATTCCGTTTCGGTCGATGAACTCAAGCGCCTTCGTGCGCCCGGTTTTTTCAAAATCGTCGGCCAACACCAGCGCCTCGTTGGCATCGGTCCAATCTGACACGAGAACGGCTTCTTGTTTTTTCGGTGTGATATATGTCCATTGGATTTGCACATCCAACTGTTGTCACCCTTCCGTGTCGCAATGATCAGAGCTGGTTTTTATTTTACCACACTTTCCCCCTTGTTCATTACTTATTTTTATGCACGACGAACGGTTGTATCAACCGTTTTCTTACATCCCCCACTTTTTTTCAAAAAAATATGTCTTTTTTCGGTTGATTTATGATACACTAGCGGCTAGCAGCGTATCAAATGACTAGATGTGAACAGACAAACAAGGGGGAATTGAATTGAAGCAGCAAATCGTCGCTGATCTTAGTTTGCTGGCAGTCGCGTTCGTCTGGGGGGCGACGTTCGTCGTCGTCCAAAATGCCATTTCCTTTTTAGAACCGCTGTCGTTTAACGCCATCCGCTTCAGTTTTGCTGGCTTGTTCCTTTTCGCATGGATCGCCATCGTTTCCCGCCCGCTGCTCAGGCAGTTATCGTGGCGGGTCATCGGTGCAGGTGCTTGGATGGGGCTATGGTTGTTTGGCGGCTATGCGCTTCAAACGGTCGGGCTTTTGTATACAACTTCATCGAAAGCGGGCTTTATTACCGGGCTGAGCGTTGTTCTCGTGCCGCTGTTTTCGTTTTTGATTTTAAAGCAAAACCCGACCACGAATGCGGCCATCGGAGCGGTGCTTGCCGCCTTCGGTTTATATTGGCTGACAGGCGGAGCCGAGTTGTCATTCAACCGCGGTGACGTATTCGTCTTTTTTTGCGCCATTTCCTTTGCCATGCACATTATCGTGACGGGTCAATATTCGTCGCGTTATTCAACATTGCTGTTAACGATGGTGCAAATTTTTACCGTCGCCATCCTTTGCTTCATCTTCGCCTTTTGTCTTGAAGAGGCAACGAACATGTGGGATACGACGGTGCTCCGCCGTCCGGAAGTGTGGGGAGCGCTCACGATCACTTCGCTACTGGCGACGACAGCCGCTTTTTTAATCCAAACAGGGGTGCAAAAATATACGACGCCAACTCGTGTAGCACTCATTTTCGCTATGGAGCCGGTATTTGCTGCTTTGACCGCCTATCTTTGGGCTGGCGAACGGCTGTCGCCATCTGCTTGGCTCGGCGGCATCGCAATTTTGGCCGGCATGATCCTCCCCGAACTTCCAAGTGCGCGCTCATGGGGGAAACGGTGGCGGGAAAAGCGGAATATCTCCTCGTAGCAGCAAAAGCTGTCCTGCGTGAACAGTGGGACAGCTTTTTTCGTCACGTTGGGCGTTTCGCTGTCATGATCCTCTGAAGCAAGCGCTCCATTCGCTTCACTCCCTACCCCTTCGTCTGCGGCGACACAGCCAATGCGAAACAGCACCAGTCATGATCCCGAGGAACGCTCCACCAACAACTTCGATCGGCTGATGGCCAAGACGGGCGCGGAGCTGTTGCTGTCGTTTTTTGTATACGTCTTGTTTCGGATCGTCTTCCAGCTTTTTTACTTCCTCGGCCAGTTCGTTGAGGCGCAGGGCGAGTTCCCCCGCTTGGCGCCGCACCCCTTGTGCATCATACATAACGATCAATCCAAATAACGCAGCCAAGGCAAAATCGATCGTGCGCACGCCTCGCTCAAGGGCGATAAATGTCGCTAAAGCAGAAACACCTGCCGAGTGGGAGCTTGGCATTCCGCCCGTTTCAAAAAAGAGCCGCCAGTCCCATCGGCCTGTCTCCAGCTGCTTAATCGGAATTTTTAAAAACTGCGCCAGCGCGATCGTCGCGAGCGCCGTTTTTAACCCTTTGTTCATCGTTCTTCCCTCCTTTGCCGACCGCGCTTTGCTTATATTTTCACCCGAAGCGGCCATACTATCCGAGTGGAGGTGAAAACGATGGCGAAAAACGGCGGCAAAAACCGCGGCACGAAGGCGCCGGGCGTCAATCCGCAAGGCTTTGGCCAAGACGGGACGCTTACCCCTGACCCGAAAAGCAAGCTCGAAAATGCTGCGAAAAAGCTCAATACAAAATAAAGCAGGCTTCCCGGTGCGGAAGCCTGCTTTTTGCTATTATTGTTTCACTTTCGCCAATTTTTCGCGCAATACCATTTGCAAAATGCCGCCATGGCGATAACAATCGATTTCCACTTCACTGTCAAAGCGGACAATGACTTCAAACTCTTTTTTCTCGCCCGTGTCTGGGTTCGTCGCTGTCACTTTGACAAGATCGCGCGGTTTGACGCTCTCATCAATCTGGACTTCGAACACTTCTTTGCCTGTTAAACCGAGCGTTTCTGCGTTTTCTCCTTCTTTGAATTGAAGCGGCAAGACACCCATCAAGACGAGGTTCGAACGATGGATGCGTTCAAAGCTTTCGGCGATGACCGTCTTGATGCCGAGCAAGAACGTTCCTTTCGCCGCCCAGTCACGCGAACTACCCATACCGTAGTCTTTGCCGGCAACGACGACAAGTCCGGTGCCATCTTGTTTATATTTCATGCACGCATCATAAATCGACATCACTTCACCCGTCGGCCAGTACGTCGTATAACCGCCTTCTGTACCCGGCGCGATTTGGTTGCGGATGCGAATGTTGGCGAACGTGCCGCGCATCATCACTTCATGGTTACCGCGCCGCGAACCGTACGAGTTGAAGTCTTTCGGCTCGACGCCTTTCGAGATTAAATATTGGCCTGCCGGCGTGCTTTTGCCGATCGAACCAGCTGGTGAAATATGGTCAGTCGTAACCGAGTCGCCGAACTTGCCAACGACGCGCAAGCCAGTGAGCGGCTCGACTTTGCGCACATCCGGAGACAACCCTTCAAAGAACGGCGGATTTTGGATGTACGTCGACTGTTCATCCCATTGATAAAGCGGCTCGTCCGTCGTTTCGATGGCATTCCAACGCGGATTGCCGTCGAACACGCGCTCATATTCTTTGCGGAACAATTCTGGATCGACCGCCCGTTTGACGACCTCTTTCACTTCTTCCATCGACGGCCAAATGTCGCGGAAGTAGACATCGTTGCCGTCTTTGTCTTTACCGATCGGTTCGTTCAACAAATCAATGTCGACCGTGCCGGCGAGCGCATAAGCGACGACAAGCGGCGGCGACGCCAAATAGTTACCTTTTACCAGCGGATGGATGCGGCCTTCAAAGTTCCGGTTGCCGGACAGGACGCTTGTCACAAGCAAATCGCTTTCAGCAAGCGCTTTTTCCAACTCTGGAGCAAGCGGGCCGGAGTTGCCGATACATGTCGTGCAGCCGTAACCGACAACGTTGAACCCGAGCTGTTGGAGATACGGGAGCAAGCCCGAATCGCGCAAATAGCCGGTGACAACTTTCGATCCCGGTGCCAGCGACGTTTTGACATACTTCGGTACTTGCAAGCCTTTTTCCACCGCTTTTTTCGCCACTAAACCTGCGGCGACAAGCACGTATGGGTTCGATGTGTTCGTACAGCTTGTGATCGCTGCGATGACGACGGCACCCGTTTTCATGCTCACTTGTTCGCCGTTTAACGTCACCGTAATTTCCCGTTCCAAATCCGCTTCCGTCAGACCGAAGCCTTGGTTGCCTTGCGGCGCTTTTACCGCTTCGCGGAACGATTGTTTCATTTTCGAGAGCGGGATTAAATCTTGTGGCCGTTTCGGGCCGGACAAGTTCGTTTCGATTTCCGACAAGTTGATTTCGACGACGTCCGTAAACGTCGGTTCCGGTGCATCCGGCGTGTAGAACAAGCCGTTTGCTTTGCAGTACGCTTCAACGACTTGAATATGATGTTCATCACGGCCGGTCAAGCGCAAATAGTCGAGCGCTTCGGCGTCAACCGGGAAGAAACCGCACGTTGCTCCGTACTCCGGCGCCATATTGGCGATCGTCGCCCGGTCAGCCAACGGCAAGGTCGCCACCCCTGGACCGAAGAATTCGACGAATTTGCCGACAACGCCTTTTTTCCGCAGCACTTGCGTTACTTTCAGTGCCAAGTCAGTAGCCGTTGAGCCGTCCGGCAGCTTGCCCGTCAAACGGACTCCGACCACTTCTGGAACCGGGAAGTATGACGGTTGGCCGAGCATGCCTGCTTCCGCTTCAATTCCGCCAACCCCCCAACCGAGGACGCCGATGCCGTTGATCATCGTCGTATGCGAGTCCGTACCGACAAGCGTATCCGGGAACGCTTCGTATTCGCCGTTTTCTCCTTCGACCGCATGAACGACACTGGCCAAATATTCCAAGTTCACTTGGTGGACAATCCCGGTCGCCGGCGGAACGGCACGGTAGTTGTCAAACGCTTTTTGCGCCCATTTCAAAAACTTGTACCGTTCAGCGTTCCGTTGGAATTCCAAGTCCATGTTGTACTCAAGCGCATCGTCCGATCCGTAGCGGTCAACTTGCACCGAGTGGTCGATGACGAGATCGACTGGAATTTCCGGATTAATTTCGTACGGATCGCCGCCCAAATCCGCCATCGCTTTGCGCATGGACGCCAAATCGACGACGGCCGGCACGCCGGTGAAGTCTTGCAAAATGACGCGCGACGGTTTAAACGGCACGTCAATGTCTTTCATTTCCGGCGTTCCCCATTTCGCCAAGTTCTCCACGTGTTCTTTCGTAATCACGCGGCCGTCAACTTGGCGGAGCACCGATTCAAGCAATACTTTGATCGAGTACGGCAGGCGGCTTACCCGACCGATTCCCGCTTCTTCAAGCGCTTGCAAACGGTAATAGTTGTACTTTTTACCGTTTACTTCGAATGAAGAACGGGCGTTAAATACATCATGTTTCGCCATATGTATAACCCCCTTCACTTCACAATAATACTATACTATTTTTTCGCGCAAAAGTCGAAAAAATAGCATGAATTCTCCCAATCCCCATAAAGTTCGGCACGCTTTTATCTTATTATATAACAGGACAAGTTGTAAATAATGATTTCCATCATTTCGCCATTTTCATTTCTAACAGCGGTCGAAAAAAGAATAAGGCGCCCGTTTCGTCACAAACTAGAAACGGAGGTGAAACAAATGGCGAAGCGGAAAGCGAATCATGTCATCCCCGGTATGAACGCCGCCAAAGCACAAGGGATGGGCGCCGGATACAACGAAGAATTCTCCAATGAACCGCTGACAGAAGCCCAGCGTCAAAACAACAAAAAAAGAAAAAAGAACCAATAGCGTGGCGGCCGTTCCGCCATCCCGGCTTGCCATAGCCATCAGAAAAGGGAATGTCCGCCGCCGACATTCCCTTACTCGTCTTGATTGATTTCTGCCACAATTCCTTGCAAATCGTTGCGAAATTTCTCTAGCTGAACACGCTGCTTTTCTGAAGCGACCTCGAGCGCGTTTTCAATTTGTGCAAACGCCTCATTCACTTCTTGCCGCAAATGGGCTAACTGGTGGCCGTAGTCCGCCTGGTCACGCACTAAATGATCGTGCCATTCTTTAGCCTCCATCGTCGCTTTTTGCGCCGCCTGAAACGCGTCTTGCTTCGCTTTATGATACACCATGGCTCGTTCCTCCTTTGCGATCATGCCCATTATTCATTACTTATCGTTTCAAACGGCCGGCAAATTATACACCGAATAAGCGGCAACCATCGTCGGCATGATAATCAACAAAAGGAGGGACAAGGCAATGACGAATAAAAACGACAGCAAAGACATGCGCAAAAACGCGCCAAAAGGTGACAATCCCGGGCAGCCGGAGCCGCTTGACGGCTCGAAAAAAGTGAAAAACCGCAATCATACCCGGCAAAAGCATAACACAAGCCATGACATGTAGACGCCTCAGAGCGGCGCTTAGCGCTTCTTCTTGATCTTGAGCGCCGCTCCTCCCTCTTTGGGGCATATGTTACACACCGCAATGAAACGAAAGACCACATTCGCGCGTTGGAGCACACTTTGCTTCCATCCCTGCTTGAAAGCCGGGTTTCTCGATTTGAACTGATAAATTTACATAATTATTTTATGGTTTACTCATTACCTCCCCTCTTACCCGTCCTCCGGTGAAGGTTGTCTTTACGGAGTGATTCGTTCATACAGTTCGATGAATTCAGATGCTAGCTCTTTCACTGTCATCGCTGTCATCAAATGGTCTTGGGCATGCACCATAAGCAGCGTCACAACAGTCGATTGTCCCCCAGCCTCTTGCTGCAACAGCGCGGTTTGCAGCTCATGGGCGGCTTGCAGCTCCGCCCCAGCCCGCTCAAGCAGCCGGTGCGCCTCGGCAAATTCCCCTTGTTTCGCGGCGGCGATCGCCTCCATGGCATAGCTGCGGCCATTGCCGCCGTGAAGAATGAGTTGAAAGATCGTCTGTTCTTGTGTCTGCATAAGCCCCTCTCCTATAATTTGTAAAATTCACGGTACGTAATCAGCTGAACGCCACGCTCTGCGAGCTCCTCAACGAGCGCCGGGTCGGTCAGCACAGCCAACTCTTCAACCCGTTGCTGGCAATAGGAACTTCCTTGCGCAAGCGGAACATCGATATACGCTGGGTGGCACATCACTTCCGCCGTCTGGCCATCGTCAATCCGGTCGATCAGGGCTAAAAAGCGGTCTTTCGTCAACCCATCGCCGTAGAAATCCGGAAAAAAGACATCGACGGTGGCCAGCCGGTGCGGCCGCGCGGTTCGTACCGGGCGGATCGGCAACCGATAGCATTCAGCCAGCTGCTCGATCACCGGAAACACGTTTGGATGCTCATGGACGTGATGGTGGCTGTCCATATGCGTCGGGGTGAGCCCAAACGAGAAAAACCGCTCCAATTGGGCGCGAAGCTCCCGCTCGATGTCGCTGCGTTCGGCACTGTCAAGCGCCTCCCCACGCCGTGGAAACTCCCCGTGTTCGTTCACAAGGGTTGGAACATCAGTCAACGGACGGCCGCACGTCAGCACGAAATGAATACCGACGCCAAGCTCCGGATGATCTTTCGCCAGTCGGGCGGCGTGCTCTGCCGCTGGCATGTTAGTCATCAAAGTCGCCGATGTAACGACACCGTGTTGAAACGCTTCCAAAATCCCGTAGTTGACCCCTTTCGAGTAGCCAAAGTCATCGGCATTGACAATGCAATAGCGCGGCATCTCGCTCCATCTCCTTTACATCGAATGCGTCGTTCCAGCTCCGCCGGATATCGTCGCATCGGCTTGCTCTTCAGCCGCTTTTTGTTTATCCCAGATCATCAAAAATGGATAATAAATGGCAAAGGCAATGAAAAAGTTCACGATTTGCAAAATGCTGCCGGAAATTTTGCCTCCTGTCGCCAAATAACCACTGATAATGAACGGCGTCGTCCACGGCACCGCCACCCCGCTCGGTTTGGCGACAAGTCCGGTCGCCATGGCCACATAAGACACAATGACCAACACAATCGGCACTAAAATGAATGGAATAATCAGAAGCGGATTCATGACGATCGGCATGCCAAACGTGATCGGTTCATTAATATTGAAAATACCAGGCGCGATGGCCAGCCTCCCTAAATTTTTCAGCTGTCGACTGCGAGCCCTTAGCATCATCGTTAACGCCAATGCCAGCGTCGCCCCTGAGCCGCCAATATAAATCCAAAGATCAAAAAACTGTGCGGTAATAATATTCGGTAGCTCGGCATTCGGGTTTTGCTGGAACACCATCCGGTTTTCATCCATCAGCGACAGCCAGATGGGTCCCATGACCCCGCCAACGATTGCCGCTCCGTGCAACCCGGTCGACCATAGCAGCTGAACGAGGAGCACAGCGACAATCGCCCCGAACAAGCTGCCGCCGAGCGCGCTTAGCGGTTTGTTGAGCAGCATCGATACAATATTATGAAAGCTTTCAAACGGCGTAACTTCTAAAATAAGACGGACTACCCAAACGACGCCAAGAACGGCCGCTCCCGGAATCAAGGCGACAAACGAGCGTGCTACTGCCGGCGGCACCCCATCCGGCAACTGAATCACAATATTTTTTTGGATAATTTTTCGATAAATTTCGGTTGATACGATCGCTAAAATCATGGCGACAAACAAGCCTTTGCTGCCGACCCATTGCACCGGGATGCCGCCGCTGACCATGATCGTCTCTTTTGCTCCTTCCGGTGTAAACGGCACTTGATAGGGGGTTGCCAGCAAAAAGGCAGCCAGCGAAATCGCGCCAGCAGAAAGCGCGTCCACTTTATACTTTTCCGCTAGCCGGTAGGCAACCCCAAAGCTGACGACAAGCGCCATAATATCGAACGTCGCCCCAACCGGATACAGCAGCTTATCAAGCCAATGCTCGCCAAACCATTTCGCCATCCATTCGTTATAACCGGGAATCGGCAAAAAACCAATGATTAAAAATAAAGACCCAATGATCAACAATGGCATCGATAAAATAATCCCGTCACGAATCGCCTGCAAATGGCGCTGTTCAGCTATTCTGCCGGCCACTGGCATCACGTGTTCTTCCAACACCCGAATAAACCGATCCATCCGCCTCTCCCCCCGTTTATTTTTTTAACCGCAGCGCAAAATCCAACACGCCGGCGCCGTTGACACGCCCGTAGTCAGCCGGGTTGATGACATCGACCGGGATGCCGCGCGCCTCGCCTTCCTTCTTAAACGCGGCAAACTTGTAACGAATTTGTGGGCCGATGAGCACGACATCCGCCTGGTCGAAATGGCTTTTCGCTTCGTCCGCGGAGACGGCCCAAATATTCGCTTCAATTCCTCTTTCTTTTGCCGCCTCTTGCATTTTTGTCACAAGCAAACTGGTTGACATGCCGGCAGCGCAAATGAGCAAAATGTTCATCACTTTCTCCTCCTTTTTAGCAATCGTTCATTATCGTTTAAGCAAATTCCATGCCAACGTCGAAAAAAGCAGCAGTGAAGCGGATGGAACGGTTGTGTGTCAACAGCCGGAAACTGTGTAATGGAAACGTTTTCAAACCTCGTTAAATCTTACGCATTACGTGTCTTGTTTCCCTTGCAGCGAACGAAAAAAATGAACGATATGACACAGTTCATCTTCACCGATGCAAACGCCGTATCGCTGTTCAAGCGGAAACAGCCCCTCTTTGACCACCCTGTAAAGCGTCTCATCTTCATGCCTGCATTCGATCGCTGTCCCTTGGCCACTGCTCGTCTTCTCTCCAGAAAGCAGACGGTCAAGCAAGCAGCAAAGATGGAGCACAAGCCCCACCATATCCCGACCATCCGGATCTAAGCCAAGTTCCCGGCCAATCGCTGCCAGCGCAGCGCGAATGGCGTGAATGGCCTTCGTTGGTGAGAGATGGCGAAGGTGGCCGGCCAACTCTCTTGCCATATGCACATGAATTTCTTCAACACCAGCTAATGCCTGTATTTCTTTCATCGCTCTCAAGCTAAGCACCTCCTCAAGCGGGAAGTGCGGGATTCGCTCATCGAGGCAAATATGACTGACAACACAGACGATGCGAAAGTGTTTCGCGATACTCGATAATGTTTGGCGCGCTTCTTTGACATCCGCCATTTGAATCGGGATGATGCGCCACATGTGTTCATCTAGCTGTAAATACGTTTCCAATATATGTTTTAGTGCCAATGCGCTCCCTTTTCCAGTAAAACAAGCAGTAACGATCGCCAGCATGTCCTGATCCGCTGTTTCCTCTTCCCAAAGCGGTTCGCGGACGTAAAACGGCGCCGCTGCTTTCACTTCTTCGTAGATGTCATTGAGCGCATAGCCGAGCATCGCTTTGCGGGCTGCTTCGAGCACATGCGGCGTACTGGCGGCAGAAACTACTTTTACCGGAACGGCGAGCTCCTTTTCCAAAAAGCTAGCAAATGATACAAGCGAGCCCATGTCAACAAGCAACAACACCCCTTTTTGCGATACGACAGGCTGCAATACCGCTTTCACCTGTTCATAAATATGTTTCGGGTCGGCATCAAGCGGCATATCGACCGCATACACACACGCAGCGGTCAACAACTGATTTACGACATCGGCCATCGCCGAAGCAACACCGTTGCCATGCATAACCACAACGACCGCCACCCGTTCCTCGCGCTCTTCAGTACGTTCCTCATGGAGCGCAAAAAACATCGTCAAAAACCCCGCCTCATCAATCGGGAGATCAATGTGCATCTTCTCTTCCATCAGATGGAGACAGTCGAGCGCAACCGCAAATTCATGCTTATAGGCCGCTCGAACCTCATTCAGCTTTGGATGGGAAACAATTGTCCCGGCCCGCAGGCGGTTGATCGCGGTTTGAATATGCAAAGCAAGCGCATACGTCACCTTCTTGGCAAGGCGTCGCCCGAGTTTCTTCTCCACATAGACGACCATGGCTTCCGTTAATGCTAGGACATCCGGAGTGACCATTTTCTCGAGGTCGCGGCGATTGCGGATGCGCCGATCCATCCCTTTCATGTATTGCGAGAAATAATGCTTAATGTCCATTTCCAACAATAGATCGAGCTCATCACCGGCGATGCCCCGCTCTTTTAGTTCGCCGTATTTGCGCTCAATGGCGCCGTAAACCGACTCAGATTCGACTGGTCCGCCGCCAACATCCGCTTCGCCCCCATGCGGCGAGAAAGCATACCATCGATGCGGCAGCGAATAGGAAGCGGAGCGCGGATGTTTTTTCTCAAGCAAAAGTCCGGTTTGCACTTGAAGGGGCAGATCCGCGCGATGGACGCTTACCGCTTGTTTCTTTCCAGTGACATAATCGGCGTATGCTTTGGCACAAACGAGCTGAATATCCGCCTTCAGCTGCCCGACGTTGTTCGGACATGCATAAAACAAAAAAGCACGGATGGCATTGGCGGAGACACAAATTTCCTTCCCGAGCCGCACCGCCTCTTCCTGAAAAAACTGCATTACAAGCCGGCAGCGTTCATCAAGCGTCCGCTTCTCAAGCGGCGGCAACAAAATATGCATGGGAATGCGGCGCCGGAACGTTTTCAACAAATTCGATTCCGGATCTTCTGTTGTTGCGCAAATCAGCAGCACATTAGCCGTTCTCTCCACATCCGTCTCGCCAAGCCGACGGTAAACGCCGCGGTCAATAAACGTAAACAACATTTCCTGCCCTTCCGCCGGCAGACGATGCACCTCATCTAAGAACAAAACGCCGCCGTCCGCCTTTTCAATCAGCCCTTTTTGCTCATTCGCCCCCGTATAGGCCCCTTTGCGGATGCCAAACAACTGCCCAAGCAGCAACTGCGGGTTGTTGGCATAATCAGCGCAGTTAAACGTCACAAACGGGGCGGACCGCGGAAAACGGCCAACCGCAACGGCAAATTCGTGAAGCAGCTCAGCGAACATCGACTTCCCAGTTCCTGTCTCTCCAACAATCAACATCGGCAGCCCCTTGGGCGGATATAAGACGGCAGCCTTCCCTTGTTCAACAGCGGCCGCCAAGCTCGGCTGCTGCTTGGCAATCCGATCGAGGCGCGTCTCGGCGGTCGAGCCGCACGCCAACGCAAATCGAACCGGCCTCCCGGTTTGCTTTTGCACTTTTCCTTCCCGCCAAAGGCGGTTTAAATCGCGGCTGACGTTGGCTCGGTCAAGCCCAAGGACACTGGCCAGTTCCTCGGCACTCACCCACCGCTTTCCGCTTCTCTCCCACTCTCGCAGCGTTTCATAAACAAGATCCACTCTCTTCACGGCCGCTCCCCCCTTGCTAAACACATTCGCAGCAGCGGCCGAAAACTCCTGCCAATTTGGTGGGAAAACCGCTCGGCAACAGCAACACATCCAAAAAAAACGAGGCCTCGTTGGCCCCGTTACTTTGCAAAGGCATGATTCCCGATGCGAATCGTCACCGGACGCGACAGCATCCATTTGTCTTTCGTGATTTTCGGATTATAGAAGTAAAGCGAGCCGCGGCGGTCGTTTGGGAAGAGGGCAAGCGCCTTGTCCACCGCCTCGTAATCTTTCTTCGTCGGCTGAATGCGAGTCAATTTTCCCGTTTTGACCGGTGCAAACGCATAGCCGGATTTTGTTTTTTGATAAATGACGCCGCGCACCGTATTCGGAAACTCCTTATGTTTAACACGGTTAAAAATGACGAGCGCTACTTCCACTTTGCCGGCAAACGGCTCGCTCGAACCCGTTTCCGCCTGCACAAGCTGGGCGAGCAGCTTCCGGTCGACGGCGCTTAACGAAATCGCTTTTTTGTTCGCAGACGCTTTAGTTGTCGTTTTCGCCACAGTCGGCACTTTCAGTTTCTTGCCAATATGAACCATGTCGCTTTTTAACTTATTTAGCGACTTTAGCTTTGCAACAGTTGTGTGATATTGTTTGGCGATCTTCCATAAGGTATCGCCTTTTTTCACTTGATAGTATGTATACGAACTGGCTGCTTCTGTTGACGACGCCTGCCAGCCGAACGCCATGCAGCAGGCAGCAGCAAGAGCGACAATCGTTTTTTTCATTCCTTCCATCCCTCCTGATTGCGATGTTTCAGCCTGCTTCCTTTGTCTACTAGATTAACAGGGGGCAAAAGGAAGGTCACTGTCTATCATTTCCATTGACGCTGTCTGCCATCGCTCAAGCGCTTGATATTCTAAGATGGGACAAGCTTTTTTACAGTTGCATTACAGTTGCGTGACAATTGATGACAGGTCAAAATGGCTGTTTTCCCCCCGTTTTTTAGGCTCCAAGAGTTGCGTCTTGAAACTTGCCAAACTGTGCGCTTTTCGACATAATAATAGACGAACCTTGTATGAACCGCCTAGCTGCTTGAGAAGGCTGGGCGGCACAAACTACCGATGATCGTTGAGGTGGGCATCGTGCTGACCGGATGGTTTCTTTGGTTTATTTTGTTTTGGGTCGTCTTTTTGCTCGTCATGATGTCGATTGGCGGCTTTTTTATGTTCCGTAAGTTTTTAAAACGGCTGCCGAAAGAAGACGGAAAATCGGAGCTTGACTGGCAGGAGTATTACATCGAACAGACACGTCATTTATGGGGAGAAGAAGAAAGGGCATTGCTTGAGGAACTCGTACGCCCGGTACCGGAACTGTTCCGCGATGTCGCACGGCAAAAGATCGCCGGCAAAATTGGCGAGCTTGCCCTGAAGGAACAAGCCCCCCGCATTACGCGCGATTTGCTCATCCGCGGTTATATTATCGCTACGCCAAAGCGCGACCATAAGTTTTTAATTCGCACATTGCAGGCGAAAAACATCGATCTCGCTCCGTATCAACATTTATTAGAAAGCCGCTGACCGTTCCGCACTTTCAGTCGGATGTCAGCGGCTTTCGCCTTGTTTGGCCGCACAATCTTCGGCAAAAAGAACGCTAGACGGCAAAAAATAAGAGGGCTGACCAAAAAGGTCGTTTGCCCTCCAGCGAAAAACAAAGTACAAGACCGCGAAGTTGTCCGATGTGTATGAAAAAAGGAGTATTACGTTGCTTTTTCTTTATCTTCTATCTCCTCTTCCCTCGACCGGAACCCTCTCGTTTTGACGCCGTAGACACAAGTGAAGGAGAAGATCAGGTGAGCATCGGCGGCTTCAGCTGCGCGGCCAGTTTTTTATACGACACATACATGGCGATCCGCCATGGGACAATCATGGAAAACGCGAGCAAATAAAACATGCCGCTTAGTTGGCCATAATCGATCGTCCGTCCCAAATACGTCTTTAAGCCAAAGCGAATGACGATCAAACTGAGCAAAATCCAAACAAACGCTTTCGAACGTTTTAAGTAAATATCATGGCCGCGGATTTCAAATTTCGATGTTTTAATGAGAAACAGCGAGAAAAACAAACCGAGAACAACCGCTTCGATGAGTTCCCCACGCGTAACACGAAAAACCGGATCGATGAACATGAGCGCCCCTGTGCTCATAAACAACGGCGGTAAAATGATTTTTTTGGCGTTCGTCGGCTTTTCTGCCGCTTTCATGCGCACAAAAAAGACGAACAAAGTCATCACAACGGCGATGAGCGATGTAATAAGCGCCAACAAAGCCATCACCTTCTTCACATAAAATTCACGGACAATACTGTTATTATAGCAAAAACTGCTCTGGTTGCCTACCGCCTCTTCAAACGCTCCAGCTGCGCCGGGAAGTTCTTGCTCCCTCCTCCTATCGGTAAGGAAAGAACAAGAGTGAGCTTTCGATCTATGGTCTCCCCCTTACGCCGACAGCCGTCTATAAAAGGCGTGCCACCGCCTCGAGCACATCGCTTTCTTCAAACGGCTTGACAATAAAGTCAGCAGCGCCAGCTTCAATCGCCTCAACGATCATGCGCTGCTGCCCTAACGCCGAACAAATAATGATTTTCGCCCCTGGATCGATTTCCTTGATCGCCCGTACAGCTTCGATTCCGTTCATGACTGGCATGGTAATATCCATGATGACCAGTTCCGGATGCAGCCGGCGATACAGTTCGACCGCCTCTTTACCGTTTTTCGCCTCACCGGCTACGGTATGGTTCGCTTTTTGCAATATGCGCGCTAACGTCACCCTCATAAAATTCGCATCATCGACAACCAAAATGGCAGCCATCTTTCCAACGTCCCCCTGAACGGTTTTCTATTCCGGCAGCACAAAAGGCGGCTTCAGCTGCGCTAAAAGCCGGTAAATCCACCAAATATGCTTGTGGTATAGGCAATGATCTTCGTCATCCAGTCAAAATAAAGGACGACCCCCATCGCCATCATGACATATCCGCCTGCTTTCATAATGGATGCACTATGGCGCCGAATCCATTGCAGTTTGCCGATAAAAAACGACAGAATGAAAAACGGAACAGCAAAACCGAGCGTATAAGCGAGCATGTACATCATCCCTGAACCCGGATTGGCTGCCGCCAAGGCGATAACCGCCACTAAAATCGGCCCCATGCACGGCGTCCAACCGGCAGCAAACGCCATTCCAATCAGCACCGAACCAGCATAACCTGACGGCCGTTCACGGAACGAAATGCGTCGGTCTTTTAATAGAAATGCCGGCTTCCACAGCCCGGCGACGACAAGGCCAAAAGCGACGATCACAATCGCGCCGATTTGACGGATCACATCTTGATAGTCAGCAAACAATCGGCCGAGAAACGATGTGCCGAAACCGAGCGAAATAAAAATGAGTGAAAAACCGAGCAAAAAACAGAGCGTATGCCATAAGCTGCGACGATTCATCATCGCATTTTCCTCTTTCAACTCACTGACCGACACCCCGGTAATATAGGACAAAAACGCCGGGTAAAGAGGGAGACAGCACGGAGAAATAAACGACAAAAATCCGGCGCCAAACGCTAAAAATATATTTAAATCATTCATCACTAAATCAGCCCCTGCCTCATTTTTTACTTTTATTTTAGCAAAAATCCGCTTTTCCGTAACGTATTTCTCGTTTTCATTGGTCAATTTTTCTATTTTCCATTTTTGCATTCATTGGTAAAATAGTATAAAATACTATACACCACATTGATGAAAAGGACGGTTTATTCGTGCCGAAACGTAATCTTTTAATCTTGATTGAACAGAAACGAATGGAACTTGTCGACACCGTAGCGAAGACTGGATTAAACTCCGCAGCAGCGATGAAAGTGAGCAGAGAGCTCGATACGCTGCTGAACGCCTATCAGCGTGAACAAGGGAAACAACAAAAACAAAGCGCCTCCCGCTAAGCGAGAAAAGGCGCTTTTTTCTTTATGCATGAGCGTCGACTAACCCATTTTGCAATAAGTACATTTGGTAGTATAGCCCTTTTTGTGCCAACAGCTGTTGATGTGTACCACGCTCCACAATTTCACCGCGGTGGAGGACAAAAATTTGGTCGGCGTCTTGAATCGTCGACAGACGATGGGCAATAGCGATCATCGTTCGCCCTTTTCGCATTTGCGTGAGCGCCGTTTGAATAGCCTCCTCCGTTTCGGTGTCAATATGAGCGGTTGCCTCATCAAGAACTAATATTTTCGGTTTGGCAGCAATGGTGCGAGCGAACGAAAGAAGCTGGCGCTGCCCGCTCGATAACGTGGCTCCCCGCTCAGCGAGCAGATGGTCATAGCCGCCGGGCAGCTGTTGGATGAACGCGTCCGCCTGCACGAGGCGAGCGGCAGTCTCAATCTCCTCGTCACTTAATTGCTCGTTATACATGCGAATGTTCTCTTTCACTGTTCCGTAAAACAAGAACGGATCTTGCAAAACGAGACCGAAACATCGCCGCAGCTCGGCGCGCGAATAATCGCGGATCGACCGGCCGTCAAGCAAAATGTCGCCGCGATCAAATTCATAAAACCGCATTAGCAAGTTGATGATGGAGCTTTTACCGCTGCCCGTATGGCCGACAAACGCCACCGTCTGCCCCGGACGGATGGTAAATGACAACCGTTTTAGCACATCACGCTTGCCGTCATATGAAAAACTGACATCGCGGAACTCAATTTCTCCGCGCTCAATCGTATACGGTGCTTGTTCCGGATTGAACGGCGCCTCTTCATCATGGTCAAGGAGCGCAAAGACACGGGAAGCGGAAACGATCGCTTGCTGATAGAGCGACAACCGCATCATCATTTGCGTCACCGGTTCAAAAAAACGTTCCAAATAGTTGACAAATGCGTACAGCACTCCGATCTCGACCGGACTCTCAAGCGCCGAGATACCGAAAAAGCTGAGCACGGCCATGATCGACAATAGATAGACTACATCGAGCGCCGGCCGGAGCAGCAGCCCGTCAAGCCGAATGTTTTTCATTCCCGCTTCGTAATGCGCCTCATTCACGGCGGCAAACTCTTGGTATAAGCGATGCTGTTGGCGGAATGCTTGTATGATGGCCATCCCTTGCAACGATTCATTCAATTTGGCGTTCAGCTCGCTCAGCCGTTCACGCATCTGTTGGTAAAATACCGAACTGTAACGGCGGTATGTTTTCATAATCAATCCGATGGCCGGAATAATGAACAGGCAAAACAGCGCAAGCTGAGCGTTGAGTGAAAACATAGCAATATAAACGCCGATGACAAACAGACCGTTTTGCACAAACACCGCTAAAACGCTGATAAACATGTCTTTGATCGCTTCCGTATCATTCGTCACCCGCGAGACAATGCTTCCGCCCGGCGTCCGGTCAAAGTAGCTCATCCCGAGCCGGTGTACCTTGGAAAAGACGTCCATCCGCAACGCTTGGATAATATATAAAGCGAGCCTCTGAAACCCGATCAGCTGGAAATACCCGACGATCGTTTTTCCGACGAGCACGCCGATATAGGCGACAGCTAGCGCCGCCACCGGGCCCGGAGCGAGATGATTCGGCATCAAATAGTCGTCGATAAACACTTTCACTAAATACGGGCCGGCCAACTCCCCCGCGGTCGCCAATAGAAGGAGCGCAAAAGCGAGCACAGCTTCTTTTTTGTATCGCCCCATATAAGCGAGCAATCGCCACAAGATGCGCCGTTGCTCTTTGGACGTCAATATTTGTTCGTTCATACGCTCCCTCCTATCCATGTCATTCCATAAGCTCCTCAAGCTGTTGGCGCCGATACATTTCACGATACCAGCCGTCTTCAGCCATCAAGTCTTCGTGCGTCCCCGCTTGTATGACGCGGCCGCCATCAAGGACAAGAATCCAATCAGCATGTTCGACCGCACTTAAACGATGAGCGGCAATAATCGTCGTTTTCCCACGTCTCTCGCGCTTCAGCGTCGTTAAAATCCGTTCCTCTGTTTTTGCATCGACCGCCGACAACGCATCATCTAAAATGAGCAGCTCTGGTTCCATGAGCAAGGCGCGGGCGATCGACAGCCGTTGTTTTTGCCCCCCTGACAGCGAGACGCCGCGCTCACCGATGACCGTCTCATAACCGTCCGGAAATTGGAGAATGTCATCATGAATGTCAGCCAGCTTTGCTGCTTTGACAATTTCCTTCTCATTCGCCTCCGGCTTAGCAAAAGCGATATTGTCGCGGACAGAGGCGGAAAAAAGGAAATGGTCTTGCGGCACATAGCCGATCGCCATCCGCAAGGCAGAAAGCGTATAGTGTCGAATGTCATGGTTATCGAAGCGAATGTCACCATCATAGTTGTCAAACTCGCGCAACAATAGGCGCAGCAGCGTCGTTTTCCCGGATCCAGTTTTGCCGACGACACCGAGCGTCGCCCCGCGTTCAAGCCGGAAACGAACATCGACAAGCGCCGGTTTTGTCTCGCCCGGATAGACAAACCGGCGGATATCATACTCGATGCTCCCTTGCGGCGGAACGGCAAGCGCGCCTGGCATTTCCTTGATTTCATCGTCTTCGGCAAGCAGCGCCCGCACGCGGTCGTATGAAGCGCGCCCGCGCTCGACAATGTTAAACAGCCAGCCAAACGCCAGCATTGGCCAAATGAGCAAGCCAAGATACGTCGTAAACGACACGAGCTCTCCGATTGTCAACTCGCCGGCAATGACCATCTGACTGCCGAACGCAACGGAGAGGAAAAACGACAGCCCAACAAGCAACCCGATCGTCGGATCAAAGAGCGCATCCACTTTAGCAACCGCAATGTTCTTCGCTACGACGTCTTCCGATTGGCGGCGGAACGCTTCGACATCCTTTTCTTCATAGCCGAACGCTTTGATGACGCGGACGCCGCTCATGCTTTCTTGCACTTTATCATTTAGCGCCGAAAACGCTTCTTGCGCTGTTAAAAATCGCCGGTGAAGCATCGTTCCATAGCGGCTTGTCGCTATAGCCATCACCGGCAGCGGCAGCAGGCTGATCAACGTCAGCTTCCAGCTGATCGAAAACGCCATCGTCGCCAGCACAACCCCGCCGAGCGTCAACGAATCAACAAGCGTTAAAATGCCGCTTCCGGCCGTTTGCTGAATCGCCTGCAAATCATTGGTCGCATGGGCCATCAAATCACCGATCCGCTTCCGCTGGTAAAACGACGGCGCCATTTTCGTAAAATGGGCGTACAGCTCGTTGCGCAGCTGGCGGGCAAGCTTGACGGCTGATCCGAAAATGCAAATACGCCAAACGTAGCGGAGCACATAGAGCGCCCCCGCGATGGCAGCAAGGGCAACCATCCAACGAATGAGCACCTCTTTCGTCATCGTGCCGTTTTTCATATGGTCAACTAAAATACCGATCACTTTCGGCGGGATCGTTTCCAAAAAGGCAACGATCACGAGTAATAGAATACCGGTGATATACGCCTTTTTCTCTTGGCGAAAAAACCAAAACAAATCGCGGAACACGCTCATGCGGCCATCCCCCCTTTCATTTTCGCTAATGAACAACCGCTATACCATTGTAGCAAAACTAGGAAAATTTAGAAAGAACATTTTTCTAAAATAAAAAGACACTCTCGATCGAGTGTCTGTTTCGTTTATTTCAGCTGGTTGTTCATCATTTTCATCATTTGGTTGATTTTCTTTTGCGACGGGGTCATGCCCATTTGCATCATCATCATGCGAATCATTTGTTCATTGATCGGTGGATTTTTTTTCAAATAATTGATCATCGTTTTGCGGGCGATGAAAAACCCGAGCGCCATACCAGCGATAAGCGCTAGTACACCAACGAGAATCGTGTCCCACATACAGCGATTTTCCTCCTTCTTGTTGTCTCCCTAACAGTGTACTAAACGATGTGCCATTAGACAATATTTCGCGACAAAAATCTTCACGTTACGCGAATTTTCTTCCTTGCGCCGGCGCAGATAACCAATGGTAGTCGGCAAAATCAGCAGCAACCGCCAAAAACGACGGCGCTAATTGTGCGAGCGCCTGTCCGATGTCAGCCGCCAGCGACGCGCTATCAGCAACAAGGAGCAGGCGGCGCTTTTGCACAACAAGCAGCGCTTCCTCACCGACGTCATTTCGCAAAATGAACATGTTGCGCTCTAAATTTTTGCCGACATGCCCGCTAAAATATTGCTTTAAGCCTAACTCAAGACGTGAAAACGACAACCGTTCGGTAATAAATTCGACTTGTTTGCGGCAAATCGTTTTTAACGGCGCTTTGGCATATTGATGTTCCCGAAGCAATTCGACAACTTTTTCCGTCCGATGGCGATAGTGCGCCGCCACTTCGTCATTTAATAAATAAATCCAATACCGAACCATGCCCCATCCCCCATTTCATCTCATCTATCTCTATTATAGAAAAGAAGGGGAGAAAAATATGTCTATTAACGGCAATTTTTTTCACTAACATTGTCGATTTTTGTTTATAGTGACCAGCGGCCGCAAATAGGGCAAAAAAGTTGCCCTTGCAACAGCACAAGGGCAACCTGTTCTCACGGTCATTGAATTACTTGCCAAGCAACGCTTTCACGCGATGAACGACGTTATCGACGGTAAAGCCATATTCCGCCATAATTTTTTCTCCCGGAGCGGAGGCGCCAAACCGATCGATGGCTAAAATGTCGCCATCCGCACCAACATAGCGCTCCCAACCGAGCGAGGCGCCCATTTCAATGGCCAGCCGCTTCGTCACCGCCGGCGGAATCACTTCATCACGGTACGCTTTTGGCTGCGCTTCAAAGCGATCCCACGATGGCATGCTGACGACCGAGACGTGAATCCCTTCGGCAGCGAGCGCTTCTTGTGCTTGCACCGCCAAGCTGACTTCCGAACCGGTTGCCAAAAGCAGCGCCTCCGGAGCACCGTTTTTCGCCGGCGAGACGACGTACGCACCTTTTTTCACGCCTTCATATGCCAAATCAGCCGTTGTCGGCAACGTCGGTATGTTTTGACGCGTCAGAACGAGCGCGGTCGGCTTGTCCGTCGATTCAACCGCCAGACGCCATGCCGCCGCCGTTTCGTTCGCGTCAGCCGGTCGGATGACTGACAAATTCGGCATCGCTCTTAAGGAAGCGAGCTGTTCAATCGGCTCGTGCGTCGGGCCGTCTTCACCGACAGCAACGCTGTCATGCGTCAAAACATAGGTAACCGGCAGCCCCATGAGCGCTGCTAATCGAATCGCCGGACGCAAATAGTCGGAGAACACGAAGAACGTGCCACCAAACACTTTCACCCCACCATGGAGCGCCATGCCGTTTAACGCCGCTCCCATGGCAAATTCGCGCACACCAAACCAAATGTTGCGCCCTTCATAGCTGCCCGGCAAGAAATTGCCGCCTTCTTTAATAAGCGTTTTGTTCGAGCTTGCCAAGTCCGCTGAACCGCCCAACAACTGCGGCACCGCTTTGGCAATGGCGTTGATGACTTCCCCGGACGACGACCGGGTCGCCAAACTTTTTCCAGCTTCGTACACCGGCAGCGCAGCTTCCCAACCGTCTGGAAGTTTCCCTTCGATCGCCTGCTTCAGCTGGGCGGCCAATTCTGGATACGCCTGCTCGTAAGCGGCCAATCGTTCATTCCATTCGGCTTCTTTTTTCGCCCCGACTTCTTGTACCGTTTCCCGGAAATGGGCATACACTTCTTCCGGCACATAGAAATCTTCGGCAAACGTCCAGCGATACGCTTCTTTTGTCAATTTCGCCTCTTCTGCACCGAGCGGAGCGCCGTGAACACTCGATGTGCCTGCTTTCGTCGGCGAGCCGTAGCCGATCGTCGTTTTCACTTCAATGAGCGTCGGCCGGTTGAGGTCAGCCCGCGCCTCTTCAAGCGCTTTGGCGATTTCCTCGATGTTGTTGCCATCTTCGACGCGCAAATATTGCCAACCGTACGCTTGGAACCGTTGAGCGACGTTTTCCGAGAACGATAGGTTAAGCTCTCCGTCCAGGGAAATGTCGTTCGAATCATACAGAACGATCAAGCGGCCCAACTGCAAATGACCAGCGAGTGATGCAGCTTCGCTCGCCACTCCTTCCATTAAATCACCATCGCCGCAAATCGCGTACGTATAATGGTCGATCATGTCAAACCCGTCACGATTGTATGTAGCCGCCAAATGCCGCTCAGCCATCGCCATACCGACTGCCATCGCAATTCCTTGGCCGAGCGGGCCGGTCGTCGCTTCCACTCCCGGCGTATGGCCGTATTCCGGATGCCCTGGCGTTTTGCTTCCCCATTGGCGGAACTGTTTCAAGTCGTCCATCGATACGTCGTAGCCGCTTAAATGAAGCAGGCTGTAAAGCAGCATCGACCCGTGCCCAGCTGACAAGACAAACCGGTCGCGGTTGAACCAGTTTGGATTCGCCGGATTATGATTCATGAATTTCGTCCAAAGGGTGTACGCCATCGGTGCCGCGCCCATCGGCATGCCCGGATGCCCGGATTTCGCCTTTTCGATCGCGTCAATCGACAGCGTTCGAATCGTCGTAATCGCTAGTTGTTCAATCGAATGCGCCATCATTTTCCTCCCCTTCGTCAATATGGTGTCATTTACTATCATATAGAAAATTGACTTCTTTGTACAACGTTATTTTCGCTGTCAAAAAACAAGGAGCCTTCGCCTTTCTTAACTGCCGGTTAATGGAGGCGATGGCGCTGGCTTTCCTTTAATTTTTTAGGCGTCACGTCATTGCCGTTCGGGTCGATGACCTTCACCGTGTGAAGCATATCGGTCATCGCTTTGCGAAACGCCTGAATGTATTCGCGGCGCAGCTTTGCCTGCTCCATCACTTCTTCCGGCGACAAGCCGACCGTTTTTGCCTTTTTGGCCAGCTCATTGATGCGGGCCAATTTAT
This sequence comes from Geobacillus thermodenitrificans subsp. thermodenitrificans DSM 465, assembly GCF_000496575.1. Taxonomy (GTDB): domain Bacteria; phylum Bacillota; class Bacilli; order Bacillales; family Anoxybacillaceae; genus Geobacillus; species Geobacillus thermodenitrificans. The sequence continues at coordinate 405,188 of NZ_AYKT01000001.1, read as the reverse complement.
GTTTGGCAAGCATTGAGCATCTTCTCCTATCTACCATATTATCGTTCTGTTTTATCTTATCCGATGACACGGGGAGATGGCAACGATGACATCTTGACCTTCTTTCTTTGCCGATCCGCACCTTCAGAGCCAAGGACAACACGCAGTCAATGCCGCCCTTGCTGTTCATCCATATACTCTTGATAGCGGCGATGGACGGTCGCTTTGGACGCCTCGTAACCAAAGCTCCGGAGCGTCGCAGCGATGTCCGCAAACGTCAAGCCGCGCTCGCGCAGGCGAACGATCTCTTCGACTGGAAGCTCAATCCGATCGCGCCCAGCGTTTTCCCCACGGCGCGTTAAGTTCCGCTCCGGCCGGTAACCGCGGGCGATGGCCCGCTGCATCCCGCGCTTAATCTTCGCATTATGTATTTTCCGTTGATACTCCTCGACAATGGCAATAATCGACAGCACCATCTCATCAGCCTCTGACAGCGGCATCTCTCCATGGTGGCTGGCGCTGTATATTTTCACCCCTCTTTTTTTCAAGCAGTGCAACACTGCCATGCGCGCATGGCCACGCCCGAGTCGTGTTTCATCTTGAATGAGTAAGGCGTCGACCTCCTCTTCTTCACAAAGCGCAAGCAGCTCGAGTACTCCGTCACGGTCGGCTTCGTAGCCGCTCGCCTGCTCGGCGATCACTTTGATGACGTCAAAGCCGCACTCTTTCGCCAGCTTCTCCAGTTCGGTGCGCTGCCGTGCAAGCGATGTTTCCTGCTCCGTTTTATCCGTGCTGACACGGCAGTAAATGACCGCCTTCATGACCATCCCTTCTTTCTATCACCGCTTGACGGCCAATGAGCCGTCCTGCTTTGATTTTAACACAGGGATGACGATTTGTTCACCGGCGGTGAGGCGCGAGCTCGGCAAACGATTGACATCGACCACCCAACGAATAAATTCGTCCGGCGACAAGCCGTGCGCCGGCTCGTATTGCTTCGCGAGCCCCCAAAGCGTATCGCCGGAGGCGACCGTTACCGTCATGTATTGTTTTTTGTCAATCGGGCTGCTGGCGTAGACGAATCCTACCAAGACGAGTGCGAGCAAACACGAAAAAATGAGGTAATGCAGCAACGTTTTCTTCATTTCCCCCACCCTTTTTCTAGAATGTGTGTTCGCCTTTTCTTTCATTATAATCAAGAACGTTTGTTCTCGTCAATAAAAACTCGAACTTATGTTTGTTTTTCCATTTCGCCCGTGCTATAATGAAAACAAATGATGTGGCAAGAGGGTGTGAAAAAGGATGACGAAACTGTCCAAACGGCAGCAACAAATTTTAGAGTTTATCAAGCAAGAAGTGAAAACGAAAGGCTATCCTCCGTCGGTAAGGGAAATCGGGGAAGCAGTCGGTTTGGCATCGAGTTCAACCGTCCACGGCCACCTTGCGCGTCTAGAAAGCAAAGGGTACATCCGTCGCGACCCAACGAAGCCGCGCGCCATTGAAATTTTGGACAGCGATCTGACAAAAGAAAGGGAAAAAGAGGAGGTCATTTCCGTGCCGATGATCGGCAAGGTGACAGCCGGCCAGCCGATCACCGCCGTTGAAAATATTGAGGACTATTTCCCGCTGCCGAAACGGCTTGCTGCCGGCGAAGAACAGCTGTTTATGCTTGAAGTGATGGGCGACAGCATGATCGAGGCCGGCATTTTGGACGGCGACTACGTGATCGTCCGCCAGCAGTCGTCCGCTAACAACGGTGACATCGTCGTTGCCATGACGGAGGAAAACGAAGCAACGGTGAAACGATTTTTCAAAGAAAAAGACCATATCCGCCTGCAGCCGGAAAACGTCCATCTCGAACCGATCATCGTCCGTGACTGCACGATTCTCGGTAAAGTGATTGGCGTCTATCGTCTGATCAACTAAAAGTCCGTTCAGCGCCGTGCTCCATAACAAAAGCTGCCCCGTTTGTCGGGGCAGCTTTTATGATTAGTACAGCTCCATATATTGGTTCAATTCCCATTGATGGACCGTTGTCCGATACATATCCCACTCGATTTCTTTCGCTTCGACGAAATGCTCGAATAAATGTTTGCCAAGCGCTTGGATGATCACCTCATCCGATTTTAAATTGTCGAGCGCTTCGATCAGCGTCGCCGGCAAATCGACAATCCCTTCTTCAAGCCGTTCTTCTTTTGTCATGACGTAAATATTTCGGTCAACCGGCGCCGGAGGAGTGAGCTTGTTGCGAATACCGTCAAGCCCAGCCGCCAACAGCACGGCCATCGCCAAGTACGGGTTCGCCGCCGGGTCGACACTGCGCACTTCAATGCGGGTGCTCATGCCGCGCGAAGACGGAATACGGATGAGCGGGCTGCGGTTGTGCGCCGACCAAGCAACATAACATGGAGCCTCATAGCCTGGAACAAGCCGCTTATACGAGTTGACCGTCGGGTTCGTCACCGCCGTAAAGTTTGGCGCATGTTTCAGCACACCGGCGATAAACTGCCGCGCCGTATCGCTCAACTGCAAATCGCTGTTCGGATCAAAAAAGGCGTTTTCGTTATTGCGGAACAACGATAAGTTGCAGTGCATTCCCGAACCGTTAATGCCGAAAATCGGCTTCGGCATAAACGTCGCGTGCAGCCCATGTTTGCGAGCGATCGTCTTGACGACAAGCTTAAACGTTTGAATGTCGTCGCATGCTTTAATAGCATGGGCATATTTAAAATCGATCTCGTGCTGCCCCGGGGCGACTTCGTGGTGCGATGCTTCAATTTCAAACCCCATTTCCTCAAGCTCAAGCACGATGTCGCGCCGGCAGTTTTCTCCCAAGTCGGTCGGCGCCAAATCGAAATAGCCGCCGCGGTCATTCAATTCCATCGTCGGACGCCCATTTTCATCGAGCTTAAAGAGGAAAAATTCCGGCTCCGCCCCTAAGTTGAACGCCGTAAAGCCGAGCGCTTCCATTTCCTTCAGCACGCGTTTTAAATTGTAGCGCGGGCAGCCTTCAAACGGTGTGCCATCCGCATTGTAAATGTCACAAATAAAGCGGGCGACTTTCCCTTTTTCCGCGGTCCACGGAAAGATGACAAATGTATCTAAATCAGGGTATAAATACATGTCCGATTCTTCGATGCGGACAAATCCCTCGATCGATGATCCGTCAAACATCATTTTATTGTTAAGCGCCTTCTCAAGCTGACTGATCGGAATTTCGACGTTTTTGATCGTACCCAAAATATCGGTGAATTGCAGGCGAATGTACTTGACGTTTTCTTCTTTGACGATGCGCATAATGTCTTCGCGCGTATATTTTGCCATATCTAAACTCCTCCCCGGCTCCGAAATCATTTTCCATCATTAATGAAAGAAGCGAGCGAGATCTCCTTGGCGAAGCGATGCGCGCTGAAACCGTCCGGCCTGCAGCAACTCCGTCCGCAACATTTCGCGCAACTCCTCGTCCGACAGCTTCGGTTTTTCTGCTTTTCCAACTTTTTCTGACGGTTCATGGTGCCCCTCTTGCTGAGCGGCAAAAATTCGCTTAATGCCGGCAAGGTTAACACCTTGGTCAATTAAATCTTTAATTTCAAGCAAACGGTCGATATCATTGAGCGAAAACAGCCGCCGGTTGCCCTCGGTGCGCGCTGGCATAACGAGGCCGTGCTCTTCATAATAGCGGATTTGGCGCGCTGATAAGTCCGTCAGCTGCATCACGATCCCAATCGGAAACAATGGCATGGAACGACGAATGTGGCTGCTCATGCCAATTCCTCCTCGCTTTTGATACCTTTATTTTACCATAATGTTAAGAAATGAGTCAATGAGATGTTACATTTTCTCACAAACAAATCAACTGCTGTTCAAGCAAGCGGTGAACCGCCGAACAAACAGCGATTTTCACGTGTGAATACGTAAGACCGCCTTGAACGTATGCGACATATGGCGGGCGCAGTGGCCCGTCTGCCGTCAACTCAATGCTCGCTCCTTGCACGAACGTACCAGCGGCCATGATGACTTTGTCCTCATAGCCGGGCATCTCGCTCGGGTATGGAGTAAAATGGGCGTTCACCGGGGAAGAAGCTTGGATGGCTTGACAAAAAGCAACCATTTGCTCTGGATCGTCAAAACGAACTGACTGTACAAGATCGGTGCGCTTGGCGTCCCATGCCGGCGATGTCTCGAGTCCCACCCGCTCAAGCATTGCGGCGGTGAACACCGCTCCTTTGAGCGCCTGTCCGACAACATGTGGAGCCAGGAAAAATCCTTGGTACATATCAGGCAGGCTGTACAGCGACGGGCCGACTTCGGCGCCGATGCCCGGTGAAGTCATCCGATAGGCGCACGCTTCGACATACTTCCGCTTTCCGACAAGATAGCCACCCGTTTTTGCCAGTCCCCCTCCTGGGTTTTTAATGAGCGAGCCGGCCATGAGATCAGCGCCGACATGGCATGGCTCTTTCTCCTCGACAAACTCGCCATAGCAGTTGTCGACAAACACGACGACATCTGGCTTGATTGCCTTGACAAAAGCGATCATCTCGGCGATTTCGTCGACCGTAAACGATGGACGTGTCGCGTAGCCGCGCGAGCGCTGAATGCCAATCATTTTCGTCCGTTCGTTCATCGCTTCACGCACCGCTGGAAAATCAACCGCTCCGTCCGCCGTAAGCGGTACGCTCCGATAACGAATCCCAAACTCTTTCAGTGAGCCGACGCCGCTGCCGCGAACGCCGACGATCTCTTCAAGCGTGTCGTACGGAGCCCCGGTGATGTAAAGCAGTTCATCGCCCGGGCGCAGCACGCCAAACAGCGCGATGGCGATCGCGTGCGTGCCAGAAATGATTTGCGGACGGACAAGGCCCGCTTCTGCGCCAAATACATCCGCGTAAATGCGATCAAGCGTATCGCGCCCTGTATCGTCATAACCGTAGCCAGTCGTCGGGATGAAATGGCCGTCGCTCACTTGATGGCGGCGAAAACTGTCGAGCACGCGATATTGGTTCGCCTCGACACGTTCATCGATGGAGCGGTGGATCGGCGCAATTTGTGCTTCAACTTCCTCGATGAGAGCAGCGATTGTTTCTCCGTATCTCCACTGTGTCCAAAACATAGATAAACCCTTTCTATCGTTGAAATAATTGAAGCTCCCCATATAGCGGGTGCGTCGGCAGCACGTACCCTTGGCACTCGTACGTGCCCCCTTGTTCATTATAATGCCATTCCTGCAAAATTGTGTCCGTTTTTAACTGAGCAAGCAATTTTCCTTTTCCGCTCGGAATTGATACGTCGTAACGACTCATTTGCTGTTTCACCGCTTCTTCGATAAAGCGGCGGAGCCGGTCAACATCGGTGGCCGAGAGTGCGCTCATCACGATTGCATCAGTTGTTGTCGGGAGAAATTGTGGCGCTTGCCGGTCGCTTTTATTGTAAACGGTGACGGTCGGAATCGAAGAAGCTCCTAGTTCCGCCAAAAGCTGCAATACGGTACGCTCATGTTCGGCGTAATCCGGATGCGACGAGTCGACGACATGAAGCAGTAAATCCGCTTCTTTCACTTCTTCAAGCGTTGAGCGAAACGCGGCGACAAGCGTCGTCGGCAAATCTTGAATAAATCCGACCGTATCGGTGAGAAGCACCGTATACCCGCACGGCAAAATGCACTTGCGCGTCAGCGGATCGAGCGTGGCAAACAGCAAGTTTTCTTCCAACGAGTCGGCAGCGGTCAACCGGTTAAAGAGCGTCGATTTGCCAGCGTTTGTATAACCGACAAGCGCTACTTGAAATGCGCGGTTTTTTTGCCGACGCTCCCGATATCGCCCGCGATGCTCGGCGACGCGCCGCAGCTCGCCTTTAATGTCATCGATGCGGCGGCGAATGTGACGGCGATCCGTTTCAAGCTTCGTCTCCCCCGGGCCGCGCGTGCCGATGCCGCCACCAAGGCGGGATAACGCCGCCCCTTGGCCGCTAAGGCGCGGCAGCATATACTCGAGCTGGGCGAGCTCAACTTGCAGCTTTCCTTCTTTCGAACGGGCACGCTGAGCAAAGATATCTAAAATGAGCTGCGTCCGGTCAATGACTTTCACCTCACCAAGCATGTTCGTCAAATTGCGGGCTTGGCTTGGCGACAGCTCGCTGTTGAAGACGACGAGATCCGGCTCCAGCTGCTTGACGATGGCGGCAAGCTCTTCTGTTTTCCCTTTGCCGATATACGTTGCCGGATGCGGCGATTCGCGTTTTTGCACAAGTTCCGCCACCACTTCGCCGCTCGCTGTCGCAACGAGTGAAGCGAGCTCCTCCATTGAATAGCGGAACCGTTCGTCATCAACACCGGCGAGTTGACAGCCGACGACGATCGCTTGTTCTCGGCCCATGACATCCCTTCCTTTCTAACGGTCCTTTTTCTCTGCTCTCATCATACCAAATCCAGCTGCCACCCTGCCAGTTCGTTCAAAAAATGATTGATTTCCCGCCGTTTTTGCCCCTACAATGATACAGGAAAACAGCATGGAAAGGAACAGCGAGAATGACGTGGGAAGTGTTAAGCATCATCGGAACCATTGCCTTTGCCATCAGCGGGGCGATCGTTGCGATGGAAGAAGAGTACGATTTGCTTGGGGTGTACATTTTAGGGATCGTCACCGCCTTTGGCGGAGGGGCAGTGCGCAATTTGTTGATCGGGATTCCTGTATCCGCGTTATGGCAACAAGGTCCGCTTTTTCTTGTCGCCTTAGCTTCGATGACTGTTGTGTATTTGTTCCCAAAACAAATGCTCCCGCCGTGGAAGCGATGGGGCAACTTTTTTGATGCTCTCGGCCTGTCAGCATTTTCCATTCAAGGAGCACTGTATGCCGTGAACATGGGACATCCGTTAAGCGCAGTCATCGTCGCCGCTGTGTTGACCGGTAGCGGCGGCGGCATCATCCGCGATGTGTTGGCGGGAAGAAAGCCGCTTGTGTTGCGCTCGGAAATCTACGCCGTCTGGGCGATTTTAGCCGGTCTCGCTATCGGGTTGAAATGGACAGAGTCGCCAGTGGAACTGTATGTACTGTTTACTGTCGTCGCCGCCCTTCGTATTTTGTCGTACACATATGGCTGGAAACTGCCGCGCCGAGCGGTTGGAGGAGAGTGATTGAAAACATGACCGTTCTTTCAATATTGTCTTCCATTTTTCAATTTTTGTAATCCTTATTCGAACATCCCCTTCACTTAGTGATGACGATATACGATTCTCGTAAAATCATACCAACGCCCAAAGAAAAGGCGGATCCGAAACGGTCATGTTTTTTCAACAAAACACAACATCTGTTCTTTCTTGATTGTGTTGCATGCGGTAACAAGAAAAGGTGTCCCGCGCCTTTTGGGACACCTCCGCATAACTCCAAGCAACAAGCAACTTTTTCTTTATGACAACGGGCTGGCTTTGCCCGACGAATGGCATCGGTGCATTCGACTTTCACATAAGCACGATCTTCCAAGAGCGCTTGTTGGATGTCGGTTCATCGTTCTCCCATCCATCTTGACACAATCCGATCGTTTCTAGGACATCCAGCAGGGATGATTATTTCGGCGAATCGGACACATGTCTTCTCCCTGCGCGTTCATCGTAATAAAGGCGCATGGAAGCAAAATGGCTTATATGAAAAGGAGGAGACCATCGATATGTATCGACTCATCCAATTCGGCGTCGTTGCGATGATTTGGTTCTTTTCTGCTTTAGTATCTTGGTATGAAGGAAGCGCGATTCTCGACGATCCTTGGGAATGGAAATACTCAACGCCATTTTCACACTGGCTCGCCGGCCCAGTAGTTCATGAGCACGACATTTCTCAGCTTGACTATTTCGTATATGCCGCCAAATTCCGCCCTGTTTTTCCAAGTTTGCTCATCGTTTGCACCGTCTATTTGCTTATTCTCGCTGCATCTTATTTGAATCAACGCACATTTGCCTATGTGTTGTTTGTCTTCAGTGCAACGCTTCCTGGGCTTGCGCTTCCTTTCATGGATGCGACGACAGCGGGCGGAACATGGCTAGCGATCGTTTTGTCCGGATGCGCCCTCGTATGCGCGGCACTCGGAGCAATGACCATCAAAAACCATTCCGTTCGACAAGCAAAATCGTAAGCATGAAGGCGAAGACGCCCAACGCAGGCGCTTCGCTTTTTGTTTCGTATTCCTTCTTACGCGCTTTGCTCGCTTCGCACGGCCACTACGACCCCAGCAACAATCAGCACCCCGCCTATCCAAAAGCTAACGTCAAGCTGCTCATGCAAAAACAGCCAGCCAAAGAGCGAACCGACGAGTGGTTGGAAAAAGAAAAAGAGCGAGCCGATGCCGGCGTCGATCATTTCCAACCCTTTGTTCCACAAGAAAAACGCGCCTGCTGTTGACACGATGCCAAGGTACAACACGCCCAACACGACGAGTGCATTCCAGTGAACAGCGGTCAGCTCTGGACTTTCCACCATCAGCATCGGCGTCATGCCGATAAACGCCACCAAGATGGCGAATGTCGTGATGGAAAGGACGGATAAGCGAGCCGAGGCCATTTTCACCAGCACCGACAACAGCGCCCAAGTGACCGCTGCGCCAACTAACGCCATATTTCCGGCAAATGTCGACTCCCCACCGTCCCCAAGGCCGACGATGACGATGACCCCCGCTGTCGCCAACAACAATGCGGCAAGTTTCCGCCATGTGAGCGCTTCGCCAAGAAGCCAACGGGCAAATAAAACGACAAACGCCGGTGTTGAAGCGGTAATGAGGGAAGCAGTATGGGCATTCGACCATTTCGTGCCAACAAATTGCAGCGAAATGGAAACGATATAACCGATGACACCGATTGCGATTACCATCCCCCAGTCGCGCCCATGTTTTGGGAGGGGCTCCCGTTTTGCCGCAACAATCGCGACAAGCACAACCAAGGCAATGGCATAACGCAGCCAGACGAGCGTAAACGGCGAGATGTAGTCCAACACGTATTTGCTCACGACATACATCCCGCCCCAAATGCTGGCAGCGAGTGACAAATAGACGGAAGCAAGAACGGGCTGCTTCATCTTGCGCAGCGCCCCCCTTTTTATCTGCTTTTCTTCATCTTATCACATCCCCGCCCTCCGTCCTACGGTTTTTCATAAGCAAAAAAGCAGCGGGCTTGGCGGCTTGTTGGCCGCTCCCGCTGCTGATGGTGCGAGCTCAATGTGTATTGTCACGCCTTACTCACGCTCGATGATTGTTGCTGTCGCCATGCCGTGGCCGATGCAAATCGTCAGCAGCCCGTAGCGCCCCTTCCTCCGTTCGAGCTCATGAACGAGCGATGTCATCAGCTTCACGCCGGTTGCGCCGAGCGGATGGCCGAGTGCGATGGCGCCGCCGTTGACATTCACTTTCTCCAGCGGAGCACCGATTTCTTTTTGCCAGGCGAGCACAACTGGGGCGAACGCTTCGTTAATTTCAATGAGATCGATGTCCTCGATCGTGAGCCCGGCTTTTTTCAGCACTTGCCTTGTCGCGGGGATGACACCATCCAGCATATACGTCGGGTCAGAGCCGACGACCGTTTGCGCGATAATTCGCGCTCTCGGTTTCAGTCCGAATCGGCGCGCCACCTCTTGCTCCATCAGCAAAATGGCGGCCGCCCCATCGCTCATTTGACTCGCATTGCCGGCGGTAATGACGCCGTCTTCTTGAAACACCGGCTTAAGCGTGGCGAGCGCTTCCGGCGATGTATCGGGACGAGGCCCTTCGTCATCGGTGACAAGGATTTCACGACCATCGCGGTCCAGCCCTTTGACCGGAACGATTTCGGCGCGAAACTTCCCTTCACGCAAGGCGGCCAAAGCGCGCTGATGGCTTTCGTAGGCGTAAGCGTCAAGCTGCTCGCGCGTTAAGCCGTACTTTTTGGCGATTCGCTCCGCCGAGACGCCTTGATGGATGAATTCGTACTTTTCATGAAGCGACGGCGGAATGGTCCGCTCGTTGCCATCGCTTAAAATCGGAACTTTCGTCATACTTTCGACTCCTGCAGCAATGGTGACATCCATATCGCCTGAACGGATTTCCTGTGCAGCAAAATGGATCGCCTGCTGTCCTGAGCCGCACATTCGATTGATTTGCACGGCTGGCACTTCGATCGGAAATCCAGCCTCCAACGCCGCAAGCCGGCCGATGTTGTATCCTTGTTCGGCGATTGGCGTCACGCAGCCCATGACGATATCTTCCACCTGCCCTTTTTCAATGCCGGCCCGACGCACGACTTCATCAAGCACCGTAGCGGCCAAATGGACCGGATGAACGTCGCGAAAAACGCCGTTCCGTTTACCGACCGGTGTTCTGACGGCTTCAACAATCACCGCTTCACGCATGATGCCATTTCCTCCTTCTGCTTCGCTTCGTCATTGCTCCTTTTCCCGTTATCCGCCTCACAACAACTATCCCTTTCGTTAAACGCCGCCCTTCAAGGCGACGAATGGGTGTCAATACGTATAAAAGCCTTTCCCGGTCTTCCGTCCTAAATGTCCGGCTTCGACGAGCTTGCGCAGCAGCTGCGGTGCCCGGAAGCGGTCGCCGTACGCCTCGGTCATGTTTTCACTCACAAACAAGAGCGTATCAAGCCCGACCATGTCGGCGAGCTCCAACGGCCCCATCGGGTAATTGAGACCGAGCCGCACCGCTTTATCGATATCCTCGGCAGAAGCGATTCCTTCTTCGTACATGCGGATGCATTCAATCATGTGGGCGGCGATCGCCCGCGTCGTCACAAATCCTTGACGGTCTTTGACAACAACCGTCTCTTTGCCAAGCTCTGTGGACAGGCGGCGGATGGCGTCGACCGTTTCGTCAGCCGTCGTTTCACCTTTAACAATTTCAATTAGCTTCATCACCGGTGCTGGATTGAACCAATGCATACCGATGACGTTCTCCGGCCGATTGGTCGCGGCCGCAAGCGCGGTAACGCTCAACTCTGATGTGTTCGTCGCCAAAATGGCGCTTGGCTTTGCCAATTCATCAAGCTTTTGAAACACCTCTTTTTTCAATGCCAAGTTTTCCGGCACCGCTTCAATGACAACGTCCGCTTCACGGACCGCTTCTGCCAAATCCGTCGTAGGACGGAGACGGCCACGCGCCGCCTGTGCTTCTTGTTCGGACATGCGGCCGGATTGGACAAAGCGGCGCAAGCTTTTTTCAGCCGAAGTGAGCCCGTTTTGCAAGGCCGCTTCGGACACATCATATAGATACACCGTTTTTCCCGCCATCGCCGCTGTTTGCGCGATGCCGCTTCCCATCACCCCAGATCCGATCACTGCGATCGTTTCAGCCATAACGTCTCCCCCTTTATTCTGTTGCCGCATCGGCATAGCGCGCCGCCATCTCATCGCGTAGTTTCCTCTTCAAAAACTTGCCAACGCTCGTTTTTGGAATTTCGTCAAGAAAGACGATGTCATCCGGCAGCCACCATTTCGTAAACTGCGGGCGCAAAAAGTCGTACAGCTCTTCTTTCGTGACACTCTTTCCTTCTTTCAACACAACGCAGGCGATCGGGCGCTCCTGCCATTTTGGATGCGGAACGGCGACGACCGCGGCTTCAAACACCGCCTCATGGGCCATGAGCGCATTTTCCAAATCAACGGAAGAAATCCATTCGCCGCCGCTTTTAATAACATCTTTCGTCCGGTCGACGATTTTGACGAACCCTTCTTCGTCAACGGTGACGACGTCGCCGGTATGGAGCCAGCCGTCACGAAACGCCTCTTTCGTCCGCTCGTCGTTATAATATTCAGCGGCAATCCACGGCCCACGCAAGCAAAGTTCGCCCATTTCTTGGCCGTCCCAACGAACCGGTCCATTTTGGCCGATGACTTTCATCTCCAGCCCTGGAGCAAGCAACCCTTGCTTGGCGCGGATGTCAAGTTTCTCTTCATATGGCAATGCGTCTTGATAACTTTTCGGGCGCGAGACGAGCACAAGCGGGCTCGTTTCCGTCATCCCATAGGCGTGAATGAACGGAATGCCGTATTTTTCTTCAAAGGCGCGGATCACTCCTTTTGGCGCGGCCGAACCGCCGCAAACGACGCGCGTTAGGCTTGTCACATCATAGCTTCCTTTCTCCAATTCTTGCAGCAGCCCAAGCCAAATTGTCGGCACACCGGCGGTTATTGTCACCCGCTCAGCCTCAATCAGCTCGGCAAGCACTTTCGGCGTAAACGCCGGCCCCGGCATAACGATTGTCGAACCGAACCACGTAGCGGCAAACGGCAGCCCCCAGGCGTTGACGTGAAACATCGGCACGACTGGCATAATGACATCGCGCTCGCAAAGCCCTTGTGTATCGGCTAATCCTAACGCCATCGCGTGTAAGACGGTGCTCCGATGCGTGTAGACGACCCCTTTTGGATTTCCCGTTGTCGCCGACGTATAGCACATACCAGCCGGTTGGTATTCATCGAGGTCTTTTAAGAATGGGAACGACGGATCGCCTTCAGCGAGCAGTTTCTCATAATGATACACCGGCGACAGCGTCGTCTCCGGCAGTTCGTCGGCGTCTGTCATAACAATGAAGGCACGAACATTTGGAATCTCGTCTTTCACCGCTTCAATGACCGGCAGCAAATCGTCGTCAATCAATAAGACGCGGTCGTCGGCATGGTTGATGATATAAGCGATATGCTGCGCGGAGAGGCGGATATTGATCGTATGAAGCACCGCTCCGATGCCTGGAATAGCAAAATATGCTTCCAAATGGCGGTGATGGTTCCAAGCAAACGTGCCAACGCGGTCGCCAACTTCCACCCCAAGCCGCTTCAACACGCTTGAGAGTCTGCGCGTCCGCTCGCCAATCTCCTTATATGTATGGCGGACGATGCCGCCTTTCATGCGGGAGACGACTTGCTTTTTCGGAAAAAACATTTCCGCCCGCTCAAGCATCATCGAAATGTTTAACGGTGTTTTCATCATGGTCATTCCTCCCCCACCAATAAATATGCGTGTTCGTTCACTTGTGGCGACACTCCGCCGCCCCACTGCCCATCCGGCCCATGCGCGGCCGCCCACACGCCATCTGGCTGCAGCCGAACAAGATGACGAAGCCGGTCGTCGGCAAACAGCTGCTTCGCTTCATCCGTTTCGAGCACTGGGGCGAGGCAAGCGTCAACCGTTTCAGCAAAGGCGCTCCATTCAGAAAACGTTTTTTCGCGAAACAAAGCGACCAGCCCGTCATATACCGCCTCTCCCGGACGAGCCGGCGCCCACTGCGCTTCGGTCCACTCCGGGCGGCCAACCGCTTCACAAAACTGGCGCCAAAAGTGCGGCTCAAGCGCGGCCAAGCTCATATAGCGGCCATCTTTTGTCTCGTATAACTGGTAACAGACGACCTCCCCGGCAAGCTCCATAAGGCCGTTTTTTGGCCCTCCGCCATGCTCGATGGCAAAATGGCCGGCCATCATTGCTGTTAAGCCGTCGACAAGCGAGACATCCAAATGTGCGCCTTTGCCGGTTCGCTCGCGGGCAAACAGTGCAGCTAAAATGCGCTCGGCCGCCGCCATGCCACCAATAAAATCAGCGAACGTCACTTTTGGATGAACCGGGCGGCCACTTTTATCCACCAACTGCGCAAGTACTCCCGAAAGCGCCATATAATTTACGTCATGGCTTCCAAGCAACGAGCGATCACTCTGTTGACCGAAACCGCTGATCGAACAGTAGATGATGCGCTCGTTTATGCGGCAAATGTCGTTATAACCAAGCCCGAGCCGCGCCATCACTCCGGGACGGAAGCTCTCGATCAACACATCGGCACGAGCGGCGAGACGCCTAGCTTGTTCGCGCCCCCCCGTCCGTCTTTAAGTCCAAGGCGACGCTTTTTTTGCCGGTATTGTACGAGGCAAACAACTTCCCACCAGCGAACGGACGCAGCCGGTCACCAGATGGGGGCTCGATCTTAATGACTTCGGCTCCAAGCTGGGCAAGACGCCAGCTCGCAAACGGGCCGGGCAAGTAATGAGAAAAGTCAAGCACAACAACGCCATTCAGCATGGTGTGTCCCTCTTTTCTATAAGTCTAGCTGCCGGGCGATGATCGTTTTCATCATCTCGTTCGTTCCGGCGTAAATGGCGCTCACTGGAATATCGCGATAGCGCCGAGCGATCTCGTATTCTTCCATATAGCCGTAGCCGCCGTGGAGCTGCATGGCTTCAGCCGCGACACGTTTCGCCATCTCCGTGATCCACCATTTCGCCATCGATACTTCCGTCACAATTTGTTTTCCGGCCATATGCTCCTCGATGACACGATCGACAAACGTGCGCCCGATGGCGATGTCAGTCGCCATTTCGGCAAGGCGGAACTGAACGGTTTGAAACTCGCTCACCCGCCTGCCGAACGCTGACCGCTGCTTTACATAGTGCTTCACCAACGAAAACATCACTTCGGCCGCCGTTTGAGCGGCGATGGCGACCACGAGCCGCTCCTGCTGGAGCTTTTCCATCAAATAGTAAAACCCTTTTCCTTCCTCCCCAAGCAAGTTTTCTTTCGGCACTTTCGCATCTTGGAAAAACAGCTCCGCCGTATCTTGGGCGTGCAGCCCGACTTTCTCGAGCTTCCGCCCGCGCGTAAACCCCGGCGTGTCACGTTCAACGACCAACAGACTAATGCCGCGGTGCGGCGGTTTTGCGTGCGGATCAGTTTTGCAAGCGACGACGATCAAATCGGCATGAATGCCGTTTGTAATAAACGTTTTTTGCCCGTTGACGATGTAGTAGTCACCGTCTTTGACCGCCGTTGTCGAAATGTTCGCTAAATCCGACCCAGCTCCCGGCTCAGTCATGGCGATCGCTGTAATGAGCTCGCCGCTTATGCATTTCGGCAGCCATTTTTGCTTTTGCTCTTCGGTTCCATACGACGCGATATACGGTGTCACAATATCGTTATGCAGTCCAATGCCGACAAGGCTTGAACCGACTTTTTCCAACTCTTCATTGATGACGACCGAATAGGCAAAATCGGCGTTTAACCCCCCATACTTCTCATCCACCCATGGGCAAAGAAAACCGTTTTCTCCCATTTTCGCCCAAAACGACCGCGGAATGATGCCGCGTTGTTCCCATTCGTCATAATACGGATATGCCTCTTTCTCCAAAAACTTGCGGAATGCCTCGCGGAAGATGTGGTGCTCTTCTCGCAAATAGCGGGCTGTCACCATGTATCCCTCTTTTCCGTTCTGTCACTGCTTGTTTGTCCCGCCCGCCGCCTGCTGTTTCAGCCGCTCGCGCAGCAAAAACTTTTGAATTTTGCCGCTCGCGTTGCGCGGCAGGGCGTCGATGAAATAATAGGCGCGCGGCCGCTTGTACGGAGCGAGACGATCGCTCGTTTTGCAAAACTGCTCAAGTTCGTCAGCAGTGAGGAGAGCGTCTTTTTTGACAACAAAGGCGACGACTTTTTCCCCCCACAGCTCATCCGGCTCACCGAGCACGGCAACGTCAAGCACGCCGGGATGCTCATACAGCACATCCTCCACCTCGCGCGGATAGACGTTTTCTCCACCGCTGATGATCATATCATCAACCCGGTCAGCGACGTACAAGTAGCCGTCTTCGTCAACGTAGCCGAGGTCGCCAGAATGGTACCAACCTTTGTACAATGCCTTTTCCGTCGCCTCTTCGCGCTTGTAGTACCCCGCCATCATGCACGGCCCGCGCATGACGATCTCACCGACTTCACCTGGCGGCAGCACATCGTCCGGGTCGGACGGTCCGTCTTCCCGCGCGCGGACGACGCGAATTTCATGATTCACGCAAGCACGGCCAGCAGAACCGGCTTTTTTCAGCTGCTCGTCTTCCAACAAAAACGTGACTGCCGGCCCCATTTCCGTCATACCGTACGCTTGAATGAGCCCGATGCCGAGCCGCTCTTGACATTGCCTTACAAGCGCCGGAGCCATCGGAGCGGCGCCGTACAATCCGAGGCGGAGCGAAGAGATGTCGTAACCGCTTACATTCTCCTGCAATATCATATTCCACATTGTTGGGGCGCCGAACATGAGGGTAATTCGTTCGCGTTCGATTGTTTCGAGAACGAGCTTGGCGTCAAAATGATGCAAAATGACACTCGCTGCTCCGGCATGCACGCGCGGCAGCAAGCAACAATGCAGCTCGGCACAATGGAACAGCGGCGCTGCCGCCAACCCGCGGTCCGTTTCCCGGATGCGCATCACGCCTTGGCAAACGACACTTTGTTCGATCATGTCACGATGCCGGTGCATCACCCCTTTTGGCCGCCCGGTTGTGCCGCTTGTGTACATAATGGCGTAAAGGTCGCTTTCTTCCACATGAACGTGCGGCGCTTCATCCGTAGCCTGAACTACCTGCTCATAGGCGTTTTTGGCAAACGGCGGCGGATCGCCATCGATCGACCAAAATGACACGTGCGGAAAACGGCTGCTGATTGCGGCAAGCTGCGGCTCGACCGACCGCTCAAATATGACGATTTTCGGTTCGGCGTCCATCAAAATATAGGCGATTTCCTCCGCTTTCAACCGAAAATTGATCGGGTTGAACACCGCGCCAATTTTTGCGCAGGCAAACAAGGCGGTGGCGAGCTCGAGCGTGTTGTATAGCACTGTCGAGACGCGATCTCCTTTGCGGACGCCGGCTTCAAGAAAGGCGTTCGCCCATCGGTTCACTTCCACCTCCCATTCTGCGTACGTGTAACGGCGTCCGGTCGCCACCTCTACGACCGCCTCGCGCATCGGAAATTTCCTTACCGTCTGGGAAAACATGTCCCCAATCGTTACGTACAAGCGCCTTTCCCCCTTTTTCCAAATGGACATAGGGCAGGCAGGTTCACTAGACAGATAATTCAGATTAATTAGTACATTAGCCCTCGTTGTTTATGTATTCGCCCTTTTTAACGACATTCCTCTTTTGCAGCCAAAAAAAGAAAGGGAGATCTCCCTTTCTTTTTAAGAGTAAATGACTAAATCTCGATCGCGGATCGTCATCAGCTCTTTTTTGTCGTAGCGTCCTTCATGAAGAAGACGAACCGCCTGCTTGCGAATCGCTTTCTCAATTAAATTGCGGACGTAGCGACCATTGCTGAACTTCATCCGACCTGCTGCCTCGAGCGTCCCCTCTAAATGGACGTACAGCTTCCGCTCCGCCTCTGGCGTCATTTCATATTCGCGCTCACGCAACATTTGCTTGGCGATTTGCACAAGCTCCTCGACCGTATAATCCGGAAACTCAATCGTCAACGGAAAACGCGACGGCAAGCCGGGATTTAATGACAAAAAATAATCCATTTCCCTCGGATAGCCGGCTAAAATGACGACCAAGTCATCACAGTAGTCTTCCATCCCTTTGACGAGGGTATCAATCGCCTCTTTACCGAAATCTTTTTCACCGCCGCGGGCGAGCGAATACGCTTCATCGATAAACAAAACGCCACCGCGCGCTTTTTTGATCAAGTCGCGCGTTTTGTTTGCTGTATGCCCAATATATTCCCCTACTAAATCAGCCCGCTCGGCCTCAATGAAATGTCCTTTCGACAGCACGTTCATCTCAAAAAACAGTTTGCCAAGCAGACGCGCCACTGTCGTTTTTCCCGTTCCGGGATTTCCTTTGAAAATCATATGGAGCGCTTGACGGTTTGCTTTTAAGCCGTTTTCTTTGCGCCTCCGGCTAATGTACAGCCAGGCGTAAATTTCCTTGACGATTTTTTTGACATGATCAAGCCCGATCAATTGGTCTAGTTCTTTTTGAATATTGCGAAGCGCCTGATGCTCTTCCCCATCAAGCCAGTCGTTTCGCTCTTCTTTCACTAAATGATTCACTGTTTTCGAATTCAACACAATATTAATTTGCCCTTTCGCTTTGTTCATCGTCAATTCTGACAAGGGGCGTCACCTCGCTTCCCGTTTTCTGCCATCCGCACCCATTCCGACCTGGCTGTCGACGCCTCGCCTTTTCTTTATTAGTATACGTACGCCGCCGCCAATCCGTGACAATCACCCAAACGATCAGCCGGTCGGTCAATTGTAGCAAGGGAAAGTTTGTATATTTTTATTCAGATCAGCGGTCGTTTACGCATCGGAAATGAAAAAGCGACGCGAGTCGGGGCAAAAAAGCAGGAGAGAGGGCGGTGCAAGTCGAGAAATACGGAAAAAGACGCCCCAAAGGAGGCGTCTTTTTTGTCGCGGCTTATGTACCAGCGGCATCATTGCTCGGTTTCAAACTGGATGTTCCGTTCCGGCGCAAACGTCGAAATGGCATGTTTGTAGATGAGCTGCTGTTTTCCTTGCACTTCAAGCAACACGGTGAAGTTATCAAATCCTTTAATGTATCCGCGCAGCTGGAAGCCGTTCAATAAGAACACCGTTACTTGGATACCTTCTTTGCGCAACTGGTTTAAAAACTGGTCTTGAATGTTGATCGTATTTTTCATGGAACGTCCTCCTCTTTTCTCTCTAAGGATATGGTTATATATTCGCTTCAAGTCGAAGCTTTCCTGCTATGTAGCGAAAAATTTCCTCCACCTTGACGGCAAACTTTTCGGGATCCGTCATGTCAAACCATTCTACCGGCATTTGGTTGCGAAACCACGTCAGCTGCCGCTTCGCGTAGCGGCGCGAATTTTGCTTCAGCTGCTCGATCGCTTCGTCGAGGGAGACGCGGCCATCAAAATAGTCGTACAGCTCTTTGTAGCCGATCGCCTGCACTGCCTGACAATCACGCAGGCCGCGATCGTATAGCGACCTTACCTCTTCAATCAGCCCTTCAGCGATCATCTCATCAACCCGTTCATTAATGCGTCGGTAAAGCACGCTCCGCTCCGCTGTCAGCCCGATGAGGGCCGTTTCGTATAACAGTTGCCGTTGCTGTCCGCGCTGCCATTCACTGAACGGTTTCCCCGTGCAATGGTACACTTCGAGCGCACGAATGACACGGCGGACATTGTTCGGATGAATGCGCGCCGCGCTTTCCGGGTCGACCGCCTTAAGCTGCTCGTGAAGTGCCTCGGCTCCTTGTTCAGCCGCCAACTGCCTAAGCGCCCGACGGTATGCTTCATCGGAAGGGGCGTCGGAAAATCGGTAATCGTAAATGGCAGCTTGAATGTACAGCCCAGTGCCGCCGACGATGATCGGCAGTCGGCCGCGGGCGGAAATATCGGTGATGAGCGCGCGGGCGAGCCGCTGAAATTCGACGACGGAAAACGGTTCGCACGGCTCTTTAATGTCAAGCAAATGGTGTGGAACTCCTTCCATTTCATCGGGCTTGACTTTCGCGGTGCCAATGTCCATCCCTTTATAAATTTGCATCGAGTCGCCGCTGATGATCTCCCCGCCTAGCTTCTTCGCCAATGCAATGCCGAGCTTCGTTTTGCCGACTGCTGTCGGTCCGACAATGACAACAATTTTTTCTGTCATGGTGTGCCACTGCTTTCTGTTGCTGAACTCGTATCAAACACCATTATACATAAAAACGGCAACACATGAAACAATTTCTTTCCTACGTTTTCGCCATCCCCCCTCCGTTTTATACATAGCAACACGAAAAATCGCCGTTCTTTCCTTTCACCCCCCTGAACTGTCCAAAAAAAAAAATGAACGCCGTAAAAGGCGTTCCTCATCAGAGCGAAAATTTTCTAACAATCGCCTGCAAATCATCAGCCATTTTCGATAGCGATGCGGCAGAAGCCGAAATTTCTTCCATTGACGCCAGCTGCTCTTCGGTCGCCGCCGATACTTCCTGCGTGCCGGCGGATGTCGATTCTGCGACATCAGCGACAAGCTGAACGGAACGCACAATTTGTTCCGAGGAGGCAGCCATCTCGCTAACCGAAGCGGATACGTCGCGAATTTGCTTGGCCACTTCGTCAACGGCAGCACGGATCTGGCTGAACGTTTCGCCCGAAGTGCGGATGACTCCCGTTCCGGCTGTCACTTCGTTGACGACTGACTCCATCGATTGGACGGCGTGAGCCGTTTCTTCTTGAATGGCAGCGATCAATTCAGCGATTTGCCGCGCTGATTCGGCCGATTGCTCAGCCAGCTTCCGCACCTCATCGGCGACGACCGCAAAGCCGCGTCCGTGCTCGCCGGCACGTGCAGCCTCAATGGCAGCGTTTAAAGCGAGCAAGTTCGTCTGCGCCGCAATATTGCGGATCGCCTCAATAATCGAGCCGATTTGCTCGGAACGGCGGCCAAGCCCTTTAATCACTTCGGCCAGCTGTTCAACCGTGCCGTTCACCTTGTTCATTTGTGCGACGCTCGCCTCGATCGTTTGCCCACCATCCGCTGCCTGTTTTGATGTTTCGGCAGCGATGGCCGCTACGCTTTGCGCCCGCTCGGAGATTTGCCCGATTTGTTCAGACATGGTGTTGACAGCGGCGGACGTTTCTTCGACGCTTTGCATTTGTTTGTCCACACCGGAAGCAACACCTTGGATCGTCATGGCGATTTGCTCAGTCGCCTTGCTCGTCTGTTCGGCGCTCGCCGCTAGCTCTTCCGAGGAAGCGGCGACTTGTTCGGCGTTTTGCGCCACTTCATGCAACACGCCGCGCAAATTTTTCGCCATTTGTTCAAACGAAGCGGCAAGCTCGCCGATTTCATCACGGTTGCGCACGCCGGTTTTCGTCTCGGTCAAGTCGCCGGCAGCAATCCGCTTCGCCGCTTCTGACAGCGCAAGCAACGGGAGAGAAAGCGAACGACTGATGTAGTAGCTGACGATCGCTCCAGCCGCCACCGCCAACACACTGACGATAAGAACAAGCCGAAGAACACGTTCGGCTGAGGCGCTCGCGTTATGGCTTGCCCGATCTAATTCTCGTTGCTGCAGGGCGACAAATTCGTTCATTTTCACATCAAATTGAGCCGTTATATCGCGCCCTGTTGTTATGACAAGCGCATTATATTGCTCCGGTTTGTTTTGCTCCTTTAACTCAAACGCTCTTTGGGAGAGCTCGTAAAACTGTTGCTCAAGCAAATCGAGCTCGGCAAGCAACTGTTTCGTTTTCTCTTGTGTTAGCGAAGCATCGAGCGTTTCACTTGTTTTTTTATACTCCTCATGTGCCTTTTCAAAATTCTCCCGCTCGGTCTCATCGCCGCTCAACAAATAGCCGCGCATGCTGCCGACTTGGCGGCGGATGAGCACTTCGAGCTGTTTCGCATCAACAAGTTTTGGCATCCGATTATCGATGACGTCTGTGTATGTACGGTCAAGCGTCGACATCTCATAACAGGCAAAACCGACCAGCAGTGCGATTAACACGTAGACGAGACCGAAGCCAGCCAACAATTTTTTGCGAACCGTCATCTTCATTAATACATCCCCCGTTTTTAAAAGAAATCGGTCGTTCCACTTATAGTATCGGATGATGGCCGCCAATGTTTAACCGTTTTTTTGGCGGCCATGCGGTGGCATGCCGCCCGACTTTATGCCATCCCTTCTGACTGCTGGTTGTTCCGGTCGGCTTCCGTTTCATCACGAATAAAAAGTGAGGTAATCATGGCGATGATGCTGCCGATTAAGCCAAATAAAAACAGGTGACGAATACCGGCCATAAATGTCGACGCCTGCGCCAAAAACGCTCCCATCACCGTGACGCCAATCGCTGTGCCGATATTGCGGCAAAACATAAAAAAGGAAGTCGCAATCCCCTTTTCATGAGCATCCGCAAGCTGTTGCGAGCCAATGACGCCAACGGTCGATGTCAAGCCAAACGACAGCCCTTGTAAGAACATGATGAAAAAGACATACCAAAACCCATGGCTCTCGTTGAGTAAGGCGAGAAAAAGGCCGGAAGCGACAAGTAGCACGTTACCGATGATGAGAAGAGAACGGTAACCATAGCGCAAAATCCATTTCCCCGCCGGCACAGCGGCGATCATCCAGCCGACAGACGAGCCGAGCAAAGCGACCCCGCTCATAAACACCGACAAGTGGGCAACATTTTGCAAAAAGAGCGGAATGTAGCTTGACGTCCCAAACAAGGCGACGCAGCTGACAAACCCGTTAATGTTCATCCATTTGAGCGTCCGGTGATGAACAAGCGACAACGGGACGAGCGGCGATGGCTGCCGTTTTTCGAAATAATAAAAGATGACAAGCAACAACACCCCAGCCGCACCATACCACCATTGACCCTGTTCAACGACCGTGACGAGCAAAAGCAGGCTGATCGCCGTCGCAAACAGCGCTGCACCCACATAGTCAATCGCCGCTCTCTTCGGTTCATACACTTCTTTATACGGAAGCAACGTTAAAAGCGAGAGCACACAAATCGGAATGTTGACATAAAAAATCCAGCGCCATGTCGCATACTCGACAAACAGCGAGCCCAAAAGCGGCGCTAAAACAGCGGAAAGACCCCACATGGCAGTAAAAAATGCTTGGATTTTTCCGCGCTTTTCTACGGGGAACAAATCACCGGCAATAATCGCAGGAAACGGCATCATAAATCCCGCCCCCACCCCTTGCAAGGCGCGGAACAAAACGAGCTGCACCATGTTTTGCGACAATCCGCAAAGAAGCGAACCGATTAAAAATAAAATAATGCCAAAGCTGAAAACTTTTTTGCGGCCGAATAAGTCCGACAGGCGACCGGCAATCGGCGACAGAACGGTTGTCGTAATCATGTACGACGCAAACGTCCACGCATAAAGGGAAAATCCCTCCAGTTCCTTAGCGATGATCGGCATGGTCGTGTTCATGATCGTCGTATCCATCGATGCGACGAGCATCGCCAGCACGATGCTGACCATGACCGACAGACGGCTGTTCATGCAAATAACCTCCTTTTTTAGTAAACTACAAGTATTTTATTTTACACGATAAAAAATCATGGCACAAAATGATATGCGTCAAAAATTTGGATCATTTGTATTCGTTGTCGAATTTTGTTACTCTAAGAAGCGGCCCCCCAAAACCGCTAACATGGTTCCCATCATATCAGCACATAATAAGAATAAGGAGGAGAGAAATGAAGAAAACAACAGCCATCTTTTGGATCTCGATTGTGATTGCCATTGTGTTTATTATTTGGGGAGTCGTTCCGGAGTCTTTGCTGCCACGCTACAATTTAAAGGCGGTCAGCAGCGCGGTGCACTCGTTTCTGATCGATAAATTCGGCTGGTTTTATTTGCTTAGCGCTTCGTTGTTTTTAGCGTTTTGTTTGTTTCTCATTTTTTCCCGCTATGGGAATATCCGTCTCGGCCGTGACGGAGAAGAACCGGAATACAGCTATATGACATGGTTTGCTATGCTGTTTAGCGCCGGAATGGGAATCGGGTTAGTGTTTTGGGGAGTGGCTGAACCGGTGTCCCACTATTACACGCCGCCAACAGGGGAAGGGGCAACGGCGGAAGCGGCCCGTTTGGCGATGCGCTACTCATTTTTTCATTGGGGGCTACATCCATGGGCGATCTACGGCATCCTTGCCTTGGCGCTCGCTTACTTCCAGTTTCGCAAGCAGGAAGCCGGCATCATTAGCCGCACACTGCGCCCGCTGTTTGGCGCGCGGACAGAGGGTGGCCTCGGCATCGCTGTTGATACATTAGCCGTATATGCAACGGTTTTTGGCGTCGCCACTTCATTAGGATTGGGAGCCATTCAAATCGGCGGGGGGTTGCATCAGCTGTTTCCTGGCGTTCCGAACAGCTTTTCGACGCAATTGCTCATCATTGCGGTCGTCACTGTGCTGTTTATGCTCTCAGCGCAGAGCGGTCTCAACAAAGGAATAAAATTGTTGAGCAACCTTAATATTGCACTCGCATTGCTGCTCATGTTTTTCATGCTGTTTGCCGGCCCAACGAATTTTATTATGGATGTGTTCACAGCGACGATCGGAACGTACTTACAAAACCTCCCGTCGATGAGTTTCCGGCTCAATCCGTTTGAACAAAATGATTGGCCGAAAGTATGGACCGTTTTTTATTGGGCGTGGTGGATCGCGTGGGCGCCGTTTGTGGGAACGTTTATCGCTCGCATTTCCCGTGGACGCACGATCCGTGAATTTATGATCGGTGTCTTGGCGGTTCCAACGATTTTCAGCGCCCTCTGGTTTTCCGTTTTTGGCGGTTCGGCCCTTTATCTGGAACAGTTCCAACATGCCGGCATTGGTGAAGTGATGAATGAAAAAGGAATGGAGACAGCCTTGTTCTTTACATTCGAACATTTCCCGCTCTCAACGCTGCTTTCAGGAATCGCTATTTTGCTCATTTGTACGTTTTTTGTCACATCGGCGGACTCGGCAACGTTTGTGCTCGGCATGCAGACGACCAACGGCAGCCTAAACCCGCCAAACTCGGTCAAATTCATCTGGGGCGTTATCCAATCAGCGACCGCGGCCATCCTCCTTTTTGTAGGTGGCCTTGAATCGCTGCAGACAGCGTCCATCATCGCTGCGTTTCCGTTTGCGATCATCATGATCTTGATCGTTCTATCTCTTATCCGTTCATTCCAGCAAGAAGTGACGCGAAAAGCGAAAAAACCTATCCAATAATGACCAAAGGTGTCCCTCAAGCAACGGGACACCTTTTCTTATGATGGGATGGATGAAATGATTGACAGGCCTTATGATTCCCTCAGTTCTGTCGATCAGTAGCTGAAGCGAAATCTTTGCACAGGATGCATAAGAAAAAGCTGCCCGCTAAAGCCTCACATGTGCTTTATGCGAGCAGCCTTCTGTCGCATTCGGCTATGTTTAAGCAACAGGCAAAATGTCCGTAAGCATCCCGTTAGTTAAGCACGCGAACCGCCTTTACAAACCGTGTTTTCCAATACGATGAAGTGAGCGACGAATACGTAACGCCCAACGAAACAGTCGCATTAATCATTTGCCCATTGCCAGCGTAAATGCCAACATGGTTGATCGTGCCGTTCGAGTCAGTGTCAAAAAAGACAAGATCACCTTTTTGCAATTGGTTGAACGACACCGCTTTGCCAGCTTGTGCTTGGGCTGACGATGTACGCGGCAGCGAAATGCCTGCTTCGCTAAAAACACGCATTGTAAACGAAGAGCAGTCGAACACATCGGTGCGCGATGGATCTGCTCCGTACAAATATCTCGCCCCTAAATATTTTTCGCCGATTTTGATGATTTTGTCGGCAAGTGAAGCAGACGATTCAGACGCAGCCGGTTTAGCGGCCGGTTTCGTTTGTTGGGCGGTCGATCCTTGTTGCTCGGTGCGAACAGCGGTTGTTCCACCCGTTACTTTAATGGCTTGGCCAACGCGAATCATATTCGGGTTCGTAATTTGCGGATTGAGCGACAACAAGCGGTCAACGGTCGTTTGAAACTTGTTCGCAATCTCCGATAATGTATCCCCTTTTTGGGCGATGTACTGACCGTTCACAGCCGTGGCCGCCGGCCGAACAGTATATGTATTGGTGCTTTCTTGTCCGCCTGTTACTTTGAGCACTTGGCCGTCGCGGATGAAGTCCGGATTCGTAATGCTTGGGTTTAGTTTGACCAACGCTTCTACCGTTGTGCCAAACTTCTTAGCAATCCCGCTTAATGTGTCACCGAGCTGGACAGTGTATGTATGAGAAGCTACTTGTCCACTTCCGCTTTGTCCATTTACTTGCAATACTTGGCCTGGAAAAATGAGATCGGAAGATAAATTGTTTTGTTGTTTTAATCGATCGACGGTCGTATTATATTTCTTCGAAATTCCCCAGAGCGTATCGCCTTTTTGCACCGTGTGGCTTGCTGCTGAGGCCGCATGGCTGGCTAATAATGATCCGATCAATGTCCCGGTAAATACAAGTGCTTTTTTCATTTTATATCCCCCTATGACATCAATTTGACATTTCTCTATTTCCTTAGGTAAATTTCGCTATCACTCTACAAAAATCGCCATGTATTCCCGCACATGAGCCATTATAGTAAAATAAAAACAACTCGTCTGTAACAGAAAGAATAAAAGTAGATTACAAAATGATTACAAAAAAAACAGGACTGACTCAAAAAGGAGCCTGTCCTTTAGTGAAGCAATAGAATGGTGAATTCATTCGCCGCCCATATACAAGTGAAGAAAGGGGGGCTCGTTGCTGTTGAGACACCCTCGCCATTTACATTACTCGTTTAAATAACTTTTCAATTTCATATGTTGAAAAATGGACGATGATCGGCCGGCCGTGCGGGCAAGTGAACGGATCGGTCGTTTGCCGCAGCGTTTCGAGCAAGGCGAAGATTTCGTCGGTGCGCAAATGTTGATTCGCTTTAATGGCGCGCTTACAGCTCATGACGATAGCGGCTTGCTCGCGCAGCTGCTTTATATCGACCGTTTTGGCGGTCAGTACGTGTTCGATCATTTCCTCGATGATCTCTTTTTCTTTCCCTTTTGGAAACCACACAGGGTGGGAACGAACGAGAAACGCCCGCGGGCCGAACGGTTCAAGAAACACGCCGCAACGGGCGAGCTCGTCGCGGCAAGCGGCGATTCGCTCATATTCGTCGGCCGGATATTCAAACGTTAGCGGGACGAGCAGCTCTTGCACCTCATTGGTGACTTCGCCAAGTTTTTCCCGGAAATATTCGTAGTTGATCCGTTCTTGCGCCGCATGTTGGTCGATCATATAGAGTCCGAGTTCGTTCTCCGCCAAAATATAAGTGCCGTGCAACTGCCCAATCGGATAAAGCGGCGGGAGGCGGTCGACTGCTCGTTTCTCCTCTGCTTGCTCATCAGCCGGCAGGCACGCCTCGGTCGGTTCCTCCTCCACCTCGGCATCCCGCTTCAACTCAGCAGCAGGCAAATCGTTGACAGCGCCTGTCCTTCTTTCCGAAAACACCGACGCTTCGGCTTCTTCCGAAACGGCAGGCGCATCAGCCTGGGCGGCTGCAGGCAACGGGGAAAGCGATCCTTCACTGGCCAGGGACGCTGCTGCGGTCACATTGTTAGTTCCCCCTGCCTTTCCGTCGGGCTGGGCGGGCGGTTCATGAACGCGATGGGCAAACGTCCAAGATGCTTGCTCCGCCTTCGCTTTGACCGTTTTGCTGTCGGCAGATACGGATGGAATGAGCGTCCGCTGGCGGAACGCTTGGCGGATTGTCGCGGTAATGAGCTCGTTTAACTCCGCTTCTTTGCTGAAACGGACTTCCAGTTTCGCCGGGTGAACGTTCACATCAACGAGCACCGGGTCCATTTCAATCGCCAGAAATACAATCGGATAGCGACCGATCGGCAAGAGCGTATGATAGCCGGCTTCAATGGCCTTCATCAGCGGTATATTGCGCACATAGCGCCCGTTGACAATGAGCGACATATAATTGCGCGAAGCGCGCGTCACTTCCGGCAGTGAAATATAGCCACGGACAGTAAAATCGAGCGATTCCGCCTCAATCGGGATCATTTGTTTTGCCGTTTCCATACCGTAAATGGCAGCGAGCACATGCCGGACATCGCCGCTGCCGTTTGTCGCAAGCAACGTTTTGCCGTGATGGCGAAGCCGGAATGACACATCCGGGTGAGCGAGCGCCAGCCGGTTGACGACATCAGCCGCATGACCGAGCTCGGTATGGATCGTTTTCATATATTTCAACCTCGCTGGGGTGTTGAAAAATAAGTTGGATACCGTGATATCGGTTCCTTTGCGCCCGGCCGCCCGCTCGCGGGCCACGAGCGCACCGCCTTTTAACACGAGCTTCGTCCCCGGGCCGCTGCCGGTGCTTGTCACAAGCTCCACTTCGGACACTGAAGCAATGCTCGGCAACGCCTCACCGCGAAAGCCGAGCATGCGAATGCGGAACAAGTCGTGCTCGTCTTGAATTTTGCTTGTCGCATGCCGTTCAAAAGCAAGAAGGCAATCCTCTTCTTCCATTCCGTCGCCGTTGTCGATGACGCGGATTTTCGTCATCCCAGCTTCCTCGAGTTCAATTTCGACCGCCGTACTGTGGGCATCGATGGCGTTCTCGACGAGCTCTTTTACCACCGAAGCCGGCCGTTCGACAACTTCGCCAGCGGCGATTTTGTTTGCTAGCTGATCGTCGAGCTTATGAATGCGTCCCATCCCCCCACCTCCGTTACTTAAGGAGTTTTTGCAGTTCATATAGCTTGTTTAACGCCTCAAGCGGCGTCATCTCAAGCAAGTTGACCTCCTTCAATGCTGCGAGCGCCTTTTTCTCTTTGCTGGACAAGTGCGGCTCCACAGGCGCCGGAGCTAAATCAGGAAACATGCTCAACTGTTCAAAGGACGCTTCGTTTCCCGCGCTTGCTCTATGTTCGGCCTGCCGCTCAACGCTCTGTTCGACCACGCGATCAGCAGCCGAGCCCACGGTCAACTCCAACTCGCTTTGCTGCTGAGAAGCGGCTTCCATTAACGAGCCATTCTCTCGCCCAGCTTCCTCTCCAATCCCTTGTTCAAGGGAGCCGTTTCCAGACGATTGCTCGAGCTTGGCTAAAATGTCCCGGGCGCGCTCAATGAGTGAAATAGGCAACCCGGCCAGCTCAGCAACATGAATGCCGTAACTGCGGTCGGCTGATCCGTCGGCGATTTGATGCAAAAAGACGACTTTGCCGTTTTCCTCGACAGCACGGGCATGAACGTTGCATAGCCGTTCGAGCGAGCTTTCCAACGCGGTCAGCTCATGATAGTGTGTGCTAAACAACGTTTTCGCGCCGATATGGTCGTGAATGTATTCGATCATCGCCTGGGCGAGTGCCATACCGTCATATGTCGATGTGCCGCGCCCGATTTCATCGAACAAAATGAGGCTGTTTTGCGTCGCGTGAGTGATGGCTCGGCGCGCCTCAAGCATTTCGACCATAAACGTGCTTTGCCCGGCTGACAAATCGTCAGCAGCGCCGATACGAGTGAACACTTGATCAAAAATCGGCAGCACCGCCCGCTCAGCCGGGACGAAGCAACCAATTTGCGCCATGATGGCGGTGAGCGCCACTTGCCGCATGTACGTGCTTTTCCCGGCCATGTTTGGTCCGGTGATGAGCAGCATTTCCCGCTCACGATTCATGTAGCAGTCGTTCGGCACGTATGTTTGCGCACCGAGCACTTTTTCCACGACCGGGTGTCGGCCTCCTTCGATCGCTAAGACGCGCTCGGTGGAAAACTGCGGGCGCACATAACGCCGCTCATCGCTCACCGTCGCCAATGCCTGAAGCACATCGAGCTCAGCGATTGCTTTAGCCAGCGTCTGTAAGCGCGGAATGTATTCCTTCACCTGCTCGCGAATGGCGACAAACAGCTCATATTCGAGTTCAACGCTTTTTTCCTCCGCTTCTAAAATGAGCGCCTCTTTTTCTTTCAATTCCGCAGTAATAAAGCGCTCAGCGTTGGCGAGTGTCTGCTTCCGTTCATAGCGTCCTTCCGGGATGAGGGGAAGGTTCGGCTTCGTCACTTCAATATAGTAGCCGAATACACGATTGTAACCGACTTTGAGCGATTTAATGCCGGTGACTTCCCGCTCTTTCGCCTCCAGTTCGGCGATCCACGCTTTGCCGTTGCGGCTTGCGTCACGATAGCGGTCAAGCCGCTCGTCATACCCGTCTTTAATGATGTTTCCTTCCTTAATGGAAAGCGGCGGCTGTTCTTGAATGGCACGCTCGAGCAAATCGACAAGCTCTTCGCACGGATCAAGGCGCCCAACCAGCTCGTCCACTTCGGTAAGCGGCAAGCCGCTCACCGTCTGCCGAAGAGATGGCACTTGGGAAAGCGATTTTTTCAGCTGCACGAGATCGCGGGCGTTGGCATTGCCGTAGGCGATGCGGCCAACGAGCCGCTCGATGTCGTAGACGTCGCGCAACCGATCACGCAGCTCGTGCCGTTCAAAATAAGAAGTTTTCAACGTCTCCACGAAATCGAGGCGTCGTTCGATTGCACGCTGGTCAATGAGCGGACGGTCAAGCCATTGTTTTAAGAGCCGACCGCCCATCGCCGTCACTGTTTCGTCTAACAGCCATAAAAGCGACCCTTTTCTTCCTTTTGACCGCACCGTTTCAACTAACTCTAAGTGCAGCTTCGAATGCCGATCCATTTTCATATACTGATCGACCTGATACAGCTCGGCCGGCTGTAAATGATCAAGCTGCCGTTTTTGCGTGCGGACGAGATAATGAAGCAAGCGGGCGACAGTCACCCGCAGCTTTTCTTGCGTCACGTGACCAGCCACGCTGCTCCATTCATCCCGCAGCCATGTTTCATCTTCATACGAGATCGCCGCTCCGTACCGTTCTTTCAGCTCACGCACCCACTCTTCCGCGCTGTCGGAGCTGATGACGATTTCTCGCGCCCCGATAGCATGCAGTTCGTTTCCTGTCTCCTCCCATGAAGAAAGGAGTGTCAACCGAACTTCGCCAGTCGACAAATCAGCGTAAGCCAATCCGTATGTACTGTCAGCAAACGGCGTCAGTGTCGCTAAATAATGGTTTTCTTTCTCGGTGAGCCCTTTGCCCTCCATGAGCGTGCCAGGGGTAACCAACTGAACGACTTCGCGGCGCACGACGCCCTTTGCCGTTTTCGGATCTTCGACTTGTTCGCAAATAGCAACTTTATAGCCTTTTTCCACAAGTTGTTCAATATAGCCTTGCGCCGAATGGTACGGAACCCCGCACATCGGCACCCGTTCATCGCCGCCTCCATCGCGGCTTGTCAGTGTAATTTCTAATTCTTGCGCCGCCTTTATGGCGTCATCAAAAAACATTTCGTAAAAGTCACCAAGACGAAAAAACAAAAATGCATCTGGATATTGCGCTTTAATGTGCAAATATTGCTGAATCATCGGTGTATACGATGGCATCATTTCTCCCCAACCTTTTTGGCCAGTCGGCCGTTGATTGCGCTACTATTATAACAAGCGACAAAAGAAAAAACTAGGAAAGAAATTTCCTAGTTTTACTCTTCTTCGCCGAGCAACAAATCCGGGCTTAAATCTTCTAATTCTTCGTCAAGATCGTCGTCGTCATAAAAATCATCGTCTTTGTTGCCGCACCCTTCCGGATTGATGGCGACACACACTTTTGTTTCACCGATCACTTCGGCGATAAACTCCCGCTCGACATCGACGACGATTTTGTTGCCGTTCGGCGAGATAGTGCATTCTAGGCAGTTCGGCTGCTGAATGACGCGAACGATAATATCGGTATCATCGCTAATTAAATTGTCTTTATCCCGATATTTTAACTTGACAACATCAGTGTATGAGACGGTTTCAGTGA
The DNA here is from genome assembly GCF_000496575.1 of Geobacillus thermodenitrificans subsp. thermodenitrificans DSM 465. GTDB lineage: Bacteria > Bacillota > Bacilli > Bacillales > Anoxybacillaceae > Geobacillus > Geobacillus thermodenitrificans. The sequence goes on along the minus strand of NZ_AYKT01000001.1, from coordinate 374,047 downwards.
CAACTTCTGTTTTTGTATTATTGTGGTATGAATACCACACGTTAATGTCGTAGTGGCCGTGAATTTCGACCGTTTTATCGCATTTTTTCGCTTCATAGCGGTGGTTGATGATCCAGCAGCCAAGAATGCTTGACGGGCGGTTCGGCGCCGTCACCGTGTGGGTCGATTGCGTAAATTTGCGGCCTTTACCGACAACGGCTTTCGTAATAATTTCTCTGTATTCAGACATCGAACGGAACCCTCCTCAAATGAATCTTCATTTCATCCTATGCGTGATCTCCGCTAATGTGCACAACAAATGAATCATTATTCCGTATAGTTCATTGTATGCACGCGTTCCGTTCAATGTTCCTGCTTTTTCACCGCCAAACATTCGCACTGATCGGACGAGGTTCAGACCACCTGCCAATCAAAAAAGAAAAAGAGCCCGTCGTCTAGTGCGCCGCTGTACGGCGCTTTCTTAAAAAAGCTCCGCTCCTCCTCTCAATGCAGCCCCGTTGCTTATGACAAATGAAAAAAGCGCCCGAAAGGACGCTTTTTTGTTCGTTCATGACAAACAGACGCCATAAACGCGTTAATGGCAACCACCCTGCTTGCCGTAGCGAAGCGCCGCACCCGTTTCTCCGCGCAGCACATCGCCGCCAGTCGACGCAAGAATTTCATCGGTCACTGTATTGGAAATCGTCGAAGCGACAAGCTGAAGCAAATCGTTCACATCGGCCTGCGACTGCTGGAATTCACTGACGATCGGAATTTGCTCCAACTGCTCGTAAATGGCGTCAATTTTCTCCTCGACCCGCTTTAGCGCTTCATGTTTGCCGTAATGTTGGAAGTTGACTGCTTGTTTTTGCAGCGATTTTAACTCATTAATTAACGTGCGTACTTTTTCGTTTTGATGGATTTTTTCTTCGGCTCGCTTGAAAAAGTCAACTTCCTCTGTTTCGGCAATCATTTTCGCCAACTGCTTTGCCTGCGTCAAAATCTCATCCCGCGTATATTTTGCCATCTTAGTTCACCTCGATCGCTTCATTCGCTAACTCGCCTGTCAATGTCCACGTTTTCGCCTGCGTAATGCGCACATTGACCAATTGACCAATGAGCGATTTCGGGCCGACGAAATGGACAAGCTTGTTTTTACGCGTATACCCTGCTAACACATCCGGGTTCGTTTTGCTTTCGCCTTCAACGAGCACCTCGACGACTTGGCCCTCGTATTGTTTCATTTTCTTCGCTGCAATCTCTTGAACGAGGGCGTTCAAGCGCTGAAGCCGTTCTTTTTTCACTTCCATCGGCACGTTATCATTCATTTTCGCCGCTGGGGTGCCTTCACGTGGCGAGTAAATGAACGTATACGCCGAATCAAACTCGACTTCACGGTAAAGCGACAACGTTTCTTCAAACTGCTCATCCGTTTCGTTCGGGAAGCCGACGATAATGTCGGTCGTCAAAGCGACATCCGGAATGGCCGCTTTAATTTTGCGGACGAGTTCCAAATACTCTTCACGTGTATATTTCCGACCCATCATTTTCAAAATTTCCGTGCTGCCCGATTGCACCGGCAAATGAATATGTTCGACTAAATTGCCTCGTTTGGCAAGCACTTCGATGAGTCGGTCGTCAAAGTCACGCGGATGGCTTGTCGTAAAGCGGATGCGCGCGATATCAATTTTGCGCAGCTCATCCATCAAATCGCCAAGACCGTATTGAATATCGTTGAAATCTTTCCCGTAGGCGTTGACGTTTTGCCCAAGAAGCGTAATTTCCTTATAGCCTTGGGCGGCGAGCTGGCGCACTTCTTGAATGATGTCTTCCGGACGACGGCTCCGCTCTTTGCCGCGCGTGTACGGAACGATGCAGTACGTACAAAACTTATCGCAGCCATACATAATGTTGACCCATGCTTTAATGTTGCCTTTGCGCACTTTCGGCAAGTTTTCGACGACATCGCCCTCTTTCGACCATACTTCGACAACCATCTCTTTCGACATGTACGCCTCATGCAAAATGTACGGGAGGCGATGGATGTTGTGCGTGCCGAAAATCAAGTCAACATACTGGTATTGTTTTAAAATTTTATTGACAACCGCTTCTTCTTGCGACATACAGCCGCACACGCCAAGTAGTAAATCAGGGTTCGTCGTTTTCAACGGCTTTAAGTAGCCGAGTTCGCCAAACACTTTGTTTTCCGCGTTTTCGCGGATCGCACACGTGTTAAGCAAAATGACATTTGCATCTTCCGGACGGTCGGTCGGTTCATAACCGAGCGCCATGAAAATGCCGGCCATCACTTCCGTATCATGCTCGTTCATTTGACAGCCGTACGTGCGGATGTAAAACTTCCGCCCACGCCCCATGCCGCGGAATTCATCCGGAATCGTAAAGTCTTTCACATATTGTACTTCTTCCTTGCCACGTTTTTTCGCCTCTTTTAAGTTCGGCGGAAGAAAGACGCTCGTGAAATACTTCTCATAGTCTTTCGTCGTTTTTGCTTTGAGCCGCTCCAAGTCGGATTTTCTGTCCGCTGGATGGCTAGCTGTTTGAATTTGACCTGTTTGTTCTAAACGTTGCTTTTCGTTCATAACAATCTCCTTTCTTTCTTGGTCCAACTTTCGATTACATACAGTTAGGTAGCTGTTGTTTTCGTTGCCGTCAACCTTTTTCCGGCAAAATTCTTCCATCACACACACTATCATAGTATATCGCGGGTGACAATGAAACACAATGGTTTTTGTTCCGGATGTCCGGAACATGTTATGATAGCAAAAAAACACCCGATGAGGCAAGTCCACATCGGGTGTGAATCATTTCCATTTTTACATAAACTCCGCTACTAACTCGGCGAATTTTTCTTTGCTTAGTTTCAAATCAGCTTCCGAAAGCGGCGTTGCGCTATAGCCCGGAACAAGCTCTTGGTACGACTTTTGTTCTTTATTTTGATAGATGAGCCCGGTAACAAGACCGTTATATTTCATCACCGTTTGCATCGCCATCTCCCGATTAGACGGATCGTACCCTTCGATGTCGCTCACTTTCACTAAATGCTCTTTAAACCATTCGTACGTGTTCACTTTATTGTATGTGACGCACGGGCTAAAGACGTTGATGAGCGAAAAGCCTTTATGTTTGACTCCTTCTTCAATCAAGCTGGTTAGCTCTTTTAAGTCGCTCGAGAAGCTTTGTGCGACAAACGTCGCCCCCGCGCTCAAGGCAATTTCAAGCGGCGACAGCGCCGGTTCAATCGATCCTTGCGGCGTGCTTTTTGTTTTAAATCCGGCGGCGCTGCGCGGCGATGTTTGCCCTTTCGTCAGCCCGTAAATTTGGTTGTCCATGACGATGTACGTAATGTCAATGTTGCGGCGAATGGCGTGAACCGTGTGCCCCATGCCGATTGCAAATCCGTCACCGTCACCACCGGCGGCAATAACCGTCAAGTCACGATTCGCCATTTTCACTCCCTGGGCAAGCGGCAAAGCGCGGCCGTGCGTGCCGTGAAACCCGTAGGCATGAATATAGCCGGAAATCCGACCTGAGCAGCCGATTCCGGAAATGACAGCCAGCTGGTGCGGCTCCAACCCAAGGTTGGCTGCTGCGCGCTGGATGGCGGCTTGAACAGAAAAATCGCCGCAGCCCGGACACCAGTTTGGCTTCACATCATTGCGGAAATCTTTAAAGGTGGCCATTGTGCTAACAACTCCTTACATTTGTTGTAAACATCGCCTGGTAAGAATGGATTGCCGTCAAATTTCAAGACGCTTGCCATTTTATCGGCATGACCGACGTTCATTTTCAACAGGCTCGCCAATTGCCCGGTCGCATTTTGCTCGATAACAACAACCCGTTTCGCTTTTTCGACAAGCGGCCGCATCTCGTCAACCGGGAACGGGTGCAACAGACGGATGTGCGCGTGGTTAACTTTGACACCGTCTTGCTCGAGGCGCTCAATCGCTTCCTCAATCGCTCCACGTGTTGATAAAAAGCCGACGAGAAGCAAATCTGGCTCTTCGTGACGGATGTACTTATGCACCGGCGTCGGGAAATGGACGTGCTCGAGTTTGCGCATCCGCTTCTCCATTTGCGCCTGGCGGTTTGCCGCTGTTTCGGACGGGCGGCCGGTTTCTGCATGCTCAACCCCAGTGACGTGATGGATGCCGTGTTTCGTCCCCGGAAGCACCCGCGGCGAAATGCCATCTGGTGTCAGCTCATACCGTTTAAAGTTTTCCTTGCCGGCAAGCGGCGGTAACTCCCCGGTCACGAGCTTGCCGCGGCGAATGTCGATCCGATCATAGTCAAGCGGTTCGACCGTCTGTTTGCCGAGCGACAGCTGCAAATCCGACAAGAAAATGACCGGACATTGATATTCCTCGGCTAAGTTTAACGCCTCCGCCATGTCGTAAAACGCTTCCTCAACTGTGCTCGGTGCCATAACGATTTTTGGAATTTCCCCGTGCGTACCGTAAATCATGGCAAGCAAGTCTGATTGTTCTTGCTTCGTCGGCAAGCCGGTACTCGGACCGCCCCGCTGCGTATCGACGACAACGAGCGGTGTTTCCGTCATTCCAGCTAAGCCGATCGCTTCAGCCATGAGCGATAGCCCCGGCCCGGCAGAGGCTGTAAACGCCCGTGCACCGGCATAGTTGGCGCCAATCGCCATCGTGCAAGCAGCGATTTCGTCTTCCGTTTGAATGACTGCTCCCCCGAACTCAGGCAGTTTCTTAATTAAATATTCCATGATCTCGGAAGCCGGAGTAATCGGATACGCGGCCATAAAGCGCGCCCCACCAGCAAGAGCTCCCAAGGCGATGGCATCGTTGCCGATCATAAACATCCGCTGTTTGCCATCGGCTTTTGCGAGCTTCATAGGCTCGGCGCGACCGTCAAGCTGCTTTTTCATATACTGCGCCCCAGCACGGATGGCCTCCATGTTTTTCTCAACGACTTGCGTCCCTTTGCGGGCGAACGTGTCCGCGACAACGCTTTCGAAAACGCTGGCATCTAAGCCGAGCACCGCACTCGTCGCGCCGATGGCAACCATGTTTTTCATCAGCGAGTTGCCAAGTTCCGTCGCAATCTCAGTGAACGGAACGACGTAAAGCGACACCCCTTCTTGTTCGGGAATTACTGGATTGAATTTGGCGTCTGCAATGACGATGCCGCCGCGGTGCAGCTCGTGAAAGTTGAAATCGATCGTCTCTTGGTCGAATGCCACCAAAATGTCTAAATCATCTGCGACCGCCCGCACCGGTTTCGTGCTGACGCGGATTTTATTGTTCGTATGCCCCCCCTTAATGCGGGAAGAAAAATGGCGGTACCCATATAAATAGTACCCGAGGCGGTTCAGCGCCGCGGAGAAAATTTCCCCTGTACTTTCAATCCCTTCCCCTTGCTGGCCGCCTACTTTCCATGACAGCTGTTCGATCATGTTTTACACCCCTTTATGTTCACTACAGCCTCTCGCTATTATTGTATCATTTTTCTGACAAAGCGACTACACTTTTGGGCGCCTTCCACGCGACAATTGTATTTTGTCAACATAGTCGACATTCCGCCTTTTATTTTAAGCTTAATAGAGGTATATATTCAATGATATTTATCACTCGGGCAAATGCTCGTAAAAATTACGAAACAAAAAACGCTCCACTTGCTCAGCGGAGTAATGCTTGTACAACTCATTGACAAGTCGAGGGTATTCCTTCACCGCTTCAAGGCCGGACACCGTCTCCTCAATGCCATCAAAATCGGAGCCAAACCCGACGTTGTTTGCTCCCCCAAGCGCGCATACGTAATCAAGGTGACGGAGAACATCAGCGACCGTCGCTCTCCGTTTGTCGTTTGTCAAAAAATCCGGTACAAAATTAATGCCGATCATCCCATCTTTTTCGATCAGCGCCTTGATTTGCTCGTCTGTCAAGTTGCGTGGGTGCGGACAGAGGCGATAGACGTTGGAATGGGAAGCGATCGGGAAACAGGCCGTCTCCATCACATCCCAAAACGCTTTTTCCGATAAATGGGATACATCGACCCACCGTTTCGTTTCATTGAGCAGCTCGACAACTTGTCGGCCGAACGCAGTCAACCCGGCCCCGCGCTTCTCCCACGCCCCGTCAGCGACAGCGTTTGGAAAATTCCATGTCAAACCAACGGAAGCAACGCCGAGGCGAAGGAGCGTCTTCAACTTGACAAGGTTGGCGCCAATCGCATCGCATCCTTCGAGCGTCAACATCGCTCCGATCTCCCCTTCTTTGAGGGTGGCGATGTCTTGTTTCGTCCGCACAACCTTCACAGACGGAAACAGATCCACAATGCGGGTGAAAAACATATCCACCATCTCGAGCGCCACCGTGAACCGAGCTTCTTCCGGCACTGTTTCTGGTACGTAGATGGCAAAACATTGCACTTTCACCCCGGCTTCTGCCATTCCCGAAAGCGTGACATGAAGCGATGGCTCGTCCTGAAACGATAATGAACGGTCTTGCCATAGTTTCATCAGCGCGTCACAATGGGCATCAAAAATCATTCATTTTCCCCCTTAAAAAAGCAAAAATAACCTGCCTGCCTTCGAAGCTGAAGGCGCCAACAGGTTATATTTTACCATTTACCAGTCATCCAGTTAACGAGGCTCGACGATTAATTTAATAGCTGTCCGTTCTTCTCCATCAATCATAATATCCGTAAATGCCGGAATACAAATTAAGTCCATACCGCTTGGTGCCACAAACCCTCGTGCGATCGCTACTGCCTTAACGGCTTGGTTCAATGCACCTGCGCCGATCGCCTGAATTTCCGCTGCGCCGCGCTCGCGCAACACCCCGGCAAGTGCACCAGCTACAGAGTTCGGATTCGATTTTGCTGAAACTTTTAATATCTCCATCTCTAGCTCCTCCCTCGTTTCCTTGGAAAATGGATTTCGATAAAAAGTCTTCACTGTAACTATATTCACTGCTTTGACAACTATTCCTGCACGGGAGGAGTATGTTTTTAAAAATTTATAAAAAAATAAACTATTCAAAATAAGGGTGGTCATCGTTAATGATTAAGCGCTCAATGCGAAGCGCCCGTCCACTTTTGGCATCAACATCGACAAGCACAGCGTTTAACTGGCTTCTTCCTTCCTTGATGTCGAAACGAACCGGCAGGCCGGTTAAAAACTTACGCAATACCGCCTCTCGGTCGACCCCTAAAATGCCGTCATACGGACCTGTCATACCGACATCGGTAATATACGCCGTTCCTTTCGGCAAAATCCGGTTATCAGCCGTCTGGACGTGCGTATGCGTGCCAATGACCGCAGATACACGGCCGTCCAAATACCAGCCCATCGCCTGTTTTTCGCTCGTCGCCTCAGCATGAAAATCGACAATGATGACCGACGTTCGCTCGGAAGCAGCGGCAATCAATTCATCTGCCTTTTGGAACGGGCAGTCAATCGCTGGCAAAAACGCTCGCCCTTGCAAGTTGATCACCGCTACCTCGCCATGCTCGGTCGGCACGTAGACGATGCCTTTTCCCGGTGTGCCGGGCGGATAGTTCGCCGGGCGGATCAATGCTTTCGCCTGATCGATAAATTCAAAAATATCCCGCTTATCCCAAGCATGATTGCCGAGGGTAACGGCGTGGACCCCTTGCGCAAGCAATGAACGATAAATCTCCTCAGTGATTCCTTTCCCTCTGGCGGCGTTCTCCCCGTTAATGATGACGATATCCGGCCGGTGCTTCTCCTTTAATTTTGGTAAATAGTGCTCGACCATTTTTTGCCCCGGCGAACCGACGACATCGCCGATAAATAAAATTCTCATCATCAATCCCTTTCTAAATCAAAAGTATCGCCACTGTAAAGATCATCAGGCGATCGGTATACTCTCTTATTTTACGGACAAAAAAATAAAGTGGCAATAGGCTGCCACTTTATTTCGCATATTCGACCGCCCGCGTTTCGCGGATGACTGTCACTTTAATATGACCCGGATAATCGAGCTCTTCTTCGATTCGCTTGCGGATATCGCGCGCCAACCGATGCGCTTCCAAATCGTCGATCATATCTGGTTTGACCATGATGCGCACTTCGCGGCCAGCTTGGATGGCGTACGATTTTTCCACCCCTTCGTACGATTCCGCAATTTCTTCGAGCTTCTCTAAGCGGCGGATATAGTTTTCCAGCGTTTCGCTGCGCGCCCCCGGCCGTGCCGCCGACAGGGCGTCCGCTGCCGCAACGAGCACGGCGATGACTGATGTCGGCTCGGTATCGCCATGGTGGGAGGCGATGCTGTTGATGACAACGGGATGTTCTTTATACTTCGTCGCCAACTCAACGCCGATTTCCACATGGCTTCCTTCCACTTCATGGTCGATCGCCTTGCCGATGTCATGAAGCAAGCCGGCCCGACGCGCCAACATTTCGTCTTCCCCGAGCTCGGCCGCCATCAGCCCGGCTAAAAACGCCACTTCCACCGAATGTTTTAGGACGTTTTGCCCGTAGCTCGTCCGGAACTTAAGCCGCCCTAAAATTTTAATCAAATCCGGATGCAAGCCGTGGACGCCGACTTCAAACGTCGTCTGTTCACCGACTTCGCGGATGTGTTCATCCACTTCGCGGCGCGCCTTTTCGACCATTTCTTCAATGCGCGCTGGATGGATTCGGCCGTCCTGCACGAGCTTATCTAGCGCAATGCGCGCTGTTTCGCGACGAATCGGGTCAAATCCGGATAAAATGACCGCCTCCGGTGTATCGTCAATAATTAAATCAATGCCGGTGAGCGTCTCGAGCGTACGGATGTTCCGCCCTTCGCGTCCGATGATCCGCCCTTTCATTTCATCGTTTGGCAAGTTCACGACAGAGACGGTCGTTTCGGCGACATGATCGGCGGCGCAGCGCTGGATGGCGAGTGACAAAATCGCCTTCGCTCGCTTGTCTGCCTCCTCTTTCGCCCGCGTTTCCGCTTCTTTGACCATCATCGCAATCTCATGCGACAGTTCCTTTTCGACGCGCTCTAAAATGAGATGGCGCGCATCGTCGCGCGTTAATCCGGAAATGCGTTCGAGTTCGGTTTGTTGCTGTTTGATGAGCGTTTCCACTTTGCTTTCCATTTGTTCAATATGCTGTTGTCTTTCATTTAACGCTTCTTCTTTCGCTTCGAGCAGCGCCTCGCGTTTATTGAGCGCCTCATCTTTGCGGTCGAGGTTTTCCTCCTTTTGCATCAAGCGGTTTTCTTGTTTTTGGAGTTCGCTTCTCCGGTCGCGGATATCGTGTTCCGCTTCCGTACGCAATTTATGAATCTCGTCTTTCGCTTCGAGAAGCGCCTCTTTTTTCAAGGCGTCCGCCGCGCGTTTCGCCTCTTCAATCAGCTGCTCGGCAGCTGCTTTCGCCCCACCGATTTTTGCTTCGGCAATCGATTTGCGAACAAAAAAGCCAACAACGGCACCAATGACTAAGGCAAGCAAAGCGGAGATGATGATCGAACCCATCGTTTCACCTCCTCTTGCTGTTCAATTTACTTTCGCTCTTTCTTCGCGCCACTGTTGCCCCCAATCGTCCGGCGCAAGTGGACATTCCCGTTTTCAAAACGTTAGCTCGGTCGTTTTGTTTGGCGTTTCCCGTGCGGCTTTCACCGCACGAAGGCGGTTCGCCTTTTCAAGCAGGCTAGCCCTGCTATATATTTGGACAAATATACATGTTCATTGTAAAGGTGGCAACATGAATTGTCAAGATATTACACAAGCGTGCCTCAGCCACTGCTCCAGCCGCTACGGTGCACCCTGTCCTCAGTGAAAAAGGCACGTTGACGGTTCCGTCGGGCGAACGGATGGACGGCCGGTGAACAACAGCTGGTTCCGTTCACTCAACTGTTCTTGATGGCAACGAAGGGCAAGATTCATAGGTTTCTCAACTTAAGAAATGGTCTTCTTGGCCACGCTTGTTATGACATTACCCGTCTCCTAGGAAAAAGGCGTCCTAGCAGTAGCTAGGACGCCTTCGTGCCATTACTCCTCAAGCAGCCCGAACTCGTCTTGCAGCGGTTCGCCCGCCTCGCCGGCATCGATGCCGTAATGTTTGCGGATGGCGCGGGCGATCTCTTCAGCAATATGCGGGTTTTCTTTCAGAAACTGCTTCGCATTCTCACGCCCTTGACCGAGCCGTTCATCTTTGTAGGAATACCATGAACCGCTTTTTTGCACAATGTCAAGCTCGGCCGCCATATCGATGATTTCCCCTTCGCGGGAAATGCCTTCGCCGTACATAATGTCGACGTCGGCCGTTTTAAACGGCGGAGCAACTTTGTTTTTGACAACTTTGATTTTCGTTTTGTTGCCAACCATGTCATTGCCTTGTTTAATTTGTTCAGCGCGGCGCACCTCTAAACGGACGGAAGCGTAAAACTTAAGAGCCCGTCCACCCGGCGTCGTTTCTGGATTGCCGAACATGACTCCGACTTTTTCACGGATCTGGTTGATGAAGATGGCGATCGTTTTCGATTTGTTAATGGCGCCAGACAGCTTACGGAGCGCCTGCGACATGAGGCGGGCTTGCAAGCCGACGTGGGCGTCACCCATCTCCCCTTCAATTTCTGCTTTCGGTACGAGCGCCGCCACCGAGTCGATGACAATAATATCGACCGCACCGCTTCGTACGAGCGCTTCGGCAATTTCGAGCGCCTGCTCGCCCGTATCGGGTTGGGAAAGCAACAATTCATCGATGTTGACCCCTAATTTTTGTGCATAAATCGGATCAAGCGCATGCTCGGCATCGATGAAAGCTGCTTGTCCTCCTTGTTTTTGCACTTCAGCGATCGCGTGAAGGGCAACAGTTGTCTTCCCGGATGATTCCGGACCATAAATTTCGATGATTCTCCCGCGCGGATAACCGCCGACACCTAATGCGATGTCGAGCGCCAGCGAACCGCTCGGAACGGTCGAGATTTGCCGCTCCGCCTGTTCGCCGAGCTTCATAATGGCCCCTTTGCCAAACTGTCGTTCAATTTGTTTTAACGCCTGCTCTAATGCAGCTTGACGATCTTGGTTCACTAACCTACTCCTCCTTAATTCTCGAGCTACTTATACTATACCGCGTTTTGCGACCATTGCCAAGCAAAAAGTCGAACATTTATTCGTTTTTTCAATGGGGAAACTAGCAACAATCACCATACTGATGCAGTGGAAGAGAGCAATGTGCGGTGGAATATGTTTAAGGAAGGAAGCGGCCGGTCAATCGCTGGCCGCAAGCATCTGGAGCAAAAAGAAACAACCGTATTTGGCGGTGCGGACACGAATGTTATCGCGCGTGCCGGATAAAGTGAGGCGGTGGACAGTTGTGTCGCGCCCGCGGACAGCGACGCCAACATAAACGGTGCCGGGTGGATGGTCTTCAAGCGGATCAGGACCAGCAACGCCGGTAAAGCTGATGCCAACATCAGCGCTGCACATCGTCCGGACGTTTTCGGCAAGCAAGCGAGCGCACGATTCGCTGACCGCCCCGTCCGTCTCTAACAGCGCCCGCGGCACGCCAAGCATCCTTTCTTTCACGTCGTTTGTGTAGCAGACGACGCCGCCTTGCACCACTGCCGATGCGCCCGGGATGGCTGTCAGCTGTTCGAGAAACAGCCCGCCGGTCAGGCTCTCAGCCGCAGCGATCGTCCACCCTCTTTCTTTTAACCGTTCGATCGTTTTCGTAAACAGCGTTTCGTTGTTATATCCGTAACAATAGCGGCCGACGCGCGCCAAAATGGCCGCTTCCGTTTCATCAAGCAGCCGCTTCGCCTCCGCCTGATCCCGATGTTTTGCCGTCAGACGAAGCGTCACTTCGCCGTCGCCAGCCAGCGGGGCGATCGTCGGATTGGACTGGGCGTCAATCAAATCAGCAACCGCTGTCTCAAGCGCCGATTCGCCGATGCCAAAAAAACGAAGCACGCGCGATTCGATTCGCTCCGCAAGCGAAAACGCCCCACGCAAAAAGGCGGTTCCGTATTTTGTAAACATCGGACGCATTTCTTTCGGCGGCCCAGGCAGCAGCATATATGTAATGCCATTGACCGAAAGCGCCATCCCTGGCGCCATGCCGTGCTCGTTTTTCAGCACTGTCGATCCTTCCAAGATGAGCGCCTGCTTTTTGTTGTTTTCTGTCATTGGCCGGTTCGTGCGGACAAAATATGCTTCAATCGCCCGTAGTGCTTCCTCATCAGTGACAAGCCGGCGGCCGAGCAGACGGGCGATCGTCTCTTTCGTCAAATCGTCCTTTGTCGGTCCAAGTCCACCGGTAAAAATGATCAAGTCAGCCCTCGTCTGGGCAACATTGACGGCTTGTTCGAGACGGGCTGCATTGTCGCCGACGACTGTATGGAAATAAACGTTAATCCCAAGTTCAGCGAGCTGCTGCGACAAAAACTGGGCGTTCGTATTGGCAATTTGTCCGAGCAACAGCTCGGAGCCAACAGCAATGATTTCCGCATTCAACGGACGTTCCCCCTTTCCCGCCGGCTATTTCGAATGGGCAAAAGCATGTTTATTTTTCGCAAAGTAGTCCCAGCCAGACCAAATGGTGAACACCACTGCCACCCAAAGCGCCAAATCGGCGAACGGGAACGGGATGAGCGAAAACGGAAAATTATGTAGCAACAAGGCAGCAATCGCCACAATTTGTGTCCACGTCTTAATTTTTCCAAGCATATTGGCCGCGACAACTTCCCCTTCGCCAGCGAGCACCAACCGCAGCCCGGTAACGGCAAACTCGCGACTGATGATGACGATCACCATCCAAGCCGGAGCCAAACCAAGCTCGACGAGCACGATAAGTGCTGCCGATACAAGCAGTTTATCGGCGAGCGGATCTAAAAACTTCCCTAAATTTGTCACCAATCCGTATTTACGGGCGTAATAGCCGTCAATCCAGTCTGTCGTTGAAGCGATGATGAAAATGAGCGCGCCGACAAGATGAGCGATCGGGAGCTCCGTCCTACCGATTTGGACGCTCCCCCATCCAAACGGAACAAGCATTACGATCAAGAAAAATGGGATGAGCATAATGCGCGCTACCGTAATTTTATTCGGCAAGTTCACAACAAATTACCTCCGCTAATTCAACATCTATCCGGACAAAGAAGCGGCTTCCTTTCTGAAAAAAAAGCCGCTTTTTACCATTATTTTTTCAAGATGAAACGCAGCTTTTGGTACACTTCGTCTTGCGGGGCAAACGGATAGGCAAACGGCTGGCCATTTACTTTCACATCGACATCGAGCGTGCGCCCGATTTTCACCCACACTTCGCTTTCTGCTGACAAGTCAAACGTTTTCGTTTGCCCTTTCGTTAAGTTGCCACGGTAAAATGAATGGCCTTTCGTGTTGTACACTTCGACCCATGACGCCCCTTTAGACGACAATTCAACAGTAAAAGAACTAGCATTTTCCACCTCAATGGTCGCTGTATTGCCTTGCTTTGTTGTCACGTTCAACGCAGCGGTTGGGGTAGTCGGCTTCTCATCATCGGTAACCGATTGTTCGTTTTCACCCTTTGCGTTTTCATCCTTTGCCTTCTCATCCGATTCCTTTGCTGACTGCTTTTCTTTCGCCTGCTCAAGCGGCGAGTTTTTCGAGCTTTCGACTTCCGCCGTCTCCGGGCTTGTTCGTGTCGACGGCTCGCCCGCCGTGTTGTGTTGGAGCAACACCCAAACGAGAACAGCCACCCCGATGACAAATGCCGCAGCAATCAGCTTCGGCAACCAGTCGAGCCATTTCGTCCCTTCGGCGGAAAGCTGCTGGCGCGTTTTCACACGCGACAGTGGCTGCGGAATATCCTCTTGATAAGACTGCGGAATATCTTGTTTATATTGTTCAAACAGCTCGTCCGGGTCAAGACCGACCGCCTCAGCGTATTGCCTGATGAAGGCACGTACGTAAAAGTTACCCGGCATAATCGCATAATTTCCTTCCTCAATGCCGATCAAATACCGCTTCTGGATTTTCGTCATCTCTTGCAGCTCGTCCAAGCTAATTTGTTTTTCCTCTCGCGCTTCCCGCAGACGTTTTCCCAATTCCGTCAACACCCAACACCTTCCATTTTTTTATTAAAAACCAAATTCAGAAAAACCGTCACCGCCCAACAAGGACGGGCGCTCGATCGCTTCGTAGGAAATATCTTCGCCCGGCTCATGGCGTAACTCGATAATATAATCAAAATCATCGAGCGTATATTCCGTATGGCGAACAAAAATATCCGGATGTTCCACGACTTTCGTCGACTCAAGGCGCATCAGTTCACGAATGAGTTGCCAGTGCTGCTCATTTGCTCGGCGTGTCGAGACGATCCCATCAATGATAAAAATGTTATCTTCGCTATATTCGTCTTCCATCAACTGGGTGCGGATGGTCTGCTTAATCAATGTCGATGATACAAACAGCCACCGCTTATTGGCGCAAACGCTGGCAGCAACGATCGACTCCGTCTTACCGACGCGCGGCATTCCACGAATGCCGACAAGCTTGTGCCCTTTTTCTTTAAAAATTTCTGCCATAAAATCGACAAGCAGCCCGAGTTCGTCGCGGACAAAACGAAACGTTTTTTTATCGTCGGCATCGCGCCGGATGTAGCGGCCATGGCGGACGGCTAGACGGTCAAGCAGCTTCGGCTGGCGCAACTTCGTTACCGTAATGTTGTCCATCGTCCGCAAAATCGTCGCCAGCCGCTCAATTTGCTCATTGTTGTCGCAAAGAAGCAGCATGCCGCGGCGCGAATCCCGAACGCCGTTGATTGTCACGATATTGATTGACAACATCCCAAGCAGCGATGCGACGTCGCCTAACAACCCTGGGCGGTTGACATGAATTTCATACTCCAAATACCATTCCTGCTTGCCCATCCCGTCTCCTCCCTTATCGTTGTCCGCACGAACGCCTTATGCTAAATTCATACTACTATAATCATGAGCGGAAAAGCAACCGAAAAGGGGAGAAGAAAAAAGAGAGGGATTCCCCTCTCTATCGATTGTTATTTTTGTTGGACAAGCTTTACCATCATGTTGGCAAGGACGTGCTGTTCTTTTTCATCAGCCACTTTCCAAAGATCGGACAGCACCCGCTCTTCCGGGTTTTTCGGATCGACGTTTTTCGCTAAATAGTCCCCGATTTGATAGGCGACGTCCGAGATCACTTGCTCGCTCAATCCTTGTTGTTGCGCTTGTTCGAGCCGATCAGCCAAAAAGTGTTTCCATTGTTCAAAGTTATCCAATACCGACATGTGCATTCCCTCCTTGATGAACGTTTCAAGGATAGTTTGCCTGCCCGCGCAGAAAATATACGTTTAGCAATGCCAACCGCCGTTGACAGAAATGACTTGGCCAGTAATGTACGAAGCGGCGTCCGATAAAAGAAACGCCACTGTTTTTGCTACTTCTTCAGGAGTGCCGAGCCGGCCGACTGGGATTTCGTCAGCCAGCGCTTCGAGCTCCTCGGCGCTGAATGCTCGCAACATATCGGTAGCAATCGCTCCAGGCGCGACAGCGTTGACGCGGATGCCGCTCGGGGCGAGCTCTTTGGCGAGCGCTTTGGCAAATGCATTTTGCCCGCCTTTTACCATCGAATAAACCACTTCACACGATGCGCCGCAAAGCCCCCAAATCGATGAAATCAACACAATATGGCCACGTTTTTTCGAAATCATCGGTGGAAGCAGTTTTTTCACGAGCTGCGCCGGACTTGTCACATGAAGGCGCACCATCCGCTCGATCAATTCATCGTTCATATCGGTCAACAATCCGTAATAGCTCGCCCCGCTGTTATAAATGATGGCGTCTACCGGGCGGTCGATTTGCGAAAGGAGCGCCTCGACTCCACCGGGCGCGGACAAGTCGGCTTCGAGCGGGACGATGTGTGTATCAGGAAGCTCTTCTTGTAACGCTTCGACCGGTGCCCGCCGCCGATAGTAATGAAGCAGCAGCCCGTAGCCGGCTTTAGCAAGCTCGCGGGCAATGCTTTGCCCGATGCCGCCTGAAGCGCCGGTGATTAACGCGTAGTTCATCAAACATTCTCCCCTTCCTTTTGCCGTAAAAAAGCATCCTTCTCATGAAGGATGCCATCATTGCCCTTTTGGCACAACTTCACAAACAGCGATTTGCGAGTCGCGGAAACACGAGTCGGCGACAGCGGCAATATCATCAAGCGTAAGCGACGAGAGCGCCGGCAAAATATCAAACAAGCTAGCGCCATAAAAAGCATAGCGTGTAAACTGGTTGGCGATGTATTCCGGCGAGTTGAGCGCGCGCAAAAAGGCACCCATTTTTTTCTTTTTCACTCGTTCGATCTCGTCTTTTTGTACCGCGTCAGCTGAAAACGACTGCAGCACCTTCTGCACCTCTGCCGCCAGCCGCTCCGCATCTCTCGTGTCGCCGCCGACAAGGGCAAAGCCAAATTCGCGCTCTTCCGTATAGTCGTACATAAACGTATCGTCAATCAATCCTTCGCGATACAACCGTTCGTAATGCGGCGAGCTTTTGCCGAACAAGTAGTCAAGCAGCACGTGAAACGCGAGCTCATGGCGGAGTTTCTGTTCGCCGATATTCGGCACGGACGGCGCTTTAATACCGACAAAACATTTATTCGTCTGCACATGCATCGGAATGACTTTTTTCTTTTCCGCCACACCGCTTGGCTCTTCGTACGTGAACCGTTTCACCTCAGGCGCTTGCGGGAATGACTTTTTCGCCTGATTGTCTCGGATTTGCTGCATAATTTGTTGCTCATCGACCGGACCGACAACAAACAACAGCATGTTGCTCGGGTGATAAAATGTTTCGTAACATTCATACAGCAACTCTTTTGTAATCTCAGCAATCGATTCGATTGTGCCGGCGATGTCGATTTTGACCGGATGGTGATGGTACATGCTTTCGATGGCACCGAAGTAAACGCGCCAGTCCGGGTTGTCATCGTACATGCGGATTTCCTGGCCGATGATGCCTTTTTCTTTTTCGACGGTCTTGTCGGAAAAATACGGCGTTTGTACAAAATCCATTAACGTCTCCAAGTTTTTCTCCACGTTGTCGGTGCTTGAGAACAAGTAGGCAGTACGGGTGAACGTCGTAAAAGCGTTCGCCGAAGCGCCTTGTTTGCTAAACTGCTGAAACACGTCGCCGTCCTCTTTTTCAAACAGCTTATGCTCCAAAAAATGAGCGATGCCGTCCGGGACGCGTTTCATTTCCGTTTTTCCGAGCGGGACGAACTGGTTGTCGACAGAACCGTAGTTCGTCGTAAACGTCGCATACGTTTTGTGAAACCCTTTTTTCGGTAAAATGTAGACATCAAGACCGTTGTCCATTTTTTCATAAAACAACGTTTCTTGCAGCGTTTCATACACCCGCTTTTCCATTTTCCGTCGCCCCCTCCATTCCGGTCAAAAAGTACACCGTATCGAGCGCCACCTTTTCGGCGACGCGCACGACATCCTCGCGCGTCACACCATCCGTGCCGGCAAGCCATTCGTTTAACGGGCGTTTCCGCGTTGAGACGACGTTATGGTACAGCACCTCGACAAGCCCGCGCGGCGTATCAAGCGTCTCAAGCAGCTGATTGCGGATGACCGCTTTCGTTTGTTCCATTTCTTCATCCGTAAAATCGCCGTTTTTCATCGCCTGCATTTGTTCATCAATAATGCGGCGCGCCTTTTCATAATTGGCCGGCTCAATACCGGACATGACCAGCAAAAGCCCCTTATGGCTTTCAAGTCGGGATGCAGCATAGTAGGCGAGGCTCGCCTTCTCGCGAACGTTGATAAACAGCTTTGAATGAGAAAAGCCGCCGAAAATGCCGTTAAACAGCTGCAAGGCGTAATAATCGTCATCTTCGTACGTCACATTCGTCCGGTAGCCGATGTTTAATTTTCCTTGCTTCACGTCTTGCCGCTCGATGACTTCGTTTATTTCTCCTCGCGCTTTTGCCGAAGCGAGCGGCGCACGCGACGGCTGCGGACGGTCCGGCAAAGAGAAGCGACGCTTGACAGCAGCGAGCACTGCTTCTTCGTCTACGTCGCCGATGACATACAAATCAAGCTCATCTTCAGCCAACGACTGCTCGTAATAGCGATACAGCCGTTCCGCTGTGATGGCGTCAATGTCCTCGAGCTCGCCGTTTGGTGAGAGGGCGTACGGCTCACCTTTGCACATTTCTTGCACGAGGCGCATGTTTGCATAGCGCATTTTATCATCATATACCGCTTGAATACGCTGGCTTAGCGCCTGTTTTTCCCGAGCGACGATATCCTCAACAAACCGGCCGCCTTCAAGCGCTGGGCGGAACAAGAGATCGGCGAGCAATTGAAGCGCTTTCTCCAGGAGCGGCGTTTGCTCTGGCAAAAACCGTTCATTCGCAACATCAATGCGGATCGTCATGATATGGTCTTCGCCTTTTTTTGTTAAATCGACGTTCAACGTCGCTCCGTACAGCTCATCTAGGTAGGTGCGCAACGCCTTGACGCTCGGATAATCGGCCGTGCCGCTTTGCAAAACGTACGGAAGCAGCGCACGCAGCGTTACCGTTTCTTTGGCAAGCGGCGCTTTCATTTTCCAAACAAGTGTATTCGTTTTATACTTATTAGTCGAAATCGTATGGACACGAACCGGCCCAACCGTTGTTATTTTTTCATCGACCAATCAAACTCCTCCTTTTCCTTCGTAAAGTGGGCGATATCTTTATTGTGAGATGTCTTATCAACAATATACCTGTTGCCTAGCGGAAAATGCAAATAAATCCACCTTCCCTATCTGATGAAGCAATAAAAAACGGCTGCCCGTTTTTGTTCGGACAGCCCGTTTTCTTACCGTTTTCCTTTCACATATGGCGTGCCGGCTGCTTTCGGCGCTTCCGCACGGCCGATAAAGCCAGCAAGCGCTAAAATCGTGAGCACATAAGGGGCAATGAGCAAGTAGACAGTCGGTACGTTTTTCAAAAATGGAATGGTTTGTCCAACGATGCTTAAACTTTGCGCCAGTCCGAAAAACAGCGCCGCCCCCATCGCGCCGATCGGATGCCATTTGCCAAAAATCATTGCCGCGAGCGCCATAAATCCATGCCCGGAAATCGTTGCATGGCTGAAGTCGCGGGAAATGATTGTCGCATACACTGCACCGCCTAAGCCGCCGAGCGCCCCGCTGATCATGACAGCGATATAACGCATTTGAGCGACGTGAATCCCCATCGTATCAGCTGCCATCGGATGCTCACCAACGGCGCGCAACCGGAGGCCGAATGGGGTTTTATAAATGATATACCAAGAAACAAACGCCAAAATAATTGCTATATACGAAGTCACATACGCATTAGAAAACAACAGCGGGCCAATGACCGGAATATCACTTAATACCGGCACATCAATTTTGTCAAATCCGACTTGAATTTGATCAGTTTGCCCTTTGCCGTACATCTTCTTCACTAAAAACAGCGACAAGCCGAGGGCTAAAAAGTTGATTGCCACCCCGCTGACGACTTGGTCGGCGCGGAACGTTACCGAGGCGACTGCATGGAGCAAAGAAAACAGCGCGCCAACTACGATGGCTGCCACTAAGGCGAGCCACGGCGTCAGCGAACCAAACTGGTCGGCAAACGTTAGATTAAAGACAATACCGGTAAATGCACCGATGACCATTAACCCTTCAAGACCGATGTTGACAACGCCGGATCGTTCGCTAAACACGCCACCAAGCGCGGTGAAAATAAGGGGAGCAGCAAAGAAAATGGCTGTTGGGATAATCGTTTGCAATACATCATATACGTTCACTTACTCCGCCCCCTTTTGCCCACGAGATAACAGCCAACGAATCATATAGCTGGATGCGACAAAGAAAATAATGAGTGCGATAATAATATCGACAAGTTCCGTTGGTACGCCGGCGCCCGATGGCATCTCAAGCGCCCCGACTTTCAAGGCGCCAAATAGCAACGCAGAAAGCAAAATGCCAAACGCGTTGTTGCCGCCAATTAAGGCAACAGCGATGCCGTCAAATCCAAGTCCGGTAAACCCGGCTTTCGTCGAAATGTTGCCGAACGTGCCGAGCCCTTCCATCGCCCCGGCCACACCGGCAAAGGCACCGGAAATGACCATGGCTAAAATAATATTGGCGCGCACGTTCATGCCGGCATACTGTGAGGCATGTTGGTTGAATCCAACCGCCCGCAACTCAAATCCTTTCGTCGTCCGCTCAAGCAAAAACCACATGACAAATGCGGCAGCAATGGCGATCAAAATGCCATAGTGCATCGTCGAGTGGTACGTCATGGCCTCCAAAAACTCCGATTGGAGAGAGGCGCTTTGTTTGATCGGCTCCGATTTAAATCCCTCATCCGACAGCACAGAACGGATGATGGCATTCGTCACGTGTAAAGCGATATAGTTCATCATAATCGTAATAATGACTTCATGCACTTTTACGTACGCCTTTAATACCCCCGGGATCAATCCCCACAGTGCCCCGGCTGCAGCGGCGGCCAAAATGGCAAGCGGCAAGTGGATGATCTTCGGCAAGTCGAAAGACACCCCAACCCAAACGGCGGCAAGCCAGCCGACGATGAGTTGCCCTTCGACCCCGATGTTAAATAAACCGGTGCGAAAGGCGAAGGCTACCGCTAGCCCTGTTAAAATGTAGGGAGTCGTCTGGCGGATCGTTTCCCCGATGTAATACGCATCGCCGAACGCTCCGTAAATCAGAGAGCTGAAGCCCGCGACCGGATTATAGCCGCTTACGAGCATGACGATCGAGCCGGCGATCATGCCGAGCAAAACGGCCAACAATGGAATCAAAAATTGCTGATGACGATTCGACCTCATGACGACACACCTGCTTCCTTCCGTTTACTTCCAGCCATCAGCAGCCCGAGTTCTTGTTCCGTTGTTTCTTTCGGATCAACGATGGCGATAATTTTCCCTTCATAAATAACGGCGATCCGGTCGCTGACGTTCATCACCTCATCGAGTTCGAACGACACGAGCAACACCGCTTTTCCTTGGTCGCGCTGCTCGATGAGCCGCTTATGGATAAACTCAATCGCCCCGACATCCAGCCCCCTCGTCGGCTGAGCGGCGATCAATAAGTCTGGATTGCGGTCGACTTCGCGGCCGATGATCGCTTTTTGCTGGTTCCCGCCGGATAGCGCTCGCGCTTTCGTGTACTCGTCTGGCGTGCGCACGTCAAACTCGCGGATGAGCTGGCGCGCTTTGTCATAAATCGCTTTAAAGTTCAACATGCCCCGTTTCGAGTAAGGCGGTTTATAGTATGTTTGCAGCACCATGTTTTCGCCGATCGGAAAATCAAGCACAAGCCCGTGCTTATGCCGGTCCTGCGGAATATGGCCGACGCCAGCTTCGACGATTTTGCGCGGCGGCAAGTTCGTTATCTCCTGGCCGTTCAGCTTAATCGTCCCTGACTCCGCCTTAACCAAGCCGGTTAACGCTTCAATCAGCTCGGTTTGCCCGTTGCCGTCAACTCCGGCGATGCCCACAACCTCACCGGCGCGCACCGTCAAGTTCAGGCCGTTGACAGCCGTGACACCGCGGGCGTCTTTGACGACTAAGTTTTCAATTTCGAGCACTGGTTTCCCCGGTTCGGCTGGCCGTTTTTCAGTCGTAAACTGCACCTCGCGGCCGACCATGAGCGCCGCCAGCTCGTTCGGATTCGTTTCAGCGACGTTAAGCGTTGCGATTCCTTTGCCGCGGCGGATAACGGTAACACGGTCGCACACTTCCATAATTTCTTTGAGCTTGTGCGTAATTAAAATGATCGATTTTCCTTCGCGGACGAGCGTACGCATAATTTCAATGAGCTCTCGGATTTCCTGCGGCGTCAAGACGGCGGTCGGCTCGTCAAAAATTAAAATGTCCGCACCGCGATAAAGCGTCTTTAAAATTTCGACGCGCTGCTGCATGCCGACGGAAATATCGGCGATTTTCGCTGTCGGGTCAACTGCTAGTCCATACCGCTCGGACAGTTCGCGCACTTCCTGTTCAGCCCGCTTCATGTCGATCGTTCCCGCCCGTGCCGGTTCGCTGCCTAAAATGATGTTTTCCGTCACTGTAAACGTATCGACGAGCATAAAGTGCTGATGCACCATTCCGATGCCGAGGTCGTTGGCGACATTCGGGTCGGTGATGCGCACTGGCTTCCCTTTGACGCGGATTTCGCCGCCATCTGGCTGATAGAGGCCAAACAGCACGTTCATCAGCGTCGACTTGCCGGCACCGTTTTCACCAAGGAGGGCGTGAATTTCCCCTTTTTTCACCTGCAGCGTAATGTTGTCGTTGGCGACGAAGGTGCCGAACACTTTGCGAATGTTAAGCATTTCAATTACGTATTCCAAGCAATTCACTCCCCACTTTGGCAAGGTCAAAATCACAAAATGAGAGGCGGCAACACTATAGATGCAGCGGCTGCCCGACGCAAGCTAAAGGCTTGTCTACGCTGCGTCGCGGCATGACGGAAGAGCGAACAGCCCATCTCATAGACTTATCCATTGGTCTCAAACGGCGCTGTTCGGTCTCCCAACAGTTGGTCCAATCATTCCGTAAAAACGGCGAATGGTAAAGCACCAAATGGCATCTATATAGGCCGCCCTTCATTTCATGATTTTGAAAAAGGCTAGCGGCGCGCACTAGCCTTTTTCATTTCATTATTTCAACGTTGCAGCAAATTGTTCGTACTCTTTTCGGTTCGTCGGCACTTTCACTTCACCGTTAGCGATTTTTTCTTTCCATTCATCAACCGCTTTTAGCACATCATCCGGAATGTTGTCTTGCGTCGGGGCAATACCGACTCCGTTTTCCGGCAAGCCGTACTCAATCGCTTGACCGCCTGGGAAGTCGCCGGCTTGCGCCCGTTTGGCAACGTCATAAACAGCTACATCGACCCGTTTAACCATTGATGTGAGCGTCACATTGTATGTTTTGTCGCCGATCTTAACCT
This sequence comes from Geobacillus thermodenitrificans subsp. thermodenitrificans DSM 465, assembly GCF_000496575.1. GTDB lineage: Bacteria > Bacillota > Bacilli > Bacillales > Anoxybacillaceae > Geobacillus > Geobacillus thermodenitrificans. The sequence continues at coordinate 351,125 of NZ_AYKT01000001.1, read as the reverse complement.
CGCCTTCCGGAGCTTGGTCTTTATCGACGCCGATGACCCAAATTTCACGGTTCGGATCTTTTTTCTTTAAGTCTTTTGCTTCCGAGAAAACGCCGTTTCCAGTTCCTCCGGCTGCATGGTAAATAATATCAATACCGGAAGCGTACATGCTTGAGGCGATCGCCTTCCCTTTATCCGCTTGGTCAAACGCTCCAGCATATTGCACTTCGACAGTCGCTTTCGGATTGACCGCTTTGACGCCGGCCCGGAATCCGCTTTCGAATTTCTCAATCAACGGAATTTCCATCCCGCCGACAAAGCCGACTTTATTTGTTTTCGTCATCAATCCGGCGACAACACCGACAAGGAACGAGCCTTCGTGCTCTTTAAACGTAATGCTTGCGACATTCGGTGCATCAACGACCGTATCAACAATGGCAAAATGCTTTTTCGGATTTTGCTCGGCCACTTCTTTCATCGCATCGCCCATCAAATAACCGATACCGTAAATCAAGTCAAAGTCGTTGCGCACGAGCTTGTTTAAGTTTGTCGGATAATCGGCATCGCTCGTGGATTGCAAATAGTCATAACCGCCGCGCCCTTTCTCAAGGCCGTTATCTTTACCGAACTTTTGCAATCCTTCCCAAGCCGACTGGTTGAACGATCTGTCGTCAACGCCACCTACGTCCGTGACCATGGCAACGCTGAACGTATCTTCTTTCTTGCCTCCCGCATTGTCTCCTCCTTGGCCGCCACAGGCAGAAAGCAGCGTACCGGCAGCGAACAGAACGGAGAGCGCCCATCCGAATCGCTTTTTCACCATCCATTACCCCCTATTAAAAATTTGTTCCTAAATTAGTATGAAACTTCCGCTCTCTTTCTATGTACCGATTTCACCCCCTTTAAAACCCGAATCGCTTCCTCATTACGTGAAAGCTGAACTTGTCGGAGCGGAAGTAGTTCGTTGAATAAAAAATCGGTTCATCATTTTTGTCAAAATGCATTTGTTTGAGCACGAGCAAGGCTGTTTCTGGATCACATTGCAAAATCGGCGACACTTTCTCATGATAGCCGAGCGGCTCAATGCGCGCGACTGCATAAGCAATATCACGGTGCGCTTGATTGTGCAAGTTTTCAAACAGCGACTCATGCTCATACGAAATGCCTTTTGGCAAATATTTGCACAAAATTTTATCAAGGCAATAGACGACTGGCTCCCCATTGGCCGTGCGCACTCGCTCGATGAGCAAAATCTCGTCATCCGGCTGGCATTGAAAGCGGCGCATATCATCTTCCGTCGGCTGTTGGATGGAGGAAGACAAAAAAATCGTCCCCGGTTTGCGCCCAGCTTGACGGATCATGTCGGTCACGCTTGAGAGCTGCTCAATGCCGGATGTAAACAGCGGGCGGGCATTGACAAACGTTCCGACGCCATGACGGCGGATGATGATGTTTTCTTCCTCAAGCACCCGAAGCGCCTCCCGCAACGTCGCCCGGCTGACGCCGAGCTGTTTGGCGAGCTCAAACTCAGATGGCAATTTTTGACGCTCTTTGTATACCCCAGTTTCAATATCGTGTTTAATACGATCAATGACTTGCAAGTAAAGATGGCGGTTGTCTGATTTGATTGACATGACAACGTCCTCCACGTTACGCATTTCCTTTAAGATCAGACCTCTGACATTAGACATATAACCTTTTTGACATTACTATAACATTTTTTACAGACCAAATAAATAGGTGTAATCAAATTTTGTCGAAAAAAAAGAAATATGGTTGGTAGCGCTTCCAATATGATACACCTTTGAGCAGGCAGGTGAAATGAACCTGCCTGCTTCCCTGTTTATGACGTCTTTTTTAAATCTTCTTTTGACCAAAGAACAGCGCGCGGCTTGCTGCCTTCATAAGGACCGACAACGCCGCGCTCCTCCATGGCATCGATGAGCCGGGCGGCGCGATTATAACCGATGCGGAAGCGGCGCTGCAACATTGAAACAGAGGCGCTTTGCATTTCCACGACAAGACGGACAGCTTCTTCGTACAGATCATCTTCGACTGCTGAGGAGTTCGCTTCTCCATCTTGGACGATCATTTCCTCATAGTATTGCGCCTGCTGCTGGCCGATGACAAACTGAACAACCTCTTCCACTTCCTGATCGGATACAAACGCTCCTTGGACACGCACTGGTTTTGACGCTCCCATTGGTAAAAATAGCATGTCGCCACGGCCAAGCAATTTTTCCGCTCCGCCCATATCCAAAATGGTGCGTGAATCGATTTGCGACGAGACGCTAAAAGCGATACGAGACGGGATGTTCGCTTTGATGACGCCGGTAATGACATCGACCGATGGGCGTTGAGTGGCAATGATTAAATGGATGCCGGCAGCGCGCGCCATTTGCGCTAAGCGGGTGATCGCTTCTTCGACATCCGAAGACGCCACCATCATCAAATCAGCCAGCTCGTCAATGATGACGACGATATACGGTAAGAGCGGCTGCTGTTCTGGTACCGTTTCGTTCTGTTGGCGAATATGTTCGTTATACCCTTCAATGTTGCGTGTGCCGGTATGGGAAAACAGCTCATAGCGCCGCTCCATTTCTTGGACAACTTTTTTCAGCGCCTGGGCCGCTTTTTTCGCATCGGTGACAACCGGCGTCAACAAATGGGGGATGCCATTATACACGCTTAACTCGACCATTTTCGGGTCAATCATCATCAACTTGACCTCATGTGGCTTCGTGCGCATAAGCAGGCTAACGATAATGCCGTTAATGCAGACGCTTTTGCCGCTGCCAGTGGCGCCAGCGATCAATAAATGCGGCATTTTGTTCAATTCGGCGGCGACGACTTCTCCGGAAATGTCGCGTCCAAGCGGGATTAAGAGCTTGGCCTCAGGCCGCGTATGTTCGACGGCTTCCAACACTTCGCGCAGCGACACGGTGGCGATTTCTTCGTTCGGCACCTCAATACCGATCGCAGATTTGCCGGGAATCGGTGCTTCAATGCGAATATCTTTCGCCGCTAGAGCGAGCGCCAGATCATCGCTTAAGTTGACGATTTTACTCACTTTCACCCCGACATCTGGGTATACTTCGTATTTCGTCACGGCCGGGCCAAGATGCACTTGCGTCACTTTCGCCTTAACACCGAAGCTTTGGAACGTTTTCTCTAATTTGCGCGCATTGGCGTAAATGTTGGCATGATCGGCCGATTGCCCGGCCGGTTTCGGCAGGCGAAGAAGTTCAAGCGGCGGCAAATCATAGTTGGTGTTTTCATGCTCGGAAAACGCCAACGGTGGCGTCGATGCATCCCCGTTTCCGCCGTCATCGCCTTCAGTTGGCGGCTGCTTTTCTTCTTCGAGCTCGACTGCCGACCGGACAGCGGCAAAATCGGATATGATCGGCGGTGGGGAAAGGAGCTCGTCCTCCGGTTCAGCGGTGCCGGCTTCGGCAGGCTCATCTTCCTGCTGGGCAGCCGCCTTGTCCTGCAGCTTGCGTCGTTTCCGTCCGTTATTAGCCCGCCTTTTTCGTCCCGTCACCCATTGCTTCATATCCTCAACAAACGCTAACCATTCTTGGCGCAGAAACGTTGCTACTAAGACGATCAGTCTGCCAGCCGTCTCACGCAACGATTTTCCAGTCAGCACGATGAAGCCGACGACGAACAAAATGAAGCAAATCCATTTCGTCCCGAGCGCATCAAACAGCTGATAGCTGGCGGCAAACAACAACGCGCCGACCATCCCGCCTCCTAAATCGATAGCGGTCTCCTTGCCGTTTGCTTCGTTCCAAAACAGTTCCCATGTCGTGCGAATAACGCTTGGATCGAGTTCACCGCGCCGCGACATGAGTTCAAACAACTTGCCATGGCTTAATAACAAAAACGCCGCAGCAATAATCGAAGCACCAACAAACGGTCGGCTCGCCCATGACGGCCACTCCCGTTTCCATATCAAGATGAACGATAAAATGAATAAACCGCCTACTAATAGCATGTACCATTCGCCGAAAAAAAAGCGGCTAATCAACACAAGCGTTTCGCCGACGAGCCCGAGGCGAGCCATCGCAACAACAGCAACGGTCAATAGCCCAAGGCCGATCAGTTCAAAGCGAATCGCCTCCGCCCACGGCTGCTTCCTTGACGGCTTTCCCCTTTTTTTTCGCTTTCGTTTCGCCATCATCGCTCACTCCAGCATGAATGAATTGGCAAGCTGGAAAAAAGCAGCCAACAATGGCTGCTTTTTTCTGCTTCCCTATTATTATATCATGAACCGCTGAACAATTCATTACGATGTTGCCGCGGAAATCGGAAACCGCGCTCCTGGTGCATATTTGGCGTTTAAAAAGTGGTAGGGGTTTGTGCTTAAATTTTGCACGATTTCATATTCACCATTTTCCACGATTTGGACAAGAAACGGAATGCCGTCATAATAGACCATTTTTTTCTTTTCATATTCGGCCGCATCTACTGGGAACAACAAATGTTCGGGCATGACCGTATATAAAATCATTGGATCATCTTCCCTTCGCCCCCTTTTTTCATCTCGATCAACTGCCGCAGCTTCGCCATTGCCTGCGACACGCCGCCGACTTCATCGATCAGCCCATACTGGACGGCGTCAGGCCCGATAACGTTCGTTCCGATATCACGCGTTAAATTTCCTTTCGAAAACATGAGCTCTTTAAATTTTTCTTCGCTAATATTGGAATGTTTCGTCACGAAACGGACAACACGCTCTTGCATTTTATCCAAATACTCGAACGTTTGCGGCACACCGATGACAAGCCCGGTTAGACGAATCGGATGAATCGTCATCGTGGCTGTCTCGGTGATAAATGAGTAATTGCACGACACGGCGATCGGCACGCCGATCGAATGGCCGCCGCCAAGCACAACGGAAACGGTCGGTTTCGAGAGAGAAGCGAGCATTTCCGCGATGGCGAGCCCGGCTTCGACATCGCCGCCGACCGTGTTTAAAATGACGAGCAGCCCCTCAATTTTCGGATTTTGCTCAATGGCGACGATTTGTGGAATGACATGTTCATATTTTGTCGTCTTATTTTGCGGGGGCAACTGAACATGGCCTTCAATTTGGCCGACGATCGTCAAACAGTGGATGTTCGTATCCGGCTCCATTTGTGGGATATTCGTTTGCCCAAGTTGGGTAATGGCCGCGGTAGCTTCGTCCGTTTTCGTTTCTGCATTTTCTTCCGTCTCTGCTTGGAAGTAACGCTCCTTCTCCATCCTTATTCTTCTCCTTTCTGTTGGTCATACGTTTAGTATGGCCGAAAGGAAAAGAAAAATGCCGGCAACGGCCAACCGTTTCCAGCATTTCCCCCGTGGACTTTGAGCATGATTGCATTATACTTCCATAATAATAGGTAAAATCATCGGTTTTCGCTTCGTTTTTTCAAATAAAAACTGGCTTAACGCCTCGCGAATGTTCGCCTTTAATGACGACCATTCAAGCATGTACGACTCAAGGCAACGTTCAATGATCGCCGCTACCATTTGTTCCGCTTCCTCAAGCAGCGTTTCGGCCTCGCGCATGTAAACGAAGCCGCGTGAAATGATCTCCGGACCGGCCGCAATCGTTTTCGCTTCTTTGTTGAGCGTGACGACCGCGATTAAAATGCCGTCCTGTGACAATAGGCGCCGGTCGCGCAACACGATGTTGCCGACATCGCCGATGCCAAGACCGTCAATTAAAATGTTGCCGTACGGCACTTTGCCGCCAGGGCGGGCAGTTCCGCTTCGGAATTCGATCACTTCGCCTTTATCGAGCAAAAACGTCCGCTCTTCCGAGATGCCGACTGCTTTCGCCAAGCGTGCGTGCGCCTTTTGCATTCGATACTCCCCGTGCACCGGAATGAAATATTTCGGCTTCATTAAATTGAGCATTAACTTTAATTCTTCCTGGCAACCGTGTCCGGACACGTGCACTTGCCGATCGCGGTAAATCACATTCGCCCCGGCGCGGTACAAAGCGTCGATCGTTTTGGCGAACCCAAGTTCATAGCCCGGCATGACAGAAGCAGCAACGATGACGGTGTCTCCTTCCTTGATGTTCACCTGTTTATTGGTCTGTCGTGCCATGCGCCAAAGCGCACTTATCGGCTCGCCGTGCCCGCCGGTCGTTAAAATGATGAGTTCTTGATCGCGATAACGGTCGAGGTCATGAGCGGAGATCGTCACCTTGTCCGGAAGGTGCAAATAACCAAGGCGCACCGCGATATCCATCACTTTATGCAGCGTTTTGCCGATCACCGCCACTTTGCGCCCGTATTGGTGGGCGGCATAAAGCACTTGCTGGATGCGCATAATGTTCGAGGCGTAGCAGGCGACGAACACACGTCCCTTCGCATGGCCGATCACATCGGCAATTTCATGGGCGACCACCGCGTCAGAACCACTGTATCCAGGGCGCTCAGCATTCGTGCTGTCCGAAAGCAAGCATAGCACCCCTTGTTCGCCGATCTGTGCCATTTTCCCCAAGTCAGCGCGGCTGTTTCCGTACGGTGTTTGGTCAAATTTAAAATCACTCGTGTACACAATCGCCCCTTGCGATGTATGCAGGCTTATGCCGACGGAATCGGGGATGCTGTGGATCGTGCGGAAAAACGTCACTTTCGCCTTGTCAAACAATAATTCGGCATCGGGGTGAATTTCGTTCAGATTGGCGTTCGTGATGCCTTGTTCTTTTAAAATCGCTTCTGCCAAACCGAGCGTCAACTTCGTACCGTATACTGGCGCAGACAGCTGCTTGAGCACATAGGCGATCGCTCCCATATGTTCCTCATGCCCATGGGTGAGAAAAATCGCCTGAATGCGATGTTGCCGTTCAATTAAATACGTAATGTCCGGAATCACCTTGTCGATGCCAAGCATTTCATCTTCCGGATACATGACCCCGGCATCAAGGACGAAAATGTCCTCGTCTAATTCAACGACATACATGTTTTTGCCGATTTCTCCGACTCCCCCAAGGGCAAAAATACGTATTTTCTCTACCGGCTTTATTTTTGATTTCAAGGCTGCGTCCTCCCAATCATGATGCTAACCCGCTCAAAGTCACTTGCCTTTATTATAACGAATCGGCGCTGAAAAACACAAGATTGTTATAATCGGGCAGACGATTTTGCCATGAAGGCAAAAAAACGCCCCAACGCGCAAACAGCAGCGTTGGGGGTGAGCTGTTCCTACAGTGTCGATGTTATGACAACGCACTGAGCAGACGGCTGAGCTCGCTCCGTTCTTGCTCAGTGAGCGGAACGAGCGGAAGACGCACCGGACCGACATCCAATCCGCGCAACTGAAGCGCAGTTTTCACCGGCACCGGACTTGGTGCAGCAAACAGCCCTTTCATAAGCGGCACCCATTTCCGGTGCAGCGCCGCCGCTTTTTGGTGATCACCCGCTTGGAAGGCGCGGATCATTTGCTGCATCTCATTTCCGATGATGTGCGAAGCGACCGAGACGACGCCGGCGCCGCCGATCGCCAACACCGGAAGCGTCAAGCTGTCATCTCCACTATACAGCAGGAAATCGTCCGGAGTTTGCTCAATGATTTCCGCCATCGCATCCAAGTTGCCGCCCGCTTCTTTGACAGCGACAATGTTTGGAATCGCAGCGAGCCGAATAACGGTCTCAGGAGCGAGATTGACCGACGTACGTCCCGGCACATTATAAAGCATGACCGGCAGCGACGTACTTTCGGCAATTGCTTTAAAATGCTGATACAGCCCTTCTTGGTTTGGCTTATTATAATACGGCGCAACGAGCATGACGGCGTCAACCCCCGTCTCTTCTGCCCGCTTCGTCAGTTCGATCGACGCGCGCGTATCGTTCGTTCCCGTCCCGGCAATGACCGGCACACGGCCGTTGACGACATTAACGACGTGACGGAACAACGCGACTTTTTCCTCTGCCGTTAAGGTCGGCGATTCGCCGGTCGTGCCGGCGACAACGAGCGCATCAGTGCCGTTATCGAGCAAATAGTTGACGAGCTCCGTCGTTTTCGCTAAATCGAGATTTCCTTTCCGGTCAAATGGTGTCACCATCGCCGTTACAATGTTTCCGAACTGAGCCACTGTTTTCACTCCTCGTTCCAAATCGCTTCATATCCGCCTTCCTCAGACAGACAAAAGGCGTCATGCAAGGCGTTAACCGCTTTTTCCATATCATCCTGTTTCACAAGCACCCAAATCGTCGTATGGCTGTCAGCCGACTGCAAAATTTGAATGCCTTGTTCCGATAAAGCAGTGACGATTTTCGCCGTCACCCCCGGCACGCCAGCAATGCCAGCACCGACAACCGACACTTTGGCACAGCGAGGCGTCACCGCCGGCTCATAACCAACACGACGCAAAGCAGCAATCGCTTTTTCTGTCATGTCGCCGCTCACTGTGTAAACGACGCCGTATGGCGAAATGTTAATAAAGTCGACGCTGATCCCTTCGCGAGCCATCGCTTGGAACACATCAGACTGCAGTTCATAGTGTCCCTCTTTCGCCAGCACTTTAATTTGCGTGACATTGGCGACATATGCAATGCCCGTGACAAGCCGCTCCTTCACATCACTTCCTTTTTGACCACGAACCGATGAAGTGACAAGCGTTCCAGGCGCATCGGAATACGTCGAACGAACGCGCAACGGCACTTTCGCTTGCATAGCGATTTCCACTGCGCGCGGATGAATGACTTTCGCTCCTTGGTACGCCATATTGCAAATTTCCGTGTATGTGACGACTTCCAGTGGCCGGGCACTTTCGACAATTCGCGGGTCGGCGGTCATAACGCCGTCGACATCGGTAAAAATGTCGACCCACTCGGCATTTAAGGCAGCGCCGAGCGCTGCAGCGGATGTATCGCTTCCACCGCGGCCAAGCGTTGTGATATCGCCGTTTTCTGCCACCCCTTGAAAACCGGCGACGACGATGACATCGTATTGTTCGAGCGCCTCAAGAAGGCGATCGCAGCGCATTTCGAGAATCTTCGCATTCGTATGATCGCCGTTCGTGCGGAATCCGGCTTGCGCGCCGGTAAACGCCGTCGCCTTAATGCCGTGTTCATTCAGCAAATTGCTAAATACGACGCTCGAAATGATTTCCCCGCACGCCATTAACATATCTTGTTCGCGCTTGGTCACATGATGGCCGGTGCCGCCGATCAAGTGAAGAAGCGTATCGGTCGCGTACGGATCGCCATTACGGCCCATGGCCGAGACGACAACGACGACTTTGTAGCCGTCTTCAAGCGCCTTTTCAATATGGCGGCGTGCCAAGTTCCGTCCGCGCTCATCCCGGACGGACGTGCCGCCAAACTTTTGGACAATGATTTTCATGCTAACACCCCGATGCTTATTCAAATCAGCCCAAGCTTCAATAAGCTTTCTGCAATTTGTACGGAGTTTGAGGCTGCTCCTTTTAATAGATTGTCAGCAACGATCCATAGATGGAAAGCACGGCTATTGTCCAAGTCGCGGCGGATGCGGCCGACAAAGACGTCATACTTTCCGACGCAATCCGCCGGCATCGGATACAACTGCTCGTTCGGGTCATCTTGCAACACGACGCCCGGTGCCTCGCTCAGTACCGACTGCAGATCGGCAGCGGTGACGCCGTCTTGTTCGATTTCGACGTACACCGATTCCGAGTGGCCGCTCGCCACCGGGATGCGTACGCACGTTGCTGCGACTTTTAGCTCAGGCATATGCATAATTTTTTTCGTTTCATTAATCATTTTCATCTCTTCAAATGTAAAGCCATTGTCTTGAAATTTATCGATTTGCGGAATGGCGTTGAATGCAATTTGGTAATGTTTCCGATCCGATTTCACTGGCAAAATATTAGCTTCAACCGGCTTATTTTCGAGCACGGCTTTCGTCTGTGCATGCAACTCCTCGATAGCCTGCGCTCCAGCCCCAGAAACAGCTTGGTACGTCGAAACAATGACGCGCTCTAAGCCGAACGCTTTCCGGATCGGCTCTAGCGCCACGACCATTTGAATCGTCGAGCAGTTCGGATTGGCAATGATGCCGTTATGCCATGTCAAGTCGCTTTCATTTACTTCTGGGACGACAAGCGGCACCTTTTCGTCCATCCGAAATGCGCTCGTATTGTCGATAACGATCGCCCCACGCCGAACCGCTTCCGGCGCCAATGCTTTCGATACTGACCCGCCGGCGCTGAATAAGGCGATATCCACCCCGTCGAAACGCTCCGGTGTTGCCACTTGCACCTCAATTTCCTCGCCGCGGAAGCGCATTTTTTTGCCTGCCGAACGTTCCGATGATAACAGCGTTAATTTTCCGACCGGAAAGTTCCGGTCTTCAAGCGTCCGCACCATTTGTTGCCCAACTGCCCCCGTTGCTCCGACAACAGCAACATGATATTGTTTTTGAGTCATCAGCCATTCTCCTTCCACATCGTCACTGTTAAAAGTGAATTCATAATTTTTATTTTATCACATTCCACTGCGGACGAGAGAAAATTTTTGAGTGCGGTGCCGATTTTCCGCGAATGTCCTTTAATCGTTGTAACGAAACCGCTCGATCACGACCGGCTGCAGCTGTTTCCCTTCGAGGGCGGCGAGCACCGTATCACGAAGGAGCGGCATGTGCGCCACCATCGAGTTCGGCTTCGCGTGCGGAGCGTCTTGACCGAACGGAATGAAATAAATATTTTTCGCCGCCATCAGCCGCATCAAGTTGACACCATTTAAACCGAGCGCATCGTTTGTCGAAATGCCGAGCACAACCGGGCGGTGGTTGCGCATTGTCGCCTTGGCGGCCATCAGCACTGGGGAATCGGTCATGGCGTTCGCCAGTTTGCTCATCGAATTGCCAGTCAGTGGGGCGATGACCATGCAATCAAGTGGAAGTTTCGGCCCGAGCGGTTCAGCTTTGACAATCGTGTCAATCACCTCGTTCCCGGTCAATTGCTCGAGTTTTTTCACCCATTCTTCCCCTTCGCCAAAACGAGTGTTTGTCGTCTTTACCGTATAGGTAACAATTGGAAGAACCTCCGCCCCTTCTTTGACGAGTTTTTCAATTTCCGGAAACACAGCATCATACGTACAATGCGACCCGGTGAGGCCAAAACCGATTCGCTTCCCTTTTAAGCTATTTCCGCTCATTACTTATTCTCCTCCCGTTTTTGTAAATCTTGATATAACAGCTGCGCGAGAACGTTGGCGATAATTTGCCCGGCCGTTTTCGGCGCTACCACTCCTGGAAGCCCTGGCGCCAAGATGGCTTTGACTCCGCGTTTTTCCGCGTAGCGGAAGTCGGTACCGCCCGGCTTTGACGCCAAATCGATGATCAGCGTATGGGCCGGCATTTTGGCGATAACACTCGCTGTCACGATCAAATGGGGGATGGTGTTAATGCAGATGTCAATATCGCGCACTTCTTTTTCCAAATCGTTCAAGTGAAACGGCACAAGCCCCATTTCTGTAATGCGTGCGAGATGCTCTGACCGGCGCGCCCCGACTTTTACTTTCGCCCCAAGGGCAGCAAATGTCCGAGCAACCGTCATGCCGACGCGCCCCAATCCTAAGACGGCGACGTGTGAACCGTGAATGGTAAAATCAGTATGCTGAATGACCATCATGATCGTTCCTTCAGCGGTCGGAATGGAGTTATAAATGGCGACATCATCGCGCTCAAACAGTTGCACATGCTTGCGCCCTGTCTTTCTCACCAAGTCATCTAAATACGAGTTGCTAATGCCGGAGTAGATCGTGCACCGTTTCATGGTCTTTTGCACCATCTCTTCCGTAAACGGAATCGGTTCTTGGGAAAAGACACTGTTTACGTTTCCGTCCAACGTCGTACCGTGGACCGGCAAAATGATCGCATCCAAGTCGGCAAAATCGACTTCATCGATCGGCAGCTTCACTGCCCTAGTAAAATGGTGGGCGAGCTGGTCAAAGCCGACGAGTGATAACTTTGCATCGAGTTCGACAAGTTTGCGGATAACTTCAAGCTGCCGCGCATCACCACCGATAATGGCGACATGCATTCCTGTCAGCATCATGTTGTACGCTCACCTTCTTTTATTAGCAAACTGCTCCGTTTCTTTTCCCATCTTATGTCGGGGAGAAAATATAGGTGAATATCCTCGGCGGGAAAAATGGGCAATATATTTCGTTCCCGGACGGGCGACAGTCATTTTTTTCTGTTTTGTTCCTTACAATAGAAATAAAGACACGAAGAGGGGGAAGCCAGGCGTGAGGCTGAGTGAGTTAAGCGGCAAAGAAATCGTCGATGTGAGGCGGGCAGAGCGGCTCGGGGTGCTCGGGCAAACCGATTTGGAAATCAACGAGCAAACCGGCCAAGTCGAGGCGCTGCTCATTCCGACCGGAAAATGGTTCGGGTTTCGTAAAGAGGGGCAAGAAATTCGCGTGCCGTGGAAATATATCCGCAAAATCGGCGCCGATATGGTGATGATCGACGTACCTGAAGAGGGATGATAGGGGGGCTCGGCCGTACAAAGTGAAAAAGCTAACAACCTCACGAAGGTCGTTAGCTTTTTTTATGCGCCGATGTTCGCTAGGAACGAAGCGGCTGCGGCAAAACGCCGTCGGGACTGATGAGAGCAAGGGCATAATCTTCCGCGAAAACTGTGCGCGCCAACTCGTTCACTTTTTCGACGGTGACACTTTCGATCTCTTCGATAATTTCATCAAGCGACCGATGGCGGCCGAGAAGAAGCTCGTTTTTGCCATTGCGGCTCATGCGGCTATTTGTGCTTTCAAGTCCGAGCATTAAACTTCCTTTCATTTGCTCTTTGCTGTTATGCAGCTCTTTTTCCGTAATGCCGTCTTCTTTCAAATGGCAAAGCGTCCGTTGGATCGTTTCAAACAAAATGTCGAGCTGACCGCTTCCCGTACCGGCATAAATAGCGAGCAAACCGCTATCTTGGTAGGCGGAATGGTACGAGAAGACCGAATAGGCCAATCCGCGCTGTTCGCGCACCTCCTGGAACAGCCGGCTGCTCATGCTGCCGCCTAAAATATTGTTTAAAATAAGGAGCGGGTACGCGTCCGGGTGACCGATCGGCAACCCGTTAAATCCGATGCATACGTGCGCTTGCTCGGTGTCTTTTTTGCGCGCAAGTTTTTGCGGTACGAACGACGGCTTTCCGGGGAAGGCCGGCTTATTGGCGGCCGTAAACGAACCGAAATAGCGTTCAATCTCCCCAATAAACCGCTCATCGACATTGCCAGCAACCGAAACAACGACGCGGTCCGGTGTATAATAGTCAGCCATATATTGACGCAGCGTGTCGCCAGTAAACGTGCGCAACGTCTCTTCCGTGCCTAAAATCGGGTAGCCGAGCGGATGGTTCGCATAGCATGCCTTGCCGAGCAAGTCATGGACGATGTCATCTGGCGTATCTTCATACATTTTGATTTCTTCAAGCACGACGTTGCGCTCTTTTTGTAGCTCATCCTCAACAAACGTTGAATGGAAAAACATATCGGCGAGCATTTCTAGCGCCAGCGGTGCGTGTTCATCCAACACTTTCGCGTAATAGCACGTATACTCCTTAGATGTAAAGGCGTTCACTTGTCCGCCGATGCTGTCGAACGCTTCCGCAATATCCCGAGCCGTGCGTGTAGTTGTCCCTTTAAAAAACATGTGTTCCAAAAAATGGGAAATGCCGTTGTTTTGTTCCGTCTCGTTGCGCGAGCCTGTACCGATCCATACGCCAATGGCCACCGAGCGCACGGTCGGAATTTGCTCCAGCACGATTCGTACACCGTTTTTGCACGTATATTTGTTAATCAACTCCATGTTCCTCCTGTTTTTTTGCCAGTCTTTTCTCGTCGAATAAGGCCGTCAAGCTGCCGATGGCGTACCCTTGGCGCTGAATCGAAACGATCAGCTCATCAAGCGCGGCCGCCGTCGGCATCGTTGGATGCATCAAAATCATGGCACCGGGATGGACTTTGGATGTTACCCGTTTCACTATAACAGATGGCGATGGTTTTTGCCAATCTATTGTATCGACACTCCACATAATCGTCTTCATGCGAAGCTTGGCAGCAATTTCGACAACCTCATCACGATAGCTGCCGCCTGGCGGGGCGAACCACTTGCATTTGACCGCGGTCACTGCTTCGATCACTTCATTCGTTTTCTCGAGTTCGCGGCGGATGTCGGCATTGCTAAGCGTTTTTAAATCTTTATGGCTGTAAGAATGGTTGCCGATTTCATGGCCGGCGTCTGCTATCATTTTTGCCATCTCCGGATGATTTTTTACCCATCGTCCTTCCAAAAAGAACGTCGCCTTGACATCGTGCTTTTTCAACGTCTCAAGCATGTCAGGAATATACTCTTCTCCCCAGGCTACATTGATCAAAAACGAGACCATCGGCTTGTCGGGATGACCGCGGTAAATCGGCGCCGGCGGCAAATCGTCCAAATGGATGCGCGGAGACACTTGGCGGAACACGAGTTTTCGCTCATCGAACGTCCCTGTTTTTTTCATGTTTTTATAAGAAGCGTCAATATCGACGGCAAGACCATTGTAACCGGGCGTCGCCTTCCATACTTTATCGATAACCGCATCTTGGGCGGGAATTTCGTATTGCTTTGCTTGTTTGGCAATCGTTTCGTATAACTTATCACGTTCCTTCACAGCCGCTGTTTCTGCGGGGCGCCAACTCTCAATATAGTCGCCGACCGGCGACCAATGGACGACCATCCAGACGGTGAGGAACATGACTGCTAACGCCATATAACGAGCATAACCGTTGTTCACCCTTGTCCCCCCTCTTTTTTACTACTACAAATTATGTAGCAGAGGGACAGGTTAGAACATAACAAAAGAGCCTTAAGAAACAAATTCCTAAGGCTTCATGCGGTGGCGCTCCGGCCGTCTTCCTCGTTTTTCCCGCGTCTCTTTCGGCAACTCTCCGGCACCGCGCTGCTCGCGCAACACCGCTTTGCGCGACAAGTTGACACGTCCTTGCTTATCGATTTCCGTCACTTTCACTAAAATTTCATCACCGATCGAGACGATGTCTTCCACTTTGCCGATCCGTTCTTCAGCAAGTTCGGAAATGTGGACAAGCCCGTCTTTGCCGTTAAATAGTTCGACGAACGCGCCGAATTTTTCGATCCGTTTCACTTTGCCTAAATACACTTGTCCAACTTCGACTTCACGGACGATATCTTCGATAATTTGCTTCGCTTTTTGGTTGGCTTCTTCATCGACAGACGAGATGAAAATCGTGCCATCTTGTTCGATGTCGATTTTCACGCCGGTTTCATCGATGATTTTGTTGATTTGTTTGCCGCTCGGTCCGATGACTTCGCGAATTTTATCCGGATTGATGTGCATGATCAAAATTTTCGGCGCATATTTAGACAACTCTTTACGCGGCTCGCTGAGCGTCTGCATCATATGGTCTAAAATTTCGAGCCGACCTTTGCGTGCCTGCTGTAGCGCCTCCTCCAAAATGTCGCGCGTCAGCCCTTTAATTTTAATGTCCATTTGCAGCGCCGTGACGCCTTTTCTCGTGCCGGCGACTTTAAAGTCCATATCGCCAAGATGGTCTTCAATGCCTTGAATATCGGTCAAAATCGTATAATGATCCTCGTTTTTCACAAGCCCCATGGCAATGCCGGCAACCGGCGCTTTAATTGGCACCCCGGCGTCCATCATCGCCAGCGTACTCGCACAAATGCTGGCTTGCGACGTCGAGCCGTTCGACTCCAGCACTTCGGAAACGAGGCGGATCGTGTACGGAAACTCGCGCTCTGACGGCACGACCGGCTCTAACGCCCGCTCGCCTAGCGCTCCGTGCCCAATTTCACGCCGCCCCGGCCCACGCATCGGCCCCGTTTCGCCAACGGAAAACGGCGGGAAATTGTAATGGTGCATAAACCGTTTTGATTCTTCAAGATCAAGCCCGTCCAAAATTTGCACATCACCGAGTGCTCCGAGCGTGCAGACGCTTAATACTTGTGTTTGCCCACGTGTAAACAGACCGGAACCATGCGTGCGCGGCAAGATACCAACTGCTGACGACAGCGGGCGGATTTCATCAACTTTGCGCCCATCGGGACGAATTTTCTCGACCGTAATTAAGCGGCGCACTTCCTCTTTCACAAGCTTATGCAAAATTTCTTGCACTTGCTTCAGTTTCTCTTCATCAGCTTCTTCCGCTTCATATTTCGCAATGACGCCAGCTTTTACGTCTTCAATGGCGGCATCGCGCGCCAGTTTCTCCGGCACTTGCACGGCCTTCTTAATATCAGCTTCCGCAAGCTGGCGAATTTCCGCTTCTAGTTCCGGGTCTGGCTCGTATAGAACCACTTCCATCTTTTCTTTGCCAACTTGAGCAGCGATTTCCTCTTGGAAAGCGATAAGCCGTTTCACTTCTTCATGGCCGAACATAATGGCTTCAAGCATCACTTCTTCCGGCACTTCGTCCGCACCGGCCTCGACCATGTTGATGGCATCTTTCGTACCTGCCACAATGAGATGCATATCGCTTTTTTCCATTTGTTCAACCGTCGGGTTGATGACAAACTGGCCATCGATACGACCGACAATGACACCAGCGATCGGCCCTTCAAACGGAATGTCAGAAATGGTCAACGCTACCGACGAGCCGATTAACGCTGCCACTTCCGGGGAACAGTCTTGATCGACGCTCATGACCATGGACACGACTTGCACTTCATTGCGGAACCCTTCAGCAAACAGCGGACGAATCGGGCGGTCGATGAGCCGGCTCGCCAAAATCGCTTTCTCGCTTGGACGGCCCTCGCGCTTAATAAATCCACCTGGAATTTTCCCGACGGCGTACAACCGCTCCTCGTAGTTGACGGTCAGCGGGAAAAAGTCAACGTCTTTCGCTTCCCGCGATGCGGTGGCCGTGCTAAGCACAACGGTATCACCGTAGCGGACGAGCGCCGCGCCGTTCGCCTGCTTCGCCAACTCGCCGGTTTCAATGACGAGTGGACGCCCGGCCACATCGATGGAAAACACGCGTTTCTCTTGTTCCATACAAACGAGTACTCCTCTCTATGTATAAAAATATGGGTATCGCTGATGATTAGTATAGACGAATTGGCGCCATTGTATCATTTGCCGCGCAAACTGCGCCTATAAACTAGCAAAAAAGCGGGAATGCTCCCGCTTTTTTATCGACGTAATCCAAGTTTCTCAATCAATTCACGGTAGCGCGCCACGTCTTTATTGCGCAAGTAGGCCAATAAGTTGCGGCGTTTCCCGACCATTTTCAGCAGGCCGCGCCGTGAATGATGATCTTTTTTATGAACGCGCAAATGCTCGTTCAAGTTGTTGATTTGCTCCGTCAGGATAGCAATTTGCACTTCCGGAGAACCAGTGTCGTTCTCATGGACTTTAAATTGCTCGATAATTTCACGTTTGCGCTCTTGCGTTAATGCCATCCTTGTTCACCTCCCTAATTCGAAATCCCCGATTGCCGAGCGGGCGTCGGTGAATCGCCTAGCCAAGCAACGGTTCGCATACATTGATTAGAATACCTCTTTTTCCGGCAAAATGCAAGTCTTTTCGCCTAAGCTGTGGAAATACTTCTTCGCTTCTTCTTTATCACGGGCGATTTGCGCAGTCAACTCAGCGACGCTCGCAAACTTTTGCTCGCCCCTCAGGCGGCGGTGCCACTCAATCGTTACCGTTTCCCCGTAAATGTCGCGGGCAAATTCGAACAAGTGCACTTCGATGCTCGGCAACCCTTCACGCGTCTCATGGAACGTCGGTTTGTAACCGATGTTGGCCACTCCTTCATATACTTGCCCGCCGATTGTCGCCTTGACAGCATAGACGCCGATGGCCGGCAATAAATAATCGCCGTTTAAAGCGATGTTCGCCGTCGGAAACCCGATCGTCCGCCCGCGCCGTTCTCCGGTGACGACCGTTCCTTCGATGTCGTAAAAGCGACCAAGCAGGCGGGGAAGCTGTTCGACCGCTCCTTCTTCAATCAGCTTCCGCACGCGTGTGGAACTCACTTTCTCACCGTCGACGGTCATCTTTGGAATGATGGTCTGCTCAAAGCGGCCGCGCGCATGAAGCGGCATCGTCTCCATCGTTCCTTTTCCAAACCGCCCGTAAGTGAAATCAAAGCCGGCGACAATATGTTTTACATGGAATTCGTCCAAATATTGGTCGACAAATTGTTCCGGCAGCAGCCCAGCGAATGCGGGCGTAAATTCGACGATATATAGCCGATTCACCCCAAGCGCTGCGATCAGCTGCTCTTTTTTGCCGAGCGGGGTGATCAGGCGAAGCTCCGGCTGTTTGCCAAGCACAACGGATGGATGAGGATGAAACGTCATCACTGCGCTTTCATACCCGCGTTGTTTGGCAATCTCGACCGCGGTAGTGATCACTTTTTGATGACCAAGATGAATGCCATCAAAATAACCGAGCGCCATCACCGTTGGGGGAAGCGCTTGGCGTTCAAAGTGGTGCGGATGCGAAATAAATATTGTTTCCATGTCCATGATCCACCTTCTTTATTTCCGCATTTCGCCCGGCATTAACGAAACACTTTCAACGGCTTCATCACACCGGGGCGGGCCGGATGCTTCACGTACAGGGCCATCGCCTCCCGCTCGGGCGTCACGAGCAGAACCGGCCCGTCAAGCTCCTGCAAAAAGGCGGGGAGACGAAGCAGCGCCCCGTTTTTCACTTTCTCTGCTACTTTATCACTGATTTCGTATTTCGGCAAATGAAAAAGCGCTTGCTCGATTGGAATTAGCAAGGCATCGACCGTCCCGTCAGCCGCCCGGCGCTCGACCTCTTCAAGCGTCACACAATCAGCCAGCTGAAACGGCCCAGACGCTGTGCGGATGAGATCGGACATATGAGCCGGATAGCCGAGCCGCTCGCCAATGGTGACAGCGAGCGTGCGGACGTACGTGCCTTTGCTGCACATGACACGGAAGCGAAACGACACTGTTTCCCCGACGAATTGCTCGCGTTCATCAAGCAGCTCAAGCTCGTAAATGGTCACACGCCGCGTTGGGCGTTCGACTTCGATGCCAGCACGCGCATATTCATACAGTTTTTTGCCGTTTACTTTCACCGCCGAATACATCGGTGGCGTTTGTTCGATATCCCCAGTGAGGCTGCGGAATACCGCTTCGATCTCCGCACGCGCAATCGTCCGGTCAACCGTCTGGACGGCGATGATGTCACCATCGGCGTCTTCGGTCGACGTCGCTGCGCCAAGTGTCACTTCCCCTTCATATGTTTTTGTCGCTCCGGTTAAAAATTCGGCGATGCGCGTCGCCTTGCCAAGGCAAATCGGCAGCACACCAGACACGTTTGGGTCGAGCGTGCCGGTATGACCGACTTTTTTTATGCCCAGCAGGCGTCGTACTTTCGCCACACAATCGTGCGACGTCATCCCTTTCGGTTTATTGAGTAGCAATACCCCGTCCATCGGCGCACCCTTTCCGTGTCATACTCACTAATGGCAATGGATAGACGATTCGTCTATCCATTTTTCGGTTCATCGTTCACCTCTTCGGAATCGCGGCCGTCCTCGTCGGAAATTTGCCGGATCAGCCGCTCGATCCGGCTGCCGTATTCGATTGTTTCATCGATTTCGAACAAAATTTCCGGCGTTTTGCGCAGACGGATGCGCTGACCGATTTCCGAGCGGATAAACCCTTTTGCTTTCTCAAGCGCCTTTAGGGTGTTTTCCCGTTGCTCGTCGTCACCGAAAACGCTAATATACACTTTTGCTTGCTGCAAATCGCCGGTGACGCGCACATCGGTTACGGTGACAAAGCCGATGCGCGGATCTTTCAGCTTGCGGCCGATAATATCGCTTAACTCTTTTTTCATTTGCTCACCAACGCGAGTTGCCCGTATGTTCATCACCCATCACCTCGATTACAACCACTCAAATGATGTCACCGCCCGCTCCAATTCGGGAAACGAGTCGATCAAAGCCAGCGCCCGCTCAAGTTCCCGCTCGGTCGCGAGCCGACTTGACGCAATGGCAACGAGGCCGATTTTCGCCCGCTGCCATGCATCTTGATAATCGATTTCGGCTACAGAAACATTATATTTTTGCCGGATTCTTGTCATCACCCGTTGAAGGACAGCCCGTTTGTCTTTTAGCGACTGGGCGTTGTAGATGATGCATTCGCATGAGGCGAAGCCGATCATGCGCGAGCCACTTCCTGCATGATGTACGCCTCGATGACGTCCCCTTCTTTAATATCGTTGAAGTTTTTGATGGTCACGCCGCATTCGTATCCTTGCGCCACCTCACGCACATCATCTTTATACCGTTTGAGCGAGTCGATTTCGCCTTCGTACACGACGATGCCTTGACGGATAAGGCGCACTTTGCTGTCGCGGGTAATTTTGCCGTCGGTGACGTAGCACCCGGCGATCGTGCCGACTTTCGACACTTTGAACGTTTGCCGCACTTCCGCCTGACCGATCACTTTTTCTTCATATTCTGGGTCGAGCATCCCTTTCATCGCCGCTTCAATTTCTTCGATGACATTGTAAATAATGCGGTGGAGGCGGATGTCGACGTTTTCTGATTCGGCAGCCCGCTTCGCATTGGTGTCCGGACGGACGTTAAAACCGATGACGATCGCGTTCGAGGTCGTTGCCAACAAGATGTCTGACTCCGTAATGGCGCCGACCGCCGCGTGGATAATTTTCACACGCACGCCTTCGATATCGATTTTTTGCAAGGCGGCGACAAGCGCTTCGACCGATCCTTGGACGTCGGCCTTAACGATCAAGTTCAGCTCTTTCATTTCACCTTGCTTAATTTGTTCAAACAAATCGTCCAAGCTGACGCGCGTTTTCACGCTCCGCTGCTCTTGCAGCTGCCGCTGTGCCCGCGCTTCTCCGATTTGTCGCGCTTTCTTCTCATCTTCAAATACCATAAAGCGGTCCCCGGCTTGCGGCACATCATGAAGCCCTGTGATTTCGACCGGCATCGACGGACCCGCTTCTTTGACACGCCGACCGCTGTCATTGACCATCGCGCGCACGCGTCCGTACGTTGTTCCGACAACAATCGGATCACCGACTTTTAGCGTACCGGCTTGGACGAGCAACGTCGCTACCGGACCGCGCCCTTTATCGAGCTTCGCTTCGATCACCGTACCGAGCGCGCGGCGGTTCGGGTTCGCTTTTAGTTCTTCCATTTCGCTGACAAGCAAAATCATTTCCAACAGATGGTCAATACCGTCTTGGGTTTTCGCCGACAGCTTGCAGAAAATCGTATCGCCACCCCATTCTTCCGGAACGAGGTTGTACTCCATCAACTCTTGCATAACGCGATCCGGGTTTGCTTCCGGCTTATCCATTTTGTTAATGGCGACGATAATCGGTACGTTCGCCGCTTTGGCGTGGTTAATCGCCTCGACCGTCTGCGGCATGACCCCATCATCAGCAGCAACAACAAGGATGACGATATCCGTCACTTGCGCACCGCGCGCCCGCATCGTCGTAAACGCTTCATGCCCCGGCGTATCGAGGAACGTAATTTTCTTGCCGTTGACCGTGACTTGATAAGCACCGATATGCTGTGTAATACCGCCCGCCTCTTGCTCGGTCACTTTCGAGTGGCGGATTGCGTCAAGCAGCGTTGTTTTCCCGTGGTCAACGTGCCCCATAATCGTGACGACCGGCGGCCGTTCCACCAAATCTTCCGGTGCATCGACAATTTCGATCGTTTCAAAATTCGTTTCATCGATCGTCACTTTTTCTTCGACTTCAACTCCGTAATCAGAGCAAATGAGCTCGATCGCATCTTTGTCTAAATCTTGGTTAATCGTCGCCATGACGCCGAGCATAAACAGTTTTTTAATGATTTCCGACGGCTCGCGGCCAAGTTTTTTCGCCAATTCGGCTACCGTGAGCGAACCTTCGAACGTAATTTTTTTCGGGAGCTCTTTTTCTTTTTTCGCCGGCTGCTGCGCCTGCTTTGAGGCTGGGGCAGCTTGTTTTTTGCCTTTCATCGGTCCTTTTCCTTTTTTCTTCGCCGCTTGGAACAGTTTCTTTTCTTGCTGCTGTGCTTCTGTTTTTTTCGTTTCCTTTCCTTTCACTGCTCCCTTTTTCTTCGCCGGCTTCGTCTTTGCCGTTTCTTTCTTGTCCTCAAACATTTCCTCGTCGGCAAAATCGGCGGCTTTCGCCGGCGTCGGCCGCTTCGGTTTCTCCGTTTTCTTTTCCGCTTTTTTCTCTGAGTTCACGCGGTATTGATGATCGAGCTTTTCGACGACATCGGCTTCGAGCATAGTCATATGGTTGTTCACTTCAATATTCATTTCTTTCAATTTATGAATAACGTCCTTGCTTGGCACATTATGTTTTTTGGCGTATTCGTACACACGCATTTTCGACATACATTCACCCCCATAAAGATCAGTCGAGCATCGTTTGCAATTGGCGCGCGAACCCTTCGTCGGTGACGGCGACAACGACGCGGGCGTCTTTGCCGATCGCGCCGCCGAGCGTATACCGGTCCGGCACTTTGCAAAGCGGGACACCATAAAACGTACATTTATCGGTCACTTTTTTTTCCGTATTGGCCGACGCGTCTTCCGAGAGCAAGACGAGCCGCGCCTTGCCCCGTTGCACTTCCTTCACGACAAGCCCCTCGCCGGAAACGACTTTTCCGGCCCGCTGCGCCAACCCTAACAGCGATGCCCAGCGGCTATTTTTCATATCCTGCCTGTTTCTCCTTTTCCGCCAAGGCAAGCAGTTCATCATACAGCGCGTCGGCGATATCAGCTTTTAAATGGCGGGCCAAAATATTTTTCTTTTTCGCCTGCAAAATACATTCCGGATCGAGTGTAATATACGCACCTCGCCCCGCCTTTTTGCCAGTCGGGTCAATCGATACGTCTCCTTCTTTCGAGCGGACGATGCGCACCATTTCCCGTTTCGGCTTCATCTCTCCGGTGACGACGCATTTGCGCAACGGAATTTTCTTTTGCGCTGCCATCTTCATTCCCCCTCACTCGATTTCCGCCGTTGCATCAAATGGTTGACCGCTCTCATCACTATTTTCATTATCGGCCGTCACGCCGTCGAAATCAAGCGAAGTGGATGGCGCATGCGGGTCGATGCCCATTTCCCGCGCTTCTGATTCGCTTTTAATGTCAATTTTCCAGCCAGTCAATTTCGCGGCCAGCCGGGCGTTTTGGCCTCGCTTGCCGATGGCAAGCGACAGCTGGTAGTCCGGGACAATGACGGTCGTCGCCTTTTGTTCTTCATTCACGATGACGCGCAGCACTTTGGCCGGACTTAGCGCGTTGGCGACAAATTCGACCGGATCAGCCGACCAACGGACGATATCGATTTTTTCGCCGTGCAGCTCATCGACGATCGCCTGTACACGCTGCCCCTTCGGCCCGACGCAGGCACCAACCGGATCGACTTCCGGATTGTCGGAATGAACGGAAATTTTCGAACGGTCGCCGGCTTCACGGGCAATCGATTTAATTTCAACCGTGCCATCGTAAATTTCCGGCACTTCAAGCTCAAACAGCCGCTTTAACAAACCCGGATGAGTGCGGGAGACGAAAATTTGCGGCCCTTTTGTCGTTTTTTCCACTTTCGTAATGTATACTTTCAGCCGATCGTGCGGTTTGTACGTTTCGTTCGGCATTTGCTCATTCGCCGGCAAGAGCGCTTCCGCTTTGCCGAGGCTGACATAGACAAAGCGAGGGTCAATGCGCTGGACGATGCCGGTCATAATGTCTTCTTCACGGTCGACGAATTCAGCGTAAATAATGCTCCGCTCCGCTTCGCGCACGCGCTGGGTAACGACTTGTTTCGCCGTCTGCGCCGCGATGCGGCCGAAATCACGCGGCGTCACTTCCAGTTCGACGACATCGCCGATTTGATAGTTCGGATTGAGCCGCTGCGCCTCCTCAAGAGAAATTTCAAGGCGCGGGTCGGTTACCTCTTCAACGACATCCTTGCGAGCGAGCACCCGGATCGTTCCTGTATCCATGTTTAAATCGACGCGCACGTTTTGCGCCTGGCCGAAGTTGCGTTTATACGCTGAAACGAGCGCTGCTTCAATCGCTTCCATGATGACTTCTTTGCTGATGCCCTTTTCCCGCATCAGATCGGCTAACGCCTCAAGCAACTGCGTGTTCATGAAACGAAAATCCCCCTTTTATTATTAGAAGAAGATGACGGCTAGTCTTGCGCTCGCCACTTTTTCATACGGAATGGCGACTGTTTTTTGCCGCCCGCGGTCTTTGACCGACAGCGTGACGGTCGTTCCATCGAAAGCGGTTAACTCACCTTCAAACTGCTTTTCTCCTGCAATGGGTTCATACGTCTTGATATATACATGTTTTCCAATGGCTTTGACAAAGTCTTTTTCATTTTTTAACGGTCGCTCCGCCCCTGGCGACGAGACTTCCAAAAAGTAGTTGTGCGGAATCGGATCAACCTCATCCAGCTTTTCGCTCAACTTTTCACTGACGACGCCGCATTGTTCAATATCGACCCCATCGTCTGAATCAATAAAAACACGCAAAAACCAGTTTTTTCCCTCTTTCACATATTCAATGTCTACTAATTCTAATCCCATCTCGTTTAAAATGGGCGTGACAAGCTGTTCGACCGTTTCTGTCACTTTTTTGCTCATCGTTTTCCTCCTTATCGAGCAAACATGGGCGTGTGGCATAATGAGAAAATCCCCTGCACAGGGCGGGGAATGAACGAAAGACAGATGCCAATTCAAGACGAAAGAGTGGGTTTCCCCACTCTTTGCTTGTCATTATCTTTGCCAATTCCACTAAAACTATAACACATTCGGAAATATATTGCAACGAAAAACCTTCCGTCAGAACAGAGACAGTTGGTTATGATCCGGAAGTGAGTCGAGGCAGCCACGACTTTCGAGATACTCAAGAAGTGTTTTCGATACTTTCCCACGCTGCTGCAAATCTTCTTTCGACAAAAACTCCCCTTCTTCGCGGGCGCGCACAATGTTTTGTGCCACGTTCGTCCCGAGCCCCGGGATGGCATTAAACGGCGGAATGAGTGAATGGCCATCAATGACAAATTCGGTCGCCTGCGAACGATACAAGTCAATATTTTTAAAGGTAAAGCCGCGCTCGCACATTTCTAGCGCTACTTCAAGCACAGTGAGCAAGCTCTTCTCCTTCGCGGTAGCCTGGATGCCTTTAGCATTAATTTCCTCAATCCGCTTGCGGATGGCGGCTGAGCCTTTGATCATGGCATCAAGATCGAAATCTTCCGCCCGCACCGTAAAGTATGACGCGTAATACAAGAGCGGATGGTGCACTTTGAAATAGGCGATGCGCACCGCCATAAGAACGTAGGCGGCGGCGTGCGCTTTCGGGAACATGTATTTGATTTTTTTGCACGAATCGATGTACCACTCCGGTACGTCATGCTTGCGCATTTCTTCTTCAAATTCCGGCGTCAACCCTTTCCCCTTGCGCACCGATTCCATAATTTTAAACGCCAGCGACGGTTCAAGCCCGCGATAAATGAGATATACCATAATGTCGTCGCGGCAGCCGATCACTTCCGACAACGTGCACGTCCCGTTTTGGATGAGCTCTTGTGCATTGCCGAGCCAGACATCGGTGCCGTGCGACAAACCGGAAATTTGCACGAGCTCGGAAAACGTTTTTGGTTTCGTTTCTTCCAACATTTGTCGAACAAAGCGCGTGCCAAACTCCGGAATACCAATCGTGCCGACGTTGCACATAATTTGCTCCGGCGTGACACCAAGCGGCTCAGTGCTGCTGAAAATACCCATCACATCCGGGTCGTCGGTCGGAATGGTCTTCGGATCAATACCGCTTAAATCTTGCAACATGCGAATGACCGTCGGATCATCGTGTCCAAGAATGTCTAACTTCAACAAGTTATCGTGAATCGAATGAAAGTCAAAGTGGGTTGTTCGCCACTCTGATGACGTGTCATCGGCTGGATATTGAATCGGCGTAAAGTCATAAATTTCCATGTAATCTGGAACGACAATAATGCCGCCCGGATGCTGCCCGGTCGTCCGTTTCACCCCGGTGCAGCCGGCCGCAAGCCGGTCGATTTCTGCGCCGCGCAGCTCTAAGTTATGGTCGCTCGCATAGCCTTTGACAAATCCGTATGCCGTTTTGTCAGCAACTGTGCCAATCGTCCCGGCTCGATAGACATTGTCTTCACCAAACAACACTTTCGTATAGTTGTGGGCTCGCGGCTGGTACTCACCCGAGAAGTTCAAGTCAATATCTGGTACTTTGTCACCCTTAAAGCCGAGGAACGTCTCAAACGGAATGTCGTGCCCGTCTTTTTTGTACTTCGTCCCACATTGCGGGCAGTTTTTATCCGGCAAGTCAAAGCCCGAGCCGACTGAGCCGTCATTAAAAAACTCGGAGTGTTTGCAGTTCGGGCAGACGTAATGCGGCGGCAGCGGGTTCACTTCGGTAATTTCCGTCATCGTCGCGACAAACGACGAGCCGACCGACCCGCGCGAACCGACGAGATAGCCGTCATCAAGCGATTTTTTCACCAGTTTATGAGAAATTAAATAAATAACAGCAAAACCGTGGCCGATGATGCTTTTCAACTCTTTTTCGAGCCGCTCTTCGACGATCTTCGGCAGCGGATCGCCATAAATGTCTTTCGCGCGCCGATAGCTCATTTCCCGGATTTCGTCGTCCGCTCCCTCGATGCGCGGCGTATACAAATCGTCTTTAATCGGCTTCACCTCGCCGATTAACGAGGCGATTTTTTGTGTATTGTCGACGACGATTTCTTTCGCTTTTTCCGCCCCTAAAAACGAAAAACAGTCAAGCATTTCATCCGTTGTGCGGAAATACACGTCCGGCAGCTCGTGCCGGTTGAGCGGGTTCGCTCCACCTTGCGAGTGAATTAAAATTTTCCGGTAAATTTTATCTTCCGGATTCAAGTAATGAACGTTGCCGGTGGCGACAACCGGGATATCAAGCTTCTCGCCGAGGGCGACGATGCTGCGAATAATATCTTTGATCATTTCCTCATCTTTGACATAGTCCATCTCAATCAGCGGCTTGTATACCGCTGGCGGATGCACCTCAAGGAAATCGTAAAAACGGGCGATCTCTTCCACTTCCTCCGGCGCCTTTTGGATCAAGTTGTCAAACAGCTCCCCTTTGTCGCAACCTGAACCGACAAGCAAGCCATCGCGATGCTTAACAAGCACCGAGCGCGGAATGCGCGGCACACGGTGAAAATATTGAACGTGTGACAGCGAAACGAGCTTAAACAAATTTTTCAACCCCGTCTCATTTTGAGCCAACAACGTCACATGAAACGGGCGCGATAGCCGATATGATGCTTCGCTATGAGTGCGGCTGTTCAACTCATCGTGATACAAAATGCCTCGTTCCTCTGCTTCTTTCAGCAGCCGCATCAGCAAATGCCCGGTCGCCTCGGCGTCATAAATGGCGCGGTGGTGTTGTGTCAATTCAATGTCAAACTTTTTACAAAGCGTATTGAGACGATGGTTTTTCAAATCCGGATATAAAAAACGGGCGAGTTCAAGTGTATCGATGACCGGGTTTATGACTTTGCCAAGCCCCATTTTGGCGAGCCCTGCGTTTAAAAAGCCGATGTCAAAGCTAGCGTTATGGGCGGCAAGCGTCGAATCACCAACCCAATCGATAAAGCGGCGAAGCACCTCTTCGACATCCGGGGCGTCTTTCACCATCTCATCGGTAATGCCCGTCAATTCCATCGTCGTCACCGATAACGGATGGTGCGGATTGGCAAACGACATAAACCGATCGATGATTTCACCGTCTTTGACTTTCACCGCCGCCAACTCGATGATCGTGTTGTATACAGCCGACAATCCGGTCGTTTCGACGTCAAAGACAACATACGTCTCGTCGGAAAGGCGGCGGTGCGCCTCGTTGTAGGCGATCGGCACTCCGTCATCAACGATGTTCGCTTCCATCCCATACAACACTTTCATGCCGTGTTTTTTCGCCGCACTATACGCTTCCGGAAACGATTGAACGACGGCATGGTCGGTGATGGCCACCGCCGGGTGCCCCCATTTTTTCGCCTGTTCAATGAGCTTCGCCACTGAAGTGACCGCATCCATTTGGCTCATCGGTGTGTGTAAATGGAGTTCGACTCGTTTTTCGCCTTCCGGTGCCGTATCGCGCCGTTCGTTCGCCGCCACTTCGTTTAAGTCATTAGCGATAATGACTAAATCGCGGACGAACGTATCGTTTTGCACACTGCCGCGCACTTTCACCCACATGCCTTTTTTCACGCTGGACATCAGTGCAGCGTCTTCTTTGTCACGCGAGAACATTTTGATAACAATAGAGTTCGTATAATCCGTGATTTTCATCGTCAGCAGCGTACGGCCACTTTTGAGTTCGGTCACTTCAGCGTCAAACACATACCCTTGCACAACGACACGTCGCTCTTCCTCGACGATCGTCTCAAGCGGACGCACCGGCTCCTCGTCGCGGATCGGATAGCCGATGACAAGCGGGCCGGACGGAGAAGCCGCTTCCGCTTTTTCTTCTTCTTTCGCCAAATCCGTCAGCACGGCGAGCGCTCGTTCTTCATCTTCTTGCTGTTTTTGCGCCAAAAACCGCTCCATTTCCTGCTCGGCCGGTTGAATGCCGACTTCGAGGTGAAGGAGCGGAAACCCAAACGAAGCGTAGACATCCGCGATTTTTTTGGCGAATCGCCGCTTGACGGCCAACGCTTCTGCATCATGACGGGCGGTGACAAAGAGCTTGTTTCCTTTCACCGCCGGCGTCTGCCGGCTAAGCAAATCGACGAGCGGCGACACGCCTTCTTGCAGCTGTTCAAGGCAAAGCGGCCAATACGCCTGCACATCCGTTTCGGTCACATGCGGCTCTTCGACATAAATCGTATGACGGACAGCAGCGATATGACGGAATGCGGCTGCCAATCGGTCCGTAAACGACTTGTACACATCAACCGGCAGCACGTTCGCCAATTGAAAATGAAAATGCCAGCTTTTTTCCTCTTTATCAATCACGACTTTCCGAATGGCCGCCTCTCGAAAGTACGGCATCCATTCATCCGACGTCATCTTCAGCTGCTCGAGCAATACGAGAAACCGCTCTTTTTGTTCTTTCGTAACCATGACTTCCCCTCTCAACGAAATCATTTCTCTTTCTCTATCATACCATACAAACGGCAACAGCGCCGGCGAAAAAAGAAGCGGGTTCTTTTTCGCCGGCGCCGTTCGTTTATCCTTGCAAAAGACGGCGCACTGTTTCGATCAGCTCACCGACCGGCACGTCAAACGTCTCGCCTGTTTTCCGAACTTTTACTTCGACCACACCTTCACTTGCCCGCTTGCCAACGGTGACGCGGAGCGGGATGCCGATCAAATCGCTGTCGGCAAACTTCACCCCGGCCCGTTCCGGACGGTCATCATACAACACGTCAAATCCGGCCTGTCCGAGTTTTTCGTACCACTCTTCAGCCAGCATGCGCTGTTCATCGCTTTTCGCGTTCGCCGTCAGCAAATGAACGTGAAACGGTGCGACCGAAACCGGCCATACAAGCCCGTTCTCATCGGCGAACTGCTCGGCGATCGCCGCAACGAGCCTAGAGACGCCAATGCCGTAGCAACCCATAATCATCGTCTGTGTCCGACCATTTTCGTCGAGGTAAACGGCGTTCATCGCCTCGCTATATTTCGTACCGAGCTTAAACACATGTCCAACTTCAATGCCACGAGCGAAGCGGATCGTCCCGTTGCCATCCGGAGAAGGGTCGCCTTCTTGGACGAAACGCAAATCCGCATATTGACTGACGGCAAAATCGCGGTCTGGATTGACACCCGTATAATGGTATCCTTCCTCATTGGCGCCGCAGACGCCGTTTACGATCGCCGCGACAGCATGATCGGCGATAATCGTCACCTCTTCGCTGACGCCAATCGGGCCGAGCGAACCAACCGGGCAGTTCATCACTCGTGCTGTTTCTTCCGGTGTCGCCAGCTCCACGACAGTCGCATCAAGCACATTTTTCACTTTCACATCATTCGCTTCATGATCGCCGCGCACCAGAACGAGCACGTAGCGGCCATCAACGTTAAATAAAAGCGATTTAATGCAACGTTCCGGTGCTACTTGCAAATACGAAGCAACTTCAGCAATCGTTTTTTGCTCCGGGGTCGCCACTTTTTTCAGTTCCACCAGCGGCTCACTGCTTTTTTCATACGTAGTGACGACCGGTGCCATTTCAATGTTGGCCGCATAGTCGGACGCATCGGAATAAGCGATCGTATCCTCGCCAATATCAGACAGCACCATAAACTCGTGCGTATCTTTGCCGCCCATCGCTCCGGAGTCAGCAATGACAGCGCGGAAATTTAAGCCGCAGCGGCGGAAAATGTTCGCGTACGCTTCATACATTTTATTGTACGTTTCGTCCAAACTTTCCTGCGATGTGTGGAATGAATACGCATCTTTCATGATGAACTCGCGACCGCGCAACAGCCCGAAACGCGGACGTTTTTCATCACGGAATTTCGTTTGAATTTGATACAAGATAAGCGGCAGCCGCTTATACGTTTTCACTTCATCGCGAACGATCGTAGTAATCATCTCTTCGTGTGTCGGTCCGAGAACGAAATCGCGCTCGTGACGGTCTTTCAGGCGCATGAGCTCCGGTCCATACGAATACCAGCGCCCGGACTGCTGCCAAAGCTCAGCCGGCTGCAAAGCAGGCATGAGAAGCTCCAATGCTCCGGCGCGATTCATCTCCTCACGAATAATCGCTTCCACTTTTTGCAAAACACGTTGCCCGAGCGGCAAAAACGTGTAGACGCCGCTTGCGCTTTGGCGGACGAAGCCGGCCCGCAACAGGAGCTGATGGCTTTTCACTTCCGCGTCCGCCGGCACTTCGCGCAATGTCGGAATAAACCCTTGACTTTGTCTCATCAATAGCCACCTCGTTTTCTCTCTTTCATTATAGGAAGAATTTTTGAATGTCATTCCATGTCACGACAAGCATAAGTAACATAAGCAAGGCGAAGCCGATAAAATGGACCATTCCTTCTTTTTGGCGGTCGACCGGCTTGCCACGCACCGCCTCAATGGCGAAAAAGAGGAGCCGTCCACCGTCTAATGCCGGCAATGGCAACAAGTTGACAATCCCGAGGTTAATGCTCAAAATCGCTCCCCATTTCATCAAGTAATAAATGCCAGACTCAGCAACTTTACCGGTCGATACGGCAATGCCGACCGGACCGGACAACATGTCAAGTTGGAACTGGCCGGTGATCAATTGACCGAGCCCGACTAAAATTTGCCGTGTCCAATAGTACGTCTCCATAAGCCCTTGTTTCACTGAACCGAACACCGATTTTTCCATGGGCTGATAGACGCCGATTAAGCCGATCGTCTCCCCCTGAATCGTTTTCTCTTCTGGGGTGACGGTCACATTCATTTCGTTTCCGCCCCGTTCAATTTGAAATTGGAGCGGTTCGTTCGGATGAGCGCGAATCGTATTGACAATTTCTGTCCATGTTTCCATACGTTCGCCGTTGATCGCGATCACTTCGTCCCCTTGCTTCAAGCCAGCCGCACGCGCCGCCCCTTCCGGCGTCAGCTCGCCGATGATCGGCTTGTCGACCGGGTATCCTTGCAAGAGACCGATCAAAATAAAGACGACAAGGGCCAAGACAAAATTGGCGAGCGGTCCAGCCAAAATCGCCATCGTCCGTTGTCCGAGCGTTTTCGCAGCAAACTGACGGTGGTATGGAGCAATCTGAATTTCTTGGCGATCGGCGACAAAAAACGCCGGCTCTTTGACAGCAAATCGCTCAAGCCGCTCCCCGTCAGTATAGCCCGTCACATACATGCCATGCTCCAAATCGGCGTCTTCCACCTCGATTACCCGGATGTTCGGGTAATCGTCCTTATGATTGATGACGATTTTTTCTACTTGCCCTTCGTCATCAAGCAACAGGCCGACGACTTGCCCGCGCTTCAGTTCAATCATTTCCGGGTCTTCACCCGCCATGCGTACGAAGCCGCCAAGCGGGAGAAGCCGGACCGTATATACCGTTTCGTTTTTCTTAAACGAAAACATTTTCGGTCCGAAACCGATGGCAAATTCGCGGCAAAGAATGCCGGCCCGCTTCGCTAACAGCAAGTGACCGAGTTCGTGAAAAAAGACGAGGGCGCCAAAGACGACAATAAACGAAATGATCGTTTCCAAAGTTTCAACCACCTTTACGATAGTAGTGAGCGAACATAAGCGCGCGTATCTGCGTCGATTTCGCGAATCTCCTCAAGCTGCGGATCGCTCACTAGGCGATGGCGCTCAAGAGCGCGCTCGATCCACTCTTCGATGGCCAAAAACGGAATGCGGCCGGCTAAAAACGCAGCAACCGCTTCCTCATTGGCCGCGTTTAAGACCACCGGCAGCGAGCCACCGCGTTTTCCAGCTTCATAGGCAAACCGCAGACAGCGGTAGCGGTCAAAATCAACCGGAGCGAAATGGAGCGTCCCTAGCGTTGCTAAATTCAGCGGCTTCGCGACAGAAAGCGGCAGCCGCTCCGGATAAGTCAACGCATATTGGATCGGAACGCGCATATCCGGCGTGCCAAGCTGAGCGAGAACGCTTGTGTCGCGAAACTCGACAAGCGAATGGATGACGCTCTCACGGTGCAGGACGACTTCGATCCGCTCATACGGCAACCGAAACAGCCAATGGGCTTCAATGACTTCAAATCCTTTGTTCATCATCGTCGCCGAATCAATCGTAATTTTTGCTCCCATTGACCAGTTCGGATGACAAAGCGCTTCCTCGACCGTCACATGGGCAAGCTCCTCGCGCGTCTTGTCGCGGAAACTGCCGCCGGATGCCGTGAGAATGAGCTTCTCGACGTGCTCGTGCTTTTCTCCTTGCAAACATTGAAAAATGGCGGAATGTTCGCTATCGACCGGCAGCAGGGGCACATTGTGCTTTTCCGCCGCGGCTGTGACAAGATGCCCAGCGACAACAAGCGTTTCTTTATTGGCAAGGGCGATCGTTTTTCCCGCCTCGATCGCTTTTAGCGTCGGCACAAGGCCGATGCTGCCGACGACAGCGGTGACGACAATATCGGCTTCTGAGCAAACGGCCGCCTCAACCAGCCCTTCCTCTCCGTACACAATCGCCAGCCGCCCGCCGTATTCACTGTAGAGCGTCTCATAAGCACCGCGGTCGGCGACGGCGACAAGGCGAGGAGAAAATTCGGAGATAAGACGTCTGGCCGCTTCAACATTTTTCCCGACCGATGCCGCGGCTAAGCGGAATTTGTCCGGATGGGCGCGGATGACATCGAGCGTTTGCGTGCCGATCGATCCGCTCGCCCCTAATATACTAATATATTTCAATCCTTTCACTCCTCATCCTCTTATCGTACCACTTCGATAAATATGTATAAGAGCGGCAACACAAACAATAGACTATCAAACCGATCCAAAATGCCGCCATGCCCCGGCAAAATCGCTCCCGAATCCTTCACGCCGTAATGGCGCTTGAACGCCGACTCGACCAAGTCGCCGAGCTGGCCGAACATCGAAAGCAAGAGCGCGAGCCCAATCGCCGCACCGAGGCTGTCGAACAGACCAGCCGTCCATTCGTAAACGGCAGCGATGGCAACAGCGGAGCCGATGCCGCCGATGGCACCTTCGATTGTTTTGTTTGGACTGATTTCCGGCCATAGCTTACGCCGACCGAACGCGCGGCCGAAAAAATATGCCCCGATGTCGGTCGCCCAAATGACAAACAGCGCATAAATCAAGTACGACAAACCAGCTAAACGGACGGCACCGAAGCAGAAAAATCCAACGCCGACATAAAGGACCGCCAACACGATAAATGCCGCTTCATCGAACGTCAGCGTATTTTTTGTCAAAACGGTGCCAACAAGCAACAAAAAGGCGAGGGCAGCAAGCACGCCAAACTTGGCAGACCCAGACGCCACCCACTCGTCACCATAGCTGGCGGGAACAAGCAACAGCCAAAGAGCCGCGAACCCGGCTCCCCCGGCGAATGACAGCGGGGACATCCCTTTCATCCGCAGCAGTTCAAACAACCCAACCGTAGCCAATATATATGTTACTATTATAAACGGAAATCCACCTAAAATAACAATCGGCAAAAAGAGCGCCGCCGCTATGACTCCGGTAATGATTCGCTGTTTCATCGTGCTGACACTCCTCCAAATCGGCGGTCGCGCTGCTGGTAAGCGGCAATCGCCTGCAAGAAATGTTGTTCAGTAAAATCCGGCCATAATACATCAGTAAACCAAAACTCCGTATACGCCAACTGCCAAAGCATAAAATTGCTTAAACGAATTTCTCCGCTCGTACGAATGAGCAAATCCGGATCGTCAAGCCCACCCGTCATCAAATAGGAGGAAATGAGTGACTCGGTAATGTCCCCCGGCGCGAGTGCCCCACGTTGGACGTCTTTGGCGATTTGCTGAACAGCAGCGGTAATTTCCGCCCGGCTTCCATAATTGAGCGCAAAGTTTAAAATTAGGCCGGTGTTGCCACTCGTTTCGTGAATGGCTCTCCTGATGGCTTGACGTGTATGATCCGGGAGCTCGTCTGTACGGCCGATCACTTGCACTTTCACATTCTCTGCGACAAGCTCGGGAAGAAATGTCGTCAAAAACTGTTCTGGCAGTTTCATTAAATAGTCGACTTCGCTTTTCGGACGTTTCCAATTTTCTGTTGAAAACGCATAAAGCGACAAAACGCGCACCCCAAGCTCGTTAGCAAAACGGGTAATTTTGCGCACAACTTGCATCCCTTCATAATGGCCGGCCACCCTCGGCAAAGCCCGCTTTTTCGCCCATCTTCCGTTCCCGTCCATGATGATGGCGACGTGGTTCGGAATCGGATGACTAAGCACATCCTCTTTCGTCAACAGGGCGTCTTTCTCTTTATTTTTCCACATTTTATTGAACATACGTGTCCTCCGCAAACGTGTTTTGCCTTTCCATTATAGCAAAAAAACCCTCCATCAACATAGAGGGTTTGCATCGTTTTCCTATACTTCCATCACTTCTTTTTCTTTCTCTTTTGTGATGGCGTCAATTTTGGCGATATGGCTGTCGGTCAGCTTTTGCACTTCGTCGGTATAGCTGCGCAGCTCATCTTCCGTAATCTCGCTATTTTTCTCGAGTTTTTTCAGCTCATCGTTTGCATCGCGACGGATGTTGCGCACCGCAACTTTCGCTTCTTCCGAATATTTTTTGACGAGCTTCGCCAGTTCACGGCGACGTTCTTCAGTAAGCGGCGG
Organism: Geobacillus thermodenitrificans subsp. thermodenitrificans DSM 465; assembly: GCF_000496575.1. Classification (GTDB taxonomy): domain Bacteria; phylum Bacillota; class Bacilli; order Bacillales; family Anoxybacillaceae; genus Geobacillus; species Geobacillus thermodenitrificans. The sequence goes on along the minus strand of NZ_AYKT01000001.1, from coordinate 315,814 downwards.
AATGACAAGGCGGATAACCGATCCGTCATTCGACGGCGTCACTCCTAAGTCCGACGCTAAAATCGCTTTTTCCATTTCTTTAATGACCGATTTGTCATACGGCTGAATGACAAGCATACGCGCTTCCGGCACGCTGATCGTAGCGAGCTGGTTGATCGGCGTTGCGACACCGTAATAGTCAACGGTTACTTTCTCAAGCAACCCCGCGTTCGCCCGACCGGCACGGACGGTCGCCAACTCGCGGCTGAACGCTTGCACAGCTTTATCCATTTTTTCTTTCGCCTGTTGGATCACTTGCTTTGCCATCGTTATTTCCCCCTTACGATCGTTCCGATATTTTCTCCTAATACAGCACGTTTAATGTTACCCTCTTCCGTAATCGAAAAGACGATGAGTGGAATATTGTTGTCCATGCAAAGCGAGGAAGCGGTAGAGTCCATGACACCGAGCCCTTGCTGAATGACATCCAAGTACGACAGTTCATCGTATTTGACCGCACTGGCATCGATATTCGGATCGGCACTATAGACGCCGTCAACGTTGTTTTTCGCCATCAAAATGACGTCCGCTTCAATTTCTGCTGCCCGCAGCGCGGCAGTCGTATCGGTTGAAAAATATGGGTTGCCCGTACCAGCGGCGAAAATGACGACCCGCTTTTTCTCGAGATGGCGAATCGCCCGCCGACGGATGTACGGTTCGGCCACTTGTCTCATTTCAATCGATGTCTGCACCCGCGTTTCGACGCCGAGCTGCTCGAGGCTATCCTGCAAGGCGAGCGCGTTCATTACCGTCGCTAACATCCCCATGTAGTCAGCTGTCGCCCGGTCCATTCCCATTTCGCTTCCTGTTTTTCCGCGCCAAATGTTGCCGCCGCCGACAACGATGGCGATTTCCACATCGAGTTCAGCCACTTCTTTTACTTGTTTGGCGATCGACTGGATCACTGCCGGCTGGATGCCAAATCCTTGTTTTCCGGCGAGCGCTTCTCCGCTTAGCTTTAAAACAACGCGTTTGTATTTTGGTTGTTCCATGTCAAACCTCCGTGATGATGCGAGTCGCTTTGAAAAACAGGGAACACGAGCGTGTTCCCTGTTGCGGTCCGTCATTGTTTTCTTACTTGGCTCATGACTTCTTCAGCGAAATTATCTTGACGTTTTTCGAGCCCTTCACCAACTTCGTAGCGGATGAACTGCTTCACGGTTGCTCCGCTCGATTCGACGTATTGGCGTACCGTCACATCCGGGTTTTTCACGAACGCTTGCTCAAGCAGGCAAACATCTTCGTAAAACTTTTTCAGACGGCCTTCAACCATTTTTTCAACGATGTTTTCCGGCTTACCTTCGTTCAACGCTTGTTGTTTCAACACTTCACGTTCGCGCGCAATCTCTTCTTGCGGCACTTCATCGCGCGAAACGTATTTCGGATGGAGCGCAGCAATATGCATCGCCACATCTTTAGCGACCTCTTCAGTTGCGTTGCCGGCTAATAATGTTAATACGCCGATGCGCCCGCCCATGTGCAAGTACGCGCCAAACGTTTCATCATCCGCTTTGTTGACAACAGCAAAGCGGCGGAGCGTAATTTTTTCACCGATTTTAGCAACTGCTTCGTTAATGTAATCTTGAACAGTGGAACCACTGCTCATCGTTTGTCCGAGCGCTTCATCAAGCGTGGCTGGCTTTTGTTTCAGCAGATGTGCAGCCAGCTCCTTAACGAGCGTTTGGAACGCTTCGTTTTTGGCAACGAAGTCCGTTTCCGAGTTTACTTCCAAAATGACAGCCGCATTGCCTTCCGTCGCGATGTATGTCATTCCTTCCGCTGCGATGCGATCTGCTTTTTTCGCTGCTTTAGCAATTCCTTTTTCACGCAGCCAGTCGATCGCTTTTTCCATGTCACCGTTCGTTTCGGTGAGCGCTTTTTTGCAGTCCATCATGCCTGCGCCCGTTTTTTCGCGCAGCTCTTTTACCATTTGTGCTGTAATCGCCATGAAAAGCTCCTCCTTCTCTTTATCCCATATATGTATCGATGTCGGCAGCGGGTGCCTGTTTTGCCCTTATTCGTTAGTATAGCCAAAAGTTGCTGATTTCTGTCTCAAAAAAAGGTGATAAAAGGCTTTCCCCTCTTATCACCTTTCCTAAGCTGTCTTACTCCGCTGCGACGGCTGCCTCTTCGCCTTGTTTTGCTTCAAGCACTGCATCGGCGATTTTCGACGTCAACAGTTTAACGGCGCGGATGGCGTCATCGTTTGCCGGGATGACGTAGTCGATTTCATCCGGATCGCAGTTCGTGTCGACGATACCGATGATCGGGATGTTCAACTTGCGCGCTTCCGCCACCGCGATCCGCTCTTTGCGCGGGTCGATGACGAACAACGCATCCGGCAGCTCTTTCATGTCTTTAATGCCGCCTAAAAATTTCTCGAGCCGCTCTTTTTCTTTTTTCAAGCCGATGACTTCTTTTTTCGGAAGCACGTCAAATACGCCGTCTTCTTCCATTTTTTCAATTTCACGCAAACGTTTAATCCGTTTTTGGATCGTCGCGAAGTTCGTCAGCGTACCGCCAAGCCAACGTTGGTTGACATAAAACATGCCGCAGCGTTCCGCTTCCTCTTTCACTGATTCTTGCGCTTGTTTTTTCGTGCCGACGAACAAAATTTTGCCGCCGTTGCCCGCTAATTCGCGCACAAAGTTATATGCTTCCTCGACTTTTTTAACCGTTTTTTGCAAGTCGATAATATAAATACCGTTGCGCTCCGTGAAAATGTATTTTTTCATTTTCGGATTCCAACGGCGAGTCTGATGTCCGAAATGGACGCCAGCTTCAAGCAGTTGTTTCATCGAAATCACTGACATGTATGCTCCTCCTGTTTCCTTGTGGTTTTTGTACCTCCGCCTGTCTCATCTTTCAGCAAGACTGGCCTCGCCAGCACCGTTGCTGAAATCATCAGGCGTGTGTATTCACACCATGTAAAAATATATCATAATCGCCGGTGGTAAATCAAGCTGTTATTCACTCGTTTTTCGGTCAAATTTCAACAGCAGCTCCACTTCCGTTTTTCCTTTTTGCAGTTTTTTGGCAATCTCCTCAATCGTCGCCCCCTCTTCATGTAAACGGCGAGCGGCATCAGCCGCGCTGGCGGACGGTGAAAGGTCTAGCACATCTTCGATCGCTTCAATGTCCGGAAAATAATCGAGCGCCACGTCACGGTCGTTCTGTCCCGTTTGCGCGATTTCTCCGTTTTTTTCTTCCGCCCCGCTTTCATCCGTGGGCGATGTAGGCGATGCCGATCCGCTGCCGTCGCTTGCTGAGCGCGGTGCAGGTGCTGCTAGTTTTGAAGCCAGTGGCTGCTTGGCAGCCCCGGCGGTTGTTTTCGTCCGAAGCAACGCGTCAAGCTCGCCCAAAAAACGCTCGTTCTCTTCTTTCCAGGCGACAAGGTGAGCCGCCATCGCCTCCTCGAGCTCTTCCGCCCGCTTTGCTGCGCGCTGTTCCGCCTCGCCAAGCCGCGACAGACGCATGTAAAGCAAAATGATGAGCAAAAAGGAAAACGCATGTAACAGCAAGCTGATAGCTAGCCAAAATGCTCCCATGATGTTCACTATCCTTTAATGTCAATCGTTTTTCCTTTATAAGGATGGCCTCCGAACCGCGACGCCTCCCACCCTGCACGGGTGCCTGTCCGCTTGTCCGTCACTTGGCGGCGTGCCCGCTCTGTCCGTTTTTCGCTGGCCTCCGCCATTTGCGCCTGCACAGTATAAGGATGGTGCTGTGCAGCAGCATGCATACCTCCCGCTTCCGGCACTTTTGGCATCACACTTTGTAACGCAGGCAGCTGAATATCCACCTTTCCACTTCCTTTCCCCTCATTGCTCCTCAGCAAAAAAACGGCGCAATTTCCACAGCGCTTTGGCATGAATTTGGGAAATTCTTGATGTGGACAGCTGCAGGATGCTCCCAATTTCCGTAAACGTGAGTTCCTCTTTGTAAAACAAGCTAATGACAAGCTGCTCTTTTTCATTCAACTGTCCGATACCCACGGCCAGCTTTTCGATCATTTCTTGCTTGACGACTTGTTCTTCCGGAAGTACGGCGCGGTCGTCGCGGATCGCAAGCGGCTCATCGTCCTCTTCACAGGCTGTCTGCCCGAGCGAAAGCCAATTGGAAAAAAACGTTTCATTGACCGCTGCCTGCACTTCTTCTTCCGTCATTCCGAGCTCGGCGGCAACTTCTTTCGCCGTCACCGACCGCATGTACCGTTGCTCAAGCCGCTCAGCCGTCTCTTCAATTTTTTTTACTTTGTCGCGCACACTGCGCGGCAGCCAATCTTCTTTGCGCAAACCGTCGAGGATGGCGCCGCGGATGCGAAACGATGCATATGTGTCAAATTTCAAGTCGCGCGATGGGTCAAACTTTTCAAGCGCATCGTACAAACCGACAAGCCCAAGGCTGACCAGCTCTTCCTTCGGCACGGAACTCGGCAGCGTGGCGGAAAGCCGCTGCACATGGTAAGAAACGAGCGGCATATAGCGCTGTACGAGCTCCTCGGCCGCATGCCGGTCGCGGCCGTTGACCCAGTCGTCCCAATATTTCTGTTCGTCTCCTTTTAGCGTTAGCGCGCTCCCCATCGTTCTCCCCCTCGCCTTATGGAAACGGCATTATATTTCTTTGATTTCTTGACTAGCCGTGCGAATGGACAGCATGCCCGTTTGTGGATTAAACTCGATCGTCCGGCCGCTATGGCCTCCGACATCCTCAGCAACAACAGGAATGTGCAACCGCTCGAGCTGCCTTTTCACTTCTTCGACGTTGCGGGCGCCAATGCGCATCATATCTCCACTAGTTGAAGAAAACGAGAACATTTGCGCCCCTCCAGCCAGCTTCGCTTTGAGCATCGCTTTTCGCCCACCGGCGGCGATGACGAGTTTACAAAGCGCTTCAACCGCCGTGTCAGCATATTTGGCTTCATTGACGACCCCTCCGCGCGCCATCGAAGAATGTGGAAGCATAACATGCGCCATGCCGGCGAGCGCTTTTCCGCTGTCATAAATGACGACACCTACGCACGATCCAAGTCCACATGTGCGAATGACGGTTGGGGCTACAACGACTTTCATCTCCGCGATGCCGACTTTGACCGTTTCGATCGCCCTCATCCGCCATCCACACCTAATGCCCGAAAGATGGTGGAAAACGACTCCGGATCGGGGAGGAGAAAGAAATGGCCGTCGATGCTTTCATTCGGCTGTCGCTCATCGTAAATGGCCGTATCGATCAAAATGGCGTAATCGCCGACACAAGACAGCTCAAGCAAACCAAACGACAGCACAGCTCCGATCATATCCACCGCCAGCGCCGGCACGGATGGCTGCAAAGTAAGCTGGGTAAAATCGGCGAGCGCTGATAAATACGAACCGGCTAAAATATTGCCAAGCTCCTGAAGCGCCGAACATCCGAGCTCATGGGCCTCCCCTTGAAACGAAAACGAGTCGTCGCCGATCATCCGGCGGACAAACCGCTCCGCCTGTTCCGGCGGCAGCACGAAAAACATATTCCCTGGCGCTTCCCCCTCGATGCGCAAATAAACACACGCGACGACTTGTTCCGGCCCGCCGATCAGCTCCATCATCTCGGCAAACGTTGCAACTTGGACGCGCGGTACGGCCATTGTAATTTTTTTGTTTAATAGCGTCGACAAGGCGGTTGCCGCATTGCCAGCCCCGATGTTTCCGATTTCGCGTAAAACGTCGATATGCATCCCTGTCAAATTGCAAATGTCATCCAACCGACAACGCCCCTCTCTGCGATTTATTGACCAAGCACTTTCGCTAAATCCAGCAAAATGAGGAGCCGTTTCTCTATTTTCGCCACCCCGTAAATGTAGCTCGCTTCGATGGCTCCGATCGCCTCTGGCGGCGGCTCGATGCTCGCTCCCGGAATATCGATAACATCGTTCGCCGCATCGACGATCAGCCCCACTTCGACATCCCCAAGGGTGACAATAATCATCCGTGTCTGTTCTCCATACGGTTCAGGAGCAAACCCAAACCGCTCGCGCAAATCGATAATCGGCGTCACGACCCCGCGCAAATTGATGACTCCTTTCACATAGTGGGCCGTTCCCGGCACGCGCGTAATCGGCTGCATTTTTTCAATCGAACGAACGTGCTGTACCGGCAGGGCGTACTCTTCTTCTTTCAAGCGAAAAGCAATCACTTTCCAGTCTGTTTGAACATTGGTGTTCATTGGCCACTCCCCCCCTTTTTCTATTGAGATGTAGATGGAATAAACCATCATTAGGCGCACCGCTTTTGTTCATATTTTTTCGGCCAACGATAGTGGCACATCCATATTCCTCACTAACACGTCGCTGCAGAGCTTTTTAGTAGACTATCAACATGCTTTTTCCATTGCCCACCGTGGCGTGAGTACGCTGCCTGTTATTTTACAAGCGCATTGCAATCGATAATCAGCGCCACCCGACCGTCTCCTAAAATTGTCGCACCAGAAATGGCGAAGACAGAAGATAAATAGTTTCCAAGCGATTTTAGTACAACTTCCTGCTGTCCGATAAATGAGTCGACCGCCAATGCTGCCAGTTTTTCCCCTTTCCGGACAATGACGGCCGCCACCGCATCCCCCTCATCGGATGCGTTCGGTACGGAAAACACGTCTTTCAGCCGGACGAGTGGCACGACTTTACCGCGGAAGTCAATGACCGGCTGGTTATGAGCAGAGAAAATATCTTCTTTCTTTACTAACGCTGTCTCCATAATCGATGACAGCGGGATGGCATACGTCTCAGCAGCGATTTGAACGAGCAGCACGGAAATGATCGACAACGTCAATGGCAGCTGGATGGAAAAAAGCGATCCTTTTCCAGGCTGCGAATCGACGGTGACCGTGCCGCCGAGCGATTGGATCGTGCTTTTGACTACATCCAATCCGACGCCGCGCCCGGAAATATCGGAAATGCGGTCAGCGGTGGAAAATCCTGGAGAAAAAATCAACCCATACACTTGTTGGTCGGTCAGGTGGGCCGCTTCCTCCGCTGAAACGATGCCGCGGTCGATCGCCTTTTGCAACACTTTCTCCCGGGAAATGCCGGCACCGTCGTCCTCAATCTCAATAAATACATGGTTGCCGCTATGGTAGGCGCGCAATTTGACCGTCCCTTCCTCCGGTTTTCCGCACGCCACCCGAATGTCTGGCGCTTCAATGCCGTGGTCAAGCGCGTTACGAATCAAATGGACGAGCGGGTCGCCAATTTCATCGATGACCGTTCGGTCAAGTTCCGTTTCCGCTCCGATAATATCAAGGCGCACTTTTTTGCCAAGTTCACGGGCAAGTTGACGCACCATGCGCGGAAAGCGATTGAACACAGTTTCGACCGGCACCATGCGCATGTTTAAAATAATCGTTTGTAAATCGCTTGAAATGCGCGACATCCGTTCCACCGTTTCGGTTAGTTCAGGGTGGTTCAAATCGCGGGAAATTTGCTCAAGCCGTCCGCGATCGACAACTAGTTCTTCGAACAAGTTCATTAACATATCAAGCCGTTCAATATTGACGCGGATTGTCTTCCCTGCCTGTTTCGCCGCCAGTTTTTCCGCCGCCTCTGCTTTAGCCTGCGCCGCTGCAACTTGTCCAATGGCGGTCGACACCGGCGGTTCAGGGTCGTCCTGTTCTCCGCTTTTAGCAGATGGCTCATCGACCGTCACCGCGGCGATCTCGACCTCGTCGATTTCAGAAATGCTCATCAGCCGCATTCGCAGTTCATCAGCCGGCGTTTTCGATACAACGGTGACGAGAAACTCTTGATCAAACTTCTCTTCCTCGAGCATGTCAGCCGGGGGTGTCGATTTTACAATTTCCCCTGCTTCATTGAGCTGCTCAAACACCATGTACACGCGTGCAGCTTTCAACATGCAGTCTTTACGAAGGCGAACGCGAATTTCATAGATAGAAAATCCTTGATCTTTTGCCTGTTGCAACACATGGTATTCAAACTCCCCGTATGTATGCTCGAGGGGCAATTGTTCGCCTGCTGTCGGTTTGTTCGGCATCTCCCCTTGCTCAATTCGTTTCAACTGTTCGACCGTCTCGCCCACATCGCGCTTCCCATCGCCGCCTGAGGCGATCGATATAATCATCGCTTCCAAATGGTCGACAGCTTGAAAAACAACATCAAGCAGTTCCGGGGTAACGATGAGCCGCTGATTGCGGATGCCATCAAGCACATTCTCTAGTTGGTGCGTCAAATTGGCCAAATCTTCAAATCCCATCGTGGCTGGCATTCCTTTTAGCGTATGGGCCGAGCGGAAAATTTCATTAACAAGAGCCATATCACCCGGGGTTTGTTCGAGTTCAAGCAGCCGTTCGTTGATCGTTTGCAGATGTTCCTTGCTTTCATCAATAAAGATGTCTAAGTATTGACTCATATCCATCCCATGTTCCCCCTCATTCCCCGATCGATTGGACGATGGCGGCGGCAATGCCGTCAAGCGGAGTAATGACATCGATGACACCGGCCTCGATCGCCGCCCTCGGCATCCCATAAATGACTGCTGTCTCGCGCGCTTCGGCGATCGCTTCCACGTCTCCGCTTTCTTTCAACTTTTTCAGTCCCTTCGTCCCGTCTGCTCCCATTCCGGTCATGATTACCACCACTTTCTGGCAGTGGTGAATGGCGGCAAGTGATTCGAACAACACGTCAACGGCTGGGCGGTGACCCGCGCGCGGCGGCGACGCATCAAAATGGGCTTTCAGCACACCGTTTTCCTCCCTGACGACAAGATGAACACCGCCTGGGGCGATATAAGCAGTGCCATTTCGCAGCACCTCCCCATCTTCTGCCTCTTTGACAGTTATGGCGGATAGTGCGTCCAGCCGGTTGGCAAGCGATTTCGTAAATCCTTTCGGCATATGCTGGACGATGACAACTGGAGCGGCCAAATCGGGCGGCAACTGCGTCAGCACTGTTTCTAAGGCTCGTGGGCCGCCGGTTGACGTACCGATGGCGACGATCGCTTTTCCGACGTGCGCCGTTTTGTCGAGTGAACGCCAAGGTCCGACTTTCGAGCGCCGGACGGTGAGCGCCCTTATGTTCGCTTCGCTTGCATGCAACACTTTTCGGACTAGTTCATCCCTCACTTTGTATAAATCAAGCGAAAGCGAACCAGACGGTTTCGCCACAAAATCAACGGCCCCATATTGCATGGCGGTTACCGTATTTTCCGCCCCTTCCTTCGTCGTGCTTGATACCATGACGACCGGCAACGGCTTCTTCTCCATGATATGCCGCAATGTTTCCAGTCCGTCCATCACTGGCATTTCGACGTCGAGCGTCACAACATCAGGGTGAAGAACAGCGATTTTCTCAAGCGCCTCTTGACCATTGCGGGCCGTTCCGATGACTTCAAGGCGCGGGTGTTCGGACAAAAAATCGCTGATCCATTTGCGCATAAACGCCGAGTCATCGACAACAAGCACCTTGATCGTCTTCATTGTCCGTCTCTACCTTTCTAGGAAAAATTGGCGCAGTTTGGCAAAAAAGCGACTTGCCCGCTCCGTCCCTTCCTCCCGCTGCGGCGCATAACGGAATGCCATTTGGCGCACCGCCTTGCTCGCTTTCGCTGCTGGATCAAGCAATACAAACGGCGTTTGGCTGACAACCGCGCGAGCGACCGTCCGATCTTCCGGAATGATGCCAAGCAACGCAATATCTTTGTTTAAAAACCGACCGGTGACGTGCTTCAGCCGCTCAAAAACTTCATACCCTTCCCGCTCCTTGCCGGCGCGGTTGACAATGACGGAAAACGGCGCCTCGCTGCCGGCAGCGTGCATATATTTCATCATGGCATACGCGTCGGTCATGGCGGTCGGCTCCGGTGTTGTCACCACAAATACGTCGTCAACCGACTTTAGAAAATACAACCGTTCCCCTGACGCCCCCGCCCCCATGTCAAAGATGAGGTAATCATACTGTGACGCCACGGCCTGCAGTTCGGTCAAAAAGCGGTCGATGCTGGCCGTATCAAGCCCCTGCCATTGTGCCGCTCCCGTTCCCCCGGCAATGTACGATAGATGTTCCGGACCGCTTTTTACTAGCTCTGAGAGCGGCAGTCGGGCCGAAAACCAATCGGCCAATGCCAACGACGATGACTCGCCGAGCAAAATATCGATGTTGCCCATGCCGATGTCCATATCGAGCAGCAAGACGCGAAACCCGAGCTTAGAAAGCGACAGCGAGAAATTGAGCGAAACGTTCGACTTGCCCACCCCGCCTTTTCCGCTCGTCACCGCGATTGTCCGCGGCGACGGCTGCTGCCGGAGACGGCTCAGCTTGAGACGAAGCTGTTCTGCTTGATCTTTCACCATCGCTCCGCTCCAAACAACAGCTGAACAAGCCGGTCGGCCGATGCTTCTATCATGTCGTCCGGCACGTTTTGCCCGTTCGTAAAATAGGCGGCGCCAAGCCGGCTGTCGAGCAGCAAGTTGAATACAGCTCCGTACGAGTCGGTCTCATCGAGTTTGGTGATGATTAGCCGTTCGAGCGGAAGACCGGAAAAGCGGTCATAGACAGCTTTCATGTCGTCATATTTTCCGGTGGCGGCAAGCACAAGCAACGTTTCCGTCTCGCTGTCAAACTCGATCGTTTGCTGCAATTCAGCAACATATTTTGGGTTGCGGAAATTGCGTCCGGCTGTATCTACAAACACGAGGTCGCAATCGGCTAGGTTTCGCTTCGCTGCCCGGAAATCATCGGCATTGTAACATACTGCAAACGGAGCATGTAAAATGTGCGCATACGTCTTCAACTGATCGATGGCTGCAATTCGGTACGTATCCGTCGTAATGAAACCGACTTTTTTTCCTTGTTCAAGCACAGCGCGCCCCGCCATTTTGGCAAGCGTCGTCGTCTTTCCAACCCCGGTCGGGCCGAGCAAAATCACATATTTTTTTTGCCTTGCAGCTTCGGCAAACGGAAGCGACGACAACATGTCACGCACCGCCTCTTTCGCCCATTCAGAGACGACAGCCGCCGAGCGCTCCCCCTTGTCGGTGTACCACCGTTCAAGTAAGCGGTCCATCACTTCGCGAACGTAACTTTCCGTCATTCCTTGCCGCACAAGCCGTCGCTCCACCTCAGCTAGCGGCGGGGGGAACACCAACGAAGGCGAGCCGCTAGCCAACTGACGGACGAGCGCTTTCATTTCCTGCAGTTCTCCCGCAAGCAAGTCATTTGCCTTTTCCCGCCCAGCTGCTAATGACCCATTAGTGAGTGCTGCCACATCCGGCGAACGCGGCGGCAATGGATCAGGGTCAACGCCCGCTAACACTTCGATCTTCTTTTTCGCAAACAGACCGAAAAATCCGCCGGTACGGGTCTCTTTCGAGTGTAAAATGACCGCATCGCGACCGAGCTCGGCGCGAACCATTTTCATCGCTTCATTCATGGACGGGGCGATAAATTTTTTCACTTTCATTCCATTTCCACCATCCCCACACTTTGGACTTCGACATCCGCTTCAAGCTCGTTATACGACAGCACCGGGATCGTTGGAAAATGGCGCTCGGTCAGCTGGCGGACGTACATGCGCACCGCCGGAGAACAGAGCAAAATCGGCGTTTGACCGGCAAACGGATAGCGGTCAAGCGCTTGGGACACCGACTCAACGAACGCCTGCGCCCGCGTCGGATCAAGCGCCAAATAGCGGCCGTGCTCTGTTTGCTGCACAGCATCAGCAATGATTTTTTCCACTTTGCCGGATAACGTAATGACCCGCAACGGCTCGCCCGGCACGGCGTATTGCCCGGTAATTTGCCGCGCCAGCGCTTGGCGGACATATTCGGTCAACAAATCGGTGTCTCCGGTCAGGCGGGCAAAATCAGCAAGCGCCTCAAAAATCAGCGGCAAGTTGCGGATCGACACTTTCTCTTTCAACAGCTTGGCAAGCACTTTTTGAACATCGCCGATCGACAACGGATTCGGGGTCACATCATCGACAAGCACTGGGTACGATTCTTTCAAATGATCGATCAGCTGCTTCGTTTCTTGGCGGCCAAGCAATTCATGGGCGTGGGACTTAAGCACTTCCGTCAAATGTGTCGAGACGACCGATGGAGGGTCAACAACCGTATAACCGAGCATTTCAGCGCGGTCTTTCATCGCCTCGGAAATCCACTTCGCCGGCAGGCCAAACGCCGGCTCGACCGTTTCAATGCCGTCGATCGAACCATCGTCGACGCCAGGGCTCATCGCTAAATAATGGTCTAGCAGCAGCTCGCCACGCGCCACTTCTTCACCTTTAATTTTTACCCGATATTCGTTTGGCTGAAGCTGAATGTTATCACGAATGCGTACAACTGGGACGACGATGCCGAGCTCGAGTGCAAGCTGGCGGCGGATCATGACGATCCGGTCGAGCAAATCTCCACCTTGAGCCGCATCAGCAAGCGGAATGAGCGCATAACCAAACTCAAACTCAATCGGGTCGACATGCAACAGTTGAATGACGCTTTCCGGGCTTTTCAATTCGTCCGCCGCCGTTTCCTCTTCCGGTTCGGCCCCGACTGCTTCCTCGTGCTGTTGTCCCCGAGCAAACCGGTAGCCGCCGAGCGCCAACAGCCCAGCAATCGGCATCGTCAATACGTCACTAATCGGTGTAAACAAGCCGAGCAAGAAAATCGTTCCAGCAGTGACGTACAACATTTTCGGAAAAGCAAACAGCTGACGCATAATATCGCCGCTTAAATTGCTGTCGGACGCCGCCCGGGTGACAATAATACCGGTCGCGGTCGAAATCAACAACGCTGGAATTTGGCTTACAATCCCGTCACCGACCGTCAATAATGTGTAACGTTTCGCCGCCTCGGCCATCTCCATCCCTTGTCCAACGACGCCGATGATCATGCCAAATAACATGTTGATAATGACGATAATCATCCCGGCGATGGCGTCACCTTTGACGAACTTGCTCGCCCCATCCATAGCACCGTAAAAGTCGGCCTCTCGAGCAATCTTTTCCCGCCGCTGCCGCGCTTCCTGCTCCGAAATCATGCCGGCGTTTAAATCGGCGTCAATGCTCATTTGTTTTCCCGGCATCGCATCGAGCGTAAAGCGGGCCGCCACTTCGGAGACACGTTCGGCCCCCTTCGTAATAACGATAAACTGAATGATGATCAAAATTAAGAATACGACAAATCCAACGACGACATCGCCACCAACGACGAACGTCCCGAACGTTTCGACGACTCCCCCCGCTTCTCCTTTACTTAAAATCGCGCGGGTTGTTGAGACGTTCAATCCTAATCGAAACAAAGTCAGCACTAAAAGCAATGACGGAAAAATGGAAAATTCAAGCGGTTCTTTCGTGTTCATCGCCGTCAGCAAAACAAGTAAGGCGAGAGAAATATTGATGATGATCAAGATGCTGAGCAGCCATGTCGGCAACGGGATGACGAGCATGGCAACGATGAGCACGACCATAAGCAAAACTGATAAATCTTTCCATTGCGCTTGCATGTTTTTCTCTCCTTGCTGCTACACATTTCGTTTGAGCCGGTAAACGTACGCCAAAATTTCCGCCACTGCCTTAAAAAACGCCTCTGGAATCATATCGCCGACCTCCGTCTGCCGGTAAAGCGCTTGGGCGAGCGGACGGTTCTCGACGGTGACGACACCGTTCGCTTTGGCAATTTCCTTAATTCTTAGGGCGACATAGTCCGCCCCTTTCGCCACGACAACCGGCGCTTCCATTTTTCCGTCTTCATATTTGAGCGCGACAGCATAATGGGTCGGATTTGTAATCACAACGTCCGCGTTCGGCACTTCTTGCATCATCCGTTTCATCGCCATTTCGCGCTGTTTCTGTTTGATGCGTGACTTAATAAGCGGATCGCCTTCCGTCTTTTTATACTCGTCTTTAATGTCTTGCTTCGACATGCGAATATTTTTTTCAAATTCAAACCGTTGGTACAAATAGTCAAACAACGCTAAAAATAAGAGCGATGCCGCGGCATACAGTCCCATTTTCACCGTCAAGCCGCCAATGACAGCGAGCATGACGCCCGGCGGTTTGGAAACAAGCGCCAGTAGCTCGTTTCGTTCGAAAAACAGCAGCGTAAAGACAACTGTGCCGATGATTCCAGCTTTTAACACCGACTTCAACAGTTCGACAATGGCGCGCAGCGAAAAGAACCGCTTCATTCCTTTCACCGGGTTGAGCCGATTCCAATCCATTTTCAGCGGTTCAACGGTAAAAAGGGCGCCGATTTGCAAAAAGTTGGCCAGTCCGGCCGCCAGCACAGCGGCAGCAAAAAACGGAGCCAAAAGGAACGCCGCATGGCGGAGCCAGTCGAGAAACAGCAGATGAAGCGAATCGATCGTCAGCGGGACAGACGCGTAATCGGACAGCGCGCGGGTGAACAAACGCAGCAAGCCATCGCGCTCGTATGCCCCCGCCAAAAACAAGGCAAGAAACGTAGCAAGCAAAACGGCGGCGGCAACCGCGTCACCGCTTTTTGCCACCTGCCCTTTTTCCCGCACTTCTTGCCGTTTGCGCGGCGTCGCCTTTTCCGTTTTTTCTCCCGCAAAAAATTGCAAATCAAGCCGCCAGCAGCCCATCTTACGCGCCTCCTAACAACCGCATAAACTCGCGCAACGACGCAAACATGAGTTGAAACAGTTCACGGGCGGAAAACAAAATTCCTCCGATCGCTGCAAACAACAACAAAAATGCCGTCACCGTTTTGAGCGAAAAACCAACGGCAAAAATGTTCATTTGCGGCACTGCACGAGCGATGATGCCAAGCGCCACATCGACTAAAAAGAGCGATCCGACAAGCGGGGCAGCCATTTGTACGGCGACGACAAACATCGCGGCGAAGGCGCGAACAGCATAGTCGACAGCCCGCCCATCGGCAATATGCGGCCACCCGTCAAGCGGCAGCCACTGATAGCTGTAAAACATGCCATCAAGCAGCAAATGGTGTCCGTCAAGCGCCAGCAAAAGCAAGAGTGCTAACGAGTGAAGATACTGGCCTAACAACGGGCTTTGCGCCCCGGTTTGCGGATCGATGACATTGGCGATGGCAAAGCCGATTTGAAAGTCAATCAACCCACCGGCAATTTGCACCGCTGCCATAATGGTTGCCGCAAGCAGCCCAAGCGCCAGCCCGACGAGCACCTCTTTGAAGACAAGCAACATATACACATCGTTCAATGACAGTGTCGGTTTGGGCACCGCCAAAAACAAAATCCAACTGAAAAAAAACGCCAACCCGATTTTATATGAAGCCGGCACCGTCCGGTACGAAAAAAGCGGCATCGCAGCAAAAAAAGAAGCGATGCGGGCAAAGATAAGCAAAAATGCCGGAAAGTGAGTCCATAATTGTTCCATGATCGATCAGCCTATAAATGAAGCCAAATTATTGAAAATATCATGGGCGTATGACACCATTTTCGAGAGCATCCACGGCCCGAACAACACAAGCCCGAGCAAGACAGCGATAATTTTCGGCACAAAAGTGAGCGTCTGCTCTTGAATTTGCGTCGCCGCTTGAAAAATGCTGACGACAAGACCGACAATAAGCGACAGCAACAAGAGCGGACCACAGACAATCAACACAATATAGACACCTTGCTCAGCAAGGCGGATAATCAAATCGGCACTCATGGACGCCACCTATCTTTATTGAAAACTTTGCAACAATGATTTGACGACTAAGTACCAGCCGTCAACAAGAACAAACAACAAAATTTTAAACGGCAGCGAAATCATCACCGGCGGTAGCATCATCATCCCCATTGACATTAAGACGCTGGCGACAATCATGTCGATGACTAAAAACGGAATAAAAATCATAAAGCCCATTTGAAACGCCGTCTTCAGCTCGCTAATCGCAAACGCTGGCACGAGCGCAGTCAACGGGATGTCGTTGACCGTTTTCGGCTGTTCAGCGCCGCTGTATGATAAAAACAGCGCCAAATCTTGCTGCCGTGTGTGCTTGCTCATAAACTGCTTAAGCGGAATGGCAGCACGTTCGTACGCCTCATCCAAATCAATTTTTTCGGCAAATAACGGCTGCAACGCCTGATCATTGATGTCTTTCCATGTCGGCGCCATAATGAAAAATGTCAAAAACAACGCCAACCCAATCAACACTTGGTTCGGCGGCATTTGCTGCGTGCCGAGCGACGTACGCACGAACGACAGAACGATGACAATGCGTGTAAAACACGTCATCATAATTAAAATGCCAGGAGCAATCGACAAGACGGTGAGCAACAGCAGCAATTTCACCGATGTCGACACATGCTCGGGAGCCATTGAATTAAACATATGGACAAATTCATTCATCGCCCGCTGTACCTTCCTCTTTCAGCCGCTTTAGCCACTCATTGCGCTTTTCGGCCATTTGTTTCATTTCCTCGGCAAGCAGCGCCGAAAACGAGGGAGTCGTGCTCCCTTCCGATTTTGATTTTGCCGCCCAATACTCACGAAGCCGGAAGCGGAAGCGGCTGAAATCAGCCATCCGTTCAAGCCGTTCGTTATGTTGCGCCAGCAGCTCATTAATCTCGTTTTCATCGCTAATTTCTCGCAATAGTTGAATCGAATCGCCGACGCCGATGACAAGCAGCCGGTTGCCGACTTTAATGAGCTGGACGGAACGGTTCGTTCCAACACTCGTCCCGCCAAGGTGCTCGATGACACCTTTTTGACCAGAAACGAATGGCTGGCGGCGGGAAAGCCATTTCAGAAGCACATAAAGAAGAATGAGAACAAAGGCGGTCGCTCCAATGAGCCGGAGCACATCGGAAGCAGAAACGGCATCAGCTGTTTTACTGGCCGATTGTGTCTGTTGCCCGGCCGGCGTTGACGGCCCGCACGCATCCGGTTGCTGCAAGCAGTCGGCAACCGTCGGGCTTTGGGCGGCCGATGCCGGCGATGCACTCAACACAATAGCTGTCATAAACAAAGCTGCCGCCCATCGCCATATTGCCATCAATACCATCCACCTCTTATCGCTTATCCGAGCGTTTTGTTAATCGCTTCAATGACGCGATCTGCCTGAAATGGCTTGACAACGAAATCTTTCGCCCCCGCTTGGATGGCGTCAATCACCATCGCCTGTTGCCCCATCGCTGAGCACATAATGACTTTGGCGTTGCTGTCGATTTTTTTGATTTCTTTCAGCGCCGTAATCCCATCCATCTCCGGCATCGTAATGTCCATCGTCACAATGTCGGGGCGCGTCTCTTTATATTTCTCAATCGCCTGCCGCCCGTCAGCCGCTTCGGCAACGACCTCATGCCCGTTTTTGGTCAAAATGTCTTTAATCATCATCCGCATAAACGCAGCATCATCAACGACAAGTATTCGTGCCATGTCCGCCTACCTCCTATAATGACTATTATTTTAGCCGTTTTAACCGATCGTTTTGACTGACAATATCAGTGATGCGCACACCGAAGTTTTCGTCGATCACGACAACCTCGCCTTTGGCGATCAACTTGTTGTTGACAAAAATATCAACCGGCTCGCCGGCCAGCTTATCGAGTTCAATGATCGATCCGGCCGACAGCTGCAAAATTTCTTGCACTGAACGCTTCGTTCGCCCAAGTTCGACCGTCACTTGCAAAGGCACATCAAACAACAGCTCTAAATTGCGCGCCTCCGTTGCAGCAAGCGGTGGATCGTCAAACTCGGCAAAATCAGCCGCTTGAATATGTCGCTCAGCCACGCTTTCTTCTTCCTTAGAACGCCCCCCGACCGGCTCATTTGTGAAGCGGCTCGCAGCCGAGGAGAACTCGCCATCGCTCGCATGGGCATAAGCAGGCGCCGGTTGTGGCTCTTCACGTGGCACCGCGCCCGCGGACGATGGGTCAATGTTTTCCTCTTTTTCTAATGTTCCGGCCGCCTCCGCCGACGAACCGAGCAGATGGGTGACGAGCTCTTTGGCAAAATCGATGGGCAACAGCTGCATAATGTTCGAGTCAACTAAAGCCCCGATTTTCAGCCGGAACGACACTTTAATGAAAAAATCCTCATCCGGCAAATATTCCAATCCTTTTCCTTCGGTCAAATCAAGAAGATGGAGCGTTGGCGGAGAAATATCAACTCGTTTGTTAAAAATGGTTGACATCGATGTTGCTGCTGAGCCCATCATTTGATTCATGGCCTCTTGAACCGCGCTTAGCTGAATCTCGCCGAGCGAACTGTCAGCTGTCGTTCCGTCACCGCCAAGCATTAAATCAGCAATAACGGCCGCATCTTGTTGCTCTATGACAAGCAAATTCGTCCCGAGAAACCCTTCGGTATAGTTGACTTGGATGGCGACATACGGCCGTGGAAACTCGTCAGCAACCCGTTTCCGCTCAACGACAGACACGCTCGGTGTCGTAATTTCCACTTTTTGGTTCAATAACGTTGACAGCGCCGTCGCCGAACTACCGAAGGAAATATTGCCGATTTCCCCAATAGCATCCTGCTCGAGCGGGGTGAAAATATCATGGAGCGCCGGAACATGATCGCTATCGTCCATTCCGCGCAATAAGGCATCGATTTCATCTTGCGACAACATTCCATCATTCATCATAACTTTCTTCGCCCCCCTCGATCATCGCTAAAATTTGCACCGCCAGCTTCTTGTTCCGCTTCCCCGGCTGGCCGATAAATTTCGGGATATGGCCGATTTTGACAACAAGCGGTTCATGAATCGACTGCTTGAGCTGAATAACGTCTCCCACCTCGAGCTGAAGAAATTCGCCGACGGTGACGACCGCTGTGCCAAGCTCAGCGACAATCGGCAATTGGGCTGCGCGGATGCGACGTTCAATTCGTCCCGCTTCCTCAGGGGAACGTTCCTTTTTTTGCGCCTGCATCCAGTAGTGCACCGATAGCCGCGGCATAATCGGCTCTAAAACGACGTGTGGAATACAAACGTTCATCATGCCGCGCGCTTCGCCAATTTGCGTGTTGAGTGAAATGACGACGACCGTATCGTTCGGCGCGATCATGCGCAAAAATTGCGGATTGACTTCAAAATCAACGAACAGCGGATCGACCTCGGCTACCGACTCCCATGCATCGCGCCAATGGGCAAACGCTTTGTCAAACAGGCTCGACATGATACGCGTTTCAATTTCGGTTAGATGCTCCACTTTGTCCATGCTTGCACCGCGTCCGCCCATCACCCGATCGAGCATGGCGTACGCGATGTTCGGGTTCACCTCAAGCAGCACATGCCCGTCTAGCGGCGGCACTTCAAAAACGTTAATGATCGTCATCTTTGGAATGGAACGGACGAACTCTTCGTAAGGAATTTGATCAGCCGACGCGACCGAGATTTGCACATATGTACGCAGCTGGGCGGAAAAAAATGTTGTCAACAGACGGGCAAAGTTTTCGTGAATGCGCGTCAAGCTGCGAATTTGGTCTTTGGAAAATCGAAGCGCCCGCCGGAAATCATATGTTTTGACGCGCCGCCCTTCCTCTTCCTTTTTTAGTTCTTCCGCACTCATTTCCCCAGCAGAAAGCGCGGCAAGCAGTGCGTCAATTTCACTTTGCGACAATACTTCCCCGGCTGTCATGTCACCTTCCCCTCTCTAGATGGCAGGCTACTGGAGGATAAAGGAGGTAATGTAGACGTTCTCCACTTTCCCTTCCTGCATCAATGCGTTAATGTCTTGCTTGAGCCGCTCTTTCAGTGCCGCCATTCCTTCCTTGCCTTTAAAGTCGGCTGCCTTCATTTCCGAAAGCCGCTCAATGATCACATCTTTAATTTGAAAATCGCGTTTCTCCGCCTCTTCTTTTCCTTTGTCGCTGTCAGTCTGGATTTTAAATGATATTTTAATATAACGCCCATCAGCCAAATTCGTCGTCATTTCTGGGATGTCGATGGAGCTTTCAGCGAGCTCATCAGCGCTTGGCTCCCCTTGTTTTTCACCACCCGCCATTTTCATGACCATCACAAGCGCCACGGTGCCAGCTAAAGCGATGATCGCCAGCATAATGACCATCGTTTGGATTACTTTATTCCCTTTCACTGTCCAATCCTCCTGCTTCTGGTAAGCGAAACACGCCGATCTGCCGGTAAAATTCGCTTGCGAGTGCCGCCACTTGCTCAACCGTTTCGCGAACGACGAACTTTTTCCCATTCGTCAGCGTCACGGTCGTGTCGGGAAACGCTTCGATTTGCTCGATGTAAAGCGCGTTGATCATAAACCGTTTACCGTTGAGCTTCGTTAACGAAATCATCGGTGAGCGGGCGTTAGGAGACCGCTAACGCCCTCCCTCCTATTCTATTTTTTCAAGTTGACCAACTCTTGCAAAATTTCATCCGACGTCGTAATGATGCGCGTATTCGCTTGGAAACCGCGTTGGGCAACAATCATTTCAGTAAATTCTTCAGCAAGGTCGACGTTGGACATTTCAAGAGCACCGGAGACGAGTTTTCCGGTTCCGTTGGCTCCCGGCACTCCTATCTGCGGATCGCCGGAGTTCACTGTCTCACGGAATAAGTTATTCCCTTCCTTTTCCAAGCCATCCGGATTGGCGAACTTCGCCAATTGAATTGTCCCTACAAGTTGTAAATTGCCTGTATCATCCACAATGGTAACATTGCCATCAGCCCCTATGCTCAAACTTTTCGCATTGGAATCAATTTTCAGTGGCCCTCCATCACCAAGCAAATATAGACCATTGGCATTCACAATATAACCTTCCGAATCAAGATAAAAGTTTCCAGCTCGCGTATACATTTGATTGTTGCCGTTAGCATCACCAACAATGAAAAACCCATCCCCGGAAATCGCCAAATCAAGAACACGCCCTGTCGTCTGCAAGCTGCCTTGCGTATGAATCGTATCAATAGCAGCAAGCTGTGAGCCAAGACCAACTTGGCGCGGGTTGGTTCCACCACTCGCAGCGCTCGGCCCACTCGCACCAGAGATCGTTTGACTCATTAAATCTTGAAAAATCGTTCTTCCTTTCTTAAATCCATATGTATTGACATTGGCAATATTGTTGCCAATCACATCCAACTTCGTTTGGAAATTGCGCATAGCACCAATACCGGAATACATGGAACGAAGCATCGATTTTCTCTCCCCTTTATCCTTTTTGTTCGACTTTTGTCACCACATCAGCGGCAATCGTCGTTCCGTTATTCAGCTCAAGGACAATTTTTCCGTCTTTTTGCATGACCGATTGAACGACCGCGCTCATTGTTGAATCATCCTCTTGCCAATGCACCGTTTTCCCGATCCACTCGCTGTAGCGCAAAAGTGCGTCACGCCCACTTGCTTGCATCCATTGCTGCATGAGATTGGCGATATTCATCATTTGCTCGAGCGACGAAAAACTCGCCATTTGCGCAATAAACTCTCTATCTTCCATCGGGTTGAGCGGGTCTTGATTTTGCAACTGGGCGAGCAAAATTTTTAAAAAATCGTCTTTCCCTAAAATTTGCTCTCCCGTTTTTCGTTCCGGCTGAACAGCGTTGGCCAACCATAAATTTGAGTCAATTGCGTTCGTTGCCATTTCCACCCCTCCTATACATCCGCCTCGATCCCGTCTAATGCAAACGGAGAAGAAGGCGATGGCTCCCGCTTTTGTTCTTGCCGTGATTCGCCATGTTGACGGCCGCCTTGGCGCTTCTCGGAATACGGCGGCATCGCAGAACCTTCAAAATCGGTCCAAACCGTCCATTTTTCGACGGTGATGTGGCTCGCATCAAGCAGCTGGGCGAGCTGCGGCAGATGAGCTTGAAGCAGCTCTTTCACCGCGTCGTTCGCCACAAGCAGTTTGGTAGCGAGCTTGCCGCCTTCGTGCACCATTTTCACTGTAACCGTCCCGAGATGTTCCGGATGGAGGCGAATAACGAGCTGCGTTGCACCGTTTGGCAACTTCATCCATCGCCCCAACCGCAAGGTACGGGCGACTTGATCAATCAGAGAGCTGCCGTTACCAGCTTCTGTTCTGCTTGCCTGACTGTCCGAACTAGCGTCAACAGACAACAGTGAGGCCATGTTTGCTGAAAAAGTCATATGACCGTCCGGCACAAAATGATTCTCTCTATGCGGTCCAAATCGTTGTTCACGAGCAAACGAAACGGAGAGCGGCGCAAGACGAGCTGCTTCGTACTCCGCTTTCTGAGCTACCGGTGGAAAGAAAGGTTCGATTGATGTGTTTGCGCCGTTTAGCCTTATAGCCTCTTCGCCGAGATTCCTATATGCCCACCCGTTTCGTCGCCCCACACTGTCCAGTGCGTTGCTATCATCAACCGCTTGGAACAAACGTTGGATCGCAGAAGATTGTATGTTTTCAATTCTCTCGGCGGTCGGTCGGGTTTCTCCATGATCAAGCAGCAACATCATGTTTCTTATGTCCCTGCCCTTTACTTCCGCAACGATGAAAGAGTCATTATGTCCCTTTTCCCCCTTGACCGCTGTCAGTAAACGACCGTCGCTTCCTTGTGCAATGCTTTGGGCAGGAGATGTCCCTTCCTCTTGCAGAGCGAACCAGACTGCCTGTTGGGAATCGGCGTTCATTGCCCTCTCCCCGCCGCTCTGCTTTCCTTTGCCGTACTCTTCGAACATGCCGTCACCTTGCATGCCTCGGCCTTTTTCACTCATCCCCGCCAACAAACGATCATCGCTTCCTTGTGCAACACTTTGATCAGAAAAAGTTCCCCCCACTTGCATGGACAAAACGGGCAACTCAGCTGATTCGTCCTGCTCATCTATCCTTCCCGTTTTGTTTTCCGACAAAGAGGGCAGTCGATCCTCCTCTGTTTCAACCGGTTGTGCTTCAGCCTGCTTGCTCGCGAGCAGCGCCGCGAATGCGTCAGCCATTCCCGTTTCCTTTTTTGTCGTCGGCGGCGTCACTTCAATGCTCATAGATCGCGACAAGCTTGCTGCGATCACCGTCTTCATTCGACCGCCTCCTCTCCCGTTTCCCATTTACTCAACGACGAAAGCAAGTTCGCCGCCTGTTCAATCGGCATTTGCTCCAAAATGGCGGCTGCTTTGTCGCCGTCAAGCCGACTTAGCACATCGAGCGCTTCACGGTTCGGCAGCTCGGCTAAAATGGCGGCCGCCTGCTTCTCCGACATCGCTCCATACATAGCCGCAATATCGTCCGCCGTCACAGTTGGCTTGGCAGCGTGATTGGCTTGTTCGTTTGGCTCCTCATCTGGCGCCGATAGCCGGGCGATTTCATGCTCTTTGACAGTCAGCTCGTTTTGTAGCTGTCTAATTTGTTTTTTCTGCCTAGCAATCGTCTCTTGTTGCTGTTCAATCGTCTGTTGCTGTGTCGCGATCGTTTTCTCTAGTGCTCTCTCCTTCTTCTTCCAGTCAATCCATTCAGAGATCAAGGGCACGTTCGCCGTCCATTGTTTTGTTTCTGGCGCCACATCGATGCCAGCCACCTTTACGATTAACAAGAGGAAGAAAGCGGCAAATAAACTTGGGGTGACAATGACGAACAAAACCCATTGCCATCGGTTTGGCTTTTCTTCTTGTTGGACTTTGCTGCTTGTCATCTATAACTCCCCTTGCCGTGCAAAGCGTTGAACAGCCAATTCGTCGAGAAAGCGGCTTTCTGCCTCTTTCTCGCGTTGCTCGATCCACTGCTGCACACGCTCACGCATTTTTTCATATTTTTTTACTTCAATATTCAATTCGGTCAGGCGCTGCTGCCGGCGCTGCATCTGCTCGCGTGCTTGCATGACGATGAGCTGATAATGGTCGATGGCCCGCTGTAAATTCCCGATATATTGCAACATATGGCGGATCGCCCCGATCGATAAGCCTGTCTGCAGCTGTTCATCGCGTTCCGCTTCGCATTTTTCTTTTTCCTTGAGCAAGTTATACAACGCCTCGGCCGCTTGTTCAAACCGGCGAACCGCCTCTTCGTACTCGCTGAGCGCCTTCTCTTTTTCTTTTTCTTTCATTGTCAATACTTTGTGCAGTCGAAATGTTGGCGTCACGCCTGCTCACCCTTTCAGCGCCCGAAAGCTACAACCGCGATGACACTAGGCGGAAAAGGGCATCAATGCTTTCGGCGCGCGTCGTTTTTTCGTCAATCTCTTGACGACAAAACGCCATAATTTGAGGATAAAATTGAATCGCCTCATCAATTTCTCGAGAAGATCCGTGTTTGTACGCCCCTATTTGAATCAAGTCCTCCGAATCGATATAAGTAGAAAGGAGACGCCGGACCCGATTTGCCGCTTCGCGGTGCTCTGCACTAATGATATGGGGCATGACGCGGCTGACGCTTTTGAGCACATTAATCGCTGGGTATTGCCCTTTATTGGCTAACTGACGTTCGAGCACAAAATGGCCGTCCAAAATGCCGCGTACCGCATCGGCAATCGGTTCATTCATATCATCGCCATCGACAAGCACCGTATAAAAAGCGGTGATCGTGCCTGAAGCGTTTGTCCCCGCCCGCTCAAGCAACTTCGGCAACAAGGCGAATACCGACGGCGTATAACCTTTCGTTGTCGGAGGCTCGCCGACAGCAAGGCCGATCTCCCGCTGCGCCATAGCAACGCGGGTGACCGAGTCCATCATCAACATGACATCCGCCCCTTGGTCGCGGAAATATTCAGCAATTGCTGTCGCAGTGTACGCTCCTTTGACGCGCATGAGCGCCGGCTGATCTGAAGTGGCGACGACGACAACCGAACGAGCCAAACCTTCCGGACCGAGATCACGCTCCAAAAATTCACGCACTTCGCGGCCGCGTTCGCCAATTAAGGCAATGACGTTTACATCAGCCGACGTACGGCGGGCGATCATTCCCATAAGCGTGCTCTTGCCGACACCGGAGCCGGCAAAAATGCCAACGCGCTGACCCTTGCCGACTGCCAGCAAGCTGTCGATAACGCGCACACCGACTTCGAGCGGTTCGGCAATCGGCGGCCGGGCGAGCGGGTTGGGCGGATCACGTTCGACCGATACCGGCTTCAGCCCAAGCGGCAGCGCGCTTCCGTCAAGCGGTCGACCGATCGGGTCAAGAACCGTGCCGATGAGCGCATCGCCGACGTATACTTCAAGCGGCTTGCCGGTCGCTTCAACAAGACAACCAGGGGCAATATGCGCCATAGAGGAAAAGGGCATAAGCAAGACGTGCTGCTCATGAAAGCCGACGACTTCCGCAGGGATTTTTCGACCGCCGCTCGTTTCGTGAATGTAGCAAAGGTCGCCGATCGAGCTTTCCGGTCCTTTCGATTCGGTCATTAATCCGATGACACGCGATACTTTGCCGAACCGTTTATACAAATCAGCAACGACAATTTCATCAAGAAGCGCCTGCCAGTTCAGCGGACATTCCCTCCTTCAGCCGCCTGTAGAGCGCCTCGCGCAGCTGTTCAAGCTGCGTATCTACACTGGCATCGATGCGCCCAAACGGCGTTTCGACGAGGCAACCGTATTCCGGCAGTGCATCGTCGGGGTAAACAAATAATTCGACGTGATGCGGAAAAACGGACTTCAGTAATTCCTGCTGACCTATCACCGCTTCATAACAGTGCGGGTGCACATAAACGATGACCTCCGTTTGCCGGCGCACTTCTTGCAGCACTTGGCGCACGAGCGGCAAAAACGCGTTTCGGTCATTCTCGAGCGTAACTCCGATGATGCGTTCGGCTGCTTTTAACGCCACCTCAAGCATCATATCAGTGGCCGATTCGAGCCGAGCATAAAACTCATCATTTGCCCGTTCTGCTACGCGGCGGGCTTGTTCAATCCACTCGCGGTGCTCGCTTAGCGCCTCGTCGCGCCCGGCGGCATAGCCATCTTCATATCCTTGGGTGCGCGCTTCCTGCATGAGCCGCTCTTTCTCGTGTCGCCATTGCTCTTGTTCTTGGGCCAACTGCTCACGCACTGCCGCATAATATTGCTCCGCTTGACGGCGAAGCTCAGCTACCTCCTCTTTGGCAGCAGCGATCGCCTCCCATTCCTGTTGCCGATCAGCTGCAGATGATGGAGCATCTAGAACATAGCGCTGCACGGCGATCGTTTTTTTGCCAGTACGGGCTGTCACTGCGGGTGCTTTAATGACGTTAGACAATAATATCATCTCCTCCTCCGCGGGCGATGATGATTTCCCCTATCTCCTCGAGACGGCGGATCACCGCGACGATGCGCGACTGCGCTTCTTCAACATCGCGCAGTCGAACCGGCCCCATATATTCCATCTCTTCTTTGAACGTCTCTGCCATTCTTGTTGACATGTTGCGGAAGACGATATCTTTCACTTCATCGCTTGCTACTTTCAGCGCCAGCATGAGATCGTCGTTGTCCACTTCGCGGATGACCCGCTGAATGGCGCGGTTATCAAGCGTTACGATATCTTCAAAGACAAACATCCGCTTTTTAATTTCTTCAGCCAGTTCCGGGTCTTGAATTTCCAAAGCGTCCAATATCGTCCGCTCTGTGCTCCGGTCAACTTGGTTTAACACTTCAACGACCGCCTCAATGCCGCCAGCTTGTGTGTAGTCTTGCACAACAGTCGCCGACAGCCGCCGTTCAAGAATTTGCTCGACTTCGCTAATAATTTCCGGCGACGTGCTATCCATCAGCGCAATGCGCCGAGCGACGTCCGCCTGCATCTCCTGCGGCAAGGCCGATAAAATTTGTCCTGCCTGCTCCGGATCTAAATACGAAAGAATAAGAGCGATCGTTTGTGGATGTTCGTTTTGAATAAAGTTTAACAGCTGCATCGGATCCGCCTTGCGGGCGAAATCAAACGGCCGCACCATGAGCGCTGATGTCAGTCGGTTAATAATATGCATCGCTTTGTCCGGACCAAGCGCCTTTTCAAGCACTTCTTTCGCGTAGGCGATGCCTCCTTGCGCGATGTAGTCTTGCGCCAAAGCAAGCTGGTGAAACTCTTCGAGCACCTCTTCTTTTTGTTCGACCGTCACTTGGCGGACGTTGGAAATTTCGAGCGTCAGCTTTTCGATCTCTTCTTCCGACAAATGTTTATAGACGGAGGCCGACACGTCTGGGCCGAGGGAAATGAGCAGGATGGCCGCTTTTTGTCTGCCCGACAGCCCGCCTTTCCGTTCGCGCTTTGCCATACGTCGTTCCTCCTACTCTTCTGATAGCCACGTTTTCAATAGTTTGGCAAACTCATCCGGCTTTTCTTTCGCCAGCCGTTCAAGCTGACGGCGGCGCATTCTCTCCTCCGTCTCCGGCGGCTCTGGCAATTCCGGCTCTGCCGGAAGCGGCGGAGCGAATACGAATTCTTCGTCCTCTTCTTCGTCTTCGCGGCGACGCAGCCAGAAGAATAACAGCAGAGCGATCAACAATAACGCTCCCGCGCCAGCCGCATACCACCACCATGCCGGCCGAACCGGATCCGGTTCCGTGAATGTCGGCTTACCGTTAAACTTTTGTACCGAGACGACAATGCGGCTGTTAATGTCTTCATCAGTCAATGTTTGTGCTTCACCTTTGTCAATCGATGTTCGGACAATCGTTCCTAATATTTTTTGAATATCATTGACCGCCTCTGTTGTCAGTGAGTTCGGGTCGTCTGGGTCGGGCGGCTCAACCATCACCTGAATGCCTAAGTCACGAATTTTATACGGACTTTCCACAATTTGTTTTTTTATTTTATTGACTTCATTGTTGATGGTTTCTTCGGTCCGCTCGTAATTGCCGTTCGTTGCGCCGCTTGCTCCTTGGTAGCCCGGCGTTTCGTTCGTGCCTGTCCCGGCAGTGCCGCCCGGCGGCGCTCCGCTTCCCGCATACGTTTCTTTAATGCGTTGGACGCTGACGGCGATTCCTTCGTCGTTCTCTTCACCAACAGGAGCGACTAAATTTTCTTCCCGTTTTTCTTGCGTAAAGTCGACATCAGCCGTGACGGAAACGACGACTTTGTCCTGCCCCATCATCGTGCCGAGCATTTGCTGCACTTGACGCTGGATATCGCGTTCGATTTGTTTTTTGATTTGTTGCTGCGAAGCAAATGTCGCCCCTGTCGAATTTCCACTATCATTTTTTAAGTCAAAATACTCAAAAAACTGATTCATAATGACGATATTATCTGTAGAGAGGTTGGGAACACTTTTGGCGACGAGGTGATACAACGCCCGAATTTGCTCGTCGCTAAACTGGTAGCCTGGCTTCGTTCTCAGCACAATCGAAGCCGAGGCTTCCCCTTTTTCATCAGAAACAAATACGCTCGGCTGCGGAAGGTTGATCATCACTTTCGCATCCTCGACGCCGTCGATCGTTTTCATTAAATTGGCGAGTTCAGTTTGCATCGCCTTCAGCTTTACCATATTAAACTCATTATCAGTCATGCCGAAGCTCGCGTTTTGGCCAAAAAACGAATAATCGATGACTCCGCTGTTCGGAATGCCTTCGGCGGCTAGCTCCACTTTCAGCGCATCGACTTGCTCTTTCGGCACTTTGATCGTTGTGCCGCCATCGGCCACTTCTGCCGAAACACCGCGTCCATCAAGCGTCGCTTTAATTTGCCCAGCTTCTTGCGGTGTTAAATTACTGTATAGCGGCACCATTTCCGTCCTCGTGGCGAAAAACACTCCGATGCCGATGGAAAAAAGAACCACCGCTATCCCGCCTATAGCGAGCCATTTCTGTTTTTTCGTCCGCTCTTGCCAAAACGAACGAGCGCGGCCCCACCACTCTTTCCATTTGCTGTTCATACAATTCCCCCGATCATCCAGCCATACAACCATTTGCTGCCATCGCCCGTCAATGACGACAGCCTCTATATGTAATGTATTGCAGCTTATGAATGCTACAACGGCATGCGCATCATTTCTTGATACGCCTCAATCGCCTTGTTGCGGATCTCAATCGTCAGCTGCAGCGCAACGCTCGCCTTTTGCGCGGCGATCATCACATCATGCAATTGGACGTTCTCCCCGCGGACGAGTTTTTCCGTTAGCGCGTCCGCTTGAATTTGTTTGTCGTTTACGTTGTTGAGCGCCTCTTTTAAAAAGGCGGCAAACTGTTTTTGCACCTCGGCTGGCTTTACCGGGTTCGGGACGGTGGACACCGGTTTCAGCCCAACACGACTTACTCCGTCAAGCATGATGCATCCTCCTTACGTACTATTTTCCTATTTCGAGCGCCTTCATCAACATCCCTTTTGAGGCGTTCAACGCAGTGACGTTCGCCTCATAGGAACGCGTGGCACCGATCAAGTCAACCATTTCTTTGAGCGGATCAACGTTGGGCAAACGAACATAGCCATCGTCCCCCGCATCCGGATGATCCGGATCGTACACGAGCTTAAACGGTGCTGGATCGTCGACGATTTCACGCACCCGCACCCCGCTGCCGACCGCATCGGTACGGCCGAGAGCAGCCTGCAAATAACTTGAAAACTGTTCGCCGCGCGGTTCAACAACAACAACTTTGCGGCGATACGGCTCCCACTCCCCATTAACCAAACGCGCTCGCGTCGTATCGACGTTGGCGATGTTGGACGAAATCACGTCCATACGCAACCGTTGAGCAGTCAGGGCCGAGGCTGAGATGTTTAAGCTTTGAAACATAGACACGGACTATTTTCCTCCTTTAATCACTGTTTTTAACGTATTGAATTTGCCATTTAACTGCTCAATGAGCGCATTGTAATAAATTTGGTTTTCTGCTAACTTCGACATTTCTTGATCAATGTCGACACTGTTGCTATTATGATTGTAACTTATACTCGCATTCGCCGTCACGATGATTTTTCCATTTTGTTCGCTTCGAAATGGAAAATGGTTCGGATTCGTCCGTTTGGCCTCAAGCTGAAGCGCCCGATCGAGTTCGGCTTGAAAGCGTACGTCTTTTGCCTTATAGCCCGGCGTATCAACATTGGCGATGTTGTCGGCAATCGCCTGCTGGCGGAGCGACGCATAACGGAGTCCTTGTTCAATCCAGTGGATCGTCGATGAAAACAGCGACAATGGAATCCCCTCTTTTATCCTATTTTTCGACAATTTCTGCTAGATTTCATTTTACGGGAAGAAAAACCTAATGTATAGACGGAACTTAGTACTATTTTTATACCAACGATAAGACCATAGAATCAGTGTTGTGTGCAAACACCGCCAGAAAACAGAAAACACCCGCTAAGCAAAGATGCCTAGCGGGCGCCAAAGGCTTATTAGATTAGTTTGATTTCAGTTTTTCAAGTTCAGTTAAAAACTTGTCGTTCAACACTTTAATGTACGTCCCTTTCATGCCAAGCGAACGCGATTCAATGACTCCAGCGCTTTCAAGTTTGCGCAGGGCATTGACGATCACCGAGCGGGTGATGCCAACACGGTCAGCGATTTTGCTGGCGACAAGCAACCCTTCCGTTCCATCAAGCTCTTCAAAAATATGTTCGATCGCCTCGAGTTCGCTGTAGGAAAGCGAGCTGATCGCCATTTGCACGACCGCCTTGCTGCGTGCTTCCTCTTCGATTTCCTCTGCTTTTTCACGCAAAATCTCCATGCCGACAACCGTCGCTCCGTATTCGGCCAAAATCAGGTCGTCGTTATCAAACTCGCGGTCAAGGCGCGACAAAATGAGCGTGCCGAGCCGTTCGCCCCCACCGTTGATCGGGACGATCGTCGTCAAGCCTGTTTTAAATAAGTCACGATTTTCCACTGGAAATGCCGTATATTCGCTATTAATATCGATGTTAGGAGACGTTTCTGTAATGTTGAACAAGTTTCGCGTATATTCTTCCGGAAACTGCCGCTCCTCAAGCATCCGTTTCATTCGCTCGTTTTCAATCGATTGTTTAATGGCAAATCCGAGCAGTTTGCCGCGACGGCTAACAACGAACACATTTGCTTCGATGACGTCGCAAAGCGTTTCCGCCATTTCTTTGAAATTGACCGGCCGCCCGGCTGCTTTTTGCAGCATGGCGTTAATTTTTCGCGTTTTCTCTAGCAAATTCATCTTTTCCATCTCCTCCTCATAAAATGAACTCACTTAAATCTTTGTTTTTAACAATGTTGCCGAGTTTTTGTTCGACGTATTGCGGTGTGATGACGACTCGGTTAAGCCCGATATCCGGCGCCTCAAACAGCAAATCTTCGAGCAGCTTCTCTAAAATCGTATGGAGCCGGCGCGCGCCGATATTGTCGGTCGTCTGGTTCACTTCAAACGCCACTTCAGCGATCTTACGAATAGCATCGTCAGAAAATTCGAGATTTATACCTTCCGTCGCCAAAAGTGCCTGATATTGTTTAATGAGCGCGTTATTCGGCTCGACTAATATACTTACGAAATCGTCAACCGAAAGTTTCGCCAGTTCGACACGGATCGGAAAACGACCTTGCAGCTCAGGGATCAAATCCGATGGCTTCGCCATATGGAACGCGCCGGCAGCGATAAATAAAATATGGTCTGTTTTGACCGGCCCGTATTTCGTCATGACGGTTGAACCTTCGACGATCGGCAAAATATCGCGCTGCACCCCTTCGCGAGAGACGTCGGCCGAACCGGACACCTCTTTGCCGCGGGCGATTTTATCAATTTCGTCAATAAAAATGATGCCGGACTGCTCAGCAAGGCGGATTGCCTCTTGCGTCACTTCATCCATATCAATCAGTTTTTGCGCTTCTTCATTGATGAGCACCTTGCGCGCTTCGCTCACCTTCAGGCGCCGCTTTTTACGCCGTTTCGGCATGAGGCTGCCTAACGCATCTTGCATGTTGACACCCATCTGCTCAATGCCCGCCCCTTGCAAAAAGTCAAATAGCATGGGCGGCTGCTCCTCGATTTCAATCGTCACCATCTCATCTTCGAGTTGGCCATTGGCTAGCTGCCAAGCGACTTGGCGCCGCTTTTTCTCCACCTGTTCATCGTCGTGGCTATGGCCGTTGTCCGGTTGGCTAGCTTGACCGCCAAATAGGAGCTCGAGCGGATTTTTGATCGTTTGCTTTTGCTTACCGGGAACGAGCAATTCGACAAGCCGCTTATTCGCTTGCTGCTCAGCCCGGTCTTTCACCTCGCTCATTTTTCGTTCTTTCACGAGCCTAACCGATGTCTCCACTAAATCGCGCACCATCGATTCGACGTCTCGCCCAACGTAGCCGACTTCGGTAAATTTCGTCGCCTCAACTTTGATAAACGGCGCGCCGACAAGTTTAGCTAGCCGACGGGCGATCTCCGTCTTCCCGACCCCGGTCGGACCAATCATTAAGATGTTTTTCGGCATCACTTCATCACGCAATTTTTCATCGAGCAAACTGCGGCGATACCGGTTGCGGAGCGCAATCGCCACCGCCTTTTTCGCCTCTTTTTGCCCGATAATAAACTGATCGAGCCTCTCGACAATTTGCCGTGGAGTCAGTGTTTCCGCCATCTTCGGCCTCCTCCTTTTTTACAACTCTTCGACAATAATATGGCCGTTCGTATAGACACAAATGTCAGCGGCAATCTCCAACGCGGCTTTCGCAATCTCTTTGGCGGTCATCGAGGCGCCGGCATACTGCTTTAAGGCGCGTCCAGCGGCGAGCGCGTAATGGCCGCCTGAACCGATGGCGAGCATGCCGTCATCCGGCTCAATGACTTCACCAGTACCGGAAACCAGCAATAAATGCTGCCCGTCCATGACAATCAACATCGCCTCGAGGCGGCGCAACACTTTGTTGCTCCGCCACTCTTTCGCTAGCTCGACGGCCGCACGCGGCAAATTGCCGTTGAATTGTTCGAGCTTGCCTTCAAACATCTCAAACAGCGTAAACGCATCGGCGACCGAGCCGGCAAAACCGGCGAGCACTTTGCCATGAAACAGGCGTCGCACTTTCTTCGCGGTATGTTTCATGACGACTGCGTTACCGAACGTCACTTGGCCATCGCCTGCCATCGCTGCCGCCCCATTATGACGGATGGCGAAAATCGTCGTCGCATGAAAACCGTCCATGGTTCTTCCCTCCTTGCCCGCAGGCTATGCACGCGGATGCGCCTGCAAATAAATACGCCGCAGTCGATCTTTCGTCACATGGGTATACACTTGCGTTGATGATAAGTGCGCATGGCCTAGCAGCTCTTGCACGGAGCGGAGATCGGCTCCTTCGTTGAGCAAATGGGTCGCAAACGTATGGCGCAGCACATGCGGGCTGATGTTTTGCGTCAGCGCCGCCGTTTCGACGATGCGATCCAAAATGTAGCGCACTCCCCGAGGCGTAAGCGGATTGCCACGGGCATTGACAAACAAATAGCGGTGGTCTGCCGGCAGCTTTCCTACGAGCTCGCGGCGTCCGCCACCGATGTACCGTTCAAGCGCCTCCCTAGCCGGACGGCCAAACGGAACATAACGCTGCTTATTTCCTTTTCCATGAATGAGCACGGTAGATGCAGCGAAATCAAGATCGGACAGCCGAATGTGACAGCATTCACTAACCCGTGCACCAGTCGCGTACAGCAGCTCAAGAAGTGCTGCGTTGCGCTGGCCGACAGCTGTATTTCCATCATTGACACGAAACAGCGCTTCTAATTCCTCATGATATAAAAAGTTGGGAATTTTTTGCTCTTTTTTCGGCAACGCGGCAAGTGCAAACGGATTTTCGGCCGCCCATCCTTCACGCAGCAAAAACTTATAAAAGCTTCGCAAACTGGAAATTTTACGGGCGACCGAACGGCTGGCCAGCTGCTGTCCGTATAGTTTCGTCAAATATAAGCGAACGTCGCTGTAGGCTACTTCATTGAGCTCATCGATCCCTTCTTCGTTCATGAACTGGAGAAACTGCTCAATGTCGCGCCGGTAGCACACAATAGTATATTGTGAATAATTTTTCTCGATTTGTAAATATTCCAGGAACAATTGTAACGCAAGTTTCGCATTTTTCATCGCCTCACCTCGCAACGGCTCCTTCATCGTACCATATGACTCTGCATCGCGCAACTATTTTTTATAAAATTCTGAATTGTATCCGATGCGTGGTCAAGCTTCTGGTTGTTCCTCATAGTCGCACGCCGTGCATTGGACTTGCACACCCTTTTTCAGCTTTTTCTCGACAAGCAGCCCTCCGCACTTTGGACACGGGCGCGCAAGCGGTTTATCCCACGAAACAAAGTCGCATTCCGGGAAGCGATCGCAGCCGTAAAACACCCGTTTTCGCTTGCTGTTGCGCTCGACAATATTCCCTTCATGGCATTTCGGGCATTTGACGCCGATTTCTTTCACAATCGGTTTCGTATGGCGGCATTCCGGAAAGTTCGAGCAAGCGATAAATTTACCAAAGCGACCCATTTTGTACACCATCGGACTGCCGCACACGTCGCAGTCAATGCCGGCTGGCTCATCTTTAATTTCCACTTCGCGCATTTCTTTTTCGGCCACTTTTAGCCGCTTCTCAAACTCGCGGTAAAATTCATCCACAACCTTGATCCACTCTACTTTTCCTTCTTCTATTTCATCAAGCTCTTTTTCCATTTTAGCCGTAAACTCGACATCAATAATTTCTGGAAAAAATTCTAAAATAAGCTCGACGACGATTTCACCAAGCTCTGTCGGGACGAACCGCTTGTTTTCAAGAACAACGTAGTTGCGTTTCTGAATCGTATCAAGCGTCGGCGCGTAGGTGGACGGACGGCCGATGCCGAGCTCTTCTAACGTTTTAACAAGGCGCGCTTCTGTATAGCGCGGCGGCGGCTGGGTGAAATGCTGCTTCGGCTCGATCATTTCACTTTCGACCGCCTCTCCTTCCTCAAGATCAGGAAGCAGACGATCTTGTTCTTCCGTTTGGTCGTCCGTCCCCTCGATGTATACTTTCATAAACCCTGGGAACTTTACCTTCGAACCGCTGGCGCGGAACAGCACCCCATTATTTTCAAGTTCAACACTCATCGTGTCCAGTACAGCCGCCGCCATTTGGCTGGCGATAAACCGTTCCCAAATGAGTTTATACAACCGGAACTGGTCGCGCGTCAAATATGGCTTCACTTTATCCGGATCGCGAAATGCCGAGGTCGGGCGAATGGCTTCGTGAGCATCTTGGGCGTTCGTGCTTTTCTTTTCCTTCCGCTTTTCTTGATGGACGTACTGGGCGCCGAACGTCGCTTCGATATACGCCGCTGCTTCCTGTTGCGCTGTTTCGGCAATGCGCGTCGAGTCGGTACGCATATACGTTATCAACCCGACTGTCCCTTCTCCGCCGAGATCAATCCCTTCGTACAGCTGCTGGGCGACCATCATCGTCTTTTTTGTGCGGAAATTCAACTTGCGCGCTGCTTCCTGCTGAAGCGATGACGTTGTAAACGGTGGCACCGGGCTGCGCCGGCGCTCGCGCTTTGTCACCGTTTTCACCGTAAACGCTCGCCCGTTTAAACGGGCGAGCACTTCTTTTACGTCCGCTTCCGTTTTTAATTCCAGCTTTTCCCCGTCAACGCCGTAAAACGAGGCGGCAAACGTCTCTTTCCCTTTTTGAAATTTCGCTTGAATCGTCCAATATTCTTCCGGTTGAAATTGGCGGATTTCTTTTTCCCGATCGATAATGAGACGCAGCGCGACTGATTGGACGCGGCCGGCACTCAGCCCTTTTTTCACTTTTTTCCACAAGAGGGGGCTGATGTTATAGCCGACGAGACGGTCAAGCACGCGCCGCGCTTGCTGGGCATCGACGAGATTCATATTGATTGAGCGCGGTTGCTGGAATGATTGTTTAATGGCGTCTTTTGTAATCTCATGAAAGACGACGCGGCAATCAGAGTGAATATCGAGATCGAGCATGTTGGCCAAATGCCAGGCGATTGCTTCCCCTTCACGGTCCGGGTCGGCAGCGAGAAACACTTTTTTCGCCTTTTTGGCTGCCGTTTTCAACTCTTTAATCACTTGGCCTTTGCCGCGGATCGTAATATATTTCGGCGTATAGCCGTCATTTATGTCAACGCCCATTTGGCTTTTTGGCAAATCGCGAACATGGCCCATCGAAGCTTTGACCGTATATTTTTTCCCTAAGTATCGTTCGATCGTCTTCGCTTTCGTTGGCGATTCGACGATAACCAAGTAGTCTGACATCCATCTTCCACCCCTAGGAAGTAAATTGAAATCTTCATTATTATTAATGATTATTGCCGTATTTGTCAAACATGATCATTATACGTACGGGAATTCAGCGATAATGTCCGCTGCCTCCTGCACTAGTTTTGCTCCGTGTTGAATGAGCGTATTCGGTCCGGCAGCCTCCGCCAAGTTGATCGAGCCAGGGACGGCAAACACTTCCCGTCCTTGTTCAAGCGCATACGACGCTGTAATGAGCGAACCGCTTTTCATTTTTGCCTGCACAACGAGCGTGCCAAGCGACAGCCCGCTAATGATGCGGTTGCGCGCCGGAAACTGCCACGCTTGTGGTTTCGTTGCCGGCGGATGTTCGGCGACGACGAGCTGCTCGTTCATAAGCTGCTGGGCGAAGGAGCGGTGTTCTTTCGGATAAATGTGGTCAAGTCCGCCAGCGATGACTGCGATCGTCGTTCCGCCATAACTAACGGCGAGTTGGTGGGCGCAAACGTCAATACCAAAGGCAAGCCCGCTCACAATCGTCCAACCGGCAGCCACAAGCGGCGGCACAAGTTTTTCGAGCGCTTCGATTCCTTCTTTTGTCGGACGTCTCGTGCCGACGATGCTAATCAACTTTGTTTCTTGAAGTAAGGCAATATTTCCTTTCGCATACAGCACCCACGGCGGATCGTATATATGCTTAAGCAGCGGGGGATAGTCTAGATCGAACATGGTGATGATGCGAATGCCCCGCTCCTTATATGTTTTTACCACATTTTTCACGTCGATAGAATGCAAATCATGAAAAAAAGCAGCCCATTGAGCGTCGGAGAGTGGAACGAGCGAACGGAGAACAGCGGGAGGTAAAGAAAATGGAGCGGACAATGTCGGGTCAACCTCAAGCAAATCGTGGATCGTCTTCCATCCTGCTCCGCGGCAGTGGTGAAGATGGATGAGCCGGTCACGGACCGTATCGTACATCGTATTCTCCTTTCTCGCAACATGATAAACAGCACCCCGCACGTGATGATCGTGCGGGGTAGAACCATTAATGCGTTTTGCATTTTTCGTACAATCCGCGCTCTTTCAGGACGGAAATGAGCGTTTCCCCAATGACGGCCGGTGTTTCCGCCACTTTGATGCCGCATTCGTTCATTTTTTTAATTTTTTCCGCAGCCGTACCTTTGCCGCCGGAAATGATGGCGCCGGCATGTCCCATCCGTTTGCCCGGAGGAGCTGTTTGTCCGCCGATAAAGCCGACGACCGGCTTCGTCATGTTTGCTTTCACCCATTCCGCCGCTTCTTCTTCAGCCGTACCGCCGATTTCACCGATCATAATGACCGCATACGTCTCATCGTCTTCATTGAACGCCTTCAACACGTCGATAAAGTTGGTGCCGTTGACCGGGTCGCCACCGATGCCGACCGCTGTCGATTGGCCGATGCCGGCTTGTGTCAATTGGTGAACCGCCTCATACGTCAGCGTTCCAGAGCGCGAGACGATGCCGACATGCCCTTTTTTATGGATATAGCCCGGCATAATGCCGATTTTGCACTCTTCCGGCGTAATGACACCCGGGCAGTTTGGCCCGATAAGGCGTGTCTTTTTGCCTTCCATGTACCGTTTCACTTTTACCATATCGAGCACCGGAATGCCTTCAGTAATGCAGACGACAAGATCGAGTTCGGCGTCGACTGCCTCCATGATGGCATCCGCAGCGAACGCCGGCGGAACGTAAATAACCGAAGCATTCGCTCCTGTTTTTTCCACCGCTTCCGAAACAGTGTCAAACACCGGCACGCCTTCGACTTCTGTGCCACCTTTGCCCGGCGTGACACCACCGACAATGTTCGTTCCGTATTCAATCATCTGTTTTGTATGGAACAGCCCTTGCGAACCGGTAATTCCTTGTACAATCACTTTCGTGTCTTTATTGACAAAAACGCTCACATGTCTCCCTCGCTTTCTTAACGTACTAGCTCGACGATTTTTTGCGCGCCATCTGCCATCGATTCAGCTGCCGTAATGTTCAAGCCCGACTCTTGCAAAATCTTTTTCCCGAGTTCGACGTTCGTTCCTTCAAGCCGGACGACGAGCGGAAGTGTCAAGCCGACTTGCTTCGTCGCTGCGACAATGCCGCTGGCGATGACATCACATTTCATAATGCCACCGAAAATATTGACAAAAATGCCTTTAACATTCGGGTCAGACAAAATGATTTTGAATGCTTCCGTCACTTTTTCCTCGCTAGCGCCGCCGCCAACATCGAGGAAGTTAGCCGGCTCGCCGCCGTAATATTTGATGATGTCCATCGTCGCCATGGCCAAGCCAGCACCGTTGACCATGCAGCCGATGTTACCATCAAGGGCGATGTAGTTCAAATCATATTTCGACGCTTCGACTTCTTTTGGATCTTCCTCATCCAAATCACGGTATTCCATAATATCCGGATGGCGATACAAGGCGTTTGAATCGAAGTTCAATTTCGCATCGAGCGCCATCACTTTGCCGTCGCCGGTAACGACAAGCGGATTGATTTCAGCGATCGAGCAGTCTTTATCGACAAACACTTGATACAAGCCCATCATAAATTTTACGGCTTGGTTGACAAGTTTTTTCGGGATGTTGATGTTGAACGCCAGGCGGCGTGCTTGGAACGCTTGCAATCCGACCGCCGGATCAACGTATTCTTTAAAAATTTTCTCCGGTGTCTTCGCCGCTACTTCTTCGATTTCCGTGCCGCCTTCTTCCGAGCCCATTAAGACGACGCGCGAGGTGGCGCGGTCGACGACAAGGCCGATGTAATATTCTTTTTGGATGTCGCATCCTTCTTCAATAAGAAGCCGTTTGACTTCTTTTCCTTCCGGACCGGTTTGATGGGTGACGAGCACTTTGCCAAGCAATTCGCTGGCGTATGTACGGACTTCCTCTAAGCTTTTGGCCACTTTCACCCCGCCTGCTTTGCCGCGTCCGCCGGCATGAATTTGAGCCTTAACGACGCACACCGACGTGCCGAGTGCTTTCGCCGCTTCAACTGCTTCATCGACCGTGAACGCAACACGACCGTTCGGCACACTTACGCCATAGCTTCGCAAAATTTCTTTTGCTTGGTATTCATGAATGTTCATGCGCCAACCTCCTATGTATAAACTAAAAAAAGTCTTAGCGCTTTCATTTTATACCTAACGTTTCCTGGTTGTCCACCGTTTCGCCGCAAAATTAAGAAATTGAGGAATAGGAAAATTATCCCTTCCCCAATCTCTCCTCTTTCATCGCCCGATCAAGCTGATAAAGAAAGGCAAACAACTCAGCTACAAGTGCGTACAGTCCCTCCGGAATCGCCTCATTGATCTCTACTTCACTTAACAGCTCAACAAGCGATGGGTCCTTTCGCACCGGCACGCCGTACTGCTCAGCTACAGCGATGATTGCCTCGGCGACCTCTCCGCTTCCTTTCGCTTTAACAACCGGCGCCTCATCGACTGCCGCCTCGTACGACAAGGCGACTGCTTTTTTCCGCTCTTCGTTCATATGCGCCAATCCACCTCTCTATACTGGCCGGAAAACGGAAAACTAGATGGTGGCGGCGGCGCAGTGTCCGTTGTTTTCACATCAATGCCTGAGAGTGTATAGCCGTGCGCCTGCAATCGTTCTTTCACGAGCGGGGCAAAACGGGCTGTGAGCGCTGGCAGCTGCGGATCATCATGAAATATAGAGATGTGAACAATCCGCCGCTGAATGCGCATATCGACAACGATCTCGTTTAACGTCTCGAGCGTTAAGCAACAAACAATGCGACTATAATCTTCATCAAGTCGACCGCTAGGTTTCCGTTTCCCTTGCCAGCACACGGCAAAATCGCTCAAACGGGAGCCAAGCGACAGCGGAAACGCGATCCATACGTGTTCGGGCGTTCCATCGCCGCCAGCAGCGATGGTCATCCCATCGATCTGGTCAAGGAGCGCTTCAGCCGCCTGTTTCGCTTCCCTGTCCCCCGGCTCGCGAAGAAAGTAAAGAAGCAACCTTTTCAACGATGGGGGACCTGCTGGCAAAGCTCCGGTTTTCACCGCACAAGCGAGCGCTGCCTCATCTCCAAGTCCGAGACGCTTGGCCATCCGCCGCAGCCAATGAAATAACGACAGCGCAGAATCACCGGTGGCTCTAGCAGCCGCCCACAGCTTTGCTTCCGCTTCAGAAAGTTCCTCGTTTTTGTAAGCAGCATCTACAGCGGCAAACCGTGCGAAAAGCGCTTCCTCATCGGCTAAACCAAGCTGCCTGCCCGCCTCCGCAAACTGTCGCTGCCGCACCGCCTCTTGAAGCGCTAAACGCCGTTTCTCCGGCAACGGGGTTAATCCAAGACGAGCGAGGAGTGAGCGCGCCGGTTCCGCTTCTTGTCCTTCGGCCGAAAGGAGCACATGCACAACCGTCTCGTAAACGAACAGCGGCGGCGAAAGAAGCCGATCGACCGCTCGACCAAGATCGAGCGCAGCTGGATGGGTGGAAAGTGCAGCTAGCGCCGCTTTCAGTCTACCTAACCCGAAAGCAAGCGGAGCACCGGTTTTTGCCGCCCATAACGCCCGAAACACAGCCGAAGACGGCGGCAGCCGGCGGCGGAACAAGTAAGCGATCACATCTTCAGCATCGGCCGAACGACCTGTTTCTCTCACTGCCTCAGCCAGCTCTACGATTTCCCTCTTCGTTACGACCGCCCCTGCTTTTAACGCTTGGCGGAGCACCGGCAAAGCGGCAGCTGGCAGCTTCCACGTCTGTTGCCATTGACGCGCGGCCTCCTCATCAGATAAAATAAACGTCCGCTCGGGAAAGGGGGTGGCTTTCCAATAGAGCGTTCCCCCGTGTTGTTTGATTTCAAACAAGTACGTGCGTCCGAGGATAAGCGATGCCTCAAGCCGAGCGCTCACAAGCTGGCTGCCGACACGAACAAGCGCCACCCGTTCTCCACCTTTCGTTTCCTCCACCCGCTCAACCCGGCCAACGACCGCCTGTCCGGGCCGAAACCGCTGATTTGACGTTGCATCACGGACAGCTGTCACCGGAAAAGTTCGTTCCATCCGCTCTACCATTCGCTTCCCATCCTTTCATTCCGGCCTAGCTTAGAGAGCGCATCCCCCTTCGATCTGCATTGCTACAACGCACCTTGTTGGCTATGATTGAACGCCGAGCGCTTCCCTTACCGGCGCGAACGAACGACG
This sequence comes from Geobacillus thermodenitrificans subsp. thermodenitrificans DSM 465, assembly GCF_000496575.1. Taxonomy (GTDB): domain Bacteria; phylum Bacillota; class Bacilli; order Bacillales; family Anoxybacillaceae; genus Geobacillus; species Geobacillus thermodenitrificans. The sequence goes on along the minus strand of NZ_AYKT01000001.1, from coordinate 274,625 downwards.
ATGTTCATCCGTCACGCCATAGCGGCGAATCGCTGCAAGATGCTCCGGCGTCCCGTAGCCCATATGACGGGCAAATCCATATTGCGGATAGCGGCGATCAAGCTCATGCATCCATCGGTCACGTGTCACTTTGGCAATGATTGACGCAGCAGCGATCGAGGCGCTGTTGGCATCGCCTTTTATGAGACGTTGCTGCGGCAGTGCACACGGCACGGTCATCGCATCGACAAGCAAATGCTCTGGCGACGGCGAGAGCGCGGCAACCGCTTTGGCCATTGCCTGCTTCGTCGCTTCATAAATGTTCCATTCATCGATTTCGGCCGCGCTTACAATGCCGACACCGATCGCGACGGCGCACTCCTCAATTTGCGCAAATAGCGCCTCGCGCTTGGCTGGCGTCAGCCGTTTCGAGTCGTCAAGCCCGGGCAAATAGGCGTCTTTCGGCAAAATGACCGCCGCAGCGACGACCGGGCCGGCCAGCGGTCCGCGCCCGGCTTCGTCAATGCCGGCAATTCGCTCGATGCCAGCGGCATATAGTTCACGCTCATAGCGCATCAGCTCTTCCCACCGCTGCCGTGCCGCTTTCTCCCGCTCCTTTTGCTTAACAAAGCGGGCAAGAAGCGCCTGCACGCTTTTCCGCTCATCGTGCCGCAGCATCTCCCAGCGTGGGTCGCTTTCTCCTTCGAGCTCTGGTAGCAGCGCTTCAATTTCTTTGACCGTATACTGTTTCATAACCCTCTCCCTTTTCTACTTATACTATCGGACGCATTCCGCGCGTTGTGAAGCGAAACATTCATTCAAAGGAAAAACGCCCGCCAGACGCATTACGTCCATAAAGCGGGCGTTTCAAAGCTGAGCCGTCCTAATTTTTCTGTGCGAATGTCATACAAGACGATGTCAGCCACTTTATCGTAATCGATGCCGCCGCCCCCTGTCAGGCAGCCGCGCCGTCGGCCGATGGCATCAAACAAAGCAACAATGTCATCAGGAATGCGGTCAAGGCCATAGCGCTCCGTAATCCGCTCGGGATAATGGCTGGATAAAAAGCGAAGCGCGTACACCGCAACGTCCTGCAAATTTAAAATTTCGTCCTTAATCGCGCCCGTGACTGCCAGCCTGTAACCGACATCCTCATCTTCAAACTTCGGCCATAAAATGCCGGGCGTATCGAGCAGCTCCATCTCTTTTCCGACTTTAATCCATTGCTGCGCTTTTGTCACCCCCGGCTTATCGCCGGTTTTGGCGATATGGCGGCCGGCAAGCCGATTGATAAGCGTTGATTTGCCGACGTTCGGAATGCCGACAATAAGCGCCCGCACCGGACGCGGATTTTTAATTCCTTTCGCCCTCATTTTGTCGAACTTGTCTTTCACCATCTCTTTCGCCGCAGCGACGATTTGTTTTACTCCGGTTCCGCTTTGCGCATCGATGGCTATGGCTGTTCTTCCTTGGTCACGGAAATAGCGGATCCATTGTTCCGTTACTGCCTCATCGGCCATATCGGCTTTATTGAGTAAAATGAGGCGCGTTTTTTGGCCGAGAATATCGTCAATCATCGGGTTGCGTGACGACATCGGCACGCGGGCGTCAAGCAGTTCGAACGCCACATCAATCAGTTTTAGTTTTTCTTGTACTTCCCGCTTCGCTTTCGCCATATGGCCGGGAAACCATTGAATCATCGTCATTGGCATCACCTGCCTCGTTTATTTCGCAATCCGGACGCCACCAAGCGGCCAGTAGACAATATTCGCCTTGCCGACAACTTTCTCCATCGGAATGAAACCGATATGACGGCTATCTTTGCTGAAACGGCGATTGTCACCCATGACGAACAAATGTCCTTCCGGCACGGTGCTCTGTCCGGTCAACTCCTCTAACGTAAACGGCTCGGTCAGCGGCCCGTCGGCTACCTGCTTTTTATATTCGTCCAAATACGGCTCGTCATACGGCTTGCCGTTGACATAGAGTGTGTCGTTTTTATATTCGATCCGGTCGCCGGGCAGGCCGATGACCCGCTTAATATAGTCTCTCCCTTCTTCAGCGTGAAAAACAATAATATCGAAGCGGTTTGGCATGCCGATTTTATAGGCCAATTTATTGACGATCATCCGCTCATGGTTATGTAATGTTGGCATCATTGAATAGCCGTCGACAATAATCGGGGCGAAAATAAAATAGCGGATGCCCCCAGCCAACAAGACCGCGACGACAATGGCTTTCAACCACTCACGCCATTCGCTTTTCTTCTGTTCCATCTTTTCTCCCACCCAAATCATAATTTACCCGCTTCGCCGACGGATAGTGAAAAAAGGAGCTTGAAAGCAAGCTCCTTTTTCGCTACGACCCACTGATGTCCATTATTGAGCCGTTTTTTCTTTAATGCGCGCCGCTTTGCCGCGAAGTGCACGCAAGTAGTACAATTTCGCGCGGCGTACTTTCCCGCGACGGACAACTTCCAGCTTGGCGATTTTCGGCGTATGCACTGGGAACGTGCGCTCAACACCGACGCCATAGGACACTTTGCGAACAGTGAACGTTTCGCTGATGCCCGCCCCGCGCCGTTTAATGACGACACCTTCAAACACTTGGATGCGCTCACGGCTACCTTCCACAACTTTTACGTGGACGCGCACCGTGTCACCCGGACGGAAATCCGGTAAATCTGTCCGCAGTTGTTCTTTTGTAATTTCTTGGATTAAATGATGCATCATTTTCCACTCCTTCCACAGATGTTCATGCCAATGCGTCTCATTCATTGCAGCGGAACATCGTTTTCCATCCTTAAGCATACCGCTTAAGCAACACAAAGAATATGATAGCATAAACATCGACTGCAAGCAATAGTTATTCTCGCTCTTGCTCCCACTCTTTCAGCCATTGCTTTTGCTTCTCGGTGAGCGGATAATCGACAAGCAAATCCGGACGTTTTTGCACCGTCCGGCGAAGCGATTCCTTCTCGCGCCATTCGGCGATGAGCTGATGGTTTCCTGACAGCAACACATCCGGCACTTTCATGCCGCGAAAATCAGCCGGCCTTGTATATTGTGGGTACTCAAGCAGTCCAGAACTAAATGAGTCATCAACCGGTGATGCCTCGTTGCCGAGAACGCCAGGAAGGAGGCGAACAACGCTGTCGACAATCACCATGGCGCCGAGCTCTCCACCGGTTAAAATGTAATCACCAATTGAAATTTCGTCGGTCACTAAATATTGGCGAATTCGTTCGTCATAACCCTCATAATGGCCGCAAATAAGCACCAAGTGTTCTTCTTTGGCGAGCTCCTCCGCCTTTTTTTGCGTGTAGCGCTCACCTTGCGGGCAAAGCAAAATGATGCGCGCGCCTGGCGACTCCGCCGTCACATGTTCCACCGCATCAAAAATCGGCTGCGGCTTCAATACCATGCCGGCACCGCCGCCGTATGGATAATCATCGACCGTTTTATGCTTGTTGTCGGCAAATTCGCGGAAGTTAACGAGACGGATGTTCACTGCTCCCTTTTCTTGCGCCTTCTTTAAAATCGACTCATTCAGCACGCCGGGAAACATGTCGGGAAACAGCGTTAAAATATCGATCCGCATCATTCAAGCAGTCCTTCCATCGGCCGGATGATGATTATCTTCCGTTCAGGGTCGACGTGCATGACGACATCGTCAATATACGGAATGAGTGCGTCGGTGCCGTCTTGGCGCCGGACAACCCAAACGTCATTCGCACCCGGCGTTAAAATTTCTTTTACTTTACCGATCGTTTCGCCCGCTTCCGTCACAACCGTACAATCGATAATTTCATGGAAATAATATTCTCCTTCGTTCAGCTCGCCAAGCTGGCTCTCCGGCACCTTCAGCATTGCCCCTTTAAACGGCTCGACGTCATTAATGCTGTCATACCCTTCAAACGATAGCAAATCGAACGACTTATGAACGCGGTGGCTCTTTACAGTCACTTCAACCGGCTCGGTGTCGCGTTCACGGAAAATGTACAGTTTGTTTCCTTTTTTGTACCGCTCTTCCGGAAAATCGGTTCGCGAAATGACGCGCACTTCACCGCGAATACCGTGTGTGTTGACGATCTTGCCAACATTAAACCATCGTTCCATCACCTTCATCCCCTCTTAACGAATCTCTTTGACGACGCCATCTTCAACGATGATGGCACGCGCCTTTGTCACCTCTTCCCAGCGGTCGCCGACGTTCACCTCGATAAGCGCCTCGACTTCCCGCTCCTTCAACTCACTGCCTAACGGTAGCATATGTAATTGTTCAAGCTGAAACTCCAGCAGTTTTATTTTCTCCATGCGGTCATCAATTTGTTTCGCAAAATATTGTTTCACTAAAGCAGGTGAGTATTTTCCGCTTTTCTCCATCTTCTTTTGTTCGAAACGAAGTTGGTCGCACTCGCGCTCAAGTTGTTGCTTACGTGCCACAAACGTGGCAGCGAGCATCTGTTTGCTTCGCTCGGTGACAATTTGACGCACCTCGACCGTTTGAATCAGCTTCATTCCTTTCCCCCTTTTACAACAATATCAAAAAAGGGAGAGGAATGTCCTCACCCTTTTTCTTTCACTTGCACGATAACCCGCTTTGGCGACCCGGCCGCGGCAGCGTAGACGACTGTACGAATCGCATGGATCGTCCGTCCTTGCTTGCCGATCACTTTGCCGACATCCTCGGCATGCACCGACAGCTCGTAGATGACTGCCTGTTCTTCCTCACGGCTTTCAACCGCCACCGCTTCCGGATAATCGACAAGTGCCTTAACGATCGTTTCAATGAGCGGTTTCATGCTTGTCTCTCTTATTTGCCGTATTTTAAGTTATGGAACTTCTCTAAAATACCTTGTTTCGACAGCAAGCTGCGCACTGTATCCGACGGTTTGGCGCCGTTTTGCAACCATTTGAGCGCCAGCTCTTCATTGATTTTAATTTCCGCCGGCTCAGCAACCGGGTTGTACGTGCCGATCGTTTCAATGAAACGACCGTCGCGCGGCGAACGCGAGTCTGCAACAACAATGCGGTAGAATGGGTTTTTCTTTGCACCCATGCGTTTTAAACGAATTTTTACTGCCATAGTTTGTACGCACCTCCGTATATAGTTCACACAAGATAGTATATTAACAATTCTTTTTCCGTTTGTAAAGGTTTTTCGCTTAACAGAACATCATTTACATAAATGGGAAGCGAAATCCTTTTTTCTTCCCTTTTGGCATATTCGTCATCATTTTCATCATTTTTTTCATGTCGTCAAACTGCTTCAAAAGCCGGTTTACTTCTTGCACAGTCGTACCGCTTCCTTTGGCGATCCGCTTTTTCCGGCTGCCGTTAATGATTTCCGGATGCATTTTTTCTTCTTTGGTCATCGAGCGAATGATCGCTTCAACGCGGGCAATTTGCTTTTCATCGACTTGGATGTTATCCAGCCCTTTGATTTTATTAGCACCTGGCAACATTTTCAAAATTTCATCGAGCGGGCCAAGCTTGCGCACTTGACCGAGCTGATCCAAAAAGTCATCGAACGTAAACGTTGCCGTGCGCATTTTTTGCTCAAGCTCTTTCGCCTTCTCCTCATCAACGGCGGCTTGCGCTTTTTCAATGAGCGTCAGGACGTCGCCCATTCCTAAAATGCGTGACGCCATTCGCTCCGGATGGAACGGCTCCAAGGCGTCAAGCTTTTCGCCCATCCCGACAAACTTGATCGGCGCCCCAGTGACGGCGCGAATCGACAACGCTGCTCCTCCACGCGTATCGCCGTCAAGTTTCGTTAAAATCACACCGGTAATGCCGAGCTGTTCGTGGAAGCTTTGAGCGACATTGACGGCATCTTGTCCAGTCATGGCGTCAACGACGAGGAAAATTTCATCCGGTTTGACGGCCTCTCTCATTTGCTTCAGCTCATCCATGAGCGCCTCGTCGACATGAAGGCGGCCGGCCGTATCGATGAGCACGTAGTCATGATGCTCCTCTTTCGCCCGCTCGAGCGCCTGTTTGGCGATCTCAACGGGATTGGCGTGCTCGCCTAACGAAAAAACGGGCATATTTAACTGTTTGCCGAGCGTCTCAAGTTGCTTGATCGCTGCCGGACGATAGACGTCAGCAGCCACAAGCAGCGGCTTGCGGTTATGCCGTTTACGCAACAAGTTGGCGAGCTTTCCGGTCGTCGTCGTTTTCCCGGCCCCTTGCAGCCCGACCATCATGACGACCGTTGGCGGCTTCTTGGCGACGGCGATTTTGCTCTGCTCGCCGCCCATGAGCGCTGTCAGTTCTTCTTTTACGACCTTAATAACTTGCTGGCCTGGTGTTAAGCTTTTCAGCACTTCCTGACCGACGGCCCGCTCACTCACCCGTTTAATAAAATCTTTCACGACTTTAAAGTTGACGTCCGCTTCTAACAAAGCCAGGCGCACTTCTCGCATCATCTCTTTTACATCGGCCTCGGTCACTTTTCCTTTGCCGCGGATTCGATTCATGACATGTTGCAAGCGTTCGGATAACCCTTCAAACGCCATCGCGTTCACCCCCTTAATCGAGCTCATCAAGCTCGTTGACTAGCGCTGCCAATTCAGCATCGGCGCTATAATGTTGGCGAACGTAGTCTTTCAATCGCCCGATGAGCTGCTGTCGTCGCTCATATTTTTGCAGCAGTCCGAGCTTTTCTTCATATTGTTCCAGCATCGCTTCTGTGCGCCGGATATTATCGTACACCGCCTGGCGGCTCACCTTATATTGTTCGGCAATTTCCCCGAGGGAGTAGTCGTCCAAGTAGTAGAGCGTCATGTAATTGCGCTGTTTCGGTGTCAGCAGCGCTTGGTAAAAATCGTACAAATAGTTCATGCGCATCGTTTTTTCCAGCACCGGACTCTCCCTCCCTCATTGTTAAGTGAAAATCCTTTACAAAAGTGAGTGTACTTTGTTTACCGGCCGTTGTCAAGATAAAGGCCATTCGTTTTGTTTCGCTTCCGTGGCATAACAAAAACAGGGCTGACGGCGATACCGTCAGCCCTGTAAGCATGAGCACACGGGCCTCCCCGACAAGCAACGCCCCGCCTCGAATTAGGCGCTTGCGCCATAACTTACGAACAAAACAACGTTATTGTTCATCAAACAACCCAGCAAACAAACCGTAAACATATTTTTCCGCGTCAAATGGCTGCAAGTCGTCCATTTTTTCACCGAGGCCGACAAATTTAACCGGAATGGCAAGCTCGTTGCGAATGGCGAGCACGATGCCGCCTTTCGCCGTGCCATCAAGTTTCGTCAACACGATGCCAGTGACATCGGTTGCTTCTTTAAATAGCTTCGCCTGGCTCATGGCATTTTGCCCAGTCGTCGCATCCAGCACAAGCAGCACTTCATGCGGCGCACCCGGAATTTCGCGGCTGATGACACGTTTTACTTTCTCGAGCTCTTTCATTAAATTCACTTTGTTTTGCAGCCGCCCGGCTGTGTCGCACAGCAGCACATCGACGCCGCGCGCTTTCGCCGCTTGAATCGCATCATACATGACGGCTGCCGGGTCAGAACCGGCCGTTTGTTTAATGACGTCGACCCCGACGCGCTCGCCCCATACCTCGAGCTGCTCGATCGCCCCAGCGCGGAACGTATCGCCTGCGGCTAAGAGCACCGATTTCCCTTCCGATTTCAGCTTATGGGCGAGTTTGCCGATCGTTGTCGTTTTGCCGACGCCGTTGACACCGACAAACAAAATGACCGTCAGTCCGCTCGTTTGGATATTCAAAGCAGAAAGCTCGCTGTCATCGGCACCAGCGCGGTAAATGTCAATGAGCTTCTCGGCGATGACGTCGCGCATTTGCGCTGAGTCTTGAATATTGCGGCGCTTCACTTCCATTTTCAGCTCGTCAACCAACTCCATGACGGTCGTCACGCCGACATCGGCCGCGATTAAAATTTCTTCGAGCTCTTCAAAAAACTCTTCATCCACTTTCCGGTAGCGGGCGATGAGATCGTTCACCTTCCCAGCAAGTGAATCGCGCGTTTTTGACAACCCTTCTTTAAACTTCTCAGTAACGGCATCGGCTTGTTTCGTCCATTTTTCTTTCAACTTTTGAAAAAAGCCCATTGAGACTCCTCCTTTCCACTATGACTGCACGAGCTGCTTCGAATCTTCGAGACGAACGGAAACGAGCTTCGAGACGCCGGATTCCTGCATTGTGACGCCATAAAGCACGTCCGCCTCTTCCATCGTCCCTTTTCGATGGGTGATCACAATAAACTGAGTGTCGCGGCTGAACCGCTTCAAATATTGGGCATAGCGCTGCACATTTGCCTCATCAAGCGCCGCTTCGACTTCATCAAGGACGCAAAACGGCACTGGGCGCACTTTTAAAATCGAGAACAACAGAGCGATCGCAGTCAGCGCCCGCTCGCCGCCAGAGAGCAAGCTTAAATGCTGCAGCTTTTTCCCGGGTGGTTGGGCGACGATGTCCACACCTGTCTCTAACAAATTGTTCGGATCGGTCAGCCGTAAATCGGCGCGCCCGCCGCCGAACAGCTCGCGGAACACCTCGCTGAAATGGGCGCGGATTTGTTCGAAGGTCGTGAAAAACCGTTTTTTCATTTCCTCGTCCATTTCCTCGATGACTTGGTGAAGTGTCGCTTTCGCTTCTTCCAAATCGGCTTTTTGCTCGCTCAAAAAGCGATGTCGCTCGGAAACGCGCTCATACTCGTCGATCGCTCCCAAGTTAACGGTGCCAAGCTCCTCAATGGCTCGCTTGATGAGCTTCACCCGTTTGCGCGCCTCATCGGCGCCAATTTCGAGCGGATACCCGGAACGAGCTGCTTCAAACGATAGCCCGTACTCTTCGCTGAGACGGGAGAGCAAATTGGCAAGTTCCACGTCGAGCCGGTTCAGCTTCACTTCCTCATCTTTGACGACCTCAACAAGCTGTTTATGTTGCCGCTTCGCTTCTTTCCATTCCTGCTCCAAATGCTCAAGCCGCCGTTGGCAGTCGAGCCGCTGTTCGCGGCGGCTCGTGATCAGTTCAAGCGTTTTTTGCTTGTCCTCGAGCTTTTGCTGCCGCAGCTGCTCAAGTTCTTCTTCATTCCATTCCGGCGCTTCCATTTCCGCTTGCAAGGCAGCCCGTTCACGCTCTGCTTGCTGGAGTCCGCGGGCAGTTTCGGCAAGCTCCGCTTCGATCTCCTCGGCTTTCCGACGTGCGTGCTTCACTCGCTCTTTCGTTTCCGCCAACGCGATTTTTTTCTCAGTGATCGCCACTTGCAGCGCTTCTTTCGTTGTTTGCTCTGTCTGTTTTTGCACCTGCAGCCGGTTGATGTCCTCATCGATCGCCTGAAGCTTCTCTGCAAGCTGTTGAAGTTGCCCATCAATGGTGCCCAAGCGGTTGTTCAGCTCCGCTATTTCGCGTTCATCGTTCGCTTTTTCTTCATCATATAAGGCGAGTCGCTCATCGATTCGCTTTTTCTGCCACTCAAGTTCGCGCTGCTTCTCTTTCTCTTCTTGCAGCGACTGTTGCAGCCTAGCAATCTCCTCTTTGAGCATCGCCGCCTCCGCTTCCCATTCTGCCCGTTCGCGTCGTTTTGCAGCCATGTCGCGCTCCAAACGGGCGATGACATCATCCATTTCCCGCAGTTTGGCGGCAATCGTCTCAAGCTCACGATTTCGACCTAGCAATGAAGCGGTTTTTTTCGCCGCCCCGCCGCCTGTCATCGCCCCGCCAGGGCTGACGACATCGCCATCGAGCGTCACGAGCCGATATCGATAGTGAAGGAGCTTCGCTAACTCATTCGCCCCTTTTAAATCGGCCGTCACAATCACATGACCGAGCAAATGGGCAATCGCCGCTGCATAAATGTCATCATACTCAATAAGCTCACTAGCGATGCCAACAAACGCCGGATGACCGCTAATCGCCGCACGTTCCCGCTCGGAAAGGGAGCGCGCCTGAATGACATCAAGCGGCAAAAACGTCGCTCGCCCGTAGCCGTTCGTTTTCAAAAAATGAATGGCTTGCCGCGCTGCTTGTTCGCTGTCAACAACGATATGCTGCATCGCGCCGCCAAGCGCCGTTTCAATCGCGATTTCGTAGCGACCCGGAACGCGGATGAGCTCAACGATCGCCCCACGGATGCCGGGCAGCCGATTGCGAGCCTTGAGCACTTCTTTTACTCCTTGGAAAAAGCCGGCATACTCGTGTTGCATCTCCTCAAGCCACTGCTGGCGCGCTTTTGCTTGTTGCCGATATTGGCGTGCCTGATGAAGCGACGTCTCTTTCTGTTCGAGCTCCACTTGTTGTTCTTTGAGCGCCGATTCGAGAGCTGCCAGTTTGCTGCTCGCTTCGGTGATCGCCTGTTCCAGACGGGATAGCTCAGCCAATAAAGCTGCACGCTGCTGCTCGAGCTGGTTGCGCTGTTTTAAATGGTCGCTGTTCGCTTCATTTAACGCCGCTTGCTTCGCACGAAGCTTATGGATGGCTTGTTCCACATGCAAGCGCTCATTTTTCAATGCCGCCTGTTCATGGACAAGATCAATGTAATCGCCCTTTCGTCGTTCGATTTCTTCTTCGATGTCGACTTCGTGGGCTGAAAGCAGCGCTTGTTGTTCTTTCAATTCCTTCTCCAGTGCGGCCGCACCTGCTTCAAGTTGGGTGAGGGCGGCTTTTTCCGAACGGAGCTGCTCTGTCAGGCGGCGCCGCTTTTCCGTCAACGCAATGACTGTTTCGTCAAGCTGTTCGATGCGCTGGGAGGCGTGTTTTTTCCGCTCTTTCAGCACTTCTTTCCGCCCCTCGAGCTTCTCCAGCTCTTCGCTCGCTAAAAGAAGCACTTGCTGCAAACCGTCGACCGATTCATCAATGGCGGTGATTTGGTCGCGCAGCTGCTCGATATGGGCTTCCGTTTTTTGCAGCTCCGCCGCCAATCTTCCTTCTTCTTGTTGATGCTCATTAAGCGCCTCATTTAGCTCGCTCCATTGCCGATGCAGCTGCTCGATATCATGCACCATAAGCGCTACTTCAAACCGCTCGAGCTCTTCCCGTTTTTCCAAATACTCTTTAGCGATCGACGCCTGCATCCGGAGCGGCTCAAGCTGTTGCCCGAGCTCATGCAAAATGTCATTGACCCGCTGCAAGTTGTCTTGCGTTTCCGCTAGTTTCGTCTCCGCCTTTTTTTTGCGCAATTTGTATTTCAAAACCCCGGCTGCCTCTTCAAAAATCGTACGCCGCTCTTCCGGCTTACTGCTTAAAATTTCTTCGACCCGGCCTTGGCCAATGATCGAAAACGCCTCCTTGCCAAGCCCGGAATCGAGAAACAAGTCGACAATATCTTTTAGGCGGCACGGTTGGCGGTTGATGAAAAATTCGCTTTCCCCCGAACGATAGACGCGTCGGGTTACACTGACTTCCTGGTACTCTAACGGCAAAAAGCCATCTTCGTTATCGAGCGTGATCGTCACCTCGGCCACATTGAGCGGTTTGCGCGAGTCACTGCCGGCGAAAATGACATCTTCCATTTTCGCACCGCGCAGTGATTTCACTGACTGTTCCCCGAGCACCCAACGAATCGCATCCGTAATGTTGCTTTTTCCGCTTCCGTTCGGGCCGACGACCGCCGTCACGCCGGGAACGAAGTCAATTGATACGCGATCGGCAAACGATTTGAAGCCGATCACATCTAACCGTTTGAGGAACATGATCTGGTGCCTCACCATCTTTCCGCTGTATAATCCATCGGAAACATCCCCATCCGTCGGACTGAACGGCGGACAAGGATGTTCTATCTTTTATCAATATACCATACAAAGGCAGAAAAACGCCGATAGAAAAAGACTGACGTCAAGCGCCAGCCTTTTATTGCTTGTCGGCGGCCCGCAACGTTTCGAGCGCCATTTGCGCCGCATGTTGCTCAGCCTCTTTTTTCGAGCGGCCGACACCGACGCCGAGCTCTTGCCCGTTCAATGCCACACGGGCGACAAATTCTTTATTGTGAGCCGGTCCTTTTTCTTCCAAAATGGCGTATTCAAGCGTTCCGCTGCCATCGCGTTGCACCAATTCTTGCAACTGGCTTTTAAAATCCATCACATGAGAAAAAGCACCTTCGTCAATCTTCGGGAACATCGTTTGTCCTAAAAAACGAAGGACCACGTCCATTCCTTGATCCAAATAAAGGGCGCCAATAAACGCCTCGAACACGTCGGCGAGCAACGCCGGGCGCGTCCGCCCCCCAGTCAGCTCTTCGCCTTTGCCGAGCAAAACAAGCTCGCCGAACGACAAGGCGTTGGCAAATTTCACAAGCGACGGCTCACAGACAATGGCCGCCCGCAGTTTCGTCAATTGCCCTTCACTCATATGCGGAAACTTTTGAAATAAATATTGGGAAACGGTCAGCTCCAACACGGCGTCGCCTAAAAACTCAAGCCGCTCGTTGTCCTCATGGAACCGCCGCCGATGCTCATTCACATACGATGAATGGGTGAACGCTTGTATCAATAGCTTTTCATTTTGGAAGGTGATGCCGATTTTCTTCTGCAGTTCTTGAAACTTCGCCCGCCTTTTTTCGTAAATGCGCCCTTTATCTCTTTGTTTTGACATAAAAATGCCCTCCGACTTCATTCCAGACAAACTGGCCGTATACTATCTTTTATTATATCCGTTCACTGACCCGCTACGCCAACGAGAACGGTTCACTTTTGCCGCAAGGCTCGCCAAGCGTTCCTTAAAAAGCAGAGAAAGCCCCGTTCGGAGCAACGGGACTTTGCAAAAAAGCGGCATTACAGTTGGCTTTTTATGTAGTTCACAGCATCTCCGACTGTGACGATTTTTTCCGCTTCTTCATCGGAAATTTCCATGTTGAATTCGTCTTCGAGCTCCATAACTAGTTCGACGATGTCGAGCGAGTCGGCGCCCAAATCATCTTTGAACGATGCTTCAAGCGTGACTTGCGATTCGTCAACACCCAAGCGATCGACAATAATTTTCGTTACACGCTCCAATACGTCTGCCATTGCGTTCACCTCCCTTCATGATTATAGTCGATTCGTCAAAAAAATACTAGAGGCGTTTATTACGGCATCACCATGCCGCCATCGACATGAAGCGTCTGGCCTGTCATATAGCCAGCCGCGTCCGAAGCGAGAAACGCGACAACACGGGCCACATCATCCGGCTCGCCGAAGCGGGCGAGCGGAATCTGCTTTAACATTTCTTCTTTCAGCTCCGCGCTGAGCGCTTCCGTCATGTCGGTCGTAATAAATCCCGGCGCGATGGCGTTAACCGTAATGTTCCGGCTGGCCAATTCGCGCGCCGCCGTCTTCGTCAACCCGATGACGCCGGCTTTGGCGGCGACGTAATTCGCCTGGCCAGGGTTTCCAATCACGCCAACGACCGAAGCAACGTTGATGATCCGCCCGTAACGCTGCTTCATCATCGGCCGTGTGACGGCCTTCGTACAAAGAAATACCCCTTTTAAGTTCGTGTTAATCACGGCATCCCATTCTTCTTCTTTCATCCGCATCAATAAATTGTCGCGCGTAATGCCGGCGTTATTAACTAAAATGTCGAGGCGTCCGAATTGATCAAGCACCGTTTTTACCATGCGCTCCACATCCTCGGCGCGGGCGACATCCGCCTGTACGGCGAACGCTTCGCGGCCGAGCGAGCGGATCATGTCGACGACTTCATTCGCCTTTGCTTCACTGCCGGCATAGTTGACGGCAACATTTGCCCCTTGGCGGGCCAACTCAAGAGCGACTGCCCGCCCGATGCCGCGCGATGCTCCAGTGACGAGAGCGATTTTTCCTTCGAGCATCATGATTCTCCTTTCAACGCCGCAACGGTCGCTTCTAAGGAAGCGAGATCGTTTACCGCATAAATGCGGGCGTTGCGGTCAATTTTTTTCACGAGGCCGGACAATACTTTCCCAGGCCCAATTTCCAAAAACGTGTCGACACCAAGCGCCAAAAGCGTGCGTACCGACTGCTCCCAACGCACCGGCGAGTACAGCTGCTCAATGAGCAGGCGAGCGATGTCTTCTTTGTTCATCACCGGTTCAGCAGTCACATTGGCGATAACCGGAATGTCAGCATCGCGGATGACCAAGCCGGAAAGGACTTCTTGCAACTGTTCTGCCGCCGGTTTCATCAGCGCTGAATGGAACGGGCCGCTCACCTCAAGCGGAATGACGCGTTTGGCACCGCGCTCTTTCGCCAGCTGCCCTGCTTTTTCCACCCCCGCTTTCGAACCGGAGATGACGATTTGCCCTGGACAGTTGAAGTTAGCCGGCTCGACCGGATCGCCTTGGGCAGTAATTTCATTCGTCACCGCCTCAAGCGCCTCCGCTTCCATCCCTAACACGGCAGCCATCGTGCCTTCACCGGCTGGCACTGCTTCGTCCATCAGCTCGCCGCGGCGGCGCACTGCATAGACAGCGTCGGCAAACGACATCGCACCGGCAGCGACAAGTGCCGTATATTCACCTAAACTATGGCCGGCGACATAATCAGCCTTAAGACCAGCAGCTTTGACAAGCTCCAACAAAGCGATGCTCGCAGTCAAAAGCGCCGGCTGGGCGTTGTATGTCAGCGTCAGCTCCTCTTGCGGCCCATTAAACATGAGCGCTGAAAGCGGAAAGCCGAGCCGTTCGTCGGCCGCTTCGATAACCGCCCGGGCGCGGGCATCATGGTCAGCGGCGTCTTTCGCCATGCCGACCGTTTGAGATCCTTGACCTGGAAATAAAAAGGCGATTTTCCCCATTCCCGTTCCTCCTTGGTTTATGTTGTCCGTTCAAGCTCCGCTTTGATCGTGCCGATCACATCATTCGCTACCATTTCGCGCGCCTGGCGGACGGCGTGGAAAATAGCGTTCGCATCAGATGAACCGTGCGCTTTAATGACCGGGGCGTTCAAGCCAAACAGTGCTGCGCCGCCGTATTCGGAGTAGTCCATCATCTTTTTCAGCCCAGAAAGCTTCGGCTTGAGGGCTGCAGCGGCAAGTTTGGCCGTCACACTGCTTGTCAGCGTCTGTTTGAGCAAGGAAAAGAGCGCCATGGCCGTTCCCTCGATCGTTTTTAAGGCAACATTGCCGGAAAAGCCATCAGCAACGACGACATCAGCTACCCCTTGCAACAAGTCGCGCGCTTCAACGTTGCCGATAAAATGAAGATTCGTTTCTTTCAGCAAGGCAAATGCCCGCTTCGTCGTTTCATTCCCTTTCTGGTCTTCTGTGCCGACATTGAGCAAACCGATGCGCGGGTTCGCGATGCCTCGCACTTGCTTGGCGTATACATGACCCATGAGCGCATATTGCTGCAAATGCTCAGGACGGGCATCAACGTTCGCTCCGACATCTAAAAAGACAAACCCTTTTCCGTCTAACGTCGGCAACGTCGGCGCAAGCGCCGGCCGGTCGATGCCCGCAATCCGCCCGACGACAAACAGCCCAGCAGCCATAAGCGCCCCGGTATTGCCGGCGGAAATGCAGGCGTCCGCACGCCCTTCCCTCACCTCTTCTGCCATGCGCACCATCGACGAATTTTTTTTGCGCCGCACCGCCCGCACCGGCTCATCGGTCGCTTCAATCACTTCATCAGCATGAATGATCGAAATGCGCTCCTCATTCTGCAAGTACGGGCGAATTTTTGCTTCATCGCCAATTAAGGTAATGCGAATATCAGAAAAATGCGCGGCGGCTCTTGCCGCCCCGCGCACGATTTCTTGCGGGGCGTGATCTCCCCCCATAGCGTCAATCGCGATATTCATTGCTGTCGCCATCCTTTTTTTCCATGTTTGAGCGATACATTTCGAACGTTCCTGAAAACACGAGCTCTTGGCCGACATAGCTGTTCACATCAACGACTGTGCGCCCGCTCTTCGTTTTGCCCGTTACTTTCGCCTTCGCCACGACCCGCTCGCCTGCTTTCACTTGGCGCACGAAACGGATCGTTGCCTTCGCCGTCAGCGCTAATTCATCATGAATGACGGCGACAGCGAGCGAATTCGCTTGGGCGAACAAATGATGGCCGCGGGCAATGCGGGTGCGCCGAAAAACGTGTTCTTCTTTGACATCAAAAATCGAAATGGCACTCGCATCTGGCTCGATGTCAATGATATCTCCAATCACTTCTTCAAGCGGCAACGCCCGCACTTTATCAGCGAACGACTGACGGGCGACGTGTTTGATGCGCTCGCGCAGCTCGGGAATCGACAGCTCAAGCCGGTCAAGGCGGATCGTCTGCACGCTGACGGAAAATTTCTCCGCCAACTCTTCGTCAGTCACAAACGGGTTTTCCCGGATCGTCTCCTGCAGCAACCGTTGCCGTTCGCGTTTGCTTTTTCTCATCGATTCGTTACACCGTCCGATTTTATGACTAGGTACTAAAAGTAATATATAATATCAAAAACCGGAATGCAAGCAGAAAAAAGTGAAAAGCGTCCACATTTTGCCGAAAACCGTTATTCATGCTTAGTCCGCCGTGAAGCCCAAATCGATGCTCCGAAAAAAAAAGACGCCCATAAAAAACAGCGGGGCGCGCATGCACCCCGACCGCCTCACCGTTCGTCTATCAATCTAGTTTTTCCCCATCAAGCACGCCGGACGCTTCCAGTTCGGCCCGCAACCCGGCGTACGCCTCATCGCGCCAAAATGCTGCGGACGAAACGAGCTTGGCCGCATCGCGGCGGGCGACTTCTAAAATGCGGTAATCATGCACCGGGTCGCCGAATTGGAATTCCGGGAGTCCGCTTTGTTTCGTGCCAAAAAAATCACCCGGTCCGCGCAGCTCTAGGTCTTTCTCCGCAAGCACGAACCCGTCCGTCGTTTCCGTCATAATGTGCATTCGTTCTTTGCCGATTTCCGACTTCGGATCCGCGATTAAAATACAGTACGACTGGGCATCACCGCGCCCGACCCGGCCGCGCAATTGGTGAAGTTGGGCAAGTCCAAATCGCTCAGCATCATAAATGACCATCACTGTCGCGTTCGGAACGTTCACTCCAACTTCAACGACGGTCGTTGAAACGAGTACGTGGATGCGGTTTTCGCTGAACGCTCGCATGACGGCTTCTTTTTCATCGGCCGACAACCGGCCGTGCATGAGGCCGACTTCATATTTTCCACGGTAGTAATAGACGAGCTGACTATGGACATCAATGGCGTTTTGCACATCCAATTTTTCCGACTCTTCAATGAGCGGGCAAATCACATATGCTTGATGACCGCGCCGCAGTTCTTTTTCAATAAAATCAAGCACACGAGCAAACTGGTTATGCTTCACCCAATACGTCTCCACTTTTTTTCGTCCGGCCGGCATTTCATCGAGCACTGAAACATCCATATCGCCAAACGCTGTGATGGCGAGTGTGCGTGGGATGGGCGTCGCCGTCATCATCAACACATCCGGCGCGTGTCCTTTCTCACGCAAAACACGGCGCTGCTCGACGCCGAATCGGTGCTGTTCATCGGTAATGACGAGACCGAGCTGGCGGAACTGCACTCCCTCTTGAATTAAGGCGTGTGTACCGATGACAATATCCACCGTCCCGTCCTCCAATTTCGCAAGCAGCTCTTTGCGCCGTTTTCCTTTCACCGAACTTGTCAACAGCTCGACTGTCACGCCTGTATCAGCAAACAACTCTGCAAGCGAGCGGGCGTGCTGTTCAGCCAAAATTTCCGTCGGCACCATCAGCGCCCCTTGAAACCCGGATAACACGGCGGCATAGAGCGCAACTGCGGCAACAACTGTCTTGCCGGAGCCGACGTCTCCTTGCAAAAGCCGGTTCATTTGCCTCGGTGCACGCATATCATCTAAAATTTCCCTGATGACGCGCCGCTGAGCATTTGTTAACGAAAACGGCAACCCGGAAAGAAACGACGCAAGCTGTTCTTCTGGGAATGAATGGATGATACCGCGCCGTTCGTCGCGCATAACCTTTCTTAGTGCCTGCATTTTCAGCTGATAAAGCAAAAACTCTTCGTAGACGAGCCGGCGCCGCGCCTGATGCAGCTCTTCGCGAGAACGAGGAAAGTGAAGAGCACGAACCGCTTCTTGTTTGTCGATAAGGCGATAAGCGCGGCGCAAGGCAGGCGGCAGCAAGTCAGGAATGTGCATGCCGAACTGGGCGAACGCTGCCTTGATCAACCGGCGCATCGTCTTAACTGTCAGCGGGCTGCGTACCGAATACACCGGCTCAATGCCGGTCGCCTCCGGAGCAGCCCCGAACCGAAGCTCATACGCGTTGATGGTCTGCCGATGCCGATCCCATTTGCCGATTACCGTCACCGTTTCGTTTAAGGTGATTTTCCCCTTCAAATACGGGCGGTTAAAGCAAACGACGGTGATTAAATAGCGGCCAGTCAACAACCGAAAAGAAAGGCGCGACTTTTTTTTTCCGTAATACGTCAGGAGCGGGGCGCTATGCACTTTCCCTTCAACCGTCACCTTTTCCTCATGGCGGACAGCGGCCAAATCTTTTTGTTCGTAATCGTCATACCGGTACGGTGCATAGTTAAGCAACTCGCCGACCGTCGTAATGCCGAGGTCAGCGAGCGCGGCCGCCGTTTCTTCACCGATGCCTTTCACCGCCGTCACTGGTTGCAGCATCGTTTCATTCACTTTGTCGCCGCCGCACCGAAAATACGGGCCGCAATGGCGCGGCCTGCCGGCGTAGCGGCCAGCCCCCCTTGCGCAGTTTCTTTGAGTGCGACTGGCATTGCCGCACCGATACGATACATCGCTTCAATCACTTCGTCGCATGGAATGCGGCTTTTGACGCCAGCTAACGCCATATCAGCGGCGATCATGGCATTCGCCGCTCCCATGGCATTTCGCTTCACACACGGCACTTCAACAAGACCAGCAACGGGGTCACAGACTAATCCAAGCATATTTTTTAACGCGATGGCCATCGCTTCAGCTGCTTGGCTGGGCGTACCGCCGGCCAACTCAACGAGCGCGGCGGCAGCCATGCCGGCCGCTGAACCAACTTCCGCCTGGCAACCGCCGGCAGCGCCGGAAATGGACGCATTATTGGCAACAACATAGCCAAACGCTCCGGCTGTAAACAAAAATTCAATCATTTCTATTCTTGTCGGCTGCAATTTCTCCTTTACCGCGAACAGCGTCCCCGGGACGACACCGGCCGAGCCCGCTGTCGGTGTGGCGCAAATGACACCCATCGATGCGTTCACTTCGTTTGTTGCCATCGCTTTGCTGACGGCGTCCAAAATCGTTTCCCCAGACAAAAATCGCCCCGCTTCAATATAGCGCTGCATTCGCATTGCATCGCCGCCAGTCAACCCAGATCGGGACACAACCCCTTGCAGCCCTCTCTCGACTGCCCGCTCCATCACCTCAAGATGACGATCCATTTGCGCAACAATCTCTTCCCGGCTTCGCCCACTCACTTCTATTTCTTGTCGAATCATTACTTCCGCGATTTTGATTTGCTCTTTTTCAGCTAACTCTACAAGTTCAGCGACATTGCGAAACATTCATTATCCCATCCTTTCTTGACAAAGCACCGCTGCTGTTTCACTTCCATGCCCGTTCGCAACCGCTTTCTTTTTTAATCGACAAGCTTCGTGACCTGAATGATATTTGGTAACTGTTCCAACTCTTGGATAAGATCATCTGACAGCGGCTGGTCGACCTCGATCGTCATCAACGCTTCTTTTCCTTTTTCCTTGCGCGACACTTCCATATGACCGATATTAATCGCATGCTTTGCCAATGTGCTGGCTACTGCTCCAATCGTCCCATATCGATCATTATGCATGATTAGTAGCGCCGGATGATGGCCGGATAACTTCAAGTCAAAGCCATTTAACTCGATAATTTCGATTTTCCCTCCGCCGATGGAAACACCGACAAGCTCGAGTTTTCCTTTATCATCGCCAATCCGCAGACGCGCTGTATTCGGATGATGCGGAATCGCTTCTTCCGTGAAAAAAGATACATCGAGCCCTTCGATGCGAGCAATTTCGAGCGCATTCGGAAGACGGTCATCAAACGTATCAAAACCGAGCAACCCAGCGACGATGGCGACATCGGTGCCATGCCCGCGGTACGTCTCAGCAAACGATCCGTAAAATGAGATGTGCGCCCACTCCGGTTTTCTGCCAAACAGTTTGCGCGCAACAAGACCAATGCGCGCTGCCCCAGCTGTATGCGAACTCGACGGCCCCACCATTACTGGACCGATAATATCAAAGACACTTTTGTATTTCATCGTTGCGACCCCCGTTCGTACAGAAAAAATAGAAGGGAACTCTCCCTTCTATTATCTTAACATATTACTCAACAGAAATGACAAACGGGTATAACGGCTGTTGACCGTTATGTATTTCCACTTCCACTTCATCATGTTCCGTTTCAAGATAAGCAACAATCGTTTCTACTTCCACTTCAGTCGCATCTTCACCGTACAAGATGGTGACGATTTCGCTTTCCTCATCGATAAGCGCATCAAGCAACTGCTTCGTGACCGCGATTTTGTCCTTATCAGCGACGATGATGCGGTCATCAGCCAGCCCCATGTAATCGCCTTTTTGAATCTCGATGCCTTCGATCGTCGTATCGCGCACGGAAACCGTTACTTGCCCCGTTTTCACCCGCGACAGCGCTGCCGTCATCGACTGCTCATTTTGCTCAGCCGATTGCGCTGGATTGAAGGCTAAAAGCGCGGTCATGCCTTGCGGAACCGTTTTCGATGGGATGACAATCACGCGCCGTTCCGAAAGTTCTGCAGCCTGCTTGGCCGCCATCACAACGTTTTTGTTGTTCGGCAGCACAAACACTGTTTCCGCGTTGGCGCTGCGGATGGCATCAGCGATTTCTTCCGTGCTCGGATTCATCGTTTGCCCACCTTCAATCACCGCGTGCGCACCGATGCTTCGAAACAGTTCAGCCACGCCGGCGCCCATCGCCACGGTGACGATACCATATGGCTTTACTTCCTCCACGTCAGCCCGGGACGGAGCTTCCGCCTCTTTGCCGACGATGTTGGCATGCTGTTCGCGCATGTTTTCAATTTTAATATTGATTAGGCTTCCGTAGCGCTGGCCGTAAGTCAATACCTCACCCGGCGTTTCCGAATGGATGTGCACTTTGACTAACTCGTCGTCAGCGACAACAAGCAATGAATCGCCAAACCGGCTTAGCTCGCGACGAAACGTTTCTTCGGAAAACGGATGCCGCGCGAGCTTGTCCTCCTCAAAGCGAACCATAAATTCCGTACAATAGCCAAACTCGATCTCATCGGTGTGAATATGGCTTTGCGCGCTTTGATGGTGCGCCATTTTCACCAAATCATCCATCGACACTTCGGTGCGCGTCGTCGTTATCGTTTCCCCTTTCAAAGCGGCGAGAAACCCTTCGTACACATACACGAGCCCTTGGCCGCCGCTGTCAACAACCCCGACTTCCTTTAGGACAGGCAGCAACTCCGGCGTGCGTTGCAATGCTGCTTTTGCTTCGGCAAGTGCCGCTTCCATTACCGCGACGACATCGCGCTCTTTTTTCGCTACATCAATCGCTTGGCGTGCCGCCTCTTTTGCAACGGTGAGAATCGTCCCTTCGACCGGTTTCATGACCGCCTTGTAGGCCGTGTCGACCCCCGCTTGCAAAGCAGCGGCGAATTCGAAGGCATTCACTTGCTGTTTGCCTTCGACTGCCTTGGCAAACCCGCGGAACAACTGCGACAAAATGACGCCGGAATTACCGCGCGCCCCCATCAACAATCCTTTTGCCAACGCCGCGGCGACATTGCCGATATGGTCGGAGACGTTCGCCTTCACTTCTTTCGCCCCGGACGTCATTGACAAGTTCATATTTGTGCCCGTATCGCCATCTGGAACCGGAAAGACGTTCAGCGCATCGACCGCTTTGGCGTTGTTCGCTAAGTGTGCGGCCCCTTGCTGCACCATATCGGCAAACCGTCTTCCGTCAAGCGTCCTCATTGTCACCGACTAATTCCTCCTTACTACGGATTCGTCACCCGAACCCCTTGAACGTAAATGTTGATTGACTGAACCGCCAACCCGAGCGTTTGGTCGAGCGTATACTTTACTTTTGATTGCACGTTATGGGCGACTTCGGAAATTTTCGTCCCGTAGCTGACGATGATGTACATATCGATATGTACTTCGCCGTTTTCCTCCCGGACGATGACCCCTTTGGAGAAGTTTTCACGGCGCAAAATTTCCGACAACCCATCGCGAATTTGGTTTTTGGACGCCATTCCAACAATGCCGTAGCAATCGACGGCCGCTCCCCCCGCAATCATGGCAATGACTTCATTGGAGATTTCAATGCGCCCATGTTTTGTTTGCCATTCGATCGACATGCTCGTTCCCCCTTTTTCGTATCATCGCACAGCTACTCTTATTGTACTATAATGCTTACCGTTTTCAAAGCGCTCCGGCCACCCACTAGTATTATTTAGCCGAAAACTGAAATATATGTCAAGGATATTTTCTTGAAAGGGAAAAGGCGCGTCTATTGCAATCCCGTCGGTTGTGTGATAAATTATAATAGTGTTTTTAGAGGGATGTTAAAGCAAGGAGGGAAAACGAATGGCAAAATGCTTTGTCACCGGCAAGAAAAAATCGTTCGGCAACACGCGTTCGCACGCTATGAATGCTAACCGCCGCACGTGGAAAGCCAACTTACAAAAAGTGCGCATTTTAGTCGATGGCAAACCGAAACGTGTTTGGGTTTCGGCGCGCGCACTGAAATCCGGGAAAATTAAACGCGTCTAACCATCCAACAAAAAAAGCACCAAAAATGGTGCTTTTTTCTTATCCTTTTCTGAATGCGTTCAACATCGCCCGCACAATCCCACCTAAAAACTTCGGCAGCTTAATGGTATAAAACTTCATCCCGATTCCCTCCTCACACCCATCGTAACGAGCTTCCCATCATTTCCTTATTCAGTATATTCCCGAATTGACCAATCGCAACTACAGGCAGCTGGAGTCGCTGCTCCTTATCATCATTAATATGCCTTCGGAAAACGAAAAAGTACCGGAAGACTGGATAAGTTCGTTACTAATACATAGTGTGGAGCCACGGGAAATATGACAGTTAGTTAACGGATATTTAAATCCGGTGAGCGTGAATTCCGCCACTGTTTCGGAAACCGGGATGTACGATACGTAGCAGTACCGCGCGTCATACATGACCGTATACGTACCAGGCAAATGAACGGTCAACACGTTTTGCCGGTCGACGATTTCAATCGGACGGTCAGCGTATTTCAGCAACAGCTCGACGTTCCCAAACAAATGATCAAGCCGCCCGCCGGTCGCACCGAACAGGCGAATGCAGCGAGCCGTTTGTTCAACCGCCCAATCCAGGGCGATCTCCATATCGGTTTTGTCTTTTTCCGCCGGCCATACGTCAAGGTCTGGAAATGCCTGCTGCAGCTTGACAACGTCCTCGGCCGGCAGCGAATCGAAGTCGCCAAACGCCCGCACCGGCCGAAAACCTGCCTCAAGCAACGTCATTGTACCGCGATCGACGCCGACCCAGCACACATCTTCACCATCATAAAAGCGCAAGTCAGGGAGAAGCTCGCGTGGTCCGCCGCCGACGATATGGATGATCATTCTCTCCCCCCTTTGCCTTTTGCAAGGGCAATGATTGGTTGGTTATGTGCCTTTTTCATCCTGTAAATCGATGTTTGACTGACCATTGCCCTCCTTAGAATGGCAAATGTGAAGTATATTTAGAACGTTGAGCGCCGCCTCTAACGCTATCTGGTGCATACTTCACGGAGAGCGCGAATGGCGGCCGCCCTGTCGGGATTATTGTAAATGGCTGATCCAGCAACAAGCACGTTGGCACCTGCTTCGACGCAAAGCGGCGCCGTTTTCGCGTTGACACCGCCATCCACCTCAATATCGATCTTCTTGTTCTGCTCATTAGCCAGCCGAGCAACCTCGCGGATTTTCGGCACCACAGCCGGAATAAACGCCTGTCCTCCAAACCCTGGGTTGACCGACATCAATAAAACGAGATCAACATCGGCAATTACATGTCGGATCATGTCAACCGGCGTATGCGGGTTTAACACGACTCCTGCTTTGACGCCTTGTTCTTTAATAAAATGGATCGTCCGATGCAAATGCACACACGCCTCGACATGGACGGAAATGAGATCAGCCCCCGCCTCGACAAATGCTGGAATATATCGGTCCGGATCAGTGATCATTAAATGGACGTCCAACGGCAGCTTCGTCACTGGACGAATGGCAGCCACAATCGGCGGACCGAGCGTCAAGTTCGGCACAAAATGTCCGTCCATTACATCAACATGAATCCAGTCGGCCCCACCTTCTTCAACAGAACGAATCTCTTCGGCCAAACGGGCAAAGTCGGCCGATAAAATCGATGGCGCAATCCGAATCATTGTTTAATACCTCGGCTTTCGTTCTTTCATTTCAGCGACAAAACTTAAATAATGGCCATAGCGGTACGGTGCGATGTCCCCGGCCTCCGCCGCTTCGCGCACCGCACATTTTGGTTCAGCGACGTGGAGGCAGCCACGGAACTTGCACCCTTCTCCGTACGCCCGAAATTCTGGAAAGTAATACGGCAACTCATCAAGCTCAATATGGTCAAACTCCAGCGCGCTAAACCCCGGGGTATCGGCAACGAGCCCACCGGCGATCGCAAGCAGCTCGACATGGCGGGTCGTATGTTTACCGCGCCCTAAATGGGTCGAAATATCGCCCGTTTTCAATTGCAAGTCCGGACGGAGAGCGTTGAGCAACGATGACTTGCCGACGCCCGACTGCCCGGCAACGACAGAAACGCGGCCACAAAGGTGCGACATCAGCTCGTCGAGACCTTCTTTTGTCACCGTTGATGTCTCAATCACCTCATAGCCGATGCGCCGGTAATCACGCACATATTGAGCGATCGTCTCTTTCATTCCCCCATCAAGCAAGTCGATTTTGCTAATGACAATGACGGGGGTAATGTTCTTTGATTCGACTAAAACAAGAAAGCGATCTAGCAGCTTGGCGCTGAAATCAGGGCTTACGGCCGAAAAAACTAAAATCGCCTGTTCAACGTTGGCAACCGGCGGCCGCACTAATTCATTTTGGCGTTCACAAATCTCCAAAATATATCCTTCCGCCTCACCCGTCGCTGTAAAGACGACCCGGTCGCCGACAAGCGGCGTCACTTTTTGCTTACGAAACACGCCCCGTCCCCGGCATTGAAACACCTTGCCTTCAGAGAGGACATAATAAAACCCACTTAACGCTTTAATAATTTGCCCTTCTGCCATAGCTTCACTCCTTTTTTCCGCCGTTTTCTGGATACGGAATCGTCCCTTCATCTTTGACGACATTGTTGACAATGACGCGGTAATAGGCCGTCTCCCCGTACGGAATTTCAAACTCGACCGTCTCTGTCACTGACTGTGTTAACTGATATGTTTTATACGGTGTTGTCATATTATGGTTGGCGTCTTGAATGTACAGTTGAGCTTTGACTATTTGCCCCTCTTCCGCCGGTTCATACGGTATTGTGATTTCTTTCACCACCGTTTTTGACGGCTTCGGCTCCGGACCCCGGGAAATAACAACTGTGATCGTCTTTCCTTTTTCCACCTGTTCGCCCGCCGCCGGCGTTTGTGAAATAACAAGCCCTTCCGGCACGTCATCAGAATGCTCATATGTCACCTCAATGCGGAGCCCTTGGTCTTCGACGTAGTCGCGCACACTCTTTTCGGTATAGCCGGTCAAATCTTTGAGCCTCACTTTTTCCGGCCCCAAGCTGACGGTAAAGATGACTTCCGTTTCATCAGGTACGACTTCATCGCCAGCATACGGATATTGATCCAAAATCGTTCCTTCCGGTTTGTCGCTATAGCGGCCGTTGCGCGTGATGCGTGTAAACCCTTCAGCGCGCAGCTCCTTCTCAGCCACCGAAATCTCATCACCAATAAAGCTCGGAAACTCGATTTTCTTCTTTCCGACACTTTTATAAATGATAACGCCAGCCCCTGGCTTCACCGTCATGCCAGCTTCCGGATCAGTGCGCACAACTTTTCCTTCTTCTATTGTATCATCTTCCACATCGATCGTATCCTTAATTTCCAAACCGAGCGCCGATAGCTCTTCAACGGCTTCATCGTACTCTTTATTGGTGACATCGGGTATTGTCACGTCCTTCGGAAAAACAAGATCTGGAATCCAAGTGAGCGCACTCACGCCTACTACACCTAACAACAATAGGGCTGCCGCAAGCCAGGTGATCCACATCCGTTTTCGTTTTGATTTTGGCTTTGGTTTTGGTTTCGGTTTCTGCTTTGGCTCGTCGGCTGTTTTTGCCGATTCGCTCACTTTTTCTTCATCAATGATCGTCTCCTGCTCTAACGCCGCGCTTTCTGGTCGTTTCATAACCGGAATGACTTTCGTCGCCTCATCATCATCAGGGATCGTAAATTTTGCCTCATTGCGCCGCCTTGGGTCAAGCGCTGTCCGGATATCCTCATTCATTTCCTGGGCAGATGGGTAGCGATAAAATGGGTCTTTCGCCATCGCTTTTAAAATAATGTTCTCCACGCTTTGCGGAATCTCCGGATTCCAATCCTTTGGTGATGGCGTTTCCTCCTGCAAATGCTTTAACACAATCGAAACAGCTGATTCTCCAGAAAACGGCAGACGACCGGTGACAAGTTCAAACATGACAACGCCGAGCGAATAAATATCCGACTTTTCAGTGGCAATGCCACCACGAGCCTGTTCCGGTGACAAATAATGAACCGAACCAAGCACCGAATTCGTTTGTGTGATCGTCGTTCCGCTCATCGCCACGGCGATGCCAAAGTCCGTCACTTTCACATTGCCGTCCTCATCGAGCAAAATGTTTTGTGGTTTAATGTCACGGTGGATGATGCCATTCTCATGGGCATGAGCGATCGCTGAGGTCAGCTGATCCATGATGCGGAGTGCTTGTTCGACCGGAAGCGGAGCGTACTGTTGAATGTATTGCTTAAGCGTTGCGCCACGCACATACTCCATGACAATATAATAGACGCCTTCTTCTTCACCAATGTCATAAATGGAGACGATATGCTCATGATTTAAGCTCGTTGCTGCCTGCGCTTCACGGCGAAACCGTTTAATAAACTGTTCATCGTTGGCAAAGTCAAGCCGGAGCACTTTGACAGCGACATCGCGCTCCAAAATGATGTCTCGCGCTAAATAAACGTTCGCCATGCCGCCGCCGCCGATGAGGCTGATGATTTTATAGCGGTCATTCAATCGTTTTCCGATGAGCACGCCGATCACCCACCTTCACGTTCCGATGAAAAATCGATGACCGCCAGCGAAATGTTATCTTCCCCACCCCGCTCGTTCGCTAAATCAATGAGCGCCTCGGCCTTTTCCTCGAGCGTGCCGCCGCTTGTCAAAATATGTACGATGTCCGCTTCTGGCACTTTATTGGACAACCCGTCCGAACATAAAAGAAGCATATCGTCCTCGTCAATCGAGACGGTTTTGACATCAATCTTCACCGCTGGCTCGGTGCCGAGCGCCCGCAAGAGCACATTTTTGCGCGGGTGATGCTCGGCATCTTCCTTGGAAATTTGTCCGCTTTTGACAAGCTCATTGACAAGGGAATGGTCATCGGTCAGCTGCTGGATTCCGTTTTGGTTCAACAAGTAACAGCGGCTGTCGCCGATATGAGCAATTGTGACAAACGAGCTGGTGCAAATCGCAACGACGACCGTCGTCCCCATCCCTTGGCACTCCGGGTGAGAAAGCGCATGGCGAAGCAATCGTTCGTTCGCAACCGCAATATGCGATTTCAACCACTGTTCAGCCTCAGTTGGAGAGGAGAGATGACGCTCTTGCTCCCATTGTTGTTGCAAATATGCGACAGCCATCGCGCTCGCTACATCGCCAGCACGGTGACCACCCATCCCATCAGCGACGACCGCTAAATATTGGCCGCTTTGATTGGCAAATACGCCGCCACTGTCTTCGTTATACTCGCGAATTTGCCCGATATCGGTTCGGAAAACGGCTTGCATCCGATTCACCTCGTCTCTTCTTTTCGCTCCTTCGCGCGAAGCTGTCCGCAGGCGGCATCGATGTCATGTCCGTGTTCGCGGCGAATGGTGACATTAATTCCATGTTTTTTCAACGCCCGTTCAAAGGCGAAAATTTGGTTGCGCGGCGTGCGCACATAGTTGCGTTCCGGCACATAGTTGACCGGAAGGAGGTTCACATGGCATTTCAACCCTTTCAGCAGCTCAGCGAGCTGCTCGGCATGCTCAAGCTGGTCATTCACCCCGCCAAACAGCCCATATTCAAATGTCACGCGCCGCCCCGTTTTTTCAATGTAATACCGAACCGCCTCCATCAGCTTTGGCAACGGGTACGCCTTATTGATCGGCATGAGCTTCGTCCGCAGCTCGGTCGTCGGCGCATGCAACGAAATGGCGAAATTAATTTGCATCCCTTCATCGGCAAATTGATAAATTTTCGGGATGATGCCGCTCGTAGAAACGGTAATATGGCGAGCGCCGATGTTCAGCCCTTTCGAATGGTTGACAATACGCAAAAACTTGATGAGCGCATCGTAGTTGTCAAACGGCTCACCGATGCCCATCACGACAATGCTGCTGACACGCTCTTCCGTTTCATCGAGTGCCTTTTGCACTTGCACGACTTGAGCGACGATTTCCCCTGCTTCCAAATGGCGCTTCAGCCCACCGAGCGTCGAAGCGCAAAACGTACAACCGATGCGACATCCAACTTGTGTCGTGACACACACAGAATTGCCGTAGTTATGGCGCATGAGCACCGTCTCGATCGAATAACCATCGTGCAGCTCGAACAAAAATTTGATCGTGCCGTCTTTTGATGTTTGCTTCACGATCGTTTTTAACGTGGTGATCGAAAACGCCGAGGCGAGCTGTTCGCGCAGTCGTTTGGGCAAGTTCGTCATCTCAGCAAAATCGGTAACACGCTTTCCATACAGCCACTCATAAATTTGCGTGGCACGAAACGGTTTTTCACCGTGAGCAACGAGCCATTCCTTCAATTCATCAAGCGTCAGTGAATAAATCGACGGCAACGGTAGCAGCTGCGCTTCGCCGGTGGACCGGCGGGCAGCCGTATTCGTCATTTCCACTTACTACCCCTTCTTTCGTAACCGGGCGATAAAAAACCCGTCGGAATCAAAATAATGCGGCAGCAATTGCAGCATGCCTTTTTGAACATACGGCCGTACCGCATCCGGCAGCCGCTCAACGAGACGGTCGTCGAGCGAAAAATCCGGATGATCGGCCAAAAAGCGGGCGATGGCTTCTTCATTTTCTTCACGCTCGATCGTACACGTGCTGTAGACAAGCGTGCCCCCTTTTTTCAAGAGCGGGGCAGCCGCCCGCAAAATGGCTTGTTGAATCTCAACAAGCGCCGCGACATCATCGTTCCCTTTTGTGTACTTGATCTCCGGTTTGCGGCGGATGACGCCAAACCCGGTGCACGGTGCATCGACTAAAATACGGTCAAACGACTCAGGAGCGAACCGCTCGCCGAGCCGGCGGCTATCAAGGGCGAGCGTCCTGATATTGTCAAGGCCGAGCCTTTGCGCTTGTTGTTCAATGAGCTTCACTTTATGCTCGTGAACATCAACAGCAACCACTTCGCCGCGGCCGTCCATCCGTTCAGCGATATGGGTCGTTTTCCCCCCCGGCGCCGCACAGCAGTCGAGCACCCGTTCCCCTGCCGCCGGGTCGAGCGCGCGGGCGACGAGCATCGAGCTTTCATCTTGGATCGTCAGCCAACCGGAGTGAAATGCCTCCGTATGAGCGAAATTCCCGTTTTCGGCTCGGATGGCCTCCGGAGCAAGAAGACCTCGAACAGCCTTCACTCCTTCGCTGCCAAGCCGCTCAAGCGCTTCCTCCACCGTCGCCCGCATCCGATTGACGCGGGCGGTCGATTGTGGCGGACGCAAATTCGTCTCGCACATGCGCGCCGTCTCCTCAGGACCGTATTGCTCGATCCAGCGACGGACAAGCCATTCCGGATGGCTTGTGGCGACGGCGAGCCGCTTTGCAGAATCGTTAATGGCATCAAGCGATGGCAGCCCCTCGCGGCCAATGGTGCGCAAGACACCGTTCACAAGCGAAGCGATGCCGCGATGGCCGCGCCGTTTGGCGATTTCCACCGCTTCAAAGATGGCGGCGTGATCCGGAACGCGATCTAAATATACCATTTGGTACAGCGTCAGCCGCAGAAGCACGCGCACCCATTGCTCAAGTCGGCGCGCCTTGCGCAAAAACGGTGTCAAATAATAATCGAGCGTATCGCGCCGCTGTATGGTGCCGTACACGATTTCTGTCAGCAACGCCGCATCGCGCCCGTCAAGACGCCCTTTTTGAATGGCGTTGTTCAGTTGCAAATGGCTGTAAGCCCCTTTTTGTTCGATGGCCAACAGCGTGTCTAAAGCAAGTTCACGTACGTTCATTGTTCTCTCCTAGCTTCGTGCCGACCGCAAGCCGGCTGCCAGCACCGCGCAAAAACTCGCTGGCCGCCATTCGCTTTTTGCCGGCCGGCTGCAATTCAGTAATTTTAATGGCCGTCTCACTGCCGGTGGCGACGACGATGCCGTCTTCCTCAAGCGATAAAATCGTGCCTGGCGACGCTAAGCTTGGCGCCGGCACTTTTTCGCCCCACCAGATTTTCCAAACGTTCCCGTCGTATGTCGTATACGTAACCGGCCACGGATGAAAAGCACGGATATGGTTGTAAATCGCCTCACCAGGCTGCGCCCAGTCAATCCGCTCTTGTTCACGCCGGATATTCGGAGCATATGTCGCTTTCTCTTCCTCTTGCGGAATAGGCGCAAGGTTACCTTCCAATAAAAGCGGGAGCGTTTC
Source organism: Geobacillus thermodenitrificans subsp. thermodenitrificans DSM 465 (assembly GCF_000496575.1). Classification (GTDB taxonomy): domain Bacteria; phylum Bacillota; class Bacilli; order Bacillales; family Anoxybacillaceae; genus Geobacillus; species Geobacillus thermodenitrificans. The sequence continues at coordinate 243,761 of NZ_AYKT01000001.1, read as the reverse complement.
TGATAATAGTTTAGCCCCGGCAGCGCTCAATTTATCATGCAGTGTGCCGACGGTATCGGTTTCTTCAATCGGCACTTCGACTTGCGTCAACATGTCGCCGGCATCCAACTTTTCCGCCATATACATAATCGTGACACCTGTTTTCGTTTTCCCTTGCCAAATGGCATAATGGATCGGCGCACCGCCGCGCAGCTCGGGAAGAAGCGAGGCGTGAACATTAATGCAGCCATATTTGGGAGCGTCAAGCAGAGCCTTAGGCAAAATTTGTCCAAATGCCGCGGTCACGATCAAGTCAGGCGCAAACGCCAGCACTTGTTCGTATTGTTCCGGTTCACGAATTTTCGTCGGTTGCAATACCGGGATGCCGTGTTTTTGCGCCTCGACCTTAACGGGGGGCGGAACAAGCTCGCGCTTTCGCCCTTTCGGCTTGTCCGGCTGCGTAACAACGGCAACAACCCGATACCCGTCATCAAGCAGCTGCCGTAAAACCGGCACCGCAAAATCAGGCGTTCCCATAAAGACAATGTTCGTCATCAGCATCTACCCTTCCAATTCTTCAAGATCGCAGTAACGGATCACTTTCGATGTAAACAACACGCCGTGCAAGTGATCGATTTCGTGCTGCAAGGCGCGCGCTAAAAAGCCGGTCGCAGAGAGTGTAAACAGACGGCCGCGCCGGTTTTGCGCCCGCACTTTCACATAATTGGCGCGCGGCACTTCGCCAAACAGACCAGGAAAGCTCAAGCAGCCTTCAACATCAATTTGTTCACCGCGCGCTTCGATGATAACTGGATTGATAAGCTCAATCCGGCCATGCTCATCGCCGATATCGACGACAGCAACCTGTTTGGCAATGCCAACTTGCGGGGCGGCCAAGCCAACTCCATCAGCGGCAATCATCGTCTCATACATATCGTCAAGCAACCGGCCGAGCTGGCGGTCAAAGACCGTCACCCGCGCGCACGGTTGTTCCAAAACTGGAGCAGGATAGGTGACAATCGGCAATACAGACAACGTCATTCCTCCATTTTCACATCATCATATACGGGTTCGTATCGACGGTAATCGCCACCCCACCGTGGGTGGCATCCGCTTGATAACGATCGATGACCGCTTTCAGCGCCGCCGTTATGTTCGGTTCCCGTTTGTATTTTATCATGCATTGGTAACGATATCTATCATGAAGGCGAGCGATCGGTGAGGCGACCGGGCCGAGGACGACCGTTTCATTCGACAGTTGTTTGCGCAAATAGGCAGCGATTTTTTCGGCCGCTTTGGCGGCGGCCGGCGCTTCCTCGTGAGCGACGGTAATGAGCGTCAAATAGTAGTATGGCGGATAGCCATGCGCTTTGCGCAGCGTCATCTCCCGTCGGTAAAAGGCGCGATAATCGTGGCGGGCGGCGAGCTCAATGCTGTAGTGATCCGGCGTATACGTCTGGATGACGACTTCACCGGGAAGCTCATGCCGTCCGGCGCGCCCGCTCACTTGCGTCAGCAGCTGAAATGTTTTCTCTGCGGCGCGAAAATCGGGCAGATGAAGCATCGTATCGGCCGCAAGCACACCGACGAGCGTCACGTCAGGAAAATCAAGCCCCTTGGCGATCATTTGCGTGCCGAGCAAAATATCCGCCTCTTTGGCAGCAAAGCGGGAGAGCAACTCTTCATGCGCCCCTTTCCGCCCCGTCGTATCGACATCCATGCGGATGATGCGCGCCTTCGGCAACAGCTTGACCAACTCTTCTTCCACTTTTTGCGTGCCGGTGCCGAAAAAGCGGATATGTTCGCTTCCGCACGATGGACAGCGAGGAACTAGCGGCTCTTCGTAACCGCAATAATGGCATTTCATCCTCTCTCCCGCGCGATGATACGTAAGCGAAATGTCGCAATGCGGGCAACAGATGACATAGCCACAGCCGCGGCACATGACAAACGTCGAATAGCCGCGTCGATTTAAAAACAATACCGCCTGCTCGCCGCGTTCCAGTCGAAGACGCAGCTCATCAAGCAATCGCCGTGAAAACATCGAACGATTGCCGCTGCGCAATTCCTCGCGCATATCGACAATATGGACATCCGGCATGCCGCGATCAGCAATCCGCTCCGGCAGTTCAAGCAGCTCATACACCCCTTTGACGGCACGTGCGAACGTTTCAAGCGATGGAGTGGCGCTGCCGAGCACGACCGGACAGCGGTGGCGGCGGGCGCGGTAAATGGCAACATCCCGCGCATGGTAGCGCGGCATTTCTTCTTGCTTATAGCTCGTCTCATGTTCCTCGTCGATAATGATCATCCCTAAGTCTTCAAACGGGGCAAATACTGCGGAACGCGCACCGACAACAAGCTGTACCTCTTTCCGATGGATTTTCCGCCATTCATCATATTTTTCGCCGACTGACAGCCCGCTGTGGAGCACCGCTACTTTCGGGCCGAACCGGCCTTTAAAGCGCTCGACCATTTGCGGCGTCAGCGAGATTTCCGGCACGAGAACGATCGCCTCTTTCCCTTGGCGCAACACTTCTTCAATCGCCTGCATATACACTTCCGTTTTCCCACTGCCGGTGACGCCGTAAAGCAAAAACGTACGGTGCTCCCTAGCGCGCACCGAAGCGGTAATTGCCGCCAACGCCTTGGTCTGCGCTTGGGTGAGCGTCGGCGGTTCGCTTGGCTGAAACGTACGATGTTCGTACGGATCGCGATAAACTTCAACATCGCTCATCGCAATCAGCCCTTTGCCGACGAGCGCTTTAAGCGGTGCAGAGGAAACACCAAGCGCCGCTTGTAGCTTGGCGACCGGCACCGCTTCCTCTTTTTCAAGCAAAAACGAAAGCACGTCTTTTTGCCTTGCCGGAAGCGCTGCCAGCGCGTCTTTCGCCTGCTCTGCTGGAACAGCAAGAACAACATGCTTCACCGTTTTCTTCCCAGCTTTTTCTTTCACTTCGTAGACCGCTTCAAGCACGCCTTGCTGCACTGCCCTTTGTGCCGCCCGCCATAAGCCGGCCGTCTCGACGTCTTTCCAAGCGACTTCTACTCGGTTGGCAAACAGCGGCTTTAAGTCGTCCGGCAGCATCTCGCGCTTTCGTTCATCCGTTAGGCGGAGCAGCTTTTCATACTTCGCCCGCATCGCCGCCGGCAACATCGCTTGATACGCCGAAATGGCAAAACAGAGCGTCGTTTCCGTTAAATAGCGGCCGAGGTCAAGCAGTTCTTCATTTAATACCGGCACGACATCAAGTACATGTTCAATCGGCTTTAACTGCTTGATCTCAGAGTGATCTTTTACTCCAATGACAAACCCTTGCAGGCGTCGCGCTCCGAACGGCACCGTCACCCGCATTCCCGGCTGGATGATGCCGCGCCAGCGCTCAGGAATCAAATAGTCGAACGGGCGGTCTGTTTGCCGCGTCGGGACATCGACAATGACCGATGCAACCTTCATCGAATCCCCTCGGTATACGCGTGAATTTCTTTTAAAATTTCCTCAGCGGCCTCTCGTTTCGTCATGAGCGGCAACGGACGAGTGGCGCCGTCGCGGCGGAAAATCGTGACGATGTTTGTATCACCGGCAAACCCCGCCCCTTCTTCAGTCACATTGTTGGCAATGACAAGGTCAAGCCGCTTTTCTTCAAGCTTTTTCAACGCATACTGTTCGAGGTTGTCCGTTTCGGCCGCAAATCCGACTAGAATTTGCCTTGTTTTCTGCTCGCCAAGTGTTTTTAAAATGTCGATCGTCCGCTCCATCTCCACAACATAATCGCCGGGCTGCTTTTTAATTTTTTCCGCCGCGACGTATTTCGGCCGATAATCAGCAACTGCCGCTGCCTTAATGACAATGTCCGTTTCCGCAAAGCGAGCCATCACCGCTTCATACATTTCAGCAGCCGACTCAACCGGCACTATCTCGACGCCATCGGGTGCCGCAAGCGCCGTCGGGCCGGAGACAAGCGTCACCGAAGCGCCGAAGCGGGCTGCTGCTTCGGCAATCGCATAGCCCATTTTGCCGCTCGAATAGTTGGAAAAATAGCGAACCGGATCGAGCTTTTCCCGCGTCGGCCCGGCAGTGACAAGGACGTGCTTCCCGCGGAACAACGGCGGATCGTCTGCGAAAAAGCGCTCGATATGGGCGATAATTTTTTCCGGTTCCTCCAGCCTCCCTTTGCCGATATAGCCGCACGCCAAATAGCCTTCCGACGGCTCAATGAACCGGTAACCGAACCGGTACAACTGCTCGATATTTGCTCGGACGGCCGGATGCTCGTACATATGAACGTTCATCGCCGGGGCGATCCACACCGGCGCTTTCGTCGCCAAAATCGTCGTCGTCACCATATTGTCGGCGATGCCGGCAGCCAGCTTGGCGATCGTATTGGCTGTCGCCGGGGCAACAAGGACAAGATCAGCCCAGTCAGCCAAATCGATATGAGCGATAACGGCCGGGTTGTTTTCGGCAAACGTGTCGATATATACTTCTTGGCGCGACAACGCTTGGAACGTAAGCGGAGTAATAAACTGGCACGCCCCTTCGGTCATGATCACTTTCACTTCCGCGCCGCGCTGGGTTAACTGGCTTGTCAACGCCGCCGCCTTATAGGCGGCCACCCCTCCGGTGACGCAGAGCAAAATATGTTTCCCCTTCATCATCTTCGCCACCCCCGATATTGAAAAAAATAACAACCTAACAGCTAGGTTGTTATTTTTCTTCTTCCACTAATTCAACCTTGTCGCCGGCAATTTCCTCTAATGCCTGGCCGACAAATTTTTTCGACACTGGCTTGTTCACCATCAGCTCCGAGCCGTCTTGAAGCTGACGCGCCCGTTTCGCGACAACCGTAACAAGCTTATATTTCGAATCCACTTTTTTCATAAGCAAATCGATGGAAGGATACAACATCGTCATTCCACCTCCAACATCCGTTTATATCGCTCGGCGACGCGCTCACGCCGACAATGTTCGGCCATGACGATCGCCTTGATTCGCTCGCATGCGAGCTCGATCTCATCGTTTTCAACGACATAGTCGTATGCGTCCATCATTTCCAATTCCTCTTTGGCTGCTTGCAGCCGATTTTCGATCAAATCTTTCGATTCGGTGCCGCGCCCGATGATCCGCTTCTCAAGCTCCGATAAGCTTGGTGGGGCAAGGAAAATAAAGAGCGCTTCCGGGAACGCTTGGCGCACTTTCATCGCGCCTTGCACCTCGATTTCCAAAAATACGTCTTTCCCTTCCGCGAGCGTTTTTTCCACATAGTCGATCGGCGTCCCGTAATAGTTGCCGACGTATTCCGCCCATTCAAGCAGCTTATTTTCACGGATCATTTGCTCAAACTGCTCGCGAGTCCGGAAGAAATAATCAACGCCTTCCACTTCACCTTCCCGCGGCTTGCGCGTCGTAACTGACACCGAATAATGAAGCTCGATGTCTGGTCGCGAAAACAGCGCTTTGCGCACCGTTCCCTTGCCGACACCGGACGGCCCTGACATGACGATTAACAACCCTCGTTCGTTCCTCAACGTTGAAAACCCTACCCTTCCTCGGAGAAATCATCGCTTCCGTACAAGCGGTTCGCCACCGTTTCCGGTTGCACGGATGATAAAATGACATGATCACTATCTGTAATGATCACTGCGCGCGTTCTTCGACCGTGCGTCGCATCGACGAGCTTACCTTTTTCGCGCGCATCTTGGATGATTCGTTTAATCGGCGCCGAATCGGGGCTGACAATCGTAATGATACGGGCGGCCGACACCATGTTTCCGTATCCGATATTAATAAACTTCATCATCATGACACGCCCACCTGCCATATTCGTTATTGTTGCCGCTAGCAAGCCGTTTTAAACGGCTATTCCACGTTTTGCACTTGCTCGCGCATTTTCTCGAGCGCGCTTTTCATCTCGACGACTTGCGCAGCAATGACGCTGTCATTTGCCTTGGCGCCGATCGTGTTCACTTCGCGGTTCAACTCCTGCACTAAAAAGTCCAGCTTCCGCCCGACTGGTTCGTCTGTTTCGAGCGCATCTGCCATTTGCATCAAATGGCTGCGGATGCGTTTCAATTCTTCATTAATGTCTGCTTTTTCGGCAAACACCGCCACTTCCGTGAGCAAACGTGCCTCGTCGACCGCAGCGGGCACCCATTCACGGAGTCGGCGTGCCAGCCGCTCACGGTACTGTTCCACAACAAGTGGCGCCCGCTGTTCAATGGCAGTAACACCAGCCTCGATCTCGTGCAGACGGGCGCGCAAATCGGCGACGAGCGCCTTCCCTTCTTGTTGACGCATGGCCATCAGTGCCCTTGCCGCCTCATCGACAGCGGCGAGGAGAAGCGGCTCGATCTCCTCATTGCCGCCTTCCTCTTCGACGACTTCGACTGCCCCGTTAAGCCGAAGCAACTCGGCTGTCGTCACATTGCCGTCAAGGGAAAACCGCTTGGCTGCTTCCTGCAGTCCAGCCCAATATTGGGCGAGCAAATCCCAATCGATATGTATTTTCCGCTTTACGAGCCCTTCGCCGGCGATCGTGACGAACACTTCGACTTTCCCGCGCCGCACATACGGCAAAATCGCTTTTTTTATTTTATCTTCAAACACGAGCCATTGTCTAGGTAGGCGTATGGAAATTTCGCAAAACCGGTGGTTGACCGATTTCATTTCCACCGTCACCATTAAGCGATCCGTTTTTTTCGTGCTCGTGCCAAAACCAGTCATGCTGTAAACCATGCCATCACACCCGTTGCTGTCATTGATGAAAAAAAGAAAAGGCCATAGAGCATACCTCTATCACCTTTTTCATTATACCATATACGTTATTTATTTTCTCGTAAAAAGCGAACCGGCAAACAAAAACGTCGGCAAAGCGGACAGCCCAACAATGAGCAACCAATCGAGCGCAGCGAGCGGTTCAGTATGGAACACCGTCTGCAGCGGCGGATAGTAAATGACGACGAACAGGAGCAGCAGCGACACGATGACCGCCGCAACAAGATAACCGTTCCCTAACGGATTGCGGTCAAAAATTGAACGTTCGCATCGGCAGTCAAACACATGGACTAATTGGGCGAGCACAAGCGTCGCAAACGCTGCCGTCTGGGCGTAAGCAAGCTCATGGCCGCTTCGTTCGTAGGCGGTCATAAACGTCGCCAGCGTAACAAGACCGATCAAAAAGCCGCGGCTGATGATCTTCCAACCAAGTCCGCGGGCGAACACCCCTTCATCAGGGCGTCGCGGCGGCCTCTTCATTACGTTTTCCTCCGGCCGGTCAAGTCCGAGCGCCATAGCTGGCAAGCCGTCCGTAACAAGATTGACCCATAAAATTTGGATCGGCACGAGCGGCAACGGCAGCGCGAGCAACATCGCAAACAACATCACTAAAATTTCCCCGACGTTTGAGGCGAGCAAATAACGAATAAACTTACGGATATTTTCATATATGTTGCGCCCTTCTTCAATCGCTGCTTGAATCGTCGCAAAGTTGTCATCAAGCAATACGAGCGATGCAGCTTCTTTCGCCACGTCCGTTCCTGACCGCCCCATCGCAACACCGATGTCAGCCGCTTTAATCGCCGGCGCATCGTTCACCCCGTCGCCAGTCATGGCGACAATATGACCGCGCCGCTTGAAGGCGTTGACGATTTTCAACTTATGTTCCGGCGCGACACGGGCAAACACGTAAATATCATCAATCTCACGCTCAAGCTCGTCGACCGACAGGCGTGATAACGTCGCTCCATCCATCACTTTGCCGTCAGGCGGCAATACGCCAAGTTGTTTGGCGATCGCCTTGGCCGTCAACACATGATCGCCGGTAATCATCACCGTTTTCATGCCTGCCTCTTTACAGCGCGCCACTGCTTCTTTCACCTCAGGGCGCGGCGGGTCGATCATGCCGGCGACACCAAGAAAAATGAAGCGTGTTTCTGCCTCTTCTTCCGACTGGATTTTCTCATTGTCGGCAAGCGGCCGGTAAGCAACGGCGATCGTGCGCAAGGCTGAGGCCGCCATCTGGTGAACCGCCTTCTCGACCGCTTCTTTCCATGCCGGAGTCAGCGCCTGCTCGCGTCCGTTCCATTCAAGGCGTGTCGCCCGTTCAAGCAACACGTCCGGAGCGCCTTTCGTCACCGAAAACCGACGGCCGTTTCGGTCGCGAACGATGACTGTCATCATTTTCCGCTCGGAATCAAACGGAAACTCCCGTTCAATGACATAGTCACGAAGGAGTTCGCCTTTTTTCATGCCCGCTTTTTCCGCAGCGACAAGCAACGCTCCTTCCGTCGGATCGCCGTCCACATAGCGGCGGCCGTTTTGCTCTTTCAGCTCCGAACTATTGCAAAGCACCGCCATCGTCAATAGACGACCGAGCGCCGGAGCCCGATGCGGATCGACCGTCCGGTTGCGTTCCGAAAACTCCCCGTCCGTTTCCAAGCCAACGCCGCTTACTGAAAACGTCCGCCCTCCTGCCCATAGTTGCGTGACGGTCATCATGTTTTCCGTCATTGTCCCCGTTTTGTCGGAACAAATAACCGAGGCGCAACCAAGCGTCTCCACTGCCGGAAGTTTGCGGACAATGGCGTTTCGTTTGATCATTCGTTGCACGCCAAGCGCCAGTACAACTGTCACAATTGCCGGCAATCCTTCTGGAATGGCTGCCACCGCAAGCGATACACCAGCCAAGAACATTTCATACAGATCATGCCCTTGCACGACCCCAACCGCCACCACCGCTGCCGTCAGTGCCAGCGCCACGATAAGCAAAATTTTCCCGAGCTGCTCTAAGCGGCGCTGCAGCGGCGTCAGGCCAGCATCCGCCTCTTCAAGCATCGTCGCGATTTGCCCCATCGCCGTTTTCATTCCGGTAGCAATGACGATACCAACGCCGCTTCCCCTTGTTACTAACGTCCCCATAAACGCCATATTATGCAAATCGCCTAATGACGCCTGCTCAGTAAGAAGCGGGGCAGCTGATTTCGCTACCGGCACCGATTCACCCGTTAACGCCGATTCCTCAATCTCCAACCCGTTCGCCTCAATGAGCCGGATATCAGCCCCGACCCGATCGCCGCTTGTCAATTTAACAATATCGCCAACGACCAACTCCCGCGCTTGAATTTTCACCCACTCGCCGTCGCGCAACACCATCGCTTGCGGAGCAGACAGCTGTTTTAAAGCAGCAAGCGACTTTTCTGCCCGCCGCTCTTGGATAAAACCAAGCACGGCGTTCATAATGACGATGACGACAATGGCAACCGCATCGACATATTCGCCTAAAAATGCCGAAATGATGGTCGCCAACAGCAAAACGAGCACCATAAAATCTTGAAACTGGCGGAAAAAGACAGCAATTGCCGGTGTTGCTTTCCCTTCTGCCAACTCATTATAACCAAACTGCCGCAACCGTTTTTCTGCCTCCGTCGCGGTCAGCCCGGCCGTCACATTCGTCTTTGTCTCGTGTGCGACATCGTTGGCAGCCAGCATATGCCACTGCATCCCGTTTCCCCTCCGTTCTTCCGTCTTTTCGGCACACTGCTCTCGCTCTTCTATGCTTATTCACACATGTCCGAAAAAATGATATGTTTAGCGGTATAAACGAATGATCGCTTGGCCGCGCCATTTCCTTTTCATTTTTATATAACCGTTTTGCTCCACGCCGCGATCCGTCTCCACAAAATGTTCGCAAAAATGTTCAAAATGGCAAATCGTATGGTAAGATCGGAGTAGCAAAAGAAACAAATAGAAAGGTGTTTCCCATGTCGTTTGATGGAGTGTTTACTTATGCCATTGTCGGCGAATTGCAAGAAGCGCTCGCAGGAGGGCGGATCACGAAAATCCACCAGCCGTCAGCGTATGAGATCGTCATGCTCGTGCGCGCCCGCGGCCATAATCATAAAGTGATGCTATCGGCGCATCCGACGTACGCCCGCGTCCATTTGACAAACGAAACGTACGATAACCCGCCCGAGCCGCCGATGTTTTGCATGCGGCTGCGCAAACATTTAGAAGGAAGCATCGTCGAAGCCATCCGCCAAGTCGAGTTTGACCGCATTATCGTCATCGATACAAAAGGGCGCGATGAACTTGGCGATGTGCAGACGAAACAGCTCATCATTGAAGTAATGGGCCGCCATAGCAACATCATCTTAGTCGATGCATCCACCAACACGATCATCGACAGCTTGAAACATTTGCCGCCATCGGTCAATCGCTACCGGACCGTGCTCCCTGGGCATCCATACATCGCCCCGCCGACGCACGGCAAGCTGAATCCACTGGAAGCCACCGAAGAAACAATGCTGAAAAAAATCGACTTTCACGCTGGCAAGCTCGCCCATCAGCTCGTCTCCGCCTTCAGTGGCATTTCGCCACTGTTCGCCAATGAAGCTGTATTTCGAGCTGGGCTCGCCAACCGGGCAACGCTGCCAAAAAGCTTCGTCACGTTGATGAACGACGTGCGCAATCGTCGTTTTGCGCCGACGATGTATACCAACGGAGAAAAAGAATGGTTTTACATTTTGCCGCTGACCCATATCCAAGCGGAAGGAAAGCCGTTTGCGAGCGCGAGCGAGCTGTTGGATCGCTTTTATTTCGGCAAAGCGGAGCGCGACCGCGTCAAACAGCAAGCCCATGACATCGAGCGGCTCATGGCGAACGAAAAAGCGAAAAACGAGAAAAAGCTCCTCAAGCTCGAACAGACGCTTGCGGAAGCGAAACAAGCCGATATGTACCGGCTGTACGGCGAACTGCTCACCGCCCATTTGTATGCTGTCAAGCGCGGCATGACAGAAATCGAGGTCACAAACTACTACGACGAACGCGGTGGAACGGTCACGATCCTGCTTGACCCGCAAAAATCGCCGTCTGACAACGCGCAACACTATTTTCAAAAATACCAAAAAGCGAAAAACTCACTCGCTGTCGTCCGTGAACAAATTGAGCGGACGAAAGAAGACATCGCTTATTGTGATACGATTTTAAGCCAGCTCGAAACCGCTTCGCCAAAAGACATCGAGGAAATTCGCGACGAGCTCATCGAACAAGGCTACTTGCGTCCGCGCGCCGCTAAAGGGGCGAAAAAGCGGAAGCCAACTGCGCCTGAGCTTGACCGCTACATGGCCAGCGACGGCACGGACATACTCGTCGGCAAAAACAATAAACAAAACGACTATCTCACAACAAAGCTCGCCCATAAAGACGACGTTTGGCTGCATGTGAAAAACATTCCCGGCTCGCACGTCGTCATCCGGAACAAACAGCCGTCAGAACAAACCCTGCTTGAAGCGGCGAACTTAGCCGCCTACTTCAGCAAAGCCCGCCACTCCGGCTCCGTGCCGGTCGATTACACGCGCGTCCGCTACGTGAAAAAACCGAGCGGCGCCAAGCCAGGGTTTGTCATTTACGAAAACGAACAAACACTCTACGTCACACCGGACGAAGAGCTCGTCCGCGCCATGAAACAGCGGCAAAAAGAACACGCGGCGAAACAGTCGTAAACAAAGAATGTCCCTATAGCCATGGTTGTCTTTTTTGATATGGTAATTATTGCTACGAAAATGGTTCATCTACCGTAAATGATAGGAGTTAATGGAGAAGAGGGAAATGTTGACGAATTTGTATTTCGTAAGACACGCTCACTCGGTTTATACGTCGGACGAGCTCGGTCGACCGCTGTCGGAACGCGGCATGCGCGATGCCGAGGTGGTGACAGAATTGCTGAAGCATGAACGGATCGATATCGTGTATTCAAGTCCATATCAACGCGTGATCCAGACGGTGGAAGGCATTGCGAAGCATGTCGGAAGCAGGATCGAAATCGAAGACGATTTCAAAGAGCGGAAGTTGGCTGCAACGGCAGTCGACGATTTTCTTGCGGCGGTCCAAAAAGTGTGGGAAGACGAAGCTTTTTGTTAGGAAGGTGGCGAGTCGAACCGCCTCGCACAACAACGAGGCGTGCGTGCTGTATTTCGCATATTGGAAAAGCATAAAGGAAAAAACGTCGTGATCAGTACGCACGGCAACATCATGGTATTAATCATGAACTATTTCGATAAGCAGTACGATTTTCGTTTTTGGCAGCGCCTTGCGATGCCCGACATTTACCAATTGTCGTTTCGCAGCAACGAGCTTATGGCGATTGAGCGCATTTGGAAAGAGATTGAATGATCTTGAAAAAAGGCGATGATGCCGTTTGTGAGCGCACTTGCAGTGTTATGAGCGGAAAACTTCTTAACGGATATGTCTGCCCTTTTGTTGTAAGCTCATGTACATTTCATGCCCATCCACCCACATCATCGAACGCCTTCTTGAAACAGCACTCGCCATCAGGATGGGAACAAAGCAGGCTAAACAAAAACAGCCGCCCCTTGCTGAGCAGTAAACACTGATAACCAAACACGAAAGGGCGGACGTCATCATATCGGAAGAAACATTAGATGATTTGTATGATAAAATAATGAAAAAAACAAATGGTAAAGTAAATATGAGATTTAAAACTAATGAGTGAGGTGACAGAATGGCTGTAGGTTTTAAAGTAAAATATTATTGGTATCCAATTGGGCATGGTGAATTTTTACAACAATAAGCTATCATTTAGAGCCAAATGGTTGGGGAACAAAGTATCCTCTTTTATTAAACAAACTATATAATGGCAAACTTGAGTATAAATATATTAAAGATGCTATTAAAGAAATAGATGAAATTAAAGAAAGTTTAAAAAATTACAGTCCATCACAGGTCATTTGGGATATTGAAGACATTTCCAAAACACCACCATGGGGAGATAATATAAGTGATGAAATTACAGACTTATCTAACTATTTTGTTACAAGTGATGGAGAAGATTTAATAACTATTTTAAAAAAAGCCTTAAATAAGGCTTTAAAAGTAAAGTCAGACATTGAAATAGAAAGTATTTAAGAAACTTTCAACTAAATGTAGTGAAAACAAAATTTTAAAAGGTTTTTCGGTAGCTAACATTTTGAATGTTGTTGATGCATTAAACTTAGAGAATTCAGATTATAGTGTGTTTGAACTTGATGGCGAGAGTATATATAGTACTGTAGATGAACATTTTTTCATTACAGTAATTTCCATACCCTAAGAGACAAACAGAGTACCTCCCATAGTCATCAAGTCATCGCTAGTTCGATTGACTTTGGCCGTTCTATCGCCATTTCCGTCATCATCGGAGGCGACGGAAGTCCCGCTCGCTAACAACACATGACAAAAGCGCGAACCATTCTTTGGTCCGCGCTTCTCTCTTCTCTATCTATTTTCCCCACTCTTCCGGATTTTCCCGCCATGTTCGCAATGTAGCCAAGTCGTGCTCGCTGACGGCACCAAGGCGGACGGCCGTTTCGATGAGTGTGTCGTAGTCGGTGAGGGTGTAGGCAGGCACATTCGCTTCGGCAAACGCCTGCTTCGCTTTTTCAAGTCCGTACGTGAAAATGGCGGCGACGCCAAGCACCTCGCAGCCCGCCTCTTTCAAGGCGCGAACGGCATTGAGCGAGCTGCCGCCGGTCGAGATTAAGTCTTCGATGACGACGACGCGTTGGCCCGCTTCGGCTTTTCCTTCAATTTGTTTCCCTTTTCCGTGCGCTTTCGCTTGGCTGCGGACATAGCACATCGGCAAACCAAGCCGCTCGCTCACCCAGGCGGCGTGCGGGATGCCGGCGGTCGCTGTGCCGGCGATGAGGTCTGCTTCGGGAAAATGGGTGCGGATGAGGTCCGCGAGACCGTCAGCGATCATGCGGCGCACTTCTGGATAGGCAAGCGTTAGGCGATTGTCACAATAAATGGGCGATTTCAAGCCAGACGACCACGTAAACGGTTCGCTTGGCTGCAAGGCGACGGCCCCGATCTGAAGCAGTTTGGCAGCGATGTCGTGTTTCATTCTGTTTCTCCTCCGTTCCATTCGTGTTGCAAGCGGGAGTAGGCCGCGAGCGGGTCAGCGGCGCGGGTGATGCTGCGGCCGATGACGATGTAGTCGGCGCCGAGCGCGCGTGCTTTCCTTGGCGTCACGACGCGCACTTGGTCATGCACTGAATCGTCGGCAAAGCGAATCCCCGGTGTGACCGCGAGAAACGAAGCACCGCACCGTTCTTTGATGAGCGTCGCTTCGTTCGCCGAGCAGACGACACCGTCCATTCCGCTCGCTTGCGCCAACGCTGCGTAATGGCTGACCGTTTCCTCAAGCGGCTGGGAAATCCACAGCTCTTCATGAAGCATCCGCTCATCCGTGCTGGTCAGCTGGGTGACGGCGATGCAGCGCGGCCGAGCAGCGCCGCTTGGCGTTCCAGCGTCAAGCCCCTCTATGGCCGCTTCCATCATGCGCCGGCCGCCGGCGGCGTGAACGTTCACTAAATCGACACCTAAGCGAGCGAGCCCTTTCATCGCCTGTTTCACCGTATTCGGGATGTCGTGCAGTTTTAAATCTAAAAACACGGCATGTCCTTGTTCTTTGAACATGGCGATGATGGCTGGACCCTCCTGATAATACAGCTCCATGCCGACTTTCACAAACAGCGGCGTGCCGCTAAACGGGCGTAAAAACTGCTGTACGTCATGTTTAGATGGAAAATCAAGAGCGACAATGAACGGCGTGTGCACCGGTTTTCCAGCTCCTTCCCGTACATTCCGAGATATGTCGAATCCCAAGCTCGTCAAGCAGCACCGGCAGTTCATTGATGATCGTCGGGCAGACAAACGGGTCGATGAAATTGGCCGTCCCAACGGCGACCGCGCTCGCGCCGGCGTAGAAAAATTCGAGCACATCTTCCGCTGTTTGCACGCCGCCCATGCCGATAATCGGAATGGATACCGCTTGGCTCACTTCATAAATCATGCGGATAGCGATCGGCTTTACTGCCGGGCCGGATAAACCGCCGGTGCCATTTGCTAAAATCGGCCGGCCTGTTTTCACATCGATGCGCATACCGACGAGCGTATTGATCATTGTCAAGCCGTCGGCGCCCGCTTGTTCAATTGCTTTCGCCATCGCGACGATGTCCGTAACGTTAGGCGATAGCTTCACATACACCGGCACGACGGACACTTCCTTCACGAGCCTCGTCAGTTCGGCCGCCACTTCTGGCACAGTACCGAACGCAATGCCTCCTTTTTTCACGTTTGGGCACGAAATGTTAAGCTCCAGTGCATGAACGTTTGGCGCCTTTGAGATCGTCTCGGCCACTTCGACGTATTCTTCCATCGTTGAGCCGGCGATGTTCGCGATGATCGGCACATCAAACTGTTCAAGCCACGGCAATTCTTCCGCAAGCACCTTATCAAGCCCTGGATTTTGCAAGCCAATAGCGTTTAACATCCCGCTAGGCGTTTCCGCCACCCGTGGCGTCGAATTGCCGAAGCGAGGCTCTTTTGTCGTCGCTTTAATCATTATGGCCCCTAACACGCTTAAATCGTAAAACTGGGCGTACTCGCGGCCAAACCCGAAACATCCGGACGCCGGCATGATCGGGTTTTTGAGCGAAAGACCTGGCAGTTCGACTGCAAGCCGGTTCATAACACCACCTCCCCGGCCCGAAATACCGGACCGTCGCTGCATACTTTTTTATACGCCGTCTCGCTCCCCGGCACATGGCAGACGCAGGCAAAACACGCTCCGACGCCGCAACCCATCCGCTCCTCTAGCGACAAATAGACCGGCCGGCCGCGGAATCGTTCAGCCAACGCCTTTAACATCGGCTTCGGGCCGCAGGCGTACAACACGTCAAACGAAAGGCCCTGTTGCTCGATCACATCAGTGACGCGCCCTGCCATCCCGTATGATCCGTCATCGGTGGCGATATACGTCTCACCGAACGCAGCAAATTCCGCTTCGTAAAAAACGGCGGCTTTGGTCGCGAAGCCAAGTACGCTCACGACGTTTACCCCCCGGTTCGCCAGCTGTTTTGCCAATTCGTACAGTGGCGGGACGCCGATGCCGCCGCCAACCAACAGTGCCCGACCGCCCGCTGGCGCGGCATCTAGCGGAAAGCCGTGGCCGAGCGGACCGAGCACATCAACTCTGTCGCCCGGCTGTTTTTGTGTTAACAACGCAGTGCCTTTCCCTTCCTGGCGGTAAATGATGATGCATTGCCCCTGCTTGTGGTCGATCTGACAAAGGCTCAACGGACGGCGCAAAAGCGGATCGGCCGCTTCTGCCACTTTGATATGAACGAACTGCCCCGGCTCATTCATTTGGGCAACGAGTTGGCCGCTCAGTGTCAATTCATACGTGCGCTCAGCAATCATCCGTTGGCTGACTACCGTCATTCGTTCACGGCCGATCATGAACGCACCAGCCCTTCCGTCATCGCCGTCGTTGAAAACGTCATCGATTCAACGACCTGGAGCATCGCACGTGCGGTATCCAACGACGTCAAGCACGGAATGCCGTTTTCGACCGCTTCGCGGCGGATGCGGAAGCCGTCGCTTTCCGGTTGCTTTCCTTTTGTCAACGTATTGATGACGACTTGCGCCTTCCCTTGGCGGATGACATCTAAAATATTCGGCGACGCCGAATGGATTTTATTGACAACCGTCACCGGAAGGCCGGCCGCTTTCAATGTCGCAGCTGTGCCATTCGTCGCCAAAATTTGATAGCCAATTTCGACAAAGCGGCGGGCAAGGTCGATGGCTTCCGCTTTATCTTTGTCCGCCACCGTCAACAGTACCGCCCCATGCGGCTGAATGTGAATGCCGGACGCCACAAGCCCTTTGTAGAGCGCTTTTTCAAACGTCATGTCTTTGCCGATCACTTCACCGGTCGACTTCATTTCTGGCCCGAGCGAAATATCGACGTTGCGCAGTTTCGCAAACGAAAACACGGGTACTTTCACAAAGACACCCTCGCGCGTTGGGCAGACGCCAGTTTCATAGCCCATTTCAGCGAGCTTCGCCCCTAAAATGGCCTTTGTGGCGAGGTTGGCCATCGGCACACCGGTGATTTTGCTTAAAAACGGCACGGTGCGGCTTGAACGCGGGTTCACTTCAAGCACGTATACATCGCTGTCAGAGATAACGAACTGGATGTTTAAAAGCCCAACGATGCGCAGCCCGCGTGCCAATTTGACTGTATAATCAACAATCTTTTCGATGACATCGGCACTTAATGTTTGCGGTGGGTAGACAGCAATCGAGTCGCCAGAATGGACGCCGGCCCGTTCGATATGCTCCATAATCCCTGGAATGACGACCGTCTCACCGTCCGAGATGGCATCGACTTCAACTTCCTTGCCGGTGATGTAGCGGTCGATCAACACCGGGTGTTGCGGGTTGACGCGAACGGCGTGTTCCATGTAATGGAGCAGTTCCTCCTGCCCGTACACGATTTCCATCGCCCGGCCGCCGAGCACGTACGACGGACGGACAAGCACCGGATAGCCGATCTCTTCGGCGATAGCGACCGCTTCCTCCACCGAAACGGCCGTTTTGCCGGCCGGTTTTGGAATGCCGAGTTCGGAGAGCACCTGTTCAAATTTGTCGCGGTCTTCGGCGCGGTCTAAATCTTCAAGCGTCGTCCCGAGCAAGCGGACGCCGCGCGCTTCGAGTTCTGCCGCTAAGTTGATGGCTGTCTGGCCTCCGAACTGGACGATGACGCCGACCGGCTGTTCGAGCTCGATGACATGCATGACATCTTCTGCTGTCAGCGGTTCAAAGTACAGTTTGTCCGACGTGCTGAAGTCGGTCGACACGGTTTCAGGGTTGTTGTTGATGATGATCGCTTCATAGCCCGCTTGTTTAATGGCCCAGACGCAATGGACGGTCGCATAATCAAATTCGATCCCTTGGCCGATGCGGATCGGGCCTGAGCCGAGTACGATGACGCTCTGTTTCTCGGTCACGATCGATTCGTTTTCTTCTTCATATGTGCTATAGTAGTACGGCGTTTCTGACGTGAACTCGGCCGCGCACGTATCGACCATTTTGTAAACTGGCACGATGCCCTCCTGACGGCGCAGCTCGTAAATGTCGCGTTCCGTTTTGTTCCATAAGTTCGCCACCGCGGCGTCCGAGAAACCGAGCGCTTTCGCTTTCTTTAGCACTTCAAGATCTCCTGGATGGCTTTGGACGACCGTTTCCATCTTGATGATGTTCTCAAGCTTATGCAAGAAAAAACGATCAATTTGGCTCCACTCATGCAGCGTTTCGACCGATACCCCGCGGCGGAGCGCTTCAGCGATGTAAAAGAGACGCTCATCGCCCGCCTTGCGGATCCGTTTTTCGATCACGTCGTCTGCAGCCGTGTTCACATCTTTCAACTCGAGATGGTGAACGCCAATCTCAAGCGAACGAACCGCCTTTAACAGCGATTCTTCAAACGTTCGGCCGATCGCCATCACTTCTCCCGTCGCTTTCATTTGCGTACCGAGGCGGCGGTTCGCCGATTCAAATTTGTCAAATGGGAAGCGTGGAATTTTCGTCACCACATAATCAAGTGTCGGTTCAAAGCAGGCATACGTTTTTCCGGTGACCGGGTTGATCATTTCATCAAGTGTTAGTCCGACAGCAATTTTCGCTGCCAGTTTCGCGATTGGATACCCGGTTGCTTTTGAAGCGAGCGCCGACGAGCGGCTGACGCGCGGGTTCACTTCAATGACGTAATAGCGGAAACTGTCCGGGTCGAGCGCCAGCTGGACGTTGCAGCCACCTTCGATGCCGAGGGCGCGGATGATGTTAAGCGACGCGTTGCGCAACAGCTGGTACTCGCGGTCGCTTAACGTTTGGCTCGGAGCAACAACGATCGAATCGCCCGTGTGAATGCCGACCGGATCGATGTTTTCCATGTTGCAGACGACGATCGCATTGTCGTTGGCATCGCGCATCACTTCATACTCGATTTCTTTGTAGCCAGCGATGCTCCGCTCGAGCAGACATTGATGCACCGGACTCATTTTTAAACCGGTCGAGACGATGTCAATGAGCTCCTCTTCATTCGTACAAATACCGCCGCCCGTACCGCCAAGCGTAAACGCCGGGCGGACGATGACCGGATAACCGATCTGTTGGACGAACTCGTACGCTTCCTCCAAGCTGTGAACAATGGCGCTTTCCGGCACCGGTTCACCAAGCTCGTTCATCAAGGCGCGAAACTGCTTGCGATCTTCCGCCTTTTCGATCGCCTCCAGTTTCGTGCCGAGAATTTCAACTCCGCATTCCTCAAGCACGCCGGCTTTCGCAAGCTGGACGGCCAAGTTGAGCCCGGTTTGGCCACCCAGCGTCGGCAAAATCGCGTCTGGCCGCTCTTTTCGGATAATGCGGGCGACAAACTCGAACGTCAGCGGCTCCATATATACTTTATCGGCGATTTCCGTATCGGTCATGATCGTCGCCGGGTTTGAGTTTACGAGAATGACTTTGTATCCTTCTTCTTTTAAAGCTAAGCATGCCTGCGTCCCAGCGTAGTCAAACTCGGCCGCTTGGCCGATGACGATCGGCCCTGAGCCGATCACTAAAATCGTTTCGATGTCACGGCGTTTAGGCATGGATGACTTCTCCTTTCTTGCTGAACTCGCGGATGAGTGTCAAAAACTCGTCAAACAGTGAATTCGCATCTTCCGGCCCCGGCGATGCTTCCGGGTGATATTGCACTGTAAACGCCGGGAAATCGAGATGACGGAGCCCTTCGATCGTCCCATCATTCAAGGCAACATGTGTCACTTCGAGATGAGTGCCAACGAGCGACTCATGCGTCACGGCATAGCCGTGATTTTGCGATGTGATAGCCACTTTGCCGGTGCGCAAATCTTTCACCGGATGGTTCGATCCGCGATGGCCAAATTTCAATTTTTCCGTATTCGCACCACACGCCAAAGCGAACAACTGATGGCCGAGGCAAATCCCAAAGAGCGGCACTTTGCCCAAAATCCCACGAATCATCTCAATCGCTTCCGGCACATCTTTCGGATCGCCCGGTCCGTTTGAGAGCATCACCCCATCCGGATGCCAGCTGAGCACGTCTTCTGCTGTCGCATTGTACGGTAACACGATGACATCGCAATGCCGTTTGTTCAACTCACGCAAAATACCATGCTTCATCCCAAAATCGATGAGCACGACGCGTTCACCGCGCCCCGGGCTCGGGTAAGCACTTTTCGTCGAAACGCGTTTTACTTGGTCTCGCGGCCACTCCATCGCCCGCAGTTTCGCCGCCGCTTCCGCTGGGTGGACATCCAAGCCGCAAATCATTCCTTTTAACGTCCCGTGCTGGCGAATGAGACGCGTCAGTTTGCGCGTATCAACGCCGGCAAGCCCCGGAATGTCTTTTTCTTTTAAATAGGCATCGAGCGTCATTTCACCGCGCCAATTCGACGGAATTGAGCATGCCTCTTTAACGATGAATCCGTGCACATACGGGCAGATCGCTTCAAAATCGTCGCGGTTAATGCCGTAGTTGCCGATCAACGGATACGTCATCGTCACGATTTGCCCGCAGTACGACGGGTCAGTCAAAATTTCTTGATAACCGGTCATCCCGGTGTTAAAGACGACTTCACCCGTCGTCTCTTTCAAACTGCCAAATGCTTCCCCAACAAAAAACGAACCATCTTCTAAAATAAGCTGCCGCTTCATGTTATGCCCTTCCTTTCTCCCATACGAGTGTTCCACCAACAAACGTCATCACCGGCCATCCTTGACATCTCCATCCGGCAAACGGCGTATTGTTTCCTTTGGAGGCAAATGTCTCTGGATCAATCGGTTCTTCTGTTTCTAAATCAATGACCGTGATATCCGCCGGTGCTCCGACCTCGAGTCGCCCTGTTTGCAAGCCGAAACATTGCGCTGGTTTGATCGTCAACCAATCGACAAGCTGTTTTAACGTAAACACGTTCTTTTTGACAAAATGGGTGTACAAAAGCGGGAATGCCGTTTCCAATCCGACGATGCCAAACGGCGCCGCCTCCATTCCTTTCACTTTTTCCGCTGCTGTATGCGGCGCGTGGTCGGTGGCAATGAAATCGATCGTGCCGTCGAGCAGCCCTTCAATTAACGCTTCACGGTCAGCGCGGCTGCGCAGCGGCGGATTCATTTTATAGTTCGCATCAAGCCTCGGAATGTCCTCATCGCATAGGAGGAGATGATGCGGCGTCACTTCCGCGGTGACGCAGATACCAGCCCGCTTTGCGTCACGGACGACGCGCACCGATTCTTTCGTGCTAATATGGCAGACATGATAGTGGCACCCGGTCGCTTCGGCGAGCAAAACATCGCGGGCGATGTGCACCGCTTCACAGACCGACGGGATGCCAGCGATCCCGTATCGGCGCGCAAAATCGCCGTCATGCACCGCACCGCCGTTTTTTAACGTATCGTCCTCGCAGTGGGCAACGATCGCCATATCGAGGGCGGCGGCCCGTTTCATCGCTTCAAACATCATCCCCGCTGATTGCACTCCGACGCCGTCATCAGTAAAGGCGAACGCTCCCGCTTCTTTTAACGCGGCAAAATCGGTCAGCTCCTCCCCTTTTTGCCCGAGCGTGATCGAAGCATACGGCAACACACGGACATGCGCCGTTTCTTGGATGCGTCGCGCAAGCCATTCCATCTGCTCTTTCCGGTCCGGCACCGGGTTTGTGTTTGGCATCGCCGCCACTGTCGTAAAGCCGCCTTTCGCAGCGGCGAGCGTGCCGGTTTCAATCGTTTCTTTCGCTTCTCCACCCGGCTCGCGCAAATGGACATGCACATCAATCAAGCCGGGAGCGATGAGTTTGCCCCCAACGTCGATCACGTCTTCTCCATTTGCTTCAAACAGCTGTTCATGATGGATCGCTGCAATGTTTCCGTGCTCTATTTTGATATGAGTTCGCACCAATTGCCCGTTTTCATTGAACGACATGCCATTTTTCAACCACATGGCCATGCTGCATTCTCCCTTCTATTGCCCGTTTTAAGACCGCCATCCGCACATAGACGCCATTTTCCATTTGTTTAAAAATGCGTGACGGTTTCGCTTCGACAAGCTGACTCGCGATTTCGACCCCACGATTGACCGGCGCCGGGTGCAGAATGATGGCGCCCGGTTTCATCAACTGTGCCCGCTCGAGCGTCAGCCCGTATTGTTGGTGGTACTCTTCTTTGGTTAATCCCATTTTTTCAGCGTGACGTTCGTGCTGGATGCGCAAAAGCATGACGACATCAGCGCGAGCGATGGCTTCATCGATCTCGACATAAGTCCCGTGCAGGTTCATGTCATCTTCCCATTCCGGCGGTCCGGAAAACAAGACGTTTGCCCCCAATCTTGTCAACACTTCCGCATTGGAGCGGGCGACGCGGCTATGACGAATGTCACCGATGATCACGACCGTCAACCCAGCAAACGTTCCAAACTCTTGACGAATTGTCAGCAAGTCAAGCAGTGATTGGGTCGGATGGTGTCCACAGCCGTCGCCGGCGTTAATGATCGAAACACCAACCGAATGACGGAGCGCTTCGAAATAGGCATCTTCGTGATGGCGGATAACCACAGCGTCAACCCCGATCGCTTCAAGCGTCTTGACCGTATCGTACAGCGTCTCTCCTTTTTGCACACTTGAGCGTTCCGGGTCAAATGGAATGACATGAAGCCCCAGTTTCCGCTCCGCCATCTCGAAGCTGCATTTCGTGCGCGTGCTCGGTTCAAAAAACAAGTTCGCTACATACATCGGCGTCGCTGGATGCCACGGACGCCCGTTGCGGAACGTCTCCGCTTCATCGAGCAAACGGTTGATTTCGGAAAGCGACAGTTCACTTAACGTGAGTAGATGGGTCATCAGTCTCTCTCCCTTTTCTTTTTGATAAAAAAACACCTTGCCGGCAAGGCAAGGTGTGACGATTGAGGCATGGCGGAGCAGAGGATAGACTCCGCCCCCATGCGCTTCGTTCCCACCTTTTTAAGCCTCGCTGGACTTAATTAAAAGGTGTTTTTATTTGATTTAGGCGACATGGTCGTTGCTTTTTTCTTCTTCAAATAAGTTTTCCGCTACTTGCGGCCGTCCTGGCAACACTAAGTTGAGCAGGACACCGACAATGGCTGACAACGCCATTCCAGTGATTTGAAAGCTCTCACTAATTTTTAGCACCGCCCCGCCAATTCCGATGACTAAAATGACCGAGGCGATGATTAAGTTGCGCGTCTGGCCAAAATCCACGCGGCTATCCACAAGCATACGCAAACCGGACGAGGCGATAATACCGAACAGTAAAATCGAGACGCCACCCATGACCGGTGTCGGAATCGAGCCAATCAGCGCCGTCACTTTGCCGACAAAACCGAACACGATGGCAATTACCGCTGCGCCGGCAAGCACGTAGACGCTGTAGACACGCGTGATCGCCAGCACACCAATGTTTTCCCCGTACGTCGTTTTCGGCGGGCCGCCAAGCAAAGCAGAAATCATCGTCGCTGTTCCGTCCCCTAAAATCGACCGGTGCAATCCTGGCTTCTGGATTAAGTCGCGGCCGACGACTTTGCTTAACACGAGCTGATGGCCGATATGCTCCGACAAGGTGACAATGGCGACTGGCACCATGAGCATGACAATCTCCGCGGTGATGCGCACCGGATAGTCAGCGAACGGGAGAAGGAAATCCGGCATTTCTATCCACTTTGCTTTCGCTACGTTCGATAAGTCAACGAGCCCGACTGCGAGGGCATAGACGTAACCGACGACGATGCCGACAAGCACTGGGATTAAGCTCAGCATGCCGCGCGCCAGTACCGAGCAAATGACCGTGGCGGCAAGCGTCACTAACGCGACCGAAAAATGGAGCAGACTGTAGTTGCCGTCCGGGCCGTTCATCGCCATTCCCACCGCCGTGCCGGCTAAACCGAGACCGATGACAATGATGACCGGACCGACGACGACCGGTGGCAACAGTTTCATCACCCAACGATATCCGGCCTTTTTAATGATGAGGGCGACGATGCCGTACACGAGCCCGGCAAGGAAGCTGCCGATCATGGCCGCACCCGGGCCACCGGCTGTTTTCGCCGCAATGATCGGCGCGATGTAGGCGAACGATGAGCCGAGATAGGCCGGTACTTGCCATTTCGTGATAAGCAAAAACGCGAGCGTCCCAAGCCCGCTTGTGAGCAGGGCGATCGAGGGGTCTAACCCAACCAAATACGGCACTAAAATCGTTGCCCCAAACATGGCGAATAAATGCTGCAAGCTTAACGTCACCCATTGCCCAACTGTCGGGCGGTCTTGAATATCCAGTATCGGTTTGTTCACTTTCCTTCACTCCTTTCGCTATCTAAGCGAATTTATCTTTTAGTGTGCACAAAAAAACCCTCTTGGCCCGCGAAGGCACAAAGAGGGTGCAGAAACAGCCGAAACCATTCCGCCCCTTTTGCAGCCTCGCGGGACTGCGCTTAAAAGGGAGCTGCTTTATTTTTCATGAATCGATACTTGATCAACCCCATCCACTTCGGCAAGTTCGACGACAATCACTTCGGCGCTGGACGTTGGCACGTTTTTACCAACGAAATCGGCGCGAATCGGAAGTTCCCTGTGGCCGCGGTCAACGAGCACCGCCAGTTGGATGCGCGCTGGGCGGCCCAAATCCATGACGGCATCCATCGCCGCTCGCACCGTCCGACCAGTAAACAGCACATCATCGACTAAAATGACTTTCTGTTCGCTCACCGGAAACGGTACGTTCGTTCCCTTGACGAGCGGCTCATGGTCTTCTGTTTTCATCGTCAAATCATCGCGGTACAGCGTAATATCGAGTTCACCGACCGGAACCGATGTTCCTTCAATTTGTTCGATCCGCTCAGCCAAGCGGCGCGCCAAATAAATGCCGCGCGTTTTAATCCCTACCAATACGCAGCCATCGATTCCTTTGTTCCGTTCGATAATTTCGTGAGCGATGCGCGTTAAAGCACGGCGAATCGCTTGTTCATCCATCACAACAGCTTTTTGCATGCGAACCACCTCCGTCGACACAAAAAAATCCCCCGCCTGTGAAGCGGGGGCATGGCCGATTGCCAGCAGACAAAATGGGCATACGCCATCTATTTTTACATCCGACCCCTTCTCAGCCTCACAGGACTGAATTTAAAGGTTCCTGTTCACTTGCTTTCATTGTAAAGCGGCCGCCTCCGTTTGTCAATTGTTTTTTCGCAACCATTCGAGCAGTTCGGCAAACTCCGGCGGCAGCGGTGCTTCAAATTCCAAATAGTCGCCGCTTCGCGGATGACGGAAGCCGAGCACCCCGGCGTGCAATGCTTGGCCCTCGATCGAGAGCGTTTTTTTCGGCCCGTATTGCGGATCGCCAGCAAGCGGGTAGCCGATGTATTTCATATGGACGCGAATTTGGTGCGTCCTCCCCGTCTCAAGCTGGCATTCGACATACGTATATTGACGGAACCGCTCTAGCACGCGGAAATGGGTGACTGCTTCCTTTCCGTTTTCATCGGTAACCGCCATTTTTTTTCGGTCGCGTTTGTCGCGGCCGATCGGGGCATCGATCGTACCGTAATCGTGCGGAATAACGCCGTGAACAATCGCCTTGTAGCGGCGCGTCACGGTTTTGTTGACAAGCTGCTCCACAAGCGAGCGGTGGGCGGCGTCATTTTTCGCCACCATCAGAAGCCCTGATGTATCTTTGTCAATCCGATGGACAATGCCGGGACGGAGCACGCCGTTAATGCCGGACAAGTCGCGGCAATGGGCGAGCAAAGCGTTCACAAGCGTGCCGCGCATATGCCCGGGCGCCGGGTGGACGACCATGCCGCGCGGCTTGTTGACAACAAGCACGTCTTCATCTTCATAATAAATGTCAAGCGGGATCGGCTCCGGCTCAACATGAAGCGGCTCCGGTTCCGGCGGCGAGATAGCGACGGTATCGCCCAGTTCGGACTTGTAATTCGCCTTCACTGTACGGCCGTTGACCGTCACGAGCCCATTTTTAATCCATTGCTGCACTTGCGAACGCGACCATTCATCATTTAGCGCAGCGATCACTTTATCGATCCGCTCGCCGTCATATTCCTCTTCGATGTGAAATGTGATCGTATCCATCTACTCATTCCCTTTCTCTGGTGTTGCGAAAAAAAACATATGGATAAACAGCAAGATGACGCCGACAGTCAGCGCTGAGTCAGCGATATTGAACACCGGAAAGCTGTATGTGCCGATGTACGTATGGATAAAGTCGACCACTTCTTTCCGGAACACACGGTCAATAAAATTGCCGATCGCCCCGCCGAGCATCAGGCCAAGGCCTATGCCGGCCAATCGTTCTGAAGGCCGCAAGCGGCGGATGTAGATGATGATCCCAGCTACAACGATGACTGTCACTAAATAAAACAGCCAAAACTGTCCTTGCAACATGCCCCACGCTGCACCGCGATTGCGGTGCGATGTAATGTAGAGGACATTGTCGATCATCGGGATGCTCTCCCCGAGCTGCATATAGCGGACAACAAGCCATTTTGTCCATTGATCCAGAGCGATCACCGCCGCTGCGAGCAAATAATAGATCACCGCGCGAAATCCCCCCACGTTTCCGATTTATCCTTTCAGCATTGTACCATACTTGGCCATGGCAAACAAACGAAGCGGCAAGGCCGCCAGGAAGGCAGCCTGCCGCTTTTGTTATGCCGAATAATGTTCGTTCACAATATGTGCGCAGCGCGGACAAAGCGTCGGGTGGGACTCATCGCGTCCGACGTCCGGTGTCACCGTCCAGCAACGTTCGCACGTCTCACCTTCCGCCGGGCGAACGATGACGGCCACATGGTTGAGCCGTTCTGCTTCGGCTGGCGCGGCGTCATACGATTCATCGGCGACCGAAAACGCGGAAACGATGAGAAGTTGGCGCAAGTCCTCGTTGATCGAAGCCAAAAGCGCCCGCACTTCGTCTTTCGGGTAAACAGTGACGCTCGCCGTGAGCGACTTACCGATCACTTTTTCATTACGCGCATTCTCGAGCGCTTTTAAAATGTCATCTCGTACATCCATAAACGCATCCCATTTCGCAAGCAGCGCTTCTTCACCATCGATGGCCATTGACTCCGGCATGTCGGTGAGCTGGACGCTTTCCACTTGCTCTTTCCGGTTCGGGATATGCTCCCACACTTCATCGGCCGTGTGCGGCAAAATCGGCGCAATGAGCTTCGCCAAGGCGACAACCGTTTCATACAGCACCGTCTGCACCGCACGGCGGGCACGACAATCGGCCGCTTCGATGTACAAAATGTCTTTCGCCATATCCAAATAAAATGCGCTTAACTCGACGGTGCAGAAATGGTTCATCTCATGATAAACAGCAGCAAAATCATAGCTGTCATACGCCTTTTTCACTTTAGCGATGAGTTTATTTAATTTCGCTAACATGTAGCGATCGACTTCGCCAAGCTCCCCAACCGGCACAGCGTTTTGATTCGGGTCAAAATCAAACAAGTTGCCGAGCATAAAGCGGAACGTATTGCGGATTTTCCGATACACTTCGGACACTTGTTTTAAAATGTTATCGGAAATGCGTACATCCGCCTGATAGTCAACCGAGGCGACCCAAAGGCGTAAAATGTCGGCACCGAGCTGTTCCATGACTTTGGCCGGCACGACGACGTTGCCGAGCGATTTGCTCATTTTTCGCCCTTCGCCGTCTAAAACGAAGCCATGGCTTAACACCCCTTTATACGGTGCTTTTCCGGTGACGGCAACGGCTGTAGACAGCGACGAGTTAAACCAGCCGCGATATTGGTCAGATCCTTCTAAGTATAAATCAGCCGGACGCTCTAGGTCATCGCGTTCAACAAGCACGGCTTGATGCGACGAACCGGAGTCAAACCAGACGTCCATAATATCCGTCTCTTTCGTAAAGAGGCCGTTCGGGCTGGACGGATGGGTGAATCCTTCCGGCAATAAGTCTTTCGCCTCACGCTCAAACCAAACATTCGAGCCGTACTGGCGGAATAGGTTTGACACGTGCTCGATCGTCTCATCTGTGATGATCGGCTCGCCGTTTTCGCCGTAAAAGACCGGAATTGGCACGCCCCAAGCGCGTTGGCGGGAGATGCACCAGTCACCGCGGTCGCGCACCATGTTATGGATGCGGATTTCTCCCCATTCTGGCACCCATTTCGTTTCCTTGATGGCATCAAGAAGTTGATCACGAATTTTATCAATGGAGGCAAACCATTGTGTCGTCGCTCGGAAAATTGTCGGTTGCTTCGTCCGCCAATCATGCGGATACGAGTGGGTAATGAAGCTGAGCTTAAGGAGCGCTCCAACTTCCTCGAGCTTTTGTGTAATCGCTTTGTTCGCCTCGTCGTAAAACATCCCTGCAAATCCAGGCGCTTCTTCTGTCATATAGCCGCGCTCATCAACCGGGCAAAGAACCGGAAGCCCGTATTTTTGTCCGACGATAAAGTCGTCTTCCCCGTGTCCTGGTGCCGTATGAACGCAGCCGGTACCGGCGTCGGTCGTGACGTGCTCGCCGCAGACGACAAGCGAGTCGCGCTCGTAAAACGGATGTTTGGCGACTACGTACTCAAGTTCTTTTCCTTTTACCGTTTTGACGACGGACCATGCCTCCCAGCCGACTTCTTTCGCTACCGATTCCGCCAAGGCCGCAGCAACAACGTATTTTTGCCCGTTTGCTTCGACAATATAGTAGTCCAAATCCGGGTGAACGGCGATCGCCAAGTTCGCTGGAATCGTCCACGGTGTCGTCGTCCAAATGACGATTCGTTCATCCCCTTGAAGCACACCTTTACCATCTTTAACTGGGAACGCGACATAAATCGACGGCGACCGTTTGTCTTTATATTCGATTTCCGCTTCGGCGAGCGCCGATTCGCTCGACGGCGACCAATACACCGGCTTCAGCCCTTTATAAATGAGCCCTTTTTTCGCCATTTCACCGAACACTTTAATTTGCTGGGCTTCGTATTCCGGCTTGAGCGTAATGTACGGGTTGTCCCAATCGCCCCGCACCCCGAGCCGTTTAAACTGTTGGCGCTGGTTGTCGATTTGCTCATACGCGTATTGTTCGCACAGCTTGCGGAACTCAGCGACACTCATCGATTTGCGGTCGACACCTTGCTTCGTCAGTGCCGTTTCAATCGGTAAGCCATGTGTATCCCAGCCAGGCACATACGGCGCACAAAAGCCGCTCATCGACTTGTAGCGGACGATAATATCTTTTAAAATTTTATTTAATGCATGGCCCATATGAATATCACCGTTGGCGTATGGCGGGCCGTCGTGCAGCACAAACAGCGGCCGTCCTTTCGTCCGCTCCTGCACTTTCCGGTAAATGTCCATTTCCTCCCATTTTTTTTGCATTTCCGGCTCCCGCTTCGGCAAGTTGCCACGCATCGGGAACTCCGTTTGCGGCATGAGCAGCGTCTCTTTGTAGTCCATCTCTCTTTGCTCCTCCTCCAAGAATCAAATCAAAATAAAAAACCGTTCTCTCCCGGCAAGGGACGAGAACGGTCTCGCGGTACCACCCTTTTTGGCCATGACAAATCAACGCATAGCCCACTTTTCATTCGTAACGGGAATGACGCGCCATGGCCTACTTTGACGTTCGGCATGGAACTCCAGGGTGATGTTCACTCTTGCGCCGATACCGGGCTCCCACCATCCCCGGCTCGCTGCAACCAGCTATTCAAGAGCTACTGTCCCTATCATCGTCGATCGCATGTTTTCTTCGCTCAAAAGCCAACCGCACCAATGGCGGTCAGCACAACGATTTTTGCCATTTATTATAAATGAGACAAATGGCGTTCGTCAAGGCTGGGACAGCGGTTCTTTCATCTCTTCCTCCAAGTCAGGCATCTCGTATTCCATCAAGTCATCCCAATCGCGGTTGTTAATCATGTCCAGCTGTGCTTCGACGAGCATGCGGAAGCGGGTGCGGAACACTTTCGATTGCCGCTTCAATTCTTCAATTTCCATCGCGATTTTTCGCGATTTCGCCAACGCATCGCTGATAATGCGTTCAGCGTTTTTCTCCGCTTCTTTAATGATCAGCTTCGCCTCTTTTTGCGCATTGCGCTTCACTTCCTCCGCCGTTTCTTGGGCGACAAGAATCGACTTGTTCAATGTTTCCTCAATATTAGAAAAATAGTTCAGTTTTTCCGTCAGCTCCGCAACTTTTTCTTCGAGCTGCCGCTTTTCGCGAATGAGCATTTCGTAGTCTTTAATGATTTGATCAAGAAACTCGTTCACTTCATCTTCGTCATACCCGCGAAATCCGCGGCTGAATTCCTTGTTGTGAATATCTAATGGCGTTAACGGCACAATGGCCACCTCCGTCTCCATCTTTCCTTTTCTTGCTTAATTCGACACGATTTGCCCATTTCCTGCTGCTGTTTGATTATTTTTGTCGGCCGATACGCACGAGCCAGCGCTCTTTTTTCGTCGGCCCTTCCACAGAAAACAGCTTGCAGCGACCAAAACCACGCGCTGACAACACATCACCCGGTCCGCAGACGAAATCCGGCTTGTCCACCACTCTCCAGTTCACTTTGACAAGCCCGCTTTCAACAAGCGTTCGCGCCTTATCACGCGCGAGACGGAATGCTTGGGCAAGCACAGCATCAAGCCGCAGCGAAGAGACGGTCACCGTCCCTTCTTGCCATGTTTCTTCAATCGGCATGGCAGCCGACAGCGGCAACGGCTCAAGTGTAACTCGAGCTTTGCCGATCGTCTCGACATGAAGACGAATGTAATCGGCCACCTCCGCGGCGGCGAAAAATTGGATTTCTCCTCCTTGGACGAGAATATCACCGAACTTGCCGCGCCGCAAACCGAGCGACATGAGTGCACCTAAGACGTCGCGGTGTTCAAGGGAAATGAATTTATCCGGATAGCGGACAGCAAACAAGACGATGTCATAGTCGCCTTCATCCGGCTCGATATACGGCGGATAAAGAAACGCCCGCTTCCGCTCGGCGAACGGGACGCCGCCAAAAAAGGACACACGCACGTCTTCATCGCTGCCGACAATGCTTTGGACGATTTGCTGCTCACGCGGGTCAAGAAAATCCGTCAGCTTAGGTGCGTATTGGCGGCTCACCGTGTCCTTCCACTCGAGCACTTGATCAATGAATGGGTGTTCCTCTTTACGAAAGTGCTGATACAGTTCCATTCCCGTTCACTCCGTATTCATTAAAGAAAGGAACCCGCAATGGATTCCTCTCCATGAGCGCTGCCCATTGACCTTCATCATCAGGCTGCAGCAAATGCCGCCAACGGCGCAAAACGGCGGCTAAAACTGCGCTTTAAGGATATCAAACAATGCATATAGCCCTCTTGTCGCAAACTCAAGGACAATAAAGGCGACGATCGGGGAGATGTCAATGATGCCAAGCGGCGGGATAACGCGCCGAAATGGCTCTAGATACGGCTCGCAAATGGTAGCGAGCAACTGGCCGAACCGCGTCTCACGGGCGTTCGGAAACCATGACATTAAAATATAAATGATCAACGCATACGAATATACTTGAATGAGCGTCGTCAAAAACGTGAGCACATAATCCAACGGCTACCACCTCTTCATCGGTCTGTCATCCTCGCCATCAAGCGAAATCGCGCCGCTGACGTCAACGTTTTCCGGCGTGCATAAAAAAATTTTCGTGCCGACTTGCTGAATGTCACCGCCAATGGCGTACACGGTACCGCTTAAAAAGTCGACGATCCGTTTTGCCTGCTCATGCTGGATACGCTGCAAATTGACGATGACCGCCCGCCGGCTTTTCAAATGGTCGGCAATCTCTTGCGCCTCGGCGTACACCCGCGGCTCGGCAAGCACGACCTTCGCTGATTTTTGCACGCTTTGCAAGCTGACAACATTCGTCTTGTTGGCTGTCTTCAGCGGCAGCGCCTCCTCTTCCTGCTGCGGCGCTTCATATTCTTCTTCATAGTCTTCGTAGTCTTCCTCTAAAAAATAATCGCGAAATTTTTTCATCAATCCCACCCGTCTCACCTCCTACAATGATCCGACAAGCGCACTGCCGATGCGTACAAACGTCGCTCCTTCCTCGATGGCGATCTCATAGTCGTTTGACATGCCCATCGACAGCTCGGTGCATGGTGCATAAGGCAAATTTAACGCCTGGACGCGTTCTTTGAGCATTCGCAATTGACGGAAACAAGCGCGCAATACACTTTTGTCCTCCGTATGCGGCGCCATCGTCATCAATCCGATCACTTCAATGCATGGAAACGAGCGAAGCTGTTCGATAAACGGGACTGTTTCGTCAGGGGCGAGCCCGTGCTTCGTCGCCTCACCTGATACGTTCACCTGCACAAAACATTTCACTGGACGCACCGCCCGCTTCTCAATCTCCTTAGCAAGCGAAAGGCGGTCAAGCGAATGAATGTAATCGACTTTATCGATAATCTCCTTCACCTTGCGCGACTGGAGCGTCCCAATAAAATGCCACGTCGCTTGTTTCCCGATAACCTCATATTTTTGCAGCAGTTGGTCGGAACGGTTTTCGCCGAGGTCGACAATGCCGGCATCAAGCACCTCCTGCGCTCTTGCCGCATTAATATATTTCGTTACTGCTACGATGCGTACGTCGGCCGGATCGCGGCCAACGCGGGCGCAAGCTCCCTCAATTTGCCGGCGAATGGCAGCTAAGTTGTCACGTACCGTCATGTCGTCTCCTCCCTTCGGCCGATGAACGCCAACATCCGTCCCGTTGTCCCGCGGTCGCGGCGGTGAGAAAAAAACAGTGTCTCCTCACAGCTTGTACAGCGTTCGGACACGTAAATATGGCTATCAGGAACACCGGCAGCAATAAGCTGCAACCGATTCGCCTCCTTTAAGTCAAGCGCATATTGCCCTGGGCTTGTTTCACGCCATGGCAAAGGGCTGCCCGCAGGAACAGTCGAACGCAAACCGTCGATCACCCGGTCATCGACCGTGTAGCAGCACGGGCCGATGGCTGGTCCAATGGCAGCGTACATATCAGCGGGTGCAACATGCTCGCGTTCTTGCCAAAGCCGTACCATGTTTTGAGCGATACCGCCGGCCGTTCCTCGCCAACCAGCATGAGCAAGACCGACCAAGCCGACGGATGGAGCCATAAAATAGACAGGCACACAATCAGCAAAACAAAGGGCGAGCAATACTCCCGCCTCATCCGTATACAACCCGTCAGCGCCCCGAACTGCTGTAGCGAAATCTTGTGCCCCGCTTCCCCGATCGCTTTTCGTCACTTTCTGGATCACGGCGCCGTGCACTTGCTCACAGCACACCCAATCATCAAGGGGAAAAACAAGCGATGCGGCTAGACGGCGCCGATTATTGACGACGGCAGTGCGGTCGTCGCCAACATGCAGTCCCATATTCAAGGAAGCGAACGATCCTTTGCTTTCCCCGCCTTGTTTCGTCGTTATCCCTGCGACGGCCCCGGCGAATGGGGGAGCCCCGCAGAGAAGCCATTCATAAGCCGTTTGTTGAAAAATGTCCGGCATTCGTGTCAACCTCACGCTTTTTTTGTAGATTTTTATCACTTTTTTTCCTATTTTATCATAGTTTGCTTAAACGTGATAACCTTTATTTACAATTTTGTTGAAACATTAGTGTCTCAACATAGTATCATAGCATCACTCCGTATCGTGCAAACGGACTAGAATGACATCAGCTCCGATTTTGACAATGTTTTGCCACGGAATGACGACCGCTTCCTCACGCCCAAACAGCCCGAGCATCTTTCCAGCTCCTAAAATAATCAATGAACGAATTTTGCCTGTATCGAGATCGATGTCAATATCCCCAATATTGCCGAGCTTTTTCCCATTGGCTACATTGACAACATCTTTTGTCTGAAACTCTGAAATTCTCATCACGGTTCATTCCCCCGCCTTTCCTCTCCTCTTTTTCATCTATATGACGCCGCCAAACAGGTTATGTAACAAAGAAAAAAGGCTGCTCCAGCAGCCGCTCACACTTGGATGTTTTTATTCATTTGCCGGATCGCTGCTTTTTCCAACCGCGATACTTGCGCTTGGGAAATACCGATTTCCTCAGCGACCTCCATTTGTGTTTTCCCTTGGAAAAATCGTTTGCGGATGATCATTTTTTCCCGCTCATTTAACCGCCGCAACCCTTCTTTCAATGCGATTTCTTCAATCCATTGACTGTCGCGGTTGCGCTCATCGCTCAGCTGATCCATCACGTAAATCGGATCGCCGCCGTCATTGTAAATCGGTTCAAATAGCGAAACCGGATCTTGAATGGCATCGAGGGCCAAAACGACTTCTTCATGGGCGACACCAAGTTCTTTCGCAATCTCTTCCGTCGACGGCTCTTTCGCTGTCTCACCCATAAGCCGCTCTCGCACTTGCAACGCTTTGTAGGCAATATCGCGCAGCGAGCGCGAAACGCGGATCGGATTGTTGTCACGCAAATAGCGGCGGATTTCGCCGATAATCATCGGCACCGCATACGTGGAAAACTTAACATTTTGATTTAAATCAAAATTATCAATCGATTTCATAAGTCCGATGCAACCGACTTGAAACAAATCATCAACAAATTCGCCACGGTTGTTAAAGCGTTGGATGACGCTCAACACAAGGCGCAAATTGCCGTTTACTAATTTTTCTCTCGCCTCCAAATCCCCTTCATGCATCCGTTGAAACAGTTCACGCATTTCCTCATTTTTGAGGACGGGAAGCTTTGAAGTATCCACGCCGCAAATCTCGACTTTGTTCCTCGTCAAGTTGTTCCCTCCCATCAGGAGATGCTAAGTCGTCAGTTTTCAGTATCTCCTTAGGAGGGAAAAATATGCACAGCCTGTCCGGGCTGAAAAAAAGCGGCAGAGCATCTGCCCCTGCCGCCGGCTACATCATCTTATTGAATTCTTTACGCAACCGTTTAATGATCCGCTTCTCAAGCCGCGATATGTACGATTGCGAAATACCGAGCAAATCAGCAACATCTTTTTGCGTTTTTTCCTCACCACCCGAAAGACCAAAACGCAGTTCCATAATTTGCTTTTCACGGTCGCTCAGCTGGCGCAAGGCGTTCAGCAACAGGCGCCGATCGACATCCGCTTCCAAGTCTTTCGTAATCACATCATCTTCCGTGCCGAGCACATCAGACAGCAGCAACTCATTGCCGTCCCAGTCAATATTCAACGGCTCATCAAATGACACTTCCGCCCGCACTTTATTATTGCGGCGCAAATACATTAAAATTTCATTTTCAATGCAGCGTGAAGCATATGTCGCCAGCTTGATTTTTTTCTCTGGATTGAACGTGTTGACCGCCTTAATCAGTCCGATCGTTCCAATGCTGATCAAGTCCTCGATATGAATGCCGGTGTTTTCAAATTTGCGCGCGATGTAAACGACAAGGCGTAAGTTGCGCTCGATGAGAAGCGACCGCGCTGTCTTATCACCGACCGCCAACCGCTCGATCAGCCGTTCCTCTTCCTCTTTCGTCAGCGGCGGAGGGAGCGCTTCACTGCCGCCGATATAATAAATCTCATCCGTCTTCAAACCGAGTTTCGCCAGAAGCTTATACACCCAATACATGAAGCGAAGTTTCCACTTTTTCATAAAAATCCCCCTTCTAAACGGATAAAAAGCGAGTATGATATAGTAACGAACTACGAAGCGGTCAGCTTTCTTCCCGACTGCACCATTTTCGGATGAACGATGCAGCTATACTCCCCATCAGTCGATAGCGAGTCGGCACTTAAGGCAACAAGCCCTTGCTTCACCTCAAGCCATTGATCTTCATACAAAAGCATGATGCGGTCCGGCTTGATCGCCATCATCATTTGCGGGCCGCTCCCAACCGCGCGGTACGGAATGAGACGGAGGCGATGAGCCCACTGCTCTGGTAGATCGTCAAACGTCATGGTCGCCATATGCATCGTCAGCTCCTCAGGCAGCACTTCCTTTGCTTTTTCCCTATCAACAACCATCACCGGCGTTTTCGTCACTGGATCGAACAGCTGATTGCCGCTGTCAATAAGCCCACGCAGCGCCAGCGGCCGGCCATCCCAAACAACGATGACGTCAATAATATGTTCAAAACGCAGTTTTTTCTCACGAATGTTTTCCACACGGCGGCGGGAAAAAAGCCATAGCACCGGAAAACCAATCACAACAAACAACCAGCTGACCGGGTCGCCCGCTCCGGGGGGCATGATCAACCATTCTTGCTGAACGGACAGCTGCGGCACGAACAAATAATGGACAGCCAGCATGCCGCCGCCGATAGCGAACGTCGCAAAGTAAAATGCCATCATGTTCTCGATCATATAGCGCGGCCGCTTAAAGCCGAAAGCAGCAAGCACAATTAAGATCGAAACCGCCACTTTCACAAGTGGGTGCTGGGCGATGGCAGAAAACGGGGTGAACAACAACACGACAAGCAGTGAACCGATCAACGCCCCAGCCAACAGGCGCCACCAAATGACCGGTCGCTTGAGCATGAGCGCTGCCAGCCAAAGAAGCAAGGCGTCAAAACAGACATTGAGCAGCCAAATCACATCGACGTAAACGATCAAACAGTAAGCCCCTCCCCCCGCCCACATTAGCTTTGTCTGAAACAAGTATATAGCACATCATGAGGGAAAGTCTGTCAATCGGTGATGGTGAAAAAAAGGATGTTTTGTCAAAGTGAGGGGAATCACGGCGGATGAAACAAGCCGTCTGCAACTTAAGCAAGGCGAAAAACTTGATTTCAATAAAAATAGGCATGAACAACAAGTTGTTCATGCCTGGTTTCATCTTAACGGCGACGGTTGCGATTACGCAAGAAAGCTGGAATGTCAAGCGGATCTTCCGCTTGCCCTGAACGAAGCGCCGCATAGTCTTGTGTCGGCTCTTCGCGCTTTTCCCGCTTCGGCGCCGGCGTCACTTTCGGCGCTGTACTGATGCCGACGCGCGATGGCCGTGGTTGCGAAGCAACGTTTTCGTTAAAGCCGGTCGCGATGACAGTGACGACAATTTCATCTTTTAAGTTTTCGTTGATGACCGAGCCAAAAATCATGTTCACTTCTTGGTCGGCTGCTGAAGCGACGATATCAGCCGCTTCCTGTACTTCGTACAAGCTTAAATTCATCCCGCCAGTGATGTTCATTAGCACACCTTGCGCTCCGTCAATGGATGTTTCCAACAGCGGGCTGGAAATCGCCTTCTTCGCTGCCTCTGCAGCCCGGTTTTCACCGCTGGCCACTCCGATGCCCATCAACGCCGAACCTTTGTTTGACATGATCGTTTTCACGTCAGCGAAATCGAGGTTGATGAGCCCCGGCACGGCGATCAAGTCAGAGATGCCTTGCACCCCTTGGCGCAGCACGTTGTCCGCTTCGCGGAACGCCTCAAGCATCGGCGTATTTTTATCGACAATTTCAAGCAACCGGTCGTTCGGAATGACGATCAGCGTATCGACCGCTTCTTTCATGGCGGCGATGCCGCTTGCGGCTTGCGTCGCCCGTTTCCGCCCTTCAAAAGTGAACGGGCGCGTAACGACGCCGACCGTCAGCGCTCCTAATTCGCGTGCGATTTGGGCGATGACTGGCGCCGCGCCTGTTCCTGTGCCACCGCCCATCCCGGCGGTAACAAACACCATATCCGCACCGCGGAGCGCTTCTTCAATTTGCTCTTTGCTTTCTTCCGCGGCTTTTTTTCCGACTTCCGGGTTTGCGCCTGCGCCCAAACCGCGCGTCAGTTTCGCCC
The DNA here is from genome assembly GCF_000496575.1 of Geobacillus thermodenitrificans subsp. thermodenitrificans DSM 465. GTDB lineage: Bacteria > Bacillota > Bacilli > Bacillales > Anoxybacillaceae > Geobacillus > Geobacillus thermodenitrificans. Next base: position 206,126 of record NZ_AYKT01000001.1, on the reverse strand, counting down.
CAATTTGCAGCTTCGTCGGCGCTTTCGATAATTTGAGCGCCTGTGCATCCGTGTTAACTGCAATAAACTCCACACCTTGCACTCCGTGTTCAATCATCCGATTGACGGCGTTGTTGCCGCCGCCCCCGACCCCAATCACCTTGATTGTTGCCAACTGATCGATTGTCGTATCAAACTCCAACATAACCAAATCCTCCTAAATTTCAGTCTCTATTCAAAGAAAGATCCGAAAAATTTCTTGACCTTTTTCCCAAAATGGTCTTCTTTCTTTTTTGGTTTCGGCTGCTGTTTTGGTGCGGGGCGCTCAATCGGCTCCGCCGCCGCAGCAACCGGAACCGTTTTTCCTTGCAGCTGCGCTTGCCGGTAGGCGAATTTGAGCAAGCCGACGCCGATCGTATATTGCGGGTCACGCACACCGATATAATCCGGCAGGGCGACGCGGACGCTCGTCCCTAAGACGACGTGTGCCAGTTCCAGCACCCCTGGCATATTCGCCACACCACCTGTCAGCACATAGCCGCCAGGAAGGTCGCGAAACCCGAGACGGCGCACTTCATGCTGAACCATTTGCAAAATTTCCTCCAGCCTTGCTTCAATAATGTCGGCGATCTCAAGCTGGCTGAACTGCTGGTGCTGATCGGTGCCCATGATTGGCACGGTGAATACCTCTTCTTCCGAGGCATAGTCATAAAATGCATGCCCATGCTTCAGTTTAATTTTTTCGGCGTCTTCTGTTGTTGTGCGCAGCCCGATGGCCAGATCTTTTGTAATATGTTCCCCGCCGACCGGAAGCGAAGATACAGCCTGCAACCCGCCTTGCTCAAAGACGGCGACCGTTGTCGAACCGCCCCCTAGGTCGACGAGTGCAACACCTAAATGCCGTTCGTCATCGGATAACGCAAGCGAACCGGCCGCCAACGGCTGGAGGCAAATATCGCTAATTTCCAAGCCAGCCCGTTCCACACAACGAAGGAGGTTATGTAAAATTGTCTTCGCTCCCGTGATCATTGTCCCTTCCATTTCTAGACGGACACCAAGCATGCCGCGCGGATCATGGATGCCGTCTAATCCGTCAACAATAAACTGGCGCGGAACGATCCCGATAATTTCCCGATCCGGAGGGATGGAAACGACTTGCGCAGCATCGATGACGCGAGCGACATCCTCGTCACTAATTTCACGATTTTCACTCGCAACGGCGACAATGCCGTGACAATCTTGCAGCTGAACATGGCTGCCTGCCACCCCAACAATCACGCGGCGGATTGACAGGCCGACCATCCGCTCTGCTTGCTCGACCGCCCGCTTGATCGAGTGCACCGTTTTATCTATATCAACAATCGCCCCTTTTTTGAGCCCTTCGGATTTCACATTGCCTACCCCGATAATGTTAATCGAGCTGCCTAACATTTCCCCAATGATCACTTTAATGCTCGATGTCCCGACATCGAGGCTAACGACGATCTCATTGCTGCTCATCTTTTGGCATCTGCCTACTAAAAACGCACCTATCGGCCGGCGTTTCAGTAAGCAGCGACACCTCCTTTTTCGGCTGAAATTTCTCTATCCATCTCTTTGTCTATGTCTAGTTTATAAATTCCGCAAAAACACCATATTTTGTTTTACTCCATATAATTCAACATGCCAAAAGGCTTTCCCTGTCTTTTGCTTAACTTTTTTCACGATTTTGCCGCCGCTCCGCCCATTCGGCAAGCCAAAGGCGGCGGATGATGGCAATGTTTTGAAAAAGGCGGACACCGAACGCAAACACAGCCGCTAAATACAAGTCTACACCAAGATGTATCCCAAGAAAAGTTAAAGTTGTGGCAAGGATAATGTTGAAAAAAAACCCGGTTATAAATACAAGTTCGTCGTATGTCCGCTGTAAATGGGCGCGCCATCCTCCGATTAATGTATCAAAGGCCGCCAAAATAGCAATTGACAAATAATTAGAATACTCATCGGGAATTTCCCAGCCGGCGAGAACGCCGACAGCAAACCCGAGCAACATCCCGAGAAGCGGGAGCCACATGCTACTTCTCCTCCTTGCCGGCGCTCGCCGTCTCCATGTATTTTACGTCCGGCCGTTCAGTTGATGGTGGAATGACGATCACCGACTTCGGTTTGGAAATCGAAAGCTCCAGGTTTTCGACGATGAAATCGTCGCGAATCGGCGAAACAGCTAATCCGCTATACAGCTTGTCCACGTCATCCGCAATCGCCTTCACCTCAACCGGCAGCCTGATTGGGCGGCGGCCAACGTTCGTTATACCGTTGATATCGCGAATCGCCGTCCGGTTCGTCAGCCGCTCGCCGCCGATAGCAATTTCCCTTGCCCCATATTTGTTCAACTCATTCACTAACCGTTGCAGCAGCTCCGGGGAAACGGTCGCAGTGACTGGCCCAACATAGTCGGCCGTCGAGAATGGCGCAATCATCAGCACAATGCCGCTCCCTTTCACTTCAGTCAGTCCGGCTTCCTCCCGCAGCTCAGCGACAGTCGCCTCGAGCGCCGCCCCGCCGCCTGCCGCCTCCTTCTCCTGATAATGGCGCAATTTCTCTTCATAATCTTCGAGCTCCTCAAGCAGCTGCTGCTCGAGCTGTTGTTCTTTCGTTAAATCAGCGCGCAGTTCCCAAATGTCGCGTGTGTCACGCTCTTCTGAAGGCATCGTCGTCCGCAGCTCAACCGCGAGCATCACGCCAAACACGGCGGCGACGATGACAAAAGATAACCGTTTTTTCCACTCCAACATGCTTCAACGCTCCTTCCCGCCCTTTTTTACGGTTTGGGCGCAAATACCGGATCGAGAACGATGTTCTTTTGCTTTTCCACTTTCACATCGATATGGTCTTCGACTAGCTGGTCGACGACACCGCCGGCTAACTCAAGCGCGGATGATAGCACATCCGGGTCGCCGATCGCCGAAATGACAAACGGAGCCGCATGTTGTGTCCCGTCCACTTCAATGACTGGACCATTACAGACAATGTAAGAGCGATGGGAAATACGCTGCCCATTAATAGCAACGGCCTCAGCACCGGAAATAAGCAGCTCGTGAACGACTTTCCATACGTGCTGTTCATGAACGATGTAATCAGTAGCACTCGCTTCAGAGGGGATATAAGAGGAATCGGAAAGCGTGACTGCTACGCCTTTCCCTTTGACCCTCGCCTTTCCAACATGCATGCGCAGCTGTTCTGCCTCTTTCGCCAACCCGACCTCATTCGACTGTTGCTCGGCCAATTTTTTTTCCCATTCGGTCAATTCAGCTTGCTTTTTGACAAGCTGCTGCTTTAGCGACCGGTTTTCTTTTTGCAAAGCGATAAGCGCCGAACGATACTCGTACTCCTTTTTCCACTCACTGTCGCTCCATTGGCGACGTGGCTCCTCCTCTTTCGTATGCTGGTACGAAAACCCAAGCATAGTCCCAAAGATAAAACAAATAAAAGTAAGGAGGACGCGGCTACGGACTTTTCGTCTCATCGTCATCCTCCTTTTTCGTCGGTTCATACGGAACAAAATAGCTGCCTACTTCCAGGTGAATGACTCCTTTGACATTCCGGTCGAGCTCGGCGATAATCGACGGATAATGCGACAGCTTATCAGCAAAGTTATGAATCGTCGCACTCACCTCATAGCCATCATTCATATAGACAACGACCCGGTCTTTGTATTCACCGGTTGGCTTGTAGTGAATTTCCGATATGGCACCAAGCACCGCCGCTGGCAGTTCAGCAAGCTGCCCGGTCATTTCCGCAATGGCTTCACCACTTTTCCAGCCGACTAATACCGGTGCATCGCTCGGAGCCGTTTTCACCGCTTCCTGCTTTAGCAGCTGCCCGTTCTCAAGCAGTGGAAAAAACGTTTGCCGGTTATATACGTAGGCGACCCGCCGCCATTCACGAACGTCGATGACGATCGTATTCGGCAGCCGCTTCTTCACAGTGGCTTCCTTAATTTCCGGATGACGAGCAATTTTCGCCTCCACGTTTTGTTCATTCACTTTCCAAAAGCTTGTCCGCTTTGTAATGCCGCTCAAACTGATGATCCGCTCCGCCGGCAGATGACGGTTGCCGCTCACTTCCACATGCCTCACTGCACTGAGCGGCGATTGAAAATAAAGGACACATAAGATAAACAGAAAAAAGAAGAACAAATACAAAATGAGCCGACGGTTCGCTTTTTGACGGCGCCGCTCTTTCAGCTTCGGCACACGATCCTCTAGAACGACGACCTTTCCTTTTTCCATCGCATTCACCGCTTTCTTGTCCAACGCCCACATTCTCGCCCATGGACAAAACACATTGCCGCATTTGAATAAAAACAAACGGCATCCGCTGCCGTTTCTTTGTCCTTTGCACTTGTTTTCATTATATCACAAATAGACTGCGAGAGAGAGCCTGTTTTTTATCGCATTTGCCGCCACTATTCGACGAGAGCGCCACCGGCCCAATCAAGGCAAACAAAAGCGGCGGACAGCCGCCGCCTGCCTAGGTCTAGTAGCGGGCATGCCTGCTAATATTGAGCAGCACACCGATAGCCATCAGCATCAACGTCAGCGATGAACCGCCGTAGCTTAAAAACGGAAGAGTAATACCGGTGACAGGCATCAGTCCGGTAACAACGCCGATATTGATCATCACTTGAATAGCGATCATCGAAATGATGCCAAGCGCCAAAAAGCTGCCGTACAAATCAGGAGCGCCAAGGGCGATGCGCACGCCGCGCCAGAGAAGAAGGCTAAACAAAAGAAGGACGAGCGAACCACCAATAAAACCAAGCTCTTCAGCTAAAATCGCGAAAATAAAATCCGTTTGTGGCTCCGGCAAATAAAAAAACTTTTGCCGGCTTTGCCCAAGCCCAAGACCGAACAAGCCGCCCGGCCCAATGGCGTACAGCGACTGAATGATTTGAAATCCGCTCCCGAGCGGGTCTTCCCACGGGTTTAAAAACGACGTAATCCGCTTAATCCGGTATGGAGCTGATAAGATGAGGGCCACAAACCCGGCGAGCCCCAATACACCAAGACCGATAAAATGGCTGAGGCGGGCGCCGGCAACGAAAATCATCGTCACACATGTTCCGACCATGACGGTGCCCGTCCCTAAATCCGGTTGCAGCATAATCATTCCGAAAGCAGCAAACACGAGCAAAAGCGCCGGCAGCAACCCTTGTTTAAACGACGTAATCTTTTTTTGGTTTTCAGATAAATATTTGGCTAAAAAGGCGATCATAGCAAGCTTCATAAACTCAGACGGCTGAATGGAAAACGCCCCGACGCCGATCCAGCTTCGCGATCCATTGCGCACCATGCCGATTCCCGGAATAAGCACAAGGATGAGCAGCACAAAACAAACACCGAGCAGCACTTTCGACCAATCGCGCCACGTCCAATAATCGATGTTCATCATAAAAAACATGGCGATCACGCCAACGCCGGCAAATAAAAGCTGACGCTTGGCGAAGAAAAACGAATCGTTAAACTTGTATTCTGCCCAGATGGCGCTCGCACTGTACACCATAATAAGCCCGATCGCTAAGAGCGAAAACGTTAAAATAATGAGCAAAAAATCCGGTGCAGACTTTTTTCGCGGCAATGCCCAACACCTCTATTTTGTAAACTAGAGGGAAAGGGCTGTCCCTTTCCCTCTATTTCAACTTATGCACGGCGTTAATAAAAATGTCCCCTCTCTCCTCGAAAGTTTTATATTGATCCCAACTAGCACATGCCGGAGAGAGCAAAATGACATCGCCCGGCTCTGAAAGCCGAAAGGCAACCGGGACGGCCTTTTCCACATTATCGACATATTCTACCGTTTCTATTCCCGCCTCCCGAGCCACGCGGCCAATCTTGGCCGCCGTTTGGCCAAACAGCACCATGGCTTTGACCTGTTGCAAGTATGGGAGAAGGGCATCAAATTCATTGCCGCGATCAAGCCCACCGGCCAGCAAAATGACCGGCTCATCAGCAAACGCCGCGAGCGCCTTTTGCGTCGCCAATATGTTCGTCGCCTTCGAATCATTGTAAAATCGCCGTCCGTCGACTTCAGCCACATATTGAAGTCGGTGCTTCACGCCCGTAAACGTCGTCAACACCCGACGGATGGCCTCATTGCTAGCGCCAGCTAGTTTAGCAGCTGCTACTGCAGCTAAAATATTTTCCAAATTGTGCTGACCGGGGAGAACGATGTCGGCGATCTGGATGACCGACTCACCGTTCCAATAAACAGTGCCATCTTGGACGTACGCCCCTTCACCAAGCGGCTTTGTCACCGAAAACAGCACCTTTTGCGCCCGAACGGACGAGACGATGTCCATCACAAGCGGATCATCCGCATTGACGACGGCGTAATCGTGTGCTGTTTGGTTGCGGAAAATGTTCGCCTTCGCCGCTGCATATGCTTCTTTCGTCCCGTGGTAATCCAAGTGGGCGTCAAAAATGTTGAGCAAGACCGCGATCCTCGGACGAAACTCGTCAATGCCGGCCAGTTGGAACGAAGACAGCTCGGTGACAAGCCATTGATCCGGTTTCGCTTCCTTTGCCACCTCGCAGGCCACAAGACCAATATTGCCAGCAAGCAGCGGGTCTTGGCCGTCCGCCTTTAACATCTCATAAATGAGCGTCGTTGTCGTCGTTTTTCCGTTCGACCCGGTAATACCGATAAACGGCGCCTCAGAAATACGATAGGCAAGCTCCACTTCTGTCACAATCGGAAGCCCTTTTTCGAGCGCCTTTTCGACCAACGGGTTTGTATACGGAATTCCTGGATTTTTCACAACAAGATCAAATGGCTCATCGAGCAGCTCGAGCGGATGACCACCACAAACGACGCGGATACCGAGCTGCTCCAGCTTCTTCGCCTCCGCATTTTCCTCCAACGGTTTTTGGTCGTTGGCGACGACTTCAACACCTAATTCAGCAAGCAACCGAGCCGCCGCCGCCCCACTTTTAGCCAATCCAATGACAAGCACACGACGATGTTGATAAAAAGGAGTCGGTTTCAATTAAATCCACACCTCGATATAAATTCCTAGCATTGCGAATAAAAGGCCGACAGCCCAAAACGTGACGACAATGCGCCATTCCGACCAGCCGACGAGCTCATAATGATGATGGAGCGGACTCATACGAAAGACGCGCTTACCGGTCATTTTGAATGAGGCAACTTGAATAATGACCGACAGCGTCTCAATGACAAACACGCCGCCGATCACAACAAGCAGCAGCTCAAGCTTCGTTAAGACAGCGACGGCGGCAATCGCTCCGCCGAGCGCAAGCGAACCGGTATCGCCCATAAACACTTTCGCCGGATGAGCGTTAAACACTAAAAAGCCGAGCACGGCGCCGACAACAGCCACACAAAACACAGCCACGTCGTACTGGCCTTGATTCCAAGCCAAGACGGCGTAAGCGCCAAAGGCGATGGCCGCCGTTCCGGCGAGCAGCCCGTCAAGCCCATCGGTCAAATTGACAGCGTTCGAACCGCCAACGAGCATGAACAACAGCAACACCCCGTATGCCCAACCAAGGTCAAACGACCAGTCAGTGCCGGGAATATGTAGCGCTGTCGAAAAACCGCTTTGCCGATAGACAAAAAAGAAAATGACCGCAATGATGAGCTGGCCGATAAATTTTTGCCGGCTTGTCAGTCCAAGATTTCGCTTCATCACAACTTTAATCATGTCGTCTAAAAAGCCGAGCACCCCATAACCGATCGTTACAAACAACAATAAATATGTCCCCGCCGAAAGAACGGAAAACTTGGCCGTCACCCATACGGTCGTCGCAATGATGGAAAGCAAAATCATTATGCCGCCCATTGTCGGAGTGCCCGATTTTTTTTGGTGCGACTTCGGTCCTTCCTCTCGAATACTTTGCCCAAATTTTAACCGTCGCAAAAACGGGATAAATAGCGGGGACAAAATGACTGTGATTAAAAAGGAGACCGCCATCGCAATGACGATTATTTGCTCTGGCATGAATCGTCACATCCTTTTGCCGGCCGCACGCTCAGCCACCTTCTCTGCAGTTCAGCGAGCTGCAGGCGAGCTTCAGTATCAGCTGGAGCGTATGTTCCGCCTTTTTCCGAGAACGTAAAAGAAAATTCCGTGCCCCCGTCGCCCTCGCTTTGCCCTAAGTACCGCTCAAGCAACCTGGCAGCCGCTTCAAGCGGCGACGGAACAAAAAAGAGCGGAAACTGGTTGGGAATATAGCGGGGCAGCGGCTCGCCGATCGGCCAAAATGAAGCGATCGCCCCATGATCAATGGCTGTTTTCAACGTTTCCGCCGCATTTTTGAGCGGAACGAACAGCCCTTTTTTCACTTGCTTCGCGGGGTCGACAAACACGGCGTGAAAACGAATCGTCTCATCGATAATGCCGCGCGCCTCCACCGCGATGGATTGCACCATTTTATACGTAACCATCGTCATCTTCTCTCCTTCACCGCCGCTCGGGCGACAGCGCGATCGTCAAAGTCGATCACATCGTCGCCAATGATTTGATACGTTTCATGCCCTTTGCCGGCAATTAACACGACATCACCTTCTTGCGCCTGCCCAATGGCATACCGGATCGCCTCTTCCCGGTCGGGAATGGTCACATACGTCCCGTCCCCAGCACTAACGCCGGCCTCCATATCGCGCAAAATTTGCCTCGGGTCTTCCGAGCGCGGATTGTCGGAGGTAAAAACAGCGACATCCGCATAGCGCACCGCCGCTTGCGCCATGAGCGGCCGCTTTGTTCGGTCGCGGTCACCGCCGCAGCCGATCACAACATACACGTTTCGCTTTGCAAATTGCCGCACGGTTTTCAGTGCATTTTCCACACTATCCGGCGTATGAGCATAATCGACAATAACAGTAAAATTTTGCCCTTCATCGACCGTTTCAAACCGCCCCGGCACCGGCGAGACATTAGCGAGCGCCTCGGCAATCGTCGCAAGCGAAAAGCCGGACGCAAGGCAAGCGGCTGTGGCAGCGAGGAGGTTATAGACGTTAAACAGGCCGACCAGCTTCGTTTCGATCGCCATGGTCCCATGCGGAGTGCACAGTTGAAATGCCATGCCGCCGGGAGTCATTTCGATTTGCTCTGCCATCACATCGCTTTTTTCCTTTATGCCATATGTGATGATCGGTGCAGCTGTCATATGTTTATAATATTGCGAAACGGGGTCGTCATGATTGAGAACGGCAAATTTTGGCCGCCGCTCGTCGTAACGGTTGCCAAGTTGGGCAAACAGCAGCCCTTTGGCGTTCCGATATTCTTCCATTGTTCCATGATAGTCTAAGTGGTCTTGTGTCAAGTTCGTAAACACGGCGACGTCGTAATCGCAACCGTGCACCCGTCCTTGGTGAAGGGCGTGTGATGACACTTCCATGGTTACAAACTCCACACCTTCGTCAACCATTTGTTTAAACGTACGCTGCAAGACAAGTGACTCCGGTGTCGTATTCACTGCCGGGTAAGAACGGTCGCCGATTTTCGTCCCAACCGTGCCGATGAGTCCGGTTTTCTTGCCGGCTTTTCTCGCCACCTGCTCAATGATATGAGTCGTCGTTGTTTTACCGTTTGTGCCCGTCACTCCGATTAAATGAAGGCGGTGAGTTGGCTGACCGTAAAACGCATCCGCTAAAATCGCCATCGCTCGCCGGCTGTCCGGCACAACAACAACCGGCACATTCACCGAGAGCGGGCGCTCGGCGACAATCGCCACCGCCCCGCGCTCCACCGCCTGTTCGGCAAAATCGTGTCCATCCACGGTAAATCCTTTCACACAAAAAAAGAGAGAACCAGGCGTGACATGGCGCGAGTCCATCTCCAACGCAACGATATCCGGGTTGCCCCCGCGATGCACCCAAAAGCCGGGCAAGCGTGACAGCAGCGTTTGTAATTTCATGTTTGCTTCATCCCTTTCGCTTATAAATAGCCCGCCCAACGATGCGGACAGCGGAAAAAGGGGCACAACCAACCCGATGAATCATCGCATCGGCCGCCCCTTGTGCGATCATTTACTGCTCCTCTGCCGTCTCGTTTTTCGCCAAATAAATGCGAATCGTCGACCCCTCTTTCACTTTCGCACCTGGCTCTGGAGATTGTTCAACGACCACATCTCCCTCGCCACTAACATCTAATTTTAAGTCAAAAAGTTGTTCTTGCAAATCTTTTTTTGTCAATCCGATTAAGTTTGGTACTTCCAGCACTTTCGGCTCGTTCCAGTCCCGCTCTTTGGCGAGTTGATCTTTGCGAGGTTTTACGTTCATCACACGTAGGCTGTCTTCCATCACTTTGCCGACGATCGGCGCGGCGACCGTACCGCCAAACTGAACCGTCCCTTTCGGATTGTCAACGGCGACGTATACGACAAGCTGCGGATCGTCAGCCGGAGCGAAACCGATGAACGATACGATATGGTTGTTTTGCAAATAGCGGCCTCCTTGCGCTTTTTGCGCCGTTCCGGTTTTTCCGCCGACACGGTATCCTTCGACATACGCCTTTTTCCCTGTTCCTTGGGCAACGACACTCTCAAGCGCATATCGGACTTGTTTCGACGTTTCCTCGGAAATAACGCGCCGTTTCGCCTTTGGCGTATTGCGCCGGACGATTTCACCCGTTTCTGGGTCGATCCACTCCTTGGCAATGTATGGAGTGTACAAAACACCGCCATTGACTGCAGCCGATACGGCAGCGACTTGCTGGATCGGCGTCACCGACACCCCTTGGCCGAACGCGGTCGTCGCCAGCTCAACCGGCCCTACCCGTTTTAAATCAAACAAAATTCCGGTTCCTTCCCCTTGCAAATCGATGCCGGTTTTCTCGCCAAACCCGAACTGCTTAATGTACTTAAACAACGTTTCTTTTCCTAGTCGTTCTCCCAGCTCTACAAACCCTGGGTTGCAAGAGTTTTGCACGACTTCCAAAAACGTTTGCTCTCCGTGGCCGCCTTTTTTCCAGCAACGAAGCGTAGCACCGGCTACTTTGGCATAGCCCGGGTCAAAAAAGTGGTCTTTGAGCAAATTCACTTTTCCTTCCTCAAGAGCTGCCGCAAGCGTAATGATTTTGAACGTTGACCCTGGCTCATATGTGCTCCAAATCGGCAAATTGCGGTTGTAAATTTCCGGAGGGACGTCCCGGTAGTTGGCCGGGTCGAAAGTAGGGCGGCTCGCCATCGCCAAAATTTCGCCCGTATTCGGGTTCATAGCGATGGCGATGATGCCGTCTGGATTGTATTTTGCCTCCGCGATATCAAGCTCCCGTTCGATAATCGTCTGGATGCGCGAGTCAATGGTCAGCACTAAATCCAAGCCGTCAGTCGGCGGCGTATAGTCGTCCGCTATACCGGGCATGCGTCGTCCTTTGGCATCGGAATAAAATTGCACAGAGCCGCGTTCGCCGCTTAGTTCTTTGTCATAATACAGCTCAAGCCCGGTGAGCCCCTGATTGTCAATGCCGCTAAAGCCAAGCACATGCGACAAATAGCTGCCAAATGGGTAGTAACGCTTTGTATCTTCAGCAATATAGATCCCATCTAAGTCAAGTGCGCGTACGCTCGCCGCTTTTTCATCAGAAATTTTTCGCCCTTCCTTTAGACGGACGATCGATGTTTTTTGCGTAATTTGCTTATAGATTGATTCGACTGAAGCGCCCAACACAACGGACAGCTTTTCCGCCGCCTCCGCCGGATTTTTCACTTGCCGGGGGATGACGTACACTGTCGGCGCGCTCATATTCGTCGCCAGCGGGACGCCGTTGCGATCCAAAATTTCACCGCGCTTCGGTTCAAACGGGATGTTCCGGCCCCATAGCCCTTTCGCCCGTTCCGTTAACATATCGCTAAGCCAAAATTGGACGTAACCAAGACGGAGATCGATAATCGCAAAAATGAAAATACCGATCAAAAACACGATCGTCAACCGCTTGCGCACGGTAACGTACGACACGCGCATATGGCGGAACCTCCTTCGTGATGGGCTCGTTCCACTATATGCTTGTACGCCCCGTTATAGAACGGCAAAAATCATTCGTGCGGCTTGTTGTCCTTCCGTTCAGCCGCCTCTTTTTCTTTCTCCGCCATCGTTTCTTCCCATTGGCGTGGAGAAGCCAGCTCGACAATCAAATAATCTCCTTTGCGCACTTCCGCTCCCGGACGAATGCTTTGGCTGACGACATAACCGGTGCCTTTCGTACTCGGACGCAACTCGAGCACGTTGGCCACTTTCATGGCGTCCCGCAGCGAAAAGCCGCGCAAATCCGGCATCGTTGCTGATCCGTCCGTTTTCAGCACGACTCGCTCCCCTGGAAGAACGCGCTCCCCACCGCTCGGAAGCTGCCGTTCAACATTTTTACCGTTGCCGATGACAACCGGCACATATCCTTTTTCTTTCAGCTGTTCCGCCGCTGAGACGGCGGTTTGACCGATCAGCGAGTCAAGCGCGCGCCGTTCCGCCTTCTTCGTCTCTGTCTGTTTTTTCTCTACCGGCTCGATATGCAAATATTGCAAACTGCTTTTCATCACCGTTGTAAAAATTTGCGACACCGGCGCTGCCCCGGTTTCCGTTACATCAAGCCGCGGCTGCTGAACGGCTACATACATGATGAGCCGTGGATCGTCAGCCGGCGCCATACCTAAAAACGAAAAAATATAGTTTTCCCGGCCCGTCATGTAGCCGCCGGCGGCCGACGGAATTTGCGCCGTCCCTGTTTTGCCTGCGACACGGTAGCCATCGATCTGGTACGGACGGCCGGTACCGTGTTCCGACGAGACAACCGTCTCTAAAATCTCGCGCACTTGGCGTGCCGTCTCCGCAGTGATCGGTTCACCGGCTACAGTCGGCTCATGATCAAGAACGACTTTGCCGTTGTCCGGATCAACCACTTTTTCAATGATGTATGGCTTCATCATTTTTCCATCATTAGCGATTGCCGTTGCTGCTTGAATTTGCTGAATCGGCGTCACCGATGTCCCTTGGCCAAATCCTGTCGTTATTCGTTCAATCGGATAGCGATAGCGGATTTGCCCAACAGACTCGTTCGGCAAATCGATGCCGGTTTTCTGGTCGAAGCGGAAGCGATGCAAATATTGCAAAAATCGATCTTCACCGAGCTTTTCTTTCACTAAAATGGAAAAAGCGACGTTCGATGAACGCTGCACTCCTTCGTCAAATGTAATTGTTCCCCAGCCGACATCGTTGTGGTCGCGAACAGTGTTTGGCCCAACTTTGTACGCTCCGGAACGAAACGTTTCCTTGCCGTTATATACCCCTTCATTAATAGCCGCCGCGAGCGTAAACACCTTCATCGTCGACCCTGGCTCGTACGGATAGGAAATGGCATCATTCAAAAAGTTCGTAATGTCGCGCTTATTCGGATCAAAACTCGGACGGGTCGCCATAGCCAAAATTTTCCCTGTTTTCGGATCAGCGACGATACCGATCATTTTCTTCGGCTTGTACTGCTTCTCAACGTTATTCATGGCGTCTTCTAAAAATGTTTGGATTTTTCCATCGATCGTCAAATAGACGTTCGCCCCGTTGTCTGGCTTGACGATACGTTCTTTTGCCTCCGGCAGGCGAAAGCCGTTCACATCACCAGCAAATGACACATAGCCGTCTGTTTCGCGCAAATATCGATCAAGCCATTTTTCCACACCCATTTTGCCCACTGTTTCGTTTTCCGCATTTTTTTGTGCGTACCCGATCACGTGCGAAGCAAATGTGCCATTCGGATAAAACCGATTTGTATCACGGATGAAGGCAATGCCCGGCAAATCGAGCGCTTCAATTTTTCGCTTGAGTTCAAAGCTGATGTTACGGCCGTAGGAGCCGAACTCGACCTGCTTGGCCTTTTTCGTTAAAATGCGCTCCATGTCCTTGACATCCATACCAAGCAACGGCGCAAGCTTTTTCGCCGTTGTTTCCGGATCGACAACATGACGCGGACGTTCCGGGTTGGTCGTCATCTCTGGATCCAAAATGGCCACGACCGTATATGAAGGTACATCCTGCGCCAAAACGGTGCCGTTGCGATCGAAAATCGTCCCGCGCTTCGCTTCGATCACTCGCTTTTGTTTATGCTGCTGTTCAGCTTTCGCGGCTAACACATGACCGTCCGCTTTTCCGGTCCATTGCAGTTGGATAAAACGGGCAAAGAGCAGAAAAAAGAGCAGGCTGAAAACGATAAACAAAATCCCTGCTCCTCGATGGGTGTTGGAATGTTTTTTCATTTCCATTCTCCATCATTCCTTTACGACTTTCACATGGTCTTCGTTCAGTGACAGCCCAAGCTCCTTCGCCTTTTGCAAAATGCGCTCGTACGAGCTCAACCGCTGCACTTCGACGTACAAGTCATTATTTTCCTTTTTCTGTTCATCAATGGCCATCTCCAATTTTTGTATGTCTTTATTCAGCTCATAAATTTGCACTTGGCTTGAGACAAATTGAACCGCCACATAAAAGGCAAATAACAAAAATGAGACGATCAACAGCTTCTCGGCCAATGTGAGACGAAAACGACGTTTTCGCTGCGGCTTCGGGCTCGGCGGTGCAGCCGGACGCTTTTGTTCACGCACTACTTTAACTGCCAAATTGTTCACAGCTTTCCCCTCCTGTTTCTCCTCTCGTTCTTTTCCATCATTCGCACACGTTACTGTTTTTCAGCAATACGAAGTTTTGCCGAACGGGCGCGGTTGTTTCGTTCCAGCTCCTCAGCAGAAGGAACAACCGGTTTTTTTGTAATGATTTTCAGCACGGGACGGTAATCATCGGGGAGAACCGGAAGCCCCGGAGGCAATGGTGGGCTTTCGCTTGCTTTTTTAAACGTTTCTTTGCAAATACGGTCTTCGAGCGAATGAAACGTAATGACGCTCACTCGACCACCCGGCGCCAACAGTTCAATTGCCTGCTCGAGCGCTTCGCGAAACGCCTCGAGCTCATCGTTGACAGCGATGCGAAGCGCCTGGAAAATGCGTTTGGCCGGATGTCCACCGCTGCGGCGCGCTGGTGCCGGGATCGCCGCTTTGATCACTTCAACGAGCTCTCCGGTTGTTTCGATCAGTCTTTTACGGCGCACCTCTTCAATTTTGCGCGCCACCTGTTTTGAAAACTTTTCTTCGCCGTAGCGGAAAAAAATGCGGACAAGCTCTTCATATGGCCAGCGGTTAACAATCTCCGCCGCTGTAAGCCGCTGCTTGCGGTCCATCCGCATGTCAAGCGGCGCATCATGCTGATAGCTGAAGCCGCGCTCCGGCTCATCGAGCTGCGGCGACGAAACGCCTAAGTCAAACAATATCCCGTCAACAGCGTGGATGCCAAGGGCTGAAAGCTCCTCCTGCAAAAACCGGAAGTTCCGGTTTATGAACTGCACTTGTTCACGGTAACGGGCGAGCCGCTCGCTCGCGTGCAAAATGGCGGTCTCGTCTTGATCAAAAGCAAACAGTTTTCCTCGTTTTGAAAGACGGGAGAGTAAATATTCACTATGGCCGCCGCCGCCTAACGTGCAATCAACATAGACACCGTCTGGACGGACGTTCAGCCCATCGACTGCCTCTTTTAACAACACAGTTGTATGCTGAAACATATGTCCACCACCTTTGTTGCTTCCGAACGCACTTGCATCGGCCAGTGGCCGCTTCCTTATTATATCGCAAAGATGAACAAAATTTTAGCTTTTTTTGTAAAAAAGCGTCCCTTTTTGTTTATTTTTGTCGGACAAAACCAATATGAACCATAATTTAAAAATCGATCCTTTACTTTTATTCCCATCCGATTTTGGTTGTTTTTTTACTATTCATTTCAAGAAAAAAAAATCCTGCTCGAAACAGGATTTTTCTTTTCGACTTTTTCTTTGAAAAAGCCTTATATATATACAATTTTATGCATCCCGTTTCCCGGGTTGCTAATCGCTGAAAGTTTTTCTACAAAATCAAATCCGTAACGGTTCACATAGTAAAACACGTTCCAAACCCGCTCCTGAGGCGCCCCGTTCGGCCTCAGCGACGTTTCCACACGCCAAAATTTCCGCCATTCAACCTCATGTTTGCGTAGCAACGCCCGCTCCAACGTTTGCTGAAGAAACTCGATTTGTGCCTGAATGATGGCGGCATTTTTCGCCACTAATCCCTCTAATCCGCGGTCAATGGCCACGCCAAGCTCACGCAATGGCCGATGTGCCGCCTCAATATCAGCTTTCGCTTTGGCAAATGCCTCCGTCAGCGGCGCCTCAGCGGTTGCCTTGAGCCATTGCTGCTTTACCGCCTCGAGGCGCCCGGACAATACATCGGCCGCCTCAAGACCGATATCGACCAGATCCGTTTGCAGTGAACGGCTGACAAGCGTCGCCTGCAAACGCGGCACAACTGGCGGCATTTCCATTCCGAACAACGCAAACACTTCTTTCAATTCCGCCCAATAGGCAATCTCCCCAGGCCCGGCAATAAAGGCGAGCGTCGGCAGCAAATATTCTTGCATGAGCGGGCGGGTGACCACATTGTTGCTTAAACAGGCCGGCTTCGCTTCAGCGAGCTCGAGCAACTGTTGCTTCGTCAAGGCGACACTCCCCGTTTTATTGCGAAACAGCCCGCTTTCCTCATCATAGTGCAAAAGAGAGCGCTCACGGCCATCGTAATAAAACAAGTTGGCCGCATTCGGTGCGATCTCAATGAGCGGTGCATATCCAAGCGCGCGCAATGCCTCTTGCTGGGCCAGCACGGCTGACGTCACATCGCGATGGCGATCAATGAGCGCAGCAAAAAAACGGCGCTCAAGCGGGCGCACCGATGCATCGCCAGCGTTGAGAACGACTAAGCCGTCATCGGCAAACAAGCGCAGGACAATAGCGGCAAAAAAGTCAACAAACGTGCGGGAATCGTCCAGACACGCCGCGAGAAATGAAAGCAGTTCATTCGTCACATCCGTTTCCCCATATGTTTTGACGACGCGCTCAATCCACGCGTCAGCAAGCTGGCGATCGAGAGGGACATCGGCGGCCATCTGCTTTTCTTTCAATTTGTGCGGATACACCACTTTTTTTACTTCGCCGTCCTCTACGACATATACATGGTCGACTTCGGCGATGTCATGGTCTTCACCGGCGATCCAAAACAGCGGCACAACCGGTACACCTAGTTTTTGCTCCTGCTCTTTGGCAAGCCGGATTATCGTAATGATTTTATAAATTGTATAAAGTGGGCCGGTCAACAGTCCAGCTTGCTGCCCTCCGACGATGACAACACTGTTTTCATCGCGCAGCTTATCGATATTGTTCATCGTCGCCGGGCTGGCTGAAAAACGGCGGTGATAGGCTTGCAAGTAATCGGCCAGCCCATGTCGGTCATATGTCCTTGTTTGCAAGTGAATCAGACGCCGGCGAAACGCCTCATCATCGGTCCGTGCATAGCCAAACCCTTTTTCGGCTGGGAATGCACCGGTTATGTAATCAGCCGCCAACTTCGTTGTCGCCGGCAGCGGAACTTCTCGAACTTCCATGACGAAAACTCCCTTTCCTATGTATTCTTTCATGAGTATAGCATGTTCGGTGCAAAGAAAGAAAAATCATTGCTCAAAGGTTGGCGGCGACACGCACCATCATGCCATACACGAGCAGTCCGGCGTACAGGAAAGCAAAAATGAGAAAACACGCCCGCCAAAATAGACGGAACACCGCTGCTAGGCGAAAATCTGCCTTTTTCCGCCAATACCCGATCGCGATGGCGGCATGCAGTCCAAGCAAAAAGAGAAGGAGATGAATAAAATACGATTTTCCAAACAACACGGTCAGCAAAACATAGACGGCAGCAATAAAAAACGCGGTCGCAACGTTGACCGCGGCGTAAAATGCCGCCCGCTTCCGCCCCCCAAACAAACGCGCTCCCAAATAGACGAGCAAAAACAGGAAAAGCGGCAACGTCACAAATGTCGCCAGTATCGACGCGAGCCAATCACCCATCCGCGTTCCCCCCTTCTTTCCCCTTCAACGCGCAAAAGACAAAACGGACGAGCGGCAACGCCACCCCGCGCGCTTCCCCTTGCCTTAACACATAGCCTAAAATCGCATCGACTTCCGTTCGGCGCCCGTTCGCCACATCCATATACATTGACGAATAGTTGTCCGCCGTGCTTCGGCATATATGGACAATGCGTTGCCACGCCTGCTCGGCACTATGAAGCGGCAACACTTGTCTCACTTCATCAAACAACTGCGCCATCATGTCCCGATACGGCGCCACCTCAAGGAGTGCCCCGTTTTTTACCTGCAAGAGCGCCGTAAGCGGGTTGATGACCGCATTAACGATGAGCTTGTCGACAAGAACCCGCTCCCAATCATCCGCCCATTCAATTGGAAAATCACTGTCCCCAGACAATTCGGCGGCCATAGCAGGAGCACCGTACAACGATGCGAGCGTTAACTTGCCAACCCCTGTATGTACTACCGTCCGGTCGTCAAGCTTCAGTGCGCCATGCTCTACGACACCGACGATGACGTTTTTATCAGCAAAAGCGGATAGCTTTTCAATGTGGCCCATGCCGTTTTGCAAAAACACAAGCGTGCGGACGCAGCGAAACGAATCGGGTTGTGCGCAAACAGCTGCGATATCATATTGTTTGACGGTCACGAACACAAGCGGCTCAACGAGCTCCGCCCCAGCAAACGGCTGCGCTCGAACCGCTACAACCTCTGTTTTCCCATCTTTTTTCAGCGCAACGCCACACTTGGCAAGCTGCTCAGCTTGGGACAAGCGTCTCGTATAAACTGTTACCTCGTGGCGCTGCCCGAGATAGGCGGCAAGCAGCAGTCCAACCGCCCCGCCGCCGACAATGCCAATGTTCATGCCTCTCCCCCGCTTTCTAGCACAGTCACGCTAGCCTTATTTTAGCAAATGTCTTCTTAGTCCGTTAAGAAAAAAAGCCGGCTAAAAAGCCAGCTTTTTATCCCTCACCGACACCCTCAGCTGCTGTTTGTTCCACTTGTTTTTCCGATCCTGTCATCATTTTTCGCGCTCGCTCCATAATGGTGAGCAGGGTTTTATACTCCTCTTGAACAGCCGCCAGCTGTTTTTGCAGCGCTTCTTTTTCCATTTGTAATTTTGTAACCATTTGCTGCAGCTGTTCCATATCGTTTTTTAACGCCCGGTTTTCATCAGCTGTCCGTCGGATCTCGCGCGCCTTTTGCCCTTCAGCTTGCAAAAAGGCCAACACCTCCGCCCATGACAGCTTACTCTCAACCGCCGCTTCCATTTCCGGTTGCCCCCTGCCATCTTTTTCGGATGCCGTTTCTTTTTTTCTCGTTTTCCTCTCCTGTTTCGCCTGCTCAATTTCCTCTTTATACTGCTTGCGAACATATGAGTTCCAGCGAAATCCGCATGCCGCGGCCGTCCGCGACAAGCGCCGCCCTACTTCGGCGAACGCTTCCAGTTGGGTGCCGCCTGTACGAATATACTCAAGGACGACGTTAGCAAGCAGTTCATCCTCTTCTTTCGTCCATGCGTCTTGGCGTACTCCCGTCATCTCCTTCCCCTCCTTATTGCCGCTTTGTCATTATATGTATGCGGCTAATAGAAACGGTAGAAGGAAAAAATTACTTCTTGCGCAAAAAAGGACGCAATGCCTGTTCATGCTCAGCCGATCCCCAAAGCCCAGCACACCGATCGATTTCGGCGAAAAATTGCTCACGAAACCAAGTCATTCGCCATTTTTCGCCTGCCACAGCCTTATAGGCTTGCAAGACAGCAAGCGACCGCGCTGTATAGGGAGCAAGCCGCGCTTGCCACTGTTCACACCAACGATCCGCCGACAGAACCGCATCAGCCCAGCCGCACATTGCCATCTCCTCAGCCGCCATCGGCTCAGCGCGCAACAACAAGTCGAGTGCCCGCGCATACGGAAGCTTTTCAAACAGCATGGACGCGCCGCCCCAGCCGGTTGTAATACCAAGCCGGCCTTGAACGAACCCAATTCGACTCCCTTCCTTGACAAAGCGGAAATCACAGGCGGTCGCCAACTCGCAGCCCCCTCCCATTGCCGTTCCGTTGACAAGCGCTGCTGTCGGTTTCGGAAACGTCAGTAGTTTGTACAACAACTCCCCCATGCGCCTAAGCATTTGTTTTGCCTCCGCGCCGCGCAAATGTCCGAACTCTCTTAAATCGCCGCCGGAACAAAAGGCCTCGTCGCCGGCGCCGGTAATGGCGAACACTTTCACTTTGTCATCGGCCGCCGCTTGCTCCATTGCCTGTTCAAGGGCATGCATCACA
The DNA here is from genome assembly GCF_000496575.1 of Geobacillus thermodenitrificans subsp. thermodenitrificans DSM 465. Classification (GTDB taxonomy): domain Bacteria; phylum Bacillota; class Bacilli; order Bacillales; family Anoxybacillaceae; genus Geobacillus; species Geobacillus thermodenitrificans. Next base: position 185,883 of record NZ_AYKT01000001.1, on the reverse strand, counting down.
GCAAAGTTGATCGCGTTGCGCCTTTCGGGGCGGCAAATCGTAAACAGCGCGATACCGTTATAATGCTCCACTATGGCTTCCATACCATGTCTCCCCTTTCGTATGATAAATTGGGCATGCATGCGCCGTTTTCCTGCCCCGTGACGAAAAAACGAGTCCACGGACAAAACGGCATTGTTTCCTCCATATAATAAAAAGGCTGCCCTATTTTCGGACAGCCTTTCGCGTGATGTCGGCGATTATTTGTTGACGACATCTCTTCCTTTGTACGTTCCGCATGCTTTGCAGACACGGTGCGCCAACTTCCATTCACCGCAGTTCGGGCATTGAACCATGCCTGGCACTTGCAGTTTAAAGTGTGTACGGCGCAGTCTTTTTCTCGTTTTCGATGTTCTTCTAAAAGGTACTGCCATCGTTCCCACCTCCTTGTCTGGCACATTCAGCTTATCGATGCCAGCAAGCGGGCGGCCGCTTGTTCGAGCCGCCCGTCGGCCGGCAAACAAGGCAGCTGCCGGACGGTGCGCATTTCGCCGGCGCCATCGACCGGCAACGCCGGTAAATGTCATTCCTTGTTTTTCTCTTCAAAAAACTTGGCCAACCCTGCTAGACGAGGATCGACTTTGTTCTCTGCTTGTTCTTCCATCGCCTTCTCCCATTGCTCTTCCGAGAGAACGTCCCATCCTTCCCCGTGCTGCGGCGCTCCGTCAGCGTCCGGATCATTAGCAATGAGTTGCAACGGGATTTCAAGCAAAATGAGTTCACGAATAATCGGATTCAAATCAATGGTTTCCCCGGTTACGACATGGATATCGTCGTCGGTTTCGACAAAGTCACCACCGTCGGCCAAAAACACTTCCGTTGTCTCGATGGAAAACGGATATTCCACATCAACGAGCGTCCGGGAACACGGCAATACCATCGTCCCTGACAGCGTCAAGTGAAACGTAAACTTTGTCGAACCGATGTCCGCTTTTCCTTGGACACGAACCAATGAAATATCGCGGATCAACGTGTCGATTTGCTTTAAATCAGACACATCGATCGTCTCGTCAATCGTCATTTCCTTATGCTGAAAACGACGAAGCTGTTGAACCGTCCATTTCATATGATCACCTCAAGGCAACGAATAAAATTATACGTTCCGTTTCTATTTTTGTCAATGTTTTTTCTTTACAACCATACAGCCTTCAAAAAAGAGAAACGAAGCAAAAGGAAAGGCATACTCCCATCATTTCCAAATTTCACTGTTGGCATGCCCCTGTCTGTTGGCAACGGTGCAAAAGTCGACACCGCGCGGCTGCTTGTCAACGGTTATTTTGTAAACTTCCTCCCCATACTCACAGTTGAACTCTGCTACTGCTTATTCCATACTAGATTACATATAGGAGGTGTGGCCATTGATCAACGATCATTTTCATATCGGGCGGCATGTATTCTGTTGGGGAGAGCGGCCATGAAAGCCGTCGGCATCATCGTTGAATACAATCCGTTTCATAACGGCCATTGGCACCACTTGCAAGAGACGAAGGCAAAAACCGCGGCGGATTGCCTTATTGCCGTCATGAGCGGGAATTTCCTGCAACGCGGCGAACCGGCCATCGTTTCGAAATGGGCGCGGACGAAAATGGCGCTGGCGGCAGGCGTTGATATCGTCATCGAGCTGCCGTACGTATTCGCTGTCCAAGCGGCAGAACAATTTGCACACGGGGCGGTGCGGCTGCTTGATGCCCTCGGGTGCCAAGAACTTTGCTTTGGTAGCGAATCCGGGGACATTGCCGCCTTTTTGACTGCCGCCAAAACATGGTTTCAGCATAAGGAGAAGTTTGACTCCCTTGTCCGTTCTGAGCTTGCACGCGGGCAAAGCTTCCCGAAAGCGAACGCCGAGGCGTGGCGGCAGCTCGATTCCGATGCACTCGACTTATCCAAACCGAACAATGTGCTTGGATTTGCGTACGTAAAAGCGATTTGGCAAAACAAGCTGGCAATTGTGCCGCGTACCATCCCTCGTCTGGCGGCCGGATATCATGACGAATCGTTTTCCCACTCATCCATCGCCAGCGCGACCAGCTTGCGGAAAGTGCTCAGGCAAACAGGGCAGCTAGAACGAATCGCCGCGTACATCCCGTCCACCACCGCCGAACAGCTGCAGCAATACCGGCTGACGTACGGACGCTGGCATGATTGGGAGGCGTATTTTCCGCTGCTGAAATATCGTCTGCTGACATCCAGTGAAGAAGACCTACGCCGCATCGCCGGGGTGGAGGAAGGCATCGAATACCGGCTGAAGCAAAAAATTGCCAGCGCCGAAACGTTTGCTGCTTTCATCGCCGCAACAAAAACGAAACGGTACACATGGACGAGACTGCAGCGCCTGTGCGTGCATGTGTTGACGAATTTCACAAAAGAGGAACAAAACAAGGCGGCCGCTCCGACGTACATCCGGTTGCTCGGCATGAATGAAACCGGACGCCGCTACTTGCAGCAGGTGAAAAAAGAGCTGGCATTGCCGCTCATTGCCAAAGCTGCCAAACTGAACGGCGATCCGCTGTATGAGCAAGAAAAAAGGGCGACAGCCGTCTACACTGCCGCCTTTCCTGAGCCGTTATACAGCGCCGCACTGAAGGAAGAATACGCGACGGCGCCCATTTACTTCTCCGGCATGGAACGCAAATAGCGGATCGCTTCGTCAAACGTATCCACCGGGACGATTTTCATTTTCGTCCCGATTTTTTTAGCCGTCCGTACTGCTTCGCGATAATTCGACGACGGCGCACCATGTTCATTCGGAGCGAAGAACACATCTGCCCCTTCACGGTCAGCCGCCACGACTTTTTGCGCAATGCCGCCAATCGGATCCACTTCTCCATGAATGTCAATTGTTCCGGTGCCGGCGATTTTCCGTCCTTTCGTAATATCCTCATCGACAAGCTGATTATAAATTTCGAGTGAAAACATGAGTCCAGCCGACGGGCCGCCGATTTGTTCCGAATCGACTTCCACCGGTGGGTCGGTGCGGACGTCATAATCTGTCCTCAACGTGACACCAAGGCCGATTTGATTCGGATGGTGCGGAAACGGCTTCAGCACAAGCTCGGCTTCATGCTGCTTCCGGTCGCGGATAAACGTGACGCGAACACGATCGCCAGCTTGTTTTCCTCGAACGTAGCTCACGATTTGTTCTGACGTATTAATCGGCTGGCCGTCGATCGCAGCAATGCGGTCGCCGGCTTCTAGGCGCCCAGCTGCCGGCATATTAGGAAGGACACTCATCACGTACACGCCTTTCGCCTCATTCGTGACCGGCTTTCCGGCATGCTGGTAAGCCACGACGATCGCCGCCTCTTTCGACTGTTCCATCAACTCGAGCTGGCGCATCGTATATTCTTTATCGCTCTCCCCCTCCTGCTTAATCTCCTCCACCGGATGCAGCTCATAAAACGGGCGGATATGGGCGAGCAAGTAAGCGACAACGTTCGCGCGCCCCATGCGGACCGTCGTCAACATGAACGTTCCCTCATCACGGTCACCGTTTTCGACATGAACGAGCGGCTTTAAATATTGCGCACTTCCTGGCATCATCACATAATATGGCAGTTTCACAAAAAAGAGCAAAAAAGCGAGGACAGCGCCAAAGAAAAACGCTGCGATATACGTCCGTTTTTTCATTCGTGCTATGGCTCCTTCCACTGTTCGATCGCTTGGCGGATCGCTCCGATCTGTCTCCGCGCTTCTTCCTCACCGTGGGCGATAATTTCCTCAATATGTGTAAATGCCCGCGAGCTGTACCGCTCAACGCGCGGCCGGATCATCACGTCTGAGGCAAGCTGGCGGTAGGTGACGAGCTCGGCTTGCAAAACGTCGAGGCTCTGCCAGATGACATCAACAATCGATGTAATTTCCGCTTTCGTGTTAAGCGGGGCGACATCGACGGCGATGACAATATCCGCCCCCATCGCCCGGGCAACCGACACCGGCACCCGATCGACGACACCACCGTCGACAAGTAGTCTCCCGTCCATCTCAGCCGGCACAAAAATGCCGGGAATCGAAATGCTTGCCCGCACCGCCTGTGCCGCTTCCCCTTGTCGAAAGACGACTTTTTCCCCCGTCTGCAAATCGGCGGCGACAACCGCCACCGGCGGAGAAAGATCCTCGATTCGCTTCCCTTTCGTCAACAAACGGATGAACTCAGTGATACGTTCGCCGGCAATTAATCCCATTTTCGGTACTGTCCAATCAAGAAAATCGTTGCGCCGAAACGATTTAGCGAGCCGATAAAGCCGGTTGAGGCCGTGGCCGCTCGCATAAAGGACAGCAACCAGCGCACCGATGCTGCTGCCGGCTAAGTAGGACACCGGAATGTCTTCCTGCTCCAATACTTTCAATACACCAAGATGGGCAAACCCGCGCGCTCCTCCCGAGCCAAGCGCCAATCCGACTTTCGGCGGCACAATCCTTCCCTCCTTCGCTGCGGTGTTCCCCGCTTTCATCTTATGGTCTAAAATGTCCCCCTATGCTCGTATATTAGGTTATATGAGGTTGTACCGCAAAAAGCCGAACAGCGAGAAAAGGGGGGAGAACGTTGAAACGAAACTGGGGAACCAAACTGAAAACGGTACTGCTCGCTTCCACTGTCACCCTATTTGCGTTTTCGCTCATTTGTTACCCGAAACAGTCGCTTGAAGCGTCCATTCGCGGTTTGAATATGTGGTGGGAAGTCGTTTTTCCATCGCTGTTGCCGTTTTTCATCATCTCAGAGCTGCTGATTAGCTTTGGCGTCGTCAGCTTTCTCGGCGTCCTGCTTGAACCGCTGATGCGCCCGTTGTTTCGTGTCCCAGGCGTTGGCGGGTTTGCCTGGGCGATGGGAATGGCGTCCGGCTATCCGTCCGGAGCCAAATTAACCGCCCGCCTGTACCAAGAAAAGCAACTATCGACCATTGAAGCTGAGCGGCTCGCTTCCTTCACTAATTCGTCGAACCCGCTGTTCATTTTTGGTGCTGTCTCGGCTGGATTTTTCAATAATCCACATCTTGGGCTTGTGTTGGCCATTTCCCATTATTTAGGGAACATTAGCGTTGGATTGATCATGCGCTTTCACGGCATCCGAAAAGAGAAAGGGAAGCCAAAGCGAAGCCCTCGCCCGTTTTCACTTCCGTACGCGTTGCGCACGTTGCACCAAACGAGGTTAAAAAACGAACAGCCGCTTGGCAAACTGCTCGGCGACGCTGTCCGTTCTTCCGTTCAAACGCTGTTAATGATCGGCGGTTTTATTATTCTCTTTTCTGTCGTCAACAAACTGTTGTACATGATGCACTTGACTGAACAGTTTGCTCCGCTGCTACGTCAGCTGCTCCGCCTCACCCAGCTGCCGGAGCAGTTTGACATCCCGGTGTTTTCCGGCTTATTTGAAATTACGCTTGGCAGTCAAATGATCAGCCAAACAGAAGAGGCCTCGCTGCTTGAAAAAGCGGTGGCGACAAGCTTCATCCTCGCTTTCGGCGGCTTTTCCGTTCAAGCGCAAGTCGCCAGCATCCTTGCTGAGGCCAACATTCGCTTCCAGCCATTTTTCATCGCCCGTCTGATGCACGGGGTGTTCGCAGCTTTATTTACATACTTGCTCTGGAAGCCGCTGTATGTACAGACAGCTAGCGGAGAGCCAGACAGTATTCCGACGTTTCTTCCCATCCCCCCGGACAATGCTTGGGACGAAGTCTGGCAACTGCTGCAACAATATGGACCGCTAGTAACACTGCTCTTTCTTTGCCTTTATATATGGCTGACCGCCAAAACGACCAATGGAACCCGCGGGCGCTTATAACCGTTAGGCGCCCGGTCTTTGGGGCCATCCGGTGAGCCAAGTCCACACTGTTTATGTTTTCATTATCAGCCAACTCCAAAGCCGTATTTCAGTTGCCAAGCGGGCACTGTTCCATCTTGGCTGTCAATCGGCAACTGCAGACGCAAATTTCCGCTTTAGCGCCGCTTCAACGACCGGGGGAACGAGCTCAGAAATGTCGCCATTATATTTCGCAACCTCTTTGACGATACTTGAGCTTAAAAATGCATACTGACTGTTTGTCATCATAAAAAACGTTTCAATGTTCTCATCGAGGACACGGTTCATCGACGTAATTTGCATTTCATACTCAAAATCAGACACGGCACGCAAGCCGCGCAAAATGGCGTTCGCCTTTTTGCTTCGGGCATAATCAACAAGCAGACCATGGAACGATTCCACATGGACGTTATCGAGCGTCCGCGTCACCTCACGCAGCAACTCCATCCGCTCCTCGACGGTAAACAACGGCTTTTTCGATGAGTTGTTTAACACCGCAACATAAACTTGGTCAAACACTTTCGCCCCCCGCTTAATAATATCCAAATGCCCGTATGTCACAGGGTCAAAGCTCCCCGGGCAAACGGCAATGCTCGCCATCGCTTTCGTCCCCTTTCTGTTCGTCTATCCGGCGATAAATGGTGATGCCGGTAATGCCATACGTTTCCTGTTTCCATTGCTTTAAGTTGCCGACTTCTTCCGGCAGCTCGACCTCAGCCAGATGTTCGGCAACGACAACGCCATTCGCCTCCAGCAGGCCATGCTCGACAATGAATGATAAAAGCGTCAGCCACTTTTTCTCTTTGTAGGGCGGATCAAGAAAAATGACAGAGAAACGCAAGCCGCGCTTCGCAACCGCCTTTAATGCCCGCCCGGCATCATTGCGGTAAATTTCCGCCCGTTTCTCAAGCCCGCAGGCAGCAACGTTTTTTCGAACCGTTTGCACTGCCTTCGTATCATGATCGACAAAAATGACACGCTCGAGCCCTCGACTGAGCGCTTCGATGCCCAACCCACCGCTGCCGGCGAACAAATCAAGACCGATGCCGTCCGTAAAATACGGCCCGATCATATTGAAAATCGCCTCTTTTACTTTATCGGTCGTCGGACGCGTCGACATCCCTGGAACCGCTTGCAGATGCCGACCTTTGCACATTCCAGAAATGACTCTCATCGCGTTCACCTAATTCGTTGTTTTCATCGTAATCTTACCATAAAGTTGGTCATCGTCAAACCGAAGAATTTTTTATCCGCCGATGTATAAGAATCGGCAAACCGTCCATAATGAGTAATGGCAACATCGTTAATGGCGTTGTTGCCAATGACGGAGAAGACTTACGTTTCCCCATAAGTTCTTCCTCCGGTTTCTCCTCTCCCTTTTCTTTTTTTCTTTCCATCCCTTGTTCCGCACTAGGCGGAGACAGGGAATTGGAAAGAGCCTTGCGGATCGTTTTGTCCGCAAGGTTTTTTTTTGATTGCAATTTCTGACGATGGCCGGTAAAGTTAAGGATGGACGATGATTGCAAGGGGGACAACATATGATCCAACGTTTTATCGAACTTGGCCAAGGTTATTCCGATATATATGAATTGATTGAGCTGGCGCGGGCTAATCGCCATCGCTTATCCGGCTTTTTTGCTTTCCATACAGTGAAAAAAGAGCAGCCCGTCGTCTCCTTGGTTGTTGTTCTTCGCCCAACAGATCCGGGCGACTTTCAGCCGCTTTATATTTGCCGTGAAGGCATTCCCGATCCATCCGTCAAGCCGAACAAACGGTACGAACTATTCGAAGAAACGGTGAAAGAGCTTGGCGAAACCATCATCCATCTCGATGTCAAGCCATCGACAATGTTCGCTGACCTTGACCTATACTATCAGCACTTAATCGGCATTATGCGGATGAATCGCTTCATTCCGCCGCTTCAATAGTGAAAAAAGAGCAGGCCCGCTGCTGATACCAGCTAGGGCCCGCTCTTTTCTCTCATCCAAGCGGATACGGGGAGTCTTTTTCTTTTTCTTTCTCCCCTTTCGATTCAAACTCTAACCTTAAAAACGGTCGGTACGACGGCTCGACCCGCTTGACAAACGGGAGTGCGGCAAGTTTTTTCATCACATGGTCAACTTGTTCCATATCGCAGTAAAGAACTGCATACTTCAGCCGCTTGGAAATGTAATGAATGTTGCCGAACTTGCGCAGCTGTTTCCCATATTTCAGCGAATGAAGCCAAACGATAATCCCTTGCCGTTTTGGAAACATAGTCCCTTCCCCTTTTTTTCTATGTGCGGCAACCGCAGCTCCCACCGCTCCCGCAACCGCCGGAACAGCCGGCCGACAAAAAATACGGATTCCCGGTCGGCACTTTCACATGTTCCGATACGGCCTTGCCAATCAGTACGCTAATATCGTCAAGCAGTTGCTGCAGCGCCTTTTCCGCTTCTTTAAAGGCGGCAACCGTTCCGTGCAAATCGAGCTCCCGTTTCGCTTCCCGCACTTCTTTCATCACATCGCGGTAATCGGGATGATATTTGCCGAATCGCTGCACTTCCTCGTATCGTTCCTTCAACTGAACGAAGCGGGCAATCAGCTGTTGAGCACGTTGGTCTTGCTTGAGCCGCCAAAACGCGCGACGATAGTCGGCCGCCACATCTGACTCAACAACCATTTTCGCTAACGCTTCCGCTTTATCCAAAATCTCGATGCGCTCGAGAGTAGCAATCCTCACAAATCTGGCACCTCCATTATTCATCATACCATGAATGAAAGAAAAATGGAAAGCGGAGAGATGTCAGAGGGGAGGATGGCCAAAAAAGATTATGTAAAAACTAGAAATCATTGAGTAAAATAATATAAGGTTGATGAACATCACTGATGCTCGTACACCTTCACGCTTAAGAGCAAAAGGCCCCTTTCGTGAATAGGCCAAAAAGCGCATAAAAACGAGGCGGGAGCGACTCTTGCCCCAAAGCCGCCACCCGCCATTTGTTACGGAATATCCACATCAAATTCATGCGTCATGCCAGTCACCTTTCCATCGTTGTAAACGAGTTCAAGGCGAATGACATGCTTTCCACTCGGCAGACCGCGCACGATAAACGCAGCGGTATATACTTCCGTTACCTTTTGTTCGTTGACATAGACGTTAATATGCCCACCGCCGTTTCCTTTGCGAAACGGAAACTGAGCGGCAAAACATTCAATGAGAACGTCATTCCCTTGCACCTGATGCTTTACTTCCAATAGCCCGCCCGCGGATGGTTCATGAAGGGCGGCTGACGTTGCCGCCGGTCCGCCGATGGCAGGCACCAATAGCAGCATCACACACCCAAGCCATACAAGCCACTTCGGCAAAGACATCACTCCCTTTTAGGGCTAGTCTTTGCTGTTTGCTGTTAAATTAGTCACGCAGCGCTTTGAACATTTGCCACATGAGCGATGCCATTTGCAGGGATTGGGCAATTTTTTCTACCTTATCGGGAATCGTTTGCTCGTAATGGCGCAAAGCAGCCAACTGAAGCGTCGACAGCTCATGCGGGCGGCGGGCAAGCAGCCGATACCATCGGGGCTGTTCGCGCAAAAACGCACGCAACATTGGATTTGCCTGTATATATTGCCATACGTCCTTTCTCATCGCCACCACCCTTTAGTCTTTGCGGAAAGAAAACGGATGCTCCTCTTTGTTCGGGCGCTGCGAGCCAGCCCCTTGAAATTCAGAAAGAATGCTTTGAATGGCAGTGATCGCCTGTTGGACGTTCGCTAAATGTTTTTGCACCTCTTCCGCATCGAGCTGTCCGAGCATTGCAGCTAGCTTATCAAGCCATGTGTTTGTTCCTTTTTCCTCCTCTTTCTCCTTGCGGCTTGCTTCACGATACGGATCCCATATTTCATCGTCCTCCCCGAACAAATACCAATCCTCATACACTTGCTTCCACGTCTTTTTGCCGCTGCGCACCTCTTGGACAAGTTTCGGATGTTTTTTCACAAACTGTTTGAATTGCTCAACAGAAGGATGCAGAGGCTTGGCCATGGCGGTTCTCATCCCTTTCATCCACTCATGCCTATCTGCCATATCATATCGCACCCAGCAAGCGAACGTGCGCCCAATTTTTACAGTGGGGTAAAGAAGTTTTGCGTGTAATAATCCTCATAGACGCCGACACCAAGGTAAGTAAATTCTTCGTTTAGCATAACTTCCCGATGTTTCTCGCTGTTGAGCCATCCGATGGTCGCCTCCACACCATCCACCTGATGAGCAGCGATATTTTCCCCAGCCAACTGGAAAGAAATATTAAGAACGCCCAACCGTTGGGATAAATCCCCATATTGCGGCGATTCATGGGAGAAAAATTGGTTGTCATGCATGTCCCGGCTATGCTTGGCGGCGGCGGTGGCCGCTTGGTCATCCCACATAAGGGAAGAAAGCCCATAGCGGTGACGGAGCAAATTCGTCCAGTCAAAAATTTGTTTCGCATTGGCCGCATCCACATTTCGTTGCTCTTCTTCCGACAAAGGAGCAACCGTGGGGAGGCGGCCGCGGTAAACAAGCTCGTACGGCTGCAGCTTAACGAACGTTTCCGCATCCATCAGACGAACGGCTGCTACGCTGCCGGTAAAGCGATCGATGTACAGCTGGGCATAAGCATCGCCAACTTTGACGACCGGCCTTGATGAATAATCTTGTTCGGACAGCTCAAACCGATACGTCCCGCTGCTTAGCTTAATTTCAATGTTCGATAAGACCGGCATCGTTTGAAAAATCGTCTGCAGGCGCTGACCGACTGCAAACGGCTCGACGTTCACCTTTTCCCCGCCAACCAAAGCGGTAACGACCTTGCCATGAAGCACGCCGATTTGCACGTACGATTCCGAATGGCGACTGTACACCCACCAATCATAGCCATAGGCGGAGGGATCGATCCGCTCTGGCTCGCCAAGCTGTTTTTTCGCTTCTTGCGCCGGTCGGCCGATTAAAGAGACAATGCCAGCGGTCGCCTTCGGCTCTGTCAACACATGACCGTCTGTCTTCGGCTGTTCCACGGGGTTTGGGGGCGGTGGGCTCGGTGCAAAGTAATAAAACCCGATCAAGAATAACAAAAAAAGGAAGAACCATCTCACAAAGCAACTCCCGCTTTCTACACAATATCCTTACTGTCATTATAGCCGTTTTTCAAAGCCAAAAAAAAGAGGACGCCCAAAAAGAGCGTCTTGTCTCGTTAAAAGAAGCGATGCCTTGTCTGATTGGCTAATGGACGCTATGTTGTTCGGAAATCTCGCTCAGCGCACGGCCGGCGCTTTCGTCGGAATAGCGGTTCGTCGCCAAATCACCAAGCGCCACAATGCCGACTAAACGGCCATTTTCAACGACGGGGAGCCGGCGAATTTGATGGCGCGCCATCATGTCTGCTGCCTTTTGCACCGAATCATCAGGGGATAGCGTTACAAGATCACGGCTCATCACTTCCGTCACCGCCGTCGAGCCGGGGTGCTTTTCCGCTATACCGCGTACGACTAAATCGCGGTCAGTGATCATTCCAACCAAGTGGCCATCATCGACGATGGGGATGGCCCCAACATCAAATTCACGCATTTTCACGGCTACTTCATAAATGTTGTCGAGCGGGGTGCAATATTGTATATCAGTGGACATAACGTCCCGTACTGTTTGCATTGTCCGTCTCTCCTTTCTGCTTGTTATTATGTGCCCGAAACGAGAAAAAATGCACCTAAAACAAAAACAATGGCAAACAATTCGTTGAAAAGCAAACCGTTTTCGTACTATTATAAATGAGGGGATGATTTCCTTTTTGGCGCTCTACATACTGCGTTGTTAGGAGGAAGACAGATGAAATTTGAAAATAGCGGACTCGAAAATCAGACAGTTGAACTGTCCCGCCTTGATGACATCATGAAAAGTCTCGGTTTTGTACGCGCGGCGCAATGGGATTATGAGCGGGTCACGTACGACCGGAAATATGTGATTAAGGAAGGGACATATTATTTGCGCGTTCAAGGATACGCGGTCGAGGGAAATGTCGATTCGCGCTATGCCCTCATTAAGCTACTCACGCCGATTTTAGGGAAACATTACTATCCGCATGGCGTCGAATATGGTGAGGATGAACATTTTCCATCTTCCCTTGTCAGCCAATGCCAAAAACTATTATCGCAAATCAAAAGCGAACTCGAGAAGGTCAAGGAGTAATGAAAAAACGCATGAGAGCTGATTTCTCATGCGTTTTTTCACGGCATCACAAGCCGCTTGACCGTGACATCAATGGCCTCAGCCACGTACGGTGTCATGGCGGCAATCTCCTCAGCAATTTGCTGTTGCAGCTCGCGGCAAACAGCGAGCACCGGCGCCCCGTACCGGATGGACAGCTTCACGGTGATGCGGCATCGGCCTCTTTGGAAGACAGTCACGAGCACTTCACAATCATCGGGCAACACTTCTTCCCACTCGCGCACACACATCATGACAATCGTCAGCAGCGTCGCTTCCACGGCGCTCCGCTTCCGGTATCGCAACGTATTCACCGCACTCCCCTCCCGCTGCGCATTCTCTGCTTATGCTTATGCTATGCGGGGCCGGCAGCCGGCGCTACTCGGCCGGCTAAAAGCCCAATACGGCTTTAATGAGCGATGTCGTCTGTCCCCCCGGATAAAGCACATAAAGCAACCAGTAGACAACAACCCCGGTTGAGGCGCTGCCAAACCAAATGATGCTTGTCACTGGACCGAGACGGCGGTGGCGGGACCGATTATCTTTTAAGCCGCTCCAAATCGTCACAAGGCCAAACACTGCCCCAATCGTCGCTAAAACAATATGGAAAAAGAGGAATGCGGTATAATACACCTTGACGTCCTCTGGTCCACCAAAGCTCGTATTGCCAATAAACAACGTCCGCGACATATAAATGACAAAAAACAAAAGCGCAAAGACAGCAGCGGCCAACATCACCTTTTTATGCGCTTCCGTCCGCCTGCGGCTGATCAAGTACCAACCGTAAGCGACAAGCAGGGCGCTGATCACGATGCAACTCGTGCTGATCGTCGGTAACATCTCCATGGCTTCTCTTCCCTTCCCTTCGTCTCTTCTTTACGATGAACGGCACGTTACAGTTTCGTCGGCCGTGGCGTCATATCCATGCTCGGTTCTTTTTCCCGCTCCTTCTGATACCACTCTCTAAAAACAAAGAACAGCATAGTCCCATACACAATTTCTTGAATAATTTTCATCAATATCCCACCAAGCTGCTGATCATGAAGCGGGGACATCGACAAAAACATTTGCGGTCCGGTCAAATCAAGCGAAGCTAATATTCCTTGCGGCACGCAAAGCGCCAACCCGGTCATCCAGGCTTCTGGATCTGTGTACGTCTCATAAAGCGGGGTGCCTGCAAAGATAATGAGCGCACAAGCCGGTGTAAGCAGCATGCCGTCAGCAAAAATATATCCCATTTTTTTTAATCCTGATAATGTCGTCCAGCCCGAAAGTTTATTAACAAGCGCCCACCACATGAAAAAAGCTGCAATGAAAATGACCGTTGTGACAAAAGCATGCAAAAACATATTCGTTTTCACGACATCAAACACCATTGGAACATGGTACAACGAAAATAAACCATTAAACAAAAACAAAGACACGATCGGTTTTGTCAACAGCTGAAACGAACGGCGCACGATTGCAATGCGGAATATCCGCTCATAAAACGGCGCTGGAATTCCTAAAATAAAACATTGTGGCACCAGTAAATAAAGCAGAGCCATTTGCACCATATGGGCGGTAAACGTTAAATGCCCCATCAAATCGAGCGGGGAGCCTTTGCATACGTAAAGAAGAACAATTCCTGTCAAAAAGTACGCTCTTTGCTTTCTCGAAACAGGAACATCAAGACCAAACCGCTGCCGCCACGGTCCGGTAGCTGCGAGATACAATACGGCAATAGTCAGCAATGCCAACAGAAAAAACGGACTCCAAAGCGCAACTGTGCCAAACATTTGCAGCGATTGAAACATAGGAATCTCCTCCTGCTTTGTCCTTTTCCCATTATACTACATGCGGCAGGATAACAGCTATTAAAAAAGGGAAACCGGCATCCATACCGATTCCCCCCTTGTGTCTACCACCAAACGATCGTCGAAAACGCCCAGACGAGAACTAACATGACAAGCACGCCGCCATATATAAACAAGGCTGGAAATTCATGCCCTTTATGGCTCATATGCATGAAATAGTACAGCTGAAACGCTACTTGTACACCAGCTAAAAGCAAAATAAACGGAATGACAAACCAGTGGGAAAACTCTTCGTAACCAACCGCAGCAAAAGCGATGAGCGTCAATAAAATCATCAGCACGAAAGCAATCACTTGATGACGCATTTCTTCCGCATTTTTCCGACGGCGGTACGCTAAGTCGACGCGCTCATTTCCTGAATTCATTTGGTTCGTCATACGTTCACCCCACCATTCCCATTAAGTATACAACGGTAAAAATGAACACCCAGACGACGTCGATAAAGTGCCAATAAAGGCTCGCGACGTAAAACTTCGGGGCATTGTATAAATTTAACCCGCGCTTGGCGTTGCGAATCATCAACGTTAAAATCCAAAGCAACCCAAACGCAACGTGAGCACCGTGCGTGCCAACAAGTGTGTAAAACGCAGAGCCGAAAGCGCTGGACGTAAACTTATGGCCTTCATGAACATACTCATAAAACTCATAAATTTCCAAGGCCAAAAATCCGGCGCCAAGCAACACGGTAATGCCAAACCAAAGTTGCATTTTTTGAAAATCAAAGTTTTTCATATGGTAAATGGCGTAAACGCTCGTTAAGCTACTCGTTAACAGAAGCATCGTTGCCATAAACACAATCGGCATTTGGAACAGTTCTTCACCGGAAGGGCCACCGTTCGTTTTGTCTTTGAGCGCTAAATAGGTGGCGAAGAGAGAGGCGAACAACACCGTCTCTCCGCCTAAAAACAGCCAGAAACCAAGAAATTTATTTTTCCCCTCAAGAGTGGCTCGTTCCGGCGCCGCCGGGAACGTCTCGGGCGTCAGTTTTTCCTCTACGTGCATCAGGCGTTCGCCCCCTTCTTCTCAAGTTCAAGTACTTCTTCTTTATGAATGTGGAAACCGTGATCATCAATCACTGAGCGCAAGAACATCGAACCGAACGTAATGAGCAAGCCGAGAATACCCACCGGCAAGCCCCAAGCCGTCTCTTGATGGTACGTAAAGCCAAATGCCGCCACAAACAAGCCGAACGACATGATAAACGGCAGGAATGACGAGTTCGGCATATGAATGTCGCCAAGTGGCTCAGCTGGCGTCAATTCCTTCTTCCCTTCCATTTTTTCAAGCCAGAGAGGATCTAACCCGCGAACAAGCGGCAATTGGGCAAAGTTGTATACTGGTGGCGGCGAAGCGATCGCCCATTCGAGCGTGCGGCCGTCACCCCATGCATCGGCCGGCGCTTTTTCACCTTTTACCGAAATCACGATGTTAATGAGTAAAACAACCGTTGCGGCCGCCATAAAGAACGCTCCGACCGTACTGATGAAGTTACCGGTCTCCAACCCTTGCCCCGGCAAGAATGTGAACACGCGACGCGGCATTCCCATTAAGCCAAGGAAATGCTGGATAAAGAACGTTAAATGGAATCCGATAAAGAACAGCCAGAACGTAATTTTGCCAAGTGTCTCGTTTAGCATGCGGCCAAACATTTTCGGCCACCAGTAATGCGTACCAGCAAGTAAGGCAAACACAACCCCACCGACAATGACGTAATGGAAGTGGGCAACAACGAAATAGCTGTCATGATACTGATAGTCAGCCGCTGCCGCTGCCAGCATAACGCCGGTTACCCCACCCATAACGAACGATGGGATGAAGGCCACCGCATAATGCATCGGCGTCGTAAACTTGATGCTCCCGCCCCACATTGTAAATAGCCAGTTGAAAATTTTAATTCCTGTCGGCACCGCAATTGTCATCGTTGCGACAGAAAAGATGGCGTTCGCAATCGGCCCCATTCCGACCGTAAACATATGGTGCGCCCACACCATGAATCCTAAGAAGGCGATGAGCACCGTTGCAAATACCATTGATGAATAGCCAAACAGCCGTTTACGAGAGAATGTCGCGAAAATTTCCGAGAAAATACCGAATGCTGGCAATACAAGAATGTATACTTCCGGATGGCCGAACACCCAGAACAAATGCTCCCAAATGATCGTATTACCGCCAGCAGCCGGATTGAAAAAGTTTCCACCAAACAATCGATCCATCATCAAGAAAATCAATCCAACCGTCAACGGCGGAAACGCGAACAAGATGAGCGCAGACGTCACAAATGTCGCCCAAGTGAACATCGGCATACGCATAAACGTCATGCCTGGAGCGCGCATGTTAATAATCGTAACAAGAAAGTTAATTCCGCCTATTAATGTCCCCAAGCCTGAAATTTGCAACCCAAGGGTGTAAAAGTCAACACCATGGTGCGCTTTCGAATCGAGCGCCAACGACGCATACGATGTCCAACCTGCGTCAGGAGCGCCGCCTAAAAACCATGAACAGTTTAAAAACACCCCACCGAAGAAAAAGAGCCAAAAACCAAGCGCGTTTAAAAACGGAAATGCAACATCGCGTGCGCCGATTTGCAGCGGCACGACCGCATTCATAAACGCGAAAACAAGCGGCATGGCAGCCAAGAAAATCATCGTCGTCCCGTGCATCGTCAGCACTTCGTTGTACAAGCCGCCAACAAGAAAATCGTTGTTCGGCTTCGCAAGCTGAATGCGGATAAACAACGCCTCAAGACCGCCAAGCAGGAAGAAAATGCCACCAGAGATCAAATACAGATGGGCGATCTTTTTATGGTCGACCGTCGTCAGGTAATCCCATAAAACGGCCCCAACGCCCTTTTTGCGAGCGATCGTACTCACAGCGAAACCTCCCTTTTATGCCTTATTCCACTTTTAAGCTCATTAAATATTTTGTCAATGCATCAAGCTGTTCTTCTGTCAGCTGGCCATATGTACCCGTCATTTTATTTCCAGGTTTCACACCTTCAGGGTCTTTCAGCCATCTTTTTAAGTTTTCTTCATTGTGTTCCAAAATGCCGGCAATCCGTTCACGGTCAGCGAAGCCCGCCAAGTTCGGCGCTGTACGCGCTTGCTCCGGACGATTGTCTACCGGCGACACCGCATGGCAGCCAATACAGCTTTTATTGAAGATTTCTTCCCCTTGTTTAGCAACCGGATCGGTCACAACCGGATTTTCCGCTTTTTGCATTTTTTCTACCCATGCATCAAACTCTGCACGGGGCAGCGGGCGCACTTTGAAATCCATCAATGCATGAGACGGACCACAAAGCTCAGCACATTTGCCGTAGAAGACACCGCCTGCTTTGTCTGTCGCTTTTTGGTCAAAGACGAGCCAAAACTGGTTTTTATTGTCCGTGTTCGTGTCGATTTTGCCACCAACGGCCGGAATCCAGAACGAGTGTTTAACATCCGACGCCACCAAATTAAAGTAGACTTTTTCGTTCGTCGGCACGACTAAATCTTGGCTCGTAATAATGCCATAATCCGGGTATTCAAACTCCCACCAGTACAAATTGGCGCGCACGTTGACAACAACCGTGTCTTTATCGCGGTTTTTGTCATTCATCGGCTTTACATCCGCCAACTTAAACGTCGCCGCTACCGTCGGCACCGCTAAAATAAGCAAGAGGATAATCGGAATGACAGTCCAAATAATTTCCAGTTTATGGTTCCCTTCCACTTGCTTCGGAATTTTATTTTCTTCCCCTTTCCGCCGCCGGAAGCGGATCACAACGTAGACGAAGATGATCGCTACGACAACAATGACGAGCACCATAATCGACGTGCTCAACAACATGAGCGAATACTGCATGTTCGCTACTTCACCGGCAGGCTGAAGCGTCGACAAAAACGGCTTGCCGCAGCCGGCGAGCAACAGCGCCATCATCCCAAACAAGGAAAATAAGCGCCAGTTCCGTAGCCCTTTCTTCATAGCCTAATCAAACCCCTCTTTCTTTGATGGATAATGGATAAATGTATATAAATTCTTTCACGAAGAAAGAATTTTAACCTGTTCACCAAATCGTGGCGATGACCATCGCCACGAACAAAATCGTCAAATAGTTGAGCGAGTAGACAAACATCAACTTGGCCCACTTGATGTCGTCTTTCATTTTCAAGCCCCATAGGCCTAACAGCAACCACCCGACATTCAGCACCGTTGCGACTATTAAAAACGGGATGCCGAGCGAAAACAAATAAAACGGCAGCGGCAACAAACATGCCACCCAGACGATGATTTGCCGCTTCGTCATCTCAAAGCCATGAACGACCGGCAACATCGGGATGCCGGCAGCCCGGTATTCTTCACACCGCTTCATCGCTAGAGCCAAAAAGTGAGGCGGCTGCCATAAAAACATGATTAAAAACAAGATGAGCGGAACGATATGGAAATCCGAATCGACCGCTGTCCAGCCGATCACCGGGGGTACAGCACCAGAGATGCTGCCGACAACGGTGTTAAGCGTATAGTTGCGCTTCGTCCAAAGCGTATACAGGAAAACGTAAGTCACCACGCCGATCAGCCCGACAATTGCAGCCGTAACCGTTGTCATGAGCAGGCTCATCGTCCCGATGGCAACAAGCGTCACCCCAAGCCAAAGCACCCGCCGCGGCTCCATCGTCCCCGTCACCGTCGGCCGCGTTTTCGTCCGCTCCATATGCTGGTCAATATCGCGGTCTATAAAATTGTTAATGCTGCACGATCCGGCGATGACAAGCGCCGCCCCGAACAGCGTGAAAAAGACGATATGCAAGTTTTCTAAAAATCGCTCTCCAGTAAAATAAAACGCCAACCACATTCCGGCAAATGTCGTGATCAAGTTGGAATTAACGATTCCGATTTTCACAACTGCCGATAACTCTTTCCAAAACATCTTTATGCTTGCCTGCGGGCGCTGCCGAACATCGGCTTCTTGCACCGCTTTCAAATCGGCCATTCTCCTGTTCCTCCTCGCTGCGCCATCCGTGATGAGAACAGCGCCATCATATTGCTTATTGCTTAACATTCTATCCAATACGAAAAAAGAACAAAAAGATTTGTTTTCTCTTTATATTAAATCACATTTTTTTCAGATCATGTGAACTTTTTTTGAATAATTTGTGTCAAATTTTTGAATGCCTGACATAGAAATCGGTTCATACGCTTGTCCCATTAATATTTCTAGCAAACTTAAGTGACTTATTCAATATGCAAACGTCATTTTGTGTTTCATGGCGTCATCGTGTAAAATAGACTTGGCTTGACATGCCGATGATTGCGATAAACTTCATTACTTTACTAATATGGACAAAATCATAATTTCTCAATACAAGAAGGTGAAGATTTTGCAACGTTCATTAAAATGGTTTGCCTCGACAACAACGGTGGCGATGCTGTTTGTGCTGATCGGCGGAGCACTCGTGACAAAAACGGACTCCGGCATGGGTTGCGGCCGATCATGGCCGCTGTGCCACGGCCAATGGATACCGGATGACATTACACCCCAACTCGTGATCGAACTGAGCCATCGCCTTGTTTCCGGGCTTGCCGCCATCATGGTGCTCATTCTTTGCATTCGGTCATGGCGGGTCATGGGGCATGTGCGGGAAACAAAGCCTTTAGCCGTTCTCTCTTTTGTTTTTCTCGTCTTGCAATCATTAATTGGCGCCGCCGCGGTTGTGTGGGGGCAGTCCGATTTCGTTATGGCGTTACATTTTGGTATTTCGCTCATCTCATTTGCTGCTGTGCTGTTGTTGACATTGCTTATTTTCGAAGTTGACAAAAAGTTTTCTGCCACTTCGCTTCAGCTTGACGGCCAAATGCGGTTCCATATTTATGGCATCATCATCTATTCGTACTTGGTCGTTTATACTGGAGCGCTTGTCCGCCATACGAATGCCAGTCTTGCCTGTCCGAGCTGGCCGCTGTGCTCGAAGTCACGCCTCCTCCCCGTGCAGTTTCACGAATGGGTGCAAATGGGGCATCGTCTGGCGGCTGCCGTTATCATCATTTGGATCGCTGTTGCAACGGTGCATGCCGCCCGTTATTACCGCGAACAGCCGGTCATTTATTACGGATGGATCATCTCTCTTCTTCTTGTTCTTGCGCAAATGGTGACCGGCGCGCTTGTCGTTTTTACCGAGTTGAACTTGTATATCTCCTTGGCGCACGCCTTTTTCATCTCCTGTCTATTCGGCGTGCTCAGCTATTTACTGCTCTTGGCGCTCCGCACCCGCCGCCGGCCGGCGACAGCCGCGGGTCGGTCGGTCGAGGACACGGCATCGGCGCCACTAAAATAACGCTCACTCGTTGCATAAAAGGGATGCCCACAAATGTTGGGCATCCCTTTTTTAGGAAACCGGCTTGTGCCAAGATCAATGTTTTTTTATTTGGACAACTCGATGAGCAAATCGCCTGCCTGAATCGCATCGCCGCTTTTGACGTAAATGTCTTTGACAACACCGGCAAACGGTGCTTGCACGGTCGTTTCCATTTTCATTGCTTCCGTGACCATTAAATGGTCCCCTTTGTCGACTTTTTCCCCTTTTTCGACAAGCACTTTAACGACCGTACCCGGCATCGTCGCCGCAATATGGTTCGGGTTCGTCCGATCCGCTTTAATGTGCTCAACGACTGCGGTTTTAATGCTTTCATCGCGGATGACAACTTCACGCGGTTGACCGTTCAGCTCGAAGTAGACGACGCGTGTACCGTCCGCCTGCGGCTGGCCGATCGACACAAGCTTAACGATCAACGTTTTTCCGCGCTCGATTTCCACTTCAATTTCCTCGCCAAGGCGCATGCCATACAAGAACGTCGGTGTATCGAGTACAGACACATCGCCGTATTTTCCCACCGTTTCTGCATATTCAAGAAACACTTTCGGATAAAGGGCGTACGCAATGGCATCAAAGTCGGTCACTTCGCGGCCAAGCTTGTCATACAGCTCTTTTTTCATTTGCTCAAAATCAACCGGCTCGAGCAGTTCCCCCGGACGGACAGTGATCGGCTCGCGTCCTTTTAAAATAATGCGCTGCAACTCTTTCGGGAATCCGCCGTGCGGCTGGCCTAAATATCCTTCAAACAGCTCGACGACTGAATCAGGGAAGTTCAGCGTTTCGCCGCGCTCGAAAATGTCTTGTTCCGTCAAGTTGTTTTGCACCATGTAAAGCGCCATATCGCCGACGACTTTCGATGACGGCGTCACTTTGACAATATCGCCGAACAAGTCGTTGACGCGGCGGTACATTTCTTTCACTTCATCCCACCGATCGCCGAGACCGACCGCTTTCGCCTGCTGCTGCAAGTTGCTGTATTGGCCGCCTGGCATTTCGTGCATGTACACTTCCGTATGCGGCGCGTTCATGCCGCTTTCAAATTCTTGATAAAACTTGCGCACATCTTCCCAATAGCGCGCCAACTGCTCAAGACCGTAAATGTCGACTTCCGGCGCCCGCTCGGTCCCTTCAAGCGCATAGTAAAGCGTATTGGCGCTCGGCTGAGACGTTAAGCCGGCCATCGAACTGATGGCGACATCAACAATATCAACGCCGGCTTCAATCGCTTTCGCGTACGTATAAATGCCGTTACCGCTCGTGTCGTGCGTATGCAAATGAATCGGAATGTCGACTGTTTCCTTGAGCGCGGAAATGAGCACATGCGCCGCCTGCGGCTTCAAGAGCCCCGCCATATCTTTAATGGCCAAAATGTGCGCACCCGCCTGTTCAAGCTCTTTCGCAAGGGCCTTATAGTAATCCAAATTGTATTTCGACCGGCTCGGATCTAAAATATCACCCGTATAGCAAATCGCCGCTTCAGCGATTTTGCCGCTCTGCCGGACGGCGTCGATCGCCACCGTCATTCCTTTCACCCAGTTTAAACTGTCGAAAATTCGGAACACATCGATGCCAGCATGCGCCGATTTTTCGACGAACTCGCGGATGACGTTGTCCGGATAGTTTTTGTAGCCTACGGCGTTGGCAGAACGGAGCAACATTTGGAACAACACGTTCGGGATGCGCTCGCGCAGCTTCAGAAGCCGATCCCACGGATCCTCTTTTAAAAAGCGATACGCCACATCAAACGTCGCCCCGCCCCACATTTCAAGCGAGAATAAATTCGGCAATAAGCGCGCCGTCGGCTCGGCTGCACGCACTAAATCGACCGTGCGGACTCGTGTCGCCAACAGTGACTGATGAGCGTCCCGGAACGTCGTATCGGTCAAGAGCACCCGCGGCTGTTCTTGAATCCAGCGGACAAGCCCCTCGGGGCCATGCTTGTCCAAAATTTGCTTCGTTCCGGCCGGGATCGGCTCTGCCTCGCTCAATTTTGGCAAGCGCGGCTTGTCAAACACCGGCTTTTTCTTTTTGCCGATGCCTGGGAATCCATTGACCGTCACTGTGCCGATGTAAGTGAGCATTTTCGTTCCGCGGTCTTTCCGGCGTGGGAACACGAATAGTTCCGGCGTCGTATCGATGAACGACGTATCGTATTCGCCTGATAAAAACTTCGGATGTTGGACGACATTTTCCAAGAACGGAATGTTCGTTTTAATACCGCGAATGCGGAACTCGCGCAAGTTGCGCAGCATTTTTCTTGCTGCCTGCTCAAACGTCAACGCCCATGTCGACAATTTGACGAGCAAGGAATCGTAATACGGCGTAATGACTGCCCCTTGGAAACCGTTGCCGGCGTCCAAACGTACACCAAAGCCCCCACCGGAGCGATACGCCATGATTTTCCCAGTATCTGGCATAAAGTTATTGAGCGGGTCTTCCGTCGTCACCCGCGACTGAATGGCATAACCGTTAATGCGGATGTCTTCCTGCTTCGGAATGCCGACTTCATGGCTATGAAGCGAACAGCCATCAGCAATTAAAATTTGCGACTGGACGATATCAATTCCAGTAATCATCTCGGTGATCGTATGCTCGACTTGAATGCGCGGGTTGACTTCGATGAAATAAAACTCATCACCCGAAACGAGAAATTCGACCGTGCCGGCATTGACATAACCGACGCTTCTCATAAGCTGAACCGCTGCCTCGCAAATACGTTGGCGCAGCTCGTCCGACAGCGAGACGCTCGGCGCGACTTCGACGACTTTTTGGTGGCGGCGCTGCACCGAGCAGTCGCGTTCATAAAGGTGAACGATATTTCCTTCATAGTCACCTAAAATTTGCACTTCAATGTGCTTTGGATTTTCGATCAACTTTTCAACATACACCTCATCGCTGCCAAACGCCGCTTTTGCTTCCGATTTGGCACGCTCAAACGCTTCTTTAACTTCCGACTTCGAACGGACGATGCGCATGCCGCGCCCACCGCCGCCAAGTGCTGCTTTAATGATGATCGGATAGCCGTGCGCTTCGGCGAAGCGGACAACGTCCTCAAGGCCGTCGACCGGCCCGTCGCTGCCCGGAATGACCGGAATGCCAGCGTTCACCGCCGCATGGCGCGCTTTCACCTTGTCGCCGAACATGTCCAAATGGTTCTCATTCGGGCCAATAAAAATAATTCCTTCTTCACGGCACCGTTTAGCAAATTGAATATTTTCTGACAAAAACCCATATCCTGGGTGAATCGCATCGACATCGTGGGCCTTGGCAATCTCAATGATGCCTTCAATATCCAAATACGCCTCAATCGGCTTTTTTCCTTCACCGACTAAATACGCTTCATCCGCTTTATAGCGGTGGTATGAGCCGACATCTTCCTTCGAGTAAATGGCCACGGTGCGGATGCCAAGCTCCGTGCAGGCGCGGAAAACGCGGATGGCGATCTCCCCGCGGTTAGCTACGAGCACTTTGCGAATTCGTCTTGTCTTCATCGTCTTTCCTCCTTTCTAATTTAAACTATAAAACTTTTTCTATTTTGTAAATACACTTTCTAAAAAGTCAGACCTCTTTTCTGTCTGTCGACAGTCATTTTTTTACTTTTTTTATACCGTTGTTCATATTTCGTAAACATCGAAATATTGACAAGCAAGCCAAGTGAGGCCATCATGAGGACGAGCGATGTTCCCCCGTAGCTGACAAGCGGCAGCGGCACACCGGTGATCGGAATGATTCCTGTGACTCCACCGACATTAATAAACGTTTGAAAGCCGATCATGACAGAAATGCCGATGGCGAGCAAACTGCCGAACGCATCGTTGGTACGACGAGCGACCCAAAACCCGCGCAGCACGATAAACGAAAGCAACCCAAGCGTGAACATCACGCCAAACAGCCCGAGTTCTTCGGCAATGACCGCCATAATAAAATCCGTGTGCGATTCCGGTAAATAGCCGTATTTTTGCACACCTTTTCCGAGCCCGAGCCCTTTCAATCCGCCAAGCCCGATCGCTAAGTACGAATTGACAAGCTGGTAGCCGTCGCTGCTCGCGTATTTAAACGGATCCAAATAGCTATAAAGGCGTGACATTCGTTCATCCGAAAAAATCTTTCCACCCACAACTGGAAGCCAAAACGGCGATAGCATCGCCCCAATGAGGGTAAAAAAGAGCAGTTGCTTTAGGAGCAAAATGAGGCGCAGCCCAGATGATACGATGATGCACATCGCGATGAAAAACACGATCGCTGCCGTGCCAAAATCCGGCTGAATGGCGATTAAAAAACAAATAAACAGCGTGTAATAAATCGGGAACAAATTGCTTTTCACCGGCTCAGCCAACCGTTTCTGCTTGTTGGCAAACGCTGCGGCCAAGTACCAAATCAATCCGAGCTTCGCCAGCTCCGCCGGTTGGACCGAGAGCGCCCCGACACGAAACCAGCTCGTGGCGTTGTTGGCCGTATGGCCGAGAAAAGCAACTGCAATCAGCATCAACGGGGAAGTAAAAAACACTAGTTTCACCCATCGTTCTTTCCGCCACACTTTATACGGGATCATAGCCATGACAGCGAAGGCGATCAACGCGCCGATGAGCCATCGCTTTTGCCGTTCGTAAAAATAGTCGCTCGGTACTTCAAAGCGGATGACAGCGGTAACCATGCTTGAACTGTACACCATAATCAATCCGAACAACGATAGCATAATGATCGCAATCACAAGCGGATAATCGTAACATTTCAATACTTTCTTCCACAATTGTCGTTCCATCTTCCCTCTTCCCCATTTACACAGTTATGTACATAAAATCATTCGCAGCGGCACACCGTTTTCCTGCCGAAAAACAGAAAAACTCAAACGACGGCAGACCAATCGTTTGAGTTGCCATGTATTGTTATCGCACGCGCTTTTTCGTTACTGCCTCATGCAACGCGGAGAGCTCACGCTCGAGCCGGTCAAGGAGCGCCTTCCCTTCTTTTGCCTCGATAAGGCCGAGGCGCACCGCAAAATCAATTTCCCGCGACAAGCCGAACATTTGCGTATCCAACACTTCCTCATATAGCGGACATTGTGGCATCGTCAAATGATCCATTTGCACGCGGATGAGCTGAATAATTTTTTCTGCATCCGCCTGTAAAAGCGCGTACGCCTTTTCCTGATAGCTCATCGATTCGTCCGTCACATCGATCCCTCCGTTCTCTCCCCTATCCTTCTTTAAATGTTAACGTGAAACAAGCCATTTTGCAAGTTGAAACCGTTGACAGTCGAACAGCTTGGAACATGACAAACCTTTTATTTATTATTATACTAAAAACAGCGGGAAAATGCAGAGGAGAGGATGCTTTGATGAGCGATATTATTATGCTGACTGGAAAAGTAAAATTTACGATCACGCTTGATCCCGGCGTCTGGATTTTCGACGACCGAAAAATCGATTTGGACACGTATTTTTCGCAACCGAAACCGGAAGTAACAGAAAAGGACCAAGAGGAAGAGGAAATCAAAAAATGGTCGGCTTTTTGGGACCGGGAAATTCAAGAGGGTGCCGTTTTTCCACCGACGTTGAAAACAGAGCAGCGCTTTTTGAAGGAAAAAATCATCACCGGTTCGTTCGGCATGCCGTTTGCCCCGTTTTTGCGAAATGCCGAACCGCATGAAGATGCTTCTGAACTTGTTATCGTGGCACAAAATGAGGAGATTGCGATCCCGCTCGAGAAAGCATACGACTTGATTTTCGCTTTTTCGAAAAATGGAAAACCGCTGCGCGATGACGGACCCGTTCACATTTATTTTGGCGACGGCTCAAACCGTGAAATGCCGATTACGAATGTGCGTGAGTTGATTGTCCGCTAACCGGGCGCCCTATGAAGGGACCGCCCGGTTTTTGCCTCATTTGGGGGAGCTGTTAGCCGCACTTTGGGCAGCCATTCGTGTCAGGAAGCGGGTTTAAAGCAAGTCGGCGGCGAGCTGGGCAAGCGCCGAACGCTCCCCCTTGATGAGTCGGATATGGCCGGCGATTTTTTGATCTTTAAACTTTTCGACCACATACGTCAAGCCGTTGTTATACTCGTCCAAATACGGATGATCAATTTGCTCCGGATCACCCATCAGAATAATTTTACTTTTTTCACCGACGCGTGTTAAAATCGTCTTCACTTCATGCTTCGTTAAATTTTGTGCCTCATCGATAATGATAAACTGCTCCGGCAAACTGCGACCGCGAATGTAGGTAAGCGCCTCAACTTCGATCGAGCTCATACCGGCTAAAATAGCGTCCAGCTCCCCTGTTTTTTTCGTGTTAAACAAATATTCAAGGTTATCAAAAATCGGCTGCATCCATGGACGCAGCTTTTCTTCTTTTTCCCCCGGCAAAAAGCCGAGATCTTTCCCCATCGGCACAATTGGTCGAGCAACAAGCAGTTTTTTGTACGTGCGCAAGTCCTCGGTTTGCATCAGGCCGGCAGCAAGCGCCAACAACGTTTTGCCAGTACCGGCTTTACCGATTAACGTCACAAGTGGAATGTCGTCGCGCATGAGCAGCTCAAACGCCATCGTTTGCTGCACATTGCGCGGGCGAATGCCCCATATATGCTCTTGATGGAAGACGAGCTTTTTTACCTTTTTTCCGTTTTGGTCGACGATCCCAATCGCCGAGGTCGAACTGCCAAACGCATCTTTCATAATGATGAACTGATTCGGGTAAAACGGGTGGTCTGCAATATCGGCCAGCACAAGCTCTCCCTTCTCGTAAAACCGCTGCAAGTGGTCGTTTCCTATGTACAGCTCCAAAAACCCGGTGTAAATGTGGTCGACGTCAACGACACGGTCGCTTAAAAAGTCCTCAGCCTGCAGCCCAATCGCATCGGCTTTGACGCGCACGAGGGCATCTTTGCTCACTAAAATGACAGAGCGTCCATTTTCTTTCGCCTGTTCCTCGAGCGATAAATTTTTTGCGACTGCCAAAATGCGGTTATCATTCGTTTTTTCAACAAAAATTTCTTGAAGTTGCTGAAAGGAGCGGTGGTTCAATTCAATGCGCAGCACCCCTCCGTTTTCTAGCGGAATTTTCTCGTGCAGCTTGCCGTTTTCACGAAGGCGGTCGATCAACTTCGACACTTGGCGAGCGTTTCTTCCGATTTCATCCATATAGCGCTTTTTCGAATCCACTTCCTCAAGCACAACAGCCGGGATGACGACCTCGTTATCCTCAAATGAAAAGATGGAATACGGATCTTGCAAGAGCACGTTCGTATCGAGCACATAGATTTTCTTTCCCAAATTCCGCTTCCCCCTATATCCGTTTTTCGCCTTCTGCACCGGATGGGAATGGCTGTAGTATAGCATATGAAAAAATGTATAAAGATAGAAGGATATTTGCAAAATAAAGTAAAAAAAGGCGAGGTGGGCAGATGATGAAGAAAAACTACTGGCTGGCTGTTCTATGCGTTCTTCTTTTAAGCGCATGTGCCATCGGAAATGATAATGAGGCAAAGGAGTCCGACCGTTCGCTCGTACGCGTAAAAAATACGGTTGATGAAAAGGTAGAAAACAAATCCGGACAGGAAATCGCCCGCCGACTAGCAGAGATCGCCAACCGCGTCCCAAACGTTCATGACGCGGCAGCGATTGTCGTCGGCAAATATGCCCTCGTCGGCATTGACGTCGGTGCTAACGTCGACGCCTCGCGCGTCGGCACGATTAAATATTCCGTCGCCGAAGCGCTGCAAAAAGATCCATACGGCGCCAACGCTATTATTGTCGCTGACCCGGACCTTTACACCCGCGTGCGCAACATCGGCAAACAAATCGATGATGGACGACCGGTGCAGGCGTTTATGAATGAAATTGCTGACATCGTCGGACGGGTGATGCCGGAAGTACCAAGCGACTTATTTGAAACGACGCCTGAGCCGACGGAAGAAAACGACGGGCAGCTGAACGAGCAGGAAGAACGGCAACTGAATGAGCGTCAAGATAAACAGTCGAACGAACATTTAAATCGCTAAATGATTCCGGTGCGACCATGCTGCAAGTAAATAGGAGGACAGCCCGCAGCTTCCCTTTTACAAATGACAATCGGTTCCATTCCATATAACCTTGTCTTTTGATATAGGATGAACCGATTGCTTTGCTGTGGTGAACGATGATATACTATTCCTGCATAGAGAAAACATTCCATATCTTGAATCGGGCGTACAGGGCGTTAAGCGCCGTCAGGGTGTTTACCTATGAACGTCTTGCCGAACAAGGGTGAGTTGTGCACGTACGTGTATGAAGAACCCCTGTTATACGCACCCCCTCGCGATTTTCGCCATCGGGAGATTCAGTGAGGTGAACAATGAAAGTTAAATGCGTGCTTTGCGAACAAATCGATACCATTGATGACGAATCGTTGCTCGCCAAACGGCTGCGCAACCGCCCGATCCATACGTACATGTGCCGCCAATGCCATGACCGCATTGCCGAAAAAACAAAGCAGCGACTGGCGACCGGAAAATTCCGCTTCTACCGCGGCGTCTGTGCTGAAGATAACTGGTAACCGCAAAAAAACGGCACTGAAAAGCAACCGCTTTTTAGTGCCGTTTTCATTGCTAGGAACCGTACTTTTCTGGTTCGGCTTCGATTTGTCGCCATATCGCTTCAGCCAACTCCGCAGGGAAATAGGACGAATGTTTTTCTCCGCCACGCACATATTCGACAACGTATTGACCGTTCGCTTCATCTTTCACGGCGTTCACCGCTGTCACACCAAAATCGCTTTCCAAGATGGAGAGAAAAAACGACGCCGTGTCGCGTGCCGCTGCATCGTGCGGGCGGGCATTAGCGACAAGATGAATCGTCAGCCAATTGTAAAGAGCCTCTTGAACCGATTTCATCACGCCACCGCCTTTTCATTTATGGCTGTTCCTCTTGTTTCGCCTCCTTGAGGCGAATTTTGTAAATGATCAATACGAGAGCGGCAACCGTCAATCCTTCTGCTATCGGCAAAAAAACAGCAAAAAACGTTAAAATGGTGCAGCCGAGCGCAAGCAATGTATAAATGATGACGCTTTTTAACAATGGCAGCCGGCGGGCAAAGCCAAGCCGATACACAAGCGCCGAAAGCAACAACACGGTGGCATAAAGCAGCCACATGCCGCGCTCGGGATCTTCGTGTACATCATAGAGTGAAGCGAAAAACGTCAGCCGTTCGAGCACATTCACACGATTCCCCCCCCATTCACCTGAATGTCCTGCAAAAACCTAGACCATTCCGGACTTCTCAATCATCAAGCAATACAGCCAGCATACATCCGCCTGTCCGCCTAGGGAATGCCGCTGCCTGCTATTTTGCCTGTTGAGCGGCTTTCTTTTTCTTCTCCGCCTTTTCACGCTCACTTTTGTTTAAGATTTTTTTGCGCAAGCGGATCGATGTCGGCGTCACTTCGCAATATTCATCGTCATTCAAATACTCAAGCGCTTCTTCGAGCGTCAAAAGGCGCGGCTTTTTCATCGTTACCGTCTGCTCTTTCGTCGACGAGCGCATGTTTGTCACATGTTTTTCGCGGCAAATGTTGACGACCAGATCGTTTTCACGGTTATGTTCGCCGACAATCATCCCTTCGTACACTTCCGTACCCGGTTCCACAAAAATTGTGCCGCGGTCTTCAAGCTGCATGATGCTGTAAGCCGTCGCCTTACCGGTTTCCATCGAGACGAGCACCCCTTGACGACGTCCGCCGATCATACCTGGCTGCACTGGGGCATAATGGTCAAACGAGTGATTTAAAATGCCGTATCCACGCGTCAGCGACATAAACTCGCTCCGGTAGCCGATCAAGCCGCGCGACGGCACATGAAAGACGAGGCGAACTTGCCCGTTGCCGCCATGCACCATATCAGCCAGCTCGCCTTTGCGGCTGCCAAGCGATTCCATAATGGCACCGGTATATTCTTCAGGAACATCGATAACAACCCGCTCAATCGGCTCACATAGAGCGCCATCGATCTCCTTTACAATGACCTCCGGCTTCGATACTTGCAATTCGTATCCTTCGCGGCGCATATTTTCGATTAAGATGGCTAAATGGAGCTCGCCGCGACCAGAAACGACCCACGCATCCGGCGACTCGGTCGGCTCGACACGCAAGCTGACATCGGTCTCGAGCTGGGTGCGCAGCCGTTCTTCCAACTTACGGGCGGTGACATACTTGCCTTCACGACCGGCAAACGGGCTGTTGTTGACGAGAAACGTCATTTTCAGCGTCGGTTCATCAATGTGAAGTGGCGGTAGCGGCTCTTGGTGGTCAGGCGGGCACACCGTCTCGCCGACATTAATGTCTTCCATTCCAGCGACAGCGACGATATCGCCGGCGTGCGCCTCATCAATCTCAATCCGCTTTAAGCCGATAAAGCCAAACAGCTTCGTGACACGGAATAGTTTCACTGCGCCATCTCTCTTTAACAAGGCGACTTGCTGGCCAGTTCTCATCGTGCCGCGAAAAATGCGGCCGATGCCGATACGTCCGACGTATTCATTGTAATCGAGCAGCGCCACTTGGAATTGCAACGGCTCATCGCGATTGTCAGCCGGCGCCGGAATATGGTTGATAATCGTTTCAAACAAGGCGGTCATGTCGCCATCTTGCCGTTCCGGATCAAGGCTTGATGTTCCGTGCAATGCCGATGTATACACAACCGGAAACTCGAGCTGCTCCTCAGAAGCGCCAAGCTCGATAAACAAATCGATCACTTCATCGACAACTTCCGCTGGACGGGCGAACTCGCGGTCGATTTTGTTGACGACGATGATCGGCACGAGCCGCTGCTCAAGCGCTTTTTTCAGCACGAACCGCGTTTGCGGCATGCAGCCTTCGTATGCGTCGACGACGAGCAAAACGCCATCGACAAGGCGCATAATCCGCTCAACCTCCCCGCCGAAATCGGCGTGCCCCGGCGTATCTAAAATGTTAATGCGCGTTCCTTTATATAACACCGCTGTGTTTTTCGCCAAAATCGTAATGCCGCGCTCCCGCTCCAAATCATTGCGGTCAAGCGCCCGCTCCTCGACTTGTTCGTTTTCGCGAAACGTTCCTGACTGCCGAAGCAGCTGGTCAACGAGCGTTGTTTTTCCGTGGTCGACGTGGGCGATAATCGCAATATTACGCAGATCCAATCGTTTATTCGTCAATGTCGTTCACTCCCATTAGGCAAACTGCTTGTCTATTATATCACAACCATAGAAAATCAGCATATTTTCCGGTAAACTTAAAAAAGATGCCCCATTTTGCCAGAAAGGAGTCAAGCGGATGAAACGCATCAAGGCTGTGCCGCTGTTGTTTGCGATTCTCGCGGTTGCCGCCATCATGGCGATCGGCGTTTTTATCGCCGAACAAAACATAATCGGTATCGCTGCTTCAGCACTCATTCTCATCGTCATTATGGGCGCCGGATTTGCTCACAAAAAACGGACGCATGAATAAAAAGGACAAGCTCTAAGAGCTTGTCCTTTTTTGCGGCGACACCCCGCACTGTCATTGCCGCAAATAGCGCTGCAAAATTTCCTCGTACACTCCTGGTTTGGCAGCGAGTACCGAATTGCGGCTGAGCAGATTGAGCGGCTTGCCATCTAAGTTTGTCACGATTCCGCCCGCTTCCTCGATTAAAATCATCCCACCGGCGAAATCCCACGGCGACAGGCGCGGTGAAATATACGCATCCAAGCGGCCGGCGGCGACATACGCCAACTCGAGCGCCGCTGACCCATACGAGCGCGTACCGCGCGCTTCTTTGGCCAACCGGACGAGCGGGCGGTGATCGATGCGGCGGTTTTCCATCAGCCACGTTGCATTGACAGCAATAATTGATTCCGCAATCGGCACCGGCTGCAGGCGGTCAAGCGGCTTGCCGTTGAAAAACACCCCCCGCCCTTTTTGAGCGGAGTACAGCTCGTCAAAGACAACGTCATACACATAGCCAAGCCGGCCGACCCCGTCTTCAAAAATACCGACCGACACAGCGAAATGGCGCTGCTGGTGGATAAAGTTCATCGTTCCGTCAATCGGGTCAATAATCCATATAATGCCGTCCAATACGGCGAGTTCATCGCCGAACCCTTCTTCGCCTAATATATGGTGGCCGGGAAACTGACGGCGGATGTGCTCGGCAAAAAACTGCTCAATGCCACGGTCAACATTCGTTACTAAGTCGTTGCGATTTTCTTTCGTTTCTACGGTCAGCTGTTCAGCAAACGAGGCGCGAATGCGCCGTCCAGCTTCTTCAATCCATTGCCGGGCATATTGGTCGATCTCTTCCCATTTTCCTGCCATGTCAATTCCTCCTGCTTTCGTTATGTATGCAGCAACCGGAAAGGGGGGGACACCGTTCAAGAAAAAAACGAACCGCAAAGATGGTTCGCCTTAAAAATGATCATACTTGAAGGCGCATCAGTTCTTGGCGCAGCTTTTCAAGCCGCCGTTTGCACTCTTTTTTCTTTTCTTCGTCATTTTCCATCATGGCTTCATACAGCGTCGCTAATTCGTAATCGAGCTCGAGTCGCAACACCGCCATGCGTTTGTCTCCGTCTGGTCGTTTCCGCGAATTGGCGGTCTTTTTCATCTCCGTCCGCACCCCTTTCCCTATCATCCGCTAAACTTCCGGCGCTCTTCACGGAATGTGCTGCTTCATTTTGTTTTATATTATATTATGTGGAAAAAGGGGTGTATGCAACTAATTTGTGCGTTTACCTACCGTGCTTCGTCCGCTTCGTTCAATGCGAATCCAGTCACCGTTTTTCGCCTCTTTCGCTTGCTTCATGACCGCATACGACGAATAGCCGCTCGCTTTTTCAAACTCGGCATACAGCCGGTTTTCTTCGCTTTTGGATGGGACGATCTCTTTGAACCGGCGGTAGACGTCCATTAGCTCTTCGCGCTTCATCCCCCGTTCATACACCGTTTCAATAGCCGTAAAAAACTTAATGACATCAATGATTTCCTGTGTTGACCAATCGTAGGAAAATGGGTACGAATAGCCCATTGTTTCACCTCCTCCATTAGTTTGCCCAGCGGCGCCGAATTTGTTCCGCCTCACCAATCATGCGGGCAAACAGCTCAGCAACGGACGGAATGTCGCGAATGAGCCCGATCGCCTGTCCAGCCCAAGCGAACCCTTCCTCCACCTTTCCTTCATAAATGAAGCGGCGATTTGCCTCTCCGCTAATATATTCTTTCAAATCTTCGTACGTGCCGCCTTGGCGCTCAATTTCCAATATTTTCCCCGTCCATTGATTGGCGATCGCCCGCCCCGGCGCCCCAAGCGACCGTTTAATGACGACCGTGTCATGCTCTGTGGCGTTAACGATCATTTCTTTATACACCGGATGGGCATGGACACATTCTTTCGTCGCAATAAACCGCGTCCCCATTTCAATGCCTTCTGCCCCAAGAGCCAGCGCCGCCATCAACCCGCGCCCATCGGCGATGCCGCCAGAGGCGATAACCGGAATCGATACCGATTCGACGACTTTCGGAATGAGGACGAACGTGCCGGTGTCATATTTGCCGAGATGCCCGCCTCCTTCTTGGCCGACGACCATTACCGCATCGGCACCCAATTCTTCCGCTTTGACCGCTTGGCGGACTGCTGCGACAAGCACTAATGTTTTTACGTCCGTTCCCTTCAGTTGCTCAAAAAACGGTGCCGGATTGCCGCCGGTGACCGAGACAACCGGTACTCCCTCGTCAAGCGCGGCTTCAAGCATATGAGAAAACGCGCGGCCGTGCTGACCGATGGCAAAATTGACGCCAAACGGCCGATCGGTTTTTTCCTTCACTTTGCGAATTTCCTCGCGCAACCGCTCCGGGCTTTCTAGCGACATCGCTGTAATTTGCCCGAGGCCGCCCGCATTCGAGACAGCAGCGGCTAAATCGGCGTACGCTAAATAGGCAAGTCCTCCTTGAATGATCGGGTATGTAATGCCGAGCAATTCCGTCACTCTCGTTTTCCATTCCATCCCCTTATGCCTCCTTTTGGTTTTGTCCTTCTTTTATTTCTTGTTTTCACCGCTGTTTTCCTTTTTCACATAGCATTCATTTCTTCTTTGCAAACGAAAAAATAAATGCTATAATGCACTTGTTTTATTTTAAGGTAAAGAGGTGTGAAAAACCATTGTCGCAACTCGAGACACCATTGTTTACCGGGCTGTTGGAACACGTAAAAAAAGATCCAATCCAATTTCACATTCCCGGTCATAAAAAGGGAGCAGGTATGGATCCGGAATTTCGCGCCTTCATCGGAGAAAACGCCTTGGCGATCGATTTAATCAACATCAGCCCGCTCGATGACTTGCACCATCCGAAAGGGATGATTAAGCGGGCGCAAGAGCTCGCTGCTGAAGCGTTCGGCGCCGATTATACATTTTTCTCAGTGCAGGGGACAAGTGGCGCGATTATGACGATGATTATGTCGGTCGCTGGACCGGGCGATAAAATTATTGTGCCGCGCAATGTCCATAAATCCGTCATGTCGGCGATCGTGTTTTCCGGGGCCACACCGATTTTCATCCACCCGGAAATCGATAAGGAGCTTGGCATTTCTCACGGTATCACTCCCCAAGCGGTCGAAAAAGCGCTTGAACAGCACCCGGATGCCAAAGGGGTGCTTGTCATCAACCCGACATACTTTGGGATTGCCGGCGATTTGAAAAAAATCGTGGAGATTGCTCATTCATACAACGTCCCAGTGCTCGTCGACGAAGCGCACGGGGTGCACATCCACTTCCACGAAGATTTGCCGCTCTCGGCGATGCAAGCCGGTGCTGATATGGCGGCGACCAGCGTTCATAAACTCGGTGGATCACTAACCCAAAGCTCGATCTTGAACGTGCGCGAAGGGCTCGTTTCCGCCAAACATGTGCAAGCTGTTTTGAGCATGCTCACAACGACGTCGACATCGTATTTGCTGCTCGCATCACTCGATGTTGCCCGCAAACAGTTGGCGACGAAAGGTCGGGAACTCATTGACCAAGCGATCCGCCTTGCCGACTGGACGCGGGAGCAAATCAATCAGATTCCGTATTTATATTGTGTTGGCAAAGAAATTTTAGGGACAGAAGCGACATACGACTACGATCCAACGAAGCTGATCATTTCCGTCAAAGAGCTCGGATTGACTGGTCATGACGTCGAGCAATGGCTCCGAGAAACGTACAACATCGAAGTGGAGCTTTCCGATTTATATAACATTTTGTGCATCATCACCCCGGGTGATAGCGAGCGCGAAGCCAGCCTGCTCGTCGAGGCGCTCCGCCGCTTATCAGAGCAATTCAGCCACCAAGCTGAAGAAGGAATAAAACCGAAAGTGCTGCTTCCAGATATCCCGGCGCTTGCCTTGACGCCGCGTGATGCGTTTTACGCCGAAACGGAAGTTGTGCCGTTTCACGAGTCGGTAGGCCGAATTATCGCTGAGTTTGTGATGGTGTACCCGCCGGGCATCCCGATCTTTATCCCTGGCGAGATCATTACTGAGGAAAACTTGAAGTATATCGAAACGAATTTGGCCGCTGGCCTCCCTGTCCAAGGTCCAGAAGATGATACACTGCAATCGTTGCGTGTGATTAAAGAATATAAACCGATTCGCTGACCGCACAAGCTAGGTAACTACTAGCTTGTGCTTTTTTTGTGCAAAATAAATGGCGCACATGTGCCCCTTTCACATGTGCGCCTATCCATTCCTTCCCCCGTTTGTTTGACCGTTCTACTCCCGTTCCTCTACTTCGTCGTCATGATCGCAACAATCACATTTTCCGTAAAGCGTTGTCACTTTTTCGTCTTCAAAATACGCAATTGTCGCTTCACATGCTTGACATACGATCGTGCCCATCCCCAAAACCCCTTTATGATGATAAATTCGTTGTTGACTTTATAATAATATATCACATTTCGAATGTCAAGCCTTAATTTGTATGTCACATTTAAAATAATAATAGCCTTTTGCATCAACAAACTTTTTCGCCAACAACCGGAAAAACATGGTACAATGAACGTAAAGAGACAAAAGGATGGCGAAAGGGGAGAGTAGAATTGAACGCATACTTAAAGCTGCCGGCGGGGAAAGCGGTTACAACCGAGGAAGTGAAACAGCTGCTCGAACGCTATCGGACGGCGCTAGGCAAAACGGGAGAACAGCTTGGCTGGGCGTACGAACAGGCCGCTTTCCCGTATACGGTGCACGAACATGACTCAGTTCTATACTTACAAGGGGATAACCGTTTGTATAAAGGAATGGCCATTTCTGTGCGAACAGACGGAGAAGAAACGTTCATTGATGTGGCGCTGCCGCCTGGGGCGACACACGGAGATAAAGGAAAAGCGAACGAATTCAGCAAATGGATAGCGAAAACGCTTGGCGGCGAACTGCATTTGTTTAGCGGCCGGACGATGACATTTAATGGTGCGTAAACAGCGGGCGTTCCACCGCTGTTTTTTATTGCCCAGAAGCCGGGGCAGCGACGACCAAACTTGCTTCGTGAAGGGAAAACACCGGAAATCGGCGACTCCAATGACAGATGAGCAGGGGAAGTCAATGGACGGCTTGCCAAATGAAATGCTGGCCGGTAAAATAAACAGCCGCCGTCACGATCGTCGTCAGCGCCGCTTTACGCGTCGCTAAGCCGAGTTGACGCGCCAGCAAAAACGCTATGTACATAAAGACGCACAACATCAGTCCGCGAAAAAACGGCCGATCTCGCCCTGACAACCACTCGATTAATGAGAAACTGCTCCAAATCATCATCTGCAATAAAAAAGCCACATACGCTTTCATTTCAAACCCATCTCCCGCTTTTCTTTACCATAACGATATGAAACAACAGCGGAAAATAGTATGAGAATTTGGACAAGAAATCGGTATAGAGGATCGTCGTGTCCGATCGATCCGCTTTGGTTGGCATATGAACAAGCAAAAACGGCTTCTCTCCTGCCAGCCTTTGCCCTGAAACAGCTGGCCCAATAAAAAGCGACCGGATGAAGTCAACACTTCAATCCGGTCGCGATGTCGTTACTTCGTAATGATATGAATTGGTGTGCCGAGCGCTACTTCGGCTCCTTCCATCGCGATTTCGCCAAGCGTTGGGTGAGCATGGATCGTCAAGGCGATATCTTCTGCCGTCATGCCGGCTTCAATGGCCAATCCTAGCTCGGCGATCATATCGGATGCGTTCGGGCCGATGATTTGCGCCCCGATGACAACACCGTCTTCTTTGCGAACGACCAGCTTCAGGAAGCCATCTGTGTCGTTCAACGCTAAGGCGCGGCCGTTAGCAGCAAATGGGAACTTCGCTGTGATGACATCAATGCCTTCGTCTTTCGCCTGTTGCTCAAAATAGCCAACCGAAGCGCATTCCGGATCAGAGAAGACAACCGCTGGAATGGCGACATAATCAACGACTGATGGATGACCAGCGATGGCTTCGGCCGCCACTTTCCCTTCATACGACGCCTTATGGGCAAGCGCTGGCCCTGGGACGATGTCACCGATGGCAAAAATGTTCGGGACGCTTGTGCGGCATTGTTGATCCACTTCAATCAAGCCGCGGTCCGTCATTTTAATACCGACTTGTTCAAGGCCGAGTTCATCGGTGTTCGGCCGACGACCGACCGTCACAAGCACGTAGTCAGCGTCAACGGTTTTCGTTTCGCCATTGGCTTCATACGTGACGGTGACACCATCTTCACGCTCTTCGGCTCCTTTCGCCAACGCATTCGTCACAATGTCGACGCCTTTTTTCTTTAAGCGACGTTTAATGATGGCCGCCATTTGTTTTTCAAAACCGGACAAAATTTCGCCGGCTCCTTCTAAAATCGTCACTTTCGCTCCGAAGTTGGCGTACGCTGTACCAAGTTCGATGCCGATGTAGCCGCCGCCGATGACAACGAGCGATTTCGGGATTTCCCCGAGGTTGAGCGCGCCGGTCGAATCAAGAATACGGTTCGAAAACTTGAAGTTCGGCAGTTCAATCGGGCGAGAGCCAGTAGCGATAATGGCGTTTTTAAACGTGTACGTCTGCGCACTGTCGCCGTTGACGACACGCACCGTATTCGCATCGACGAAATAGGCTTCCCCTTTGACGATCTCCACTTTGTTTCCTTTTAAGAGCCCTTCAACACCGCCCGTCAACTTTTTGACGACGCTTGCCTTCCATTCCTGTACTTTCGAGAAATCAACAGTGACGTTTTCCGCCTTAATCCCCATCTCTTCGGAATGTTTCGCCTGCTCATAGCGATGACCGGCTGAGATGAGCGCTTTCGACGGAATACAACCAACGTTTAAGCAGACACCGCCTAAATTTGCTTTTTCGACAATCGTCACTTTTTGGCCGAGCTGTGCAGCGCGGATGGCGGCTACATAGCCGCCAGGGCCGGCGCCGACGACGAGCGTTTCCGTTTCAATTGCAAAATCGCCAACTACCATCGTTTTACGCCTCCATTAATAATAGTTCTGGGTCACTTAACAGCCGTTTCACATGGTTGAGTGCTTTTTGTGCCGTTGCTCCATCGATCATTCGATGATCGAAGCTCAACGAGAGCGCTAAGACTGGAGCGGCGACGATTTCGCCGTCGCGGACAATCGGTTTTTCCGCGATGCGACCGATGCCAAGAATCGCTACTTCCGGATGATTGATGACCGGAGTGAACCATTGCCCACCAGCCGAACCGATGTTTGTAATCGTGCACGATGCACCTTTCATTTCATTTGGCGCTAGCTTGCCGTCGCGAGCTTTTACGGCGAGCTCGTTAATTTCTTGCGCCAACGCGAAAATCGGCTTCCGGTCGGCATGCTTAATGACCGGCACGAGCAAACCACGATCTGTGTCAGCAGCGATGCCGATGTTGTAATAGTGCTTATGGATGATTTCTTCTGTTTGATCATCGATTGACGTATTCAGCGTCGGATATTCACGCAACGCCGAAACGAGCGCTTTGACGACATACGGCAAGAACGTCAGCTTGATACCTTTTTCTGCTGCGATCGCTTTGAACTTTTTCCGGTGGGCAACTAGTTTCGTCACGTCGACTTCGTCCATGAGCGTCACGTGCGGAGCTGTATGTTTCGAATTCACCATCGCTTTGGCGATCGCTCGGCGAATGCCGCTCATTTTCTCGCGCGTTTCCGGGAATTCGCCTTCTGGCACAACCGGTGTCGCCGCTGCCTGCGGCGCTGCTTTTTCTTCAGCTTCTGCTGCCGGCGCCGGTTGGGCTGCAGCTTTCGCACCGCCAGCAAGGAAAGCATCGATATCTTCTTTCAAGATGCGGCCATTTTTCCCCGTTCCTTGGACGAGACGAATGTCCACACCTTTTTCACGCGCATATTTGCGCACAGACGGCATCGCGATGACGCGACGATTTGGATCGGCTTCCGCTGCAGCCTCTGCTGCGGCTGCCGGGGCGGTGGCCCCAACGCTTTCTTCTTTCGACACCGTTTCCGTTTTTTCCTCTTTTTTCGCCTCTTCTTCGTGCTCTTGTCCTTTAAACGTCATGTTTTCATATCCCGGTGCGTCGAGCGTGATAAGCGTTTGTCCGACCGTCGCAACGGTTCCTTCCGGGACAAGAATCTCAAGCACTTTTCCTTTGACCGGCGACGGGATTTCTACGACTGCCTTGTCGTTTTGTACTTCACACAACACATCATCTTCGTTCACTTCATCGCCTGGTTTCACAAACCATTTCACGATCTCGCCTTCATGAATGCCTTCGCCAATGTCCGGCAGCTTAAATTCAAATGCCACTGTATGTCGACCTCCTATCGATTGCCGAAAATAGGCGGGGGAATGCGATCTGCTCCCCCGGGACTTGTCCATTATCAGAAGTTCATTACTTTTTTCGCCGTTTCAATCACATCTTTAAAGTTCGGCAGCCAAACCGATTCCGCTTGGGCGAACGGATAGACCGTATCCGGCGCGGCAACGCGGAGCACCGGCGCCTCAAGGCTTAAGATGGCCCGTTCGTTAATTTCGGCAACGACATTGGCAGCGATGCCAGCCTGCCGCTGTGCCTCTTGAACGACAATGGCGCGGCCTGTTTTTTCCACCGAACCAATGATCGTTTCGATGTCGAGCGGCTGCACGGTGCGCAAGTCGACGACTTCAGCAGAGATGCCTTCCTTCTCTAATTCTGCCGCCGCTTTTAACGATTCATGCACCATGGCGCCGTAAGCGATGATGGTGATGTCTTTTCCTTCACGCTTAATGTCCGCTTTGCCGATCGGAATCGTGTACTCCCCTTCTGGTACTTCTTGGCGGAACGAACGATACAGTTTCAAATGTTCAAGGAAAATGACCGGGTCGTTGTCGCGGATCGCCGAAATGAGCAACCCTTTCGCATCATACGGCGTCGACGGAATGACCACTTTTAAACCTGGCTGTTGGGCGACAAGCCCTTCTAAGCTGTCCGAGTGCAATTCCGGTGTATGAACGCCACCGCCAAACGGTGAGCGAACCGTAATCGGCATATGGTAACGGCCGCCCGTACGATAGCGAATGCGCGCCATTTGTCCGGAAATCGAATCCATTACTTCATAAACGAAGCCAAAAAACTGAATTTCCGGCACCGGACGAAACCCTTGCAGCGCCAAGCCGACTGCCAAGCCGCCGATTCCTGATTCGGCCAGCGGCGTGTCAAATACGCGCTCCTCGCCGAACTCAGCTTGCAGCCCTTCGGTCGCCCGGAATACGCCGCCGTTGACCCCAACGTCTTCCCCAAAAATCAGCACGTTCGGATCATTTTTTAACTCGATGCGCAGCGCATCGGTGATCGCTTGAACCATTGTCATTTGCGCCATGGCTTACTTCGACTCCTTCTCTTTGTAAATTTCATACTGTTCCTTTAAGTTCGCCGGCAACTCTTCGTACATGATGCTGATTAAGTCGGTTACTTTTTGTTTCGGCGTTTCATCGGCTTTTTTAATCGCCTCTTTGATGTCCTCTTTCGCTTGCTCGATGACGCGGTTTTCTTCTTCCTCGCTCCATAAACCTTTCGCTTCTAAGAACTTGCGGAAACGCACAAGCGGATCTTTTTTCGCCCATTCGTTTTCAAGCTCTTTCGAACGATAGCGAGTCGGATCGTCACCGGACATCGTGTGCGGACCGTAACGGAAGCAAAGCGTTTCGATGAGCGTCGGCCCTTCACCGTTAATGGCACGCTCGCGAGCTGCCTTCACCGCTGCATAAACCGCAAGCGCATCCATGCCGTCGACTTGGATGCCCGGAATACCGGCAGCAACTGCCTTTTGTGCTAACGTTTTGGCGACTGTTTGCTTTTCGACCGGTGTCGAGATAGCAAATCGGTTGTTTTGCACAACAAAGATGGCCGGTGCTTTAAACGCCCCAGCAAAGTTGATCCCCTCATAGAAGTCACCTTGCGATGTACCGCCGTCGCCCGTGTATGTAATGGCTACTGCTTTTTTTCCACGCATTTTCAAGCCGAGCGCCACACCGGCTGCTTGAATGTATTGTGCACCGATGATGATTTGCGGCGGCAAGGCATTGACGTCTTCTGGAATTTGGTTTCCATGGAAATGGCCGCGTGAGAACAAGAATGCTTGATAAAGCGGCAGCCCGTGCCAAACGAGTTGTGGGACGTCACGGTATCCCGGCAAAATGAAATCCTCTTTTTCAAGCGCGAAATGGCTGGCAATTTGGCTTGCCTCTTGCCCGGCAGTCGGCGCGTAAAAGCCGAGACGGCCTTGGCGGTTTAAGGAAATGGAGCGTTGGTCAAGAATGCGCGTATATACCATCCGGCGCATTAGCTCTTTTAGTTGTTCATCGCTTAAATCCGGCATCGCCTCTTTATTAACGATTTCGCCTTCTTCATTCAAAATTTGGAACGTCGGAAACTGCTCGGCCACTTTCTCGAGCTGCTCCGCAAACGGAAACTGGGAGGTCTTCACACCCATTTTGTTCACCTCTGCCTTTCGTCAAAAATTTGGAAATCAGGCTACATTCACCCATATACTATTAATGTACCCAAAATGAAGAAGAAATAAAAAATGGCCACCGCTTGGCGCAGTTGCAAACGAATGCGGCTTCAAAAATCTGTATTATTGTTTTTGGTTTTCAAATTAGTACAATGCCCATTCACATGCTTTAGTTTACACTTTATTTTCAAAGCCGTCAATGTCTTTGATTCACCATCACTAAACTGGTTATATTTAGGAGAAAAAAGTCACTTCAAAAGAACCTGTTATATCACATAGTCAACACCCTGTATTAGTCCTGTGTTATATTTTGAAAAAATATAAATGATATGACCACCTTTCTTATTGTTGAGAGCGTTTTCTAATTTAAACTTTATACCCCAATAATATATTAGACAGATTATCACATTTTCATTTACGGCAGCTGAGCATTTTGTTAGACTAAAATGTAAACAGCGATGCCAAAGACAGGGAGTGAAAAAGTGGATGATTACGATGAAAGACATCATTAAAGAAGGGCATCCGACGTTGCGGAAAGTCGCCGAGCCAGTTCCGTTACCGGCTTCGGAGGAGGATAAGCGCATTTTGCAAAGCTTGCTTGATTATCTCAAAATGAGCCAAGATCCGGAGATGGCGGCGAAGTACGGTCTGCGCCCCGGCATTGGACTGGCTGCTCCGCAAATTAATGTATCAAAACGGATGATCGCCGTCCATGTCACTGACGAAAACGGAACGCTCTACAGCTATGCGTTGTTCAACCCAAAAATCGTCAGCCATTCCGTACAGCAATGTTATTTGACAACCGGGGAAGGCTGCCTGTCAGTTGACCGCGATGTGCCAGGGTATGTGCCGCGCTATGCCCGCATTACCGTCACCGGCACGACAATTGACGGCGAAGAAGTCACATTACGCCTGAAAGGATTGCCAGCTATCGTCTTCCAACATGAAATTGATCATTTAAACGGCATTATGTTTTACGACCATATTAATCCATCCGACCCCTTTAAAGCTCCGGACGGAGCGGTCCCAATCGGGCGTTAAAAATGACTCGGCTCTGGAAAACCTATGGTTTATGAATCAAGAGATCGGTTTCTCAAATTGACAACTCTTTTTCCTCACCGTGTTTAAGAACTGCTGCGCGACGGAAAACAGCTGTTTTCTCCTACCTTCTAGGCATTTTCACAAGCAAAAAGCGGTTCCGCTGGATGAGCGGAGACCGCTTTTTTTATGGAAGTAATTGCAACTGTTTCAGTCCGTGCCATATCCCTTCTTCATCGACCGGTTTCGTGACAAAATCGGCAACCCGTTTTACTTCTTCATGGGCGTTGCCCATCGCCACCCCGGTTCCGACAAATGACAGCATTTCGATGTCATTTAATCCGTCACCAAACGCATACACATCCTCTTTGTCGATCCCAAGCTTCTCGATCATGA
Organism: Geobacillus thermodenitrificans subsp. thermodenitrificans DSM 465; assembly: GCF_000496575.1. Lineage (GTDB taxonomy): Bacteria > Bacillota > Bacilli > Bacillales > Anoxybacillaceae > Geobacillus > Geobacillus thermodenitrificans. Next base: position 142,247 of record NZ_AYKT01000001.1, on the reverse strand, counting down.
GACGGATGCCTTCCGCCTTAGATCCACCCGCCGGCAGCACGTCAGTTGACACATCGTGCCAGCGGACAAAACGGAACTCCGGATAGTTGCGCACATATGGCGCTTCTTCTCCAGCGCGGCAAAATAACAGCGCTTGATAAATGTCTTTGTTTTCGTAATACAAAGGATCGACGGGCGGATGGGCGAATTTCAGGCTCTCCATGCTGACATGAATATGCGGATGGTCGTCGACGCTCGCTCTCATTTCCTCTGCGTCCATAAAGACGAGCGGGTGACCGTTTTGATGGGCCTCTTCCGTCAGCATCCTCACTTTCTCACGGCGGAGCGGTTGTTTATGCAGCACGCTTCCCTCAAAGACAACGTATTGCCCGTTAAAGCTGACGAATGAATCAATGCCAAGCCGATGGCGTATATGTTCAAACATAAACGGCGCCCGTCCGGTAGCGATGGCCACATAGACGCCCGCCTGTTTCAGTTGACGGATCGCTTCAATAGTTGACGGTGGCAACTGTTTTTTCTCGTCAAGCAACGTGCCGTCGATGTCGAAAAACACAATTTTTCTACCCACATTCTCTTCCCCTTGCCGAAAATGTATTCACTGTCTACCGTACTGAAAAACGATCTGAATGTCAATCGAAACGCGACGATTCGTTCCAATTTTCCCCATGAAAAACAAGCCTTCGCCTACATATCCTATATAATAGAACATTTACTTTCGCTGCAAAATGAGTACAATAAAAAGTAAGGAGTGATGAAAAATGTTGAAAAAGCTGAAAAAAAAGCTGCTTCAACAATGGAAAGATTTGCTCCGAAAAAAATTGATCGCCTAACCGTTGCAATGATAGCCCTTCTTTACGAAGGGCTTCTTTTCCCACTTTGGCGAATGAAATAGCCAAAACTCGTCAAAGATGGTACATATCATCGGCACATCTGCCATCTGTTTTTTGCTTTTGGCAATAAAAAACATGAAAACGAGGGTTAATTCCTATATAATAAAAAAGCAATCATTGTACGATAAGGAGAGATTTCACGATGATTTTCAAAGTGTTTTATCAAGAAAATGCGGACGAAGTGCCCGTTAGAGAAAAAACAAAAACGCTCTACATTGAAGCAGAATCAGAGCGGGACGTACGCCGAAAACTGCAGGATCGTTCGATCAATATCGAGTATATTCAGCCGTTAGAGGGAGCGCATTTGGAGTACGAAAAGCAAAGCCCTAACTTTCAAGTATTGGAGATTTCATCATGAAACTATTGACAGACCAACAAGTTGGCGTTTTTGCCCTCGGCGGACTGGGTGAAATCGGGAAAAATACATACGGCGTACAATTTCAAGATGAAATCATTGTCATTGACGCGGGCATTAAATTTCCGGAAGACGAACTGCTCGGCATCGACTACGTCATCCCGGATTATTCGTATTTAGTGAAACATGCAGAAAAAGTGAAAGGTTTGTTCATTACCCACGGGCATGAAGACCATATTGGCGGCATTCCGTATTTGCTTCGGCAAGTGAATATCCCTATTTACGGTGGGAAACTGGCGCTTGGGCTCATTCGCAATAAACTCGAAGAACACGGATTGCTTCGTCAAGCTAAACTCATTGAAATTCGTGAGGACGATGTCATTCGTTTCCAAAAAACAGCGGTCACCTTTTTCCGCACGACGCACAGCATTCCAGACAGCTACGGCATCGTCGTCAAAACACCGGTCGGCCAAATCGTCCATACCGGAGATTTTAAATTTGACTTTACGCCGGTTGGCGAGCCAGCCAATTTGACGAAAATGGCGGAAATCGGGAAAGAAGGCGTCCTTTGTCTGCTTTCGGACAGCACAAACAGCGAAATTCCGCATTTCACGATGTCAGAACGGCGGGTCGGTGAAAGCATTCACGACATTTTCCGTAAAGTGGACGGACGAATTATTTTCGCGACGTTTGCCTCTAACATCCACCGACTTCAGCAAGTGACGGAAGCTGCAGTCGCCAACAATCGGAAAATTGCCGTCTTTGGCCGCAGCATGGAAGCAGCCATTGAAATCGGCCAAGATCTCGGCTACATTAAATGTCCGAAAGGCACGTTCGTCGATGCAAACGAAATCAATCGACTCCCAGCAAACCAGGTGACCATTTTATGCACCGGCAGTCAAGGCGAACCAATGGCGGCCCTATCACGCATCGCCAACGGTACGCACCGGCAAATTCAAATCATCCCGGGCGACACGGTTGTCTTTTCTTCGTCGCCGATTCCGGGCAACACGGTGAGCGTCAACCGAACGATCAACATGCTATACCGGGCCGGCGCCGAAGTGATCCACGGTCCGCTCAACGATATTCACACGTCCGGACACGGCGGGCAGGAAGAACAAAAACTAATGATCCGGTTGATGAAACCGAAATATTTTATGCCAATTCACGGCGAATACCGCATGCAAAAAATGCACGCCAAGCTTGCCGTCGACTGCGGTGTGCCAGAGGAAAACTGCTTTATTATGGATAACGGTGAAGTGCTCGGCATCAGCGACAGCGAAGCACGCATCGTCGGCAAAATTCCGTCCGGCTCTGTCTACATCGACGGCAGCGGCGTCGGCGATATCGGCAACATTGTCTTGCGCGACCGTCGCATTTTGTCGGAGGAAGGGCTCGTGATCGTTGTTGTCAGCATCAATATGAAAGAATTTAAAATCGCGGCCGGTCCTGATATTATCTCCCGCGGCTTCGTCTACATGCGCGAGTCAGGTGATTTGATCAGCGAGGCACAGGCGCTCATCACCAAACATCTCGAAAAAGTGCTCGAGCGAAAAACGAATCAATGGTCGGAAATTAAAAATGAAATTACGGAAACGCTCGCTCCGTTCTTATATGAACGAACGAAGCGGCGGCCGATGATTTTGCCGATCATCATGGAGATTTAACCAAAAAGGGTGTCCTTTTCGCAAGGACACCCTTTTCTATATAACATGACCAGCCTCTAGAGGAGTGATCACCTAACGGGGACGCGGCGCAAACATGTCGCTTCCCCACCAAAGAAACCTTGATTTCACTCCCCTCCTAAAACCGCTGCACAACAGGAAACGATCGTTGTTCACCAACCTTTTAATATAGAACACAAATTTCCAAAACAGGGAGGCTAGGAACGAATCTGAACGCAGACATTTCATATCACACCGCTAGCCAACGACCTTTTCTTCAAACCGGTCAATGTCGCTGTCAGCGCCGATAACGACCAATACATCGCCTTTACGGATGATTTCCGAGGCAAGCGGTGAGACGATGACACTCGCCCCTCGCTTAATGGCGACAATGTTAATGCCGTAGCGGGCGCGAATGTCAAGCTCGAGCAGCGAATGACCGTCGAGTCTCTCGCTCGCTACAATCTCGACGATGCTATGTTTGTCGGACAGCTCCAAATAATCCAAGACGTTGTTCGAAAGGAGATTATGAGCGATCCGCTCACCCATATCCCGCTCCGGATGCACGATTTGATCAGCGCCGATTTTTTTCAGCACTTTCTCGTGGTAATCGTTCGTCGCCTTGACGGTAATATGATTGACGCCGAGCTCCTTTAAAATGAGCGTCGTCAAAATGCTTGCCTGAATGTTGTCGCCGATCGCAACAATGACGTGGTCAAAGTTGCGGATACCTAAGCTTTTTAGCACGTTTTCGTCAGTCGTGTCGCCAACCACAGCGTGCGCGGCAATCGACGCAAATTCATTCACCCGATCTTCATCAATATCAATCGCGAGCACTTCCATCCCTTGTTCGCTCAACGTGCGGCAAATGCTCCCCCCAAATCGCCCAAGACCGATTACAGCAAACTGTTTCTTTTTCATCATTGACTCCTCCAACAATGGTCAATCATCGCTTCTTCCCCTCATTTTAGCAAAAAAAGAAAAGGAACGAAAACGATTCTTCGCTCCTTTTCGGACAACCATTACGCCTACTCTCTCTTTTCTGCTTCTTCGAGCACGCGGTTGACGTGTTTTTCGAGCATGTTCATGCCGCCGCTGCCTGCTTGGAAATGGCGGAGCTTTCCTTCAACGTCGAACACGTAATACGACGGAACGCATCGGTTTTCAAACGCGTCGGTGATTTTATGCTCGTTGTCGACGAAAATCGGCTGAGTAATGCCGTACTTTTCAGCTATTTTTTTCACGAGTTCAATGTCTAAATCGTATTCCGAGCGCGGCATATGGACGGATACCATATGGAGTTTCTCTTTATATCGGTCACGGAATTCGTTCACTTGCGGCATCACTTCTTTGCACAAATGACAGCTGACCGACCAAAAATGGATTAGCGTTGGTTTTTCACCGATCAATTCATCTCTTGATACGTCTCCATTTAACGTTGCCGTTGCTCCGGTCAGTTCCGGCATTGGTTCACGCAGTTTCACACCTCATCCCTCCATATGGAAAAAGAAAGGCCTAACTCCCCGTTAGACCTTTTCCATGCTCAATGCGACTCTCCTTGCAGCGTCAACGTCGGTTGTCCTGGCTTCCAGTTTGCAGGGCAGAGGCCGCCGGTTTGCAACGCTTGCAGCACACGCAATACTTCATCGACATCGCGGCCGATATTGTTATGGTGAATGACGGCATATTTCAACTCACCGTCCGGATCGATGATGAACAAACCGCGCAGTGCGACCCCCTCTTCTTCAATGAGCACGCCGTAATCACGCGAAACTTGCTGCGTCCGATCAGCAGCGAGCGGGTATTTAATTTGACCGATGCCGTTTTGGTTTCGCGGTACGTTCATCCATGCTTTATGCGAGTAAACAGAGTCAGTCGATACACCGATCACGACTGCATTTAAGTCTTCAAATTCATGATAGCGGTCAGATATCGCTGTAATTTCCGTCGGGCAAACGAATGTAAAGTCGAGTGGATAGAAGAACAGCACCGTCCATTTGCCATTTTTCATGTTTTCCTCAAGGCTGACACGGCCAAACTCTCCATTCGGCAGGACAGCCTCCATTTCAAAACGTGGAGCTTGTTTTCCGACTAAGCGCTCTGCCATATGTAAGCCCTCCATTGCTAAAAATAGTGATGTCATACCAATCACTGACATCATTCATTGCAACACCGTAAACCATTTCTTTCATCGTTTAGGGGATGCAACGGCTACGTCTTTATTAGTTCACGCAAACCTTCCGAGTCGGCTTGTCCATGCTATCGTCCCCATAAAAAACGGGCTGCTGGCGCACACAGCCCGACAATCGTTACCGAAGCTTTTGTTCGATTTTTTGGCAAATTTCTTCCGCAGTAAGTCCGCTCGCTTCAATGACCGGACCGGATGTGATTGTGTTTTGAATGCCGGTGACGTTTGTATCCAAGCCAGTAATGACACAGCAATCGCAACCTCTAGCATCTTGTTCACTGCGCAGCGGAACAACGTCATATCCTCTTTCCTTCAACACCTGCTGCACGTCAGTCAGCGATTGCTCGACACCGATTTTCGCCATCACACTCCACCTCCTCACACACATAATGTGTCTTAATCGAGGTGGAACTATACTTCACTCCATATTTCCTTTCCACGAAAAATAGCTGATTAAAAAGGCGATGGCCCGATCGATTGCCGCTTCATTCGGGGCTAGCTTCGCATGGTGCAGCCCGTACGGGGAATCAACGCCAAGCCAAAACATAAAACCAGGAATTTCTGCCAGCATATAGCCAAAATCCTCACCGGTCATCGCCTCTTTGCAGCGAATAACATTCATATCAGTATGTGTCTCAGCAAATTGGATAAATTCCGTTGTCAGTGCCGGATTGTTGTACACTTCGTGGTACATGGCACCGTAATCAATCACCGCCTCACATTCATAGGCCACTTCCACCCCACGGACGAGCGCTTCAATCCGCCGCTTCACTGCCTGCATGGCATCGATCGACAGCGTCCGGATCGTCCCTTCGAGCCGAGCATGTTCGGCGATGACGTTTTGCACTGTCCCGCCGGTAATCTTTCCGATCGTAATGACGGCGCTGTCAAGCGGATCAACGTTGCGAGCGACGATCGATTGCAGCTGGGTGACGAGCGCACAGGCGGCAACGACCATATCGTTGGCTAGATGCGGAAACGCCGCATGGCCGCCTTTCCCTTTTAAGTCAATAAACAGCTCCGACGTATTGGCAAACAACAGGCCTTCTTTCGTTGCAATTGTGCCGACTGGATATTCCGGGGCAATATGCAAAGCAACAATCATATCCGGCTTCCACTCGCGCATTATATCGCTTTCTAACATCGGCTTCGCCCCACCTGGCCCTTCTTCGGCCGGCTGAAAAATAAACAGCAAATCGTCTCTGATTGGATTGTGGGCAAAATGGGTCAACACGCCAAGGGCAATGCTCATATGGACATCATGACCGCACGCATGCATTTGCCCTGCATGCTCGGAGCGGTACGGCAGACCAGTTTCTTCGCTGATCGGCAAGCCGTCGATATCAGCACGGTAGCCGATCGTTTTTCGCGGTGCTGTTCCGCTGACTTTCACAAAAATACCTGTTTTCCATGTCCGGACATCAAGCCGCTCTTGCGGCAGAGATTGAATATAATTAAGCAAATATTGCTGTGTTTTAAACTCCTGAAACCCGAGCTCGGGAATTTTATGCAAGTCGCGACGAATGGCGACAAATGGGCTGATCGTTTCCATCTTCTCTCCTCCATCGGAAAAAAGCTGTCCTGTGAGCGGACAGCTTTTTGATGTGATTATAATTGGCGAAGCTCTTGTTTAATTTCCGTTTTCGCTCTTGTTTGTTCATCGATTTGTTTAATAACGCGCGCCGGTACGCCGGCCACGACCGTATATGGCGGCACGTCTTCGACGACAATCGCGCCAGCAGCGACGACCGCCCCTTTGCCAACGGTGACACCTTCTAAAATGACAGCATTGGCTCCGATAAGAACATCATCTTCGATCACGACCGGCTTCGCTGATGGCGGTTCAATTACCCCAGCCAACACCGCACCAGCGCCGATGTGGCAGTTTTTCCCTACCGTTGCCCGACCGCCGAGCACGGCGTTCATATCGATCATCGTCCCTTCGCCGATGACGGCGCCGATGTTAATGACCGCTCCCATCATAATGACAGCATTGTCGCCGATCTCGACGTGATCACGAATAATGGCGCCCGGCTCAATGCGCGCTTTCACTCCTTTTAAATCCAGCAGCGGGATGGCCGAATTGCGACGATCATTTTCGACGACATAGTCCTCAATTTTGTCTTGATTCGCTTCGATGGCGGCTTGAATGTCTTGCCATTCGCCAAACACGACACCGGCGTTGCCAGTGATAAACGTTTTCGCGCTTGAGCCGAAATCGATACCCTCGAGATCCCCTTTTATGTACACTTTAACAGGCGTTGATTTTTTGCTGTTTTGAATAAACGAAATGATTTCATTGGCGTCCATCATCTTCATAGCCAATATCCTCCTTATTCCTGTGTTCTTTTTTTACTTTAGCAAACCAGAGAGCCTTGTGACAAGCACCAATTCATCGAGCAAAATGCCGTAATGTCTTCTCGAAGGCTTGTACTTGTGGAAGTTGCCATGCCACTTCCGAACTGATCAGCCATGTATCTCTGGTCATGGGCTCACCATGCTTCGTTTTTAACGGTATCATGTGAACAAGATGTTGTTCTCGATCACCTAAAGCAATTTCCGGTAAAATCGCATAACCAACGCCATGATAAGCAAGCTGTTTGCATGTTTCAATTTGATCGACCATCACCGTTCGTGGCGGCAAGGCTTGAAATTGCTCATGCCACCATTGTTGAATATGCAACGAATAAGTTGAATCGCTTTTAAATTGAATAAATGGCCGATCAGTATGGCGCAATTGCTCCAAAGATTGAATTTCTTGGTCTACTAAATATAGCTGATCGGTAAATAAACGTGTCGCCATCCCGCTCCAATTTGGCTTTCCACGAACAATCCCAAGTTGACATCGATTTTCATACATATGACTTAGGACTTCACTTGTCCATCCCGTCATCAACGAAACGTTTACATTGGGGTATAACTTCATAAACCTTTTTAACACGGCAGGCAGCCAATGTTGAGCAACGATGGAAGCCACCGCTATCGTTAATGTCCCGCTGATTTGCCCGACCAGTTGTTTCATTTCTTCTTTTACTTTGTTCGTTTTCTGCACAATTTCTTTGGCAAGCTGAACAATCTTTTCCCCCTCTGGTGTTAGCAGCAATCCGCGCTGAGACCGGATAAATATTTTCACATTCCAGCTGGCCTCGATCGTCTGTAGCCGTTGGGATAGTGCAGACTGGGTAACATACAGCCGGACAGCGGCTTTTCTCATATTTAATTCTTCCGCCAAAACAGTGAGGATTTCATACTCTGAAATATTCAAAACGATCATCCCTTTGATAAGTTTTTCTTATCATTTATGTCTATTTTTTTCACATTTTCTTATCGTTATAACAAAAATAAAATAGTTGTAGAACCCTTATCGAAAGGAGAATCTCTACATGGACTGGATCCTGTTTGTCCTCATTGGGTTTGCTACTTCATTCGTTGGTACATTAGCTGGCGGCGGTGGCCTTATCAGCATGCCCGTTCTGCTCACGCTCGGTGTTCCGATCCATCAGGCCATTTCCTCCGCCAAGTTTTCCAATACCATCAGCTCGTTTTCCAGCTTCTTCGTCTTGTTTCGCCAGCAAAACATTCGTGGGAAACAACTGCTTCTGATCATCCCGATCAGCCTCGGCGGGGGAGCCACAGGAGGGGCCATCGCCTCGCTGTTGTCCGAACGAACAATGACTATCATCGCGGTCATGTTGCTGTTGTTTGCACTATGCCTGCAACTTTTCAAAAAAAAGCCCAAATCAGCGGCAACAGCCCCTGCTCTCCCAAAAATTTTCTATCCGATTTTGTATGGCATTAGCGTCTATGATGGCATGTTTGGCCCCGGCCAAGCCACCATGCTCATGTATGCTTACTTACGCGCCGGCATGGATTACTTATCGGCCATGGCGCTGACAAGATTCCAAACGTTCATCAGCTGCTTTGGCGCAATGGCGTCTTATCTATACAGCGGCCTTATGAACTGGCATATCGCTCCGTTCTTGGCGATGGGATCGTTGATCGGCGCTCAAGTATCGGTTCGAGTCGCACAAAAACTGAAACAAAACCAGCTGCGCTTAATCTTACACACGATTACTTTTCTGCTCATTGTTCAGCTTCTTTTCGGCCTGGTTTCCGGCCGCCATTAAGCCTCCGCAGCTGTTTATTGAATTGCTTCAATATTTCACGGCGAGTAAAAATCCCTTCAAAATAACCGTTTTCATTTTCGACGCAGACAAACGGATGGTTGACAATCAGTCCGAGAGCCTTCAGCAAGCTGTCGTCAAGCTGCAGGCGCGGAATGTTTCGATTCATCACTTCCTCGACCTTCATCGTCTCGAGCCGTTCAAACTCGATGCGCTCCAATCCTAACAGCGCGTCCATAATCATCGTCATGCCAATTAGCCCGTGCAGTTTATACGATGTATCAAGAACTGGAATTGCTGAATAGCCGGTTTTTGTCAAGACGAGCAGCGCATGATCCAAATAGTTTTCAGGCTGAACGTGCGCAACTTTATCAGCAGGGATGAGAAATGGTTTAACTGTCATGTTGGCCAACTGTGTATTTTCTAACCATGTCATGCCAATGTTCCGCCTTTCTCTTTTTACGTCTTCTCCTCTCCGATTTTATCATATCATAAAAAAGACTATCGCTTCTTGCCAAGCGATAGCATAGAACGACATTTTACTCTTCCTCCGTTAAAAGGCGGTCGTATAAACGTAAAAGCTGCCGATATCGTTGTTCATCGGCTTCCTTATCCCCGTTTTCAATATCCGCTAGCTCAGAGCGGACAAGTTCGAGTGCATATTGCTGGCTGAACAGCACCTCAAGCAACAATGACGCCTCCTCGCCCGACAGCCGCAACGGCAGCCGCTTCGCCATCTTCATTCCTCCTTTGCCTCTTCCGCTTTCATATATATTCAGTGGCAAAGGAAAAAAGTCGTGGAAAAAAGCGTCATTCGCGGACAAGCAAAAAGGCCATCCGTATGAATGGCCTTTTTTCAATAATAGCGCAACGCCAAATAACCGATGGCAAAAATAGCGAGCAGGACAGCAAGCACGTAAGCAAGCAACACCGGGTTACGTAAATAGGCATGTTCCTGTACCGTTTTCGGAATCGGTCCATCAAGCTCCCCTTGCCAACGCTGTTGGCGGCCGAGGCGAACCGTATAGACGAACCCGATGATCGCAATCAATACAGAGAGGGCAGATAACACAAAAGTCAGCTGTGCCATAAGTTTCACCTCATGTTTACTTTGCCGCAATAAGATGATTTTATACCATCAATAATGGGCGTCATGCTCAAATAAATAACTGTACGACAAATCGATAAACAAATAATGATGCTCATCAATCGGGTACGAGTACGTCCGAATCGTCTCCCCGGTTTCAATGTCTGTATATAAATCCGATAGAATCCCTCTGCGGCGCGAACGCATGCGAATAATGTTTTCCAAAAAATACGGACGCCAACTCCAATTTTTCATGTAATATTGTTGCTGCAACTCCCAGCGGCTACCGCGCTTAAACATATTGCCTGATTGCTGAAAACCGTCCTCATCACAAACGTAAATGCGGAAGCAAACGTCATTCAGTTCGTCAGCCAATAGTGAAATGAGCTCATTAAAGCTGCTCACTTTTTTATATTTGCCAAGCAACGCGGCAACCCGTTGCTGAAACTGCTCAGAAATTTGATACAGTGTCTCAAGCTTTTTCTTTTCTTGTTGGATAAACCGATGGCATTCTTGGCGGAGAAGCTCTTTCAACAGATCACGCGGCACCACCTCTGGCGCCGGCTTGGCCAAATAATACCCTTGGTAATAGCGGCCGCCATGCCGCCAAGCGTACTGGAGCTGAAATGATGTTTCAATATCTTCATACAGAAGCGTCGCTCCGATTTTGCGCGCCAACAATGAAATGGAATGAACGATTTCTTGATAAGCTTGGTGGACAGACGTTTTCCGCAATTCATGCAAATCAATTTTTAAAATATCAGGCGACAAAACGCCGATCCGCTCGAGATGAATGCTATGTTCGGCGATATTATCGACCGCCACCTTAATGCCGTACGTGCGGATATACGTCAATAAATGGCTGAACTGATCCAAGTCGCCTTTAAAATGTTGCTCGTTAATTTCCAATACGATACGGCTAAGCGCCAACCCTTTCGCTTCATAAGCAAGAAGCAATTGCAAAAACGATTCGCCGCGGTCAAGCATTAACAAATTGGCGTCACGGTTTAAAAAGATGAGCAGCGTCTGGTCGGGCAGCGACAAAAAATAATCAAGCGCCTTTTTTGTAATGACATCATCCACTTCAATGCGAAACTCTTCCGGGATCGTGTCGTCATGAAAAAACGGCCCGAGGCTGACTGGCCCCGCTTCCGTTTGAAATCGCCCGAGCACTTCATACCCGATGACCCCATGCTCATCGGCGCTAAAAATCGGCTGATAGTACGGGATTGCTTGCGACAAGTTGGCCATCACGTCTAATGCATCCATCATGCTCACCTCATTCTCGTCGACCATCTTTGACTTTATTATACCATATTGACCAACCTTTTCCGGAACGAAAAAACGGATCTCCTAATCATAGGAAATCCGTTTGGACAGCAGCCGTTGTTCCACAAATGTAAGGCAAAATCCACTTAGAAAGTCGGTGATTTCATAACAACACAGCCAAGAAAGACATTTGCTAAATGGAGAAACCTTATGAACCTTGTCCTTCGTAGCGATTGAGGATCGCTGAATAAAGAAAGGACAGTGATTTTTTCACTAGCACGTTCGTTAAAACGGTCGCCGATTCAGCCATTGACCGCCGTCAACCGTGATGCAGGCACCGTTGATGTAAGCGGCTTCATCTGAAAGTAAAAACGCCGCAACCGCTGCAATCTCTTCTGGTGTTCCGAGCCGCCCGAGCGGCACGCTGTCGATCGTCATCCGCTCCGCCTCTTCTGATTCCCAAAGACGCTCCGCCCCACCTGTCCGCTCAATCGGTCCTGGAGCGATAGCGTTGACGCGGAAGCCATATTTTTTCCCCCACTCAACCGCCAATGTACGCGTCATCGCCAGCACCCCGGCCTTGGCGCTTGCTGAATGGATGACCCCCGCACCGGCATGCCAGGCGTATGTGGCAATGATGTTAACGATATTCCCTTTTAAGCCACGTTGAATCCAATAGTTGCCGACTTCCCGGCTACAGTAAAACGTACCGTTCAATACGATATTAATGACGCTGTTCCAACCGTTGATCGATAGCTTTTCCGCCGGGCAAATAAAATTGCCAGCCGCGTTGTTGACTAGAGCATCGATGCGGCCAAACTCCGCGTCAGCCCGTTTGACCATGTCTGCGACTTGCTCCGGGTTGCGCACATCCATCGGAACAGTGAGCACCTGTCCCCCGCCTGGTACGACCATTTCCTGTTTGGCCTCTTCAAGCGCCTCCGCCCGTCGTCCGGTAATAACGACGTTTGCCCCTTCGGCAACAAACCGCTTCGCCATATATTTCCCCATTCCGCTCGATCCACCGGTAATAATAATCACTTTTCCGTTCATTCACTTCTCCCCCTATGACTGATGGTTCATTCATTTTTTCTTATGCTTGGTTTTCTTTCTTTTTCTAGCATAGGGCAATTTCCCCCTCTTTTCAATAGAAATGACTGATTTTTTTGAAAATCAAAACACAATGGCTTCTTCTCTACTTTCACTTTCTAAGAATGATGACCTTCTTGATTTAACAACATTATTTTTCTCCTATTGTTCTTCCCTTTTCGTTTTCGTTATAATAAAGCTACTTGTGAAAGGACGGCGAAACGATGCACCGTATTGAAACAACCAAAATGAACCGACGCACGTTTTTAAAAAAGCTGACACGCACCGGCTTCGCCGCAGCGTTGGCAACATCGCTCGCCTACGGCTACGCCCGTTGGGTTGAACCGTCGCACTTGACGGTGACTCACCATACACTGTCACACCCGCTCATCCCGAAGGCGTTTGACGGCGTGAAACTGTTGCAATTCAGTGACCTCCATCTCGGTCATTATGACAGCTTGGAACGCTTTTACCGCATCATTAATCAAATAAACAAGCTGCAACCCGATATCGTTGTCTTCACCGGCGATTTGCTTCATGAGGCGAACCGATACCCGCACACCGAAGAGGTGGCAGATGCGTTGGCCTCCATCCGTGCTCCACTTGGGAAATTTAGCGTTTATGGCAACCACGACCACGGTGGCTACGGGACGGACATTTATCGCCGGCTGATGGAACGAGCTGGGTTTCGCGTCCTTGTCAACGAGCATGCGCTCGTTCGCCGTGGACAAGAGAGGATCGCTGTGGCCGGTGGCGATGATATGATGCTCGGCCAACCCGATTGGGCGAAAATGACGTCCGGCATTCCGGCGTCAACATATACAATCGCCCTCGTTCACGAACCGGATGGCGCTCTTGAGACATGCCGCTATCCGATTCATGTTCAACTGTCTGGCCATAGCCATGGCGGACAAATTCAACTTCCATTTATCGGCCCGCTCATTACGCCGCCGCTGTCCGAGCGGTATTATGAAGGATTTTACCACGTCGGCGGGCTTGTGCTATATGTCAACCGGGGACTCGGCACAACAAGGGTGCCGCTTCGCTTTTTCGCCCCGCCGGAGCTAACAGTCTTTTCGCTCATTCATCGCTAGAAATAGGTCAAGCAGATCACAACTATGCTATAATAGAAAGAAAAAGGAGACATGTCGATGAAACCGTTGCAGTTGACGGTCGACAATATCGCCAAAGCCATTTTTACAGTTAACCGCCATGCGAAAACGGCATTAAACCCTTCGTTTTTGTATCTTCTCAAGAAAAAAGCCATCGAAAAACTGCTTGAAGAAGGCAAGGCGAAAAAAGTCGGCCTCCATTTTTCCCGCAATCCGAAATATAGTCAGCAGCAATCCGATGTGCTCGTGGCCGTCGGCGACTACTATTTCCACATTCCTCCGACAAAACAAGATTTCGCCGCCCTTCCGCACCTCGGCGCGCTCAGCGACTCATACCGAAATCCTTCCGCCCGGATGCCTTTATCGGAGGCAAAAGCCATTCTCATCGCCTATACCGGAATCAAAGAATCGACGGAACGAAAACCGAGACGATTGGCAAAGCCTGTGTTTAAGCGGCTCGGTGACCGTTACTAAACAAGGCGCTGGAATGTTCCCAGCGCCTTGCTTCTGTCCTTCCTCCACTTACTTACAATAAAATCAAGGATCCCCACTCCGAGCAGCTATTGTTTCGCTTTGGTTGGAAGTGGAGATTTTCCGTTCAAAATAAGAAACAAGGGAAGCCCACTATCATTGAAGAAACACTCCTTGCCTAGCAGCCGCCATCTCAGTAGCAAAAACGCGCCTTATTATTCATCTAGCTCTTTTAGCAACCAAGCTCGCACCATTTCAGTGGCTTTATCACATACTCATCCCCCTTGCCGGTAGCATGGGCGATTGCCTGTTCGTCTTGGTGCAGCGGCAATACCAACACTTTATGCGGCGGAGATAGTGTCACACCTCACATTTTCCAGTCTAAAATGACAATGAAGTGCCGTCCGTTTTTTGATAGAGTGGCGATTCGAGGAAGGAAAGCCCGTCACCCAACTCATCAATGTCCACTTCCCACCCCTGCTCAGCAGCAAGCTTGCGAACGAGATCAGCGGTGACCGTTCACACCAGTGCACCGCCGTCGACAAAGGCAACAGACTATCTCTGTTTGCCCGCTCGGCGATGCTGTTCCTCCGCCGGACTGCCATTGACGGAAGTGGCTTGCTTCTAAACTCCCTCAACCCGGCTGCCGCCGCTCTTTTTGGCTGCATATAGCGCTTTATCGGCCAGTTTGAGCCAATGATCAAGCGATTCGTTCGGGTCGGAGCACTCGACAAAACCGGCGGAAAACGTGCACGATAGGCGTACGCCAGCTGCTTCGATTTCCTCTGAGGCGAACTGACGCTGCAGCCGCCCAAGCACACGGTGCGCCTCGCATGTCGAGGTTTTTGCCAGCCAAACGATAAACTCTTCACCCCCGAAACGAATGACCGTGTCCATTCCGCGCGTATGTTGAAGCAAAAAGGCGGCCAGTTTTTTTAACACCGCATCCCCCACTAAGTGTCCGAAGCGGTCGTTGACTTGCTTAAAATGGTCCAAATCAAGCAGCGCCAAACAGCTCGGTGTCCCGAAACGCTCAAGATCGCTGCGCAGGCGGACATACACTCGCGGTAAATATTTACGGTTATAGACGCCGGTTAACTCATCAATAAGCACCAATTTATCAATTTTCCGCTTTTTTTCTACGAGACGGTGAACACGAATGTATAGCTCACTAGCTGCCACCGGCTGCGCGATGACATCGTCGGCGCCAAGCCCATAACATTTCAGATGTACAGCTTTTCGTCCGTCTCTGCTAATGATCACTACTGGAATGTAGGAAGGCTGACTGGCGGTCTTCAGCAGAGCAACGAAAGGAGGAGTTTCTAAATCGTCTTCCCCGATGTTGACGATGATGCAGTCCGGGTTGAGGCGAAACATGGATGCGGCTGCTTGTTCGAGGGAAGGAAGCGTGATGAAGCGCCAAGGTACGGTTTGCCATGATCGACGGATATAAGCAAAAAATAACGGGTCGTTTCCGCAGAGAAGAATGTCAGCTTCCGCCCCTTGTTGTTGCAAGAAGGAAGCGATTGTAGAATCCGTTTCCTCGGCTTCATAGCAGCGGCGCAGGAGTGGAAACATCTCCGCTAGCACCTCCTCCACCGTCCATTGCCGTTCCTTTTGCCTGTTCATCCGGCGGAGAATCCGTTCTACTTCAGCAGCAAGATCATCGCGGCCGGTCACCTTCGCCGCTCGGCCGATGGCATCGAAAAACTGAGTCAGCTCCGCCCCGTCGAGCGAAGATGAAGACTCCCATTGTTCATACTGCTCTTTCATCCGGTCTAGTAACGAGACGATATAGGAATCCAACTTCCCTCTCCTTTCTTTATGTTAGCCATTCCGTAATCCCGATAAAAAGCCCTCGAACTGCTTTCATTTCCGTACTCATCTTTTCCTATATATTTATTAATATAGTCAACACGACCTAAAAACATTCTGACTTCCTTCCTCACCTCCTGCCGCGGAAGCGAGGGATTCTCACATTTCCTTTCGCTGAAGCAAATTCGGTTACTGTTCGTCTCCGCTTTCGTTTCACTCAGAAGTGGCCGCCTGCTCGATCAAGATAATAAAAAGGCCGTTGCCTTGCTGCAACGGCGCTGTTCAATATAAAAAGTCAAGCAGGCGGCGATCCGCCAAATTCGTATCAACCGGACAGCCTTCTGCGTCGCGCCCGTACTGCCACGCCCAAACGTTCGCGCTACAAGGCGGGGCGGCCGGCTGGTAACGCGGAGCTTTTTGTTCTTTCGTCGTTCCAGGCCTTGGGGCTGCGCTCCAAATAACGGCCTGTACCGCCACTTGATTGTTGTTCCCAACCGCCTCGCAATAGGCGGCGGCGAAATCCCCCTGCGTCGGATCGGCATACAGCCCCGGACGATACCCAGTCGGATAGAGCGTTTCCACCCAAGCCGTAATCCAAGCCGCATCGACAGCAAAAAAATCTTCGATGTTGGCAAACAGCAATTTATTTTTCGGAATGCCGAGCCGCCGTGCATGGAACACCGCATTGCGCGCCGCCACTTGGCCGTTCGCATAGCCAACCGCCTCACGAAAGGCATTATAAATTGGCAGTACTTTGATCCCATAGTTGCGGATGCGGGTGATCTCGTCCCGCGTCAGCCCTTCCGAGACGTTCGGTACTTCCACCAAATAGCGACCCCAAAATTTCGGGTAACCAAACTCCGTCCGTACACATTGAAACAATTGGTCTGTGACGACTTGCGCCGAATCAACGCCCCAAACACCTCGTACCATCCTTCCCCCTCCTTCACGGTCGCATTGCCATAGTTATATATATGAGGGGGCCAGCTTGTTTTATACGGTTACCGACGCCGTTCCTCCTTCGACGAGTCGCCTTTTAACAGCTGAAACCAACCGTTGCGTTTAAACCAAGCAAACATCATTATGCCGATGACTGCCATGATCGCCAATACAGCAAAGTACCCATATTTCCAGCGCAGTTCCGGCATATAATCAAAATTCATCCCGTAAATGCCGGCAATAAAGGTGAGCGGCATAAAAATCGTCGTAATGGCTGTAAATGTCATCATAATGTTGTTCATTCGGTTGGAGTTGAGCGACAAATAGCTATCCCGGATATCGGAGGTAATTTCCCGATTCGTCTCGATCATTTCCGACAGCTTCAATAAATGATCGTAAATATCATGGAAATACAACTGCCGTTCTTTCATGCGCTGCAGTCGGTCGGAGTGGATGATGCGATACAGTAAATCGCGCATCGGCACAATTGTCCGGCGCAATTTCGATAAATCGCCACGAATATCAAACACTTTTTCGATAATGTCATGAATCGGCTCATTGTTCGTATTTTCCTCTAGATCATTTAACACATCTTCAATATTGTACAGTGGCGGGAAGTAATCATCGACGAGTTTATCAATCAGCCGATACATAACATGAAACGGCCCCTGCTGCACATCCTGCTCGCGTTTCAGCCGCTCCCATACGTCATCGACTGCGTGAATCGACGACTTATGAAACGAAACGATAAAATTTTGTCCGACAAACAAGTCAACTTCCTCAGCCTCGAGGGTTGTTCCCGCAATCGCATGAAGGACAACAAATAAGTAGCGGTCATAAAAATCAAGTTTCGGACGCTGTACATATTCCAAACAGTCCTCAATCGCTAGCGGATGGAAACGGAAAAATGAAGCGAGTAAGTCCGACTCCTCGTCCGTCGGTTCATGAAAATCAACCCAATACCATGAAACGTCTGGACTGTTGACGAACGCTAAATCAACATCATGCATAACCTCAAACTCTTTTGTTACGACACACGTGCGAATCATCGCCATCTCACCTTGCCATTTTTTCTCTTCTTATCATAACCGAAAAGCTGTTACACACCAACAAAAAACGGGTAAAGAAATCGTGTAGAGAAAAAATTGACAAAAAATATTTATCTAAATTTTCTTTACATTTTCACCAAAAAGGACGATAATATAAAAAAGGGAACCCCTTCGTTCCCATATGGGAGGGAATTGACTATGTATGAAAAACAGTATCCAAACGAAGGCGCCATATTGTTCAACCAGCCTGAAGAAAAAAGCAGCTATGGTCCAATGGCCGAACAAGTGTTGAAAGAAGCACTCTTCCAGTTCCAGAGAAAAAAACTGATGGAAAAAATCGACGAGGCGCTTGCTACTGGCAACAAACCGTTGTTTGTCAAGCTTTCCGCCCAATATAACGACTTATTGAAAAAATACGGCGCGTAAAAGGAGAGAACGACGTTGGAGTGTGAATCATCTATGACAGGATGAGCCCCATTTCCGTCTACGGAAAACGATCCGAACGGAAAGGGGCTCATTTTTGTTTTTCCGTTTTGCAGGCCCAATGGTACAATAGAGAAAAAACGGAAAGGTGGACAGCTTGTGAAACACCTCATTCAGCCACGCGTTCAAGCCATTCAACTATCTGGCATCCGTCAATTTTTCAACCTTGTCTCCGGCCGGCCAGGGTTAGTTTCCTTGACGATCGGCCAACCGGATTTTCCGACACCCGATCATGTGAAAGTGGCAGCCCAAGAAGCGATCGCCGCCGATTTCACAACATATACGGCGAACGCCGGTCTCCTGGAGTTGCGCCAAGCTGCTTGTCAATTTGTCGCTGATAAATACGGGCTTCGCTACAGCCCGGATGAAGTGATCGCCACCGTTGGCGCCAGCCAGGCGCTCGACATTACGTTTCGCACCATTTTAGAAGAAGGGACGGAGGTGCTTCTTCCCGCGCCGGTCTACCCCGGCTATGAGCCGCTCATCCGCTTGTGCGGGGCGAAACCGGTGTACATCGATACAAGACAAAACGGCTTTCGTCTGTCGGCCGAGTTGATTAAGCCTTACCTCACCGACAAGACACGTTGCCTCGTCCTTCCGTATCCGTCCAATCCGACCGGAACGACGCTGTCAAGTGAAGCGCTGGAAGCCATCGCTGCACTGATGAAAGGAAGGCCGATTTGGATCGTGTCTGACGAAATTTACAGCGAGCTCGTCTATCGCGGGCGCCACCGCTCAATCGCTGAATGGTTGCCAGAGCAGACTATTGTCATCAACGGTCTAAGCAAATCACACTCGATGACCGGCTGGCGCATCGGATTGGTTTTCGCTCCGTCCTTTGTCATCGAACAGATGGTCAAGGTGCATCAATACAGCGTCTCCTGCACGTCGTCGATCAGCCAAAAAGCAGCGGTTGAGGCGCTTACCGCCGGCAAAAATGACGCCGAGGCAATGCGCGCTGCCTACGCTGAACGGCTTGAGTACGCTTACAATCGCCTCACAGCCATGGGGCTGCCTGTGGAAAAGCCGGACGGCGCGTTTTATTTGTTTCCGTCGATCGCTGCGTTTCGTATGCCGTCGTTCGATTTTGCCCTTGATGTCGTTGAAAAAGCCGGCGTCGCCCTTGTTCCCGGAAGCGCCTTTTCTGAATACGGCGAAGGCTACGTTCGCCTGTCATACGCCTATTCGCTCGATGTGCTCAAAGAAGGGCTCGATCGGCTCGAACGATACGTTCACGAAAAGAGAAACAGTCTATAAAACAAATGTAACGCTGTTTTCCTTTCAGCGCGATATCGTATGCGGTGGCCGCCGATTGGTTTACGCACATATAAAAGGGTGTCCCACAAAGACAACGGGACACCCTTTTTCATCACGATATACGATCTGAACACTTCCACAATACAGCATCTTGTCTCTCTTGAAGAAAGGCGATCTTTCTGGTCAACTCCATTCCTCTTTTTACGGCACAAGTAACAGTTTGCCGCTCGTTTTCCTCCCTTGCAACAGCTCGTGTACCATAGCCGCCTGCTCAAGCGGATAGACGCCGCCGATGATCAGCTCTAAGCTTCCTTCTTGCACCCAATGGAGCAATTCACGCAAGCTTTGCTCGTACAGCGCCCGCTTCCGCATGATTTGCGGCAAGAAAAAGCCGACGACAGACCAGTTTTTCGCCATCAGACGAGCTGGGTTAAGGCGCGTCATCTCCCCGCTTGCCATGCCGTAAACAACAAGGCGACCGAACGGGGCGAGGCAATCAAGCGTTTGATGGAAAATACCGCCGCCCACCATTTCCAAGGCAACGTCAACGCCGCGGCCATCAGTCGCCTCCATCACAGCCTTGGTCCAGTCGTTTTGCGTATAATCGATCGTCACATCAGCACCAAGACGCCGAGCAAGCTCCCGCTTTTCTTCGGTGCTCGCCGTGGCGATAACGGTTTTCGCGCCGAACCGTTTCGCCAGCTGCACGGCGAGCGTGCCGACGCCGCCGGCTGCCGCGTGAACGAGCACCGTTTCTCCGTCCTCCAGACGGCTCATCGTTTTTAAAATATGATAGGCACTTAACCCTTGCACCGGCAGCGCCGCTGCTTGTTGGACATCCATCCCATCCGGCAGCGGCACGACCGCCCGCTCATCAACGGCAACAAACTCGGCGTACCCTCCCGACTCCACTAAGGCGACGACGCGCTGCCCTGGGCGGATCGCCTGCACGTCCGGACCAACTTCACGGACGACACCGGCCACTTCAGTTCCAGGCACGAATGGAAGCGGTGTCGGTACAACGTAGCGTCCTTCTCGTCTCGCTGTATCGGCGTAATTGACGCCAATCGCCTCCGCCTCAATCAACACGTGGCGACCGGATGGCGACGGGCGTTCTACCTCTTTCACCTCAAGCACATCTGGACCGCCGTATTCCGTAAATTGTACCATTTTCATTGTTGTTTCCCCTCCCCCGCTACTTTCGTTTGCGTCATATCACGCATTTCCGGTCCAAACGACTCACACTCAAGTTTCGGAACGACAGAAAGAGCTCCATGCTGGTTGATGTAGTCGATCTCCTTTTCGAGACCGTAAGCGGCCATCCAGCGCCCGACACGCGAGGAGGACAGCACTTCTTTCGCCCTTCTTTCACCGCTATATTGCCGATAAAACAGCCAAGCAGCCATGGCGCTATCGGAAAGCTCTGCAGCAGCGATTCCGTGCTCAATCAGGCAATGAACAAAATAGCCGGCGCCATAAAAATCCTCAAGACAAAATCGGCCGGATGAGCCGGAACAAATGGCGATAATCGTCTCTTCCCGATGTGAGCGGCAAACATATTCGCCGACTGCTGGGCTATTGAGCAAACTCGCTGCATACACAGCGCGGGCTGGCATCGCCTTACGAAGCGCCACCGTGCCGTTCGTCGTCGACAACACCACCGTTTTCCCCGGGCAAACAGTTTGCAAAAACAGCGGCGCTGGCGGGTGGAAGCCAACGATCGTCCGCCCTTCGCTTTCGCCGACAAGTTCGTAGCTCCCGTCAGGCAATCGCCGCCCGACTTCTCTCGCTTCGGCGGCGCTATACACCGGAATGACTGAGCGGGCGCCGGCAGCCAATGCCGCTGTAATCGATGACGTCGCGAGCAAGACATCAAACACAACGGCCACTTTACCGTCAGCAAGTGCGGTTTCGTCAATATCTTCTTTGCGCAGTACAACATGCACTTTCGTGATCATACTCTCTCACCGCCTTGTCGCCAGCTGCCACGCATGCTCAATGAGCGCCTCGACAAACTGGTTGAAATGACGAAACCGCTCATCATTTGTTTGTCCGCGGCGATAGCGGTAATAAATTTGTTGACAGATGACGGCCAATTTAAAATAAGCAAACGTTAAATAAACGTGCATATCGGAAACATCGCGTCCGCTTTTTTCTGCATACGCAGCAATAAACTGTTCACGCGTATAAAAGCCAGGCCGAACGGTGACCGGCTCGCGGCCGAAACCTTGCTTGACAAGCGGTGGGTCGTCTTCCTCAACCCAATAACTCATCGCCACCGCCAAATCAGCAAGCGGGTCGCCAACAGTCGACATTTCCCAATCGAACAAGCCAACCATTTTCGTTGCATCATCCTCAGCAAACAAGGCGTTATTCAGCTTAAAATCGTAATGGATGACCGTCGCCTCCCGCTGTGGCGGGATATGGGAAGCAAGCCACTTCATAAGCGCCTCAGCCGCTGGAACATCATCTGTTTTCGCTCGTTCGTAGCGTTGAATCCATCCGTGCACTTGCCGCTCCATAAACCCTTCTGGCTTGACTATCTGCACAAGGCGCGTTTTCGTATAGTCAATTTGATGAATGTTGACAAGCGTCTCAACCATCGTCTCGGAAATGCCGCGGCAGACGTCTTCCGTGGGGTCGATGCCATCTGGGAAATCGCTGTCAATCACAACGCCGTGACGTCGCTCCATCACAAAAAACGGGCTGCCGATAACCGATTCATCTTCACAAAAGTAGAATGGCTTCGGGGCCAATGGGAACAGTGGATGAATTTCAGCAAGCCATGTGCTCTCCCGCTTCATATCGTGCGCTTTCGGCGGCACGGGGCCAAACGGCGGGCGGCGCAGCACCGCCTCCCATTCCCCGCAGCGAAGCAAATACGTTAAATTCGACCGACCGGCGGAAAATTGCTTGATCTCGAGCTCGCCGTCCGGTATATCCGGCAACACTGTGCGTAAAAACTTAGCCAGCTTTTCGGCTGGCAGTTCTTCCCCTTTGCGAACCGGAATAATGGCGGTCAATCTCCCCTCTCCCCCTTTACGAACGCGTTTGGGTGTGCGCCGTTTCACTTGTCTATCGAGTATATGGCGCACTCATTCCTTCAATCAAAATCGTCACCATTTGTTTCGCCACTTCAGCATCGGTCAGCTCGCCGTCCGGACGAAACCAATGATAGCTCCAATTGGCCGCCCCAAGCACAGTAAGGGTAGCAATCGATGGCGACAAATCGCGGCGCAGTTCGCCAGTTTTCATTCCTTCTTCAATTAACGCCTGCAGATGATAGCGGAACAAATCGCGCTTTTCTTTCACTTTTTGCAAATGTTCCTCGCTTAAATGCTTCATCTCACGGAAAAAAATGCGCGCCTGTCTTCCTTGCCGCTCGACATTATGAATGAGCATATAAACGATGGCGTACAACTTTTCCCGCATCGTCCGCTGCTCATCATTCATAATGCGCGCCTGTTCGCTAAGCAGCCCTTCAATGTAGCGAAGATGAATGTCCATGAGCAGCTCTTCTTTGCTTTTGAAATAGTAGTAAAACGTCCCTTTCGTCACCCCGAGAGCATCGACAATATCTTGAATCGACGTTTCGCTAAACCCGTTTTGTTCAAATAATTCAATGCTGGCAGCGATAATTTTTTCCCTCATGTCTTTACACCTCTTGCCTTACATGTAGTCACCGCCAGCTATTTTACCATAAAACGGCCAAGCCTGCTCGGGACCTGGCCGTCAACTGCGCCTTCGTCATTGCGGGCGAGACGCCTCTTCGCGCAAAGCACGACGCAAAATTTTGCCAACGTTCGTTTTCGGCAGTTCGGTGCGGAACTCGACGATGCGCGGCACTTTATAGGACGCTAGATTTTTCCTACAATAACGAATAATATCGTCTTCGTTCGCCTGTTGCCCGTCTTTTAAGACGATGACCGCCTTCACTGTTTCGCCGCGATACGAATCCGGCACACCGATCACCACCGCCTCTTTCACGGCTGGATGTTCATATAGCACTTCCTCGACCTCGCGCGGATAAATGTTATAGCCGCCAGCAATGATCATATCTTTTTTCCGATCGACAATCGTCACGTACCCCTCCTCGTCAATCGAAGCCAAATCTCCGGTGTACAGCCATCCGTCTCGCAGCGTCACCGCTGTTTCCTCCGGCATGTTCCAATACCCCTTCATCACTTGCGGACCGCGGATGATGAGTTCACCGACCTCACCCGGCGGCAATTCTTGCGTGCCCGTCGCCACATCGACGACTTTGTACTCAGTAAGTGGCATGCCGATGCCGACTGTCCCCGGCTTGCGTGCAGCAAACGGTGGATTGCAGTGCGTCACCGGGGATGCTTCGGACAGTCCGTACCCTTCGAGAACGACCGCCCCGGTTTTTGCCTCAAAATCGCGCATGAGCTCCAGCGGCATCGGTGCGCTGCCGCTGTTGCACGTTTTAATACTGCTGATGCCGTATTGCTCGACTCCAGGTGTGTTCGTAATGGCAACATACATCGTCGGCACACCGGGGAACACAGTCGGCTGCTTGTCTCGGATCGTCTCGAGCACCTCCTTCAGCTCAAAGCGCGGCAATAAAATGTTTTCCGCTCCTTGATAAATGGCCAAGTTCATTCCCGAAGTCATGGCGAAGACGTGGAAGAGTGGGATCACAGTTAAATAGCGCTCTTTTCCCATCTCAAACGTGCCTTTGAAAAATTCGGCACATTGCAAAACATTGGCGAAAATGTTGCGATGGCTGAGCATCGCCCCTTTCGAGCGTCCTGTCGTTCCGCCCGTGTATTGCAGTACAGCGACGTCATGCGCTGGTTCGATTGGCACTGGACGCACTTGCCCGCTTCCTTCGGCGAGAAACTCATCAAATGTGACGTCTTCGGCGGCCAATGAAGCGGAGGACGGCGCTCCGAAGCTAACGGTCACCGCCCGCTTGATGGCCGTCCCCTCTCTTACTGCGGCGAGACGCGGATAAAGCGGTTCATAAATAATGATCGTCTCAGCTCCGGAATCGTTCAGCACATACGCCAGTTCACGCTCGACGAGCATCGGATTCACTTGGGTGACGATAGCGCCAGCCTGTAAAATGCCATAGTACGCAATGACGTATTGTGGACAGTTCGGCAGCATAATCGCGACACGGTCGCCTTTTTGCACTCCAAGCGTCTGCAGACTGGAGGCGAAGCGGTTAACCGCCGCAACGAGCTCAGCATACGTGATCGTTTTGCCGTAAAACGTCAGTGCGGGATGGCTGCTAAATTGCGCTGCCCGCTCATGGAGCACATCGCATACCGTTTTGTCCGGAATGTCAATATGAAATGACACATGTTCCGGATAAAGAGACAAGGCCCGTTTTTCGCTCATTTGCTTTCCCCCTTACTTTCGTTAAATGCCAGACGCATGACTGCCGCCGTCAACGACGAGGAGCGCGCCGGTGACAAACGCGGATGCCGGCGAAGCGAGGAATAAGACAGCGCCTTTTAAGTCATCCTCACCACCAAAGCGGCCGAGCGGCGTATGTTCCAACACTTTTTGACCGACACGCTCAAGGACGACACGCGACATTTTCGTTGGGAAAAAGCCAGGTGCGACCGCATTGACGCGAATACCGTGTTTTCCCCACTTGGCAGCTAGATCGCGCGTAAACGTAATGACTGCCCCTTTGCTTGTGTTGTAGCCAATCGTATTTAAAATGTCCGGATGCGTGCCGCCAAGGCCAGCGACAGAGGCGATATTGATGATGGCGCCTCCGGTTTGCTTGGCAATCATCACTTTGCCGACCTCTTGGCTCATCAAAAACGTACCAGTGACGTTGACGTTCATTACCTTTTGCCATGCTTCAAGCGGCATCTCCTCAACCGGCGCCCCCCATGTCGCTCCGCTGTTGTTGACCAAAATATCAATGCCGCCAAATTCTTTTTCCGTCGTTTCGACGACCTTTTTTACGTCATCCGGGTTCGTTACATCGCACGGCAAAGCAAGTGAGCGAACGCCGAGCCGTTCAATTTTTTCTTTTACTTGCTCACACGCTTCCACCTTGCGCGAGCAGACGATGACGTTCGCCCCGGCTTCGGCGAGGCCGATGGCGATTTGTTCACCGAGACCTCGCCCACCACCGGTGACGATGGCCGTTTTTCCTTCAATTTTAAATAAGTCGAGCACATGCATGAACGCCACTTCCTCCCCCATGCTATTGATATTGACGCAGTTCAAGCTTTGCAACTTGCTCTTTATGCACTTCGTCTGGCCCATCAGCGAGACGGAGCGTGCGCGAGTTCGCCCACATGGCGGCAAGCGGGAAGTCGTTGCTCACCCCGGCGGCACCGAACGCTTGAATGGCGCGATCAATCACTTTTAAGGCGACATTTGGAGCGACAACTTTAATCATGGCAATTTCTTTACGCGCAACCTTGTTACCGACTGTATCCATCATGTACGCTGCTTTCATTGTCAACAGGCGCGCCTGCTCAATCTCGATGCGCGACTGGGCGATCCAATCGCGGATCACGCCATGCTCAGCGAGCGGCTTGCCGAACGCTACCCGCGACTGCACACGCCGGCACATGAGCTCAAGCGCTCGTTCCGCCGCACCAATGAGGCGCATGCAATGGTGAATCCGTCCTGGACCGAGCCTTCCTTGGGCGATAGCGAACCCTTTTCCTTCCCCCCAAATGATGTTTTCTTTCGGCACCCGCACGTGATCATATGTAATCTCCGCATGTCCGTGCGGCGCATGATCAAAGCCAAACACCGGCAACATCCGTTCGATTTTCACACCTGGTGTATCGAGTGGAACGATGATCATCGACTGCTGTTCATGTTTTGGGGCGTCCGGGTTCGTTTTGCCCATGACGATGGCCACTTTGCAGCGCGGGTCACCGGCGCCGGACGACCACCATTTCCGTCCGGTAATGACATATTCGTCACCGTCACGGATGATCGACGCACGAATATTCGTCGCATCGCTTGACGCCACATCCGGCTCGGTCATTGAGAAGCACGAGCGGATTTCCCCGTTTAAGAGCGGAACGAGCCATTTTTGTTTTTGCTCCTCGCTACCGTAGCGGACAAGCACTTCCATGTTGCCTGTATCCGGCGCATTGCAGTTGAACACTTCCGGAGCGATAAGGGAACGGCCCATAATTTCGCAAAGCGGGGCGTACTCGACGTTCGTTAAGCCGGCTCCGTACTCGCTGTCCGGCAAAAACAAATTCCAAAGCCCTTCTTTTTTGGCTTTTTCCTTTAGCTCTTCGATGATCGGTGGCACGCCTGACCATCTCGACTCTTGTGCATTCAGCTGCTCCTCGTACACTTTTTCGTTCGGATAAATATACTCCTCCATGAAAGCGCTTAATTTTCTAATCAGCTCTTGGACTTTCGGCGAATAGGAAAAGTCCATGCCCTCCCCCCCTTTATACCAACCGGTTAGTATGTTCCTCTTACTTCTACTATACCTCGATAAGAATTAATATTCAATATTTTTTGATAAATATATTTAGCATAAAAAATGGGGCGAAAACCGCCCCTTACTTCTCAACATAGCGCTTGTACAGCGCCTGTGTGCCGCTGTTTTCCTCACCTGCTTGCGCCAGCTCTTCGTACATCGATTTGGCGAGCGCTAGTCCCGGAAGCGGCAAATTCATGCGTTCAGCTTCTTCAAGCGCAATTTTCATATCCTTAATGAAATGTTTAATGTAAAACCCGGGCGCAAAATCACCGGTGAGCATGCGCGGCGCCAAGTTACTTAATGACCAACTGCCTGCCGCTCCTTTGGCGATACTTTCAAGCACACGAAATGGGTCGAGCCCTGCCTTTTTCGCATACGCCATCGCTTCGCAAACACCGATCATATTGGTGGCAATGGCGATTTGGTTGCACATTTTCGTATGTTGGCCGGCCCCGGCTTTTCCTTGAAGGATGATGTTCGTGCCGAGATGCTCAAGAATCGGTTTGCACGCCAAAAACACCTCTTCATCGCCGCCGACCATGATCGTCAACGTTCCTTCACGGGCGCCGATATCACCACCAGATACAGGAGCATCCAACGCGTGAATGCCTTTTTGCTTTGCCGCTTCGTAAATGGCTTGCGCTAGCGTTGGTGTCGAAGTTGTCATATCGATGACATACGTTCCCGGCCGCGCCTGCTCCAAAATGCCTCCCTCACCGAAATACACTTGCTCGACATCGTGCGGGTAGCCAACCATTGTCATGACAACGTCCGCTTCCCGCGCCAAGTCGGCGACCGTTTCCTTCCATACCGCCCCTTCCTCAAGCAAGTCGAGCGCCTTTTCCTTCGTACGTGTATGGACAAGAAGCGGGTAGCCCGCTTTTAACAAATGACGCGCCATGCTTTTCCCCATGACACCAAGGCCGATAAATCCGATTGTTTTCATGCTGTCTCTCCCTTTCTGTTCGTTTTGCCAAAACATCTGGCGAACATAACCGTCTCCTGCCACTCAACGATTCTTAAGAACGGCAGAACGCTAGATTCAAAACAGTTTCTACATTTAAACAATCCTTGTCGTACCTTGAATCACAAGCCATCTAAATGGCCTTCACCATGCCGCCATCTACGATCAACGCTTGCCCGGTGACGTACGTGTTTGCATCTGACAGCAAAAAGACGACAACGTTGGCAAACTCCTCAGGGGTTCCGTAACGGCCGAGCGGAATGGCGCTTCTCATGCGCGCTTCCATTTCTTCTTTCGTAATGCCGAGCTTTTCAGCGTTCACCTTGTCTAAGAAAGCTACCCGTTCCGTAGCAATCCGTCCAGGTGCGACTGTGTTGATCAAAATATTATCAGGCGCGAACTCCGTTGCAAGCGTTTTCGTCAACCCGATGATCCCAGTACGGAACGTATTGGACAGGATGAGCCCCGGAATAGGCTCTTTGATGGACGACGAGGCGATATTGACAATTTTACCGCCTTTTTTCTTTAGATAAGGCAACGCTTCGCGAATCAACCGAATATAGCTCAGTAAATTGAGCTCGAACGCATATTGCCAGTCTTTGTCGCTGATTGTTTCGAACGTTCCCGCCGGAGGGCCGCCGGCGTTGTTAACAAGTAAATCGATCGTTCCAAACGTCTCCACCGTTTTGGCGACCAGTTGGCGGATGTCATCCGCTTTCGTCACATCGGTGCGCGTATAAGCAACGCGTCCCTTATGTAAACTGTTAAGCTCCTCGGCGACTTCCTGCAGCTTTTCCTCATTTCGGCTTGTAATCATCACGTTTGCTCCTTCCAGCACAAGCGCTCGGGCAATCGCTTTGCCAAGCCCTTGGCTCGATGCAGCGACAAGCGCCGTTTTTCCCGCCAATCCGAACTCCATTATATAATCCCCCCGGAAAAATAGTCATAACAAATAACAGTATTCGCGTTTGTTCGCCATTTTCCTTCTTGACTGATTCATGAAAAAAGCGATTCGCCTAGCGAATCACTTTTTCCCTTCCATTAACGCCCGAAATCGCTTCATTCCTTCTTCCACTTCAAGGTGGTCAACATGGAACGGACCAAGGTTGGCCTCCCGCAGAGGGTCTGCATCACTTCGCACCCCGATTGCCTTGGCACCATCGGCAGTCGCATCATTGATGATGCTTTCGCGGGCACCATCTTGGTGAAACTCGTGCGGGTGGTCGTTTCGTCCACGCTCTGGCATATGCTTCTCTCCTTTTTGACGGTAGTTTTCCGTAAAACAGGAAAGTTCATTCGGTACAACGTGCCATTTAGACGATAAAAAACGTGGAGCCTGCATGCTGCAGGCTCCTTTTTCCGCATTAACTTTCAAGCAATAAATCTTCTGGATTTTCGATCAAGTCTTTCACTGTTTTTAAGAACCCAACTGCTTCTTTGCCATCAATGATGCGGTGATCGTACGACAGAGCGACATACATCATCGGCCGGTTTTCAATCCGCTCCTCATCAATAGCTACCGGACGCAGTTTGATCGAATGCATCCCTAAAATACCAACTTGCGGCCCGTTCAAGAGCGGAGTCGAAAGAAGCGAGCCGAATACACCACCGTTGGTGATTGTAAACGTACCGCCTTGCAAATCGGCAAGCGACAGTTTGTTGCTGCGCGCTTTCGCCGCTAATTCAGCGATGTCTCGCTCAATTTCAGCGAAGTTTTTCCGGTCACAGTCACGCACAACTGGGACAACAAGCCCTTCATCGGTCGAAACAGCCACGCCGATGTCGTAATATTTTTTCAGCAAAATTTCATCGCCTTGAATTTCCGCGTTGACGTATGGATATTTTTTCAGCGCTGCCACCGTCGCTTTGACGAAAAACGACATAAAGCCAAGGCGGACGTCATGCTCTTCTAAAAACTTGTCTTTTTTCCGCTTGCGCAATTCCATAACGGCTGACATGTCGATTTCATTGAACGTCGTCAGCATCGCAGTCGATTGCGAAACTTCAAGCAATCGCTTGGCGATCGTTTGCCGGCGGCGCGACATTTTTTCACGGATGACCAGCTTGCCGCTTTCCGCTGACGGCGCAGAAGCCTGTGTTGGCGCAGAAACCGGCGCAGCCGTTGGAGCCGGTTGCGGCGCTGCTTGTGAACCAGCTGCTGGTTGAGCGGCAAATGAAGCCACGTCTTGCTTGCGGACGCGTCCAAGCGGATCAACGGTCGGCACTTGCGTCAAATCAATCCCTTTCTCGCGCGCCATTTTTCGAGCGGCCGGCGAAGCGACTGGACGTTGGCCCGGTGCTTGGGCGACAGCGACCGGTTGCGGTGCTTGTTGCTCGGCGCGGTCAGCCGGCACGGTTGGTGTTTCGTCAGTTGGCTGCGCAGCCTGCGGAGCAGCAGTCGGTGCCGAAGCCGCCCCCTCGCCGATAATGGCGATCGCTTGGCCGACAGCGACCGTGTCACCTTCGTTCGCCAACAATTGCTGCAAAACTCCCGACTCTTCGGCCATAATTTCGACGTTCACTTTATCTGTTTCTAACTCACAAACCGATTCACCTTTTTCCACATAGTCGCCCGGCTTTTTCAGCCATTGAGCGATCGTACCTTCGGTGATGGACTCTGCTAGTTCTGGGACTTTGATCTCAGCCACGTTGATGCCCTCCTCAAACATTCCGTTAGTCATCATTCATGTTTCGTTAATGCACAGCGGATAATGCGCTCCTGTTCTTTCCGATGGACGACCGGATCGCCCTCTGCCGGGCTCGCTCGCCGACGTCGCCCAATATAGCTGACATCGACGCCCTCTGGAGCGATGGCTCGCAGGCGCGGTTCCATATACATCCAAGCGCCCATGTTTTTCGGTTCCTCTTGTACCCAAACAAGCTCTTTTACATTCGGATAGCGGGCGATAATAGCTTGCACGGCTTCTTCTGGAAACGGATACAGCTCTTCGACACGGACGACGTGCAGCCAATCAAGCCCATCCATTTTGCCGATTTGTTCCGCTAAATCAATCATCAGTTTGCCAGTACCAAACACGATCCGCTCGACCTTGCTGGCGTCAACGCCCAATCCTGGCTGTTCGAGCACCGGTGAGAATGCACCTTGAACAAGCGCTTCAGCTTCGGATGATGCAAGCGGATGACGGAGCAAGCTTTTCGGTGTCATTAGGACGAGCGGGCGCACTTCTTCTTTTTTCAGCAACGCCGCTTGCCGGCGCAAAATATGGAAATACTGCGCCGCCGTCGATAAGTTGGCGACCGTCCAGTTGTTTTCTGCCGCCAACTGTAAAAACCGCTCGATACGGCCGCTGGAATGTTCCGGCCCTTGCCCTTCATAACCGTGCGGCAAGAGCATAACGAGCCCAGATTTTTGTCCCCATTTCGCCCGGCCGGACGAGATAAACTGGTCAAACATCACTTGCGCCATATTCGCAAAATCGCCGAACTGCGCTTCCCAAAGCACAAGTGTTTCCGGTGCGTACACGTTGTATCCGTATTCATAACCGAGCACGGCCGCTTCAGTCAATGGGCTGTTGTAAACGACAAACGAAGCTTTTGCACCGCTGATATGATGAAGCGGAACATACTCTTTTCCAGTTTTCACGTCGTGCAGCACTAAATGGCGTTGGGCAAACGTGCCGCGCTGCGAATCTTGGCCGGTGAGGCGGATCGGCACGCCGTCTTGCAAAATCGTGGCAAACGCCAACGTTTCCGCATGCGCCCAGTCGATTTTGCCGTTTTGCGCAAATACATTGCTGCGTCGTTTTAAGATGCGCTCAAGCTTGTTAAAGACATGGAAGTCAGCCGGGAACTCGAGTAGCTCCTCATTGATGCGGTGAAGCACGTCTTTTGCCACACCTGTTTTTACTTCCGGCAGCCGGTCGACGACCGGTTTCGGTGGATCCATAATGAAATCGAGTTCCTCTTCGTTTTTCGGCACCCGCTCATAGGCAATTTTCAACCGTTCGGCCACTTCCTGCTCCATTTCTTCGACTTCTCGCTCAGCGATGATGCCCTTATCAATCAATTTTTGCGCATACAGCTGCCGCACGGTCGGATGCTGGTGAATGATGCTATACATGAGCGGATTCGTCGCCATCGGCTCATCCATCTCGTTATGGCCGAAGCGGCGATAACCGATCAAGTCGATAACAAAATCTTTTTTAAATCGCTGGCGATATGCAAACGCCAAGCTTGCCGCTGCTAAACAAGCCTCCGGATCATCGGCGTTGACGTGCACAATCGGCACCTCAAACCCTTTCGCCATATCGGAAGCATACGTTGTCGAACGGGAATCGTAACTTTCCGTCGTAAAGCCGATCATGTTGTTGGCGATAATATGAATTGCCCCGCCGGTCGTATAGCCGCGCAACTGGCTTAAGTTGAGCGTCTCAGCCACAACACCTTGCCCCGGGAAGGCAGCATCGCCATGAATTAAAATGGCAAACGAGGCGTCTACCTTTTGCTCCGGCACGCCTGGCTTCGTCCGGTCTTCTTGTGCAGCGCGCGTGTAGCCGAGCACGACCGGATTCACAACTTCAAGATGGCTCGGGTTGTTGGCGAGCGTAATTCGCATCGTATGCGCGCTTTTATTGCGCAGACGGCGCGCCGCTCCCAAATGGTATTTCACGTCACCCGTCCAGCCGTAGGTGATGGCCACCGCCCCTTCGGACGGAATAAAGTTTTTGCTTTCTGCATGCTGAAACTCAGCGAAAATCATTTCATACGGCTTACCGAGCACATGGGCGAGCACGTTTAGCCGGCCGCGGTGCGCCATGCCGATGTTGACAGCATCAATCTCATGCTCAATCGCTTGACGGACAAGTTCATCGAGAAGCGGTACCATGGAGTCAAGACCCTCAATCGAAAACCGCTTTTGCCCGACATATGTCCGATGAATGAACTTTTCAAACCCCTCTACTTCCGTCAGGCGACGCAGCAAAGCGACCCGCTCTTTGTTCGCCAAGCTCGGATAGTACGCTCCAGACTCGATTTGCTGGATGAGCCAGTTCCTTTCCTCTAAATTATGTACTTGCGAGAATTCAAAGGCGATTTTATCTGTATAGATTTTACGCAAGTGCAAAATGGCATCCCAACCGTTTTTAACGTGCGCCGGCGCATGTGGACAAAGAAATGCGACCGGAATGCGCTTTAAATCTTCTTCTGTCAAATCATACTCATCTAGTTCGAGACGGCGCAACTTTTTCTCCTTTTTAACGATTGGGTTCGTATCGGCGGCCAGATGGCCATAATGGCGAATGCTGTCCGCCAGTTTGACGGCGGCGACAAGTTTGCTAAATACAGTTGGTGTCTCAGGCAGCCGGAACGTTTGATGCGTCTGCGTCGCTTCGGGATCCGCAGGAGAAACCGGTTCCTCGACGACCGGCGCTCCCCACTGTTCAAACAGTTGTTTTAGTTCCGGGTCGACGCTGTCTGGGTCATCGAGGTACTGCTCATACATTTCGATGACATAGCCGAGGTTCGGCCCGTAAAACTGGCTCCACGGTTGAGCGTAGTTCGTCTGTTTTGCCATCGTGAAAAAACCTCCAACTAATTTTCGTGTCCCTCGGGTCAAGCGGACAGCGGTTATCAAGACGCCGCGTCCCCATTGGCTACCATTATTCCCGAATGGACAACAAAATAACTATATAAACGTTTTCACTGTTTATTTTAGCACTATTATTCACTAAAATCGACGCAGAAACTTAAAAAAATTCCACTCATTATCATTATATGAATAGTATGAATAGAAAATATATTGTTAACAAATTGATGGGAACATGGCTATGACCTACAGGCAACGCCGCCTCCTGCTGCTTGAGAGGCGGTCCAACTAACAGCTACAGCCCGTCGGCACCAATGGAAAAGCGCAGCCGAACAAAGGCTGCGCTTTCTTACGAGAGCTTGAATTTTTCCACGAGCTGCTTCAATTGCTGGCTCATCTCGTTTAACGATCCTGCCGATTCGGTCACCGTCGCCAGCGCCTGCAACTGGTCATCGGCCGAAGCAGCCACTTCTTCTGCCGCTGCCGCTGACTGTTGGGCGATGGCGGCAATGTTTTGCATCGCGCCGACCACGTCATCTTTGCTTCTGTTCATCCGCTTTGCTTCTTCCATCACAGCAGCGAGCGCGTCTGTCAATTGTTCCATCATGCTAGTGATTTTTACGAACAAATCACCGGTCGTATGCACCGCTTCCCGCTGTTTGTTGTACGCCTGTTTGGAACGGCCGACGGCCTCGATCGCCAATGCCGCTTGCTGCTGAATGGCCGCAATGGTCGCATGGATCATTTCTGTCGCTTTTGCTGATTGTTCCGCCAGTTTGCGCACCTCGTCAGCGACAACGGCAAATCCTTTGCCATGCTCGCCGGCGCGCGCCGCCTCAATGCTGGCGTTTAACGCAAGCAAGTTCGTCTGTCCGGAAATGGCGGTAATTGTTTGGATAACCCCATCAATTTCATCCATTTTTTTCACTAGATCGTTAATGACGTTTTCTACTGCGGACAGCTCTTGTTTCGCTTCCTCCGATTTCAGCTGCAAGATATTTAAATGCTCCAACCCATCATAACTGGCCGTTTTCGTGTCATCCGACAATGATTCCATGCCAACTGTCGCACTTGTGACCGATTCAATTTGCTGTGACAACGCTGACGTCTGCTCATTGATCGTATCAAGGCTTCCAGCTTGATCGGTCGTCCCTTTCGCAATCTCACCGATCGCTTTCGCCACTTGTTCGCTCGTTGCCATCGTTTCTTCGGAGACGGCGCTTAAATGGTCAGCTGAAGCCGCTAATTCATTTACCGATCGGTTCACTTCACCGATCAGCACGCGCATATGCTCGATCATGTCGTTGAAATGGCGAGCGAGGCGACCAATCTCATCTTTTGCTGTCACACGCGCCTGCACCGTCAAATCACCAGACGCCGCCTTTTCGACCTGCTCTTGCAAGACGACAATCGGTTTCGTAATCGAACGCGCTAAAAAGTAAACAGCGACAAATGCTACAATCAGCGCGATCACTGTAATGACGAGCATGTTCATCCCAACTGAACGGCTCATCGCTGATAAGTCCGCTTTCTTATAAACAGCGCCGACTTTCCATCCAAGCTCTGGAATCGTTGTGAAATATATGACCCGTTGTTCGCCATCTTCCTCGTATTGCCACATTCCTTTTTCACGTTCAAGCATATAGCGAACAGTCGCGTTTTTCGCCATATTTTTCCCTTTATGCTCTGGATGGACGATCGCCATTCCTTTTGAATCAAACAACACCGGGTAGCCGTGATAACCGACATCGCTCGCGTTGACCATTCTCGTCACCGTATCGAGCGACATATCAATACCGATGACAGCAGAAACGCGGCCATTTTCACTCACTGCCTTAGCCAATGTCACGACATGTTTACCTGTAATGGCATCGACGTACGGCTCTGTCCACACGACTTGGTCCGGGCGTTCCATCGCTTCTTTATACCACGGGCGGCTTGTCGGATCGTATCCGTCCGGAAACTCCGCCGTCGGCGTAATGTACATTTTCTTCTGCTCCGTGCCGATATAGATGTACTGCACATTTTTATGAATGCGCAAAAACGTACGGAACTGCTTTTCAAGCTGCAACCATGCTTTTTCATCTTGAATCATTTGCATAGCTGACGGCGATTCACTAAACTGTACTAAGCTGTTCTCCTCGCTTTGAAAGCTCGTACGAATATCGCCGAGCAACCCGTCGAGTGCCGACTGTGCTCGTTGCTTGACATCAGCGTCAACGAGTTTCCTCATTTGCATCATGCCGACGAACTGCGTGGCCGCCAACGAAAGAATCAATAATAGCGCCATCAAAACAATTAACTTGCTGCGTAATGTTCGAAACACTCCCTACTTCTCCCCTCTGTCCCCTGGTTTCATCGAACTACATTTTATTGAACTACATTCCATTATAAAAGGACGATAGTCCTCCGTCCATAGGATTAGCTTCTTAATTCATACATAGCAAGAGGCGGCAGGCGGAACAATAAAAATAGGCAGGTGAACAGCGATGGGAGCAATCGAACATGAAGGCTATGTATTCGAAATTGAATATAGTGTCCTGTTGCAAAAAGGAGCGCTTCATGTTTACCGTGACGGTGAATTTATTGAGGAAATTGTGTTTCCATTTCACGGCGAAAAGCCGGATGAACAACAAATCGAAGCGTTGGTCAGCAAATACGTTGAACAACATGCCCACAGCCGCTAACAGCGGCTGTTTTCTTTTCTTGGCGTTTTTTCTAGCGTTCAGATTATGATGGGGCATAACGAAAGCAAGGAGGAGCGGTATATACAAGAACCGTTTTATCGGAGCGATGACCGGACCCATCCTCGACTTCGATCCTAGCCATACTAATGATTTATGGTAAGAAATGACCGACGGAGGTGATATTCACGACCATCATCCTAACGGCAATACGTTTTCTGTCATTGACATTGGGTTTCCCTACCGTACTGGAAGCTAAGCCCGCGTTAAGTGGCTCATGCAATCGATGGATGAAGTTGTCATTCGCCTTGGAGGCAGATGGATGCCTGATTACATCAACCATATAAACGAACTGCTCCTAGAAGAATGGAGGAACAAAGGAATCGTCAGTAAGCTGAAAAATTCAATCCATTACGTTTTTGCTTTGCTGCGGACGTACACCACTTGCAATGGTTTGCAATGATTTAGAAGATGAAAAACCCCCTCAATCATGCGATGTTCATGAAATAGAACACCCATTTAAGTAAAATTATAAAAAATTTACAATTATGAAAAGAAAGGAGTCACTGGCAGCGGCCGCGAATAAGAAAAGGAGAACATAGATAGAAAGGAATCGTCATCGATGAAACCGATTTTCTACAACGATCCGCTCGCTCCTTTACTTATTCGCAATGAGCTCTTTTCTCTGCTACCGGCGCATGTCCGCCATCTGACCGTTGTTTGCATCGGCAGCAACCGCATTAACGGGGACAGTTTAGGTCCGTTTGTTGGCACGCTGCTTGAAAATGCTTATCCGGATCATTTGACAGTGATCGGTACACTGCAGCAGCCAGTCGATGCGACGAACATCCGTCAGGTGCACCAACAGTTGCAAAACAAAGATGATTCCTACATATTGGCCATTGACAGCATTGTTGGCCCACGTCCGTTTGTACATACGATCGCCATTCTCCCCGGCGCGCTCGCTCCCGGAACGGCGCTTGGTAAATCGCTGCCGCGTATCGGCGACATCAGCATCATGGGGGTCATGATGGAGGACACGGCTGATGTGAGCGCACTTCCGTATACGAATTTACACATTGTTTATCAAATGGCGAAAGTCATCGCCATCGGCCTTTCCCTCACCATCAGGCAACGCTATGGCTACGAAACATCTGCCCCGTTGTTGGCATAAAGCAACACGAAAAAGCGCGGCAACACAAACGTTGCCACGCCTTCATTTAAGCAAGAGAAAATGTTTGTTTGACAAAGGCCACAACGTCCTCGGCTGTTCCGAGCGACAGAACCTTCTCTTTGATGCGAGTTGCCTCTTCTTTTGACAGCTGTTTCAGCTGAGCGCGCGCCGGTAAAATCGAGGTGGCGCTCATGCTGAACTCGTCAAGTCCGAGGGCAAGCAAAATCGGAATTGCAATCGGGTCGCCAGCCATTTCCCCGCACATACCGACCCATTTTCCTTCGCGGTGGGCAGCATCAATCACATGGCTGATAAGCCGCAAAATGGCCGGATTGTACGGTTGATACAAATACGAGACACGCTCATTCATTCGGTCGGCGGCCATCGTATATTGGATTAAGTCGTTCGTGCCAATGCTGAAGAAATCCACTTCTTTTGCAAACTGATCCGCCATAACGGCAGCAGCCGGAATCTCGACCATCATGCCGACTTCAATGTCATCGGCGACTGGCGTGCCTTGACGCAGGAGCGCCTCTTTTTCTTCGAGCAAAATCGCTTTCGCCTGACGGAATTCGTCGAGCGTGGCAATCATCGGAAACATGATTTTCAAATTGCCATGCACGCTCGCCCGCAGCAGGGCACGCAGCTGAGTGCGGAACATCTCCTGCATTTCCAAGCAAAGACGGATCGCACGGAACCCTAAAAACGGGTTCATTTCTTTCGGCAAGTTTAAATATGGTAGCTCTTTATCACCGCCGATGTCAAGCGTGCGGACGACGACCGGCTTGCCCTTCATTTGCTCAAGCACCGTTTTGTAGGCGACGAACTGCTCTTCCTCTGTCGGCAGTTCCGGGCGGCCCATATATAAAAACTCCGTCCGGTACAAACCGATGCCTTCCGCCCCGTTAGCAAGCACCCCTTTTACATCGTCCGGTGTGCCAATGTTGGCTGCCAGCTCGACATGTACACCGTCAGCCGTCACTGTCGGCTCATGAACGAGTTTTGCCCATTCCGCTTTTTGCGCTTCATAGCGGGCTTGCTTTTCTTCATAATGAGCGAGCAGCTCCGGCGACGGATTGACAACGACTTGTCCATCAAGCCCGTCGATGACGACAATGTCGCCGTTTTTCACTTCCGCTGTTACCGTCTTCGTGCCGACGACAGCCGGAATTTCGAGCGAGCGGGCCATAATGGCCGAGTGCGATGTCCGTCCACCGATGTCGGTCGCAAATCCTTTGACATACTGTCGATTCAGCTGCGCCGTATCGGATGGTGTCAAATCTTCAGCAATGATGACGACCTCTTCGGAAATCAGGCTTGGGTTGGAGATGGCAACGCCGAGCAAATGGGCGAGAACTCGCTTCGTTACATCGCGGATGTCAGCAGCTCTCTCTTTCATATATTCATTGTCCATGCCTTCAAACATGGAAATGAAAAACGATGCGGTCTCGTCAAGCGCATACTCGGCATTCACTTGTTCCGTTTTAATTTTTTCTTTAATCGGGTTTAATAGTTCCGGATCATCAAGCACAAGCAAATGGGCAGCAAAAATGGCGGCTTTGTCTTCACCGAGTTTCTCTAAGGCGTGCTGTTTAATCATCTCAAGCTCTTCTTTCGCCTTGGCGACCGCCGCCTCGAGCCGCGCCACTTCCGCCTCAGCGTCAGTGATCGGCCGTTTTTCAGCCGCCAAATGAGGGGTTTCTAAGCGGTATGCCTTGGCAATGGCGATACCGCTCGATGCAGCAATTCCATGGATGGTTTTTTCCATTACTGAGCAAGGCCTTCTTTCGCCAACGTATCCGTTAACGCTGCCATCGCCTCTGCTGCATCGGCCCCTTCTGCCGTAATTTTAATCGTTGCCCCTTTCGGAATGCCTAACGACATAACGCCCATGATCGATTTCAAGTTGACCGTTTTTCCGTTGTACTCCAGTTGAATTTCGCTGTTAAATTTGCTGGCTGTTTGCACTAAAATGGTCGCCGGGCGGGCATGGATGCCAGAGTCTGAAGTGACTTTAAACGTTTTTTCCATCGTTCATCAATCCCCTTCTTCACTATTTTTTTCTTTGTCATCATATCAAATACACGGGCGGGGAGGCAACGGAAAATGCTTGTCCCCCCGCACCAACGATTAACAAGCGGTTTAGCCGATTTCAACGACGCCGTCTTCACCTTGGGAGACTGCGCCTTGCTTTTTGATGTGCACCGCCTGACCAGCTTGCAAGTTCGTGAAAATCACCGGTGTAACGATGGATGGTGCGTTATTTTTCACATAATCGAGATCAACACGCAAAATCGGCTGTCCTTTTTTCACTTCATCGCCTTCTTTGACGAGCGCTTCAAATCCTTCACCATTCAGTTTCACCGTATCGATGCCGAAGTGAATTAAAATTTCATGTCCTCCAGCCGACTTGATGCCAATGGCGTGCTTCGTCGGAAACACGTTGATGATGTTCCCATCGACAGGGGAGACGACTGTGCCATCCGTTGGCATGACGGCGAAACCATCGCCCATCATTTTTTGCGAAAATACTTGGTCAGGTACATCAGCAAGCGGGACGATTTCCCCAGCGAGCGGCGAAGCGATCGCTTCCGCCTGAGTCGTAGCTGGCGTCTCTTCCTTCGGCTCTTCTTTCACTTTTGTCGGCACTTTTCCTTGCATAATATCATGAATTTGTCCTTTTAAGATATCCGATTTCGGGCCGAAGATCGCTTGCACGTTGTTGCCGACTTCGAGCACACCAGCAGCGCCGAGCTCTTTCAGCCGGTCTTTATTGACTTGGCCGATGTCACGGACCGATACGCGTAAGCGCGTAATACATGCATCCAAATGTTCGATGTTTTCCTTTCCGCCAAGAGCGGCAAGCACTTCATACGGCAAATCACCAGTGGCCGCTTCAGCTTTTGGCGTTTCATCGCCCGTTTTTTCACGTCCTGGCGTCGCCAAGTTCCATTTGCGAATGGCAAAACGGAACCCGAAGTAATAAATGACTGCAAACGCTAATCCAATCGGAATGACGAGCCACCACGCCGTCCGATTCGGCAGAACACCGAACAGCAGGAAGTCGATGACCCCGCCAGAGAACGTCATCCCGATTTTGATGTTCAACAAGTGCATGATCATAAACGATAGCCCGGCAAAAACGCAATGGATGGCAAACAGCGCCGGAGCGACGAACAAAAACGAAAACTCGATCGGTTCAGTAATCCCAGTTAAAAACGATGTCAGCGCTGCTGAGCCCATGATACCAGCGACGATTTTTTTGTTTTCCGGGCGCGCTTCATGATAAATAGCGAGGGCTGCAGCCGGAAGGCCAAACATCATGAATGGAAACTTCCCGGTCATAAACGTGCCAGCCGTCAGCTCCACTCCGTCTTTCAGCTGCTCGAAAAAGATTTT
The DNA here is from genome assembly GCF_000496575.1 of Geobacillus thermodenitrificans subsp. thermodenitrificans DSM 465. GTDB lineage: Bacteria > Bacillota > Bacilli > Bacillales > Anoxybacillaceae > Geobacillus > Geobacillus thermodenitrificans. The sequence goes on along the minus strand of NZ_AYKT01000001.1, from coordinate 101,239 downwards.
TTGGTCGCCGCGTATAATTTGACCAGCCTTATTTACATATTCGCCAAACTCAAACCAAAACGGCGAATAAAAAATATGGTGGAGTCCAAACGGGATCAACGCACGTTCGATAACACCGAAAATAAATGCGGCAACCGTTTTGTTTGCATCAATCATATTGTGCGAGAACGCATTTAATCCGTGCTGAATCGGCGGCCAGATAAACGTCATGATAATGCCAAGCACGACGGCAGAAGCCGCTGTCACAATCGGCACGAATCGTTTGCCGGCGAAAAAGCCGAGATATTGCGGCAGTTCGATGTTAAAGTATTTATTGTACATATAAGCGGCCAAAATCCCGACGATAATCCCGCCGAAGACGCCCGTTTGCAGCGTCGGAATGCCGAGAATGTTGGCAAATGATGGGTCGTTACCAACCATATCGGCGTTCACATTTAAAACAACGCTCATTGTGACGTTCATAATTAAGTAGCCGATGATCGCCGCTAATCCGGCGACCCCTTCCCCGCCGGCGAGACCGATCGCTACACCGACGGCAAACAAGAGCGACAAGTTAGAGAAAACAATGCCGCCCGCCTGTTCCATAACGTTTGAGATTAACACAACCCAGTCGGCTTTTAACGCCGGAATTTTGTCGGTGAGCGCTGGGTTTTTCAAAGCGTTACCGATGGCTAACAAAATCCCTGCTGCCGGCAGGATCGCCACCGGGAGCATAAGCGCTTTCCCGACCCTTTGCAGCGTGCCAAACGCTTGTTTCATCCTTACGACCTCCTTCAACTTCCTTTTCTTAAGTTTTGCAGCAAACGGCAGATTCATGTACTGAAAAATAGACGGGCGATCATTTTTCGGACAACCAGTGGCAATAAAAAAGGCATGAATAAAGAGAGACAAAAAGAACGCTTACAACAACCTGAATACAAAATTCCGGTCGTTGCCGTCCTGTTTCGCTCTCTTTACTCATGCCTGATCGAATCAGTAACACGTAAAGCGAGACAATGTTATATTGTTGTGCCACTCTTTTTTTCCGCCAGCCGCTGCAAATGCAGCGTCAAATAGACTGCCTCGGCGTCGTCAGCCGGCAGTTGAAGCGTTTGCTGCATGACTTTAACTAACTTCCATGCTAGATTATAGCATAGCGGGTAAGCCTCTTTCAAGATTTTCGACAAATTTTTTGGTTCTTCGACTTTTTCTCCTTTTTTCAGCCGATCGATCGCGTAGCGCAAATGGCGAACGAAACGCAAATAGTGGATACTCTCACGATCGATGTCGACGCCAAGCTGCTGTTCGACAATCTCGACAAGCTTAGCGATGAGCTGGGAATATTGATTAGCTTCTGCCAAGCTTTGTTTTGAAATAGCGCTATGAATATGGAGGGTGATGAAGCCCACTTCTCCTTCCGGCAGTGCGACCCCGAGCTTATCCCCAATCAGCTCGGCGACTTCAGCCGCGATTTCGTACTCAAGCGGATACAAACTTTTCGTCTCGACCAAAAACGGATTTTTGACGTCTAATCCTTGTTCAAGTCGCTTTAGTGTAAACGCGATATGATCGGTCAGTGCAACGTGAATGTGCTCGTTTAATGGCACGCCGACACGCTGCTTAATATGTTGAATCACCTCATTCATGAGGGCGATAAACTCTTCGCTCAGTTCAGGGAGCAGTTTTTTGTATTGCTCTTGTTCACGTTCATTTTTGAGAACAAAGCATTTTTCTACAGTGCTCTCAGCAATTTCGTCCCCCTTTTTTTTGCCGAAGCCGATCCCTTTACCAAGCAAGACGACTTCGCCATACGCTGGATGGGAAGCGATTAACACATTGTTATTGAGCGCTTTTTCTACACGAAACGACTGTTCCATCAAGCTCCCTCCTTTCCGCGGCAATGGCCCGTTATTCATTACGCGACTAATTATAAACCGGAAACACCCCGCCGCTCAACGAAAAAAAGATGGCGTTTTTTTGGATGGGACGACGCCCTTCTTTCCATACTATAGAGTGCCAAGAGAGGGGGATTGATATGCCATACGTTTCCATTAATGAGCGCGTCCGCCTTTATTATGAGGAAAAAGGGGAAGGACCGCCGCTTTTATTTATCCACCCTCCGGGGCTGGGACACGTCATTTTTCGCCAACAGGAGCCGCTTGCCCGCCATTTTCGCCTTATTTTGTGCGATATGCGCGGGAATGGGAGAAGCAGCCCATCAGACGTGCCGATTACCGTCCCGCTGCTTGCAGACGACGTCTCCGTATTGCTCCGCTTCCTTGGCATCGAGCGTGCCATCATTTGCGGCTATTCGAATGGCGGATCAATCGCACTTGATTTCGCGCTTCGCTATCCACAGTACGTCGAACAGGTCATTTTAATCGGTGGGTTTCCTGAAGTGTGCACTCCACTTTTGTACGGCGAGTTTTTGCTTGGCATTTCAGCCGCCAAACTAGGTGCCTTATCTTTAATCTCCTCGGTACTCGCCATCGGACATGCAACAAGCCGACACGAACGGAAGCTGCTCAAGCAGTACGTTCGGCGGGCTAACAAACGGGATTTAGACACCGCATACCGTGCCGGACTTGTCTACTGTTGCACGAAGCAGCTGTCTTCCCTTCAAGCCCCCTTGTTGCTTATTTATGGCGCACGCGACTATTACATCCATCCCTATATCGCCATGTTCCGCCGTTATGTACCGCATGCTGACGTCGTGTTCATCGATCGGGCCCGCCATCAAATCCCGACCAAACATAGCTGTGAATTAAACAACATCTTACGGGTGTACAGTCGGCGGAAATCACTTGAACGAAAGGAGGAACATGCATGTCCAAAAAAGGAAGACAAAATAAAGTAAGCCAAGAAGTAGCCAATCCGACTGTCTCGAAGGCGGAAGCAGAAATGGCAAAAGACAGCATCGATACGGCGAAGCAAGCAAAGAAAAACCGCTCGTAACGACAGTGAGATGACCGAAAAACAGCGGGACACCCTTGCATACCTCACAAAAAGGGGGAATGATCATGACAGTTGGTATGACGCCAATCATGAAAGACTTGTTTGCTGTCATTGAGGAACGAAAATCCGTCCGTCAATATGACGCCAACGCGACGATCAGCAAAGATGAGCTGCGTGCCATTCTCACGGCTGCCGCGAAAGCACCGTCTGCTTGGAATTTGCAGCCATGGCACTTTCTCGTCATCCACGGCAAAGAGGCACAACGACGGTTGCAACCGATCGCTTATGGCCAACAACAAATCGTTGATGCCTCTGCTGTGATCGTTGTGCTTGGTGATTTGGAGGCGAACCAGAATACAGATGCCGTTTATGACCCACTCGTTCGCGAAGGGACGATGACCGAAGAGGTAAAGCAGCAGCTCGCTAAGCAAATTGAGACAGCGTATGCCAACGAGCAATACGCCCGTGACGCTGCGTTTCAAAACACCGCCTTCGCCGCAATGCAGCTCATGCTGGCGGCAACGGCGAAAGGCTGGGCGACATGTCCGATCGGCGGATTTAACCCCGAACGGCTCAAAGAGGAGTTTCACATTTCAAACCGCTATGTGCCGACGTTGCTTATCACGATCGGCAAGGCGGCTGCCCCTGCCCACCATTCAATCCGGTTGCCCATCGAGACCTTGTCGACGTGGGTGGAGCAATAGCAAAGCAGGCGTTCCCACACCATTTGGGAACGCCTGTTTCTAGGATGTCATCTTCTGCTAGTCATTCGCGTCTACAAACGCACACCCGGACGGAAACGTCAAGTGGACGACCGTTCCTTTTCCAACTTCACTTTCAATCTGCATTGTCCCTTTATGTTCTTGGACAATTTTCATGCTTGTTGTCAGTCCAAGCCCCATTCCTTTTTCTTTCAAAGTAAAAAATGGCTCACCGATTTTTTGCAACCGCTCTTTCGAAATGCCGATGCCAGTGTCAGCAATGTCCAAACGGATCAGACTTTCAGCTTCAGAAACATGGACATGCAAGTTTCCTCCATTCGGCATTGCTTCAATAGCGTTTTTCATAACGTTTAAAAGCACTTGAACAATTTGGTTTTGGTCGCCATACACGCAAGCTTTTGGCGCGTTGTTACGAACGGAAATGGAAACGTTATTTAATGTCGCCTCATGACCGATGAGGTTAATAACATAGGAAATGGCCTCTTCCAACAAAAACGGCCGGTAATCAGGACTTTGCGGCTTAGCCAGCACAAGCAGCTCGCTGACGATTTGGTTGACGCGGCCAAGCTCACTCAGCATAATGCGCACGTGGTCATCATTCACTTCACGCGTTTCTTGCATCACTTGCATAAAGCCTTTTAGTGAGGTAAGCGGATTGCGAATTTCATGAGCAATGCCAGCTGCTAGCTCTCCGAGCACCGACAGCTTCTCTTTTTTCAGCAGCAACTCCTCGGTGCGCTTTTGTTGGGTAATGTCTCGCCCGATCGTTAACAATCCTTTTCGCGCACCGTTTTCTTCAAACAGCGGCACTTTAATGACATCAAATGTCTTCAGTTCCCCATCCGGCGTCTCGAGCGACTCCTCGCGGCGCGTCAACGTCCCGATTTCCCACGCCTCGCGATCCGATTCGATACACTGCTCAAACGCATCTTTGAAAAAGGGTACGAGTTCGCCAAGCTCGCGATCCGTTTTTCCGACATAATCAATATGCTCGAGATGGTAAAGCCGCCGACCGAAATCATTGACGCGCAGCCACCGCCCTTCGCTGTCTTTAAAACAAACAAAGTCGGGCATCGAGTTAATGAGCTTCAACAACTGCTGTTCATTTTCTTCCACTTTCACAAGCTGTTCGTGTTTTTTTAGCAGCTGATATAAGAACACGACCGACAGAAAAATAAAGACCGTCCCTTTGGCGGCGCTAAGCGCAACGTACACGCCGCGGCTGACCGTCAGCACATTGAGCAGGGCGTCGGTGACAGTTAGCCATAAAACACTACCTGTAACGTAAATTGCCATGACTTTTGATTTGTTTAACACTTTGTCATCGAACCCCTAACATACAAAGTCAGTGGCGGCCGCGCCATCCGCTGGTCTACATCTCTCGCGCCCATCCGAGCAACCGGTCGGCCAACATGACGGCGCGTTCATGGCCGAGCTGTTTTTGTAGCGATATCTCAAGCCGCTGTGCCACTGCCTCCGCTTCCTCCTCATAGGAGAACGAAAATGACCACTCGAGCGCCGGAATGGCTAGAACGATATATTCCTCTTTTCGGTTTTCATAAATATATACATGAGCCGGAGCTTGTCCGTCAACTAGCGGCGTTTTACGGATTTTCATCGTTCCATCCCCACCTTTTTGCTAATAAGCCGTCTCCATTTTATTTATTTTAGCAAACGCCCAACGCCTACTCAATATAAATCATTTTCCTCGTCATCCCTCCATCGATGACGAGGTTTACTCCGGTAATAAAATCGTTTTCTTCATCACATAAATAAAGGCAGGCGCGAGCGATATCGTCTGGCTTGCCGACGCGGCCGGCCGGGTGTTGTCGATGGTCAACATCCCGCAATTTCGCGTAATCGCCCGTTTCAATCCAGCCAGGGCTGATGCAGTTGACACGAATGCGATCGTCGGAAAGCGACACGGCCAACGCATGGGTGAGAGCGATGAGGCCGCCTTTGGATGCCGCGTACGCCTCCGAATTCGGCTCGGACATAAGTGCTCTTGTCGAGGCGATGTTGACGATCGCCCCACCTTTAGGATTGCGTCGCATATATTTTGCCGCTTCACGGGAAGCCAAAAAGGCGCTGCGCAAATTCGTTGCCAGCACGTCATCCCACTCATCCACGGTCAACTCGTACGGCGATTTCCAACGCGAGACGCCCGCATTGTTGATTAAATTATCGATGCGGCCAAAGCGGCGGGCAGCTTCCTCTATCAATCGCTTAATGTCAGCCTCATTCCGCACGTCTGCCTCCACAAATACAGCATTCCGTCCGTCGGCTCGCAGCCGCTCAACGATCGCTTCCCCATTTTTCGCATCAACGTCCGCAATCACAACATTCGCTCCCTGTTTTGCGAACATCTCCGCAATCGCCTTGCCGATTCCGTTCGCTCCGCCGGTGACAATTACCGTTTTCCGTTCTCTGACCATTTTGTCCATTCCCCTTTCTCTCCTCTTTAGCATGTTCTAATATTCTTTCTTCGTTTCACACGAAAATGGCCTCTTTATTATACCACCAACAGTAACGGAAATATATGGATGCCATATAAGAGCGTTGGGGGATTCGAACCGTTGATGCAAAGTTTGTAACGAAAGCAAAGCAATGGGAGACTTTTTTCTAGCGGTGGCACCCGACAATCTAGGTGGAAAAGCGATTTTCCATAAAAAAAGACCGCGGTCAAGCGGTCTTTTTAGCGGCTTACCGATATGGGCCGTACGGCATTGGGAAACCGGGCATATACGGAGCCATCCCTGGCTGCGGTGTGCCACAATAGCCGCCATGTGGCACGACCGGGGCGTACGGCATCGATGCGACTGGTGGATGGCACATTGGTACACACGGAGCGTGACCTGGCATCATGCTAGGCAAAACACCCGGTGTCATGCTTGGCATCACATTCGGAACGGCTTCAGATGTCATACCGGCGACATTCGGTTCCGCCCCCATATACGGAGCAACCATATCGTACGGAGCAGCAGCGCCACCAAGTGACAGCGGCGGGACATTTTCGTTCTCACCCATCGGCGAGACGGAAGCCGGAGCTACATTGGGCATCGTTCCTAAGTGAAGCGGCGGCGCCGGAGGCATCATATCAGGGCTGTCAAACTCATCCTTGTGATCAAGGTGGGCCGGGCTGACAAGTGGTGCCGGCAGCGTCATCGGCGGACACCAATACCCGTGCGGCACGACCGGTGGATAATATGCCATCGGCATCACCCCTGTTGGCATCGCTCCAGTTGGCATTGGCGCCATCGGCGGCATATTATTGTCGATCCGTTCAGCCTCATCGCCATGACTGGAGTCGTTCAGAAACGGATCATTATACGAATCCCATTGACTCATTGTCCTCTCCCTTTCTTGCTCAGATTATCGGGGCGCGTACCCATCCATATTGTATGTCGGAACAAGTAAAGGGTGTTTGCCCGGCAAAAATATAGGTATTTATCCCACAAGATGATTTGCGCTATGATGAATATGGACAACAAGATTCAGTGAATGCTTGGGGGGATGTGATGGACAAAGCACTAGCAGCCAAACAAATCGCCGAGTTGCGCAACGGTGTCATTGCTGAGCTGTTAGTAAAGAAAGAGGACTTCCTTACGTTTCGAGCTGTGCTCATCGAACAGCCTGATTTTAAACATTTTCGCGGTATCGCCCAGCGCGGCGGCCACGTTCTCTACCATTACATGGACACCCCGCGCAGCTGACTTGTTTGTTTTCATTGATCAACATCCGGCTTTCTGTTCCTGAAGGCCGGATCTTTCTTTTGGCGAAGAATTTTCCACTCTTTCTATGAAACTAGTTGTATCAATGTTTCACGCTTTTTTCCATCATTTAGATAATGAACAACAGCGCCATCCTTGTTACTCTAGTACCGAGTTTACGAGAGGAGGGATGAGGATGAAAAGAGGAAAGGCATGGGTGCTCGCGATATTGTGTGGAACGTTTTTCTTTGCCGGCCACGCCGATGCCGCAACGGTCCATACGGTCAAACGCGGCGATACGCTTTGGAACATTGCGAAACAATATGGTGTGCCACTGAAACAATTGAAACAAACAAATCGCAAAGGCGATTTACTATATCCTGGCGAAAAACTTGTTATCCCGAATACTACTAGCATTACAGCGGCGGAAAAAGATTTGCTTGCCCGTCTCGTTCATGCCGAAGCGAAGGGAGAACCATATGCTGGGAAGGTGGCTGTGGCGACGGTCGTGCTCAACCGCGTCGATCATCCTGATTTTCCAAATTCGATTCGCGAAGTCATTTATGAGCGCTCTGGCGGCCATTATGCCTTCACGCCCGTGGCAAACGGAACGATCAACAAACCAGCTGACCACGAGGCGTATCGCGCCGTTGAAGAAGCACTTGCTTTTCGCGGTTTAGGAAACGGCTCGCTCTATTTCTATAATCCGAAAACGGCGAAAAGCAACTGGCTGCGCTCCCGCCCGGTGACTGTTGTCATCGGCAACCATGTGTTCGCTAAGTAAACAAAAACAAGGGGTGACTTCGCCCCTTGTTTTTTTAAAAATATTAAATTTTAGGAAAGAAAAGGCTTTACTTGTGCATAAAAATAGGGCAAACTAGTAGAAAAGCACCGAGTCTCTCAGGGGGCTAACGCTGCTGACAATGGCAGGCGTGCCGGTCGGCTCGGTTGGCAATCCATTGGGTTCACCACTATTTGTTTAAAAGGAGAATGATGATGATGATAAAAAAAGCGAAAGTCGGAGATATTATTGAATTTAAAAATGGATTACGCGGCATTGTGGAAAAAGTGAACGAAAACTCGGTCATCGTGGATTTGACATATATGGAAAACTACCGTGAGCTTGATTTGCAAGAACGGACAGTCGTCAATCATAAAAACTACAAGATCATCGAATAAAAAAGAGGCTGCTATGAGCCTCTTTTTATTATGAAATGCGGGCTAATTCATCGCATTCATATATATGGACGCCGTTTGCTGCCGATGCCGCCCGGTAAAACATGGCCAACGCAAGCTGGCTGGCATCGACCGGCTTATATTTTTTCCACTTGCCGACAAACAAAAACGGCAGCCGGCATAACAGCCATCCGGCGAGCGTCTCGCCGAGGCGGAACTCCCGGCGCTTGCCGACAAGCAGCGACGGGCGGAAAATATGGAGCGACGGAATGGACAGCCGCTGCAACGCCTCTTCCGTTTCCCCTTTGACGCGCTGATAAAAAAACGGCGAACACGGGTTGGCGCCGATCGAAGAGACGGTCAAAAAACTTTTCGCCCGGCATTTTTCCGCCAACGCCGCGGCGCGCAGTGTATATTCATAGTCGACTTGAATGAATTGCTGCCTTGTTTTCGCCTTTTTACGCGTCGTTCCGAGACAGCAAAACACATCGTCAACATTAAAATACCGTTCATACGACTCAAGCCGCGCAAAATCGACAACAACTTGCTGCAGCTTTTCATGTTCCAACGGCAGCGGGGTGCGAACGAAAATAGTCACTTGCCGGTATAAATCCGATTGCAACAGTAACGCCAGCAGTTCGCCGCCCACCAAACCGCTCGCTCCAAGCAAAAGAGCTGTTCTTCGCTCCAACGCCAAAACCTCCAAGCAAAAATTCATTGTCCATTATATATGAGTTTTGGCGAAAAAACCACCTCATTTTTTGCCGGCTTTAGCGGTTATCGATTTTTTCTGGGTATAGGTCATGGTTGAGCAGCCGATACTCGGCCATTTTTTCGTATTTCGTCCCCGGGCGTCCCCAGTTGCAATACGGGTCGATCGAAATGCCGCCGCGCGGGGTGAATTTGCCCCATACTTCAATGTAGCGCGGTTCCATCACGTTGATTAAATCGTTCATAATGATGTTGACACAGTCTTCGTGAAAATCGCCATGGTTGCGGAAACTAAACAAATAAAGTTTCAGCGACTTGCTTTCGACGCATTTTTTGTCCGGAATATAACTAATGTAAATCGTCGCAAAGTCCGGTTGGCGAGTTTTTGGACATAGACTCGTAAACTCCGGACAATTGAACTTCACGAAATAATCCCGGTCAGGATGTTTGTTGTCAAACACTTCAAGAAGATTGGGATCGTATGTAAACGAATACGTTGTCCCTTGATTGCCAAGCAGCGTCAAGTCTTTTAATTCTTCATCTTTCCTTCCATTCATTGGTCATTCCTCCTTCTTTATCATTTCGTGATGGACCAGCGTGCGGCTTTAGACACCGCGCTTCGTTCCCCAAAGAAGCGTGTGCAGCTGCGGCAACACATGAACGTCATTCAGCTCATCTGATTGAGCCACCCGTTCCACTAGCCAATCAAGCTGGTCAAAGAGCTTCATGCGAAGCGCATTCGTATCGAGCGCCTCGACATCGGCGTTGCCGGTCTGCAAATAAAATGGAACTCCCGGGTAACGGCGATGCACTTCTTTCGCATACGCCAAATCCGCTTCATCGAAGACGACAACTTTCAGACTAACACGCCGCGTCCGATTTTGATCAGCCAGCAGCTTCCTGATGATGGAATCGAGCATCGCCCAGTCGGTATCCATCCCCGAACTTGGCGGCTTCGGGGAAATGGTGACATCGTCAACGTCAAGCAACCAATCTTGCCAGCGGCTCCCTTGCGTCTCGACCGCCACTTGTACCCCTTTTTCATGAAGGAGCGCAACGAGCTCACCAAGAGCGGCGAGCAGAAGCGGGTTGCCGCCTGAAATCGTCACATGGCGGAAGCGACGACCGCCAATGGCTTCAAGCCGCTGCCAAATATCTTCTGCCGTCAGCTGTTCGATCTCTTCTTTCGCCGACCCGTCCCACGTGAAGGCTGAATCACACCAACGGCAGCGGTAATCGCAGCCGGCGGTGCGGACGAACATCGTCTTTTGGCCGATTACCATCCCTTCTCCTTGGATCGTCGGCCCGAAAATCTCTAATACCGGAATCGTACGAGCCACTACCGTTCCCCCACTTTCGGGCGGTAAATGACATAACTGGTCGGTGTTTCACGGACAAATACTTGTAAACATTTCGGTTTATGCGGCAGCGTATCTAAATAACGTTGAATCGTTTCATAAATCGTGCGCGCTACCACTTCCGTCGTTGGAAACCGGTTCGGGTCATGGCGGTCAAACCAATCGGTATGATCATTGAGCAGCGTGTGATCCAATTTTCCATGGATAAGCTTCTTTAACATTTGGAAATTGACTAAAAAGCCGCTCTCATCCAGCTCGTCGCCGGCAACCGTCACATTGACGACGTACGTATGCCCGTGCACATTGGCGCAGCTCCCAGCCGCTTCGTGCGGGATAAAATGAGCAGCAGCGATGTGCATATCTTTGTTCAGCTCATAACGGTACGGATGGGCCACCTGCGGGTAGAGCTGATAGATCATCGCGCCTTCACCCCCGCTTTTTCCTGCAAATACTCCTCCAACCCGCGCTTGCGCAACACGCACGCCGGGCATTCGCCGCAGCCATCGGCGATCACGCCGTTATAGCACGTCAGCGTCTTCGTTCGGACGAATTCAAGCGCCCCAAGCTCATCAGCTAGTTTCCACGTTTCCGCTTTCGTCAACCACATGAGCGGTGTATGAATGACAAACGGATAATCCATCGCCAAATTCAGTGTCACATTCAGCGATTTGATAAAGATGTCGCGGCAATCCGGATAGCCGCTAAAATCCGTTTCACATACACCGGTAACAATATGGCGAGCCCCTCGTTGCTTAGCAAGCACCGCAGCGAACGATAAAAACAATAAATTGCGCCCATCCACAAACGTTGTCGGCAGCTCGCCTTCCTTTTGTTCAATAGCGATCTCGCCGCGTGTTAGGGCATTTGGCGCCAACTGTCCAAGAAGCGACATATCAAGCACCGTGTGGCGGACACCAAGCTCATCGGCAATCGATGCGGCGACTTCGATTTCTCGGCGATGGCGTTGGCCATAATCAAACGTCACCGCTTCGACTTCCGCAAACTGCTTTTTTGCCCAAAACAAACACGTCGTACTGTCTTGGCCGCCGCTAAAGACGACGACCGCCTTTTCTTCATTCATTTTCATCTTGACTAACCTCCTTCTGAATCGACAGAAGAAGAGGTTTCCAAAACAAAAAAGGCCATACCCCTAGGATACAGCCGTCCCTAGTTTTTTATAGAGGGTTTTGCTAGAAACCTCTCCCGTACGAGCGTACGGAATTGTATTCTTCTGTTTCCTTTTTTACTATAACATAACTACTGCTTTTGTTGTAGAGATTTTTTCACTTTTTCCACTACCCATACATACACGTACAGAAGTGGAATATAAACCCCTATGAGGAAAAGCCCGCTTTTAGACGTCCATTGTATGAACCGTTCGATATCGCTTTTCTCTTCAAAAAACAACGTCCCGATAAACAAGCAGGCGATCAACACCGGCAATGACCGGCGCTGTCTGATGGAAAACAGCTGTTTGACCACGCGCGCCATCGCCCAAACAGCGACGACAAGGTTCGGAAACACCACAAGCACATAAATCGAAATGACGATATATTCCATCCGTTCAATAAATGGCACTTCCGGAATTTTGGCAAGCGTCAACGTCGGCCATGTAATATGAGCGATCTGTTCTTTGTTGTAAAAAATGATGGAGATAAGTATGACGACCAAATAAAGGAATATTGTCAATACGTTGGAAGCATGCGCCCACTTTTGCGATGACGGGGCATTTTTTAAAAATGGGTAATACATAAGCAGCACTTCAAACCCTAAATATTGAAACGCCATATCGTTGACAGCTTTTAAGATTTGTGTGGGCGAATGGTCCAACACCGGCAATAAGTTCCGATATTGTGCATATTCGAACGCAAAAGCCATCATCGGAAATATCGTCGCCAGCGGGATGACAACTCCCCAAAAGCATAGGCCAGCGACGACACGAAAACCGCCGGAAATGACGTAATACGTCAACATTAAAAAAATGAGGCTGAACTGCCATGCGCCCATCAGCGGGAACATCCATACTTTAATAATTTCAATATATGATTGAAGCACCGTAAACGCTGCTAGGGCGTAATAAGCCAACAAACCGATGCTTAACACCCCGCCGAACCAACGCCCGAAATAATGCTTATGAAGCGATACAATATCGCCGCCGGATGGGGAATAGGCAAGCAGACGATACATCAGCCAAATGAGCACGTGCGTAGCCAATCCAGCCAATAATACAGCCATCCAAGCATCTTGCCCCGCATCTTCCATTAGTGGCCGCTGAAAACCAAGCATCCCGACACCGACTTGGGTTGCATGAACGATAAAAAAAACAAGAAACGGGGAGATGAGAAATCGTTCATCGAGCGTTTGTTTCATCGTTATCCCTCCTCATGATCCCCGTTTTATTCACCAATTCCTGTATGGATAATGTCCACCGTCACGTGTGGACGAATATCTAAATCTGGATATTCACGATAAAACGATTCGCGATCCCACCGTCTCGTGACGCTGCGCACAAAGTCGCCGATGCCCATCGGATCAATGCGTTTTTCCTGAAAATAGTGAAACAGCCGACGCATATCTTGTTCCAATTCTTTTTCCATTTTCTTTTTTACATCGGTAAACAAATTGGCTCCCGGTTCATCAAGCCATGACGGATAATCTCTTACCGAAGCATGAATGTGAACAAATACATCCAGCACATGACGGTCTCCATCCCGCCTCCATTTATAAGTCGGTTTCGCCCATAAATTTTGCAACATCACTCGATCTTCACCTTGTTTGCCACGCTCCCCAACCTTTAGCTGATAGACGCCGTTTTTCGTTTCCCCTAACAAAATTTTCATCAAAAAAGAATCCCGCAAATCCACATGTCCGACATATCGGCCATCACGAAACAACGCCACTCCTTCTAACTTGACGAACCCGCCCTTTTTTTCAAAATAGGGTAAAAACGGATCGCTTCCCGGAGAAAAATATCGGTACAAAAACAAGTGTAAGTTCGTCTTTGGCAAGTTCATTGACTGTTCATTTTGCTTAATGAGATTCGGTAAATACAACGTATCGCTCAATGTCGTTTTTGCCGTAATGTCTAACAGCTCCTTCGCACTTCCTTCCGCTACACCAAGGAACAAATGACTGCCAACTTTGTTATTGCGCGCAAGACTATGAGTAATTTGTTCGATCCCCCGTTCGGCAAACTGCTTTCCGAATAAAATGAGCCGCAGCTGCCCTTCTTCGATCGGCAGCGCCGATTTCGCCGACAAGCGTGGGATTAAATCGTAGACGGTGGGTGATGAAGTCGTCAACATATTCGGTTTCGTCATCGGCCCTTGTTTAAACGTCGGGTAGACGGCGGTGCCGATATATTGATCATCCTTAAAATCATAGCCCATCTGTTGGATAATTTGAATTTGATCGATCGGCCGCGATTTCGCACAGCCGCCAAGCAACAGCAACCCTAGCAAACATGCGAGCCAACGTTTCATCCCCATCACACCTTACTCATCAATATCGCGCTTTTGCTTAGCATTTTCCGGGTCATAGCGAAACCGCGACTGCGGGCGGAAAAACGTCGGCCGCTCCGCTGTCATACTGTATGGCGAGCGGACGAACGTATCGCGGAAGTTGCGCACGCGCAACGGATAAAACGGCACTAAGTATGGATAACCAAGCGACTGAAGCCGACCTAAATGAATAAGCAGTCCGCAGACGGCGAAGGCGATTCCGATCCCTCCCCAACATGCGGCAAACAAAATAAACGGGAATCGGATAAACCGAATCGAATTTGACATTTTAAAAATTGGCGTCGTAAACGAGGCGAGCGCCGCTAAAGCGACGACAATGAGCAAAATCGTGCTCGCCAGCCCGGCATCCACCGTCGCCTGCCCGATAACAATCCCGCCGACGATACCGAGCGTCTGTGCGACTTTCGTCGGCAGACGCGCCCCTGCCTCGCGCAGCAGCTCAATCGTAATCTCCAAAAACAATACTTCAAGCACTGGCGGAAACGGAACGTTCGAGCGCGAATAAATGATCGGACCAAGCAAGTCTTCCGGAATCATTTCATAATGGTACGTCAATACCGCGATATAAACCGGTGATGCCAAGATGGAAAACATAACACCGAAAAAGCGGATAAGCCGGAAAAATGAGCCGAGCACCCACGGCAAAGAATAGTCTTCCGGCGAAGTAAAGAAATCAAAAAACGTGGACGGGCCGATGATCGCATACGGTGAACCGTCGCAAAACACCGCGACTTGTCCTGATACGAGCGCATAAACAGCTCGGTCGATTCGCTCGGTGGAGAGGAAGAGCGGAAATGGCGTCTTTGAATTATCGGCGATGATCTGATCGATGATCGCATTATCAAACACAACGTCAAAATCAATGGCTTCAATTCGCTGTGTCATCGTTCGGATCGTTTCCGGGTTCGCCACGCCGTCAATATAGGCAATCACAACTTTCGTTTTTGACACCGAGCCGATCATCATTTCACGAAACACAAGATTCGGCGTTACGATTTGTCGGCGGAGAAGATGCAAGTTCGTGCCGATATTTTCGACAAACCCGACTTTCGGTCCGACGACGCTAAATTCGTTTTCCGTATCGTTGTTTTCCCGCAGCCCTAGATTTTCGTTCGCCGCACTGATGAGCGCCGCCTTGCCCGGCTGTTCTCGAAAGCTGACGACAACAAACCCTTTCAGTACTTTTTCCTCGATCGCCGCCGCATCCTCGCTCACTTCAATGCGTTGAATCGGAACGATTTGCTGTAAATTTTCCAACTGAACATCCGGACGGCGAGAAAGATCATTTTGCAGATGACAAAGAATATTTTCCTGCAGCACTTTCGGGTCTACGAGCGAATCAAAATAGTAAACCGATAGCTCCTTGCGTCCAACCACAAACGACACTTCGACAAAATCACTGGATCGCCGGAGCTTTTCCCATAATTGCGGCATTGTTAGCTGTGACGGACGCTTTTTCTTTTTGAAAAATGATAAAAAGCTCACGGCTATCCCCTCGCCTTTCCGTTTACGGCATAGTCTTCCAATGTGAGAACATTTTTATGCATTCCCCACATTCCTCATTGATTAGACGGAATATTCTAAAAGGAGAATCCATAAATGAGTGAGCTGGCGAAACGACGACGGGCGAGACAGGCATTGAAAAAAGTGATGGAAACAGCGGAAACACTGCGGCGTCGCGCGATTTGGAAACGATGATCGCCCGCTTTCGCCCATGACGTTGCGTTGATGAGAGATTTTCCAATCAACACGCCAATCTCTTTTTTCAAAAAGAGCGTTGCTAAAAAATTGAAGCCCTTTCACCTCCCCCCCTGAAACAGGGAATCGCCGGAGACGAAAGGGCTTATTTATTGACGCGGCAGCTGCCGTCGCCAAAGAAGCCATAACAAGACGAGACTGATATAGCCAAATAGCGGATAAATAAACGACAGCAGCTCCCCGTAGCGAAACAGACTCACAGCCATAAATAGTGAGACAAGCAATACGGCAAGCCATTTTCCGCGGAGCGGCACCCAAATACGCACTTGCCGTTCAAGTCCGAATAGACCGCCAATAATCGATGTAAAAATTTCTCCGTAAATGACAAAAACATAAAACCAATACAAAATGGCAAAAAACGTATGGACGACCTCTGCCATTGGAATATCATACCCGTTCTTGTGCGGAAACGACAACAGCACCGTATGATTCAGCAGCAACAAAACGGTCAGCACGATCCCGCCTAAAAGCGCCCCCCTCTTTACCGCCCGTTCGTTTGTTGCCTCACAGGCGACAGGGACGAGTACAGCTTGAGCCATTGCCAAATTAAACGCCGCATACGAAAACGGCGACAATACCGCCTTCAAAGAATAGTCCGCCGCTACCATGTCCGGGCGGCACAGCTCCCCGGCCATCACCGTCTTAATGAAGACGACCACACTGAACAACATGATCATCGGCACCACAAACACATTGATGCCAAATAGGCCTTTGCGGTCAAATAACATAATGACAAACGCCAAAACGAGGGTCAGCGCAACACCTGTCTGCCGCGCCCAGCCAAGCTGTTCTTCAAACACCGCCCCCGCTCCGGCGATCATCACCGCCGTCACCCCAGCGAGCATGACCGTCATGACAAGCGTCACGAACGGACTTACCATCCTCCCGAATAAATACCGGTTCAGTTCATCGTACGATGACGCCCCGATACGGCGTGCCATCACCATCAGGCGCATGCCGCCCCATGTAAACAAGAGGCCACTCACGGCTACACCGACTGTCCCTACTGCTCCGTATTGGGTGAAAAATTCGATAATTTCCCGGCCGGTCGCAAACCCCGCACCAATGACCGTACCGATATAGACAGCGGCGATTTGCCAAGCCTCCAACCATTCCTTCCCATGCATTGTCTGCCCTCTCCTTCTCTCTTGTCCGCTGTTTATTGCTATATATATGTCTAACGTGGACAAGAAAGACGAAAGGGAAGAAAAAAGGATGCCTTTCTTTGGCATCCTTCATCAGTTGACGGTCACTTGTTTCACTTGATGTTCATGCAGTGCACTTGCTTCGACGTGCACTTTTACCGAGTACGTCCCTTTGTTCGCAAACGTGGCCACTGCCTCATATTCGCCATTTCCTTTTTCACTCGCATCGATAAATTCGTGCTTATTCTCCGCCTGCCAAATTTCAAAACGAACGGTGGCGTTCGTGAGCGCCTTTCCATCTTTCGTGATCCGAACCCCTAACGTCACCGGCTTTCCAGCTTCGAACGAATGGGAAGATAATGACATGGAAACATCACTGCCGTGATGATGGCCTTCTTCCTTATTTACTTGATCATCGGAGCTTGACCCTGCAGCTGAGGCCTGTTCCGGATTCCCAACCACGATATCTTGTTTCGGCATATTATGCATGTCACGAGCTGTCACATGGGCAACAACAGAAAACGTTCCCGCTTCCGTGAACGTTTTCGTCACCGAATAACGCCCATTGCCATCATGCTTCGCTTCCAGCATTTCCCGATCGCCATTCCCATGTTTCCATACTTCAAATTTCACTTCGCTTGCATCCTCGACTTTTTCGCCGCCATATGTCACCACACAGGCGAGCTTCGTCGGCTTGTTCACATCGATGTGATCTGGCACATCCATTTTCACTTCAAGCATCGCCGGCGTTTCCGCTTGTTCGTTGTTGTTCGAGCAAGCTGCGATGATGACAGCGGTAAGCACCGCGACCATCACGAAAAACAGACGTCTTCTCATTTTCATCCTTCTCCTTCTTTCATAGCTTTATAAATAGTATAAACAGGTCTCCCCATCTCCCCCGCTGCAAGCGCCAACCGCAAGCACCTTCTATATTTTTTCTGTTTTTCACTTTATCATAGTTTTATCGCACCTACATTAGTATTCACCATTTTTTCAAAAACATTTCATCATGATAACAATTTTTTTGTAAAAAATACTTGAAAGTCAAAAAAGGTCAAAGTATAATAAAACCAGAAAGTCAAAGAAAGTCAAAGTCAAACCATAAAAAAGGAGGTATGCCTTATGCGTTGTCAAGCATGCCAACAACGGGAAGCAACAGTGTTTGTCAACTTACAATGGAACGGTGAGAAAAAACAACTTCATCTTTGCCATACATGCTATGAAAAGCAAAAACAACAATTGTCGATTCCGATAAACTTCGGCTTTTCGCCGTTTTCATTCGATGACTGGTTCACCGACCACTTTGCGACGGCCAACGCTCAAGCAGTCGGACCAGAAACAGCAGTCAAACGTCCGCAGCGCCACGGCGGTGGATTTCTGGATCAATTCGGCCGCAACTTGACACAAATGGCTAAGGCGGGCTTGATTGACCCAGTCATCGGCCGCGACAAAGAAATCGCACGTGTCATTGAAATTTTAAACCGCCGCAACAAAAACAACCCGGTTTTGATCGGAGAGCCGGGCGTCGGAAAAACAGCCATCGTCGAAGGGCTTGCTCTGAAGATTGCCGAAGGGCAAGTGCCAGAAAAACTGTTGAACAAAGAAGTGTACTTGCTTGATGTTGCATCGCTCGTCGCCAACACCGGCATCCGCGGTCAATTTGAAGAGCGGATGAAACGGCTCATCGCCGAACTGCAAGAGCGGAAAAACATCATCTTGTTCATCGACGAAATTCATCTGCTCGTCGGTGCCGGCGCTGCCGAAGGGTCGATGGACGCCGGCAACATTTTGAAGCCGGCGCTCGCCCGTGGTGAGCTGCAAGTCGTCGGGGCGACAACATTGAAAGAATACCGGCAAATTGAAAAAGACGCCGCCCTTGAGCGCCGTTTCCAACCGGTCATCGTCCACGAGCCGACCGTTGACGAAGCAATTGCCATCTTAAGAGGCATCCAGCCAAAATACGAACAATTCCATCATGTCCGCTATACGGATGAAGCGATCGAAGCGTGCGTCAAACTTGCGCACCGCTATATCCAAGACCGCTTCCTCCCGGATAAGGCGATCGATTTGCTTGATGAAGCCGGCTCGAAAGCGAACTTGCGTCTCGGACCGACCGATGAGAAACAATTGCAAGAGCGGTTGATGCAAATCGCGAAAGAAAAGGATCAAGCAGCTAAAGAAGAAAACTATGAACTGGCGGCAAAACTGCGCGATGAAGAGCTGAAGCTTGAGAAACAACTCGAACAAGGCGTCACCCAAGAGCACCCTGTTGTGGATGTCGCCGACATCGAGCGGATCATCGCTGACAAAA
The DNA here is from genome assembly GCF_000496575.1 of Geobacillus thermodenitrificans subsp. thermodenitrificans DSM 465. Taxonomy (GTDB): domain Bacteria; phylum Bacillota; class Bacilli; order Bacillales; family Anoxybacillaceae; genus Geobacillus; species Geobacillus thermodenitrificans. The sequence continues at coordinate 81,893 of NZ_AYKT01000001.1, read as the reverse complement.
CAGGCATCCCGGTCGGCAAGCTGCAAGCTGATGAAAAAGAAAAAATGAAACATCTTGAAGACAATTTGGCGAAAAAAGTGATCGGCCAAGCAGAAGCAGTGAAAAAAGTCGCCAAAGCGATTCGTCGCAGCCGCGCCGGCTTGAAAGCGAAACACCGCCCAGTCGGTTCGTTCTTGTTCGTCGGTCCGACCGGCGTCGGGAAAACGGAGCTTGCCAAAACGCTCGCCGAGGAGCTGTTCGGCACAAAAGATAGCATGATACGCCTTGATATGAGTGAATACATGGAAAAACATTCGGTCTCAAAACTGATCGGCTCGCCGCCAGGCTATGTCGGCTTTGAAGAAGCCGGCCAGCTGACGGAGAAAGTGCGCCGCAATCCATACAGCATCATCTTGCTTGACGAGATTGAAAAAGCGCACCCGGATGTTCAGCACATCTTCCTGCAAATTTTAGAAGACGGCCGCTTGACCGACAGTCAAGGCCGCACCGTCAGCTTCAAAGACACAGTCATCATCGCAACAAGCAACGCTGGTGTAACCGACAAAAAAATCACCGTCGGCTTTGAAAAACAAAGCGGTGGCGCTTCAAGCATTCTCGACTCTCTGAGCGCCTACTTCAAGCCGGAATTCTTAAACCGCTTCGACGCCATTATCGAGTTCAAGCCGCTTGAAAAAGCGCATTTGCTTCAAATTGTCGACTTGATGCTCGATGACGTCAAAACAGCGATGCGCGAACAAGGCATCGAACTCAAAGTGACCGAAGCGGCGAAAGAAAAACTGGCCGAACTCGGCTATCATCCAGCCTTCGGCGCCCGTCCGCTCCGCCGCGTCATTCAAGAACATGTCGAAGACAACATCGCTGACTGCCTGCTTGACGCGAACCAACCGGTGCACACGATCCGCGTCGACGTCAACGACGGCGCCATTGTAGCGCAAATCGCATCATAACCATCTTGTGAACACCGTCTCACCTCGTTTTCAAGGTGAGACGGTTTTTTGCATATTACATCTATAAATATTGTAGTCAACTACCTCTTCTTCACTCCTAAAAGGTTTTGAATTGAGGGATTGTGTACCCAACCTTCATACGCTCCGCCACAGCATAACCGTGATGCGTTCGTTTTGCTTAAAAATATCGAATGCTCTCTCGTTCCATCAGCAAATAGTCAGTCGGATTCCGTAACATCGCCGTCCATGACTCCCCACCGTTGAACTTTAAGCCATTATTAAATGATTTCAAACCGTTTTTAGAAGTCCTCCTCCACTATGTGGAAGAACAAGGCTAAGCCGGCTTCTCATGCGGAAGCCGGCTGTCTAGCGCCGCAGACCGTTCATCAACACGCGGATCGTCCGTTCCATCTCGGCCTCATCGTCCCAATGATGCTCCGGCAAAAAAAGAAAACGGGTAGCTAAAAAACCGGCAAACGATGTGATCGTCAAACGGATGACAGAATCAACAGGGAGCTCGGCCAACTCCCCTTTTTCTTGAAAATGGCGGACAATGCGGGCAAATTTCGGATACACATGCTCTGTAAACACGTGTCGAAAGCATTGTTTAATTTCAGAATGAAACGCTACTTCCTGCCAAAGTATACGAATCGCCGGCAAATATTTTTTCACAAAAGCGTAGCGATTCGATAACAACGTACGCAAAAACTGTTCGTACGTCTCATATTCGTTGTCAAACACTTCACGGACAAATTCTTTCGCTAAAAACGGAGCAACAGACTTAAATAATGTCGGCGTGACGATGGCTAACAACAAGTCCTTTTTTGTCTTATAATGGCGGAAGATCGTTCCTTCCGCCACCCCGGCCTTTTTGGCAATTTCGCTCGTCGAAGTCGCCGCATACCCTTTCTCGGCAAACATTTCGACGGCAGCTTCCAAAATTTTTAATTGCTTTTCGCTGAACTTTTCTTTTGTTCCATCTATTTGCAGCAGCTCGTGAATCCATGAATGCTCGCTCATTGTTCTACCCCTTACAGCTTGCGATATTTTTTCAACGCTACTACATTTAATACCATAAACAACACCGTAAACCCAAGCAGCACGTATATGTCAGCAGCGATCGTACTCCATCCTTGGCCGCGCACCATAATGTCGCGCAACGCGTTTGCCCCGTACGTAAGCGGCATGACGACACTCAGTGAACGCAGCCATTCTTCCATTGTATCAAGGTTGAACAAACCAGAGAAAAACACTTGCGGAATAACAACAAGCGGGATAAACTGCATCATTTGCAGCTCGCTGTTGGCAAACGCTGATAACAGCATCCCAAGTGCAAGCGCCGTCATCGCTAGCAAAAACGTAATAATCAGCACATACCCGAATGAACCTTCCATCATCATGTCAAGCACATCAATAGCAAACCACGAAATCAAGCTGGCTTGAACGGTCGTAAACAGCCCAAATCCGATCATATAACCGGCGACTATCTCCCAGCGCCGCAGTGGCGTCGCCATGAGCCGCTCGAGCGTCCCGTTCGTCCGCTCACGCAAAAATGACACCCCGGCAATCAAAAAGACGAAAAAGAAGATGAAAACACCAATCAACACTGGACCGAAATAATCGAAAGACGCCATGTCGCTTGACCCGTGCCAATACGTTGTTTTCAGTTGAAATGAGGGGGTGGGCACCATCGACTGGAACGCCTTTTGCACCGTGGCCAGCGCCGCCTGATTGGCGGTCGGGTCGCTTCCTTCGAGCGTAATGTGCGGAGCGCTTCCGTTCATGTTAAGCCATGCGTCAATCTCTTGATCGTCCAGTTGTTTTCGCGCTTGTTTTGCCGACAGCTCTTTCACGTTCGCTCCCGCTTCTTTCAGCTTGTCAACAACTGCATCAGGCACGTTGTCGCTGACGGCAATCACCGGTGTGTATTCTTCGCCATTAAACACGAAATCCATTAACAACAAGACGAACATCGGCGCGACAATCATGAGCGCCAACGTCCGTTTGTCGCGGAAAAACTGGTGGATGATGCGAACGACAATCGCCATCACTCTCATTGATGGACACCCCCGAAATGTAAAAATGCCTGTTCGAGCGTTTGCGACTTGGTTTCGCTCTTTAACTCGTCCGGGCGTCCAACGGCAAGCAACCGGCCATCACGAATCATGCCAAGCCGTCCGCACTTTTCCGCCTCATCCATGATATGTGTCGTCACAACGATCGCGGTGCCACGCTTTTGAATCTGCTTAAGTTCTGCCCAAATGGACTGACGTAACACTGGATCGATGCCGACTGTCGGCTCATCCAAAATAAGCACTTCCGGTTCGTGAAGCAAGGCGATTGCTAACGACAACCGCCGTTTCATCCCACCCGAGTATTGGTGTACCGGCTTCTTCCGATCATCTGCCAAGTTGACGAGCTCCAGCATGTCATCGATTCGTTCTTTTTTCTTTTTCCCTCTCAATCCATAGATAGAAGCAAAAAATTGCATGTTTTCTAGCGCGGTCAACTCCCCGTACAGCGCATCGGACTGAGCCATAAATCCAATACGCTTCATCGTTGTAAGCTCCGGCATATCCGCACCGAGCACACGAACCGCTCCTTCGCTTGCTTGATCGATGCCGGCGATCATGCGCACCAATGTCGTCTTGCCCGCTCCCGATGGACCAAGCAGGCCGAAAATTTCCCCCGCATGGACATTTAGGGACACATCGTCAATAACAATCTTTTTTCCAAACCGCTTCGAGACATGCTCAACTTGAATACATGGATCGACAGCCATGCTTCTCCTCTCCTTAGTTTATATTAGTGAGTAATCACTCACTAATAGTATACAAGAGAACGACCACCTTTGTGAAGTGAGTAATCACTCACAATATAAAAATGTTTTAGCTGCCGACCGTTCGGCAGCCTGTTTACGATTTCATCGTCTTAATGTCTTGCCAGCCGTAGCACCACTCCCATAACGCTTTTCCGCCGATTTCCACCTCTTCTTCGGCGATCTTTTCACCGCCAAGCCGTTCGTAAAAGTGGCACGACGGGTTGTCGGCGAGCACCCAGACGACCATCGAATGAATTCCTTTTTGTTTCAAATCACTGACTAACGTTTGAACGAGCTGATGGCCGAGTCCTTTTCCTTGCGCCTCTTTAAGCAAGTAAATCGCGTACAGCTCGCCATCATATTTTGCTGTTGGCCCATCGGTCATTCGATTTGAGCCGCCAGAGACAAACCCGACGACGCGCTCATTTTCTTGGACGACAAATACAGAATGATCCGATTGGCTGAGCACTTTCTCCCATAACGCTTGTTTTTCTTCCAAGGATAACGTCTCCAAATACGTCGCTGGCACGATGCCGCCATACGTCGTCTTCCAACTTTCAACGTGAACGGAAGCGATCGCCGCCGCATCGGCCAGTGTCGCTTTGCGGATCATCGTTCTCCCCCTCCGTTCCCCTAGCTGAAATGTTTTCATCTTAACGAAAAAGGCGAAACGGTACAGTTCCGCCCTCCTTCTTTTCCTTGCCTCCCTTTACAGCGCTTCATCATCGACACTGTCAAGCCAACGCTCAATGTGGCTGACAACTGATGCGACCGCGCCATCCGCAAACGGCGATATCAGATGAGCGCTTTTAACAAGCTCAGTAAACGGCCGGCTGCCGCCTAACCGGCAAAGCGCCACATAGTCGCGCCACGCAGAATCCTTATCGTCCTGCGCTCGTTTCCAAAACTGGAATGCACACACTTGGGCGAGAGTATAGTCAATGTAATAAAATGGATCGGTGTAAATGTGCCCTTGCCGCTGCCAAAAACCGCCGCGCTCAAGGTAATCGTATCCAGCATAATCCCTTGTCGGCAAATACGCCTTTTCGATGTTGCGCCATACGTTCTTCCGCTCGGTTGGCGTCATGTCCGGATTCTCATAGACAGCATGCTGGAATTCATCGACTGCGACACCATACGGCAAAAACAAGAGCGCATCGCTCAAATGAGCGAACCGATATTTATCGGCGTCCTCGGCGAAAAACAGCTCCATCCACGGCCATGTGAAAAATTCCATGCTCATCGAGTGAATTTCACACGCTTCGAGCGTCGGCCAGTTGTATTCTGGAATGTCGTAATGACGGCTTTCATACACTTGGAACGCATGACCAGCTTCATGGGTCAATACGTCAATGTCGCCGGATGTTCCGGTGAAATTCGAGAAAATAAACGGCGCTTGGTAATCATCGATATACGTGCAATAACCGCCACTCGCTTTTCCTTTTTTGGCGACGAGATCCATTAATTCATGTTCAACCATATAACGGAAGAAAACACCGGTTTCCGGAGACAGCTCTTCATACATACGCCGCCCGTTTTCGATGATCCAAGCTGTGTCCCCCTTTGGTGCCGGGTTGCCGGTCGGAAACATAAATGGCTCATCATAATAGTAAAGCTTATCGACTTTGATGCGCCGCCGTTGGCGCTCGCGTAGCTTAGATGCCAGTGGGACGATGTGTGCTTTCACTTGCCGACGAAAGTTCGCAACCATTTTGGCGTTGTAATCCGTTCGGCCTAAGCGGGCATAACCGAGTTCGATGAAGTTTTGAAATCCTAATTTTTGGGCGATCGCAGTACGGATATGAACGAGTTCATCATACAGTTCATCGAGCTCTTTTTCATGGTCCGTGAAAAATGAAAACCGTGCTTCGCTCGCACGCTTACGCATCGTGCGGTCCGGTGATTCAACAAACGGCTGCAGCTGCGCGAGCGTCCGCTCTTCACCTTCAAACATAATTTTTGCCGACGCGATCAGCTTTGTATATTCGCTTGCCAGTTTATTTTCTTTTTGCAAATCCTCCATAATCGCCGGGGCATATGTTTTCAGCTGCGTCTCCGCCAAGGCAAACAACTGTTTCCCCCACGTCTCTTCAAGCTCTGCGCGAAACGGCGAAGCGACAAGATCACGGTAATAGTCATTCACGAGTCCCTTGACAACCGGTTCAGTTTCATCAAAAAAGTCTTGCTCTTTTTTATAAAATTCGTCGTTCGTATCAATCGTGTGGCGGATATGGCAAAGGTTCGCCATCGTGCTGTAGCGGCGGCGCAGTTCATTGATCCGCTTCATCGCCTCGTGCTGCAAGGCAGCGCTCCCTGCGCGTCGGAACGAATCGAGCGCATCTTGAAACGATGCCTGCAGCTGATCAATGTCAGGCCGCTCATAACGAAACTCGGAAAACTTCATCATTCATCCCCTTTTCTTTCATAATCACCTTTTCACGGAATATAACAGCGGGAACAGATGCACCCGATTGGAATGGATCTTTCCCATGTTTCATCAACCACATTGTATATTCGTCAGAGTTGAAAAATCTCCTCTTTTTCCAACTTCTTAAATCCATTTCTATTTTATACTACATCAGCTCAAAACCTTTATCGGGTCTGATGGGACTATTCCTTATTGGCACCGGTGTTTTCATAACAAGAAATTAATAAAAATTAGTTAATTATTATGTAAAAAAGAAAGAGGATGCATGAATATTCAACATCTCGTCCCATTCTTTCCAACAAAAACATATTGACGTTTTTTGTTGAATTAAGTAATATAATGTCGACAACAACATACCCCTCTCCACTTCAATGGGATAGAGGTTGCGATGAATAAAAGTAGTTTCGCTGAGGCTGGAGCACTGATGAAGCGAAATGAAAGGATTCATCGCCGAAGTTTGCGACGCGCTCCGGCGGCGCAAGCTGGGCCTGCGGCCGAACAGGTGCAGGACTGCCATCGTTCTAGAACGATGGAGCGCTATCGCATTCGTTGGATGCGGACGTGTAATGCACCCGTTGAAACAATATGGGTGCTTTTTTTATTGTTTACCTTTGGCGAAGAAAGGAGTTTTCCATCTTGAACAACAACCGACAACTTGGATTTTGGGTGCTAACGGCGTTAGTCGTTGGCAATATGGTCGGATCCGGCATTTTTATGCTGCCGCGCTCACTAGCCGAGGCGGCCAGTCCCCTTGGCGTCATGTTCGCTTGGCTATTGACCGGCGCTGGTGTCTTAGCGACGGCGCTGGTGTTCGGCAACTTAGCGATCCGCAAACCGAACTTGAGCGGCGGGCCGCAAATTTACGCGAAAGAGCTGTTCCCAAAAGGTTCTAACTTGTCGATTTTATCTGGTTTTATGTCGTCATGGGGCTATTGGGTCGGTAACTTCGCGGGAAACGTTGCCATTATCACGACGTTGGCAAGCTACTTGTCGACATTTTTCCCCGTGCTAACAAGCGACAAAACAGTACTCGTGATGGGTTCATTTACGTTAAAGCTTGGGAATTTACTGACATTCATCATCTGCACGGTGCTTCTTTGGGTAACGCACGTCATTATTTTGCAAGGTGTAGAAGGTGCCGGCAAGTTGAATTTTGCTGCGACAGCGGCGAAAGTGCTCGGCTTTTTCCTGTTTATTGTTATCGCTTTGTTCGCCTTTGATAAGGCAGTCATCGGTCCACTTGACGCCCCACGTTATGACGGGAATGGCCAGCCGCTCGGTCTGCTCGGGCAAATCAACAATGCCGCTTTATCGGCGCTTTGGGCATTCATTGGCGTTGAATCGGCGATGGTGTTCGCCGCGCGGGCGCGCAAACAGGCAGATGTGAAGCGAGCAACGATCGCCGGTCTCTTGATCTCTTTAGTCATTTATATCGGCATCAGCATTCTGGTGATGGGCGTCTTGCCGCAAGACAAGCTCATTCAATCGGACAAACCGCTCGTTGATGCCATTGTCGCCATCATCGGCCCAATCGGCGGCTACGTGCTCGCTGGGCTTGGGCTCATCAGCTTGATCGGTTCGACGCTCGGCTGGATTTTGTTGAGCGCTGAAGTGCCATACCAAGCGGCAAAACAAGGGATGTTTATGCCGGCATTTTTACGAGAAAACAAAAGACGCGTACCAAACTTCTCGCTACTACTATCAAACTTAGCAGCCCAGCTGTTCATTTTCTCGACCATTTCCAATTCGATAGCGGCTGCATTCGACTTTGTCATTTACATCGCTACGCTCGCCTATCTCGTTCCGTATTTGATCGCTTCCGTCTTCCAGCTGAAGCTCGTGCTCACTGGGGAAACATATGAGGCAGCGCGCGGGCGGCTAGGTGATGGGATTATCGCTGTTTTTGCAACCGTCTATTCGATCTGGGTCGTCATCGCTGGCACGGCGGACATGAAAACGTTCCTGCTCGGCGTCGCCTTGTTGACTAGCGGCGTGATCTTCTACCCGCAAGTGAAAAAAGCGGCGCAGCAAACAAATGAAAAAGAAAAATTATCAGCGTAACGAACAACGAACGTCCATCAATGGGACGTTCGTTTTTTATTTGCCGGCAGGATTTTTCTTTCGAAACACGAAATAAGATACCATCCTAACTTTACTTATGGAAAGAGGAGGTCGCTCATGAACAATGGACAACCGCTGAAACACCGCGGCGTGACTGTAGAAGATCTACTTCGCCTCCGCTCGGTGCGCGATCCGCACTATGCGTCGGACGGAACGCACGGCGTGTTCGTGCAAAAATCGATCGATGAGGAAAAACAATACTGCTCCCATCTATACATATGGACCGAAGACGGAGCCATCCGCCAATGGACGTTCGGCCGCTGGCGCGACACGAGGCCGCGCTTTTCCCCGGACAGCAAAACGATCGCGTTTTTGTCCGATCGCTCCGGACACACACAGCTTTGGCTGTTGCCGGCTGACGGCGGCGAAGCGCGCCAGCTAACGTTTTTCAAAAACGGGGTGCGCGATTACGTTTGGGCGCCGGACGGGACGTTTCTTATCGCTTTGACGACGCTTGGCGACAACGAAACGATCGACGACCGCGAAGAGCCGAAAAAAAAGGAAACGAAGCCAGCTGACCTGAAACCGCACGTGGTGGAGCGGCTCTATTACAAATCAGACGCATCAGGTTTTCTTGACGGCAAACAGGCGGTGCTCGTGCGCATCGATGCAACATCAGGAAAAACGGAAGCGTTGACGAGCCGCGAGGAGGAAATCGGTTCGTTTGCGATTTCGCCCAATGGACGGACGCTTGCCTTTGTGGCCAACCGAAACGAAGATCCGGACACAACCTTTACACGTGACATTGTGTTGCTTGATCTCGAATCGAAAGCGGAAACAAATTTGACGAAGGGAAGCGGCACATTCACCTCGCTCGCTTGGTCGCCGGACGGAACAAAGCTCGCCGCCATCGGCCATGATTTAGCTTATCTCGGGGCGACGATTCACCAGCTTTACGTTTTTGAGCCGGAGCGTGGAACGAAACGGGTGCTGACCGCCGACTGGGACGTTCATCTCGGCGATGCGATGGTCGGCGATACACACGCCGATGCAAAAGGTCCTGGCCCGATTTGGAAACGCGATGGAACCGGCCTATACGTCACCGCCTCACAACGTGGACGCGTCAATGTATATTTCGTCCCGCTTGACGGACCTATCGTGCCGATCATCGAAGGGGACTTTCATGTGTACGGCCTCGCCATTCATCCGAATGAACAGCAGGCCGTTGCCGCGATTAGCGAGCCAACGATGATTGGAGATTTGTATACCATCTCACTTGAAAGCGGCGCAAAAACGCGGCTCACTAGGGTCAATGAAGCGCTCGAGAACGAAGTCACGTTCGCCGATGCCGAACCGTTTACTTATCAATCAACGGACGGTTGGGACATTCAAGGTTGGATCATGAAGCCACCGAGGCTTGGCGACGGGGAAAAAGCTCCACTTGTCGTCGAAATTCACGGCGGACCACATACAATGTACGGATTTACGTTTTTCCATGAGTTCCAGCTGCTCGCTTCTTCCGGCTACGCCGTGCTGTTTACGAACCCACGCGGAAGCCATGGATACGGCCAATCGTTTGTCAATGCCGTGCGCGGCGATTACGGCGGCATGGATTATGAAGACATTATGGCCGGTGTGGACGCCGCCATCAAGCAGTTTGCCTTTATTGACGAGACACGTCTTGGCGTTACCGGCGGCAGCTACGGCGGGTTTATGACGAACTGGATCGTCGGGCACACCAATCGCTTCCGGGCCGCTGTTACCCAGCGCTCGATTTCCAACTGGCTCAGCTTCGCCGGTGTGAGCGACATCGGCTACTTTTTCACGAAATGGGAAGTCGGGTGCGACGTCTGGGAAGACGCTGAGCGGCTTTGGCATCATTCGCCGCTCAAGTACGTCAAAAATGTGCGCACGCCGCTCTTAATTTTGCATAGCGAGCATGACTATCGCTGCCCGATCGAGCAGGCGGAACAGTTGTTTATCGCATTGAAACAACTCGGGCAAGAAACAAAGCTCGTCCGCTTCCCGGACGCCAACCATGATTTGTCACGCACCGGGAACCCGGCGCTTCGCCTCGAGCGGCTTCACCAAATCGTTGGTTGGTTTGATCACTATTTGAAAGGACCACGGGATTAATCCGAAAGGAGACATGCCATGCACGCCCTTGTCATCGGTGGGACAGGTATGTTGGCTGATGTGTCGCTTTGGCTTGTGCGGGAAGGATATTATGTGTCTGTCATCGCCCGCCGCTACGCACGAATGAAGCAGCTCATCGACTGTGCTGGACAGACGGCATCCATCACCCCGCTTCTTGTTGATTATCGCGACCAAGAAGCGCTTTGTTCTCTGATTTCTCGGACCATCCAAAAAAACGGAACTTTTGATCTCATCATTGCGTGGGTCCATACGGACGGAAAACAGGCGCTTCCGACCGTCATCCAAAAAAATAGCAGACATCCCGGCCCTTGGCGTTTGTTTCACGTGCTCGGCAGCCGCGCCGATCCAGCCGAGGCGAAAGCGGAACTCTGTTTGCCTGCCGCTTGTCTTTATCGGCAAGTTCAGCTCGGTTTTGTCGTGGAAGAACACGGTTCGCGCTGGCTCACCCATCAAGAAATCAGCGACGGCGTCATTGATGCCATTCGGCGTGATACGCCGTTTCATCTGGTCGGCACCCTAGATCGATCAGAGAAGAAGCGCCCGCGTTAACGGGAGGCTCCCTCTCGTTCGTCCCGAGAGGGCGCCTTATCTCCCATTGCTGCGGATGATTTCACGATGGAAGCAACTTCACGTAATCACCCGTTTTTAAACCGGCCGCGTTCTCTTCACCGTTTTCAATGTGCATATGTAACGCAAAGTCTTCACTGACGCGGACGGTCACTTCGTCAAAAATGAGAGCGCGCTCCTCTTGCGTTTTCACTTTCATGACTTGCTTGTCGCGGACGCTAAACGTTTCCGTATCTTTCGACGTCATATGAATGTGGCGCTTGGCAATGATGACCCCTTGTCTGCCGTCACCGTTCCATTCAGCCCATGAATCGTCATTCCTGGCGTTCCCTCAGTATCCCCGACAAGCAAACAGGCAGTGCGACAACGGCTTGAGCACTGTCAGTTCGACGTCTTCCACGAACAGAGTCGCCATATTTCGCATTTTTAACAAAAATGAAAGAGACCGACGAACTGTCAGTCTCTGTTTTGCTGGGCGTTTTTCGCCCCATATCCTAATTTTTTTAGCAAAGTGATCGCCTGCTCTTTCTCCTCCGCTGTGAGCGCTGATATCGTTTCATGAATTTTTTCTGCATGCTTGGGAAAGACGCGCTCAATAAACCGCCGACCTTCTTCCGTAATCGATGCATACGTGACGCGCCGGTCTCGTTCACAAGCACGACGGACGATCAGCCCTTTGTTTTCAAGTTTGTCGACAACGTAAGTGATGCTGCCGCTAGCGAGCAAAATTTTTTCACCGATTTGCTGGAGCGGCTGGTCGCCTTTATGGTATAACAGTTCTAACACCGCAAACTCAGTCGGATTCACCCCGCACGAACAGATCGATTTGTTCACTTGGTCACTGACAGCACGATACGCCCGTGACAGTACAATAAACAGCTTTAATGATTGCTCAAGTTCTTGTTCTTTCTGTTCCATGGCATTCAACCCTTTACATTTGACCATTTCTTACTTGCATTATACCGAAACGGCAAACAGACAAGCAACCGTTTTTGCTAGCTACCTATGCATTTTGCTCGCCACCGTCTTCCCAATTCGTTATGATAATTTATTATATGAAGGCGCTTGGGCGATTGTCACATTTATATGATCATTGCATATGAAAAAGTAAAGGATGATGAGGGGGGAATTGAATGAACCAGGTGTTGGTCGGCAGCGTGCTTTCTGCCTTATCGACAGGACTTGGCGCCGTGCCGATTTTGTTTTTGGCTAAATCACTCACCCACCGCTGGCGTGATATACTGCTAGCGTTTTCCGCTGGCATTATGATGGCAGCCTCGATGGAAAGTCTCATTCCCGAAGCGTTAAAAACCGGCGGCTTGGGAGCACTCGTAATCGGCCTGGCGGCAGGTGTGCTCATCTTAACGTTGCTCGAGATGACTGTTCCCCATATCGACTTGGAACATACAAAACATGGCTTACAGTTTGACGAAAAAGCGATGCTCATCATCGCTGCCATTACGATGCACAATCTTCCTGAAGGGTTGTCCGTTGGGGTCAGCTACGCATCCGATGCCGCGACGACCGGCAATTTGATCGCATTGGCCATCGGTTTGCAAAACGCGCCGGAAGGATTTTTAGTCGCCTTATTTTTAGTTCATCAACAAATTAGTCGCTTGAAAGCATTTCTTATTGCCACGTTGACAGGAGCGGTCGAAATCGTCACATCGCTGCTCGGTTTTTATTTAACCTCCCTCTTCCGCGGTTTAGTCCCGTACGGATTGGCGTTTGCCGCTGGGGCTATGCTGTTTATTATTTATAAAGAGCTCATTCCCGAAAGCCATGGCGATGGAAACGAACGGACATCGACATATGCATTTATTATCGGCATTGTATTCATGATTTTTTAACGCAATCGTTTTGATCAAAAAAAGAGAGGGTGCCCTAAAGACAAACGGGACACCCCTTTTTTATATGCGCTTTTATGAAGACGATGGAAAGCAGGCAGCTTTTTCCATGTCTACCTAGATAACTAGAAAAGGCATCTTGTTGCGGGAGCCTCTCAACTATTATGAATTCACTTCTTCTTTTTCTTCGTACGGATGGGCGACCCAACCGGACGGATCAATAAATAACCGGACAGCAACAACTTGGCGGTCATCCATCAATGTGAAGTAATGCGGATTTCCTTCCGGCACAGAAATGACATCGCCCGCTTCCAACTCGACGTCAAAATAACCGGTTTCTTTGTCTCCTTTGATGATGAAAATGCCGTGACCGGCCGTAATGGCGCGCACTTCATCCTCTGTGTGGATATGCACTTGCTCAAATTTTTTCAGCAGCTCTTCCAAGTTTGGAGTCGCATCAGACAGGGCGACGATATCCCATGTTTTGTAGCCACGACGCGCCGCCAAGTCTTCGATCTCATCTTTAAACGTCGCCAAAATTTCCTCTTTTTCTTCGTCAGTGAGCACATATTTGTCGCGTAAATGCTCCGGTAGTTTTGTAATATCCCAATGCTCATACAAAACACCTTGGCTGTTTAAAAAAGCGCGGACATTGTCTTCCCCTTCAATCACTTGGCCCGTTTTTTTCACTTTAATCACTGCCATCGTCAAATCCCCCTTTAAAAATATATTGGTTAGTCAACTAGCGGCACAGCGGCCCGTTGTAATAATAGCCGCTTCACCTGCCAGCTGAACAAAAACTCCCACGCTTCCAAATGTTTTTTCGCTTCAAACGCATCACGACCCCAAACGGTAATACCGTGGTTTTGGATCAAAACAGCCCCCGTATCACCGTCGATATGCTTGGCAAATTCATTAGCCAAAGTCGGGATGTCGGCGTAATTGTCAATGATCGGAATGCGCACTTCCGCATTTTCTTCCCAGATGCCAAACGCCTTAATAATTTCTTGACCGGAAAAGACTGCTTCCCTGTTTTGAGCGTACACGTCGGAAATGATGTTATTGTCGACCGTATGAACGTGCAAGACGCAGCCGGCATTCGTCCGCCGATAAACCTCGACGTGCAAAAGCGTCTCCGCCGACGGCTTCAAATGCGTGTCTTCCACCGGTTTTCCATCGGCGTCGATGAGCAGAAAATCTTCGCTTGTCTGCTTCCGTTTATCTTTGCCGCTTGCGGTGACAAGGAACGTCAACGGGGCATCGGTCACTTTGAGCGACAAATTGCCGCTTGTCGCAAAAAACCAATCACGGGCGGCGAGCTCAGCTTTCACTTCCGCAAGTTCATTCCATTTTTTCAACATAATGCTCATGCGATCACCTCCAGCCGCTGCAAATGATCCACCACATCAAAAAATGTCGTAAACGGTGCATGCGGCAAATCGAGCTCTTGACATTTCTTAAGCAAGAAATCGCGCGCCAGCACGTAATCCGCTTGCTTCGCCACTGCCAAGTCGGTAATCGAATCACCAATGACGACATGATACCCGTCCGGACGGGCGAGCTTTCGAAGAAGTGACGGCTTGCAACAGCCGCAGCCGTTTTGGCACTTACCGTCGCACGCGTGTGGCCATGTGATGCGAATCATCTCGCTGCTGAAATCGGAGCCATTGCAAAAAATGCGTTCTTTGTCGATCAGTCCGTCTAGCATTGGATAGACAAAAAAGTCGATGCCGCCACTCACAATATAGAGCGGAATGCCTTTCTCTTTCGTAAATGCGACAAACTCTCGAAAGCCTTCGCGCAGGCGGGCGGTGCTAAGCAAAAAGTCAACGATCTCGTCTTTCAACGCCGACGGAAGGAGGGAAAACATCTTTCCGACCCCTTCTTGAACCGAGAGGCGCTCAGCGAGAATGTCGTCTTTCAGCGCTTCCCACTCCGGTGGAGCAAACTGCTTCATAATCGCAATGATGTTGTCATTTTCTGTAATCGTCCCGTCAAAATCACAAAAGAGAACAAGCTGTTTTTTCATGCTTCCACCTCAATCGCGCCCCAGCGGTCGATCGCTTTTTGCAACGCCTCGTTTTCTTTCGCTGCTTCGCGGAGCAGACGGCCGGCAAGAGCCGCATCAATGGCAGCGCGAAACGCCTGCCCACCGCCGATCGCCCCGTCCGGATGGCCGTGAATGCCGCCGCCAGCGTTGACAATGCAGTCAAGACCGAAATCGCGGACAAGAAGCGGCACGAGCCCCGGATGAATGCCGGCCGACGGTACCGGAAACGCGCGCGCAAACGGCTCTTGTTCATCGGTGAGCGCCCGAGCAATGCCAAGCGCCTGTTCACGCTCAAGCGCGACACTGCCATATGGCGATGGAAACAAGACAAAATCAGCTCCCGCAAGCCGCAAAAACTTTCCGAGCAGCAGCGATGGGGCGACCCCGTAAAACTCAGACGGCGTCATGGCACCGCTAAACGCCGGGTGAGCCATGATCGGCACATTGATATTCTCGTCCTCGCGCAACCCTTGCAAAACATCAAGCCCATAGGTGAACACGTTAAACAAGAGCACATCAGCGCCAAGCTCGGCTGCCCGTTTCGCTTTCTCTTTCAGTTCAAACGTTTTGCCGGTCAAGTTGACGGCGTACAGCGTCCGTTTGCCTGTTTGTTCATACACTTCTTGGAGCGCCGCCTTGCCCGCGGTGATCCGCTTTTCAAACGGCAACAACTCATTGTCAAATAAAATTTCGTCATCTTTCACTAAGTCGACGCCGCCAAGTGCCTGTTTCTTTAATTCGGACGTCAAATACGCCAAATCGCGGCCGATGATACCTTTAAAAATGCTCATCAATAGCGGGCGGTCATATACCCCGACTTTTTCACGAATACCGGCAATGCCAAAACGCGGTCCCGGAAAATGCCGTTTCCATTCGTCCGAAAGCTCAAGATCAAGCAACCTCACTTCACCATCAAGCGACAGTTTGCCAAACGTCGTTGCCAAGAGCGCTGGTAAATCAGCACTAAAGTTGACCGTCGGGTAAGCAATTTTGACGATCGCCCGCTTCAGTCGCTTGCCGAAATACTCGTTCGCCGGACCGCTTTCCCCAAGCTCTTCAATCCCGACGACTTCTCCCTTATGTTTGCGAAGCTGCTCTTGCTCTAATGCCGGCAAATCCGTCCATGTGCCGACCGTCAAGCCGAGCGCAATCCCTTCTGCTTTTTTGCGAATGTCTTTCTCATCATGCAGCAAATACGTGGCAATCACTGTGCTCATCATTCATCCCTCTTTCCTAAAGAAAAAAGCCTCTTCACTAAGAAGAGGCATCATTCGTCCATGGCACTCTTCTTATCTCTCAGCGTTTCCGCTGCAAGAATTAGCACCGTGCTTGATATGCCAAGCCGGTTGCCGGGCTTCATCGGGCTCGTCCCTCCGCCTACTCTTGATAAGAATCATTGCGTATTTATGAACTTGTCAAACAATTTTGTCGAGTATGGCAAATGTACTTTGAATTATGACAGCCTCTGCCGCTGTTGTCAATCATTTTTTTCAAAACAGCCCGAGACGCCCGATCCGTTCAGCTGCTTCGACAAGACGCGCCTCATCTGTCAACAGACCAACGCGCACATAGCCTTCGCCGTGCTTGCCAAAACCGATGCCCGGAGCGACCGCCACGTGTACGCGTTCAAGCAGTATGTCGGCAAACTCAGCGGACGATAATCCTTTCGGTACGGGAAGCCAAGCGAAAAACGATCCAGACGGTGCCGGCGCCTCCCAACCGATGCGGTGCAAAGCAGAAATGAACGTATTGCGGCGCGCTTCATACAATGCGACGAGCTCCGTGACGCAATCTTGCGGACCGAGAAGCGCCGCGGCAGCCGCCTCTTGAACAGCGCCGAACAAACTGACATACAAATGATCTTGCAACAACTCAATCGCCCGGATGATCTGTTCATTGCCAACGGCAAACGCGACACGCCAACCGGCCATATTGTACGTTTTGGAAAACGTGTAAATTTCAACACCGACCTCTTTCGCCCCATCAACTTCGAGAAAGCTGACCGGCTTTTTGCCATCAAAACCGATCGCCCCGTAGGCGAAATCATGCACAACAGCAATGCCGTACTTAGCGGCGAACGCCACTGTTTCAGCAAAAAACTCTTTCGTCGCCGTCGCCCCGGTCGGGTTGTTCGGATAGTTCAAAAACATCAGTTTGGCCTGATCAGCGATCGCTGCCGGAATGGCACTGTAATCAGGCAAAAATTGCTGCTCGGCGATAAGCGGCATCATTTCCATCCGTGCGCGGGCGAGCGCGATCCCGGACCAGTAGTCCGGATAGCCCGGATCCGGGACAAGCACCACATCACCCGGATTGACGAGGCAAAGCGGCAGCTCAACAAGACCAGCCTTACCGCCAAACAAAATGGCTACTTCGCGGGTTGGATCCACATCAACCCCGTACTCACGCGCATAAAATGCAGCGACTGCTTTTTTCAAAAATGAGTAACCTTGAAACGGCGAATATTTATGGTATTTTGGATTGGCCACTGCCTGTTGCATCGCCTCAACAATATGGCCAGGCGTCGGCTGATCCGGATTGCCTTGCCCTAAATTAATGACATCGTGCCCGGCCTTTATTTTCGCTCCCACTTTGGCGACAAGCGAAGCAAAAAATTGCTTCGGCAACTGTTCAAGCAGTTCGGAAAAAGGAAATTCGGTCGTCATCGCCCACACCTTCTCAAAAATTTCTTGAAATTCTAGTGCAAAATCATATATCGTAAAAAGCAAAATGTAAAGTAAATTTTTTCATTGAGGTGAAAAACAATGACCATCCGCATCGCTTGCCTCCAATTGGATATCGCGTTTGGTGACCCGCAAAAAAACGAACAGCAAGCCGAAAAAGCCGTGGAACTCGCCGTCAAAGAAGGAGCCGATATCATCGTTCTTCCGGAGCTGTGGACGACCGGTTATGACTTGACGCGCTTAGATGAAATCGCTGATGACAATGCCGAACGGGCGAAAACGTTCGCCTCCCGATTGGCACAAACATACGGCATCCATTTTGTGGCCGGCTCGGTCGCAAAAAAAACGGACGCCGGCGTAACGAACACAATGATTGTCGCCAATCGAAACGGCCAAATCATCAAGGAATATAGCAAAGTTCATTTGTTTCAGCTGATGGATGAGCATTTGCATTTGCAGTCAGGAAACGAGCCAGGCTTGTTTTCGCTTGATGAGTTGTCGTGTGCCGGGGTCATTTGCTATGACATCCGCTTTCCGGAATGGATTCGCACCCACGCCTTGTCTGGAGCCGAATTGTTGTTTGTTGTCGCCGAATGGCCGCTTCCTCGCCTTCACCATTGGAGGACGTTGCTGATGGCGCGGGCGATTGAAAACCAATGCTATGTCGTCGCCTGCAATCGAGCCGGAAGCGACCCGAACAACGTTTTTGCTGGCCATTCGCTCATCATCGATCCATGGGGGGAAATCCTCGCTGAGGCGGATGAGGACCCAGGCATCCTTCTAGCCGACATCGACCCGGCTCTCGTCAGAGATGTTCGTTCGCGCATCCCCGTATTTGCTGACCGCCGGCCGCGCCTTTATGAAGAGACGGCAAAAAAATTTTTTAAAACGTATTGACAATCGGCCTGCTTAAGCTGTATTATTCGAATCAAGCAACCGAACAATTGCCAACATCACAAAAATTCCAAAAACTAAATAAGCAGATTCGTACTCTTATCAAGAGTTGGCTGAGGGAACTGGCCCAATGAAGCCCAGCAACCGACCGTAATGCTATCGTGAGATAGGGCGCACGCATAAGCGGCGCCGGAAGCGATCCGCTTCCGCAGGGCACGGTGCTAAGTCCACCGGAAAGACAGACGTCTTTCTGGAAGATAAGAGGCGCGAAGACCGAGAATCTTCAAGCCTCTTTCCGTATGTGAAAGAGGTTTTTTATTTGCCAAAACTAAAGGGGGAACGTGAAAATGGCGATTATCCAATCATCTGCTTACGAACCGCTCACCGAACAAAAAGCGACCGCCCTCGCCGTCCGCCTCGGCTTGTTCCGCGACGGAACACCGCTTTTATGCCGTGAGATCGGCGACGGCAACTTAAACTTAGTGTTTCACGTCGTCGACCAAGAAACAAAGCAAGGCATCATCATTAAGCAAGCGCTGCCGTACGCGAAAGTCGTCGGTGAAAGCTGGCCGCTCACATTAAAGCGTGCGGTCATTGAGAGCAACGCACTGCGCACGTTTGCCAGCTACGTACCACAATACGTGCCAAAAGTCTACTATTCTGACGAATCGCTCGCCATTACGGTGATGGAAGATTTGTCCTATTTACAAATCGCCCGCAAAGGGCTGATTGAAGGGAAAACGTATCCGCTTCTGTCTAGGCATATCGGTGAATTCATTGCCAAAACGGCGTTTTACACGTCTGATTTCGGCATGAACCAACAAGAGAAAAAGAAATTGGCACAAAGTTTTGTCAATCCGGAGCTGTGCAAAATTACGGAAGATCTCGTCTTTACCGATCCGTTTTTCGACCATGACTCGAACAATTTTGAAGACGAATTGCACCTGGATGTGGAAACACTTTGGAACGACGACCGTCTCCATCTCGAAGCAGCGAAGCTGAAGCGCAAATTTTTAACCGAAGCTGATGTATTGCTGCATGGTGATTTACATACTGGCAGCATTTTCGCCAGTGATGACGAAACGAAAGTGATCGACCCGGAATTCGCCTTTTACGGCCCGATCGGGTTTGACCTTGGCCACTTTATCGCCAACTTGCTGTTAAATGCGTTGTCCCGCCCTGAATCAGAGCGCCGTCCGCTCTTTGATCACATCGACCGAACATGGGATGTCTTTACGTCCGTGTTCTCGGAGCTTTGGCGCACCGAAAGTGTCGAAACGTATGCCGCAACGCCCGGCCTGCTTGACGATGTGCTGCGACAAACGTTCATCGACGCCGTCGGCTTTGCCGGCTGCGAAGTCATCCGTCGGACGATCGGCCTCGCCCATGTTGCCGATCTTGACGGCATTGAGCAAAAAGACGAACGGCTTGCGGCAAAGCGACACGCGCTTCGCCTTGGCCGCCGCCTGATCGTTGAACGCGCCGAACTAGACGGAACGGAAGACTTCCGCCGGCTGTTTGTCGAGACGGAACGATAACACCACTCTCTCAAGACGGCCGTTCAACACCACTCCAGGCAAACTGAAACATGTACAAGGAAAGGAAGACGACAATGAGCACATTTGCTATCCCGCGCTCAGTTGAATGGCACGAAACGCATGTGACGATTTTAAATCAACAAAAGCTGCCGTCGGTAACTGAATATCTCGACTTGCATACGCTCGAAGATGTACATGACGCGATCGTGACACTGAAAGTGCGCGGGGCACCGGCGATCGGCATCACCGCCGCCTATGGCTTGGCGCTTGCTGCTTCCCGCTACGAAACCGAATCCGTCGACGAGTTTCAGCGCCGTTTAAAACAAGACCGCGATTATTTGGCGAGTGCTCGCCCGACGGCCGTCAATTTGTTTTGGGCGCTTGATCGGCTCGTTGCCGCCGCTAAAAGCGCCGCTTCCGTCAACGAAGCAAAAACAACACTCGTTCACGAAGCGATCCGCATTCAAATCGAAGATGAAGATGTGTGCCGTCGCATCGGCGAGCATGCCTTGTCTCTTTTTCATCGAGGCGATCGAATCATGACCATCTGCAACGCTGGCTCGATCGCCACCGCCCGCTACGGAACGGCACTCGCCCCATTTTATTTGGCAAAAGAAAAAGGGATTGAGTTGTCCGTCTATGCCTTGGAAACGCGGCCTGTCTTGCAAGGAGCTCGTCTGACCGCCTGGGAACTCATGCAAGCAGGTGTCGATGTGACGCTCATTACTGACAATATGGCCGCACAAACGATCAAGGCGAAAAACATTAATGCTATTATCGTCGGCGCTGACCGGATCGCACAAAACGGCGATACAGCGAATAAAATCGGCACATTTGGCCTCGCCTTGCTCGCCCAATCGTTTGGCATCCCGTTTTACGTCGCTGCCCCGCTGTCAACGATCGACCTGGCGACGAAAACAGGGACGGATATCCCAATTGAAGAGCGTCATCCAGATGAAGTGACCCATCTAAACGGGGTGCGCATCGCCCCGGAAGGCGTCAACGTATACAACCCGGCGTTTGATGTCACACCAAACGAACTCATTACCGCCATCATTACCGAAAAAGGCATCGTCTACGGAGACTATGAAACGGAGCTGCCATCGTTAGTTGCAAAGGAGGAGCACCATGAAACAGCTTAAAATCTCATCGTTCCTTCTTTTCTTGGCCATGTTCTTTGTCTTAGCGGGCTGCACAAATGAGCAAGACGCAATGAGCGCAAAGCCGGCCAATGAAACGAAGGCAACGAATAATGAAACAACCGTTGATAAAACAGCAGCCACAAGCAGTGAAGAGGCCGCCATCCCAGAAAAACTGAAACAGCCAGTGAAAATCGCCGCCATTATGCAGATGTCGATCGGGACGTTCTCATCACAATACATCGCCGGCGTGAAAGAACAAGTGCAAAAGTTCGGCGGTGAAGTGCAAATTTATAATGCCGATAACGATTTAACGAAGATGGCCTCTTATGTCGAGACGGCCATTACGCAAAACGTCGATGCTATTTTGCTTGACCACGGCCGCGCCGACGCGCTCGAAGGTCCCGTGAAAAAAGCAGTTGAAAAAGGCATCCCGGTCGTAGCATTTGACAATGATTTGAACATTCCGGGCGTCACCGTCATCGACCAAGACGACTATAGCCTCGCTTGGAAGACGTTAAAAACACTTGCGGAAGACTTAAACGGCGAAGGCAAAATCGTCACGATTTGGGTCGGCGGTTTTACGCCAATGGAGCGGCGCCATGTCATTTACGACGCATTTAAAAAACGCTACCCAAACATTAAAGAAGTCGCCAAGTTCGGCACAGCGAGCGCTAACACCGCCTTAGACACACAAACACAAATGGAGGCCATTTTGAAAAAATATCCGAATAAGGGCGACATCGACGCCGTTTTCGCCACATGGGACGAGTTCGCCAAAGGAGCAACGCGCGCCATCGAACAAGCCGGGCGCACGGAAATTAAAGTGTACAGCATTGATCTAAGCGATGAAGACTTGCAAATGATTCAAAAATCGAACAGCCCGTGGGTGGCGACGACCGCTACCGATCCAGCCGAAGTCGGTCGCGTTCAAGTACGCTTCGCCTATCAAAAAATCGCTGGTGAAAAAACGCCGAACATTTACTCACTTGAACCGCACTTAGTGAAACGAGCCGATCTGCCGGACAAACAAATATCAATGGGCGAGCTCTCGCAATACATCCCAAGCTGGGGACAATCGAATATCGCCATCTCGCCGTGGATGAAAACATTAGAAGCTCAGGTGAGCCAAAAATGAGCGGCTTGTCAATGAAGGCCATTGAAAAAGCGTTTGGCACGGTGCGCGTGCTTAACGGCGTGAACTTTGACGTCCGTCCGGGCGAAGTTCACGCCCTTTTAGGCATGAATGGTGCTGGCAAAAGCACGCTCATGAACATTTTAGCCGGCGCCATTCTGCCGGACGCCGGCACCATCACGATCGACGGCACCCCGTGCGCGTTTTCGTCGCCGCGTGAGGCGAAGCAGGCGGGCATTGGCCTTGTCGTCCAGGAAGTTGACACGGCGCTGTTTCCCGGCTTGCCGATTTACGAAAACTTAGCAGCTGATGAACTAGCTGACGTCAAACACCATCCCATCCGCTCGCTGCGCGAAGAAAAGAAGTGGGCCGCCGCACTTCTTCACCGTGTCGGCCTTTCCATTCCACCGACGAAGCTCGTGCGTGACTGTTCACTCCATGAAAAGCAGCTCATCGTGCTGGCGAAAGTATTGTCATCAAACGCGCGCTACATCATTTTGGACGAACCGACCGCCGCGTTAAGTGAGGCGGAAACAAAGCGGCTGTTTGCCATCATTCATGAACTGAAACAGCAGGGAGTCGGCTTTATTTATATTTCTCATAAGCTCAAAGAGGTGCAGGAAATCGCCGATCGACTAACGATTTTGCGCGATGGACGCATCGTCTATCAAGGCGCTGCCGGAAGCCTGTCGCTTGAAGACATCGTCCTTCACATGACCGGGACAAAGCAGGCCGCCACTGCAAAACAAGCGCGTACGTACGGAAGCGAGATCGCCTTTGCCGCCCGCGGAATCAAGATCGACAAAACGAGCACAACAGTCGATATATACGCCCATCGCGGTGAAATTGTCGGCATCGCCGGTTTGGTCGGCGCCGGCAAAACAGAGCTCGCTGAAAGTCTCGTCGCTCACCGGAAAACGTCTGGCGAATGGCAGCTTGACGGCCAACACTATACATTTTCGTCGCCATATGAAGCGATTGCCGCCGGTCTTTGCCTAATCCCGGAAGAACGGCGCAAACAAGGGCTGTTTTTGCCTGAGTCGGTGCAGACGAATTTAACCGTCCGCCTCCTTTCTTGGTTGTCGCGTTGGCAATGGATCAGTCGGATGAAAGAAACGGACGCAGCCAATGGGCTCGTTCGCTCACTCGGCATCCATCCGCCATCACCATCCACCGCCGTCCGCCATTTGAGCGGCGGCAACCAGCAAAAAGTCGTGATCGGCAAATGGCTGAACACGAACGCGCGTGTCTTTTTATTCGATGAACCGACGAAAGGAATCGATGTTCATGCCAAACAAGATGTATTTTCCATTATCCGCACTCTTGCTGATGAGGGGAAAACTGTGCTGTACTTTTCAAGTGAATTTCGTGAGCTGCTAGAAGTTTGCGACACGATTTATATCATGGTAGACGGCCGGCTGCTCGCCCGTCTGCCGGCCGCTGAATTAACCTATGAGCAGCTTGTTTATTATTGCAGCGGAGGTGAGATCGATGGCCCAGCCGGCCGTTTCCGCGACACCGTCGAAAAAAGCGGTGTTGTCTACTCTTGAGTTTTTGTATAAACATGGCACACTGTTGGCCATTTTAGCCGTGATCGCCTATTTTGGCATCACACAAGACCAGTTTTTTACGTATGAAAACTTCAGCGACATTTTGCGCTCGATTTCGATCGTGACACTCGTAGCGATCGGCATTACCTTTTCGCTGATCGTTGACGGCTTCGATTTATCGGTCGGCTCGACGGTAAGTCTCGCGACCATCGCCAGTGCAGCGGCGCTCGTTTTGTACCGCCAAGAAATTTTCGTCACGCTGCTCGTTCCGCTTTTACTCGGAATCGCCGTCGGGCTGCTTAATTCGCTATTGATCGTCAAGTTCAAATTGCCTGATTTGCTCGCGACCTTAGCAACCATGTACGCCATTAACGGCGTGCAGCTCACCTATACGAAAGGATTTTCCATTTACAACGACATGCCGCTGCCAGACGGCGGTACGGCGCCGGGCAAATTCATTCCTTCCTTTTTATTTATCGGCCAAGGAGAGTTGTTCGGCATCCCGTTTTCCGTTTTGCTGATGCTGTTCGTTGTCATTGCCGCCCATTTGTTTTTGACATACACAAAACCGGGACGCCTCTTTTATTTGACCGGGGAAAACCAAGAAGCGGCAAGGCTGTCAGGCATTCCAGTGAACCGTTACCGGACGTATGCGTACGTCATTAGCGGCTTTTTCGCTGCTTTAGGGGGCATTGTGCTTGCCTCGCGTATCGGCACTGGTCAAGTATCAGCCGGTGCTTCGTTTTTGATGGATGGCGTCGCCGCCGCCTACATCGGCTTTTCCGTCTTTGGCGCCGGCAAGCCGAATGTCATCGGCACGTTGTTCGGCTCAATTTTGATGGGGGTATTGTTAAACGGCTTGACGATGATGAACGTCCCGTACTACGCTCAAGACATTATTAAAGGCGCCATTTTAGTCGGCGCCCTCGCTCTGTCACATTGGCAAAAAAAATAGCCCCCGATCCCGCCCCTGTGGGTTCAAGTCCCGGGGGCGGCATTTTTTATTTTCCATGCTTCATCCCCGGCCCTTCCGCCCTATTTACAGCGCCGCTCCAGCTCCAATAGCTTCGCTTTCACATCGGTGCGGCTTCCAGCATAGCCTGTCAAGGCGCCGTTTTTGCCGATCACACGATGGCACGGAACAACAATGGCTAGTTCATTCGCCCGATTCGCCTGTCCGACGGCGCGTACCGCTTTCGGGCGACCAATCTGCATCGCAATATCGGCGTATGTCGCCGTTTCTCCATATGGAATGCGACAAAGCGCCGTCCACACCTCCTGTTGGAAAACCGTCCCATGCCATTTAACTGGAAAATCAAACGTTTGGCGGCGACCGTGGAAATATTCATCCAACTGTGCAAGCGCGCGTTCAAGAAGCGGTGACCGGCTTTCTACAACCGGATGCTCGCTTGCAAACGCGCGCCATTCTTCCGGAAACAGTTCGACTTTCACAATCGCGTCGCCATCAGAAGCAATATAGATATCGCCGAGCAACTCTGAACGGTATACCGCATAGTCAATTGTCATCGTTATCCTCTCTTTCCGTTCGTTCGATCGGCAGCGTAATATGAAATGTCGTGCCGACGCCAACTTCGCTTTCGACGTCAATTTTCCCTCGGTGTTCTTCAATAATTTTATAGCTGACCATCAAGCCGAGTCCAGTGCCGCGCTCTTTTGTCGTATAAAACGGCTCACCGAGCTTTTTAATTTTATCTTTCGGAATACCGCACCCTTGGTCGGTGATTGAAATGCGCACATGACGTCCAGTACGGGTGATGCGCACCGTAATGTCCCCGCCCTTCGGCATCACTTCAATGGCGTTTTTCAAAATATTGATAAACACTTGCTTCAACTGGTTCGGCTCGCAATACACCGGCGGCAGACCGCGCTCGAAATCGGCAATGATTTGCACATTATGCATCATCGCCTGAGCGCTGATTAAATCGATCGTATCCTGCATAATTTTGCAAATGTCATTTTGCTTGTATTGCACCGCCTGGGGTTTGGCCAAGACGAGAAACTCGGTGATGATTGACTCGATCCGCTTCAATTCCGACATAATGACATTAAAATACATCGAATAATCGCCGCCAACGCTTCCTTGCAACAGTTGGATAAAGCCTTTTAATGCCGTCATCGGATTGCGGATTTCGTGAGCGATGCCCGCAGCCAATTCACCAACAACATTGAGCGTATCCGATTTGCGCAGCTGCAGCTCCATTTCTTTACGCTCTGTGACATCGCGAAATCTCATCATCCCTACGCCAGGAATGACTTCTTTTTTCAATGAAAACTCAACGATTTTCCCTTTTCCTTCATCGGAAAATTCAACTTCCCCACTCGCCTCGCCTGCACGTTCACATTGTACAAAGAGCTTATTCAGCTGGCGGCGCGCCCGCTCTGGAACAAGTTCCATCACCGTTTGACCGAGCAACGCTTCTTTTGTGGCGGAAAAAAATTCGCAGGCAATTGGATTAGCGTCAATGATGCGATGCTTCTCATCCCATAACAAAATGCCGTCCATCGCATGGTCGAAAATGCTGCGGAACTTTTGCTCACTTTCACGCAGCTCGCGCTCGATTTTCCGCCGCTCGCTCACATTGCGGAAAATCGTCAAATGATAGCCGTCGATCGCCCCTTTTTTCATCGTAAACTCAAGCTGCTTATCCTCACCGTTCGGCATATGGAACGTTAATTCATCGCGAATTTCTCCTTTGCGCCGGAACTCGCTGAAAATGCGCTTCACCTTTTCATCCCCATATTGCACAAAATCAAGCAAATTGCGGCGTACAAGCAAGTTCAAAGGCAGCTCAAACGTCCGGCTCGCCGCTGGATTGGCGTTGAGTATGTAACCGAAATCGTCCCAAATGATAATCGCTTCATGCGCTTGCTCGAAAATGGCCCGGAATCGTTCTTCACTTTTTTGCAATTTAATCTCCATGTTTTTCCGTTCAGTCACATCGCGCATAATGGCCATGTAAAAGCCGCTGTAAACGTTCGACGTCGCCGTCAGCTCAAACATTTTCACCGTTCCGTCAAGGCGAACCAACGACAGCTCGCCTTTGGCCGTTCCTTTTTCCTTCACTTCCGACAACAGACGGGCAAACTCATCAGCACATTCGCGGGCAACAAACTGCTGAAACGACAAATTCAGCAGCTTTCCTTTTTCCAAATTCAAGCTCATTGAAAATGCCGGATTGACGTCGATAAACCGACCGAACTCATCGAAAATGACGATGCCATCGACCGCTCGGTTAAAGACGTCTCGAAACAAAAATTCATGAATGATTCGCTCGCGCTCAAGCGCCTTATGAGCCGAAACGTCGCGCATCATCACCAAATCAAATTCGTTAAAGACATCCTTTTTCATCGAAAATTCAACATGTTTCACCTTGTCATCCGGCAACTTGATGAGCAATTCATCGCTAAACGAACCGAACTTTTGCAGCATGGAGCGCTGAAACAACAAAATATCCGGCGGAACGAGCTCTAAAAATGAAGAGAAGGAACGACCAATCAAGTCAAACTTGTCCATTTCAAACAGCTTGCACGCTGCTTCGTTCACATCGACAAACTCGCCGTTTTTATTTAAAATGACAATCGCATCAAGCGACCTCTCAAAAATGATCGAATAGCTGTTCAACCGTTCTTTTAAGCGTCGGTTTTCCTCTTCAAGCAACCGCACATCTGGTGTCGAATTTTGTTCTTCACGGGGAGAAAGGCTTTGGGCCATATTGATCTCTCCTTGTCCATTGAAACCATATCAACTAATATATATTCTATGTGGAAAAATTTACTCCTTCCTCCATTCACGAAGATTTTTCAAAAATCTTTTCCTCAATGTTCGACAAGTTTTTTCTTCTTTTTCATTTGGCTAAACTGCATTATAATGTGGGGTTAGTACGATGAAAAGGAGTTTTGCTACGATGAACGTTGTCTGTACGACATTAAATGCCAAATACATTCATATGAATTTAGCCATTCGCTATTTAAAAGCATACGCCCAGCCGGAGTTTGACGTCAAGCTTGTTGAATATACGATTAAAGACCCAGCGATGAACATCGTTGCTGATTTGTATCAGCAACAACCGGATGTCGTCGGCTTCAGCTGTTACATTTGGAACATTGAAGAAACGATCAAAGTCGTAAAAATGTTAAAAAAAGTGGCGCCGGACGTGACGATCGTCGTTGGTGGGCCGGAAGTGTCTTATGATGTGCGCGAATGGATGGAGCGAGTGCCGGAATTCGATTTTATCGTCATCGGTGAAGGAGAAGAAACGTTTAAACAGCTGCTGTTCGCCTTAAACGGCGATGGGAACGTGAGCGATGTCGCTGGGCTGGCGTTTCGTGACGGAGATCGCATCGTCGTCAACCCGCAACGGAACAAAATCCGCCTTGCCGACATGCCGTCGCCGTTTCGCTTTCCCGAAGATCTTCCGCATCTTCCGAACCGGATCGTTTATGTCGAGACAAGCCGCGGCTGCCCGTTCAGCTGCCAATTTTGCCTGTCGTCCATCGAGGTTGGTGTCCGCTATTTTGACCGCGAAAAAATCAAAGATGACTTGCGTTATTTAATGCAGCACGGGGCGCGGACGATCAAGTTTGTCGATCGGACGTTCAACATCAGCCGCAGCTATGCGATGGATATGTTCCGCTTTTTAATTGACGAGCACGTGCCGGGGACGGTGTTTCAGTTTGAAATTACCGCCGACATTATGCGTCCTGAGGTGATCGAGTTTTTAAACAACGAGGCACCACCGGGGCTATTCCGCTTTGAAATCGGCGTTCAGTCAACGAACGATGAAGTGAACCGTCTCATCATGCGCAAACAAAACTTCGCGAAACTGTCGCGGACGGTGACGATGATTAAAGAAGGAGGGAAAATTACCCAGCACTTAGATTTGATCGCCGGGCTGCCGGAAGAAGATTACGACTCGTTTCGGAAGACGTTCAATGACGTATTCGCCCTCCGTCCGGAAGAACTGCAGCTTGGGTTTTTGAAACTGCTGCGCGGCACTGGGTTGCGCCTGCGCGCCCATGAATACGGCTATGTATATATGGATCATGCGCCGTATGAAGTGCTTCGCAACAATGTTTTGTCTTTTGATGACGTCATCCGCATCAAGCAAGTAGAAGATGTGCTCGAAAAGTATTGGAACGCCCATCGGATGGATGAAACGATCGAATATTTAGTAACCGACGTCTTCCCGTCACCGTTTGACTTCTTCCAGCAGTTTGGAACATATTGGGATGAACGCGGCTGGGCGCGCATCGGTCATCAGTTAGAAGACTTGTTCCGCCGCCTCTATGAGTTTTTACGTACATCGGTACCAGACGCCTTGCCTGTCGCCGAATCGCTCATGAAATACGACTACTTGCGCAATCAAAAATATAAGCCGCGCAAGCCGTGGTGGGACGAAAAAACAGAGAAAACGACGCGCACAGCCGTCTACCGGACGTTGCTTGAGCGCCCTGAGGTGCTCGGGGCGGACTTCGCCGCCCTTGGGCTCGGAGAAAAAGAGCTGTTTAAACATACGGTCGTTGAAATCGTGCCGGTCGATGTCGGCCTCTACATTTCTAAAAGGCAGCTTTCGTTTACGCCAACCGTTATCGTCGCCTACTTTGACCCGTCCGGTGCCGGTGCGACCATGTTTTCCGTGCCGCTTTCCTCATTGTCGGCTTCTTTCACGTCGGCTTAAACCGGAGGAACTAAACGGCCCTTGGCTTCATTTCATACCATTCCGTCTGCCCATCAAAAACGGCAGACAGTGAACAGGCACTGACAATCCTTCGTTTCCGTACGGCTCCGGGGGATGTCAGTGCCTTTCTTTGTCATTGAACCAGTTCCTCCCTATACTCGCCCCAAGAAGTAGACGTTTTCTCGGTTCAAGATGATAAAAAGAGGACGAATCGTTTTCCTTACTCGAAATAGGTGAGGTCGCATCTCACTATCGTTGTTGCTGCTTTACCACGTTCAATCAACTCATAAACAGAAGTTGCCCATGATCGCAAATGAAAAAAGAGCGCCGGTACCGGCGCTCTTCTTTTTCCCTTGTCCCGCTGTAAAAGCAGCTGACAGACAGCCTCTTCATCGTGACGTCTCTTCCTTTTTTGTTTCCTTTTTCTTCGCCTGTTTTTGCTCTTCCATGAGCCAAATGGGCTGATGAGCAGCAAAATCGCCCCATTCAAACGCCATTTCTTCATTTCGTTGGGCAGGCCGCCCCTTTTGCTCTTTACCCATCGCCGCCTCCTTGGCGTCCTTTTTTCGAATTGCGATTCGCACCGCGAATCATGTCTTCTTCGCCGGCGTATTGCGCGGCAAATTCTGTATCTGGCAAGCTTTCAGTCGGCGTTTTATTATTGTTTTTCGCTGCGTCAAATTTCACTTTCCGTTTCACCATCATTTCGTTCTCCCTTCGTCCATCGTTTTCCGTTGATAAGCGACAAGCACAATTTCTTCTCCCGTCTCTTCGCGCAGCCGCTGTTCCAGTTGTTGCAACTGGCGAAGCGTCCCGTCATGGAGACGGGCAACCGGGAATGAGATGTCAGTCACATCGATCCTCCTTCCACATTTTTTCTTATCGTGCCTCGGCCAAGCATGCTTTATGCACCACCACGGCTTCAGCACGGCTTTCATGCCGCTGTCTTTCTTTTCATCAACCATTTTTCACATGTTCGGATTTGGTTTTCGTTTGCCCGTGACATCTTCACTGCCTTGGCATGTTACGGTTTTCCTTTTCTTTCCCTTCGGCGGTTTCAGGATGAATGAATCCACCAACAAACGCAGCCGTCCATCCCCGTCCTCTCCGCCTATCTTGGCAGCCACATCGTCCATTCCATCGCTTTATTTCCTTTCCTGATGAAATTTATATAATGCTCGTCTTTTCAACGCATATGATGCATGAAAAAAAGCTGTCGGCAAAGGCCAAGGAAACCTTTGCCGACAGCCCTATACGCGAACCCTTCTTTCTTCAATGTGCGCACGGAAGCAAAACCATTCTTATTTCCCGCCCGTAAACGAAATTCCTTTGATGAAATACCGATTGAAAAACGCATAAATGACCAACACCGGCAACGTAAATACCATCGAGGCAGCCATGATGTAGTTCCAATAGCTGATGTATTGTCCTTTGAAGCTGTTCAGGCCAAGCGGCAATGTAAACAATTGCGGATCGGACAAAATAATAAGCGGACGCATAAAATCATTCCACGAGCCCATAAAGACGAAAATAGCCTGAGCCGCCAGTGCCGGGCGAGCAAGCGGCAGCACGATCCGGAAAAAGATCCCGAACCGGCCAAGCCCATCAAGCTCCGCTGCCTCTTCCAATTCCTTCGGGAAATTGATAAAAAACTGCCGCATCATGAAAATAAAAGTAGCGTTAATCATCGTCGGCACGATCATTCCTTGATACGAGTTTAACCAGCCGAGCTGTTTTAAAATCAAATAGTTTGGAATCATCGTCACTTGGGCGGGAATCATTAAGACAGCTAAAATGATCAAAAACAGCGGTTTTCTCCCAGGAAACTGCAGCCGCGCTAAGGCATAGCCAGCCATGGAATTAAACAATAAATTGAGTATGGTCACTGCCACGGCGATGATGACACTGTTTAACAACCAACGTGGGAATAGATCCTGCTCAACAAAAATTTGCTTGTAATTATCCAGCGTGAACTGTTTTGGAACAAACGACATGGTTCCACTGACAATTTCCTCAAGCGTCTTAAACGAGGAAGACAGCGCCCATAAAAACGGAATCAGCGTAATGATCGCATACATAACAAGTACAACATACAGCAGCGCTTTCCCAATTCCTATTTTTCTTTTCATTCGTCCTCAACTCCTTAATAAAGGGACTCCTCTTTCGATAGCTTCCGCTGGATTAATGTCGCGATTAAAATAATGATGGCCAACGCAAATGCCAACGCAGCAGCGTATCCCATCGTTCCTAACGTTTTAAACGCATATTGGTAAATAAGAAGCACAACAGTTAACGTAGAATTGTTCGGCCCACCAGAACCGGCTGAGAAAATGTACGATTGATCAAACAATTGGAAAGTACCGATCAGCCCCATAACCACAACAAACGATGTGACCGGGCGCAAATACGGAACAGTGATGTGCCAAAACTTCTGCCAAGCGTTGGCCCCGTCTAATTCGGCTGCTTCGTACAAGGAATCTGGAATATCTTGCAATGCCGCCAAATAAATGACCATAAAGTACGGGGCCGTTGACCAAATGTTCATGATCATGATCGCATTTAAAGCGACGTCCGGATCGCCGAGCCAATTGTACGTCGGCAACCCAACCGCTTCAAGCACATGGTTAATGAAGCCGTTTTGGTTGTACATCCACATGAAAATAAGGGTCAATACTGCTGAAGAAGTCAGGGTCGGTAAAAAGTAAACGATGCGGAAAAATTTTTGCCCTTTCAACCCGGCGTTTAAAGTAGCGGCTAACACAAGCGCTAAAATCGTTTGACACGGAACGACAATCGCTACATATTTCAGCGTGTTCCATAGCGCGATTTTCGCCCTCGTATCGTTAGCTATGCGGGCGAAGTTATCGAGTCCGACGAACTCGAACGATGTCGTTCCTAACAATTGCACTTTATGAAATGCCAAAAAAACTGCGAACACGATCGGGCCGATAATGAATAAAAGAAGCACAAATAAAGCCGGAGATAACAGAAAATAAGCCGATCCTGTTTCCCGCCACATTTTTTTCGTGAATGTCTGCTTCATCCTTTTTCATCCCCTTGCAATCGAATCGCTATTCCCCTCTTTCTAACGCGGCCACAAAGCCGCTGTTAGAAAGAAAGGAACAGCTCTCCGGCAGAAGCTGTTTTCCGCCGGAGGCTTTTTTTCATTTATTGACTTTCGATTTCGCTGTTCGCCGTTTTTTCTGCTTCTTTCAATGCATCAGCAAGCGGGCGCTCCCCTAAGAAAGCACTGACAAACTGGTTGTTGAAGTTATTCACAATAATCGGTAAATTCGTTCCATTTTGCCATACAGTAGCGTATGGTGCTCCGGCCACTAATGCCGCCCGCAACGGATCTTTATCAAATCCAAGTTCAGCAGCGACCGATTTACGCGTCGGCAAAGCGTATCCCTTGCTTGTCCACGTTTTCATTCCTTCTTTCCCGGTCAAATAGGAGATGAGTTTCCAAGCTGCTTCTTTCTTTTGTGAATCTTTATTCATCACATAGGCTACCGTATACGCCATCGTTGCTTTTTTGCCGTTGATCGTCGGGAGTTCCGCCGTTCCGAATTCTAAGTTCGGGAATGTATCTTGCAAAAACGGAATCGCCCAGTTTCCTTCAATGACCATAGCAGCCTTACCTTGGCCGAACATCTCGCCGCCCCATGTTGCTCCGACTTCGTTCGGCTGAGCTGCCGTTTTATCTTTCAAGTGCATATCAACGATCGGTTGGAGCGCATCGACAACCTTAGAATCAGCAAAACTTGCTTTGTTGTCCGTGACGACTTTGCCACCTTTCGACTCAGCAATGTAGTATAAACGAGCCAATTCCGGAGCAACGCCAAACCCATATACGTCTTTTCCTTTCGTCAGCTTTTTCGCTGCTTCTCTCAGCTCATCCCACGTTTTTGGCACTTCGACGCCTGCTTCTTCTAACATTTTTTTATTGTAAAACAAGGCTAACGTCGAATAATCTTTCGGGAATCCGTAAATTTTGCCGTCTTCCCCCTTAAATGCATCGAGCATCGGCTTTTCAAAATCGTCAATATCAAACTCATCGGTCACATATTCGTCGAGCGGTTCGAGCGCTCCTGTTTCAATTAATGCCGGCGCTTCAAACGCATCGAGATAAAACACATCTGGCCCTTGTCCTCCCGATAAACGGGTTTTAATGACATCCATATACTGATCGGCGATCACTTCATATTTGACTTTAATATCAGGGTGTTTTTTCTCAAAATCATCAATCGTTTGCTGCAACAACTTTTGCTCGCTTGGGTTGCCACCCCAGCCAGCCAATGTCACTTCCACCTTTTCTCCTTGCTTGTTCCCCCCGTTTGCCTGCTCACTTTTTTCGCCTCCGCATCCGGCCAAAAGACTGCCAAACAGTAGCGTCGCAATGCCTAGCGTTGCCATCCACTTTGTTTTCCCCATGTAAGCAACCCCCTAAAAAATGGTTTATATTCACAGGGAAAGAAGCTTCTTTCCCTGTTGTTAACGAATAACAATATCCCAGCCTGTCGTATTTTCATCGATTTGGACGTTGAACGTTTCCTTCTCACGCATAACGGTCAATGACAACCGTCCGCCGCCGATCGAGATGTTTTCCACCCGCAACATGTTCATCGTATCAAGCAGCATCGGCGACAAATAAATTTTCTTTTCGAGCGCATTTGGGAACAATCCTAGTAAAGCCTGAATAAACACTAACGGTGTTCCGGCCGCCCATGCCTGCGGCGAGCAGGCGACCGGATAGCGAACCGGCTTCCCAGCCGAGCTTCCATATCCACAAAACAGCTCTGGAAGCCGATCATATTCAAAGTAGTTCGCCGCCTCCGTCAACCCTTGAATTACGGTCTTCGCCTCATGCTGCTTGCCTAGCTTACTGAGTCCAAGCAAAATCAAGCTGTTGTCATGCGGCCATACGCTTCCGTTATGATAACTGATCGGATTGTATCCGGCTTCGCCTTCTCCCATCGTCCGAATTCCATAGCCTGAAAACATCTTCTTAGATAAAAGCATCCGGACAACCGCCTCGGCCCGCTCTTCATTCAGCATTCCCGACAACAGCACGTGTCCAGGGTTTGACGTCACCGTACCAACTTGTTCTTTCTTTTCGTCTAAAGCAATGGCGTAAAATTGCACATCTTCCATCCAAAACTGCTCGTCAAACCGCTCTTTCAACGCTTTCGCCTGATGACGCAACTCTTTAGCCCGCTCGAGTTCGCCGAGATGCTCGAAAATATCAGCAAGCGCTGTTTTTGCTTGGTATACATACCCTTGTACTTCAACAAGGGCAATCGGTGAGCGAGCGTATTCACCGTTTCGGTGGACAATCGAGTCCCCCGAATCTTTCCACCCTTGGTTAGCAATCCCTTTGCTCGATTGCTGATGATACTCAACAAACAAATCCCCGTCGCGGTCACCGTACTGATCAATCCAAGCGAGCGCTGCCTCAATATGTTCACGCAGTTGACCGACAAGAGCAAAATCTCCCGTCCATTTTACATACTCGGCCAGCAACACTAAAAACAGTGGTGTAGCATCAATCGTTCCATAGTAAGGGGTAAACGGAATTTGATTCGTATTAGCCAGCTCGCCAAACCGAATTTCATGCATGATTTTTCCCGGTTGCTCGTCCCGCCATGGATCATTCTTTTTCCCTTGATATCGGGCCATCGTCAGCAACGTTCCCTTGGCGACCTCATGGTTGAACGGCAAAAGCTGCAGTGCTGCGATCAGGCTATCACGGCCAAACGGGACGCCAAACCACGGCAACCCAGCCACAGGAAACTGTCCGTATCCTAAATCGGTCAACAGCACTCGCAAATCGGCGATTCCACGGCGTACCAAGCGGTCAAGACGGTGATCATCCGTTGTGATTTTCGCTGTTTTTTCCTCCCAGCGGCAGTATGATTCTTTTAGGCGGCAAAATGCCTCCTCCAATGGAACAGGTTGTTTCCTTTCCTCCCCGCCGACATGTGGCGTAATGGTAAAGGTGACCGTTTGCTCTTCTCCATGCTGGAGATGAAAATGAAACAAAATTTCCCCGTGCTCAAACACTGCCTTTTCTGGCCGATCCCAGGCGACTTGTGTCGACCGCTTGATCCCGTCAGCTCCTACATAGCCAAACGTTAACGTGCGATCGCCGATCGTCTGCCCCGTCCGCTTTCCAACTTCCCCGCTCTGAAACCCGCGGACGATAAACATGTCAGCAAAATCAGCATCCATATGTACACTGATTTCAAACTGTACCGGCTTTGGATGATAGCTTCTTAGTTTCATCGTTTCATAGAGAACGTTACCATATATGAAGCGCTTTCGCTCAATTTCAACTGATTCCCGCCATAATACCAATTCCCCGTTTTCCTCTATATGCGGGTTCGTCAATAAAATCGTGGCAACATAATTTTCCGCAGCGTCGGACGACAGCAAAACCGGCTTTTTCCCGTTAATGCGTAAATCCCATTTGCTTAAAAAACGAGTGTCTTTCGTGTATAAACCTAGTCCGTACGGATGGTGCTCCGGAATATTCCCCTCACGGTCTGTTAATAAAAATAAATCATTTTCCTTAATCACACGGTAATCCATCTTGCTTCCTCCCGTTGATGTTTTCTACTTTCTATCATCCCGAAAACGTTTCGGGAATAAATAAAAAGGAAATGGTTTAGAAAGCGTTTTAATTAATGGATCTATTCCCTTTTTTATCCGAAACGTTTTCGGTTTTTCGCAAAAAAAATCTTTTCCCTCCTTCCGTCACCAATAACACGGCGACTACTTGATTCCCTTGACTGTCGATTCCCGAGCTTTTAGCTCCGTTTGTAAAATTTTGATATGCGAATCCGCCTTTCCTTCCAGCATAGCGATGAGCAACTTGGCAGCTTCATACCCCATAGCGAACTTATCCTGTGCGATGGTTGACAGCGAAGGCGAGGAATATGAGGCTAAAATAATGTCGTCATAACCGATGACCGCAACATCATCCGGCACTCGCTTTCCAAGCCGTTTTACTGCTTTAATCACGCCTAGCGCCATTAAATCGCTGGCGCAAAAGAACGCCGTTATTTCTGGGTAGTGTTGAAGCAGCCTCAACGCTTCCTGCTCAGCAATTTCTTCACGAAACGCCCCATTGGCAATCCAGTATTCCCGCACCGGCAACCCAGCTTCAAGCAGGGCCTCCTTGAATCCTTTCAATCGCTGTTCGCTCACAAAAGCGTATTCATAGCCGTTAATCATAGCAATTCGTTTATGGCCGAGTTCAATTAAATGGCGCACCGCCTTTTTCGCCCCAAGTACATTATCTGTTGTGACATAACCAACCGTCCGCGACTCGATTGGAATATCGATTAAAACGCACGGAATATCGCTCTCCACGACCTCGTGCAAGTATGGGTCATCGGTGCGAATCCCCTGCAAAATCGCTCCGTCGACACGGCGCTCCCGGCAAAGTTGGGTGTACGTTTTTTCCCGCTGTTTCGTCGATGTCGTACTGAACAGCACCATATCATAATCGACTTCACTGACATATTCGTTGACACCTGCTAGCACCTCAAACGTAAAATTGTCCTTGGCGCTTTCCTTCGTCAGTCCGGAAACGAGCAATCCGATCGTTTTCGATTTATTCATCACAAGCCCGCGTGCGAGCGTATTCGGGATGTAGTTTAGTTGCCTAGCGATATCAATGATCTTTTGTCTCGTGTTTTCATTCACATCGGAATAACCGTTTAACGCACGTGAAACGGTAGTAATCGAAACTCCTGCCGCTTTGGCAATATCTTTAATCGTTGTCACTGCTATTCCTCCAAAACGTTTCGGATCCTGTTGTTAATTTTATTATAACCGCGAACCGAAAACGTTTGCAATATTTTTTTCACAACAAATCCTCCCTTTAATTGCCACCTATAGCCCACTAACGGTTTGCTCATACTAATGATGCCACACTTAAACATGACAAAGGAGGCAAGAATGATGGCACGTGGAAGCAACAAACTGCTTGTTCCAGGCATTGAACAAGCATTGGAACAAATTAAATACGAAATCGCTCAAGAATTTGGCGTACAGCTCGGGGCTGGCACTGTTTCGCGCGCCAACGGTTCCGTCGGCGGGGAAATTACAAAACGGCTTGTTGCTCAAGCCCAAAGCCAGCTGGCAGGCCGAAAAACAGAATAAAGCCGAGCGTCATCACTCGACTTTTTTCATTTTGGAATCTATGCTTTTCGGTTGGCGGTGAACGTTCGCCAGCTTGTGGCGATCTTTGTTGTCGTTGCGATCCTGCTGGCTATTCACCGCCTTTTTGTTTGCATGATGATCGCCCGGCCGCGACGGACGGGCGTTTTCATAGTTTTTCCCTTTCAAAGAAATTTCTTTATCAGAAGGGGAACTGTTTTTCCCTTTCAGAGAAATTTCTTCGCCCGAAGGGGAACTATGTTTTTCTAAGCCGGAGTTTTTCCACTCGTGTGGCGGCTGTTTTTCTTTTTTCTGTTGATTTGCTTTCTGTTCGCTATGCCTCTGTTTCATTTGCGGCAGTTGCTCTAGTTTTTGTCCTTTTAGTGACAACGCTTCCTTTTCCTTCTTTCCGCCTTGTTCTTTCTCTTTGCTCGACTTGGCGTATTCGTTCTTTGCTACTCGCCCTTTCTCTTTATTCGGCTTAGCGGATTCCTTCTTTCCGTCCTGTTGCTTTTCTTTGTTCGACTTAGTAGATTCCTTCTTTCCACCTTGCCCTTTCTCCTTGTTCGACGTAGCGGATTCTTTCTTTCCGACTTCCTCTTTCTCTTTATTCGGCTTGGCGGATGTGGACGAAGACGGTTTTGCTTTTTTCTGGATTTGCAATAGTTTCCCGGTTGTCATTCCTTGTTTTGCCGCTCGGTTGCGCACTTCCATCGTGCTGTTCACCGTTGTGATAACGATCCGTTCGTTCGCTACCGACCGCTGGATTTCAGCGAGTTCAGCGGACAACTTCCGAGCCGAAGAATCGTTATGCTCTTTCTCTACTGTTGCAATAAGCACTTCTCCGCCTTCCTTTAAATATCCCTTTTTTCGCTTAATTCAATGATTTGTTTCGCCACAGCAGAAAACGGCTCATGTTTCCATGAAGTGAGCGCTGCGATTACATGTTTCCCTTCTTCATTATACGCCTTTAGTGTCAACACGCGCAGTTCATCGTCGACCCCAGTTTCAATGCTCGGATTAATGTCGATCGACATATATGCGCACACCGCGTCGGAAGGCCATTGAATCCAAGTGATGACAAGCAGGACGGCAGCTGCTAACGCGCTCACCACCGCATATTGAAACGAACGACGGTGAAATAGAAATGTTTTTTTTTACCGCCCTCGCTTCAATCTCTTCTCCAACTTCACAATCTCCTTCCTTTTTTAACCGAAGAAATTCCCCCTCCGGCGTCAACACGGTGACAAACTCTTCGTCCAATTCCAGCACAATCCCCTTCTTCACGATGGTAGCACCCCTTTTATATAGTCCTTCAAGTAAATATAATCGCCCGCCAAAATGACCGCGACCGCAATAATGTATTTTCTGTTTCTCTCTATAGTTTTGCGGCTGACGGACGCCATCGTTTCCAGCTGTTTGATCGGTAGCTGTTTTTTTTGAAACAACAGACCGAGCAAGTCCTCGTTCTCCACAAGCAGCTGGGCTACACGGATGGCATTTAGGCGGGCGTCTTTATGTTTTGGCGAATGTTCAACTAAATCGTGAAAGTGAATGCCGAATTGTTTCAGCACTTGCTGGTAATGGATGATTTCTTCGCGACGCTGCTCCTGTTCGATTTGCTTGTAAAATTCATCGACAGAAAGCTTAGCGTCCAAGTAAGCTTGCGCCGTTTGCTCACCGTCTTCTCTATCCTCCGTATACCATACTGCATCTCGTATTCTCGCCTCTTTCCGAATATAATCGATAAGGCGCCGTTTAATGAGCAGTTCGGCAAATGAGAGGAAGGAGCCTCCTTTATGTGGCGCATATTTTTCAATCGCCTCATTAAAAGCGATCAATCCGATGCTCGCTTCGTCATCTTCTTCATGAATGAATCGCTTGCACACGCCCGAGACCGTTTTAGCGATAAACGGCTTATATTGTTGGATGAGTTCATTGCGCAGCGCTTCATTCCCTTGTTGAATTTCCGCAACCGTCCGTTCAAGCGTTCTCTCTCTTTTTTTTAATAATGTGCCAAACATCGATTTCACCCCGCTTATACAAGACGGACTGACGCTTCCTTATACACTATTTCGTATATCGTAAGGGAAATATGGCCGTCATTCAAGAAAAAAATTATTCCAAGCGGGAGCCTAACGGGATTGAATCGTGAACCTTGTTTATGAGCCTCCCTCTTGTCAAACGGCTGGTTTCCCCCTTTCCACCCCTAGACTTCCTATTTATGGAACACACAATTTCGCTGTCATTCATCCTCTAAGCGAACAAAAAAGGGGCTTTTCCGAACATCTGTTCAGAAAAGCCCTTGCTTTTTTATTTGGCCAATCAGCCAACTTTTTCTTCGCTCTCAGCCGTTTCATTGAGCACGCTATGCTTACGCCCGTAAGCAAAGTAAATCACCAAACCGATTAACAACCAGGAAACAAAACCGATCCATGTCGTTGCTGGGAGCTGAAGAACTAAGTAGCCGCAGAACAAGACCGCTAAAATCGGGACGAACGGCACGAACGGAACACAGAACGCCCGCTTTAAGTCTGGCTGTGTTTTGCGCAAAACGAGAACACCAATTGAAACGGTAATAAAGGCAAAGAGCGTTCCAATGTTCGTCAGTTCCGCCAGTTTGTTCAACGGGATGACACCGGCAAATACCGAAACAGCTGCACCTGTCAGCCATGTGTTAACATACGGTATTTGGCGGGTCGGGCTAATGCGGGCAAATACTTTTGGCAATAAGCCGTCGCGACTGATCGCATAAAAGAGGCGCGTCTGCCCGTAAAGCATGACGAGCAACACCGTCGTAATGCCAGCAATCGCTCCGAGCGAAATAAAGCCAGCGACCCAGTCTTGCTGGATGTAGCTTAA
Source organism: Geobacillus thermodenitrificans subsp. thermodenitrificans DSM 465 (assembly GCF_000496575.1). Classification (GTDB taxonomy): domain Bacteria; phylum Bacillota; class Bacilli; order Bacillales; family Anoxybacillaceae; genus Geobacillus; species Geobacillus thermodenitrificans. Next base: position 41,348 of record NZ_AYKT01000001.1, on the reverse strand, counting down.
TGCGAACGCCACCGGGTTTTTCACGTTCAATTGGTCGTATGGAACGATGCCTGTCAACACGAGCGAAACGGCGATATACAATAACGTGCAAACAAGCAATGAGACGATGATGCCAATTGGCATATTGCGCTGTGGATTGCGCACTTCTTCCGCCGCTGTTGACACCGCATCAAACCCGATATAAGCGAAAAACACCGTCGCGGCTCCGGTCGCAACGCCTGCAAACCCATACGGCATAAACGGCGTCCAGTTTTCTGGCTTAACATACCAAACACCGACCGCCAAGAAAAGCAAGATGACAGCCACTTTTACGAAAACGATAATCGCATTGAAGCGGGCCGATTTTTTCGCGCCCATGTTCAATAAAATCGTAATGAACAAAACAATGAAAATGGCCGGCAAATCGATGATTGTCCCTTTCTCCGGGTCATATGCGCTCGTGAGTGCCTTCGGCAGCTCAATGCCAAACCCAGCAAGCAATCCTTGGAAATAGCCGGACCACCCGGCGGCGACTGCCGATGAAGCAACTCCGTACTCTAAAATCAAATCCCAGCCTAAAATCCAGGCGATCAGTTCACCGAACGCAGCATAACTATATGTGTACGCACTTCCCGAAACCGGTACGGTCGAAGCAAATTCTGCGTAACAAAGCGCTGCGAAGACGCACGCCAACGCAGATAAAGCAAACGAAAGAACGAGCGCTGGACCGGCATGCTCCGCCGCTGCCACCCCGGTCAGGACGAAAATGCCTGTTCCGATAATGGCACCGATGCCAAGCATCGTTAAGTCGAATGCACTTAATTCTTTCCGCAGCGAGGCTCCTTTCGCCCCCGATTCGTTTAAAAGCGCCTGAATCGGTTTTTTACGAAACAAATTCATCAAATGTCTCTCCTTGTCGCTTTTTGTAGAAAAATGTCGAATTTAATCAATGAACACAGTTAGCATTCTACATGATCCTTGTTTTTTTGTAAAGTGCGAAAATAAGAAAAACAGCAAAATATTTTTTTCGTTTTATGCGATAAAGCAAAAAAATATTTACAGCAATAACAAAAAAATCAATTTACAAACTTTTCAGATAAATATATAATTAATTGTGTGACAAATTTGTGACAAGAAAGGGGGATCCGCTGCTTCTATCCCGTATTATGTTGTTCCCTTTTTTGAAAACGCTTCAATTAAGATAAGGAGGGATTTATATGGCAGTGAAAAAACAATCCTTTGCCGAACGGCCAGGTGTCGATTATGAAGCGCTCGCCCAATCCGCTATGTTTCGTGGGCTCATTCAAGAGAAAAAAGCCTTCATTATTCCAGCGACGATCTTTTTCTTCGCCTTTTACTTCACCCTTCCGATATTAACGTCATACTCAAACGTGCTCAATGCGCCAGCAATTGGACCGGTTAGTTGGGCTTGGCTGTTTGCTTTCGCACAATTTGTGATGACTTGGGCTTTATGCATCCTTTATTCGAAACGGGCCGCCAAGTTTGACGAAATCGTCGAACAAATGAAGCAAGAAGCGAAGGAAGGAGGAAACGTCTAATGAACGGATTAGCCTTTTTCCTCTTCCTTGTCATCGTCGCCTTGACGCTTGTCATTACGTACTATGCTTCGAAACGAACGAAAACGACAAGCGAATTTTACACCGCTGACAGCAGCTTGACCGGCTGGCAAAATGGGCTCGCCATCGCTGGCGACTATATGTCTGCTGCTTCCTTTTTAGGCATTGCTGGCATGATCGCCCTAGCCGGGTTTGACGGCTTCTTTTACAGCATCGGATTCCTTGTCGCCTATCTTGTCGTCTTATATATCGTCGCTGAACCCCTTCGCAACCTTGGCAAGTACACGATGGCCGATATGATCGCCGCTCGTTTTGACGATAAAAAAGTGCGCGGTGTCGCCGCTTTGAATACGATCGCCATCTCAACTTTTTATATGATCGCACAGCTTGTCGGGGCCGGCGGCCTTATTAAGCTCCTACTCGGGATCGATTACATTTATTCTGTCTTGATCGTCGGTATTTTAATGACCGTGTATGTCGTGTTCGGCGGCATGACAGCGACAAGCTGGGTGCAGATCATCAAAGCGGTCCTGTTGATGATCGGTACATTTATCATTTCCTTAATCGTCTTTGGAAAATTCGACTTCAGCATCGCTAAAATGTTCCATCAGTTAAAAACAGCAACACCGCTTGGCGATGCATTTTTAACCCCAGGCAACAAGTTTAAAAATCCACTGGACACGATCTCGCTAAACCTAGCACTCGTTTTAGGAACAGCTGGGCTCCCGCACATTTTGATCCGCTTCTTCACTGTCAAAGATGCGCCGACTGCGCGTAAATCAGTCGTTTATGCGACATGGATCATCGGTATTTTTTATGTATTAACTATCTTTTTAGGGTTTGGCGCCGCCGCGTTCGTTGGTCATGACAAAATCATCGCCGCTGACCCTGCCGGCAATATGGCGGCTCCGCTGTTAGCTGAGGCGCTTGGCGGAGATTTCTTATTCGCTTTTGTTGCCGCTGTTGCTTTTGCGACGATTTTGGCTGTTGTCGCCGGTCTTGTTTTGTCAGCTGCTTCCGCATTCGCTCATGACTTTTACAGCCACATCATCCGGCGCGGCCAAGCGACGGAAAAAGAACAAATGCTTGCCGCCCGCTGGGCATCGATCGGCGTCTCAGTATTGTCGATTTTGTTAGCGCTCTTTGCTCAAAAAATGAACGTCGCCTTCCTTGTGTCACTCGCATTTGCCGTCGCCGCAAGCGCCAACTTGCCGACGATCGTCTTTACGATCTTCTGGCGCCGCTTTAATACGACAGGGGCAATTACCGGAATGCTCGTTGGCTTGATTAGCGCCCTGTTGCTTGTCTTCTTCAGCCCGAACGTCTGGTCACCGGAACCGGGAGCTGCCATTTTTGTCGGCGAGCCGCTCTTTAAACTTTCCAATCCGGGCATTATTTCCATTCCGCTCGGTTTTATCGGCGCTATCATCGGCACACTCGTTTCAGCGAAAAAAGCAGACGAAAAGAAATTTACCGAAATCCTCGTCAAAGCAAATACTGGAATCGGGCGGGTGTAACACAACAGGGAAGCCGGCATGGCCGCTGGTTTCCCTATTTTTTTGGACACATCTTCTGAAACAGCAAACGGTTCGCCGCATCTCTTAGTCCGAAGCATCCGTTCAGCATAATGAACAACGAGCAAGGATGTCCTGCAAGCGGCAAGACATCCTTCTTGTATCAATACTTTCCGTTTAAGGAGAAGCGGTTTTTAGGGTCAGCCTCCTTCTTTATGCCGGCAGCGAACGGCGATATACTTTGGCAAATTGCGTGTACCGCTCGACTTGGCGGCGGTCGACTTCATAACCGATACCCGGGGCGTCCGGTACGCGAATCAAGCCGTTATGCACTTCGACCTCCGGAACAATAATATCCCGCTCCCAGTAATGGGAAGATGCCGCTGTGTCGCCGGGAAGGGTGAAGTTTTCCAAAGTCGTAATGGCGATATTGTGAGCGCGCCCAACGCCCGCTTCCAACATGCCACCGCACCAAACCGGAACGCCGTGCTCACGGCAAAGATCATGAATGTGTTTTGCCTCCTGCAGTCCGCCGATGCGTCCAATTTTCATATTGATGATGCGACAACTGCCAAGATGAAGCGCCTTGCGCGCATCGTCGAATGAGCGGATACTTTCATCAAGGCAAATCGGCGTCTTCAGAAGCGGCTGCAGCTGGGCATGATCAACGAGATCGTCAGCCGCAAGCGGTTGTTCGATCATCATCAGTCCGAATTCATCGAGTGCTTTCAGCCGCTCCACATCAGCAAGTGTGTACGCTGAATTGGCATCTGCCATGAGCGGCACGTCTGGAAACACACGCCGCACTTCACGAATGACCTCAACGTCCCAGCCCGGCTTGATTTTCACCTTCATTCGCCGATATCCTTGGGTTACATACCGTTCAATAACCCGAAGCAACTCATCTACCGTCGGCTGAATGCCGATGCTGACACCAACTTCAATTTCCCTTTTCGTTCCACCCAATGCCTGATAAAGCGGAACGCCAAGCCGCTTGGCGTACAAATCCCATACCGCACCTTCGAGCGCGGCTTTCGCCATATGGTTTTGGCGGATCGCCCCAAACCGTTTTGATAGTTCACTCGGATGATCGATCGGCTCGGCAAATGCCAGTGGGATAAGAAAATCCTCAAGCATATGCCAGTTCGTTTTTACCGTTTCCTCACTATACCACGGAGCGGAAAATGCCACCGATTCGCCCCATCCTGAGACACCGTTGCTGTCGACTGCTTCCACTAAAATAAATTCTTTTGTTTGAAACGTACCAAAACTGGTCGTAAACGGTGCTTTCAGCTCCATTTGCAAGTAACGTAAAATGATGTAATCAATTTCAAGCCTCATTACTTTCCCCCTTTTCCCCTAACCACTTATTCCGGCGTCCCCATATGTAGTGCATAACCGGTTCCCCTTCGCCGCGCATGGCATGAATAGCAACCCAGCCTTCAGCGAGCAACCGGGCAAACAAGGAGCGTGTCGCTAGGCGCCACTCAAGCGCTAATGAAAGACTCCGCTCCTTTAGTTGCGAAAAATCAAGCGGAATAGCAGTCAGCAAGAATGGCGTTGCTGTTTCATCAATGTCCTTCAGCACTGGCCGCCACAGGCCGTCAGTCGTTGCCTCTGCCTCAAGCACCACTAGTCCCTTGGCCGGGTTCCACGTTCTATTCGGACGTTCATCAAGCCGCCATTCGACAATGAAACGGTCGGACGGCAGCTGGCCATTCAGCGCATCGTCCATCTCCCCGTAACAATTTTCCACATACTCGATGCCAACGGCCCCAAGCTTCACCAAGTTTAAATAGCCGTTGCGGCTTTGCAATGGATCGTACGTCCAACGGATGCTCCGATAGCCGAGCCGCCGCGCTTCTTCCGCCTGCCTCATTTTCAAACGATAGCCGATGCCTTGGTCGCGAAATGAGGCCGCAATTCCCATCATATGCGAACAAAGATATACTTCCCCGTTTTGCATTCCCGGGAAACTGTAGACAAAGCCGACAAGCTTCCCGTCCACGTACGCCCCGATCACAATGCCACCGTTTTTTGCCACTGTCAACGTTTGATGAAGCGGGATCGGCGTCGTCCCCCAAATGTCCGCTTCCAGCTCAGCCATTTCTTTTAGTTGCTCTATCGTTTCAATGATTTGCAGTGATAGAGACACGTTCTTTCTCTCCTTGTAGCGCAAACGTATTGATGACCGTCCGCGCCAAAATCTCAATGCCGGAAAGTAAATCGTCACGTTGGAATGTCATCTGCGGGTGGTGAAGCCCCGGGCGTAAGTCGCAGCCTAACCCGAGCATCGTCGTTTTCAACTCCGGTTTTTTAAATGCGTAAAAATGGAAATCTTCCCCGCCGGATGTGATGACTGGCGGAATACATTTCTCCTCCCCTAGAACAGCGATGATCGCCTCTTCCATGAGCCTCTTGGCATCCAAGTCAGGGTTGGCGGCGACGATTCGCGTCCGTTCATCAAGCTCAATCTCAGCCCCGTAAATAGCAGCGACTCCGTTGACCACACGGCGCAACCTTTCGACGAGCTGCTCCATCGCCTCGTTCGTCTGCGCTCGCAAGTCCAAGGAGAACTCAGCGTAATCTGGAATCGTGTTCACATCTTTTTCCCCCGCATGAAACCTCGTCATTTTGATCGTTGCTGGTACTTGCGGGTCAACATGGATTTTGCCGAGCTCCTGCACGATGGCACTGCCGACTTCAATGACATTCACACCTAAATGAGGCCGCGCCGCGTGCGCTGCCATACCGCGAATCCGCCCTTCGATGCATTGGGCTGCCCCGTGAATGATTGCCGGTGTCGCATACCCGCTCTTGACTTCTTGAACCGGTCGCAAATGAACGCCGTACAAAAACGACATTCCATCGACCGCTCCCTTTTCAATCAGCTTCAACGCCCCTGTACCTTTCTCTTCAGCTGGCTGGAACAAAAACCGAAGCGTCCCCGGCGGCTCATAGCCGATGCGGCGAAGCAGCTTCGCCACCCCCAACACGATCGTCATATGGGCGTCATGTCCGCACGCATGATTCGGCTGCCAAACACCGTTTACCTCTTGCCAAAGAGCATCCATATCACTGCGCACGCCAACCATAAACGGCCCATCGCCGATTTCTGCCACCACGCCCGGACAATCGGCAAACGTCCACACCCGATACCCTTCGCGTTCCAACTCCCGGCGAACAAATTCCGTTGTTCCCCATTCTTCCCAACTAATTTCCGGATGACGATGAAGATAGTCAAAAATACTCCATAGCTCCGCTTTCATCTGCCCAATGATTTCTTTCATTCCTCTCCCCCGCTCTTTCCAATCCACATGAAAGCATAATTATACTTAGATTATAATATTCAAACAAGCAAATATAACGATAGGCAAGTGATTCAGAAAAATAATTAATGGCGACGCTTCACCAATTGGTTGACGACCTCGGAAAAAATGAGCCCCATCGCAATCGCACCGGAAATCATGAATGCCTTCACCGCCAACGGAATCGCCGCATTATAGTCGTTGATGACGACATGGCGCATCGCCTCAAATGCCGTTCCACCTGGCACGAGCGGAAGAATGCCGGGAACGATAAAAATGGTCGCCGGCGCTCGATAGCGCCGGGCAAACGCATTGCTTAAAAAGGCAACGAAAAACGCAGCCATAAACGTTGCAATCACACTGTCTACGCCCGAACGTACGGTCAACATATAGACCGTCCATCCGCTCATCCCAACAAACCCGCTATGCAGCAATAGCTGCGGCGGAATATTAAAAATGATGCCAAACAACATCGACGCAAAAAAGCTAAGTAGCAGCTGCATAACGACCATGATCTATACTCCCATCACATCATCGAATGGATAAAACAAAGGCGATGCCGGTGCCAATCGCAAACGCCGTCAAAAACGCTTCGGCCCCGCGAGACAACCCGGCGATGAGATGGCCGGCCATTAAGTCACGCACCGCGTTCGTAATGGCCAACCCTGGAACAAGTGGCAGCACAGAGCCGATGATCATTTTCCCGATATCCCCTCCAAATCCGGCCTGTACCATTAACAATACGAGACCTCCTGCAACAAAAGCAGCAAAAAATTCCGCGAAAAACCGGATTTTCACGAACCGATGCACCATTTCAAAACACCAAAACGCCACCCCTCCGGAAAAAAGCGATGGAAAAAAGTGAACCATCCCTCCTCCAATCAATGACGCAAAACAGGCACTCGCTAACGCTGCAGCGGCGGTTTGCTGCCAAAGAGGGTAACTCATTGGGGCGCGTCTGACTTCCTCGAGCTCCTTGCGCGCCTCTTCCAGCGTCAATTCGCCGCGGCTGATGCGCCGAGAAATATCGTTCACGACCGCCACTTTCGCCAAATCAGTCGAACGATCGGAAATGCGGATCAGTCTCGTTGAGTCCGTCCCTTCAATGGAAAAAATGATGGCCGTTGGTGTGACATAGCCGTGGGAGCGTGACATGCCAAACGAAGCGGCAATACGCGTCATAGTATCTTCAACTCGATACGTCTCTCCACCGCTTTCGAGCATCAATTTTCCCGCCAGTAAGCAAATCTCCATAACCTCATCAATCCGCTCCGTCATCACCGATATACTCCTTTCCACTTGCAAAGACGACAGGCAGCGGGCGTTCCATCCCGCTTTCTTAGCCTCATTAGGCGTTGATAGCAAAAACAAACTCCTACCAAATCGATTGGCAGGAGTCGTGGCTTACGCACCATTTTCAATAAACTTGCCCCCATTATACCAAATAAGTTGTTACTTGCCAAACGGCGAACAGAGCCCCATGGTTTCTTTTTTTGCTAAACTTGCCCTCCAAAGAAGTACACCATTGACAAAGCGAAGCAAAAGCTGAAAGCCAAAATGGAAAAACGGCTGACAAAACAAGCTGAAGTAGAAGAAACAGACAATAAAGTGATACTGACAACTAGCGAAACGGAAGAGTCGAAAAATGGAGGTGCGCGATCTGCTCCTGAAACGGGTACAGAAAAGCTCGCCACTGTACCAGCATTGTCAGGAAGACGTCACTGAAATGAGCAAACGAACACCAGCACAAAATCATCCCTTACGAAAGCGAGAAAACAAAGAAGAAAATAAAGTTAAAGCAACGATTGTTTCCCAAACGCATCGAACACAGCTTTTTATCTATATCTATGTATAGTACTGCCTCCTTCTCCTCTGTTTTTCTCTCCAATGCTTTAGTTCTCTCATCTACATTCATGCCGGATAATGGGGAGTGTCACGGTTCGAGAGGATCTTCGAGATGCGGACAAACCCCAACATACAGAGAATCGTAATCCCCCAACCAATGACTTCTCGAATCACAATCGCACGGTCAAACGCTTCGACGCCATAACGAACGATCAAATGCGCCTTAATCGCCGCCAGCAGTCCATCGCGTAAGGCAAAGCCAACGGTGATCCATTGAAAAAGCGGGAAAACATCGCGCTCAAAAAATTGCTTTTTCATTACCGAACGCGGCGCTCCCTGCATTTCCACAAAATCAAGCGAAAAATAAAGCATCAACGGGCGCTTGACAACGACAGTCGCTAGAAAAAAGACGGACAAAGCAATTGAGTACCATACGTCATTCCATAACATCTGCAACGCTGATCCGGCTAATACGTTCAATAGCGTACTAACTGCGAGATTGACAAGCAAAAACGTGCCAAACCATTGTACTCGGCGAATGGACCAAAAACGGTAAACCGTATAAATCGCTCCCGGCACGGTGCAAATCAACATCGCCCCGTACTCCCCGACCGGGCCGCGCAACGCATGCCAGAGAACGATCGGAAACACCACATAGAATACGACATCAAGCATGACCATCCGCTTCTCCATCACTCGTCTTCCTCACACCTCCTTTCTTCTTTTTACATACGTACCAATCATTCACAAAGTTTCCGCACCGATCACTCTCAAGCCTCCAGACTCAATCCAAGCTGACACCTCTCCTCTCCCTGCCTCCTCTCCATCAGCGTGAACCGGCACAGGAGCAGCAGGGCGAATGCGCACGTGCCGCCCAGCAAACACGGAAACTTCTTTCATTCGCACATGTCCGCCCCAAAATACGGTTAGAAATACTGAAAGAAGTTTCCAACGCGTCAGACGGCTGACAACGGTCACGTGAAGGAGGCCGTCATCGGCCCGGGCTGACGGTGCAATGCGCATCCCGCCACCATAGTATGGATGATTCGATACGGTCGCCACCCAAGCTTGTTGAAACGAATAGGTTTGTCCGTCAATACAAATATCGAGATCGGTCGGTTGATAACGGAATAGCTCTTTCACTAAATAAAACACATAAACGAGTGTACCGAGTCCGAGGCGGTTCAGCCGCCCTTTCCATTTGGATCGGTTGACTTCGCGGGCAATGTGAGCATCAAAACCACAGCCGATGCTATTGACAAACACCCCATCCCGTACAGCACTGCTCACAAAGCGGCCAAGATCACCGCTAGCTACCTTCCCAGTCAACAGCTGTTGAAGCGCCTGTTCCGGACGGCGCGGCATGCCGAAACCACGAGCAAAATCATTTCCTGTCCCTGCCGGGATGTAGCCGATGACGACATGCGGAAACAACGACGCCCCGTTGACGACTTCATACACAGTTCCGTCCCCACCAACAGCAATGAGCACTAGCGGTTCAGCATTTCGCTCAGCAATCAGGCGGGCAATTCGTTTTCCGTCTCCTGCCTTTTTCGTCCAATGCACTTCATATGACAAGCCTTCCTGCTCCAGCATATGCTGCACCCGTTCCCATACTGTTGCCGAGCGGCCGTTTTTGGCTGCAGGGTTAACGATAAAATACAGATTCATCTTCCTTCCCCCGTTTTCCAAATACTATTCCTATTACTCTATTTTTTCAGTTCATCGGTAACTTTGAACACTCTCCCGCTACGATTCGATGATGCAAGTTATGCCTGCGCATGAAAAAGAGAATCTTCTCAGTTCGACATGATAAAAAAATCCGAACCCGCCAATCGGGTTCGGATAGGTGTCACTCTTCGCCGAGAATTTTCACTTCCAATTCAAGTTCAACGCCGAATTTTTCTTTCACTGTTTTGCGCACCATTTCAATCGTCGCAATGTAATCGGCAGCCGTTGCATTGTTTTTATTAATAATAAACCCGGCGTGCTTGGTCGACACTTCCGCACCGCCAAACCCTTTCCCTTGCAGGCCGCTGTCTTGAATAAGCTTGCCGGCAAAATAGCCCGGCGGGCGCTTGAATACGCTGCCGACTGACGGGTATTCAAGCGGCTGCTTTGATTCACGTTGAAACGTCAAATCATCCATTTTGGCTTTAATTTGTCCATAATCACCCGGCTGGAGTGCAAACACGACTTCAAGCACAATATCGTGTGTCCGGCTAATCAAGCTCGTTCGATATCCGAGTTCGAGCTCCTCATTTGTCAACGTCTTCAACTCGCCAGTAAGCGTCGCCACTTTCACATGGTCGAGCACATCTTTCACTTCTCCACCGTAAGCCCCGGCATTCATCATAATCGCCCCGCCGACCGATCCCGGGATGCCGCAGGCAAACTCCAAACCAGTGAGATGTTGTTCCAGCGCAAACCGAGACACTGCCTTAATATCTGCTCCGCTTTGAGCGATGATGTTGTTCCCTTCGCGCCAAATGCGATTGAGATGCTTCAGCTGCATAACAATACCGCGCAGCCCGCCATCGCGGATAATGACATTGGAGCCGTTGCCAAGAAGCGTAAACGGCAGCTCGTACTCCTCTTTCAGCCGCAGCACGTCAACGACTTGTTCGTACGTTTCCGGCCAAACGAGAAAATCAGCCTTGCCGCCGATCCGCACTAATGTATGATGTTTCATCGGCTCATCGCGCAAAACATTCTCTTCTCCACAAATAGCTACAAGTTTTTGATAAATGTGTTCCGCACGTTCCATCTTTCTGTCACCTTCTTCGTTCATTCCATGCTGACAAGCGCATTCATCACGCACTGTTTCCATTATCGCCGGAAACGCGCCTCATATCAAGTGGGCAATGTTCCTTATTCTGTTTTATTCCGGACTAGGCCCAAAGGTGACGCGGATGGAAACGGCCCAAAAAATGGACGGACAGCCGTCCGGAAAACGACCGCCTGTCTCTCTCCAAAACAACATATGCATCCCTTACAACTCAATTTCTTGCCCTGCTCCGAGCTCCGTCGCCTTTTGATAGACGCCCATCGCCACGGCCAAATCATAGAAAGCTGCTCCAACCGATTTAAACAAGGTGATTTCCTGTTCATGTTGCCGCCCGGCTTTCTCCCCGGTGACGAGTTCCCCGATTTCGGCATCAATTCGGGAAAAAGACCATTTTCCGCTCTCGGCCGCCTGAATAAGTTCTCCTGCCTCATGCTTGGCGCCCTCCACCGTATCAACAACAATACGGTCAGCCATAACGATAGTTTCCACATCCAATTCACGCATATGCGGCAAATACGAACCGATGGCGCTAACGTGCGTGCCCGGCTGCAGCGCCCGACTTGAGAATACCGGTTGCTCCGAGCGCGTGCTGCATACAACAATGTCCGCCTGGCGGACGGCCTCATTTGCGTCATCGACGATGTGCACTTTTCCGTTCCAGCAAGAGTTCATTCGCTGCATGTCCAACGCAAAATGTTCCGCTTTGCTTCTCGTCCGGTTGTATAAGAAAATATGCTCGATCTCCCTGACCGCAAGCATGCCGGCTACTTGTTCCCTCGCCATCGCCCCTGTTCCGATCACGGCTAATCGCGATGCCTCTCGTTTGGCTAAATAGTCGGCAGCAATCGCCGATAGCGCTCCTGTTCTCAGCCGCGTCAAATAAGTGGCACTGCAAAGCATCCGGTGCTCCCCAGTTTTCGTATCTGTGAATATCATAACTCCTTGGGTTGTCGGTTTTCCTAAAGCGGGATTGTGCGGAAAAATGCTCACCACTTTCACCGCCGCCGCTCTCTCCTCCGCAGAAGGCATATACAAAATCGAAGCGTCATCATGCGGAAAAGAAAGCACTGTGCGCTCAGGGGTGTTCACATTCCCTGACTGTTTTTGATGCAACATTTCCTTTACATCGGAAATAGCATCCTCCATCGTATACAGACGCTGAATTTCTTTCTCCGACAAAATAAGCATGATTCTCCCTCCGTTAGAACGAAACGGAACCGCGTTACGCGATTCCGTCTTCCTCATCAAGTTCCTCATGTTTGCGGTCGCGCACCGACCAAACTGCGATCAGCGAAACAAGCGATACGAATATAATGTACAAGGCGACCGGAACATAAGAGTTCCCGTACGCCGCAAGCAAGGCTGTAGCGATCAAAGGCGCCGTTCCGCCCGCTAATGCAGCACCGATTTGGTAGCCGAGCGAAATGCCCGTGTATCGAACATTGGACGGGAAAATTTCCGAAAACATCGTGCCGAGCACGGCCGTAATCGGTGCCCAAATGATGCCAAGACCAATGATCGTCGCTATCATCAACAAGGCGACTGATTTTTGTTGCAAAAGCCAAAAATATGGGAACGCATAAACGATCATCCCGATCGTCCCCGCTATATAAAGCGGCTTGCGGCCGTAACGGTCCGACCATTTACCCATCAGTGGAATCAGAATCGTCGTCACGACTGTCGCCACAGTTACTGCATTCAATGCTGCTGTTTTCGAGAAACCTAAGTTCGTTGTTGCATATGAAACGATAAACGTTCCAAAAATGTAAAACGGCGCTGTTTCAACCACTTTGCCGCCGACTGCGATCAATACTTCCTTCCATTGAGTTCGCAGTGTCTCAATAAGCGGCACGTTCGCCACTCGTCCGGTTGCTTGCACCTTCTTAAACGAAGGTGTTTCATCAATGCCATGGCGCACCCACAATCCAAAAACGACAAGCAACGCACTTAACAGAAAAGGAATGCGCCACCCCCATGACATAAACGTCTCGTCCGGCATAAGCGTCATGAGCGACATTACAAAGGTGCCAAGAAGCAAGCCGATCGTCACGCCCATTTGCGGGATGCTGCCGAATAAGCCGCGCTTTTCTTTCGGTGCGTATTCGACCGCGAGCAACAGCGCCCCGCCCCACTCACCGCCGAGACCAATCCCTTGGATGAGGCGAAGCAAAATAAGCAGCACGGGCGCCCATATGCCGATCGTTTCATACGTTGGCAACAGCCCCATGCCGGCCGTGGCGATCCCCATGAGACTTAACGTCAAAACAAGCGTCTTCTTTCGCCCGATTTTATCGCCGATATGACTAAACACAATGCCACCTAACGGGCGAATGAAAAATGAAAGGGCAAATGATGCATATGATAAGAGCAAGCCGACAGTTGGGTCTTCACTTGGAAAAAACAATTGATTGAACACAAGTGCTGCGACCGTTCCATACAGAAAGTAGTCAAACCATTCAATTGAACTGCCGACGAGACTCGCGACTAAAACCCGTTTAGATACCCCTTTATCCATCAGTTCTCCCCCCTGTTGATAGACAGTCTATCCATAATAAATTATATAAAAATATTATACAGACAGTAAATAATAAACATTCTGATTATTCATCAACTTTGCCTTTCATCCCCTTTTCCCTATCCATATATTTTGGCTTAAGTACATTCTCTATTTTCGATCTATGTTTGCTTTTTCTTCTTAAGAAGCTGTATTTTTTACTGATTGTTTCCTTACCGCCTAGCCGTTTTCAATAGGAAATGAAAAGAGATATTTGTAAAGTTCCTCTATTGGGGAAGCTCTTTGTCTTTAAGCCTCGTTTCTCCATCAATCACCAACCTTCTATATCAACCAAGAAAGCAACATAGATTAGATGTTTATCCCGCTTTTCATGTGAAAAAGATGATATAAGACAATGATATGGGAGGGAGTTCATTGCACGACACACTAGCGGAAGTCCATGCTATTCTTAGCCGCTCCAAAGAAGCGCTCAGCCAATTTCAAGCCATTTTAGAACCGACGATTGAACAAGCCACTGATGATCATGAGCGGCTGTATTGGCATCATATTTACGAAGAAGAGGAACACCGCTTTGATCGTTGGGCCGCTTTGCTTCCAAAACTGGAAGAGGCGTTGGCGAACGAAGCGTTCTTATCGCGGGAAAACGGCGATTTTCTGCGTCTTTTGCAAGCCAAAAAATGAAACCAACATTTACTGTCGGCTCGCTGAAGCCTACCGCCCGTCCACCCATGCCCGCTGCTTCTGCTACATCATCCAAACCTAATGTGCCGCTTGCTGCATCCTCTGTTATTCAAGTAGAACAAAAAAGAAAACGGTTTGTCGTGCAACCAGCCTCCGGCGTTTCCCTTCTTGATGCCGCCCCTTTGGCAAGGCATTCCACTTGATCATAAATGCAAAAAAAGAACGTGCGGCCGCTGTGCTGTCACCCTCCTTGCCGACGCTCACTTTCTCGCCCCGAAAACACGGCGCGAGCGCGAAAAAACGAATCAACCAACGAAACGGCTGGCTTGCCAAGCACGGATGAAATAGGTCGACCACTATTGTTCAACACGGCCGGCCTATTTTTCATCCATGCAACCGCTCTCGTCCGGTTTCCCCCATTGCTGGCTTCTTCTTGCCATGATATGATGGTAAGAAAAACACGGAGGGGATGCCCATGAGAACGGTCACCTTAACGGACGTCTTTACCCATCCGATTGCGCAAAAATATTTAAAACGATCTGGCCTCGCCCACGCCATCGCCACAGCATACTACGCCTATCACCTAGCCCTCCGGTACGGAGTCAACCCCGATCTGGCGACGAAAGCTGCGCTGCTTCATGACATCGGTCATTATACATGGTACAAAAACGGTCAATGGGATTATGAACAATACAAGCAAAATGACATCCACGCCATTAAGGGAGCAGAGCGCGCTCATAAATTGCTTATCCGCCTTGGCGAACATCCGCAAAATGCGAAAGAAATCGCCTTAGCGATTTTGCTGCATACTGATTCATACCTTCCGGAAGGCGAGCTGAAACGAAATCCGCTCCAAGCCATCGTCAAATGGGCTGACGAAGCCGACGAGGAACCCGGCGGCCGCCACCATTACCGAACGATCAGCGATGATTTGGCGTTGAAAAAAATCCGCCAGCTTGATGAACTCGTCAGCCGCCAACTTGGAAAAGAGCAGCTCGGGGATATCGTTTGACCTCTTTCCTTTCCTTATGTTGACGTTCCCCGTTCACAGGTACGAAACATCGATACGAACAATGTGTACGCCCTAAACGGAAACAGCCCACCCGTTAACCAGGTGGGCTGCTCGCGTATCAGTCATGACTCGTGACACTCCTTTTTCCTTTTCACACGCTTTTTCATCGAGGCGACTAAAAACCCGCCTTTAAACCGCCGCGGCTCGTAAGAAATGATAAACGCCTTCGGTTCATACCGTTCGATCAGTTCCAATAACTCCTCTTCCCGATTCCGTTTCGTCAAAATATCAAGCCGATACCGCTGACTGTCCCTTCCTTCCCCCGTATAAACGGTAACGCCATAGCCACTTTCCCGAAGCAAGTGAATCAACTCTTGGTTTTTTTGTTGCAAATTGACCGTCACAGTCGTATACCCAATCGCCAGCTTTTGCTCGATATATCCTCCAATAAAAAGCCCGGCGCCAAATCCAGCCGCATAGACGATCATAACGATATAGCTTTGTTCTCCGCTAAAGACGATCGATAGTCCAAACACATAAATGAGTGCTTCTAAAAATCCCATGAACGCAGCCAATAGGCTCATATTTTTGACCATAAAAATGGTCCGCAGCGTTAAAATCGGCACATAAACAAGCTGCAGCGCCAACACTAAAACAATGTCTTTGAGCATGTCATCCCCCTCAAATCGTCAAAAAAATAGAATAAGCCAGATGCGCATTTACGCATCCAGCTTGCTATCCTTTCACCTCCTCATCATATCAGCTACCCTCACCTGCTGTCTATGGTATAAATCTCCCTCCTATTCCCGTCGCAATATCGCGGAGATCCATCAAGCTTGAAACAAGGCACAGGTTGACTGGCAAAGCGTTTTCCACGAATTCCCCCATATATTAAGAAGTGATGATACAGTTGGGAGAAGCCATCTAAACGCTGAAGTTGCTGTCACATGACAGCTATGCCGAATTTACGGTAAAGAGCCCAACGATGTGCAGAAACCATCACTTCCTAGCCCAAAAAACAGCAGGTCTTGGATCGTCATCCCTGCCGCCAATGAGCTGTACTTTATGCTTACCGCCCTTTTTTCTGTAAGGTTTCAATATGACGCCGCACTTGCTCGATGTATTGCGGACTTAAAAGAGACGTCCCTTCATCAAGAATAATCGAAGCGTACGATTCGCTCGGAGCAATTTCATCCAACTGTTTCTCAACGACAACGTACGTGAGGGCGGAAACAAGTTGTCCGTTATGCTGCACATCGATGTATTCCCGGCGGTACACACCAGCCGGAACACCTTCGCGCCAATCCAAATCCTTTACGTAGCGTGACGAAATTTTGTACAGCACCCCTTCAACCCGGTCGCCAGGAGAAGGTACGATATCAGCCACCCCGCCTTGCCGACCGGACGAATACCGCGTAAACGCCAACCGATAGTCATCAAGCACGGCCCGCCCCATCACTTCGAAATGCGGGACAGTGCGGCGAAAATCGCGTTCACTCATGCAAGAGCCATACGCAAAATACATCACTTCATCTTTTGAATGAAGAAACGCCATCCAATCACCCCCGAAAATGGGTTGAGCGTTTTGCTCGAGCCACTCTCTCTGTTCCTCTGGATAAACATAAGTGTAACAAATATATTTGTTGCCATCGGCGGTCACTGCTGTAACGGTGATTCGTTCATACTCGTTAGACTGCCCCGGACCGTGATACCCCTCAAGCTCATCGAGTATGGTTAGCGCTGTTTCCGGATTGCTGAGTTCCAATATTTCGCCGCGCACTGTCCCTCTTCCATCCACCATTGTCGGATAGCCGTATGGCAAATGAAACAGCATCCCTTTTACCGTTGCCTCGTGCACAGACTGCACATACTCAGCAATCAGCTGGTGATTCCCCCCACCTCGCCGAAGTGTTCCGTATACAAATACATTGATCATTTCCATTTTTATTCCTCCGTTATCCTTAAAATACATGTTTGTTGGATTGTCGTTCACCGCTCGACCCCTAGCAGCCAAACCGTTGAAAAATCTATCAAGCTCCTCCTAGGACACTGCATCGTCAACGGATCGGCCAGCTTCCTCTTTCCACCGTTCGCTGGCCCCACACATTCCCATAGCGATGATAGCAAGAAAGGCAAATTTCTACATCCATCTTGTATTGTTTCAATACATCCAAATGACCGTTCAGCGTGGAATCATCAAAAATGGTGAACGCGATTTTATAATCCGTGTCCATCTGCCGGCAGAGCGCATGCAGCTCACGAAGACTGCTCATAGCGATGTCCTCGTACAATTGAACACGTCTGCCCTTTTTCCCTTCAATGAACGGTCTCGCCTTTTCTTGGATCACAGGGTCATTGAGGACATAATACGCCACCATGAGCAGTCCGTCCTCAAGCATATGCTCGAGCGTCGGAATCCATACTTTTTTCTTAAACGGTTTCGGGTGTTTAGACGAGAGAAGATTTTCCGGGACTAAAATCCATGCCGGTACGCTGTTCTCCGATAAAAACAAATAATGAGTCGGGTTAATGCCGCCGTGGTACGGATGACCCTTTCCGATCAACAATTGTGCTGTCAATGTCGCCATTGCGACTCCCTCCTTCTCCTTCACTTTATGGATTACAATGTCATCATACGAAAAAATGGTCACCAACATGGTGACCATTCCCGTAGGCTGTTTTTCATGTGAAATATTCATATTCATCCAGGCAAACGATAATCCGGTACGGAATCTTACAATTCCACACATATCCTTTCCCTCTTACATTCACAATAATCTGATCAGCTGGCTCGGAAAAACATTGTTCTAATTTTTTCCTCAACTTATGATCATTTTTTTCACGGTATCTTTATCTTCCCAAACGTTAGTAAGGATGGCATCGTATCGTTTAACCTTCGGCGCATCCTCGAGCAAATAGCGAAGCAATTTGACAAGTCGACCGGGCAAGCCAACAGAGTCATGCGGGCCATGGAAAACCGCTTGACCCCTCCGCATATCTAAAATGACATATGTTTCGTCTTCCTCAGCCAGTCTGCAAGCTTCTTCGTATGTAATATAGGAGCGTTTATTTCGTTCGATTAATAGAAATATCCTCTTCCTCCACATCCGTTTTTTTCCCCACATTCACTTGCAAACGAACATTGTCAATTTCCGTACGATACAAACGCTCGCTGTCCCTTTCCTTCGCTTCATCAAGGAGGCGAAGCGCCTTTTCGGGATCGCCAAGCTGATTATAGGCGATAGCGCTAGAACAGAGCGCACGAATATAGTGATACGGTTCTAGGTTTTTGCTTGTTGATTGCAAAACGAGTTGGAATTGACGAATCTCCTTATGCCACCGCCCGTCATACAGCTCGAGATGCCCCAAATGGTAGCGGCAAACCGCGTCTTCCGGATCAAGACGAAGAGCTTCTTCAAACAATTTCCTCGCTTTGCGATAATTCTCTTTCTTTAACTTTATGTCACGGCCATAATCGCGCAAAATTTGAGCAAACCATATTTTGAATTTCCTATTTTTCGGTTCGAGTTGAGAGAAACGAAGACAAATGTCTTCCCCCCCGTTTCAACCATTTCCAGTCATCATCGCTCTCCTCTTCCGCAAGCCAATGATTCAATTCTTCTCGCAGCCGCTCCATGTCCTGTTTTTTCTCCATTTCTTCCATCTATCTCCCCTCCCCTATTTCAACAGCAAGGGACATGCTTTTTTCTCATGATACTATGACACATGGAAGCATTAGGAATACACCAAGCAGCTCCTCCATTCGACAAAAGCAATATCATTTTTTCCCATTCTCATTGTATAATCAAAACAGAAGAAGAGGAACTAGTATGGAGTGCGATACGGTCGTGAAAGAGATGGTAGGCGCTGAAGTTATTTTCTCGGCAATATCCGTGGCCAAACTGACGATCTGCGCAATCAGCTGCGGGCCGGAATCCAAGAAACCGCCGACAGTCTCGAGCCAAAAGGCTACTGTTTCATACAGAAGTGAATGATCGGTTTGACCGGCTCGAGTAAACATGTACTTGTTTGCGTATTGAACTCAACTTCCCCACCGTGAAAACCGTCCAGCATGAAAAATGACACCATCTTGCCGAGCAGCTCGTCCCCTTTCAGCGATGTCCTGCCATCTATGAAAAACCGCAGGACACGTCCACGACGGAGCGCCGTTTCTCTTGTTTGCCGCCATCATATCACGAAAGACGATCAATCAAAAGAGAGACGAACGGCCTTGTCTGACAAAAAAGCCACGCCTGACCATCGTCAAACGTGGCTTTCCTCATTATAATTCATCAAATCCGTTATCCACTTGCACTTTCGTATATTGGCGCGGTTTTTGTTCAAAAAAGTCGGACTTGCCAAGGTCGACTTCTTCATACGCCTTAATCCAGCGGAGCGGGTTTGTCCGGTAGCCGTCAAACGGACGGTCGAACCCAAGCTGATGGGCGCGGACGTTGGCGTAAAACTTAATATACGCTTCCAAATCCGCCAAGTCGATGCCATCAATGTCATTTCCGATGATTTCCCCAGCCCATTCGATTTCCAGCTCGGCCGCTTTCATAAACGTACTGCGGGCAAAATCAGCCAACTCGGGCGTCCGATACTCTGGATATTCATTCAGCACTTCCTTGAAAATTTTCGCAAACAAGTCAACATGAATGTGCTCGTCACGATTAATGTAATTGATCATCGTGCTTGTCGCCACCATTTTTTGCTGGCGGGCGAGATTGTAAAAGAAAGCGAATCCTGAGTAGAAAAACAGCCCTTCCAAAATCACGTCAAAAACGATCGACCGAAGCAAGTTCTCGACGTTCGGCTTTTCGGCAAACGCCTTGTAGCCGTTCGTCACAAAGTCGTTTCGCTTGCGCAACGTCGGTTCATTCCGCCAAAAATCAAACACTTCATCTTGCTTCGCTTTTGGTACAAGACTTGAGAGCACGTACGAATACGAGTGATTGTGAATCACCTCTTGCTGGGCGAGCATAATCATCAACGCATTAATGCTCGGGTCGGTGATGTAATCGGCAACACGTCCTGCGTAATCGGTTTGGATGCTGTCAAGGAGCGCCAAGAGCCCGATGATTTTTAAAAATGCATCCTGCTCGCGTGCGGTTAGCTGCGGAAACTGCTTCACATCTTGCGCCATATTGATTTCAAACGGCGTCCAAAAGTTGGCGAGCATCCGCTTATATTTCGCATACGCCCAAGGGTAGGCGATATCGTCCCAGTTCAACACATTCGAGCAGCGTCCATTGATCATGCCTGTTGAGCGGTTTGGCGCTTCTGGATCCATAATCGGTCGTTTCGTTAAGTTCATCGTCGATTCCCCCTCGTGTCATCGTATTCCTAGGCAACCCACTCACCGGACATCTCTTCTAACATAAGAAACCCGATCCGACAAATAGCATGGCGTTGTCCGCGGTCAGCTCGCACAAGCATCACATTCTTCCATCGTCCCTGACGTTGAGCGGACATAATACGTCGTTTTCAGCCCCGACTTCCACGCCGTCAAATGCAACTCCAACAATTCTTTCGCCTTAATCGTATTCATGACGTAGAAGTTAAACGAGATTGCTTGATCGATATGGCGCTGACGGGCAGCGTTTTGTCTAATGCTCCAACGCTGGTCAATATAATACGCTGATTTGTAATACCATGTCGTCTGTTCGTTTAAATCCGGCACCGTAACAGGAATCTTATAATCTTTCTTTTCCTCGGCATACACTTTTCGAAAAATCGGGTCAATGCTCGCCGTGCTGCCAGCGATGATCGATGTCGATGCGTTTGGGGCGACCGCCATGAGATAGCCGTTGCGCATCCCGTAGCGTGCCACCTCTCTCTTCAACCGATCCCAATCCCGTTCGCCGTGGTTTTTGTAGCCACGCCGCTCAAAATAAGCACCCGTTTGCCAATCTGACCCTGAAAACCCCGGGTAGCTCCCTTTTTCTTTCGCCAGCTCCATGCTAGCTTGTATCGCCAAATAAGCAATCGTTTCATACAGCTCATCAGTGTAGCGGACGGCTTCCTCTGACTCCCAGCGAATCCCTTTTAACGCCAACAGATGATGCCAGCCAAATGTACCGAGACCGACAGCACGGTATTTTTTGTTCGTCAAGCTTGCTTGCAGCACAGGAATGTTGTTCAAATCAATGACATTATCAAGCATCCGCAGTTGAATCGGAATCAAACGTTCGAACACTCCATCGGTGACGGCGCGCGCCAAATTGATTGACGATAAATTGCAGACGACAAAATCGCCCGGTATTTTTTCGATGATGATCGTTCCATCTTTCACATATTGCTGCTTCGTCACCGTCGGACTTTGGTTTTGCGCAATTTCCGTACAAAGATTGCTGCAGTAGATCATGCCAAGATGGCGGTTGGGATTTTGCCGGTTGACTTCATCGCGGTAAAACATAAACGGCGTCCCCGACTCGAGCTGGCTGCGCATAATGCTTTTCATCACTTCAATCGCTGGCACTTTTTCTTTTGACAGCCTTGAGTCATTGACGCATTGCCAATATTTCTCGCGAAAGCTGCCACGCCCTTTTTCCTCATCATAAAAGTCTTCGAGGCTAAACCCCATCACCTTCCGCACCTCATGTGGGTCAAACAAATACCAGTCGCCTCGCTGTTCGACTTGTTCCATGAACAAATCAGGAATGCAAACACCGGTAAACAAGTCGTGCGTGCGCAGCCGTTCGTCGCCGTTATTGAGCCGTGCATCAAGAAAGGCAAAAATGTCTTTATGCCACACATCTAAATAGACGGAAATCGCCCCTTTGCGTTGCCCTAACTGATCAACGCTCACCGCCGTATTGTTCAGCTGTTTCATCCACGGAATGACGCCTGACGAAACACCTTTAAATCCTCTGATGTCGCTGCCGCGCGAACGGATTTTGCCAAGATAGACACCGATGCCGCCGCCTGACTTCGATAAATTGGCAATGTCAGTGTTGCTGTCGTAAATCGCCTGCAAGCTGTCATCCACCGTGTCGACAAAGCAGCTTGACAACTGACCGTATGACTTCCCGGCATTGGCAAGTGTCGGCGTGGCCACCGTCATATATAGGTTGCTTAACGCCCAATACGCTTCCTTCACCAACTCGAGGCGCCGCTTAGGCGGTTCGTTCACCATCAAGGTCATAGCAATGATGAGAAACCGTTCTTGTGGCAGTTCGTACAGCCGCCGCTCATAATCGCGGGCCAAATAACGGTCAGCGAGCGTGCGCAACCCGATATACGTAAACAACAAGTCTTTGTCTGGATCAAGAAATGAGCCAGCCGTCTCGATCTCTTCTTTTGTATAACGCTCAAGCAATAGCGGGCTGTACACCCCTTGTTCTGTCAAAGAAACGATTAATGAATAAAAATCACCATACCGCTCGCGCGCATCGTACCCGCGCTGCCGTGCCGCCTCGCGGTACATCATCCGCAAATACAACCGCGCGCACACAAACGTCCATTCCGGCTCCTCTTCACTAATGTACGACAACCCTTCTAAAATAGCGGTTTGATACAGTTGATCAACGGTGACGAACTCTTTTCGACTGAGAAGCTGCCATACACGCTCTTCATATTCCTCAAGCGACAAACGGACAAAGCCTGCCGTCGCCTGCTCAATTAACGCGGCAAACTCTCTGCGCGAAAGCGACTTCTCTTTTCCTTGATCATCAACAACAATGGATTTCGTGACCGCTGTCATTCGTTTTCCCTCTCCTTCAATAAAAAAATCCGCTCGGGTGAACGAGCGGATGAAACGACAGACAGAAAAAGGCATACGATTCCTTTTTCTATTTCCCTATCGTTTCATCTTCTCACACCCCGAAGAACATGAAACTTCCAAGCAAGGCAGGTCTCCTGACTCGTGCATCGTCCTACTTTGGGTCCTTCCCAGCGGCGTGCCGTGCAAGCTTTCACCGCCAGTGGCCATCCCATTTCGTCCGCACATACAGTTGCGGGGGCAGTTCCGGATTCGCACCGGATTCCCTATTAAGTCCTGATGGACACCATTGCTTGCAATCACCATATGTAGTTGTTAAAGCAAACAAACACAACGATATATAGTATTTATCATGTTACTGGAACAAGCATATACCAAAACCGGGAAAATTGCAAGAGTGGGTAAATCAAAAAATTGTTCCTTGTTCACATTCTGTTCATAATAGCGTGCTACGATTTGCCATGTACAAATCATTGTAAAGAGGAGGACACAAAAATGGGACACAAACACCGCTCCGCTTCCGAGCATCAAGAGTGGGCAGTGGAAGCGCACGGATTGGTAAAAGTTTTTGGCGACCATCGGGCCGTAGATGGCCTCGAGTTGCGTGTACGTACCGGCACGATCTATGGAGTGCTTGGACCCAATGGCGCCGGCAAGACAACAACCATTCGAATGTTGGCGACCTTGTTGCGCCCGGATGGCGGTTCGGCCCAAATTTTTGGGTACGATGTTGTCAAGCAACCTCAAATTGTCCGACAGTTGATCGGTGTCACCGGCCAATATGCGTCCGTTGACGAAACGCTCAGCGCTGTAGAAAATTTGATGATCTTTTGTAGACTTCTCGGACTGAGCCGAGCAGAGGCGCGACGGAAAACAAGTGAATTATTGGAGGAATTCGGCTTGACAGAAGCGGCCAAACGCCCGTTAAAACATTTCTCGGGCGGCATGCGTCGGCGCCTCGATCTCGCCGCCAGCCTGATCGCCCAGCCGCCGCTCATTTTTCTTGATGAGCCGACCACGGGTCTCGATCCGATCACACGTAATCAAATGTGGGAAACGATCCGCCGCTTAGTCCGCATGGGATCAACCGTGCTGTTGACGACCCAATACTTGCAAGAAGCGGATGAATTGGCGGACCGCATCGCCGTGATTAATCACGGCCGTGTTGTCGCCGAAGGGACCCCCGATGAACTCAAAACATCTGTCGGCCAGTCGTCATTGCAAGTCAAATTGCAACAACCGGAAAAGATCGAAGCGGCCAAACGCATCATTGAACACGTTCTCCGTATCCGGTCAAGCATATCTGCAGAAACCGGGAACATCACGGCGTCAATGGCCGATCCGGATCAAGTGACGGACGTGCTTGTCGCTTTGCGGCAAGAGGGGATCCGCTTAGCCGAGGTCAACGTCCAAAAACCAACCCTTGATGAAGTCTTTTTAGCCATTACCGGCCATGGAACGAAAAAAGATGAAGAAGAATTCAGCGTTCTAAGGGAGGTTCGATAGAATGAACACTCGCCAACTGAACAGCCGTACGAGCATTTCCCAAGCGGTGCGAAACTCGTTTACAATGGCCTACCGCGGTTTGCTGAAGGTACGGCGTACGCCGGAACAACTATTTGACGTCACTTTCCAGCCGATCATTTTCACGTTGATGTTTACTTATATCTTTGGTGGAGCCATCGCCGGAAATGTGGACAACTACCTGCCAATGATTATTCCCGGCATTCTCATCCAAACATTGATCGGCGCCTCTGTCGCTTCAGGAGTCCAACTTCGGGATGATATGGACAAAGGTGTGTTCGACCGCTTTAAATCATTGCCGATCGCCCGCATCGCGCCGTTGGCAGGGGCGTTATTAGCCGATGTCGTTCGCTATGTCATTGCCGCTGTGCTGACGTTTACCATCGGATTTCTCATCGGCTATCGTCCGGAAGGAGGTGTCGCCAGTGTGGCGCTTGCCATCGTGTTCTCCATCGGGTGCACGTGGGCTGTCAGCTGGATATTTGCCTTCTTCGGCGTCATTGCCCGCAATGCAGCTAGCGTACAAGGAATTTCCATGTTGGCGCTGTTTCCGCTTATGTTTCTTTCAAATGCGTTCGTGCCAGTCAAGACAATGCCTGACTGGCTGCAATGGATTGCCAAAGCCAATCCCCTTTCCCATATGATCACGGCCGTTCGCGAACTAACGAACCATGGCACGATTGGCACTGATTTTATTATTTCTTTAATCGGCGCAGGAGCGATTGTCGCGATTTTTGCCCCGATCACGGTTCGTGTCTATATGCGCCGCGCATAATCATGGGGGATGTCTGACACTTATCCCCCGAACAGCCAAAACCAACAAACAGATTCATTCACGATCTGACGTCAGGATGAAAATAAGGAACAGATGGGCTGCTACATTAACGGAAACGAACGAAAACATCGGACGAATAGCGATGAATGGCGAGCAATACGCCCGCTACATTGACGGGGACGAACGAAAACGGCACAATGGAAAAGAGAACGCGTGGAGGGAAGATGACAATGGCCCGAATTTTAGTTGTCGATGATGATGCACATATCCGCGAACTCGTCAGCCATTTTTTAAGTTTGGAAGGATTGACAATCCACGAAGCAGCTAATGGAAAAGAAGCACTTGACGTGCTAGAAACGACGAAAGTAGATTTGGTCATTATGGATATTATGATGCCGGAAATGGATGGGTGGGAACTATGCCGTGAACTGCGCGACTATGACGATGTTCCCATTCTGATGTTGACCGCTAAAGGGGAAACGAGGGAAAAAGTGAAAGGATTTTCTCTTGGGGCAGACGACTATCTCGTCAAACCGTTTGACCCCCTTGAACTTGTCGCCCGTGTCAAAGCATTGCTTAAACGGTATCGTATCGCCACCTCGCAAATCGTGCAAATTGGCCATTTGTCGTTAAACCGCAAGACGTACGAATGCCGTTTGGGAGACGTGGAAGTCCCTTTGCCACCAAAAGAATTCGAACTGCTTTTTCAACTGGCCAGCTATCCCGGTAAAACGTTCACGCGCGACGAATTGATTGAACAGATTTGGGGTTACGATTATGAAGGAGATGAGCGAACCGTTGATGTTCATATCAAGCGGCTGCGTGAACGGTTCGCTCAGCCGAACGCTCCCTTTTTCATCCGCACGATTCGTGGACTCGGCTATCGGCTGGAGGCACGCCAATGAAACGATTATGGTTTGTGTTTAAATCCATCTTGACCGTGATCGCTGTGATGTCAATCATCTGCCTCTTTTGGTCTGCGGCATATTTCATCACAGAAGCGATCTACACCCGATTCGCTTGGCAGCCGCATCCGCTCGTTCGGCAAATCATTTCATCGATCTTCGGCTTTTTGCTATTCGGGATGACCATGAGCGCGATCGGTCCTTTTTTGCGAAAGCGCGAAAGAGTATTTTGGCACCACTTAATAGACGCCATTAATCGAATCGCCAAAGGCGATTTTCGAGTGAATCTTCAGGTTGACTGGGGCGGACGGCATCATCCGTTTGCCGAACTCGTGACACGCATTAACGACATGGCCGCAAATTTGCAGGCCATGGAAGACATGCGTCAAGAATTTATTTCCAACGTTTCTCATGAGATTGGCTCTCCGCTAACATCGATTCGTGGATTTGCCCGCGCACTCAAAAACGAGAACTTAAGCCAAGAGCAGCGGATGCATTATCTTGATATTATTGAAACTGAATGCGTAAGACTGTCAAAGCTAAGCGAGAATTTGCTGCGGTTGGCGATGTTAGATTCTGAGCGCTACCCGCTTCATCCGACATCCTATCGTTTGGACACGCAATTACAAACGCTCATTCTTCACTGCGAGCCGCAGTGGGCGGAAAAAGACGTGGACATGTGTGCCGTGATGGAAAAAGTATCGATTACAGCTGATGAAGATTTGCTCAGTCAAGTGTGGCTGAACTTGATCCATAATGCCATCAAATTTACACCGAAAGGAGGAACAATCACCGTCCAGGTTCAACGCCGTGGCGAACAAGCCATCGTCACGATTTCTGATACAGGGCCGGGAATTCCAAAGCATGACCAACCCCGCATTTTTGAGCGGTTTTATAAAGTCGATAAATCCCGCCATCGCGCCGCAGGCGGCAGCGGGCTCGGCTTGGCGATCGCGAAACAAATTGTGGATATGCACCATGGAACTATCTCCGTTCAGAGCGAGCCGGGAGAAGGAGCGACCTTTACAGTGGAACTTCCCATTCGCGGTCCCTTTTCTTGACCTGTTTCTTACGGAGAAACAGGTCAAGAAGGGGGTTTTTTATTCCGTGAACACATACGTTTCCAACCGTTGCTCATTTGAGGGAAAACGTTGTGGAATCCTGCTTTCCGCATCAAACGGGAGCTGACTCCCCCCTTCACTGCTGAACTCCTTTTCTGTTTGCAATCATCAAAAAAGGAGTCCCGGCTACACTCCCGAGACCCCTTTTCAGTTCGCTGCTATGCCTCCAAAACAGATGTTGACCACTTTTCGTCTTGTACAGATAAAGCAAAATCGTATTTCTTTTCTACATAGACTTGGTGCCAGATCATAAACGCCAAGACGGTCCACAGCTTGCGACTATGATCCGCTTTCTGCTGGGCGTGCTCATCGAGCAAACGGTATAGCACATCCTTATGGAACAAATGGTCAGTTTCACTTTCATAGATAAGTCGTCTTGCCCAGTCATACATTTCATTTCTCAGCCAATGGCGAATCGGCACCGGGAACCCTAGTTTCTTCCGGTTTAACACATGATCCGGCACGATGCCTTCAGCGGCCTTGCGCAAAATGTATTTTGTCGTACCGTTGGCTGTTTTCATGTCAGGAGCAATTTTGGATGCGACTTCAAACACCTTTCGATCTAAAAATGGAACCCGCAGTTCGAGCGAATGAGCCATCGTCATTTTATCCGCTTTTAATAAAATATCGCCTCTTAGCCATGTATGAATGTCAATGTATTGCATCCGGTTGACCGGAGGGTAATGAGACGTTTCTTCATAAAAGGGAGCCGTAATCGTTGTATACTCGCGCCCTTTTTGATATGTTTTGAGTAATGCCTCTTTTTCGTTTTCGCTATACATTTTCGCATTGCCAACATACCGTTCCTCGAGCGGCGTCGTCCCGCGTTCTAAGAAACTTTTTCCTTTCATTCCATCCGGAAGAAGCTTCGCGATCATCCGCAACACAGCTTTCACCACGTCTGGCATCCGCTCGAACAGCCGCAGTGACTGCGGTTCGCGATAAATATTGTAACCGCCAAACAGCTCGTCTGCCCCCTCACCGGAAAGCACGACCGTAACATGTTTTCTCGCCTCACGGGCCACAAAATAGAGCGGCACAGCTGCCGGATCAGCTAATGGGTCATCCATATGCCACATGATTTTCGGAAGCTCGTCCATATACTCCTGCGGGGAGATGACATAGCTGATATTGTCCACACCGAGCTTCTCCGCCGTTTCTTTGGCAACATCAATTTCGCTGAACCCTTCCCGCTCAAACCCGACAGAAAATGTCTTAAGATGCGGATGGAATTGCTTGGCGATGGCCACGATCAACGATGAGTCAATCCCGCCTGACAAAAACGCTCCAACCGGCACATCGCTGCGCATATGCACGTTCACCGAATCAAACAGCGCCTCGCGAATTTGTTTCACAAGCTCCTCTTCCGATTGGCGAACAGGCTGGAAGGATGCTTTCCAATAACGGTGAACGGTGAGCGGTTCCCCAACTTTTTTCTTGATATAATGCCCTGGTTCCAACTTGTAAATGCCAGACGACATCGTCAATGGCTCAGGGACGTATTGGAAGGTTAAATAATGTTGTAGAGAATCATGCTCCAATGATTCATGCCCCAACGCAAACAAAATGCTTTTCTTTTCTGAAGCAAAAAATGTGCGACCCTCTTGTTCCGCATAAAAAAATGGCTTAATACCAAACGGGTCCCGCGCCGCAAACACCGATTTCTCTTGCTTGTCCCAAATGACAAACGCAAACATCCCGCGCAGCCTTTCGACTGCTTTTTCTTTTTCCACGCTATAAAGAGCAACAATCACTTCAGTATCAGAGTGCGTCGCGAATTGATGCCCCTTCGCCAACAGTTCTTCCCGCAATTCAATATAGTTGTAGATTTCCCCGTTAAAGATGATCCAGTAGCGTTCGTTTTCGTAAGAGAGCGGCTGATGCCCTGCTTCTAAATCGATAATGCTTAAACGTCGAAACCCGAAAGACACGTAGTCATCAAAAAAATACCCTTCATCATCAGGACCGCGATGGGTAATAAGACCGTTCATTAGTTGAAACATTTCGTTCCATTTTTTATTTCTTATTCGCGGATGATCGTGAACACAACCGATAAAGCCGCACATAATGTTGATTCTTCCCCCTTGGTATCATCGTTCTAAAAGAAGATTGTTGCTTTACGCTCATAAAAGGCAGAGTTTGGCCAATCAACAGAAGATGAATGTAATTTAGTGTCAACCCCCCACATGATAAAGGCCCTGTGTATGATGTTTTTATATATGGGGTTTCATGGAAAAGTTCCATGAGCAAACTTTGTTCTTCACCCGATCATGAAAACGGCGGCTCAACGCACCCACATTTTCACGGAAAAAGCCAAGCCTCCCATAGGTAAAATATCCGCGGTGCGAAAGAACTCCGAATCACCGGATGCTCACCGTTGGGACGACCCAAAATAGGGCTCAGAGAGGCGAAAGGCGGCTTTCGTCGTGAAACGAAGAAACGCCCTCTTCAAGTCAAGTGAAGTGGAAATCATTCACTAAATCAATGAACAGATAAGGCTAGAACAAAAGAATTATCAAAGAACACTTTCATTTTATTACAAGCTGATTTGAAATTTAAAGGTTTTTTGTAAAAAAATAGTTGTTACATTTTCACTCCCGAATATATAAACGTTAAAACCTCCAATATATTACCGGCAAAATATAAAAAAATAATTTCCTTCAAAGGAACAAAATAACAAAAGATAGTCCCTACACCTAAAAAAAGCGAACGGCGTGATCTCCCGTTCGCTATGGCATGAACCCATTGCCCAAACCGTTTCATCACTTGATCCAAACGGATGCCGTTCATCAGCTTGATTGTCATACACAGCATCCGCAAATCAGCAATTTCCAATGAAATTTTGTCTTTGCACCGTTCATAACCAAACCTTTCCTAGTGAGCACGGAGGGCTGCCCATGCACACAAAAAACCACCCTTACAACGGGTGGTTGACATCAGAGGAAACATGTTCGGAAGAAACACGGATTGTTTGTCTTTTCGTCAACTCAACATCGACCGTTAACAGCTCTTTTTTCTCCCAGCTGACAAAACGGTCTTCCCATAACACGTGGCAGGAGTGATCGTTCATTTCAAGCACGATTCCCCTTGCCCCATCACGGGCGAAAACGACGCAATCCCCGATTTGGAACATGGCGATCACCCTAACCGAAAGACGATCCCGTGGCCGCCTCTCGGATACTCCCAACGAATATTTTCATATGGACAGCCGATGCGGCAGCTGCCGCATTCATGACATCCTTCATAACCAACATGCATCCGTGTTCCCTCCCATTTATATACCGCCGCCGGGCAGAAAATCGTGCAAATTTTATCCGGACATTTCGTCAGGCAAATGTCGTGGTCAAGGACGTGAAGGTGTGATTTCGTATCGGCATTAAATCGGACTAAATATTGCTTTTCCTCAATGGTTGACGAATGGCTCATTATTTCATCACCTCCCATGCCTTAAACACATCGCGCGCCAATTTGAGTTTTTCTTTCATCGAGCCAAGATCGCGCCAAATTTTTCTCTGTTTTTCCCACTTCGATGCTCCATCGACGGTGAACATATGGCTAGCCGCCCGGTTGAGCAGCGGAATATAGCGTTCAAAATATTGCGGGAACGCATCAAAATGATGGGTGGCATCTTTATACTTCTTCAAGTCTTGGACAATAAAGCTTTCCATCAGTTTCAGGCGATAGTGGTCAAGCATGCTTTCCGAGAAGTCGTTGTACGTTTTGGCCATAATGATCGTTTCGGCTGCCAAGCGCCCGGAAGTCATCGCCATGTTCGAGCCTTCACGGTGAATGGCGTTGACGAGCTGGGCGGCGTCACCGACGACAAGCACGCCGTCGCCGACGACTTTCGGCATCGAATGATAGCCACCTTCCGGAATCAAGTGCGCCAAATACTCGACCGGTTCGCTCCCTTGAAGATACGGTCGAATCATTGGATGGTTTTTCACGTATTCAAGCAGCTCATACGGCTTAATCTTATGCTTAATCAGCCCGGAAAGCAGCGTGCCGACGCCGATGCTTAACGTATCTTTATTCGTATATAAAAACCCTGTCCCTAAAATGCCTTTCGTCGCATCACCGAGCAGTTCGATCGTGCATCCTTGCCCTGGTTCGAGATTGAAACGCTCTTCAATCACTTTTTTGTCCAACTTTAAAATTTCCATTGTTGCTAAGGCAACTTCATCCGGCCGCCATTCGCGATGAAACCCGAGCTGTTTCGCCAAAAGCGAATTGACGCCATCAGCCAGCACAACGACATCGGCGTATACCTCGCCATCTGGACGGTCAGTGCGGACACCGACGACGCGGCCGTTTTCGACGATGCATTCGAGTGCCACCGTTTCACAAACAAGCAACGCTCCTTGTTCGACCGCTTTCTCGGCAAACCATTGGTCAAATTTCGCCCGCAAAACGGTAAAGTTGTTATACGGCTCGCGTCCCCACTCCAATCCTTTATAGCTGAACGTCACCGCTGACTCTTTATCCATCAACATAAACCGCTGTTCAACAATCGGCCGCTCGAGCGG
Source organism: Geobacillus thermodenitrificans subsp. thermodenitrificans DSM 465 (assembly GCF_000496575.1). Taxonomy (GTDB): domain Bacteria; phylum Bacillota; class Bacilli; order Bacillales; family Anoxybacillaceae; genus Geobacillus; species Geobacillus thermodenitrificans. The sequence continues at coordinate 9,555 of NZ_AYKT01000001.1, read as the reverse complement.
CGCCTCTTTATAAAACTCAGGGATTATGTCTTCCATCATTTTTCGATAGAGCACGCCGCCCATGACGTTTTTCGATCCTGGATATTCGCCGCGCTCAAGCAACAATACGTTGACTCCGGCTTTGGCGAGCTCATAGGCACAAGCCGTTCCGGCCGGACCCGCTCCGACGACGATACAGTCAAATTTTTCAGGCATGGCGGATTTCCTCCTTCGCATCGGCTGATGCTTTTAATTTCGGGATCTCTTCTTTAAACCGTTTGATTAATAAAGGCACAATCTCCAACGCATCGCCGACAATGCCATAATGGCACGATTGGAAAATGGGCGCGTTCGGATCTTTATTGATGGCGATGATCAGTTCGGAGTTTTGCATGCCGACAATATGTTGAATCGCTCCTGAGATGCCGATGGCGAAATAAATTTTCGGCGTCACCGTCACCCCGGTTTGCCCGACTTGGTGATGGTGGTCGATCCAGCCGGCTTCAACGACATCACGGCTAGCGCCGACCGCGGCGCCGAGGACATCCGCCAGCTCATGGATAAGCTGAAATCCTTCTTTGCTGCCCATTCCTTTGCCGCCGGCAACGACGATATCCGCTTCATCGATACGCGCCTTTTTTACTGTTTGCCTTACGACTTCAAGCACTTTCGTCCGCATCTCCTCCTCGCGCAGCTCGATCCGCTCTTCAACGATTCGGCCGGTTCGAGTCGGATCTGGCGGAAGAGCCTTCATTACTTTCGGCCGGACCGTCGCCATTTGCGGGCGGTACTTTTTGCATAAAATCGTCGCCATAATGTTGCCTCCAAACGCCGGTCGGCTTGCCAACAATAATCCCGTGTCTTCTTCAATGTCAAGAATCGTCGTATCCGCCGTCAATCCAGTCGGCAAATCCGTGGCAATCGCGCTCGCTAAGTCTTTTCCTGTCGGCGTCGCTCCGTATAACAGCACTTCCGGCTTATACTTTTGGCAACAGTGAAGCAATGCGCGCATATACGGTTCTGTGCGGTAATGGGCAAAAATCGGATCGTCATAGACGTAGACAACGTCGGCCCCATAAGCGAACAACGTCGGAGCGAGCTCTTTGATACCGCTTCCAATCAACACTCCGCCAAGTTCCGTGCCGCGTTTATCCGCGAGCTTTCGCCCGGCCCCAAGCAATTCCAAGGAAACAGGGGCTACCTTTCCGTCTTTTACTTCAATATAGACCCATATCCCTTGGTAATCAGCCAAGTTCATACTTTATCCCCTCCTTGTGAACATCAAACATTCCTTTTCGCTCCTAGCAGCGAGCCAAGCAGGTTCAGGAACGTTGCTACGATTGAAACAACTCTTTTTTCTCAAGCACGATCGAAAGCAGCTGTTCTACTTTTTCTTCTGTCGTCCCTTCGAGCATCTCACCGCCTTTTGGCTTTGGTGGTGTCCATATTTTCGAAACAATTGTCGGGGAACCTTTTAATCCTAACTGTTTGCGGTCAACGTTTTCCAAATCGTTTGCGGTCCAAATTGTCGGGTAGTATCGTGCGGCTTTAATCATGTTGGGTAAAGGTGCAAAGGAGATGTCGTTAATTTCCTTTTCAACCGTGAATAAACATGGGAGCGTCGACTTCACGACTTCATAACCATCTTCGAGCTTGCGGTGGACAATCGCATATCCTTTTTCTTTGTTAATTTCAACGACCTTGTTCACACCGGTGAGCGGCGGAATATCCAAACGCCGGGCAATGCCTGGCCCCACTTGGCCTGTATCACCGTCGATGGTCATTTTTCCACAAATAATCAAATCAATCGGCCGTTGTTTCGCGATTTGTTCCAACGCCTTCGCCAGCGCATAGCTCGTCGCCAACGTATCCGCCCCGGCAAACGCGCGGTCGGAAATCATATACCCTTCATCAGCACCAAGCTCAATGCACTTTCGAATCGCTTTTACTGCCGGCGGCGGGCCCATCGTCAAGACGGAAACGACGCCGCCATATCTTTTTTTCAAGCGGACAGCTTCCTCTACAGCATGCGCATCATACGGGTTTAAAATCGCCGGGGCGCTCGCGCGGTCGATCGTATTCGTCTTCGGGTTGATCTTGGCGACCTTCGTATCCGGCACTTGCTTAATACAGGCTACAATATGTAGCATACATCCACCTCCCAAAATGGTTTATTTTCCTATATTCATATTCTAGCGCAGCCAAGAAATTTCCTGAAGTTTTTGTCAAATATTTTGCTATTTTGTTCAAATTTCTCGCAACTTATTTACTAGAAGGGAGCAGTATCAAAGGCGAACAACATATATATTATAAAAATAATATAAATATCATTTTGACGATCTGCTAAAAGAGTTTGTCAAAACGGATAAAAAGCCACCCGCTTTTTAAAAGTTGAAAGTGTCCCACTTCCAGCTTAAGATGATCCATCCTTCTATTTAAAAGGGCGATCGTGATCATAGATTTTGGTTGCTACAGCGAACGGCCGCTTCCTTCCATATCGGAGAAGAAGCGGCCGTTGGAATAAAGAAGAAATCCGAAACAGCTTACGCAGCGTGATGGCGGTTATTTATGCACTACGGCCGGACGATGCGGACGATGCATTTTATCCGTCCACCGTTGGCGGAGATAAGGCAACACCCAACGATCTAAACCGTATCGTCCCGCATTGGCCCCGGCGACGAGGATGAAGACGGTCAGCAGCACCATTTGCGGGTTCGTGCTCGTCGTGCCCGAGAACATGAAGGCGAAGTTCATGACCGCTCCCATGAGCGCAGCAAAAGTCGTAAACAATCCAAGAATCAGTGCGATGCCGACGAGAAATTCGCCCCATGGCACGAGGAAGTTAAACAATCCAACATTCGGCAGTGCTACGTTTTCGATAAAGGCTGCCCACCAGCCTTGCACAGCTGGATGTTCGCCTGTGGCCTTCGCCAACGTTCCTTTTAAAAACCCTGAAGCATCAAAGCCGTTCGTCAGTTTTCCCCACCCTGCCACCATCCACTCATATCCTAAATACAGCCTCAATACTACCATCAACGCTGATGCTGTAACGTGTTCACGCAACCATTTTACTACCATTGTATGTCTCCCCTCTCATTTTGGAAGATGTTCCTTACACTTTCATCATACTCCTTTTTCCGACAAACGGAATAACTTTGTTCAACATTTCACAATCTGTTCAAAAAGTTATGGCGAAATGGTGTCTAACCACTTCACCCGCAAAATACGGCGATCTATCCGTTTTCCCAAACCGACATCATGGCCATGAGCGTGAACTTGCTAACCTCATCCATGAGGCCACAACTCGGGACCAACAGCCCATCAAATGACAACAAAGAAATTGATTGTTCAGATGTCGTTTTCTTTCCTAGGCCCAAATGAGTGATTTTCCTTTTGTAATAGGTAGAAACGCAAGTTTTCAATGAGAGAGCCTCTTTCGGTTCATCGTAGTCCAACTTCGAAATTTCTTCACTCTCCCAATATATCCTATAAAAAATCCCGACTTCTCAATGTTCACATCCCAACGGATCGTATCCCCCGTAAACAAAGGGCGCAAACACTCAACATTCACCGTGCGCGCCAAGATGTTATCATCCCCACCGATCTTCGTTGGCAACGTCGTCGTCAGCAATCCTTGAACGACAAGCCTTCCTTGTTCATATGGGGTGACATGATGAATGCCGCTGTCACCAGAAACGTCCAGCCGAAGGTGATGACATCCCCTGTTTTCAATGGCATAGGACTCTCCCCTTGTTTTTTAATATAAAAAATAGGATGCAATAATTGCTCAATCACTCTAAAAATTACACTAGATCACTGAAAAAACAAACAATCCCTTGCAGCCTTGTGACTCAAGGGATTTCATTTGATGATTCTGACTGGGGTAATAATCTTTATACTAATCTAGTCTTGAGCTTCCTTTAGTCCCATAAGGTACTTCTTTTCCGTTTATGAGCCTCTCCCCCTTACGAGCCATTAAGAGATGGGTCCTTCTCGGCGAACATGTTAAAAATCAAAATTGTCTGGGTCTGGACCGACTCGATGATTCTGATTCAGACCATCAATCTTCTTCATATCTTCTTCCGTTAACTCAAAATCAAATACTGATGCGTTTTCAACAATGCGATGTTCTTTTGTAGTTTTCGGAATGGTTACAACGCCGTTTTGTAAGTCCCAACGTAAAATGACTTGGGCAACAGATTTGTTATACTTATTTGCGATCTCTTGTAAAACCTCATTATTTAGTAATTGACCTTGCATTAATGGAGACCAAGCTTCTAGCTGAATCCCATGTTCCTGACAAAACAACTGAAGTTCTTTTTGGGTTAAACGCGGATGGTATTCCACTTGGTTCACCATTGGTTTAATTTCTGCGTCTTTCATCAAGTCTTCAAGATGATGGATTTGAAAATTACTTACTCCAATAGCTTTTACTCGTCCTTCTTTATAAAGCGTCTCTAATGCTCTCCATGCATCTTTATACTTACCTTCTACAGGCCAGTGAATGAGATATAAATCTAGATACTCTAAACCAAGTTTAGTTAAGCTCGTTTCATAGGCTGCAATCGTAGATTCGTATCCTAAATCGGTATTCCAAACTTTCGATGTCACAAATAGCTCTTCTCTAGAAATACCAGTTTCTTTCATCCCTTCACGAATACCTTGACCGACTCCCACTTCATTTCCATAAATAGCTGCTGTATCAATACTGCGATAACCGTGTTTAATGGCTGTTTTGACAGCATTAACTAGCTCGGGACCTTCTTCTACTTTAAACACTCCGATACCAAACCAGGGCATTTTTACACCGTTATGCAAAGTAGTTGTATCTTGTAAATTTTTTGCAACCATAACTTGACCTCCTAATGATTAAGAATTGAAATTGGTTTTAAACAGTGTTGCTGTCTATGTAAGTATCCATCACCTCCCTCTAAGCAATATTTTATATTTTTTAGTTAATAAACCGATTTATACCAACAAAGAAAGCAAGCATAGTTGATAGTCATCGCATTCTGTAAACGTATATTGAAAGGTTGTTTTTTTGAATGTCTTTCCTTCTTTATCTAAATTTTACGCAACACTTTTTTGATCTTTTCGCTCTAGGGTTCGACTCCAATCTGTTAAGATCACAGCTCCTAGAACCATTAATGCTCCTATCCACGGTGTATGAATAAGTCCAAGCAAATCGGTGATTACCCCACCCAGGTACGATCCGATTGCGATTCCAGCGTTAAATGCTGCAATATTAATCGCAGAAGCCACATCTACTGCACTCGGTACAAAACGCTCGGCTAACATTACTACATATACTTGCAGTCCCGGCACGTTCATAAAAGCTAGCAATCCCATTAAGATGATCGTAATGAATGCAGCTGCTTTAAATGGAGCTGTGAATGTTAAGATACAGAGCACAATGGCTTGCACAATAAACATATAAAATAATGCACCAATCGGATTTTGATTAGACAACTTTCCACCCATCACGTTACCAATCGCAATGGCAACTCCATAGATAAGTAGAATGACAGCAACTGTCTTCTCATGAAATCCCGTGATCTCTTGAAGAAGTGGAGATAAATACGTAAAGACAACAAACGTACCTCCATATCCTAAAGCCGTAATGATAAATAAAAGCAATAAGCGGCCATTTGTCAAAAGCTTGAACTGATCACCCAATGTAGTACGAGCACCTTTTCGTAAATTCGATGGAACAAGAATACCGTTGGCGATGAAAGCAATAATGCCGACAACAACAATAAATATAAAAGCAATCCTCCAGCCGAATTGCTGCCCAATGAATGTGCCAAAAGGTACACCCGTAATAGTTGCTACGGTGAGACCTGTGAACATAATGGAAATAGCACTAGCTCTGCGATTTTCCGGTACTAAACTTGCTGCGATCGTGGAGCCAATTGACATAAATACCCCGTGTGAAAAAGCCGAAAGCACACGAGCGACTAACAACACACCAATACTAGTTGCACTAGCAGCAATGCTATTTCCGATAATAAAAATAATCATAATCCAAAGTAATAACGATTTACGTGACATATTCGATGTCACAGATGTCAGGATCGGTGCTCCAAAGGTTACCCCTAAAGCATATAAGGAAACGGTTAACCCCGCCGTTGAAACAGAAACGTGTAAATCTTGAGATATAAGTGGTAATAGTCCTACACTAATAAATTCCGTTGTCCCAATGGCAAAGGCACTCACTGCTAATGCCAGCAATGCCAATGTACTTCGTTTTTTATCTAAAGTCATTTTTTTGCCTCCTAATCATTGTTTCCATCTATGCAAACAAACGATATACAAAAGAGGATGGTGAAAACCGGCCGGCAAATGTTATTATGATACATATAAATTACTCAGGAAAGTACGTACTTTTAAGTAATATAGACACTTAAAAGTACTATAGATACTTTTTAGTACCTATCGGTTAGGAGGAAGAAAAATGCAAAAAAAGAAGTATAATATTCCCGTTGAAGCAACATTAGAAGTGATAGGCGGAAAATGGAAATGCGTAATCCTTTGCCATCTAACACACGGTAAAAAACGGACAAGTGAGCTAAAACGTCTTATGCCCGGCATTACACAAAAAATGTTAACTCAACAACTACGCGAGTTAGAAGCAGATGGGATCATTAATCGCATTGTTTATAACCAAGTTCCTCCAAAAGTGGAATATGAACTTAGCGAATATGGATGGAGTTTAAAAGAGATTTTAGACTCTTTATGTGCATGGGGAGAAAAACATATTACCAAGGTATACGGTGATAAATTTACTGTGTTAGAGGAGAGCGTTTTAAATGATAATCTAAAATAACACACATTGAATAGATACGAGCAGAATGAATAAGTGAAAAAATGCAAATACAGAAGAATGACTCAAGGCTCACGTTTAGAAAAAACGTGAGCCTTGAATTTTTTAATGAAATTCCCTAAACCTAAAAAAAGTCATATATCATTCCATCTTTCTTCAAAAAAATCGCCCGATTGTTGAAGTTTGTTTTTCATCTCATACTCATATCCTGTGGGCTATGCGAAGAGCAAAAATGTATCTCATAGCCCAAAACATTTCCTTCAAAGATCTCTCACTTTTCGAAATAGCTGTTTTACAAAAATTTCAATCACAGCTTATTCAAACGAAACTTTTTTTATCACTTACCGTAAGTGAAATTGCATGGATAATTTTCCAACTTAAAGGAGAGAACCGTATGGAAGTACAGTATCAACAAATCTCACCTAAAGCGATGAAGGTGCGCAATTTAAATGAACTGATTACATCACTCATTTCCCTTGTCGTTATAACTGGACTTTATTTTTCCACAGATTATTTTAACTGGTGGAACTGGCTACGGTATGTTTGGATCGCCCTGTTTATCATTACTATCATTGGTATTCCGTGGACGTATTTTGTAAGCTCACCGATATACTATAAAACGTTTCGATACGGGCTAACGGATGATTTTTTATACATTAAAAGCGGGGTTTGGACAAAAGTGGAAGTTGTAGTGCCGATGACAAAAATACAATCCATTGAATTGATTCAAGGCATCATTATGCGAAAATATGGTGTCCGCTCCATTGAAATTAAAACGATGCAAGGCGGCGTTACCATTCCACATATTGAGGAAGAAGTTGCCATAAAGCTCCGCGATGATATTTCGAAGCTTGCCCGTTTAAAGGAGCTTGATGAAAGATGACGTTTCGCTATTCCAAGCTAAAACTATTCTATGACATGCTAGACCTTATCAAAAACAATCTGTTTATACTGTTCATTTTATTCCTAAATGCAGGTAGTAACTCTATGTTCATGAATATTGTGCAATGGGGTGCGATTGCGGTTTTCGGATTCAGTTTCCTGTTTCGCATCTATGAGACATTATTTACTAAAGTGGTATTTGCTGAAGATGGTATTCATATACATAAGGGCCTATTTTCTAAATCAGAGCAATTTATACCGCGCGAAAAATTTGAGAATGTGCAAACGCAGGCAAATGTTTTGCAACGATTATTTGGCGTACAATCGATCACAATGGAAACAGGTGAAGCGACTAGCGATGTGACATTGAAATTTGTAAGCAAAGCAGATTGCATCAAGATAGAGGATTATGTTTTACGAAATGGGAATCAAGAGAAACAGGTTGGGGAAGCCATCCATGTATCTGAACGTCAAGTTCTTTTTACTACTACCATTCGTGATATTTTGAAAGCGTCCCTTTTGTCTTTCAGTTTTTTAGCCATCATTCCTATTGGCTTAAATATATGGTCAGATGTACATCCAGAGAAATACATTAATGTAGATACGGTGATGTCTCATCTTTCAGGATGGCTGCTCATCTTGCTCGTCTTACTTGCCGTATTCGCAGCTGTCGGTATCGGCGTCTTTAAAACGTTTAATAGCTACTATCAATATACCATTTCAATGGACAATGAACGCATTTATGTACAAAAAGGCTGGCTTTCTAAACAAAGCTTTTCCATTCGTAAAGACAAAGTACAAGCGGTCATTTACAAACAAAACGGCTATCAAAAGTTGCTCGGTGTGACAACCATTAAGCTGATTTCAGCAGGGGAAATTTTGCCGAGTGAGGACCAAAACCTTAATGAATTTTTCCCGTACTTACCGACGGAAAAAGCACATGAATTAATAGCCATCATGCTGCCAGAATTTCAACTGCGTAGTATGACACATTATGCATCCCCTAAAGCAAAAAAGTTGATTTGGCTTCGGCCGCCTATTTTTGCAAGCCTCGTTGCTGCCATTGGATTTTGGAAACCACTTTTCTTTATTCTTGGTGCGATTGTGTTGGTGTTTACTTATATCAACCGCATTCGAGAATACCGTCATACAGCGTTTCGGTTAGAAGATACACATGTGCAGCTTCGCTCAGGTGCCTTTACAGTAGAAACACTCGTAACGAAACGCGCAAAGTTGCTTGAATTGCAATTTGAGCGTTCTTTGCTACAGCGAATGTTTGGTGTCATGAGTGTAAAACTGACCAATCGTGCACACCCGGTTCACGTAACAACGTTATTAGATATCGATTCTTCTCTACAGCCGTTGATCACCTCTTGGTTTGAAGCGCGCACAAAAGATGTGGAGATTGATCCACATTCACAGTACAGTTCTTTAAAGCAAGAGGCTTGTCCGATTCCTTCTTACGTTGAAGTGAATAGCAAATAAATCACCTACCAGCAGCATATGAAATGATGCTGCTTTATTTTTTCAAAAACATCATGATAGTTAACCATTTATATCTTAATTGAAAAGGAAGCATCCAATCAGATCGATGCCCTGCTATCAAAATCAAACGAAAAATGCTTCGGTACCAAAATGGCACGACCGTCATTTGAGTAAATGCTATAAAAAACGAAAAGCTTGAAATCCTTGATACATGCAAGGATTTCAAGCTTTTCACTTTAGTGATTCCGACTGGGCTCGAACCAGCGACCTCCATCCTGTCAAAATAGAAAGGGGAAAAACAAGTGAGTTAAATACGTAAAATGAGTTAAATCGAATTAAAATGTGTCTTGAAAAAATATGGCTCTTCACCACAAAATGTACTTGAC